>NZ_JAALDL010000004.1 GCF_011045095.1 Grimontia sedimenti
AACTGGACCTACACGGTAGACCCAGACAAAGCGCAAGCTCTACCGGACGGGGAAGAAGCAACCGAAACCTTTACCCTTACTGCGTCTGATAATTCAACGCACGAGATTGTGGTCACGGTCGAAGGCACCAACCAGTCTGCGGTTGTCACCGGTGATACTACTGCCTCTATCACTGACGTTGATACCTCAGCAACGGGCTCTATCACGGTGACCGATCCGGATTCCGGCGAAACGGCCACCATCGGCAACACCACGATTGAGGGTAACTACGGGACCTTTGAATTAGTGGATGGCAACTGGACTTACACGGTTGACCCAGATAAAGCCCAGTCTCTGCCAGAAGGTGAAGAGGCGACCGAGACCTTCACACTCACCGCATCCGACAACTCAACGCACGAGATTGTGGTGACGGTCACCGGCACCAACCAGTCTGCGGTTGTCACCGGTGATACTACTGCCTCTCTCACTGACGTCGAAACGTCAGCAACAGGCTCTATCACAGTTACCGATCCAGATACCGGCGAAACGGCCACCATTGGTAATACCACCATTGAAGGTAACTACGGCACCTTCGAATTGGTGGACGGTAATTGGACCTACACGGTAGACCCAGACAAAGCGCAAGCCCTGCCGGACGGGGAAGAGGCGACCGAAACCTTTACCCTCACGGCGTCTGATAACTCTACCCATGAGATTGTGGTCACGGTTGAAGGCACCAACCAGTCTGCGGTTGTCACCGGTGATACCTCCGCCTCGATCACTGACGTCGATACCTCAGCAACAGGCTCTATCACGGTTACCGACCCAGATTCCGGCGAAACGGCCACCATCGGCAATACCACGATTGAAGGCAATTACGGGACCTTCGAACTGGTCGACGGCAACTGGACTTACACGGTAGACCCGGATAAAGCGCAAGCCCTGCCGGACGGGGAAGAGGCGACCGAAACCTTTACTCTGACTGCGTCTGATAACTCGGCGCACGAGATTGTGGTGACGGTCACCGGCACCAACCAGTCTGCGGTTGTGACTGGCGATACCACCGCCTCGATCAGTGATGTAGATACTTCCACGACGGGCTCTATCACGGTTACTGACCCGGATTCCGGCGAAACCGCGTCTATCGATAACACCACCATAGAGGGCAACTATGGTACCTTCGAATTGGTCGATGGCAACTGGACCTACACGGTAGACCCAGACAAAGCCCAAACACTTCCAGAGGGCCAGGAAGCCACCGAAACCTTTACCCTTACGGCATCTGACAATTCACAACACGAGATCACTGTTACCGTTGAAGGCACTGATCAAGCTGCAGTGGTGACCGGTGATACCACCGCCAGTCTTTCTGACACTGACACTTCCGTATCTGGCTCTATCACAGTGACGGATCCAGACAGCGGCGAAACGGCAAGCATCAGCAACACTGATATTGATGGTGAATACGGCACCTTCTCACTGGTAGATGGTGAGTGGACCTATACCGTCGATCCGGATAAAGCAGAGGCAATCTCTCAGGGTGATACTGAGACTGAAACCTTCACCCTCACAGCATCTGACGGTTCGACTCACCAAATCACCGTCGATGTAGTGGGAACCGATCAGGCAGCAGTCGTCACTGGTACGACAACAGGCACAATTTCGACTGCTGATCTCTCCAGCGCGCTCGTGGGCAATGCCTTCATCATGGATGAGAATTTCAGCGTTGAGTCAGGCGAGTTCCATACCTTCAATTTCCCACCATCCATCAATTTCAGCAGCGGTGGTGTCAGCGTCGAATTCACTGATAACGACGCGCGTCTGGATGGCGACAACACACACAACGAATACTCCAATGACAGCTCACAAACTATCGAGCTAAACGGCGTTACTTACCCTGCAAACCTCGACTACACGCTTCAGTACACGGACGCACAGGGTAACGTGTATACCATGGCAATTGTCGATGTGGACACCAATGCCGATGGCAACAACTACAACGCAATTCCGGACAACGGTAAGGTGCTGATCCAGCTCGATGGCCCAGAGATCACCCCAGATACCACACTCACATTAGTACCGGGCTCGTACAACAATATCGACAGTCTCGATTACGACGATATTGCAGCACCCGTTACTGTAAGCGGCACCATTGAAATCTCTGATGTCGATAACAACGACAGTCCATCTTTCGCAAATACTACAGTCGAGGGACAGTATGGTTCACTCACTTTGGTAGATGGTGAATGGACGTACACCGTAGATCGCGACAAAGTGGAATCACTGGGTTCTGACGACAATGCTCAGGACGTGATCACGCTGACCGCCACTGACGGCACGACACAGAACATCACCATCAACATCTCCGGTACCGATGATGGCTCCATCATTGCGGGTGATGTGACGGGCAGCATCACCGAGGATGTCGGTGCGCAATCCGTCTCCGGCACCATTACTATCACTGACCCAGATAGCGGCCAGACACCTACTATTCCAGATGCGACATTGGATGGTACCTACGGCACGCTTGAGCTGGTTGACGGCGAATGGACTTACACCGTTAACACCGACGCTGTTCAATCGCTGGCGCAAGACCAAGTTGTTACTGACAACATCACAGTCACTGCAAGCGATGGCAACCAACAGGTCATCAGTATTACCTTGACCGGTACGAACGATGCCGCTGTGGTAACGGGTGATACAACGGGTAATGTGACCGACGCCGACGCCTCGACATCTGGCACCATCACAGTGACGGACCCAGACAGCGGCGAAAGTGCGAGTATCAGCAACACAACTATCGCCGGGGAATATGGCACCTTTACCCTGACCGATGGAGAATGGACTTACACCGTCGACCCAGCGAAAGCTCAGCCGTTGACTGACGGCGAAACCGCTCAAGATACCTTCACGCTAACGGCCTCCGACGGTTCTACCCATGATATCGTGATGACGGTGACTGGCACGGATCAGGCTGGTGTTGTCTCAGGCACCACCACTGGCAGTGTCGATGCGGCAGGCTTCCAGCTTAACATTGAAGTCGGCGAATCTATTTCCAGCGGCAATATCACCACTGGCGACAGCAATAGCGCGTGGACAACCACGACCACGACAATTGACGGCGTGCCTTATGTCATTTCCACTTCGTTTGGTTACGACGGCACCACCATCATTTCAAGGGTTGAAAACGACGGCTCACTCACTGAGACTGACCGCATCACCTACGACAGCACCACTGGTGTGGTGACTTCTTCTGTGACAGGTGATATCACCTCCACGGTTGAAAATGCAGGCTTCTCTGTCGGCGCATTGGGTAACGGTCTCACCCAGTCCAATGTTTCAAGCATTGACGGACAACCTACCCTGTTCTTGACCTCGCAGAATAGTGGTTCCATTTCTGCCTGGCAGATCTCCGACAATGGCCAACTGACCCCAAATGGCGGCCTGACCTTTGGCAATTCGCAAACCGGCATCGTGCGTGAAAATGTCACCTTCGAAACGGATGACGGGCAAACCCTCATTTTCGCAACCCGTCCTCAAGGCGACACCATTGATGTACTGACGTACGACCCAGAAACCGGCGACATTCGCGAAACAGGAAACTCGTTTGCTTCCGGCGATGTGGTGTCGGGAATTGATATTGTCACCGTGGGTGACAATACCTATGTCACCTCAGCCAGCGAAGGCAGCGTCAACATCTACTCAGTCGACAGCGCGACAGGTAACCTGACCCTCATCGATACCAAGTCTGTCGCAGAGGGCGACGGTAACTCTGTCACCATTTACGAAACACCAGATGGCAAGACTTACGCTATTGCTTCAAGCAGCGGCGCAGATGTCACCACGGTGTTCGAAATTGGCGAGAATGGCGCACTGACTCAAACTGACACCATCTCGAATGCGGGTGCCTACATGTCGACCGCTGGCTACATTGATGGCGAGCCGGTATTCGTTGCACCTAATCCAGACGGCGGTGTTGATCTGTTCACTATCGGTGATGACGGCAAACTCGTTCATCAGGGCAACGTAGCATCCATTGAAAACGACAACACTCCACCTGTGATTGTGCAGACCGCGGATGGCAGTTACTTCCTGGTTGACGCGGATGGCAACACCACCTCGGTTGAACTCAATATCGGTACCGAATCGCTCATCACAACATCGGGCTCATTAGATGTTGTCGACGTAGATGGTGGAGACACCACTGTGTTTGAGAACGCGACGGTGGAAGGCACCTACGGCACGCTCGAACTGGTCGATGGCAACTGGACTTACACGCTGGATGAAGGCAAGTCCCAAAGTCTGGGTGAAGATCAAACTGCGCAGGATGTCATCACCCTGACGGCGACGGATGGAACAGAGCAAACCATCACCATTACGGTGACGGGTACCGATGACAAACCGGAAGTCTCTGGCGATGTCACCGCGCAAATCTCTGAAGACTCGCTATCGCAAACCGTCAGCGGCACCCTATCGATTACCGATGTGGATACCAACGACACACCAAGCTTTGCTAGTACGACAGTAGCAGGCCAGTACGGCGCACTATCCTTGATTGATGGTGAGTGGACTTACACTTTGAGTGATGCGGCACAATCGCTCAGTGAAGGTCAGCAAGTTGAGGATGTCATAACGCTGACAGCGACTGATGGCACCACTCAAGACATCGTAATCACAGTGACAGGCGCTGATGACGCGTCGTTCATCTCAGGCACGACTTCCGGCAGCGTGACCGAAGGTGATGCGGGTGATGTGATAACAACCAGCGGCAAGCTTTCAGTTAGCGATACCGATAGTGACAACGTCACAATTCCGGATAGCAATCAATCGGGCACCTATGGCTCACTCTCGCTTGTTGACGGCGAATGGACATATACGCTCGACAACAGCAAGGCGGATAGCCTCAACGAAGGCCAGAACGTGACAGATACCTTCACTGTGACGGCTTCGGACGGCTCCACACAAGAGATTGTGGTGAACATCACCGGTAGCGATGATGCTGCCACCCTGACGGGAGACACTACAGCAACCATCTCCGATACTTCTTCAACGTCGGAAAACGTCACTATTAACCGTGGCTCCGATGGTACCTGGGATGTGGGGGATGGTGACAACTTATACCTCAACCTCAGCAATATCACTTCGGATGCGCAGTACAGCAACAGTGTGGGTTACTACGTGATGGATGGTAGCGGCAATGTCATCCGTTCGGCGATCATCTTCGATAATGCTCACTCAGTAAACAACTCGAGCGTTAACATCAACACAGCTGGCGGGGAGAAAGTTGGCCTGTTCATGATTCCTGACGGTGACAGCCAAGGGTTCAATGTGGGAAGTGTCAGTCTCAGCTTCGGCAGCGGTGGGGTCACGGCATATCAAGGCAGTGCATCAGGCACGACGTTCGTCTCGGAATCATCGAAAAACGGCAGCAGCTTCGATTACGAGTCCAATTCCGGCACTTATTCAGCCTGGGAGGATCTGGTTGGCGGTGGAGACCGCGACTACAACGATGTCGCTTTCTATGTCACCGCCACGCAGCAACAAGACCAGCCTATCTCAGCCAGCGGCTCAATCGGCGTATCAGACGTTGATAGCGGCGACACACCAACTCTACCGAACACCACAGTTCAAGGTGAGTTCGGTACGCTTGTGCTGACCAATGGCAACTGGACCTACACCTTCGATGAAAGCAAAGCACAGCAAATCGATGAAGAGACTCTGGAAACCATCGTCATTACTGACTCTGAAGGCGGACAACATGAGATTGTCATTGCTATCCAGGGTACAGATGATGCACCAATTGTCACTGGCGTATTCAGTGGTGCAGTGACCGAAGGCGATTACGGCGACAAAGTCACTGTTAGTGGAAATATTGCCATTAGTGACCCAGATGCTGATGATACGCCAGAGTTCCTGAACACCACGATTCAGGGGGACTATGGCACGCTCACGTTAACTGACGGTGTCTGGACTTACGAACTGGATGATGTAAAAGCGGAAGTCCTGTCCAGCTCCGACTATGTCACCGACACCATCACGCTGACGGCGACGGATGGCACGGTGCAAAACATTAATGTTTCCATCACAGGAACCAACGATGACCCATTTGTCGTCGGCACCAATACAGCCGCTATCGTGGCGCCAGACTCCGTGACCAGTGAGTATGTAGACATTGGCAACGCATTCGTCCTCAATGAGGGTTATACGTTCTCTGGCGGCGACATGCAGTACTACGGTAACGAGCCGACATTCCAGTTCAATGACTCCGGTTCGACGATACGTTTCTATGACAACGACACTACGGTGGACGGTGACAACTACAGAAATGAGTATGTTCAGGATTCGAGCCAAAAAGTCGAAATCAACGGGGTGCAGTACTCAGCCACCTACGACTATCAACTCGATTATCAAGATTCAGCGGGAAATGTTTACTCCTTCGCTGTCTTTGATGTCGACCTTGATGGTGATGGTAGCTTCAGATATGACTCCAATGAACAAGGCCGCGTGATTGTGCAGATAGACGGTCCACAAATCACTCCAGGACTCACCATGGATTACCTGCGTGATACGCCAAATCAGCCAAGGTCGATGTCATATTCTGACTTCACTGATTTTTCTGGTGCGACGCTCGAAGCAACAGGTGTGCTTTCTATCGTTGATTTGGATGCGAATGATTCACAGCCTGAATTTGCTGACACCACAGTAAACGGCCAATATGGCTCACTGGTATTAACCGACGGTGCTTGGACTTACACACTCGACCCTCACTCAACACCAGCATTAGGAGAACATGATACTGTTACTGAGGTAATCAGTCTCACCGCCACAAATGGCATGCAAACGCAGGTCAATGTCACCATCGGTGGCTCAGAGTCAGCAGTCAACAATGCGTCGCTGAACGGCGTGAGTGATGCGCTGGATGATGTTATTGCCCTTGATGACGTTACCTTCTCTGGTAGTGATGGTAATGATCGCATAGCAGGTAGTAGTGAAGTGGACGTGTTACTCGGCAACGGTGGTGATGATGTCATATACGGAAATGCGGGGAATGACATCATCGATGGCGGTCTTGGTGATGACCTGCTCTTTGGTGGTCAAGGCAATGACCTGATGGCGGGTGGTTCAGGCTCAGACACCTTTGCTTTCCTCAACGGAGATCAAGGCACAGCCAACGCACCGGCCGTTGATCACATTGCTGACTTTGATGCCATGCAAGATGCTATCAATCTCTCCGACCTCTTGAACAACGAAACAAACGACTCACTCGGCGAGTATTTATCGTTCAGTGACGACGGAGAAGGGAATGCCATGCTCAACATTTCTTCTCAAGGCGACGGCAATGTGGATCAGCAGGTAGTATTCGACAACATGAGTGTCGAAGATATGGCAGATGCTTACAGCGTCGACATTACCGGCATGACCTCCGAGCAAATCAGCTCTTCGGTTATTGATGCGATGATTATGCAGAGCAAGATGATTGTTGACTAAATAACAAGAAGCCCAAGAGCCTAGCGCTCCTTGCCAGCCGCCCTCCGGCTGGCATTTTTTTGTCTTGAGTTTCGTGGAGTACGGTATACTCGTTCTTCTAAAATCCACCGCGAAAATGAATTCGCTAAAAATAGTGATTAAGTTTTATGAAACTCAAGCGTTTCCTTCTTCCATTGTTTGCAGCACTCACAATCACCGCCTGCAGCGATGAAGCGCCCCAAAACGACAAATACACTACGCTCGCAACACCTGTAACTGTGGAAAGTCTGCCAGCGGTCACCGAAGTCTTCAGCCTGTCATGCGGTCATTGCCGTTCAATGGAAGCGGCCATTCCTGCGATTGAAGCTGCCGCTGATGTGAAAATTGGCAAAGCGCATGTCACCTTCAATGAAAACGCCACCTTTGCGGCAATGATTTACTATTCCGCCATGAGTCAGATTGACGGCGCACCACCAGAAGGTTTGACCGAAGCCCTGTTCAAGTTTGTGCAGGAAGACCAGTCTGATGACGCGGAAAAGAACAAGGCCATCCTGAGTTCACTGTTTGCGCAATACAATCTGGTCAGCCCTTTTGACATGACCGAAGCACAACAAGAAGCACTGTTTGCAGATATGGAGCGTGCTGATCAGATCACAGTAGAATCTGAAATCAGATCGGTACCGACGTTTCTGGTTAATGGCAAGTATGTGGTGAATACCAGTGCACATCAAAGTGCCGAGGAACTGGCCGACACCCTAAAAATGCTGATGGCGAATAATCAGTAATCACGAGCTTAGCATTCAAGGAGTGAAGATGATTCTGGAAGTCGCCATATTGAGCGTGGTTCCTGGGCAGGAAGCGGCGTTTGAGAACGCCTTTGCGAAAGCACAGGCGATTATTTCGGCGCAGAAAGGTTACATCAGCCATGAAGTCCGTCGATGCATGGAAAAGGCAAACCGCTACATACTGTTGGTTAACTGGGAAACCTTGGAAGACCACACAGAGGGATTTAGGCAATCCGAAGGGTATCTAGAGTGGAAAGCCTTACTGCATCACTTCTACGATCCCTTCCCCACGGTTGAGCACTACGAGTCTGTGCCAAACCTTACAAACACAAACGGCGCTTGATGCGCCGTTTTTTATTTCTCACCGAAGCCCGATTACTTCAAGCGTTCAAAGCCAGCTTCCAAATCCGCAATCAGATCCTCCACATCTTCCAGACCGATGTGCAGACGAACCAGGGTGCCGCTGAAATCAACCGGGCCAACTGGACGAATGGCATTCAGTTCTTCAGGCTGGTTCGCCAGCACCAGAGACTCGTAGCCACCCCACGAATACGCCATGCTGAAGTGAGTGAAGTTATCCAGATAATTCGCAACCTGCTCGTCGGTAAGCTTCTCTTTCAGCACGAAAGAGAACAGGCCACAACTACCACTGAAATCACGCTGGTAGTTTTCGTGACCCGCACTTTCAGGCAATGCTGGATGGTTCACTCGCGCCACTTCAGGGCGAGCGCTCAACCATTGAGCTACCGCGATGCTGTTTTCCTGATGCTGCTTAAGACGAACACCCAAAGTTCGCAAGCCACGGGATGCCATGTACGCGGTATCCGCATCCACCATTTGCCCCATCAGGTAAGAGCGCTCGCGCAGACGCTCCCAAGTGCGTGCATTAGCGACCGCTGTGCCGATCATGGCGTCAGAGTGCCCAACAATGTATTTGGTGCCTGCTTGAATAGAGATATCAATATCATGCTCAAGCGCTTTAAACAGAATTCCCGCTGCCCAGGTATTATCAATCATGATCACCACTTCAGGGTTCACCGCACGCACTGCTTTTACAATGGCAGGAATGTCGGGCACTTCCATGGTGATAGAGCTTGGTGATTCAAGAAAGACCACTGAGGTTTCCGGTTTCACCAAAGCGCCAATATCAGCACCTTTCATCGGGTCGTAATAAGTCGTAGCAATACCCATATCGGCAAGAATGGTGTCACAGAAGGCCTGGGTTGGCTCATAAGCGCCACCCGTCATCAAAACGTGATCACCGGTTTTGACAAAAGAGAGCATGCTGTTGGCAATGGCTGCTGCGCCACAAGGATAAAGCACACAACCTGCGCCACCTTCCAGTTCAGTCATGGCATCTTGAAAGGCAAAGTGCGTCAATGTGCCACGGCGTCCGTAGAATAACTCACGCTCCCCACGATGTTTTGTCGCCACTTTTTTCTGCGCCACAGAATCAAAAACAATCGATGACGCGCGCTGAATCACACTGTTAACACTGCCTTTGCAGTACTCAGATTTTCTCCCCGCAGACACCAGCGTGGTATTCAGTTTTCCCGATGACATGAACTCTCCCTATTCAACCCCAACAATACCCAGAAACAAGAGCCTGGATACCTTCAAAATTCGTATTGGCAAAGATTACCTTAGTTACTGCCGAAATGCAGCGCTCACCCGCTTGAATTTGCCCAGCACCCTTCGCCACCTTAGGCCATAAAGTGTGCGCTTGACACCCTCTCGGCTCCGCAACTGACGCAAATATAAGACACTGTACTATAGTTAAGTCAACGTCAGTGGATAGGGAAATATTCGCAATGAGATCAATAGGTAACCGCAGATTAAGCAAGGCTATTCTTGCCTTGGGTATCGCACTCAGCAGTGCCTTTCTAATAACTGCAACCAAAGCCGTGGCGCATGCTGGCGCCCACGATGATGAATCCCAACCACTGGTTTTTGGTATTGTCCCTCAGCAATCGTCAGCCAAACTGATCCGAAGCTGGAGCCCGGTGATGAAGGAGATCAGTGAACTTTCCGGCCTAAAAATCCGCTTTGCCACGGCACCTAACATCCCAGAGTTTGAAAAACGTTTGGCGGAAGGGAAGTATGACATTGCTTACATGAACCCCTATCACTTTACCGTTTTCAATCAATCACCCGGTTATAAAGCCATTGCCCATGCCAAAGACAAGCGAATTAAAGGCATTCTGGTAGTGCGGAAAACATCGGGCGTAACATCGCTTGAAGATTTGGATGGAAAAAGGCTGGCCTTTCCTGCACCTGCCGCATTTGCTGCCACCTTGCTGACTCAAGCCACACTCAAAAACAAAGGTATCGTGTTCGAGCCTCACTATGTCGGTTCCCACGACTCTTCCTATCTCGGCGTGGCTGATGGCCTGTTCGACGCAGGAGGCGGCATTGTCCGCACACTGGGTGGGGCGCCACCTAATGCCAAAGACAACCTAAAAGTGCTCTACACCACTGATGGCTTTACGCCTCATGCTATTGCCTCACACCCGTCCCTTTCAGATGAGCAGCACCGGCGGTTACAGGAAGCATTTTTGACGCTGTCGAGTACACCAGATGGCATAAAAGCATTGGAGAAATTGAATATCAAAGGCTTCCAAAGTGCGATCGACAATGACTGGGATGATGTCCGTGCCCTCAATATTTCCGTGATTGAAGCCAAATAACACTGACAGGACTTTAAAGCGATGACGTTTCGCCTAAAGACAATTTTAGGTATTGCACTTATCGAGCTTATCTTGCTCGCGATACTGATTGTCTCGGGGATCGGCTGGCTAAGGGATTCCAACGAGCAGCAGATCATTAATGACGGTAACAGGCTTTCGAATACCTTTGCCATCGCCGTGCGTGACGCCATTATTTCTACTGACCTTGCCAACCTCCGCGCCTTTACCCGTGAAGCGATTCGTGACGGTGATATTGCCTACATCCGAATCATGAACGACGAAGGGCAGGTGTTGGCAGAATCCAATACCCTTGGTAATGACGCTGTTGCACCGGATTATGCGCAGTCGCCCTCTGATGCAATTGATGGGATTTATGATATCCGCCACCCGGTCGCTATCGATGACTATGTCGTCGGCCAGATTGAAGTAGGATTAGATGTTAGCGCATTCAGTCAGCTTATCGATGATGCTCAGAAATACGCTGTTTCCATCGCAGCACTTGAAATGGTGTTGGTAGCGCTGTTCTCTCTGGCCTTCGGCTCATTACTGACCAAACAATTGTTGACGCTTCGGGAAGGCGCTCTGAAAATCCAGAAAAATGGCCCTGGCGAAACCGTGCCCGTAGAAGGCAGAGATGAAGTGGCACAGGTCGCCAATGCCTTTAATGATATGTCAGTCGCCCTTTCCCATACCTATGAAGAGCTTTCGCGAGAAAAGAACCGATTCAAGCAACTTGCTGCACAAAACAAAATGCTGGCAGAAATCGTTGAACAATCCCATGAAGCCTATTTGATTACCGATCTGGGTGGCTATGTGGCGCTATCAAATGACGCACTCAATGAGTTGCTCGGGTACCAAGAACGGGAAACCTGTGACAAAGATTTTCAGGTACTCCTGTTCGGTGAACATACGACTGAAGTTGGTGCCTACCAACTGCAGGAGGCTATCAATAAGGGCGAGAGAGTGACCGTCAGGGCAGAATGCTTTACCTGCACTGGTGAGGCATTGCAGACTGAAATTACCGCCTTCCCTATCATCAATGCCGCGGGAGTTACTGACCGGTATGTGTTGATTGTCCGTGATGCCAGCGAGCGCCACGAATTCGAAGAAATGCTCAAAGAAGCCGCTTCTGCCGCCCGTCATGCCACCGAAGCCAAATCACAATTCCTTGCCAATATGAGCCATGAGATCCGCACCCCAATGAACGGCATCATCGGCATGTCTGAAATGCTGAAGGAGTCCTCCTTAACCAAGGAGCAAGCCGGGTTTGCCGGCATTATCAATTCCTCAGCCAAAGACCTGTTGCAGCTTATCAATGATATTCTCGACTTCTCCAAACTGGAGGCAAAGAAGTTAAAGCTGGACTCAGAAAGATTCTGTCTGGCCGATACCATCGAAGAAGCCGCTTCTCTTGCTGCCCTTGCCGCAGCGCGCAAAGATTTGCTGGTGGTTATCGATATTCCCCCCAGTCTGAATACCGAGGTGCAAACCGACGAGCTACGGTTACGTCAGGTGTTTAACAATCTACTGAGTAACGCCGTCAAGTTTACCGAGCATGGTTACATCCGTTTCCAGTTGCGCGGCGAGTATGACCCTCAGAGCCGCAACACCACGTTCACCTTTTCAATCGAAGACACTGGCATTGGTATTCGGGAAGACAAAATTGAAGAAGTGACCAAGGCATTTGAGCAAGTTGATAGCTCCACGACCCGTCGCTATGAAGGAACAGGGCTGGGGCTTTCCATCACGAAAAACCTGCTTGAACTGTTTGGTACTGAGCTGGAAGTACAGTCTGAATTCGGTAAGGGAAGTATATTTTCTTTCTCCCTCACCTTACCCACCTTTGAGGATTTAGAAAGCACCCAAGGCGCGCTGATAAACCAACACATCGCCGTGATCAATGCAGACCCTTTACATCGCCCAATCATTGATCGCTATTTTACCCATTGGCAGGCAAAACTGACTTACCTGACAACACCGGACGTGCTGGAAGCATCGAAGACAACATTTGATGCCGCTGTCATTCTCGCCTCCGATGCAGCGGATCTTCTTCCTGAGCCTTACTGTCCTTGGGTTGGCGTGATCCCAAATTTAGCTGATTTTGAGCGAAATCCGGATGGCATTGAGCAAAGATTTATCGTCAAGCCTCTTCGCATGGGTCAGCTACTGCAAGAATTGCAACTCAGTTTGATGATGGAACCTTCCGCGATGACCTCCCAACCGGTCAAAACACAAAATGACCATTCAGCGTTGCAATCATTGTCCATTGCGGTGGTCGATGACATCGAATACAACCGGGAAGTCACCAAAATATTTCTTGCCGGGGTAACAGACAACGTTGTTTATTTTGAGAACGGTAAGGAGGCGATTGCCTACTACAAAAAGAACCCGTTCAACATCCTTATCACTGACATTTCGATGCCAACTATCGATGGCTATGAGCTGACCGCACGTTTGCGTCAATTCGGGCAGGAACATGATATCCCCCACCTACACATCATTGGGCTATCCGCCCATGCCGGAAAAGAAGATTTTGAACGGGCAATCAATGCGGGCATGGATAATTACCTCACCAAGCCCCTAAGCCGCGCTGATCTGATTGAAGCTTTGAACCAAGCCGCTGCTTCCAGAGCCGAAGCGGAAAAAACATGATTAATCGTCGATAAAAGCCTGAAGGCTCGCTAAGTCTGGCAGTGCGGTCATCGCACCTTTTTGTGTGGTCGCTAATGCACCACAGGCATTTGCCCAGATCACCGCCTCTTTTGCCATTTCTGCGTGTTTCCAGCTATCACCGGAAAGACGGGAAAGATACCCCAGCAAGCCACCCACAAACGCATCCCCCGCTCCTGTGGTATCAACCGGGCTCACGACTTTTCCGGTGACAAGCGATTGAACATCATCCATCACCAACCAAGCCCCCTCTTTACCCTGAGTGATAAGAATCATCGGAACGCCGAGCGCTTTCACATCGGCCAAAGCTTCTTCCAGCTCACTTTTCTGGGTCAGGAACAACAATTCATCATCCGAGAATTTCACCACATCCGCCATAGCAACAGCACGCATGACAACGGGAATTATCTCAGCTTGGTTCTGCCAAACCTCATCGCGCAGGTTAGGGTCGAAGCTGACGAAGCCGCCAGCCGTTTTAATACGTGTCATTGCCTCGAAAGTGCTGCCGCGTGTCGGCTCATTCGCAAGGGCGATAGAACAGGTATGTAACCAGTCTCCCGTGCCAAAGGAAGGGATATCTTCTGGCTGCATGAATTGGTCAGCACTCGGCTTCACCATAAAGGTGAAACTGCGCTCGCCGCTGTCATCTAAATCAACCACTACGGTTGAAGTGCGCTTGTCTTCATCCAAAACGAGGTGGCCAACGTCTACCTTTTCATTTTCCAGCGTTTGCGCCAGAAAACGACCAAAAGGATCGTTTCCAACACGGCCAAAGAATCCCACGTTCCCATCTAGCCTTGCCACAGCAACCGCCACATTGGCAGGCGCACCGCCGGGGCATTTCAGATAAGTCATTTCCGTATCGGGGATCAAATCAACGACCGCATCTCCCGTTAACCACACTTTGCTCATCAACTCTCACCCTGTCTGAATTCACTAAGGTTTATACCCAAACAACCTGAAGATACGCGCTGAATCCTGCATCATCTTCGGGTGTTTGGGTATAGCATAGGCTGCGATATCGACTATACCCAAGTGACACAGTGCAAGGTGCTTTGTTTATTAGATTTTTTTGCTCCCAAAGAAAAAGGAAGCTAATCAGCTTCCTTTTCATTTTTCGACAAATTAAAGCGATTTCAGGATTCGCTACTCTGAACGTCTACAGGCTCAACCATAAACTTGCCAACATCAACAGCTATCACTTTCACCGAACCACCGACAGGTACAACGTTGGTTCGGTGTTTTGGGCCAAGTACAAGTTTCCAGCTAACACCTGAGTATTTCACCGTGACGGGATGATCCGCATCTAACTGCTCTTCAAGATCAAACACCAGACCGATAAAGTCGCTGTGAATGTTGTACTCGCGGCGAGGGCCTTTTTGCGAACGTTTGAGCGGTCCCCATAAGATTGCTGTTAGCACACCTGCGCCAATACCTGAACCAGCGATGACTGCGGTTAGGGTCTCTGGGAAAACGCCTGCCCATACCAATCCACCCGTGACAATCGCAGACACA
Organism: Grimontia sedimenti; assembly: GCF_011045095.1. GTDB lineage: Bacteria > Pseudomonadota > Gammaproteobacteria > Enterobacterales > Vibrionaceae > Enterovibrio > Enterovibrio sedimenti. The sequence continues at coordinate 15,104 of NZ_JAALDL010000004.1, forward strand.
CCGAGTGCCAGCAGGACAATGGTTGAAAGCCCCAATAGCCAGACTTCGATGATCAGAAGAATCAGACCGATAATAATGGTCGATTCCGCCAGATTGGTTTGCAGGTATGACATTAAATCCATCGCTTACTTCCCAGCATTCAGCTTATTGATAATGCTCATTGATTCCGCCACCAGAGATGCTGCGCTCGATTGGCTATCAGGCAACAAGACCACCGAAGATTCTTTCGCAATCGCTTTTTTCGCTTCAATCGCTTTGTCAGCAAGGTCAAGCTGAATCGCTTTTTGGCCTTCTTCTGTTGCTGCTGTGCGGCCTACCACTTCCAGTGCTTCCGCCTGCGCTTGTGCAACTGCAAGAATCGCCTGAGCTTCACCTTCTGCTTTCAGGATTTGCTCGGACTTTTCTGCTTCCGCTGCCAATACCCGCGCTTGCTTCTGACCTTCAGCGACGTTGATATCTGCCTGACGTGCACCTTCTGATTCCAAAATCGCAGCACGTTTCTCACGCTCTGCTTTCATTTGACGCTCCATCGCATCCAATACTGAGCGAGGCGGATCGATATCTTTAATCTCGTAACGCAGCACCTGCACACCCCAAGGCTGCGCCGCCTCGTTGATAGCAGATACGATAGCCGTGTTCAGGCTTTCGCGCTCTTCGAAGGTTTTGTCCAGCTCCATACGGCCGATCTCAGAACGCATAGAGGTTTGCGCCAGTTGAGTCACGGAGAAGATGTAATCATCAACGCCATAACACGCTTTCACAGGGTCCAGCACCTTAATGTACAGCACGCCGTCCACAACCAGCGAGATGTTGTCACGGGTAATTGCCGACTGTGAAGGTACATCGAACGCTTGCTCTTTTAAGGTTCTCACATAAGCCACGCGGTCAATAAACGGCACCAGCACATTCAGGCCCGCTTCCATGGTTTTGTTGTATTTACCGAAACGCTCGATCACATAAGCCGTATTCTGAGGAACAAATTTGACTGCTGAACGCAGTGCAATAACCACCAAAACCGCAAGAATGACCCAGGTATTGATGAGTGAAGGTAAGATTTCCAGAAAATCCATTGTTACACCCCAACTGATTGAAATTTCACCCATCATATCGAATGGGGTACCTCCACTGTGCATCAATATATGGAAATTGAGACGGGGGGAGAAAATTAATGCACCAAATCAGAACATGTCTTTGACTTCTTCAATGTCCACTTTGTAACCACGACCTTGAAGTTCATGATTGAGCTTATGGATATCCTCCAGCACTTTGAGGTATTTCGCTTTCTTATCCTCTTTACCCCAGAAGCTCTGCTCGGATTCCGCGACGACCAGTTCATTCCTCAGCTGGCTCAGCACATCTAACACATTAAGGTTCACTGCTGCCAAGGCAGAGAAATCCGAACTCTCAAGCTTGTGCAGGAAGCGCTTATAGAACGCAAGAACATCCTCTGATTCGTGGATTAGGTTTTCCGTCAATACAGCCCCAATCCCTCTCGCCGTTCCTTTCAGTGAGTGATATTCAGTGAAGAACTTATCCAACAGCTCTTCTGGAGAATCTTCGCTTTTGTCGCTTCCCAGTTTTTCAATCGCCAGTATCATCAACTCGAGAGCGATCTCTTTTTCTTCTGAGAACAGATCCAGATATTCGGAAGTGTTGCCCTCAGACGCTTGCGAGAAATCCGGCTCATAGTTAATCGCGGGCGCACCGTCACTGCCAGATTCCTCAGCCAAATCCAAAATGGCATTTTCGGAGAAAAGCGCAAAGTCGTTATTATTTTCAGAACGGTAGGCATGATATTGCTTAATCACTGACAGCAAAACAGGTGGGTCGATAAGCTCCCTTTCTACAAGCAGTTGACCCAAGGTTCCCCGGCGTTTTTCGACTTCTTTATTGATGATGTCGATAAACTCACTTTTCCAGATATTAAGCTGCAGGCAAGCGGTTCTAAAATCCAAGTTTTCATCATTTTGAAGCGTAACAATCGCAAGAAGCTGCTCAGGAGAAATCAGGCCTTTCTCATAGAGAATCTCTACGCTGTGTGGTGTTTTTCGCACCTGCTCAACCATGGCGTCGGCAAGATCGGAGGCTGAAATCAATCCCGCTTCCAGCAAAAAGCTTCCGAGAACTTTCATCTGTCACCCCAATCTAGAAATCGTATCTGTCTTAAGTATAAGAACAAAATCAGCAACCCGGATGAAGGGCGCTGATTATCAGTAGCGCGCAAAACGCAGCACTTTCTTCAGGTTGATAACCAGTGCCAAATCACCATTCCCTAACACGGTGGCACCGGAGAAAATCTTCTCCTGATTCATACTTTTATCTAATGGTTTGATCACGATATCCAAAAACGCGCGCACATCATCAACAACCAACCCCCAGTGCTGCCCCCTATCCTTAAAGGTCACCACACTGACTGACTTCCCTTGTTCATACAAAGACTGAAAGCTTTCCTCATTCGCCAACGCCCCAAGATAATCCTTCGCTTCAATCAACGGCGTGACGGTGCCTTTCCTCAGCATGGTGGCAGCACCGTTATCAAACCGGATGGAAATTTCATCGTCATCACGGCTGACACCAACAATCCCAGAGATTTCAGAAGACGGGATGGCGTAATTCAAACCACCGATTTGAAGCAAAGCCACTTTCAGCGTTGCCATTGTTAGTGGGAACATCAGTGAAACTTCAGTACCGATACCAAACTCGGAGTAGATATCAACAGTGCCCTTTATCTCCTCCACTTTGCGTTTCACTGCGTCCATTCCCACGCCGCGACCCGATACAGAACTCACTTGCTCTGATGTGGAAAGCCCAGAGTGGAAAATCAGTTCCATGGTTTCTTTGTCTGACATCCGGGCCGCTTGCTCTTGTGAAATCACCCCCGTGCTGATGGCCTTATTCAGCACTCTCTGGGTATCGATACCTTTGCCATCATCCTGAATGTTAATGACGACCTTGCCCGATTCGTTGTAGGCGTGAATGAGCAGTCGGCCAATCATTGGTTTCCCTGCGTCAATGCGTTCATCAGGCACTTCAAAACCGTGGTCAACCGCATTTCTCACCAGGTGGGTCATCGGCTCATTAATGGCATCCAATACATTGCTATCGAGCTCGATGTTCTCACCGATGATCTCAACGTCGACTTTCTTCCCCAGCTCATTGGAGAGATCACGCACCATTCTCCGATATTTACTCAATAAATTGCCGATGGGGCGCATCCGGGTTTTCAGCAGATCCCCCAGCATGTTGTCAGAGATGGTCATCAACTTGTTAGAAAGCTCTGTCAAGCGCTGGTTGTCTTCCTGATCGGCCAAATCGACCATCATATTGCGTATCTGAACCAGTTCTTCGGTATGACTCATCAGCTTTTCGAGCAGCTGGGATTTCACACGTGTAGTCTGCTCGAAATTCGACTGGAGAGGGGAGTTCGTTGGCGCCTTGGTTTTTGACAGAAACTTACGTCCTGACACTGTCTTCGATGTATTTTCCTGGCCTTCCGGTTCAACCAAAGAACAGAGATAAGCCAACTCATCCGCCACATCACCTTCAAACGCAAAGGTATCTTCACAGAAACGGATATCGAACGTTTCCTTATTCAGAAAACAGGTCGCCATCTCGGCCAGTAAGGCTTCTTTGATCTCGCTGTATTCCTCATTCGGCTTACCGTCGATAAACGAGCGGAAGTCCTCAGCCACCGAATGAATGGCACGAGCTAACAGCTCGCTGAGCGTCTCATCCAGCTCGCTGTTTTCTGCTGCCAGATAATCTGTCAGCGATTGAATATTCAGCAGCAAATCATCGACACCGCGATAAGGCGTCATGTCATTGGCTTGGTAACCCTCATGGAAAGTCATGAACTGTTCGATTTCTTCATTCACTTTGGCAAGTGACGCTGTGTCATCTATCAGTGCTTCAATATGCTGAGCTTTCTCTGCCAGTGCTTTTAAATGGGTCGTTTGCGATGCTTTTCTTCTCATCCTTCATCCCCATTCATTGCCGCCGTTTTGGATAGGTTTTCTGAACCCGGCGTTTGAAATGATTTCACCGCCGCTTCAATCGCACCTGCGATGCCAATCAAAGGAACGGTTCGGCATACTGCTCCCAGCTCTTTCGCCGCTCTTGGCATGCCATAAACGGCGCAGCTCTCTTTATCCTGCGCGATGGTGAATGCGCCATCACGTTTTAGGCTCAGCAGTCCCTTGGCGCCGTCCCTTCCCATCCCAGTCATCAAGGCAGCCACTTTCTTGAGTTTTTTGATCCTGAGCGCAGACTGAAACAGGTAATCCACTGACGGTCGAAAGCCATTGACTAACGGCTCGTCGGTAATCCTCACTACCACTCGCTCATCCGGTAGCTGCATAAGCCTGAGATGCTTTCCTCCCGGAGCCACATACACATGAGAACTTTCAAGCAGGACGCCATCTTCTGCTTCACGCACACGGAGCCGGGACGATTTATTGAGCTTCTCCGCCAACGAGTGGGAATAGTCGGACGGAATGTGCTGAACAATACAAACGGGCGGAAAGGGACTTGGGAGATTCTTTACCACGCAATCCAGAGCATCTATTCCCCCGGTTGACGCGCCAAGGAGCACCACAGTATCGACAGGAACTGGGGGTTGGCGTGGTTCGAGCATGTCTGCCCACTTCCCCATTTCATACAGCCAGGCTTTTGTCGCAAGCGCAGAGGTCAAAACCTGATTAAAGGTGGTCGGTGTCGCCACAAATTGGTACCTGCCCACCGCCTGATTGATTCTGCGGAATTCAGCGCCTGTGAGAGCTCTTACGTTTGGAGAAATCACAATGGTGGGAACACTCTCCCCGCTCTTTACTCCACCTAACCTTTGAATTCCTGAAAGCTGATGGGTATCGATCACAATCGCATCCGGCGCCAATTTTGAGGCTTCCTCAAACAAGGTTTCGACATCAGGAAAACCCTCGATGCTCAGGTCATCTCTGTCTTCCAGCACTTCAGCATTAGCATCTTGGTTTAGCGCAGTCAGCGTCGTAAATACCCTGTGCAACTTGGTTTTCCTTGAGTGAAAATTTCTGCTCGGAAGGTATTGGTCAGCGACAAAGCGAAAATCTACTTCACCGGAGAAGGGGTTGAAACGGACTTGTCTTCCTTCTGAGCTTCCAATTGACACCCCGAGCACAGGCACGCCATAGCGTGCCAACAGTTCGAGTGCGACTGAGATGTTTCTGACGCCAATTTGCTGTGACTGTAAGAAGTCACCACCGTTGAGTTGGGCACCGCCAAGCACCCAAGCCGTTAGATTTTCGAGCCGCGAAGAGGTGTGCTTGAACCGACGTAGTAAGTTGGGAATGGCAAAACAACCAAAGTCATTGGCATCGCTGTTTTGCGAAAAGTTATCCGGCGCACTCGGCAATCGGTAGTGACACATACCGCCACTTCGGTTTTCCTTGTCCCAAACGCAAACCGTGACGCAAGTGCCTACCAACGTCTGCATCCAGGCATTTTTGCGAAAGAAGAAACACAGCTCACCAGAGCTGACTTGGGTATCAGCCATCGCCACACCCTTTCGTTGCCACCTTCCTATAAACAGAGGTGCCTACCTGCTCTATCCCAAGCTCCATATTGTTCAATGTTTCTGTCAAACCAACAAAAATCAGCCCCCCTGGCTGTAGCTGACTCAACAAAGAACGGACGACTTTTTCCCCCGTCGCAGAAGGAAAGTAAAACAGGACATTGCGGAGGAAAATGTAATGAAACTGAATGCCAAACTTGTCAGAGAAATGAATCAGGTTATGTTGGCGGAATTTGATTTGACGCCGGAGCACATCAGCCATCTCAAATGTGTCGTCATTCGGATTGTCAGAGAAGGTAACGTATTGGTGCCTGAACTGAATGGGGATCTCGCTCGCCCTTTCTTTTTCGTAACGGCCGCTCTCACACATCGCGAGCCTTTGAGTATCAATGTCAGTCGCTAGGACTTTGCCTTCAAAACCGGGGAGTTCCTGTTGGAGTTCATCGCATGTCATGGCAATGGAATAAGGCTCCTCCCCGCTGGCGCAGGCCGCTGACCAGATAAACACGGAGTCTGAGTGATGACGGGCGACTATATCCTTTTTCAACACCTCAAAGTGGTAGGCCTCCCGAAAGAATTCGGTTTTGTTGGTGGTGATGGCGTTGGTGAATTCCGTTAATTCCCGTCCACTCATGTCGGCTTTCAGGTAGTCGGCATATTGTTTGAATGAGTGGATTTTGAGTGCGAAGAGACGTTTGTTAAGACGGCTTTCCAACATGGTGCGTTTGTCGGGAGAGATTCGGATCCCCGCGTGGTGGTATATCAAATCTGCAAAGTGCCGGAATTCGCTTGAGGACAGCTTCGCCCGGGAAACATCAAAGCGGCTGACATTTTCAGTCACGTTATCAAGCGCTTTGACGTTAAGAGGGTCGACTTTCTGCACCATAGGCCACCGCGTTACTTACAATCGGTTCCAGGCGCTGTCGTTATCCCCTTCCATGGATACATCATCACTGATGACCTTAGCTGGGCGAACACTGCTGGGGCGGCTGTAATCCGGCTCAAGGTTTTCCTGCCAGTTCTTAGGTGTTTGTTGCTGGCTCTCTTCCTTGGTTTCCACGTCGTGCCCACACAGGAAGTTGCTCAGGTGCGAGACCAGATTGTTGAGGTCTGCAGCTTGTCTGGTCAAGTCAGAACTTGAGTTCGAAGCCTGGTCAGCAATGGACGCTGCATGTTGTGTGGCTTTGTTAATCGACTCAACCGCATTACTGATTTCCTGAATGCCTCTGGCTTGCTCGTTGGACGCTTCAAAAATATTGGTCGCGCCTTCCACCATCGATTGGGCCTGTTGGCGCGTTTCAGAAACAATCGCGCCACCATTTCCACTCGGCTGGTATTTTCTTTGGCGATCGTTTCGGCTTCATTGATGCTTTGTTTCACGATGGCAGAAATATCTGTCGCGGCTTTCCCACTCATTTGAGCCAGATTTCCCACTTCCTGAGCGACGACAGCAAATCCTCTGCCATGCTCACCCGCCCTTTCAGCTTCGACCGAGGCATTGAACGAGAGTAATTTGGTCTGGAAGACGATTTCATCAATGATTTCTGTCTTCGCCCCAATCTCAGCGATAATCTTCACCAACTCTGAAATCTTGTGGTTGGATTCGGAAATCTGACACATGGCCTCGTCGAGATCTGTCATCCTTTCCCCAACCTCTTGTGACAGATCCCGTGAATGTTCGGCCGATTGAACATTGTTCTGCACCATGCTGGAAATTTCCTCAGCACTGGCTGATGTTTCCTCTACTGAGCTGGCCTGTCTGTTGGTGATTTGAGAAAGGTTCTGGGAGACATCTTCAATGTTTCCAGCAATCATCGCGACGTTCGATGCCCCAGTATTCATGCGTTTTACTACGTCATTGAAAGATTCACTTAATTCTTCCAGTTCCTTAGAACTGAACACTGTCAGGCCTTTGAAGATGTCTCTAAACGGACGCATGATCGCCGCACTCAAAAAGTAAGCAACGATAATGGAGGCAATCACTGCACATACCATACCTGCGATGATAGTGATGTAAGTATTGGTGACACTTTCATGCGCAGCTTGCGTTCGCGCAGCCATGAGGGTTTCTTCCCGCTCAATGAAAGTGTCCATTAAGCTTCTGAACTTGTCGAAATACTGCTTCCCACGCTCCTGTGCCACCAAATCAGAAATGTCGTCCATGGTTTTGGCATCGCCAATCTCGCGTCTTAATGCGATATAGCTTTCAGCCACATTACTTCGCCAGTCAGCAACCACTTCTTCGATGTTTTCCAGCACGGAAAGCTGAATCGGGTTGTCCCTCACTTCCAATTTGAGGCTCATCAACAAGCGGTTTAGCTGGCTATTTCCATGTACGTAGGGTTCAAGAAAAGCCTCTTGTCCTGAGAGCAAAAATCCTCGCATCCCCGTTTCCATATCCAGCGCCGCCACCTTAATCAGCAGAGCACTGGCAACGACGTCACCATCAAGCTGGGAAGAAGAGAAATTTTGATTTGATATCACTCGCTGTTGGGCAATGAAGCTATCGATCAGTTCTCTCAGTCTGTCGATATAAGCTTTCCCTTTCGCCTCACCCACGGTCATGCTCATGTCGTTCATCGTTTTAGCACTACCAATGGAGCGTCTCAGTAATATCGCATCTTCAGTCACATTACGTTGCCAGTCAGCAATAATAGCTTCCATATCTTCCAGCAAAGAAACCTGTTGGGGGTTATCGTTGACCTTCTCTTTGAGCTCTTTGGCGATATTTTCGAATTCCCTTTGTCCCTCATTGTAGGGCTCAAGAAACTGCTCTTCCCCTGCCAATAAATAGCCCCGCATACCCGTTTCCATGTTGATGGCGGCGGCAATCAGGTTTTGCGCTTTATTGATAACCTCATGGGTATGCTCCACCCACTTTTCTGTGGCGCTAAGATTTTTAATGCTTTTGAGGCTCAAGAGCCCAAGCGTGATAAGGAACAGAAGCACTACTGCATTGCCCAAAACAATCTTTGCCCTTAAGGAAAGCTTTTCCAGCATGACTTGTGTCCTCTGCTAAATATCAAAATCCACACTGCCTGACGTTGGCGGCGCAGATACTTGCTTGCTAATCAGATCCAGTTCTTCCGGCTCGAGTACGTTGAGAATATCGAGCAACAACACCAGGCTGTTATCATCCGCCTTTGCCACACCATGGATATATTCGCGCTTGATGCTGCTGGATATCTCAAGCTTGGTTTCAATCTGTTCATCCGTGAAACCCACAACCTCATTCACATCATCCACTATGGTTCCTACAGTCAGGGAATTAACATCACTGATGATGATGGCGGTTTTCTTGGGCTCATAGGCTTTCTCTTCAAGCCCGAGCTTTAGCCTGAGGTCAATAACAGAAATGATTTTCCCGCGAAGATTGATAAGACCTTTGAAGAAGCAAGGCATATGAGGAATGGGCGTGACTTTCACCATGCCAATCACTTCTTTCACAGAAGAAAGCGGGATTCCGTATTGCTCTTCATCCAGCGAGAAGATGAGGTTTTTCTGTTTTAACCTCGTTCCGCTGTGATGATCGGCTTCTTTGGATCCAGTACTCAGGTCGAACCCTTTGTCCGGATAACACTCAGCTACACTGTCCATGACTTGCCCTTCAAGCATCAGGCTTAAAACAAAAACAACGGGTTGGGAACACCCGATGACGACGACACCCTCATGTTTTATTTTTGAGAAAATGTTGAGGTATTGATTTAACAGTAGGCCAGCACGTCTCAATGTCAAAGCTATCAATAGGCACTAAACGCACGCATACAGCATCAATAACAGCATGAAAGAGAGGGGAAAAGCGTGGAGGAAGGGCGGTTATCTGCTGAAGCGAACAGATAACCAGTTAACGGCTTCAAACAATACCGATATTAATGAAGGAGTCTGTTTTGTTCAGTTCTTCAAACAAACCACGCATTTTTCTTTTTGTGATGGGCTTACGCATATAGCCAGTGGCGCCGTAATACTCGACCACCTGAATAGGATCCAGTCTGAGCTTCTCACAGCCAATCAGAATGGAACTGATTTTGCCTTCCACGACCTCGTCATCAATGACGCGGTGGGCAATTTTATCGAGCAACGCCAGCTTTTCCTCTGTATCGGCGTCCACCTTTATCTTCTCTGCCTGTGAGATAGAAACCAGACTCTCGCTGGAGATGACGACGATATTTTTGATGTTGCAGTTCGCTCTCAAGTACACCAGCGCAGATAGGCCATCCATGTTTGGCATCCGCAAGTCTGTTAAGACCAAATCGACGGAGGGATTGCGTTCAACCATAGAGATAAGCTCCCTGCCATCTTTCGCCTGCCCCAGAATTTCAAAAGGCCCAAAGTCTTTTTCTATTGCATCCAAAGACTCAATGATACCCTCGCGCATGTCTGCCATATCGTCCGCAAAAATGATCTTCATACGTCCCCTTAAAATGCCATCAAATACTGAAGTATTAGAAATGAGAATTACCTTGTAACTATAGAGACATTCGCTGAGGTTGGCGTAAGAGAGAAAATTGAGGAAGAGAGCATTGCGGAGGACGCCATGCCACTATGAATCTTTACCAGAGCCAGGCTGCGCCACGTACGCCGCTGGAGTCGCCGTATTTGGCTTTCACGATGGGTGTATCACACTCGCCACCCATCACCCACTTTTTCATAAGCTTTGGCACATTGGTGTACAAGCGTTCAACGTTAGACATACCACCACCCAGCACAATCACATCCGGGTCCAACACATTCACCACAGAAGCCAGTGCCCGGGCTAGACGATCTTCATAACGCTGAATACAGGCTTCTGCCGCTTCATCACCTTCCGCAACACGTGCCATGATCTCTGGTCCACGCAGGGTTTCGTCATGCATTAACTCGAAATCTTTCCAAAACCCGGTGCCGGAGATAAACACTTCCAGGCAACTTGGGCGTCCACAATAGCAGTGAATATGCTCCGCATGATGTCTGTCTTGGTCGTTCTGCCAAGGCAATGGGTTATGTCCCCACTCCCCTGCCACACCGTTACCACCAGCATGGACTTTGCCATCAATCGAAATACCGCCCCCACAACCTGTACCGATGATCACGCCAAACACCATGTGTTTACCAGCACCTGAGCCATCAACGGCTTCAGAGACCGCCAGACAGTTTGCGTCGTTCGCGATACGAACTTCCCGGCCAAGGAGAGCACCCAAATCTTTATCGAGTGGCTGGCCGTTGAGCCAGACTGAATTGGCATTCTTTACTCTCCCGGTCACCGGAGAAAGTGTGCCTGGGATCCCCATACCGACGGAGCACTGTTCACCAACCGCAGCTTCTGCCCGATCGACCAGCCCTTTTATGGCGTCCAACGTTCCCTGATAGTCATGCTGTGGCGTAGGAACACGCTCTACAAAAACCTGTTCACCGCTATTGTTTAAAACAACGGCTTCGATTTTTGTGCCGCCCAGATCAATCCCAATTTTCACTTAAAGTCCTCCCGAACTTTCGATTCTTTATTGATGATTTTATTTTTTTCCATTTACTCAAACAGTGACGGGTTCGAAACATCAGAACTGGCTGTCTCAATAGGGTAGGTCGTTTTTGACTGGATATTTGACAACTCTGTGACAATTTCGCCTTAAAGAGACGCCTAACATTATGATTCTTAGAACAAATACACTTTTCCTTTCGAAAATCGAGAGATGTCTCACTTTCTTTTCCACGAAATCAGACTATTTTTAACTTGTCTTTATTTTCGCCAACTTTCAGTGCGTTTTGCGAAGAAAGAGCGGACCTAAAGCACAAGGTGACGCAGAAGAGTCATAAATTAGCTATACAATTGGCACCTCTGTGGTACTATCGTTCGGCCTGGTTAATAGAGCTCTTTATGCTGCAATTGAAAACTTCGTTACACCCTACCTTCGCAAAAGTAAGTTGTCCTGAAGATATTCGCTACATTTGCCACCATAAGTGATTCATTAATAAAAGGTCTTAATGCGTTCGCGCAATGTTACAAATGGAAATATATTCAGGAGACAACATGTCTAAATCTACCGGTACCGTGAAGTGGTTTAACGAAGAAAAAGGTTTTGGTTTCATTCAGCAAGAAAATGGCCCAGACGTTTTCGTTCACTTCCGCGCTATCACTGGCGAAGGTTTCAAAACTCTGGCTGAAGGCCAAAAAGTAGTATTCGAAATCGAACAAGGCCAAAAAGGCCCACAAGCTGCAAACGTAGAAAAAGCATAATTTTTCTTCTCGCAGAGAATTTGAAAGGACGCCCTCGCGGCGTCCTTTTTCTTTATCTGAATACCAAACATTCCTCTTTTTTCATTTCGCCCGCTGCCGCTATCGCAATTTTGTACAAATTTTTAACGGCTGCTTTCGGTATACTCCTAAGATTCTGGTGATCGATCCTTCTTTAGGTGAAGCAAGGAGTGCAATGGAACGCGCGAAATTCGAATCGTCCCCTCTTTTAGGCGGCTTGGAGGTGTTGGAAGCTACCTACGAGAAACAAGCTTTTTCCCGCCATACGCATGAGGGTTATACCGTCGGTGTCATTCGCAAGGGCGCGCAGCGTTTTTGGCGAACCGGTGGTTATCACGTCGCGCCAGCCAGTAGCATTATTCTTGTTAATGCGGACCAAGTTCATGATGGTCACTCTGCGACCGAAGGTGGCTGGACGTACGAAGCCATGTACCCGACAGAGGCGCAATTCGAGTCGGTTTCCAAAGATCTTGGTTTGGCATCCAAAGTGCCGTATTTTCCTTTCGCCGTTGAAGAAGACCCCAAGTTATCAAACCAACTTTTAATGCTCTTCTCCCTTTTGCGAAGCAATGAAGACCCACTGCTCACTGAAACCTTCACCCATCATGTGTTGCTTTCATTGACATGCCGGTTTAACAAGCGCCCACAGTTGCCAGAAGACATCGTCAAGATCGGTCCCAAACTGGATTTGGTGCGCGAATATCTGCATCAAAACGCCACAGAAGCCGTCAGTCTGGAAGCATTGAGTGAGCTTTCTGGCGTCAGCCCTTATCACTTGGTCAGACAATTCAAAGCTCGATATGGATTACCGCCTCACGCCTACCAGATCCAGCAACGTGTCCGCCGGGCGCAACACATGATGAAAAACGGTTTCAGTCTTGCCGACTGCGCCATTTCATGCGGCTTCCACGATCAAAGCCATTTCCACCGTCATTTTCGCCGCGCAATTGGCGTCACGCCCAAGCAATACCAGAAAGCAATTTTGTGCAATTCTTCGATTCGGGTGGCTGATAAAACTGAAAGCATTCTCCCGCATTCGGATAAATCGAAGGATTCGCATGAACAAGGACAATCCCGCATTAACCATGAAGAATAGAGTTTGGCTCAGTGCCTGCGCTGACATGTTTCCGCTCAGCGTGGCGGTGATCCCATGGGGTGTGCTGTGTGGCTCACTGGGCGTCCAAATGGGATTAACTCCCTTGCAGGCACAAGCCATGTCATTGTTTGTTTTTGCCGGTGCTGCGCAGCTTTCTGGAGTTACCATGATGGGCGCGGGGATGCCAGGGAGTACGTTGTTTGGTACCACCTTTGTCATCAGTGCCCGCCACCTGCTCTACTCGGTGAATTTCCGTCAGTACATCCGTCAGTTACCCTTTAGATGGCGGGTTGCTCTCGGCTTTCTGTTGACCGACGAGATGTATGCACTGTGTGCGGCTCAAATAGAGAAGACAGGTCAATTTGATAAACACTACGCCTTGTTCAGTGGCGCCTTTTTCTATTTATGCTGGAATCTTGCCACCTTGTTGGGTGTGCTCGGTGGAACCCAGTTTGAGAACATCGAAGAACTAGGGTTGGAGTTTGCCATTGCCGCGACTTTCCTCGCTTTGGTGATCCCAACCATCAAAGATATTCCTGTCTTGGTTTGTGTGTTGGTCTCGTTTGCAGCCATGACGATATTTACACTGGCAGGTTTTGGCAATTCACTCATCGCTGCTGCCCTAACAGGCATGATGGCAGGGTTTGTTTGTGAAAGCGTTATGCCCACTCGCACCAAAAAAGATGGGGAGAAAAGCAAATGAATACCTGGCTTCTGATCATTGGCATGGCCTGTATTACCTTTTCAGTTCGTTACTTCTTTCTCGCTCAGAGCATTCCCTTCCGGGTCACACCAGTGATGCAACGAATTTTGAAATATTCAGCACCGGCCGTTCTCACCGCATTAGTCGTGCCCATTGTTCTTTTCCCTCAGGGAAACATCGACATATCACTCGACAATCCTTTCCTGTTGGCGGGAGTATTCGTATGTGCACTCAGCCTGATGCGTCTCGGCACTCTGAAAACGGTCGTAATTTCAATGATTTTCTTCTGGTTAATCCGCTAACGAGATCTGTATCAGAATTAATAATCTCATTTTTAAAACCGACCTCTCTTTCATTGAAAAATCAGCCCTCTAGACTATTCCTTAATAAGGGAGAGTATATGTTTGACGGGGTTGTAAATGCTGGAAAAGTGCTTAGTTGTTGATGACCATGAAATGATCCGGGAGACCATCGCGATTATGGCGAAGTCTCTCGGCTTTAATGATTGCATCATGGCTATTGATGGCGCTGATGCAATCTCCAAGCTCTACCATGAACGTCCATCGTTCATCATCACGGATTTACAGATGGAACCTATTGATGGCCTTGAAATGCTGCGGCTGATCCGTAGTGGGCGCTATGGACTGCCTCATGATATTCCTATCATCATTCTGACCGCCAATGCATCCGAGAGTGTGATTGCCCAGTGTATCGCTTTCGATGTTGACGCTTTTCTGGTTAAACCCGTCAACAGACAATCGCTTCAGGAACGCATCAACCAGCTTTCATTACAAGCCAAACCCAAGAAAACTGTTGAGCATTACTTTTCGATGTATGAGCAAGACCCCGCAAAATCCACGGCATTCCAGATGAATGGCACCGTCGCTTTTACCGATGAGATACTCAAAGAGGTCGATGAGGTTATTCATGAGCACAAGGCTCCAATCTCGCCAGAGTTTTTGTCACAGGAGCCGATTATCCCACCCGCGGCGGAGGGGCAGCCTGAACCAGATAACCGCAAGAAATTCATCAAATGGCAAGACCGATTTACCGTCGGTCATCACGAGTTGGATGAAAGTAATAAGGAACTGCTCGCCATTATTAACGATACCTACGACCTTGTGGTGAATCACCATGAAGGTAACGAGTACGAAGACATTGCTAGGCGCTTTCAACATTACATCAAACACCACATCGAGCAAGAAGAAGCCCTGCTCATAGAGGCTGACTACCCGAGGCTGAAAATGCACAAAGACATGCATGCACGCCTCATCAAACAGGCTGAGTTTGTGGTGCTTAAATGCCAGGCAGATCCTAGTTTCTACAAAACCGATTTTTTCCGACTTCTGCGCTTTTGGTGGGTAAAACACGTCGTTCAAGAAGACACCAAATACAAGTCCATCTTTGAAATGCAGACTTGATGAGGATTAAATGGCTAACAACCTCCGCCTGGCCAGTCAGGAATCACGCTATACGCTAGCTCAGCTTTTCCTGAGCGGGGGTATCGTTATCATCATCCTGTTACTGACTTTTGTGTGGTTTTACCGCTCGATCTATCAAGATACACAGGAAAAACTTTCCTACTTCCTGAGCACTGAAATCAGTAACCTCAGCGCCTCTGTGGATGACTGGTACCATCACCGCGAACGCGAGCTGGAAATCATTGCTACTGACAAACAGTTGCTCCAAGCACTGGATATAGGCGGAGTATTCAGTGAAGACGCACTCACCAATGCGGGGGAAGTCCAGAAAATCCTTGAGCTATACCGGGATTCTTTCTCTCTTGATGAAGTCACCTTGTTTTCACCCAGTGGAGAAATCCTTCTCGAGCTGGCTTATGAGTTTTCCGACACCGCGAAGAACGCTTACCCTGACATTGCCCGTATGGTCAGGCACCGTGATTTGTTTGTAACGCCGCCTCACATATCCAACGACATAAAATCCAACACTGAAGTTTTTATGGCCGTTGCTTTTTCTAATGGCACTAAAGACAGAGCGCCAGTTATCCTATTCGCATCAAGGGAAAGCACTGACTTTGACAAACTGTTCTTCAGCAAGGAAATCATTCCGTCCCGTATTGCTTTTGCCGTTAACAATATTGGCGAGGTGATAGCGCCAGCAAAAAATTTGTCTTTGTTACCAACATCGATAGAGACGGCTAACAGACAGCGGAAGACACCGTCTGACTTGCTTTACCGTTCGGACAAAGTTATCCGGGTCAATGCAGAAGGTTATCAAGGTCAGCTACCTAACCCGTCGATCGGCGCCTGGATGTGGCACGACAAGCTACCGATAGGGTTGGTGATAGAGTTTGATGCCAGTAACGCACTCAGCGCGGTGTCCTATACCCGTAATTACCTTTCCGTCGCTTTTCTGGTGGTCACAGCGGCATTTGTCCTTTTTCTTATTAAGCACGCCAACTCTTTGCTGGGGATTGGGTTTACCAAGCGATATCTGGAGTCCATCTTAAAAAATTATGCTGATGGTGTGATCGTGTTTGATAGCCGCAGCAACGTGATGACCGTCAACCATCGCGCATCTACGCTGGTTGACTTGCCTAACGTCCCGGAAAGCGGTGCTCCTTTAAACACCCTCTATACAGATATCAATGCGCAGCTGTTGGCCGCTATTAAACAGGTATATCAAAACGCACTGGAAAACGAAGAGGCCAGCAAAATATTCCAGGGGGGAAGCGAAGATGCGTTGTTTCTCCAACTTATCGGAAATAAACAGCGCATCGGCGATCAGGACTACGTCGTGATGAACGTGCGGGACATTACCCAACGTACGCGTATGGAAGCAAAGCTCAGCCGCAGTAACGCACTCTATTCCGTGTTCAATTCCGTTCAGGATATGTACATGACCACGGGTAACTCCGAGCGCTCATTTAAAAAAGCGCTCGTGGTATTAGCGACCTTTACCGACAGCAAACTCGCGGCAATGTTGTCGGTCAAACAGGGCAAGCAAGAGGTGCTTTTCAAGCACCAGACCACCAATCTCCATAATGAATTCACAGGGCTGCCAATCCAACTGCTGCCTTATGCCGAATCCTCCATTCAGCTCAAGCGAACAGAATTTTCATCTCTTCATAAAGAGGTAGTGAGTGAGAACAACGAGTTCTTTGAACACTATGCGTTACTGCCACTGGTAACCATGGGTGAAGAGGTCGGCGTTATCGTACTGGCAGGCCGTGAAGAGCCCTACACGGAAGAACTCATCAACTGGATTGCGCCTGTTGTAAAAAGCATCTGCAGCATGTTGTATTCCAACCGCCAGACCCAGCTTAACAAAGAAGTGAATGAAGCACTGGTCAAAGCCAAAGACGATGCAGAGCAAGCCAATGAAGCCAAATCAAACTTCCTTGCCATGATGAGCCATGAGATCCGCACACCGATAAACGGCATCATCGGGATGTCTGAAGTGCTTTCTCACACCCAACTTTCCTATGAACAACGGCATTACAACGAAACGATTACGGTCTCGGCAAACGCATTGCTGGATATCATCAATGACGTACTGGACCTTTCTAAGATTGAAGCGGGTAAAATGTCTTTGCGGGAGGAAACCTTCTGCGTCCACGAGCTGATTGGGAACGTTACGAATATCGTTGCGCCAAGGGTGAAAGACAATGTGAGTTTTACCACTTACACGGACCCTACACTCCCTCAGTTTATCACGTCTGATTTTTCGAAACTCAGGCAGATTTTGGTTAATTTGGCGGGTAATGCAGCAAAGTTCACCGACAGTGGCTACGTGGATGTATCCATTACTCAAATCCGTCGCCATGGTAAGGCTTGCGACATTGAGCTCAAGGTAACAGACACCGGCATCGGTATTGAGCAAAGCCAGCTCGATAAAGTTTTTGAAAACTTCTCCCAGATAGATAGCTCCAGCAAACGTCGTTATCAGGGAACGGGACTTGGGCTACCCATTTGCCGTAAATTTGCGGATCTTCTCGGCGGTGATATTCAGGCCAAGAGTGACATTGGGCAAGGCTCTACTTTCTGCGCACGTTTTACTGTCAACATTCCTGACGAACCCCGTGAACAGCTCTCTTCAGACGCAATCTCATTGAAAGGTGTGAACACGCTACTGATTTCCCGAAGTGTCAGCCAAATCACCAATCTCCAGAAATACTTCAACATACTGGGGTTGGCCGTCACCGTCGCCAGGGATGAAAATGCCGCATCTGCAGCATTACAATCAGGCGGTTTCAGCGTCACCTTGCTTGACCACACCGTCTCCCTTGAAAAACTGAAAACGATTCTGACGTCACAGAGCCACTCTCATACCGTTATCTATCTGGCAGACATACGCGGTGTACTGACGAAGAATACAGAAGCTATCTCAGCAGCTCTCACTTCGCCGTTTAACATCGAAACCATTCATCACACCCTGACAACGGTTATCTCTCTGGATGCCCAAGGTCTGACGCGTGAACAAATATTCCGCAAGATGACTCAACAGGAGAAAACTGAGCGCAATGCCGGCACCAGTCTCTATGTACAAGGGTTGTCTGTGCTCATCGCGGAAGATCATCCAGTCAATCAGGAACTTATTAATACCGTTCTGACCAAGCTTGGCTGTAAAACCACGCTTGCTGATAACGGCTCCATTGCTTTTGAACGCTTTATGTCCAACCGCTATGACATGATTTTTATGGATTGCCAAATGCCGGTGATGGACGGCTTCGAAGCCACGAGAAAAATTCGCCAATTGGAGTCTGAAAACCAGTTACCGGAAGTGCCAATTATCGCTATGACGGCTAACGCCATGAGTGGCGATCGCGAGAAGTGTCTTGATGCAGGCATGACCGAGTACATTGCCAAGCCCTTTAAACAACACGACTTAATTGTGCTGATGAACAGCTTCCTCCCTGAACCTGAACCCGATTCGGAAAACATCGCCGTTGCTGCCATCGCAGAACCTTCTCAGCCATCACAATCACCAGCTTCAACCGCTACGGAGCGGCAACCACAACAAACAGAAGTCGAAAACGAAACACTCGATCCTTTCGATTTCTCGACACTCAAAGAGAGTACGGGGGATGACCCAGAGCTCATTGGCATGTTGGTGGATCGCTACCTTTCCACACAGCAAAGCGATATGAATGCGTTAACCGAAGCTTGGGACAGCGATCGCTTTGTCGATGTGAAGAAAATCGCTCACAAGATGAAAGGGGCAGCCTTGATGGTGGGTGCTGTCGATTTTTCTTCCGATTGTAAAGCACTGGAGCAATACAATTTTGACGGCAACCCACGACCCGACGAGTTGTATGAAAAAATCCAGAGAGGGTCTGTGTTGCTCTGTGAGCGGATGTCTGCCAGTAAGCCTTAGCGGCGGTTGATCTCTTGTTGCTGTCGTAGTAGAACATTTGCGATTGTGCAAGTGTAAAATGGTCGCTATTTGCATTCTTTTTATTAAGATTGCAAACCGAGCTCCACTATCTTAAGCGGCTACTGGTCAACATGGCTGGTTTTATTAAACTATTCAACAAATAAGAAAAACCGCCTAAAAGGCGGAAACCTATAATTATTATATATTTTAAAGAGATTACGCTATGCCGACAGTCATTCCTTTCCCTGTAGAGGGGGGTTCGCGCTGTGAACCTCAAAACAGCCCCATGACCGAGATGATTCGCGAGGAATTGAATCAACTCAGTTCTAATGAATACATGGTCAATTGCATCATGGAGCGCATGAAGCCTTTCATCGCCACGCTTGATTGTGACCTGAGTCTGGACATGGAAATCACGGAAGAAAATGAAGCTGGCGTCATGCAGATGATCCCGTCTATTCAGGATCTGCAAAGCCGCTTTGATGGCATCATTTCAGAGATTATCTCTGAGCGAATCCTGCACGAAATTCATCTATTCCATCTCGAGCGCGCCACCCAAGTTTAAACTGGTGGCTACCTACATAGACCAGAAGCGGCTATTCAGTCGCTTTCTTGTTGTGCCAGATTTATCTACAACGCCTGTCCAACTATTCCTCATATTGCGAAAATTAGGATTTTCGATTCTCAATTTGCAACACTGCTTTTTGACGCACTAAGAACACAAACTGCAGATTTTTCTGCCATATCAGCAAAAAGCGTCCTCTTTTCGATGTGCCTCTACGCCGTTAAATATCGCATCTTCCTCCCAAAAACAGATATTACTTATATACTTATCAGTAAGTCTTCTTTTTAAGTCAATTATAACAATCTCACCATATCGTCTTGTTGGCGCGACATTTGCAATCTCACGGTTATGGCATAGCCCAACCAGGAGGCAACATGGGAGTAGCGGCTATTAACACAGGGTCGATTCATACGTTTCAGTCCCGATCCGGTGCGCGAAAGTTTCCACGCATCGAGTTTCCGGCACAAATCGAAATCGATGGTGTTCTATACCCCACTAAGGAATGGAGTGTGGGTGGTTTCTCTATTGCCGACGAAAAATATCCTGGGAAAAAAGGTGACAAACACCACGGACACCTTTGCTTCGAGCTACCAGTAGGGCGATTTTCCACGCCTGTTCAATTCGAAGTCATGCGTGCCAGCGAAAGCGGTTATGCCATGGGTTGCCAGTTCTACTCGCTTAACTCCGGTCACCAGAAAACGCTGCAGTCTATCGTAGATACCTACCTCACTGGTGAAACGATTTCACTGGAAAGTGTCACCTCTTACGGCGTTAAAGCACAGCTGCACGAAGAAGAAGTGAAGCGCATGCAGCAAAACTGGTGGCGTTTCGCACTCGTTGCCTTAATTTCAGTCGCGATCATTACCGTTGCCGCCTTGATGGTACAGTCCCGTATTCTCAACATCACCTCACAGCATGCTGCTGTGAGCCAACCTGTGCTCTCCCAACGAAGCTATAACAACGGTGTATTAAACCTCTCAGATTTCAAACCAGGCCAACAAGTCAAAGAAGGTGACCTGTTGTTCTCCGTTTTTACCGAGGAAGGCACGGACTTGCTCGCCAAAGACAAACAAGAGCTGGACAAGGTCAACAGTAAGATTAACTACTTACAAACCGTGCTTCGTCAGAGTAAGGAGTCGGTGGCTCGTTACAACTCCCAACTTTTCAAAGAGCTTCAGCTTCTCTCTGAGAAAAAGGATTTATTGACAGAAGAGCTCCAAACCCGTGAGAAAATCTTAAGGCTGTATGATACTGGCTTCCGAAAAGGCAGTGTTGATTCCGTCACGCGCGAGTTGGAGCGTGTTGAAACTTTCGAAATCAAAAGGGATCTTCTTTCACTCGACGCTGAAATCGAAGCTATCGAAAGCCAATTAGATCAAATTTTGCTTGGTGTTCCACCCAAAGAAGCGCAAATCAGTGGTAAATCCCCGTTTGAAGCGCAAAGTCAGCTCGACATATTGATCGCTGAAAAAGACAAGCTTCTTGAGGAAATCGAACGACTGAAAACCCGCGGGTTGGCCTATGCCCCCTGCGACTGTTACATCGTTGCCATTAACGCCCGTGACGGCCAAATCGTACAAACGGGTACCTCTGTCTTTGAGCTGTCGCCATCACCCAGCCCAGACCGAGGTCAACGCTCGATTCTGGCATTGATGCCACTCGAAAAAGCAGAACTGCTCAAAATCGGTATGGAAGTGGAGTACAAGCTTGCCAGTAACGACACAAAGCAAATCGGCACAATAGAGCATGTGCAGTTCTACAGCGCCGCCAATGCGGATATCTATAACGAAGAAGGCGAATCATTGAGCGGCCTGCCAAAAACGTTACCAAGGCTTAATCAATATACGCTGATCAAAGTTGTGCCACAGCAAGGTGCCGAGACGACCATAGTGAATGAGCCCGCCACTGTGATTGCAACAGTGAGTTGGAAAGATGTCTTCAAACACTGGTTCAACCTATGAATATCGATCGCCTTTTCATCAAGAACTTCCACCGCCAGGATCCTCGGCATATCACTATCCTTTGGTGGCTGTTCTTTGCGACCCTGCTTCTGGGGCTTTGGGGGTTGTATATCATCCTGCCTGATGTCCCCGTTCAGGAAGAGGTAGTTTACACGCTTGGCTTTATCGGATTGTGGCGCTATGGCTGGAAATCCATTCACCTACTCCGTGGGCTCTATTACCAATATGTTCGTTATCCGGTGATTTCCAGCTTGGCGGAGATGACACATAAACCGAGCGAGATATTGGTGGTGATCCCCTGCTACCGTACAACGCCGGAGATCAGCGCCCCCGTATTCAAAGCCTTGATTGATGAGATTGGAAACTTTGGCGTTGCATGCCGCGCGGTTGCTTGTGTCACCGACGAAGCCGATATCGGTATCATTGAATCCCAATTCGACAAACTCAAACAACGGGTTCCTGTCACTCTGTTCATTATCGATCAGGACGGCACTGGCAAGCGTAACACCATGGCAGATGCACTGACTCTGCTGGCGGAAGACCGCCCCGTTTCCAAAGACAGCGTGTTGATCCTGATGGATGGGGATACTGTGGTCCCTGAAGGTATGTTGGCAAAAGTCTCAGGTTTTTGATGCGCTATCACGATCTTGGCGCGGTGACGACGCATAATAAACCCATCGTGAAAGGCAGTTCCCTCACCCGACAATGGTATCGTCAGCGCATGGCACAACGCCATTTCTATATGAGCTCACTCAGCCTGACCTATCGTGTTTTGGTACTAACAGGCCGCTTTTCAGCATTTCGCGCCTCCATGGCGCTGTCTCCCGACTTTATCGAAAGCTTGCGCTATGACCACGTTAAACACTGGCGTTACGGCAAAATCCGTATGTTAACCGGGGACGATAAAAGCACCTGGTTTTATGTGCTCAAGGAGCGCTGGAAAATGCTCTACATTCCAGACATGGCGGTAACTTGCCTGGAAGATGCTCCTTCAGGCAGTTTCTTGGGCACCAGTATCTCACTGATGACCCGTTGGTACGGCAATATGCTCCGCAGTAATATCCGTGCTATCCAACTCGGTCCACGCAAAGCTGGCCTGTTTTTGTGGCTCTGTCTGTTAGACCAACGGATCAGCATGTGGACGACCCTGATTGGCCCATCACTGGCGATATTTGTTGCAGCACTCATTGGGCCCAAGGTTGTCATTGCCTATCTGTTCTGGGTGGCTGCTACGCGAAGTTTAAATGTGATGCTGATTTCGGTGCAGTCAGGGCAATTTCACCCCATCTTTGTGGTGTTACTATGGTATGAGCAAATGGTAGGTTCTCTGGTGAAGGTGTACCTGTTCTTTCACCCAAACGTACAACGCTGGACACGACAAGGCATTGCCGGGAAAGTGGAAGACCACTCGATGTCTCAAGAGATCAAAAAGTGGCTTCCACATTTGGAAACCACCGCAGCATTTAGCGCACTACTGATTTTCGTGATGCTGCTTTACGGATGACAGCGATACGCTTTAGCCAGAAAAGTGACCGATGTAGAGAAAGGTTTTGGCGCATACAGTAGAACAGTATCCGCTTCCAGCAGCATCGCTTTGTTACGCAATTCATTGACCGCGCCCTGAGTCAGTACCCCATCTTCAATCAACCAATAGTCATACCAATGCCCCTGAGAACCGACAACGACGCCTTTGTCTTCACAATGCAGCATTTCTAATGCATCGCCCCACAAGACGGTAATTTTTTCGCTACCCGGATCCGGTGTGGCCACACACCCCGTCAACAGCATCGCCCCTAATAATGTTGCCCACTTATTCATTTTATCTTCATAGAGTTGGGTTGTTTGGGTATATGAGTATATCGGCAATCTGAGCGCTTAACGAGCCACTTCCTCCTCTTCAATGTCGCTTCATATGCATCAAAACACACTTGTTCTCATCGCAATCTCGCCCTAGAATAATACTGTACATATGCACAGTATTGCTAATTATGCTTGATAACATTCTCGCCCTGCATTCAGGGATCTGGACGGCTAACCGTCTCTATCAACCCAAAGCGCACTGCCGCCCCAGCGGCCATACTGTGCTTGATGAAAAGCTGGATGGCGGCTGGCCGGAATCCGGCGTGGTTGAACTGCAATTGCCCTGTTTCGGCATTGGTGAATTACGTCTGATCCTGCCAGCAGTCGTGACGGCTTTGAAAGACAGTGAACTGACCGTGTTCGCCGCGCCACCCGGAGAACTCAACCCCATTGCCCTGTGTCAGGCAGGATTGGATTTAGAAAAGGTGATCATTCTGGATGCGTCTGTTTCATCAAGCTTATGGTGCGTTGAACAAGCTTTGAAAAGTGGCTGCTGTCGCTCTGCCGTACTCTGGGGGGAAGCACTTTCCGTGACTCAGGCCAGACGCCTTCAACTCGCTGCGACCGAAAATGACTGCCTGCTGTTTATGATGACCCACCAAAAAAGTGTTCAGGGTTTGCCAGTAAGCTGCCGCCTGTCTGCCATTCCTGATGAAGAAGGATTGAACCTGACTGTGATTAAGCGCCGAGGCCTTCCCGTTCAACCTTTTCATGTGCCATTAGCGCCTGTTTTTCATACCTTCTCACTGGCCGAACAAGCAGAACCGCATGAAACCATCACACTGTCATCTCTCCAGTTGGCAGACACCTCTAACGTGGTGCCATTGTTCCGATGATCCTCTGGTTGTATCTGCATTTCCCCACCTTGCTGCTCGACACCCTTATCCGCGATAACAGGGTGGAAACACCACTGATTGTGCTTTCCCGCACGACAGGTCATGTTTATCAGGCCAACGCACAGGCACGGGAATATGGCATTCTAACGGGTAACGATCTTGGCACCGCCAGCGCGTTGTGTCATGGCTTAGACGTCGCTGACTATGATGAACAGGCCGAAACCGACCGTCTATTGCAACTGGCTTCCCTGTTGTATCAGGTCAACGCTGACATCATCCCTTATGCACCGGACGGGCTTTTGATGAAAGTCACTCCGATGCTCAAGCTTTACGGTTCGCTGGACAACTACTGGCAATCACTGCTGCCTGTCCTCAGTGGCGAGCAGGTGCAATATCACTTCGCGCTTAGCCCTTATCCAGAAGCGGCACGCTGGCTTGCACGCGCAAAGGCAGACTGTGGTTACCTGACACCGGAAATGACAGAACAGGCACTCGCTGCGCTTGCTGTGCGAGAACTGGGATTCACGGAGAAGCATGTTGTTCAGCTGGAACGCATGGGAATCCGACACGCCAAGCAATTGCTGGCGTTACCGGTGGATTCACTCGGTCAACGTTTTGGTAAACCGCTGACAGCCCACCTGCGCTCCCTGACCCAGAAAAGCCTGGCCTTGCCTGCGAGCTTCACACCGCCCGAGCACTTCTACCAGTCACTGGAGCTTTTGCATGACATTTCCAATAGCCAGACGCTTTGCTTTCCACTTCAGCGCATGCTCAAAGAAATGGAGAAGTTCCTGCACGTTAGGGAGGCGGTCACGCCCGCCATTACCATCGTGCTGACACAGCGAGAGCAAGATGACAAAGTCTTGGAGATCACTGCAGCAACGCCGGAATCTACCACCAGCCGCTGGATGCCGCTGCTCCAACTTCATCTGGAAAAGCTTAAGCTGGATGCCCCTGTCACCTACCTTCGACTGGAAGCCAATACTCTGCTGCCAAGGCAATCCCCCACTCAGGATTTGTTCGCAGGTAAACGTGGACAACTCACGCCGGGAGAACTGATCAGCCTGATGCAGGCGAAAGCGGGGAAACATGGGGTTTACAGCCTGTCACTGGAGAATGACCACCGCCCAGAGCGTGCCTTCAAACGCCAATTGCCGTTGCAGAAAAGTACGCAGATCTTGCCTCCCTTCCTGCCGACACGCCCTGCACTGCTTCATGTGTCGCCCCGCCCTCTGCTGTCTCGCCCTGACACACTCACAGGCCCAGAACGCGTCAGTGGTGGTTGGTGGGATAAATCGCCAATCCAGCGCGATTACTTTGTCGCACGTAATAAACGGGGACAACTTTGCTGGGTATTTCGAACTGCACAAGGTGAGTGGTTCGAGCATGGCCTTTTTTGTTGATCCGCTGTTTGAGATCGCTGCCTATGACAACACCTCCAAATATTCGCCCACAGCCTTTTTCAGAACTGCACTGTAAAACCAATTACAGCTTCCTGACCGGCGCTTCCCACCCGGAAGAGCTGGTTGTTCGCGCTGCTACTTTGGGATACAACGCACTCGCTATTACTGATGAGTGCTCGCTTGCTGGCGTAGTACGTGCTCACACTGCAAATCGCGACCAGAACCTCGGGCTCAAGCTGATCATTGGTTCAGAAATCACCTTTCAGGATGAAAAACTGGTGCTGCTTTGCCCCAGCCGACAAGCCTATGGCGAGCTGGCCCGCCTTATTACGCAAGCCAGAATGCGCAGTGAAAAGGGGCATTATCAGGTATTCAGTGATGATTTCAGCCACATCACCCAGTGTCTCTGCATCTGGCTACCGACACTCAAACATGAAGAAAAAAACAAACCCGAGGATTTTCAGCACTGGTTGAAGAACACGTTTGAAGAAAGACTGTGGATCGGCGTAGAGCGCCTGCTACTACCCAATGAATCCACGTATCTGGCCATGGTCGAATCGCTGGCAAAAGCGCACGACCTGCCAATTGTCTGCACCAATGATGTACTGATGCATCACCCCCGCCGTCAGCCTTTACTCGATGTCATCACGGCGATTCGGCTCGGCAAACCTTTACAACAATGCGGCTTCGATTTGCCAAGAAATGGCGAGCAGGCGCTCAAACCTGTCGAGAAACTGGAAAAGCTCTATCCCGAACGCTGGCGCAAAGAAACCCAGCGCATTGCGTCGAAATGCACCTTCTGCCTCAGTGAGCTTCGCTATGAATATCCCGCAGAGCTGGTACCTGATGGCTTCACCGCCAGCAGTTACTTGCGACACTTGGTGGAAGAAGGCATTGGTAAACGCTTCCCGAACGGGATTAAGCCAGAGATCAGCGCAACCATTGATAAAGAGCTGGGGCTGATTGCCGAACAGCAGTACGAGTATTTCTTCCTCACCATTTACGACATTGTGCAGTACGCAAAATCACAGGGTATTCTGTATCAAGGCCGTGGCTCAGCCGCGAACTCTGTGGTGTGCTATTGCCTAGAAATCACCGCGGTTAACCCAGAGAAAATCAATGTCTTGTTCGAGCGCTTTATCTCGAAAGAACGTAACGAGCCACCAGACATTGATGTCGACTTCGAGCACGAACGCCGCGAAGAGATCTTCCGCTACATCTACCAGAAGTACGGCCGTCAGCGTGCTGCCATTGCTGCAACAGTAATTACCTATCGCTTTAAAAGCGCGTTCCGCGATGTGGGCAAAGCGCTGGGGCTCAATGAAACTCAGCTGGATTACTACATCAAAAACCTCAACCACCGCGACAAAGGGCTGGATAAAGGCGAACAGCTTGAAGCACTGGGTCTGGACACCCAATCACACCTTGGACGCTGGTTGCTGGAATTGGTTGAAGAAATCCGCGGCTTTCCGCGTCACCTCAGTCAACATGTCGGCGGTTTTATTATTTCCGCAGGTCCGCTGTATGAACTGGTGCCAGTCGAAAATGCCGCCATGGCCGAACGCAGCGTCATCCAGTGGGATAAAGATGATTTGGAATCCCTTGGACTGTTGAAAGTGGACATCCTCGCACTCGGCATGTTGAGCGCGATCCGCAAGGCGTTTGCCATTATCGGCAAGCAGCACCAACGCAGTTTGTCGATTGCTGACATCATTGCCATGGGTGACGACCCTATTGTCTATCAACAACTCCAGAAAGCCGATTCTGTCGGCGTGTTTCAGGTCGAATCCCGTGCCCAGATGAGCATGTTGCCGAGGTTGCGCCCTAACTGCTATTACGATCTGGTGATTCAGATTGCGATTGTGCGCCCCGGTCCGATACAGGGCGACATGGTACACCCTTATCTAAAACGGCGTTGGGGTGAAGAGGAAATTACCTACCCATCAAAAGAGGTCGAATCCGTTTTATCCCGCACCATGGGCGTGCCGATTTTTCAGGAACAGGTGATCCAACTCGCGATGGTCGCCGCCGGATTCAGTGGTGGTGAAGCCGACCAACTTCGTCGCGCCATGGCAGTATGGAAGCGCAGCGGTAAGCTCGCTCCTTTCGCGAAAGCTGATTAACGGTATGCAGGCGCGCGGTTATAACATTGAGTTTGCCGAACAGATCTTCCGACAGATCCAAGGCTTCGGTGAATACGGTTTTCCGGAATCACACAGCGCTTCGTTTGCGGTATTGGCTTACACCTCCTCCTGGTTAAAACACTATTACCCGGTCGCCTTTTACTGCTCGCTGCTCAATAGTCAGCCGATGGGGTTCTATAGCCCTTCGCAGCTGTTGCAGGACGCATCCCGTCATCAGGTGCAAATCCTTCCTGTCTGCGTCAACCGCAGCCAGTGGGATCACCAACAAGTGATTGTCCAAGGTCAGCCTGCGCTGCAACTTGGCTTGCGGATTGTGAAAGGCTTATCCGATCTTGGCGCGGAGAAGCTGCTGCGATGTCGTCCCTACAATGGATTCCAACATCTCAACGACATCAGAAAATGCGGATTGAGCCGGGGCGATTTGGAAGCCCTCGCCAGTGCGAATGCTACCAAAATACTTGCAGATAACCGCTTTTCTGCCCGCTGGCAGATGATGGATGACAGTCATGTTCTACCACTATTTTCCAGCGCACAGCCAGACTGCTCTGATGCTAACGCGATTGCCGCACCTTCAGCGGTGGAAGACTTGATTGAAGATTACGCAGCGACAGGCCTAACGCTCGGCAAACACCCTATCGCCCTGCTGGATGAGAGCGGCAAACTGGGCAAACATCGGTTAGCCAGTGAGCTCAATACTATCCGTTCAGGTTCAGCAGTCACTGTTGCTGGTATAGTCACTGGCAGACAACGCCCAGGGACAGCCAGTGGCGTAACCTTTGTGACCTTGGAAGACCATACTGGCAACATCAATGTGGTGGTGTGGCTCGCCACTGCACGGGCACAGAACACACCGTTTGTGTCGGCAAAGATATTAAAAGTAAAAGGAATATTAGAGCGCGAAGGCGATGTGGTGCATGTGGTGGCTGGACGATTGATTGATATGACTCACACCCTCGACCAGCTACTTGTCCATTCACGGGACTTTCACTGATCATTGAGTGCGAAATTACGAAAAAACCTCTTCAACATCAATTACTTTTGAACGGTTAACTGTAATTTTCCAGCGCTGGATAGTAAAACTTCCATCCTGATTTTTCTGCTTAGAAACCAGATTAAACTGGTGGCGCTTGTCGATAGACTCACGCGTCACCTGGCCATCACTCAGCGCGTAATAACGCTGCTTGCCACGTGCCATCAGGCGGGAAAATGGACGGAAATCGAGTCGCCACACTTCCCGCGTCATATCGTAGCCGCTAAGGAACTTGGTGGTCGACATCTGCGTCACCATTTTTATCTTCACCACCGATTCTTCCCGTTGACGCAGTTTGCCTTTGCGCATCTTGCGCACGTCATCAGGGATTTTGTCGAACGGAATGTAGTCCAGCCATTCCAACTGACTGCCGATGCGTTGACCGACGTCGGATCAGTAAACAGTTTTCGCCATTTTGGACGTCCTTTACGAATAAAGCGCCAGAGCACATCTCGCAGGTCATCTTTAAAGATTTCGCGCATGGCATATAAGCCCGCCATCGCCAAAGCAAACGACAGGGTAATTTCACCAAGAAAGCTGCGCATCCGGATAATCGCAACCGTCACGAAGATCATCACCAAGCCCGCTGCTGCACCTTTGGCAAGCTTGTTGAGGTTTTGCCCCAGAACCACATCTTTTTGGCGAATGGTGACCGGATATTCAATCAGACGGCGCGCCAGGCGCATCTTGTTCACCATACGCGTCGCATCGGTTTGAGCTTTTGAAGAGTTGTAGTTTTGCTCGATGCGGTATGCTGCCTCAGACTCACAAAACGCCAGAAGCTGCTCTTTGATCGGCTTAAACGCCGCACTTCTTGGCATATGCGCAATCAACGAAAGAAAACGCTGCTCGGTCAGCCAGGAAAGGTAGTTATCGACGTTGTTGTAATACTTGATGAGGCTTTCATCTTTCGGCACATAACGACGCAGACGACGGAGGATCTCCACCGCCATGTCGGTGATCACTTCCAGCTGCTCAACGGCTTCTTCCTCTTCAACATCTTTAACCGTATCGAAGAACCGGTGCGTGGTTTTCTCCAGCGAAAGCGCGTATTGATACGCGTACAAGCTCAAACTCACGCGGTATTTGTCGGAAGGCAATTTGTCCCGGCTGGCGAGTCGGGAATGTACAAGCGGTAAATGGTGTTGCGAAGTAAAATAGGTACGGGTATTAGACAGTACCTTGTAATAAAATTCATCTTCGCTGAGCACGCTCTTGGAGAAATTCAGCTCCCCAGGAACAAATAGGTAAAATTCGACGTCCTGTCTTTTTATCTCTTCGTTTATCAGCGCAATCCGTGCGGTTAACCCCTCATCTTTTTCTACAGAGATCAATTATGTACTCCAAAACATTCTCTTTTTACGGGTCTTTCCGCGAGCTAGGAAGGACACATAGTTTATACCGAAACATTCCGTGTGTGCATGCCTCCGATAGGCTTTATTTCACTGGGTGGATGTAAAAAGACCAACACCGATTAGCTGTGCATTTTTTAACCAGTACGCAAAGATCATTTCGTTACTTCGATAACTCGGGCTTGCGAGCGGATAAGACCCCGAGAGTTAACTGGGTTATCCACAGAAAAAGTGAATAAGTCTCAGTAGTCGGATCCTGACATCGCGTTAAACTGACTACGGTTTCAGTCGTTTAGGATAATCGAGAAACAGAACCTGTTTATCTGCCGTCGACCAGTTTGACCAACTTTGGCTGTAAAGGGCAATCACCGCTACACCACACGTTGGGAGGTTATCTATTTCAAAGGGAATATGAGCGAGAAATTCATTGAAAGCCGGATTATGGCCAACCAACATGACGCTTTCATTATCGTCGTCAAACCGCTCTACAACCTTTACCAGCGTTTGCCAATCTTCTGTGTAAACCGTGTTTTTAATGACAACAGGTGGCGAATGAAAAAACTGTTCTGCCATCAGTTGTGCCGTCGTTTTCGCGCGAAGTGCGCTGCTGGAAACAATCAACTGGGGCTGCTTTAACCATGCCGCCAATCTGGCTCCCATCATAGGTGCGTTATGCAGGCCACGAGGATTTAGCGGCCTGTCGTGATCATCAAGGGAAGGGTCATCCCAACTGGATTTTGCATGGCGGGTGAGAAAAAGTAGCTTCACCCGTACCTACTTGCCCAACGCCTCACGCATGCGGGTTTGCACCACATCCACAAGAAGATCGGGTTGGAACTTGGACACGAAGCGGTTACACCCCACTTTCTCCACCATGGCTTCGTTGAAGCTGCCACTGAGTGAAGTGTTAAGCGCAATATAGAGATCGTGCATGCGACTGTCTGCGCGCACTTCTGACGTCAGCTTGTAGCCGTCCATTTCCGGCATTTCCGCATCAGTGATCATCAACAGGATCTCGTTGCGCGGGTCTTTCCCTTCATCACACCAAGATTTAAGAAGATTCAGCGCCTGCTGGCCATTCTTCTTCTCAATGCACTCGATACCAAGCTGGCCCAATGTTTCCGTGACCTGTTTGCGGGCGGTCGAGGAATCATCCACCACCAATACTTTCTGACCGACAAGATGGTTAGACAAATCTTCATCCAGAACGCCATCAGAAATACCGATGTCATAAGATATGATTTCCGCCAGCACTTTCTCTACATCGATGATTTCGACAAGCTTATGTTCGTTTTCGTGTTCGAGTTTGGTGATCGCAGTGAGGTAATTTGCCCGCCCGGTGTTCGGCGGCTCCATGATTTCATCCCAACCCATGTTCTTAATATAAACCACTTTTCCGACCAAGAAGGCCTGAATAGAGCGGTTGTATTCCGTGACAATAAGGTTGGTTTCCTGATCTTTATCGAGGGGACGAAGCCCAATAGACTGGCGCATGTCAATAACGGGAATAGAATGTCCACGAATGGTCGCGACACCGCAAATTTTGGGATGAGAGCCAGGCATTTGATTGAGGTGTGGGACTTTCAACACTTCCCTGACTTTGAACACGTTAATAGCGAAAACCTGGCGCGTTCCCAACTGGAACATCAGAAGCTCCAAGCGGTTCTCACCAACCAGGTTAGTACGGGAATCTACCGAATCTAAAATACTTGTCATGGGTTATTAACCGCTCTCAGATCACATCACTGTGATTTCTCATTGTCTTATCTCTAACGGCCAGTAAAACACATAATGAGAAGGTACTCACTTCGGTTTTACTATTTAGCGCGTTACTTCTTAATAATAGAAAAACTCCTTGGATAAAGCGAAATTACCCCGCCTCTACTTACATTTTTATCATTGAGCTGCAAATGCCTTCTCTCACAGAGAGTTAGCAAGATTCTGATCATGCTGGAAATTCACGAAAAGTTACTGGATAAGTGTCATAAATCGGCCCATCATAGGTGTGACAAGGAAGAGGAAAAGCTACAATCAAGAGAGATATTGTGGCGTTGCTGGAAGCAATGCATCATTTTTCTTGTTTACTCATTCTGGCTAAAAACAGGCGCTATATGAAAAGCAAAGCCAATGAATCGCAGGGTATGTTGTTATTCCGACTCTCTGCCACACAGACTTTTGCCCTTGGCACTTTGAAGGTCAGAGAGATTGTACCTTTCTGCCCGCTCACTGCACTTCCCGGTTCTCATCCAACCGTGATTGGTACCGCGAATATCCGTGGTATCACTACGCCAGTTATCGATATGGCGAAAGCGATTGGTTATCAACCTGTCGATAAGGAAGAGTACAAAAACTGCTTTATTATCATCACCGACTGCCAACGTCGTGTGGTGGGCTTTTTGGTACGTGGTATCGAAAAAATCAGTGAATGTGACTGGCGAAATATCACGCCGCCACCAGAGACATTGGGCACACGGGCCTTCCTCACTGGCGTGATGAATGTTGATGAAAAGCTGGTGCAATTACTGGATGTTGAGTTGGTGATGTCGAAAATCTTCCCAATGCCGGAAGACAAGCTTCATCCTATCCTTGCCGATGTGGATCGCGAGAAACTCAAACCTATGCACATCCTCTTGGTTGATGACAGCAGTCTGGCAAGGCGTCAGCTTTCAGAAGCACTCGACAGCATCAATATTCCTTATGAGGTCAGCACCAACGGGATTGATGCCCTTGAGAAGCTGAAGAACTCAGCCAGAGAAGGTCGACCGTTTGATATTGTCGTGAGTGATATCGAAATGCCGGGCATTGATGGATATGAGTTGGCATTCGAAATTAGAAGCAACGAGCCGCTGTCGGAGGCGTACTTGATTCTTCATACCTCACTTTCCAGCGAAATCAGCGTAGACCGCGCCCATCAAGTCGGCGCTCATGAAGCGTTAACCAAGTTTGATGCAACAGAGCTGGTCAACGCCATGCTTCGTGGTGCCAAGCTCAAGTTAGAAGGCGAGCACGTCCGCCTTGAAGGGGCAGTTGAGTAATTTACTTTCACTTTCGTGAAAGGCACGCTTCCACGCGTGCCTTTTTCTTTTCTATCAACATGCTATATGGTTAATTTGCATACGATTCGTGTGCCCCGAATATTCTGCGCTTACGAGGTTCTAACACACATTTTCCCGCTCAAGCTGTCACTAAAAGTTCTCGTAAAATACTGAGCTTTCCTTGATCAAAAGACTGTTTCCGACGGTCACCTTGTGGTTTAATTTCATCAGGATCACACAAAGAAGGTTATAGACCTATGAACAATGTATTCGAGATCGTTAAGTTCTCTCGTCGCAAGAATAAACTGAAGCGGGAAATTCAGGATAACGAGAAGAAAATCCGCGACAACCAGAAGCGCGTCACTTTGCTTGAGAACCTGCTTGATTACATTCAGCCAGAAATGACTCACGATGAAATCGTAGAGATTGTTAAGAACATGAAAGCTGACTACGAAGATCGTGTTGATGACCACATCATCAAGAGTGCAGAGATTTCTAAGGAACGCCGCGAAATTTCCCGTCAAATCAAAGAGCTGACCCGTCTGGATAAAGAAGGCAAAAAATAAGCTTTCTTTCAGAATCTCAAAAGGAGGCGTCTAGCCTCCTTTTTCGTTTGTTCTCAGGAATGTCTCGGAGGCAGCCCTCTCCTCAGATTGAGGAGATCACAGCAACCCTTTCGATGTAAATCAAGTCTATTGCGGACTCTTATTTCGCAGACATAACCCGTTACTGGGGGCCTTTAGATAAGCGGGTCGCCAATTCCCAAAGGGATTCAGGCACCTCTACTTCTTTCATTTCATTCATAAACTGGCCCGGCAGACGGGTTCCTTCATCTTGAGAGACAAGATCAGCCACCTGCTGACATCTTTCAAAAAAGTAATCAGAGTTTGCCGGGTCTATGATGAGGAAAAACTGCCCCAAATCGTGTGGTTCACCTTGTGGCGCTTTAAGCGGCTTAACAAACTGAGAAGCGATTCCGCCGGTCATACCGGCTGTCAGCAACTCCGCCATCAGGCCAAATCCCCAACCTTTATACCCTCCTGCTGAAACCAAAGAACCCGCTAAAGCCTTATGGGGGTCAGTGGTAGGTTGGCCATGTTCATCTAACGCCCAGCCTTCAGGAATCGACTCTCCTGCTTCTTTTGCCATAGTGATTTTCCCCAGGGCGACCACTGTAGTGGACTGGTCAAACTGCATGGCGATTCCGCCTTCTCCATCAGGTACGGAAAAAGCCACAGGGTTAGTGCCTATGGTGCGAATCTTCCCGCCAGGAGGTGCAACAATGGGAGAAGAGTTGGTAAAGCCAATCGCGATAAAACCATGCCGCGCCAACTGCTCGGTGAAAAAACCTAACGAGGTGCAGGTATGGCTATGACCAATGGCCAATGATGCCGTGCCGTTTTCGCGGGCTGCTGAAATCGCAGCAGGTAATCCGCGCTGAAAAGCAGGTTGAGCAAAGCCATATTTGGCATCGACTTTCACAAAACCCGGCTTTGGCAAAGTGACTTCCGGTTCTACATCTTTTGATACCCTGCCCGAGACGAGTTGCTCGCAATAACTTTGCAAATAATACAGCCCACAGATCCGGTTGTTCCGTGATTCATTCTTAGCAACGGCATGGGCAACAGATTCTGCAATCCAAGGTAACGCTCCATGTTTTTCTAACGCTGTTTTACAAACCTGATGAATCTCAGAAATTGTAATCACTGGCATAAATGCTCCTTTCGTATTTAGCACTCAAATCAGGGCTTTCCTTTATTCACGCCCCAAGCCGATAATCCCGACAAACGACAGGAATAAACACGTCTGGTTTGAGTGTTTATCTATATTGTTAACTTACCCTCGGATTTGCCTCTCTTCTCTTAGCTGATTGTGATGGTGGATTGTTGAAACTCCTCGGCGGCATCATCAAGCGCTTTCCACAAATAGTCTGCACTTGAAATATCGCTCAGGATGAGAAAACGTGTTTGCTCAAATTCGCTCTTTGATACGTTCACTACGACAGAAGAAACTCGCGCCACGGATGTTTGAGCAATGCTCCCCCGCTTAAAGGCGTCACCGCTAAGATCGACTGCACATACTTTGGCGAACATTTCCGGACAATCGTCACCAGTTAGAACAAACAGCGCATGACTGTGCTGACAATACAAGCGGGTTACCTGTTCGCTCTGATCTGCCTCTTTTTCCAGTTCTATCATAGCGTCGGTGTTTTGGTCTTTCTTATCGACTAGCCAAAATTCAGTGTGGCCGAGACGCAGAATCCATAAGCCATTAGGCATCTTAAGCGCGCGATTGGGCTGCTCCGGTATCCGTATTCCATGAGCTTCCAGAAATGCAGCGACCTGCACTCCCCTAAAACCGATGCGGTTGGACGTCGTGGCATCATAGAAAGAAATAGACGACAGGTGATGCTCCTGACCGATGCAACTCTGTCTGCGTTCTGGCTGAGCACTGACTGAAAACGAACTCATGTTAATTGACCTCCTGTCGTTCACCTTCTGGATCGTAAAATGGCAATGGGACGACTTCCGGCCACACTTCTTTTCCGTCCACGCGGATCGGGATTAAGGTTCCCTTTTCTTGCTGGTCAATGCCCACGAACGCCAGTCCGATATAGGCATCCAAGGTGGTCGAATATTCACAGGAGGTGACATTCCCTGTGATGCTTGAATCCGCTCCTGCTTTATCCAACACCAGATGTCCTTCCTCTGGCTTGGGTGACGACTTGTCGAGCTTAAAGCCAACCAGCTTACGGGTTTGCTCGCGGCGCATCACGATATCTACCGAGCGTGAACCGACATAAAACGGCTTGGCTTTTGCGATCGCCCATCCCAATGAAAGTTCGCCGGGGTGAGACATGCCATCCGTGTCCTGTCCTACGATGATATGGCCTTTTTCCAGCCTCAGCAGACGCTGCGCTTCCACCCCAAACGGCCGCATGTTGAACGCCTCACCGGCTTCCATCAGAATGTCCCAGATGTTGAGCGCAAACAGGGTCGGCATATGAATTTCATAGCCCAACTCTCCTACAAATCCGACACGCATCAGTCGCACTGGCATCTCTTCGATGTGCCCTTCCCGATATTCAAGATAAGGAAAAACTTCGGGGGAAAAATCCACATCATGACAGACTTTCTCAAGCACTTTTCGCGCGTTAGGGCCCGCTACATTGACTGCTGAAAACGCCGAGGTCACGTTGGCAATATCGACATCCAGCCGCCATTGCGCATTCCACTTTTTCATTTCACGATAAACCGCATCGACACCGCTGGTTGTTGCCGTGACATAGTAGTGGTCCTCTGCAATCCGGCATGCGACTCCATCGTCAATCACCACTCCCTGTTCGTTGGTCAACACAGCATAGCGGGTTCTGCCAACAGGTTGTTTCACAAAGGCAAAGGTGTACATGCGGTTCAGGAATTCCGGCGCATCAGGCCCGTAAACCTCAATACCGCCCAGTGTGCTGACGTCAATGATCCCGACATTCTGTCTCACTGCAGAAGCTTCATCCTGAATCAGCGCATTGCGTTGCGACGCCTCCCCGTAATAAGCGGGACGTCGCCATGCGCCAGCAGGCATAAATTGCGCCCCGAGGCTTTCGTGTCTTTCATGCATTGGGGTTTTACGTACGGGATTGAAAATCCTACCTGCCAAATAAGCCAGTTTCTCGGGGATAAACGGTGGCCTGGCGGTCGTCACGCCCGTTTCACTCACGGTTCTGTCTGTGGCCATGGCCACCAAACGAGCGCTGGGCAATGCGGAGTGACGCCCCTGTGAAGGGCCCATACCGACGGTAGAAAATCGCTTAACCAGCTGAATATCCCGATAGCCCAAACGCGTGGCATTGATGATGTCTTTAGATTGCAAGTCTTCATCAAAATCAACGAAGTCTTTTCCTTTAGGGTGCGGAAATATTGGCCACGGAAAGTTAGTTGCGACGTCACATTGAACCTTGATGGCAGCAACCTCTGAAAGACCCAGCTTTTGCAAACCAAGTTTTTGCAAGCATTGGTAAGCTGCACGTTGTCCGTCTGCTATGACCTTATCCAGTTCATGAATGCCATTCACTGAGCCCGCAATGTGCAGATTTTCAGGGAGATTCTTCAAGGTGAACCGAGCTGATTTATCGTCGTAGCTTAGCTGGGCACCTGCCTGACACAGCAGTTGGTAAGTCGGCATGTACCCCGCAGACATACAGAGCAGATCACAAGGAATGGTTGAGACTTTTTGTTCGACATCGTAATCCTCGTTGATCGAATATACGTCTACCGCTGACAGACGGTTATTTTTTGCTGTCGCTTCATAAACCGTTGCGCCAAGGATGACCGGGATACCCAAAATTTTCACGCTATCAACCAGATCTTTTCGCGGCTGGGATTGGCGCATATCGACGATGGAAACCACATCGACACCCTGCTCTGCCAACTCAATAGCCGTTAGATACCCATCATCATTTCCGGTTAACACAACTGATTTTTTGCCTGGTCTGACGGCGTAGTGCTTCATCAATCTCATGGCCGCGCTACACAGCACCACGCCTGGGAGATCATTGTTTCTGAACACCACGTGCTGCTCAAATTCACCCGAAGCGACAATGCACTGTTTGGCCCTGATTTTGTACATACGGTTACCCGTCTGGACTGGCAAATAGTTATCTGCAAACCAGGCATTGCAGACAGCATCTGTCATCACACGGATTTTCGGATGATGAGTCACGATCGAACGAAACGCGTTCAGCATTTCTTCTGTCATCTCACCATCAATATCAAATCGGTGGTAAGTCAGTGCACCGCCAAGCTGTTTGTTTTCATCAACAAGGACGACTTCTGCTCCATTTTCTGCAGCAGTAATGGCTGCATTCAGGCCCGCTGGACCCGCCCCTACCACCATCACATCACAGAACAAATAGGCCTTGTCGTGGTAAGTTGGCTCAAAGTCCAAATCAGCAACGCCCAAGCCTGCTTTTTTCCGGATGATCGGCTCCCATTTGTCCCAAATGCCTTTAGGTTTATAGAAGGCGCGATAGTAAAAGCCGACGGGCATAAACCGACCCACTTTTTCTAATATTGCATCGGCGTCTTTTTCCAGTGACCCGTTGTAGTTTTGCCCCATTACCACAGGTGATTCTGCAATACCTATCCGGTCTGCCAACACATTGGCTTCTTGTGGCAGTTGAACCAGAGTATTTGCATCCTGACCAGCCATTGAGAGTGGTCCGCGCGGCCGGTGATATTTGAACGATCGGGACAGTAGCCAATGATCGTGAGCAACCAAGGCACTTGCAACCGTATCGCCATCAAACCCGATATAGCTGGCACCTTCAAACTCAAACCGCACACGCCGATCGCGTGAAATCAAAGACCCCATTGGAGGCGCTAGTCGATTTGCATCAGTCATTGCTTCCCTCCTTGTCCTTGGTTAGGGGCGGCATCAAAAGAGACCCTTTTTGTGAAAATTTCGTTTGGATCGTAGGTGCGGATAATTTCGTCAGAGGCTGTGTGTCTTTCAGCAATAAACCAGTAGCCGGACGCACTGTGGAACCACCATTCCTGAACGACTTTGATTTTGTTGTCAGCATAAAAAACGTATTCGGCCCACTCTTTGTCAGAACACTCGTGATGGTTTGGCATGGCTTTCACTTCCCCACCGTAGACAAACTCATTGATGTTTCTTGGACCGTTCAAGGGGCATGGCATTATCTTCATGAATACTCTCCTAGGGTCTGTTGGCCTAGTGACTTGCGGCCGTAGCCCCCATCTCGTTTACCTGTCGGAACACGTCAAACCGATCCATCGAGAATGGCGCAATCAGCTCCGGTACTTTGCCACCTGAGGCCACCAATTCGGCCATGGTTTTTCCGCAAATCGGTGTCGACTTAAATCCCCACGTTCCCCACCCAGCGTCCAGATAGTAGTTGTCGACCGGGCTCAACCCCATGATCGGGCTGTAATCGCTGGTCATGTCTGTCGTGCCTGCCCACTGTCGAAGCAACTTGAAATTCGCCATGAAAGGGAACATTTCAATCGCGCTGGCTATGAGGCTCTCTTTGAGATCCAGCGTCGATCGGGTGTTGTAAAGCGGATAAGGATCAGACCCACCACCAAAGACAATTTCCCCACGGCCGGTTTGTTGAACGTAGCAATGCAGGGCGGAAGAGCTGACGAGAGGATTAAGGAACGGTTTAACGGGGGTGGTGACCATGGCTTGAAGTGGGTAACTGGTAAGGGGCATGCGAAACCCAGCCATCCCGGCAACAATCGAGCTATGCCCGGCAACGGCCTGCACCACACAGCCACACCCCACGTTGCCCCGGTTGGTTTCAACAGAGACGACCTTCCCGTTCGAAGTATTAACACTTGTCACTTCCGTTAACTGGTGCAACTCTACGCCACGTTGGGTTGCACCTTTTGCGTATCCCCAAGCCACGGCATCATGCCTTGCAGTCGCGCCATCAATATGCCAAAGCCCTGCCAGAATCGGCATGTCCGCCGGGTTCATGTTCAAGGTCGGCACTAATTCGCGTATTTGCTGCGGGTCAATAAGCTCTGTCCTTCCGCCAAAATGTTTATTCACTTCCGTACGCTGCCGGAACGAGCGAACGGTGGCATCAGTGTGAGCCAGTGTCAGTTGTCCGCGGGAGGAGTACATGATGTTGAAGTCAAACTCGTTGGAGAGGTTCTGGAATAATTTGACGGACTCGCTATAGAACTTAACGCCTTCCGACGTTAAGTAGTTAGAGCGGATGACGGCGGTGTTCCTTGCCGTGTTCCCACCACCCAAATAGCCCTTTTCGAGAATCGCAACATTCGTAATACCGTGATATTTGGCAAGGTAATAGGCGGTAGCAACGCCGTGTCCACCACCACCAATAATCACCACGTCATAATGACGCTTTAGGTCGCTGGGAACTGGTAAATCCGCATCCTTCTCAAAGGGATAGTCATTCTTCAGACCATATTTTAAAAGTGAAAAAGGCACAGCAGACTCCTTTCTTAACGTGCTTTGACAACAGGCTGTTTGACGCCCCGTTGTTTCGCTGCGACCAGTGTATTTTTGATAAGGCAGGCGATGGTCATTGGACCAATACCTCCCGGTACAGGTGTTATTGCCTTGCAGATATCAGCAACATCCGCAAAGTTAACGTCTCCCACCAGCTTGCGTTTGCCGTCTTTTTCAATGGCGTTGATACCGACATCTAAAACTACTGCGCCGGGTTTGACCCATGCCCTATCCACCAACTCGGGCACACCCACAGCAGCTACGAGAATATCGGCTTGTTTGCAGAGATTGGCAGCATCCATCGTTTTTGAATGCACCACGGTGACAGTGCAGTTAGCCTGAAGCAGCAGGCTCGCCATGGGTTTGCCTACGATATTGGAACGGCCTACGACAACAGCATGTTTCCCAGACAAGTCGCCGACTTCCCTTTTCAGAATTTCAAGGCAGCCTAGAGGCGTACAAGGGATAAGATGCGCTTGTCCTGTTGCCAATTGCCCGACGTTCATGGGGTGAAAACCGTCTACATCTTTTTCAGGTGTGATCAGGTTGATAATGCGTTCTTCTGAGAGATGCGCAGGCAAAGGGAGTTGAACCAGAATGCCATCGATATCATCACGCTCATTCAGCTCGCTCACTACCTTATCAAGCGCTTGCTGAGAGCAAGATGCGTCCAAATGAGTAACCACCGAATGCAGCCCTGCTTTTTCAGCGGTCCGGATTTTGTTACGAACATAAATGGCACTAGCAGGATCTTCTCCCACCAGCACCACTGCCAGCCCAGGTTGCTGATATCCCTGTCCAGTCCTTGCTTTCACTTCTTCAGCCATCTCTTCAACCAAACGCTCGGCTAGCTGACGGCCATCAATGACATTCACAGACACAGTCACCTCTGCTGACTATTGGAAGACGACGGTTTTGTTACCGTACATGAACACGCGATGTTCGAGATGAAGTCTGACAGCCTGCGCGAGTGCGATGGTTTCGGTATCCCGACCAACCGCCACTAATCTGTCTGAAGAATAAGTGTGGCCGACAGGCTGAACGCTCTGCTGAATGATTGGGCCTTCATCAAGATCAGAGGTGACGTAGTGTGCCGTGGCGCCAATCAGCTTCACACCGCGGGCATGCGCCTGATGATAAGGCTTGGCACCTTTAAAACTTGGCAAGAATGAATGATGGATATTGATGGCCTTACCGTGCAGTTTTTTACAGAGTTCGTCTGAGAGGATCTGCATGTAACGGGCAAGGATAACAAGCTCAGTGTCTGTCTCTTGAATGACATCCAAAAGTGCAGCTTCTTGTCTCGGCTTGTTTTCAGAATTGATAGGTAGCCAGATAAAACGGATACCGGCTCGCTCCACAATCGGTCGCAGGTCTTTATGGTTGGAAACAACCGCAGTCACTTCCATTGGCAACTCGCCATTTTCGTGTCTGTAGAGCAAATCCTTCAAACAATGGTCGAACTTACTCACCATGATGAGCACGCGCATAGGCTTTTCGACATCAAAGAATTCCCAGTCCATATGGAATCGACTGACCTGTTCTTCAAATCCTTCTCGGATCATCTCCAGATCAATATCCGGTGATTCAATCCTACACACAGCACGCATAAAGAAATTGCCATTTTCCTCATCATCAAACTGATGCAGCTCGGAGATATAGCAGCTAAGACCCGCCAAATAGGAAGTGACTGCCGCAAGAATCCCACTCGATGCATCACACGTTGCCTTGAGAATAAACTCCTTTGACTCTTGCATGTTCCATCCTGTTGGTTGCTTTACGTACTTTTCGTTTTGATATGTGATTTGTCATTAAATTGACAGTACGAATGGACATGAACGCAAAATGAACACATATTTTATTCATATTTGAACTTTTCATTTACATATGAGGAAAAAATGAGCAAAGCGGACTATCAGGTTCAGTCCTTGGCAAAGGGGTTGGAAATCATAGAACTGTTCGATGCGGAGCACCGAATTCTCAGCACCAATGACTTTGCTGAGCGTTTGGGTGTCAGCCAGTCGTCTATCTACCGGATCGTCCAAACTTTGCTGGATAAAAACTACCTGCGAAAAGTCGCCAGAAACGCCTATACCTTGGGTCCTCAGGTGGTTTCGCGCGGGTTTTCTTTTTTGGCTGGGCTGGATTTAGTCGACATTGCAGCCCCTCACCTAAAGAAGCTGAGAGATGACACCAGTATCTCCTGTCATTTGGCAGTAAGGGACGGTCTGGAAACGCTATATGTATACCGGGCACAGGCTTCACAAAGGCTGTCAGTCAATATTCCTTTGGGAACCCGACTACCTTGCCATACCAATGCAATGGGCCGAATTTTGCTTCAACAACTGAGCAACATAGAGCTCAGCGCGGTGTATCAATCCATTCATCTGGATATGTACCCTAAGCCCCACCCCCAGACCTTTCCTGAACTTAAACACCTGCTAGCGACAGAAAAGAAACAGGGCTTTGCCCTGAATCGCTCCGATAACGCAACTGCGATTGCTGCGCCCATCACTGATTATCTGGGTAACATTATCGCAGCCATCAACATTTCAGGCGCTGAGCAAATTATGGATAAGCGGCACCAATTTGAAGCGGCCAAAGAGAGTCTTCTTAACACCGCCAAAGCCATTTCCTGCGAAGCACCTGCTTAGTGTTCAGCAAGAATAACAAGACCACCCTCTCGGTGGTCTTTTTGTTTTTAGTCATCCCAAAATAAATTAGCTTGTAGGTAATTGCATCGGGCGCAAATTCGGTGATACCAACAAAGTCGCTTCCGTGGCAGCCTGGACCTCGTCAATGGAAAATTCTGGCGCAAGCTCAGTTAAAACCATGCCGTTTTCGTTTATTTCAAACACGCCCATTTCCGTCACAATCAGATTCACCTGATTGGCAGCAGTCAGAGGCAAAGAGCACTGTTTCAACAATTTCGGCTGACCTTTCACCGTGTGCTCCATGGCGACAATCACCTTCTTCGCGCCGACAACCAAATCCATCGCGCCGCCCATGCCGGGCACCATTTTCCCTGGGATAATCCAGTTGGCGAGATTCCCGCGCTCGTCCACTTGCAGCGCCCCCAGCACCGTCGCATCGACATGACCACCACGGATAATGGCGAATGAGTCCGCACTGTTGAAGCAACAGGCACCGTCGACAGCGGTAATATGCTGGCCTCCTGCATTGACCAAATCAGCATCTTTGGTGGCTTCACAAGCCAGTTGATCGATACCGAGCAGTCCGTTCTCAGCTTGAAGCAGCAACTCGACTTCTTTGTCGACATGGTTCGCCACCAGCGTTGGCAGGCCAATACCAAGGTTCACGATATCGCCATCTTTCATCTCACGGGCAACACGCCATGCAATGCGGTGGCGGACGGTCTCTTTATCCAGTTGCGCTGTCATTGGTTGTCCTCCACTAAGCACTGACCGACGTAGCTGTGATCAACAAGGATGTGATCAACAAAGATACTTGGCGTGTGAACCGCCTCTGGCTCAATATCGCCTAGCTCAACAAGCTGCTCTGGCTCCACAATCACCG
This sequence comes from Grimontia sedimenti, assembly GCF_011045095.1. Classification (GTDB taxonomy): domain Bacteria; phylum Pseudomonadota; class Gammaproteobacteria; order Enterobacterales; family Vibrionaceae; genus Enterovibrio; species Enterovibrio sedimenti. The sequence continues at coordinate 58,736 of NZ_JAALDL010000004.1, forward strand.
TCTCTGCTGCAGTCGCCATTAACGGGTTAAAGTTCTGGGTCGTTTTGCTGTAAAAGACGTTCCCACGACGATCGACTTTCGAACCCCGGATCAGCGCCAAATGCGCTTTCAGCGGCGTTTCCAACAGGTAGGCTTTACCATCGACTTCAATCACCCGCTTGTTCTCCGCCACAATGGTGCCAAGCCCAGTAGGCGTAAGCACGCCACCCAAACCTGCACCACCGCTTCGAATACGTTCTGCCAGCGTACCTTGGGGAACCAGCTCGACTTCAAGCGTGCCATCGTTCATTTGCTTGCCCGTTTCAGGGTTGGTGCCGATATGAGAGGCATACAGCTTCTTCACCCGCTTCTCTGCAATAAGGCGGCTTGAACCTCGACCGGGAGAGCCGGTATCTGTGGTGATCAAGGTGATGTCTTTAATGTCTTTTTTGATCAGAAGATCAATCAGGCGTTCTGGAGCGCCTGTTGCCATAAAGCCTCCAATCATAATGGTCATGCCATCGTGCAAAATGCTTTCTATCTGTTGAGCGGTCGCGGCTTTTTTCATGGTGTTCACGCCCTCAGCAACGTTTCAGGATTAACGCGGTGCCCATACCGCCACCGATACACAAGGAGGCAAGACCATGGTCCTTTTCGGTGCGTTGCAGTTGGTAAACCAGCGTCGTCACGATCCGATTGCCAGACGCGCCAATAGGATGACCAAGGGCTATCGCCCCGCCGCTGAGGTTGCTGCGCTCAACCAACCAGTTTTCATCGACATGGTGTGCTTCTGCCAGCCCCTGAATCACGCCCAAAGCTTGCGCAGCAAAGGCTTCGTTAAGCTCGAATACGTCAATGTCCTCGATGGTCATTTTGGCTTTCTTCAAGGTATTAGCGACTGCAGAAACTGGGCCGAGTCCCATGATTTCGGGGGCAAGCGCACCTTGGCCGTATTCCACCAGCTCTGCCAGAGGCTTGAGATTGTGTTGCTTCACCGCACTTTCTGATGCCAGCAGAATAGCCGAAGCGCCATCGTTGATACCGGAGGCGTTACCAGCAGTGACGCTGCCTTGTTTATCGAACGCGGGACGAAGTGCCTGCAAGCCTTCTAAGGTGGCATTGGCCTTTGGGTATTCGTCGTCTTTCACTTCAAACTGGCGTTTGCGCTCTACAACGGTAATTGAAGCAATTTCTGCCGCAAAGTGGCCTTTTTCGATCGCGTTAACCGCTTTCTGTTGGCTATTTAGTGCGAATTCATCCTGCGCTTCACGGCTGATATTGCATTGGGTCGCGACGTTTTCAGCCGTCACGCCCATGTGGTAGTGATGGAAGGCATCGGTCAAACCGTCTTTGATGATGCTATCTTCCTGCATTTGATGACCCATACGAACGCCACGGCGGATTTGCCCTGACGTTACGTATGCGGCATTGGACATGCTTTCCATGCCGCAGGTCAGCACAAGGTTAGCGTCACCGGCGCGGATATGACTGGCACCGTCCATAATCGCTTTCATGCCGCTGCCGCAAATCATGTTAAGGGTGTATGCAGGAACCGTATCTGGCACGCCCGCCTTGATAGCAGCTTGTCGACCCGGCCCCATGCCAACGCCACCTGTCAGCACGTTACCAACGATCACTTCGTCGATGTGCTCAGGTTCAACACCCGCTTGCTCAACCACCGCTTTCATCGCGTGCGCGCCGAGGTCAACGCCTGATAGTGACGCCAGAGAGCCGTTAAAGCTGCCGATTGGCGTGCGCTTTGCCGCCACAATAAAGATGCGTTCCATACCGCCCATACTCCCATATCCACTGTTTGGTTTTCAGTGTATGGAAGAGGCGAAAGTGGCGATATAGGCAGAAATTCAAAGCGGCTTTGCGAAAATGCAAAGCAAAAGAATATACCCAAACAACCTGAAGATGCAGGATTCAGCGAGATTGACTGGCGTTGTGATCGCGGCGTTCCTTTGCCGGTGTAGTCATCTCCATCAAAAAGGAACAACAAAGAGCACGGCGTCAGTCAACTCGCCCGAAGGGAGGCCATCAATGCGCGCAGCTTCAGGTCGTTTGGGTATAATATCAGCAGGGGTTTTCCAGCAGAAAGTCCTTGAACTTGCTGGCAACGGGAGAGGCAACCCCAGAAGGGTGATAATAGAGATTAAGACTCCAAGTACTGGTTTCAAAGTCTTGCATCAGCGGGACAAGCGCGCCATTTTTAATCGCAGGTTCAGTCACAAATTTTGGCAGATAAGCCACACCAGCCCCTTGAGTCACGCCACGAAGCAACAGGTCGCTGTCGTTCACTTCAATGGTTTTCGGCACTTTCATGACGATGGTTTCCACGCCTTTTTGGAAAATCCATTCGTTACTGCCCGTGAGTGTGGTCGCCACCAGACAGGCATGATCCTGCAAATCTTCCGGCTGCGTCGGTAAGCCCTGCTTTTCTGTGTAGTTGGGAGAAGCGACGACCATAAAGGGGGAAGCCAACAGTTCCCGCTTAACCAGCATAAGATCCTTTTCTCTATAACCCTGAAACCGCGCGTTAGCACTGATCATCAAATCGCTGGTACTGGCATGGTCGAGCGCCCAGGGCGTGACATTGATATTGAACGTCACTTTCGGGTTGAGTCTGGAATACTCGGTGATTTTATCCATCAGGTAATGGTTGGCATAAACCGGCGTGCAGGCGATATTGATGTGGCCTTTCTCATGGTCCTGAAAGCCTTCCAGCTTACGGCTGATGCGTTCGGCTCGGTCGACAATGGGCGAGAACTCTTCATAAAGCGTCTGGCCAGCTGGGGTGGCTTCTAAAAGGCGGTTGGAACGATGGCAAAGTGTCGTGCCGAAATGCTGCTCTAGCTCCTGTAGCCAGCGACTGCCTGCCGACACTGAAACGTTAAACTGGCGCGCTGCAGAGGAAATAGACCCAGTGCGGATCACATAGATAAAGAACGCCATTTTATCGAGCATGGAATCTCTCCGAAGCTGAGTCAGAACATGTGCTAAATCTCTTTGTAAAATATTCGGTTAACTTTTGCACGTGCGTCACGGGCAGTTTTTGGATTTGTTCCGAACTCAACAAGCAGATACAACAAAGCCCAGCATCCTGCTGGGCTTTAAAGACAGTGCGAAGTTTAAGCGTGTTTTACTGATTGATTACCAGTATACGCGTGCACCGATTGCGTACTTAGTTTCGCTATCAGTTGCGCTAGGCGCTACGCTGAAACCGTCGTTTTTGTTGTTTTTATAACCAGCAGTCACACCGTCTGAGTAACCCATCTCAGCCCACAGGCGGAAGTAAGAGTTAAACTTGTGCACTGCACCTACATATACGTTGGTGTAGTCATCTTTTGCTGAAGCCTGAACATCATCTGCACTCAGTTCAACTTCTGAATATTCGTAACCACCATACACTGCAGACTTGTCAGACAGGCCGTAGTTTAGTGCCAGTGTGTAACCTTCACGATCCAGGTCTACTGCAAGTGCACTACTCTCGATGCTGCTGTTTGCGTACTGAACGCCCACTGTCAGGTCACCGAATGAACGCTCTGCCCAAAGGGTGTAGTAAAGGTCATCTACACTGCCTGAGCTAACTTTCAGTGTGGTGCTGTCGTTGACTTTGTAGTCAAAAGCACCGTGCTCTTGCTCAGCAGAAGAAACACCTGCGGTGAATGAGAAGCCCGCGATATCTTTGCTAACAAACAGCTCTGCAACTTCTGCCGATGCGCCGTCTTCTGGCAGGCCGTAGCTTGCATCAAATGTCGCAAAATCAGTTTCCAGGATATAGCGAATTGCGCTGTCGTGCTTACCACCAGAAACAGTACCTTCTACAATGTGAGAACCACCGAACCAGTATGAGTTGTCAACACCCCACAGGTCATCAGCAGTCAGGTATTGTTTACCCAGAATCACTTTGCCGAAGTCACCGGTAAAGCCGAAGTAGCCCAAGCGGTTAGCCATTGCATCTTTGTCATAGCTGATGCTGTATTCAAGTCTTGCGAACACATCAACGTCTTCAGTCACAGTGTAAAGAGCGTTGACACCGGCACGTGAACTGCCGTCGTTCAGCGTCAAATCTTCATCTGGAGATTTAGCCAGAGTAGCGCGAAGTTGACCGTAAACCTCTACCGAACCAGCGTCGCCGCTGTATGCTTCAAATGCGTTTACATTGCCTGCTAAAAGTACTGCCGGGATTGCTACTGCTAAAAGTGTCTTTTTCATAGAATACGTTCCTGTATTTCTTATAAATTCCATTTGCAAAATGCTGCGAGATGAAAATTAACATTCTGAAAACACAGAGTTCAACGCTATAAAAATTAACAAAATAAGCTATTGACAGTTACATTGACCATAAATTACTCAGTTATCTATTCTTCATAAAATTCCTTCTTATTTGAATACACAGTCACAAAAGTGAAACAAAACCACATTTAGTGAGGTTAATCATTCACCTTTGAATCAACAAAACCTCAGTGATAACAATCCATTAACCGCTCAATAATTAACCAATATTCACCCTGAGAGCAGAAATGTGATTTGCGACACACTTCTCGATATGAGCAAATTATCATTAGTCGTTTCATCCTATTTCTTCGCGCCATGGCGAAAATTGCGTGTAACACGCCGCCGTAGTTGTTGACACGGCGAATACCACAAGCCCGATCAATTGATAACTTGAATGCTTTGTTGGTGATAAAGGCTATTTAAGCCCTAATGCACGAAGACGTTTATAGATAGTGTTTCGGCTCACGCCGGAAAGTTCAGCGATGCGGGTAATGTTCCCATCTGTTGCGGAATAAAGTTCTGGTAGGGTGTCTTTCCAGCCAAGCGTTTGGGGAAGAGGCGCTTCATTTTGGCGCGTATTGGGCGCTTCCAGCGAAGTCGGCTGGGCTTTCAGGTCGAAGAAAAAGTCATCGGGAAGATGGTGGGTATGGATCATATTACCGTCGGACAAAGCCAGTGCGACACGCAGGGTGTTAAACAACTGCCGAATGTTACCCGGCCAAGGGTGCTGTTCGAATAGGTCTAGTACCTCATTGCTAACGGGGGGTTGATTGTCCTCTGTCAGCTCATTCAACAAGCGTTCGACCAAGGCTTTGACATCATTCCTTTCGGCCAGAGAAGGGAGAAACAACGTCAGCCCATTTATCCGGTAATACAAATCATCGCGAAACTGTTTCTTGGATACGGCTTCACGCAAGGGCTGGTGGGTCGCACTGATCACACGAAAATCAACAGGGTAGCTGTCCGTGCTTCCTAATGGCGTCACCACTTTTTCCTGCAGCACACGCAACAGTCTTGCCTGCACATGAAGCGGCATGTCCCCAATTTCATCGAGCAGCAAAGTGCCGCCATCAGCTTGCCTGATATAACCCATGCTGCCTTTGTTATTGGCACCGGTAAACGCCCCTTTCACATAACCAAAAAGCTCCGATTCCACCAGCTCGGTGGGAATCGCGGCACAATTTACCGCCACAAACTTCTTATCCGCCCGGTCGGAAGATGCATGCACCGCTTTGGCAAAGACTTCCTTGCCAGCGCCTGTTTCTCCCTGAATGACTAATGGAATATCGCTGTTGACCACACTGGCAGCCTGCTTGATCGCCTTCTGCATTTTCAGATCGCCAAGATCCAAGTCTGAAAGTCGACGCTCACCAGATACGTTTGCAACGGGCTTAGGCTCACCCTTTATTTGAACGGCAGGCAGTGGCGATGGCGGTGTGCGGATCATATTGGTGAGCGGGCGTTTGAGCGTACCAAACAAGCGATAGTTTGAAATACCGAGGAAGGAGAGCGTTTGATTTTCTGGATGCGCTGATAATTTTAGCGTGGTGATCCCAGTCACCATTTCGATGTTCAGCCCTTTCAGCACATGCCCGACTAACAAATCTGCCCGTCGGTTGGCGGCGACAATCTCGCCTGCGTCATTGAAAACCAGTAATCCCGCCCACTGGCTGGTGTGGTTATCCTCGCTGTTATTGAACACCAAGGTGTAATAGTGCTGACGATATGTCGCCATGATGAGTTGGTTCTCAACCGACTGCGTCATCACTTTCACCATGCCATTCACATGAGAAGTAGGTAGATAAGCATCAGAGGAGATGTTCAATACCCCGACAAGCTCACGCTCACTGTTAAAGATGGGTGCAGCAGAAGCGGTCATATAACGATTAGCGATCAGATAGTGCTCATCCCGACCGACGACAACGGATTCGCCAGTCTGTAATGCTGTGCCTACAGCGTTGGTGCCATTAAACCGCTCAAGCCAACTCGTCCCCTGCTCGAATAGGTGCCCTTCCATTTGGTCAATAAAGCCAGGACGCCCCCACCGGCTAAGCAAGTTTCCGCTGCTGTCAGCGAGTAAAACTAAGCTGTTGCTGTTTACCAGAATATTTTCATAGTAAGGCAGCACCTGTTCTTGTGTTGTCACTATCAGGTCTTTGGATTTGCCTTGTGCATCCTCCCAATCCCCTTTGTTCAAACGAATGATTGCTGGCGCGCTCTTTGGGTTAAGCCCAAATGAGCGGCACCGTTTCCAAGACGCCTGTATAACCTCATCGTGAGAGTGAGCTAGATCGCTCATTTGACCACCAATCCGTGCGCGTTCGAACAACAACAAGACTGTCAAGCATTGTTCACATTTTGTTAACAGTCAACAAATATGTTCACACTTCTTACACAGTGACGCTGTTCACACTTATTCTTATCCCTTTAAATTCAGTGAATTAACATTAATTTAACTTCTGGCACGAATCTAGCGTATGACATTCGGATTCGAAAATTAATGCGCGTTCGCGCAATTGACGATGTCGCCAGTACAGCACGTCGTTATTTACACAGGGAGTTTACATGTCACTCGAATTGGAGAACGTCACAAGGATCAGCAACCATGAAACGTGGTTGGACGATATTAACCTGAGGATAGAACCCGGTTCTTTTAACGTCTTGCTCGGCAGAACACTGGCGGGGAAAACGAGTTTAATGCGCCTGATGGCAGGGTTGGATAAACCCACCAGCGGCCGCGTGCTCTTCAATGGACAGGATGTCACTGGCGTACCCGTGCGGGAACGCAATGTCTCCATGGTCTATCAACAATTTATCAATTACCCAAACCTGACCGTCTTCGAAAACATCGCCTCACCGCTGCGATTGGAAAAACAGCCTGAAGCACTCATCAAGCAGAAAGTGCAGGAAACAGCGGAGATGCTTCACATTGAACAGTTTCTCGATCGACTGCCTCTCGAATTATCAGGCGGTCAACAACAACGCACAGCCATGGCAAGAGCACTGGTGAAAAACGCTGACTTAATTCTGTTTGATGAGCCTTTGGTTAATCTCGACTACAAACTGCGTGAGGAGCTTCGTCAGGAAATGCGCGAGCTGTTTGCCGAGCGCAACACCATCGCGGTTTACGCCACCACAGAGCCTAACGAAGCGCTTGCTCTTGGCGGTAATGTGGTTCTGATGCACGAAGGTAAGGTGATTCAATCCGGGCCAACCGCAGAGGTTTACCACCACCCTTCTTCAGTCACCAGTGCTGAACTGTTTGGTGAGCCTCCCATTAATTTGATCCGTGGCCGTGTCGGTGGCGGCAACGTTTCTTCGACGAACACATTCACTTTCCGCTCAACACTGATCTTGGTGAATTAACCGACGGGGAATATCAGTTTGGCATCCGCCCTAATCACCTCAGTTTGGTGCCGAACAATGATGACGATTTAGAGCTGACCGTTGATGTCGAGTTGGCGGAGATCAGCGGCAGTGAAACTTTCCTGCACGTAAGAAACCGCGACATCAATATGGTGCTCCACTTACCGGGGGTTCACGACTACGACGTTGATCAGAAGATCAGTATTTATGTGCCTACCCACAAACTTTATGTCTTCGATGAGTCACAGAAGCTCATTCAGTCTGCGCGTCGAGTCCAGTCAACGCCGGGCATAGGGGGGTAACAATATGGCAGAAATCATTCTTAATTCTCTGGCGCATTCCTACAAGGCTTCACCTCAAAGCCGCGAGGATTATGCCATCCGGAAAATGACCCACACCTGGCGCAATGGCGGTGCCTACGCCTTGTTGGGGCCTTCCGGTTGCGGCAAAAGCACCATGCTGAACATTATCTCCGGCCTGCTGACACCGTCAGAAGGGGAAGTCATGTTCGATAACCAGGATGTCAGCCAACTTGCGCCACAAGAGCGCAACATCGCGCAGGTTTTCCAGTTTCCTGTGGTGTACGACACCATGACGGTATACGACAACCTCGCCTTCCCACTTCGCAACATGAAAACACCAGAAGCCAAGGTACGTTCGCGTGTCAGTGAAGTGGCTGAGCTCTTGGAACTCAACAGCGTGCTGGATAAACGCGCCAGCAACCTTAACGCGGATGAAAAGCAGAAAGTCTCTATGGGACGCGGTCTGGTGCGTGAAGATGTCTCCGCCATTCTGTTTGATGAACCACTCACCGTTATCGACCCTCACCTGAAATGGAAACTGCGCCGCAAGCTTCGCCAGATCCATGAACAATTCAACATCACCATGATTTACGTGACCCACGATCAGCTCGAAGCCGCCACCTTCGCAGAAGAGATCGCCGTGATGTTTGACGGTGCGATCGTGCAGTTTGGCTCTCCACGTGAACTGTTCGAGCGGCCCAACCACACCTTCGTTGGCTTCTTCATTGGCAGCCCAGGCATGAACCTCTTGCCTGTTCAACGTTCCGGTGATGGCAATGTCTCTTTTGAAGACATGCCCATCACCCTAACGGACGCCCAGCGCCAGATGCTGGAAAACACCAGCAGCAAGAATATTAAGGTCGGCATTCGTCCTGAATTCGTGCATGTGTGGCAGGAAAAACGGGAGGATTCTTGGGAAGTGCCCATTCAGCACGTAGAGGATTTGGGCACCTACAAAATCGTCACGGCGATGTTCGGTACCCAACCCATCAAACTACGCATCGCTGAAGAAGCGCCGATTCCTCAAGGGTGCGCCCATATCAGCTTTCCAGCTCAGTGGCTAAAGCTCTACATCGACGAATATCTGGCCGGAGAGCCGGAAGAAAGCACAAGCGCGACAGGAGGTCAGGATGCAAACTAAGACGGAAAATAACCGCGCCTGGCTGCTGGTACTCCCAGTATTCCTGCTGGTCGCCTTCTCCGCCATCATCCCTTTGATGACGGTGGTGAACTACTCGATTCAGGATATTTTCGATCAGAACACCCGCTACTTCGTGGGTACAGAATGGTACAAGGAAATCCTGAACGACCCACGTTTACACGACTCTCTGGTTCGCCAGTTTATCTACTCTTTCTGCGTACTGGCGATTGAAATTCCGCTGGGTATCGCGGTGGCGCTGTGCATGCCTGCTCGCGGTTTCAAAGCCTCGCTGGTGTTGATCGTTCTCGCCATTCCCCTTCTTATCCCCTGGAACGTTGTCGGTACCATCTGGCAGATATTCGGGCGAGCAGATATCGGCTTACTCGGCTGGTTCCTCAATAGCATTGGGGTGGAGTACAACTATGCCTCCGATCCGGTCGATGCGTGGATTACCGTGCTGGTGATGGATGTCTGGCACTGGACATCTCTGGTTGCCTTGCTTTGTTACTCCGGCCTTCGAGCTATTCCGGATGTTTACTATCAAGCCGCGAAAATCGACCGCGCATCGAACTGGGCTGTGTTCCGCTACATCCAGCTACCCAAACTGAAGAGTGTGCTGCTCCTCGGTGTCCTGCTGCGGTTTATGGACAGCTTCATGATCTATACCGAGCCCTTCGTACTGACAGGCGGTGGTCCGGGTAACGCAACCACTTTCCTTTCACAGGCATTAACCAAGATGGCCGTAGGTCAGTTTGATATCGGCCCTGCCGCCGCCTTCTCGATCATCTACTTCCTCATCATCTTACTGGTGTCCTGGGTGTTCTATACCGCAATGACCAACATGGACAAAAGGAGCTAAGCCATGAACAGAAAAACCTTTGGCCTGCTCGCCTACATTGTGTTTCTGATGACGCCGATTTACTGGCTGCTGATGATGTCATTTAAAACCAACGAAGAGATTTTAGGTGGCCTCACCTTCTGGCCACAGAGCTTCACGTTGGAGAACTATGCGGTCATCTTCTCCGACCCAAGTTGGTATTCGGGGTATCTGAACTCACTCACCTACGTGAGTATCAACACCCTGCTATCACTGGCGGTTGCGTTGCCTGCCGCTTATGCGTTCTCGCGCTATAAGTTTATCGGCGACAAGCACCTCTTTTTCTGGCTGCTGACCAACAGAATGGCACCACCAGCAGTATTCCTATTGCCCTTCTTCCAGCTCTACAGCTCCGTGGGTTTGTTCGATACCCATATCGCTGTGGCACTCGCCCACTGCCTTTTCAACGTACCGCTCGCGGTATGGATTCTGGAAGGCTTTATGAGCGGCGTGCCAAAGGAGATTGATGAAACCGCCTACATCGACGGATACAGCTTCCCGCGCTTCTTTGGGCGGATCTTTATTCCGATGATCCGCTCAGGGATCGGTGTCACCGCGTTCTTCTGCTTTATGTTCAGCTGGGTTGAGCTACTGCTGGCGCGAACACTCACCTCTGTTAACGCAAAACCTATTGTGGCGACCATGACCCGAACCGTCAGTGCCTCTGGCATCGACTGGGGTGTGCTCGCCGCAGCGGGTGTGTTGACCATTGTTCCCGGCCTGTTGGTGATTTGGTTTGTGCGTAACCACGTAGCCAAAGGCTTTGCACTCGGACGTGTATAAGGAGAAATGACATGAATTGGATGGCCTGGACACTCCCGAGCGCCCTGTTTTTTATCACCATTGCCTGCATGTTGGTGGCAATGACCGTATTCGAAGTACTCCGTCCTTGTGTGGAAAGGAAAGGATTTTTGCCTATCCGCACAACCCGGGGTGATCGACTCTTTATAGGACTGCTCGGCAGTGCCTATATCCACCTTTTCTTCATCGGAATGACGGATCTGCCTATCTGGTATCCCTTCGGGATCGCCATCGTGTGGCTTATCTCGGTTTTACGTTGGGGTTAGGACAAAACGACAAAGGAGCGAAACTATGAAGCAATTGCCTGCTGTAAACAAATGGACACCGCTTGGGTTCATGATCAGCTTGCTACTGGCGCCGGCGGCCCTCGCCGATCAGTACAGCGACGCAGCAAAGAAGTGGGTTGGCGATGAGTTTACCCCTTCCACGCTAAGCCAAGAGGAACAGCTCAAGGAAATGGCCTGGTTTACAGACGCTGCCAAACCTTTCCGTGGCATGGAAATCAAGGTTGTCTCAGAAACCATTACCACCCATGAGTATGAGTCCAAAGTGCTGGCGAAAGCCTTCGAGGAAATTACCGGCATCAAGGTCACTCATGACCTGATTCAGGAAGGCGACGTGGTGGAAAAACTGCAAACGGAGATGCAGTCTAACCGCAGTATCTACGATGCCTATATCAATGACTCTGATTTGATTGGTACCCACTTCCGCTACGGCAAAGTGTTCCCAATCAGTGATTACATGGTGGGCGAAGGGAAAGACGTGACCCTGCCTACTCTGGATTTGGACGATTTCATTGGCATCAGTTTCACCACCGGCCCGGACGGCAAAATCTACCAACTGCCTGATCAGCAGTTCGCTAACCTCTATTGGTTCCGCGCCGACTGGTTTGCCCGTGATGACCTGAAAGCCAAGTTCAAAGACATTTACGGCTATGAACTCGGTGTACCGGTTAACTGGTCTGCCTATGAAGACATCGCCGAATTCTTCTCTGTTCACGTGAAAGAGATCGATGGCGAACGCGTTTACGGCCACATGGATTACGGGAAGAAAGACCCTTCTCTGGGTTGGCGCTTCACTGACGCCTGGTTCTCAATGGCAGGTGCCGGTGACAAAGGTATTCCAAACGGTACGCCAGTTGATGAATGGGGTATCCGTGTTGAAGGCTGTTCACCCGTAGGCTCCAGCGTTGAGCGTGGCGGTGCCACTAACGGCCCTGCGGCTGTGTATGCCACCACCAAATACGTTGACTGGTTGAGTGATTACGCGCCACCGGAAGCACAGGGCATGACCTTCTCTGAGGCAGGCCCAGTTCCTGCTCAGGGTTCGATTGCACAGCAAATCTTCTGGTACACCGCCTTTACCGCTGACATGACCAAACCGGGTCTGGCTGTAGTGAATGAAGATGGCACGCCAAAATGGCGCATGGCACCTTCACCTCGCGGTCCTTACTGGGAAGATGGCATGAAACTCGGTTATCAGGATGCCGGTTCATGGACTCTGATGAAATCGACCGATCCAAAACGCCGCATGGCGGCATGGCTTTACGCGCAGTTTACTGTGGCGAAATCCGTGTCTCTTAAGAAAACCCTGGTGGGTCTGACGCCTATCCGTGAGTCTGATATCAACTCTCAGGCAATGACAGACGTGGCACCGAAACTGGGTGGCTTGGTGGAATTCTACCGCAGCCCTGCGCGTGTGCAATGGACACCAACCGGTACCAATGTGCCTGACTATCCAAAACTGGCACAGCTGTGGTGGCAATTTATTGCGGAAGCAGCAAACGGCGAGAAAACCCCTCAGGAAGCACTGGACGGTTTGGCGAAAGCGCAAGACCGCGTACTTCAGCGTCTTGAGCGTGCAAAAGTACAAGGCGACTGTGGTCCTAAGCTGAACAAGCCACGTGATGCAGAGTACTGGCTGAATCTGCCGGGCGCACCGAAAGCCAAGCTGAGCAACGAGAAACCGCAAGGCCAGACCATCAACTACGATGAACTGCTCCAGCAATGGAAGTCAGCAATGTAAAAGAGAGCAACGACGACGAGAGGTTTTGTCTTGTTGAAGATGTAACGAGTCCAAGTAAGCCAAACGCCTGCGAAAGCAGGCGTTTTTATTTGCGAAGGTTTGTCACCCCGCCCCTCAGATCGATTTAGCCTTTCCCTGCTCAGAACCCGGCATATGCGTTTTGATCATCCGCTCCAGTTCCGCTTTGCTAACCGGCTTGGCGATGTAATCATCCATGCCGCATTTCAGGCATTCATCCCTGTCCTGTGCCGTCGCATTAGCTGTCAAGGCAACAATCGGTGTATGAGGCGCATATTCATGCTCACGAAGGAGTCGGGAAGCCTGATATCCATCCATGATGGGCATTTGGCAATCCATAAAGATCAGATCGAACATGCCTTCTTTACAATAATCGATCGCCACCTGTCCGTTTTCGGCGACCACTACTTCCACCCCGAGTTTCCCAAGCATGGCCTGTGTCACCCGCTGGTTCACCAGCGTGTCTTCCACTACTAACACACGGCCTGAGTAAGTCGAAGGTTCAGCCAAACCAGTCTCTTTCAACGCTTGCTCTTCTTTGTGAGCCGACATGGAAATCACGCCGAGTTTCGCCTGTTGTCCACGCAGGATGCGCGTCAGGTGATTGCGAAGATCGTTAAACTTATACGGTCTGGAAAGGTACCCTTCGATGTTGAAGCTCTCCAGCTTCACATTGTCATGCACTTCCGGCGCGGCGGTGATCATCATCAGGCTCGGACAGCGCTTGCCAAAACGCTTGCGTAATTTAGAAGCGATCGAAAAGCCATCTGAATTCGGCATCAACTTATCCAGAATCACGATCTTGAACGGCTTAGCCGTGTCGATACGCTCTGCGATCATCTCTTCCGCATCTTCAGGGTGGACACAACATGTCACCTGACAGCCCAAGTTACCCAATTGTGCACTGGTGATCCTCATGTTCAAACGGCTGTCGTCCACCAGTAGCATGGCAGCGTCAGAGAAAAGCAAGGCATCAACCGGGGTTGCTTCCGGCATTTGGGCGCGCTCGAAAGTTACCGTGAAAAAGAAACGGCTTCCTTCTCCCTCCTGACTTTCCACTTCAATGTGACCGCCCATGAGTTCGACGATCTGACTCGAAATCGCAAGGCCCAATCCCGTTCCGCCAAAGTTTCGGCTCATGCTGCCATCGGCCTGTTCAAACTTTTCAAAAATGGTGTCGAGTTTGTCGGCGGGGATACCAATCCCCGAATCCTTAACATCAAAGCGCACTGTGATGTGATCCCCTGCCTCATCAACCTGCTGGATATCAACACGCACGCTACCACTTTGGGTGAACTTCACGGCGTTCCCGACCAGATTAATCATTACCTGTCGAAGCCGCGGCGCATCACCCATCAGTAGTGGTGACAGATCCTGATCGAGGCGACATTCGAACTCCAGCCCCTTTTCCTTGGTGCGAAGCCGGAACAAATGCTCGATGTCTTTGCAAAGCTCAAACAGGTTGAGCTCAACAAAGTCCAGTTCCAACTTACCCGCTTCGATTTTGGAGAAGTCGAGAATATCGTTGATGATATCAAGCAGCGACAATGATGACGTTTCCAGCATTTCGATAAACTCGCGCTGTTCGTCATCCAAACGGGTGCCTTTCAGCAATGATGCCATTCCAATGATGCCGTTCATTGGCGTGCGAATTTCATGGCTCATGTTGGCCAGAAATTCACTCTTTTTCTGGTTGGCCATTTCCGCCTGTATCTTGGCATTTTTCAGCTCTGAGCTGTATTCGCGCATTTTCTCGATCGTGTCATTGTACTGGGTGTACAGCGTCACCAGTTCTTCGCCCATTTTTTTGTTCGGACGCTCAATAGGCTGCGGCAAGTTATCAGCCCCAAACTTGGTTACACCATGAGATATCCAGACCAGTGGCCTTACGACATCAACATAAACGATAAAGAACACCAGACCACCAAGCACCAGCGTTGCGCCGCCCAGGAAAAGCAGCAACATGACAAAACGTTCGATCAGCGCGTTGTAAATACCTTCAAGGCCCACTTCAACTTGCAGATAGCCCAGTTGATAGGTCTTGCCAAATTGCTGATGAACCAATGGCCACTGGTAAGAAAACTTGGGTTCAAGCGGCATTTCTCCGAATTCCGCCAGTGTCCGTTCATCATCAAAAACACGGATATAGCTAATATCAGGATCGCGGAAAATCCCTTGCGCGGTGACTTGCAACTGGGTGGAGTCTTCCTGCCAGACACTGTTAGTAATACTGGCCAGATCGGTCTTTTGAATCAGCAACGCATTTTGACGCATCTGTTCAGTGCGTGCCTGATAATCCAAATACAAGGCAAACGCCGCTACCAAGAATGCAAGAAGACTACAAACGAGAAGAACACGGCCCACTAAACGTGCTGCCATGCTGGAAGGCGGAGGAAGATTCTCTTTTTGATTCAACATAGTCTAGGCTTATTAATGTCTTAAATTTAAAGCACCTACCTCTAAGAATAGCCACGATTTGTAAACTTGGATGGTCAAAACTATGTCCGAAAAGAAACCCATTCCCAGCGTCCTTTATCGTGTCATCGGCGTGCCGGTGATATTTGCTCTGCTCTCTGCCACCGCTTCAGCAACAGTGTTGGAATACTTTGTGATACAAGATCAGGCCGAGCCACTGCAGATACAAACCAAAGGTGAGAACCATCGTGGCATTGTCACCGATGTTTTAAAACAGGCTTTTGACGGCACTGAGCACCAATTGGTCATCCACACCTACCCATTTAACCGCTACCTTGCTGAACTCAATAAACACAAAGACAAAAACTGGGTCACCTATGGCAGCCCGGCTTGGGGCGATATGCAAGCCGTTAACCTTTCCGAGTACCCGGTTTTAGAGGTCGAGCACAGCATTCTTAGCCGGTCAGATTCAGATTTTGTTTACCAAACCCCGGATGATTTAAATGGAAAGATCACCGTACTCCTGTTCGGCTTCGACTACCCCGGCCTTGAAGAGCAAATAGAAAAAGGGGCGGTCAGTGAAGTTCGGGTCAAAAACTACGACTCAGCTTTCCGTGTGGTTGATCGCCTCAAAAATGTCGGCGGTTTTGTTGAAATGGATCTGAGGCTCAAATACCACCTCAAACGTCTCGGCTACACCCAAAACGACTACACCCTTTTTGAGGTCAACAACCTGATCCCGAAATACAACATCCATTTAGCCTATTCACCGGGTATAGACCCAAAGCTACAACAGTTTATGGACAAACGTTTGCAGGAAATGCGCAATAACGGTCAGCTGGCAAGCATCATCAGCAACTATTTGTAACCGTCGTCGGGGGAATCAATCGTTATGCAAGCAGTGAAGAAAGATTCGACGGATAGTTTTTACCGACTCTTGTCTGTGGGGGCTCGGCTTAATATCGAGCTTTCTGACGATCCCAAAAAAACGCAGGTCACCTCCCGCATTGTTGGCTATCGCAAAGATCAGTTTTTGCTGATTGACTGCCCAAACGGTCAGGATCCCATCATCGAACGTTTTTTTATTCCTAACAACGAGCTGATTATCCGCGCCATCACTGACAGTGAATTCCGCGACGTCATTGCTTTCCGCTCCTTAGTGATGGGCGTGATTCAAAAGCCCATCCGCCTGTTGATTGTGTCGTTGCCGGAAAGTATTGCACACCGACAAATCCGGCAGGAACCCCGTATTGATACCAGCCTTACCCTGCGCGCTGAAACAGACGAAGGCCCATTCAAAGGCCGACTTGTCGATTACTCTGTATCAGGCTGCTGCCTTTCAGCATCGGGGGATGAACATCTTTTCTTCGAAGATGAAACCCTGAAAATCCACATTGAGTACGGCAGCGATCTTAAAGGTGTCATCACCGGAAAAGTCGTTACCGTGAACAATGACAAAGAACCGCCAACCGCGGGTATTCGTTTTGATAAGAGCAGTTCTACGCTGCGCAAAGAGTTTTTCTACCAGTTGCTATTCGACATGCGGGCGAACGACCGATCCCTTGATGTTTAACGAAGAACAGGCCGATTGGCCTGTTCCAAGTTTTAAGGGCGGTTTAACCTGCGTCCAACACACCTCGGCGGATTTGGTCGAGTTCAATCGACTCAAACAGCGCCTGAAAGTTACCTTCACCGAAGCCTTGATTACCTTTACGCTGGATGATTTCAAAGAAAACGGGTCCAATCACAGTGTCGGTAAAAATCTGCAGCAGAATGCCTGTTTCCACATTGCCATCAATCAGCACTCGCAGCTCTCTTAGCTGATCAACACTCTCTTCATGGCCTTCCACACGGTCATTCACTTTCTCATAGTAAGTGTCTGGCGTGTCCATAAAGCGCATGCCCCGGCTTCTCAGCGACTCGACAGTTTTGTAGATGTCCTCAGTGCTGAGGGCAATATGTTGAATACCTTCGCCGTTGTACTCTTTGAGGTATTCCGCGATTTGGGATTTATCATCGCTGGACTCGTTAATTGGGATGCGGATTTTGCCACAAGGTGCAGTAAGGGCGCGGGATTTTAACCCCGTCAGCTTGCCTTCAATATCAAAGAAACGGATTTCCTTGAAGTTCGCAATACGGTCATAGAAATCGGCCCACACATCCATGTTGCCTTTCTCAACGTTGTGGGTCAGATGATCAATCACCTGTAATCCCGCGTCAGAAGCTGCAAGACGTTCACGCCAGTCTGGGTAGTAGTCAAAATCGATGTCATAGATTTCCTTGTCACCATAACGGTCAACAAGGTAGAGGTAAGAATCGCCAATGCCATGGATAGCAGGAATATTCAGTTCCATTGGCCCCACACGTGCATCGCACGCCGTTGCGCCTTGCTTCACAGCGTAATCGACAGCACGTCGTGCATCTTTCACTCTGAACGCCATGGCGTTCACACTGGCACCATGCGCTTTGGCGAAACCCTCTGCCTGAGAGTCAATTTCACCGTTAACAATGAAATTGATATCCCCCTGGCGGTATAGCCACACGTCTTTGTGCTTGTGCTTGGCGATTTCCGCAAACCCCATCAGTGAAAACAGGTTTTTCAGATCAGCAATGCCTTTGGCATTCGGCGCGGTATATTCCACAAATTCGAAGCCGTCAGTCCCCATTGGGTTGATTGTTGTCGTTGCCATCGTTAATCCTCCTACCAAGCGATCCCTTGCAATGGGTCGCAACACTGAAAAGTTGTTACGACCTTGTTAATTCACCTAAATAGGAATAGCAGTCGGTAACGGAAGAAGGCAACGCAAGCACACGTGCTACAGGTGAGCACGGTGTAAAGAGGATTTTGTACATGGAGATTGACAGTGAATCACAACCCCTTATTGAATAAGGAATTTTTGTGCAAGTTCGACAGGTTCTACTTCTTCACCACACAGATCATGGCCCCAATCTGGCCCCAGCATCACCGCATCATTAGCGAGATCCACCAGCCATTCCTCCACGAACTCCTCAACAGAAATAGCAACAGGTGCAAAGTCAGCCCACTCATCAATACAGTGAATTTCCGCCGCTTCACGGGATGACCAAAACGGCATCACATCCGTATCTTCGTAGATAGCTGAATCACAAATCACCCAACCATCTTTACAGTGTAAACCCCATATCGCGCCCGTTTCTCGGGAAGCGTGCACGAAATGCTCTAAAGGCGTGGTGTTCAAGGTCGTCATGCAGGCTCTCCTATGCATCGCAATAATTGACCAGTTAGCGGGAAATCAGTTTTCCCAACTTCTCAATCTATGCGCCATGAGAGCAAAGGCGTGTATTAAAAGTGAGGATCATGCAGAAGCGCTTTCAAACTGGCTTTAACGTCGGTTTTGTGCCTTACGAAAAGCAGCGGGTGTCATGCCGACACGTTGCTTGAACTGCTGGGAAAGGTGTTGTTGAGAAGAGAAGCCACAGGCGTCGGCAATCTCCGCAAGCGGCAGAATATTTTCTTGAAGCAGATCTTTGGCACGGGCAATGCGCCGTGACAACACATACTGGTGTGGCGTGCAGTCGAAGCTGACTTTAAACATACGCGCAAAGTGGAACTCACTGAGCTGAGTCAGTATTGCCAAATCGCTTAAGGAAAAAGACTGCATCAGGTGGCTTTCAATGAAATCTATCACCAGCCGCTGGTTTTGAGGCGACAATCCACCTTGTGATTGCGGCAATTGCAATGGCAACTGACAATAACGGCGCACCAAGTGAAGCAACAGCATTTGCTGGGCATGAGACATCATCAGCTTATCCGTATCGCTTTCCCAATCCAGTTGCAGCATGGTCTGGCGCACCAATTGATTGACGAAAGGATCATCAACAAAGGTGCACTCTTTAAGCTCAATATGCTGGCCCTCTTTGTCGAACACCTGTTCAGCAAAGTTCTGTAGATGCTTCTGTTCGAAGTAGAAATGGAAGAAGCTGAAGGGATCGGCAAAAGACCATTGCGAGCGATGATCGGTTGGCATCAGACACAGCTTGTCTTCACCACCAAACATGTCACCACCGGACAAGCAGCGTTTGGTATTCTGTCCGCCGCTAAGATAAAAACTCAACGTATGGTGACCCGGCTTTTCATAGCTGGCGCTGCCGTGACTGTTACTCCATACTGCTGATCCCAGGCCATTGTCCTGCCAGATTTCATTGTGCAGCCGCGCCGTGTTGTCCTTCAACACGTTGTAAACTCGCTGCCTTTTGAGGGTTTGAGACGAATCCTTGTCCATTGATATACCGCTCCTTTCTCTTTTTCAATATATCGGTACTTCCGCTGGTTGAACATGCTTCGAAGGAAAAAAGCGCAAGAATCTATAAAAACCGCAGGATGCTGAAAGCCTAAAAAATGTCTCAGAGATAGATTGGCGACAAAACAACGATAGTTGGCTGATGTAAGGATAAGGGAAGTTATGAACGCAACGCTGTATGTCATCACGGTATTAATCTGGGGAACCACCTGGTTGGCGATTGCCTTCCAGATTGGAGACACCCCGGTTGTTGTCTCTGTGGGATGGCGGTTTGCTATTGCATCCGCTGCGCTTCTGGCATGGCTTGCCCTTCGCGGCAAGCTGCCCCGGCTTTCCAAAGAAAACCACAAAATGGCAGTGCTGCTGGCGCTTTGCCTGTTCTCCAATAACTTTCTCTGTTTCTATTTCGCCACCCAGTACATTCCAAGTGGGCTCAACGCGGTCGTCTTTTCCCTCGCCCCGATCCTGAATGCGCTCAACCTCTGGTGGCTTGAGAAAAAACGTCCCGACGCGTCTTTCATCCAAGGGGCACTCATGGGTTTTTCTGGCATCTTGATGCTGTTTGGCGCCCAGTTCATTCACTCCGCCATGGATCTCACCATTTTGCTCGGCCTTGGGGTCACCTTTGTCGGCACTTACTTCTTTTCCATGGGTAATCTGGTTTCTGCCCGCGCACAACAAAAAGGTATGCCACTGTTGCCAACCACAGGCTGGGCCATGGGTTATGGCGCGCTGTACCTGTTCGCCATCGCCTTGTTCATGGGTCATTCACTCGCCTTCACCACCACGCCGCTGTATGTATCCGCGTTGGTCTATCTCGCCATCATCGGCTCTGTGGTCGGTTTCAATACTTACCTTGCGTTGGTTGGACGCATTGGCGCGGCGAAAGCGGCTTACTGCACCGTCCTCTTCCCGCTGGTTGCCTTGTCTTTGTCGACCATTTTTGAAGGCTATGAATGGACATGGCAATCGGTGCTCGGCGTGATGCTGGTGGTTGGTGGAAACCTGAGAGTGTTTGGCTTACCAGAGCCTGTAAAACGCTGGTACCACGCCCACCGCTAAACACTCTATTTTTTATTCTGCCGCCAGCTGAATAACCCAAACCATGCTGATCAAAACCGGCCAAAGCCAGGATGGGATGCCGAGCGTAAATGAGTGTTTGTTTGGTTGCTTTTTCATCGTCTTGCCCTCTTTTGTTTGATTTGGTGATTAAAGCGAACAAAGCGGGCAATACAGGCGTTAAGAAATGGCATTATGACGAACAATAGTGACCAAAATATGGCAGTAACGTTCACGCTACCTAGGAATACTGAGATGGACAAAATTACCCTGACCGACAAATTTTCTCTGTTTGATGAAATTTGGACGCCCAAAATCATCGCGGAATCTAACGGACAATTAGTGAAGATCGCCAAAGGCAGCGGCGAGTTGGTTTGGCATAGCCATGAGAATGAGGATGAACTGTTTCTGGTGCTGAAGGGTCAGCTGACCTTAAAGCTTCGCGACAGAGACATTGTGCTCAATCCGGGGGAATTGTTTGTGGTGCCAAAAGGTGTGGAACATTGTCCGATGGCAAAGGAAGATACCCACTTCATGATGATTGAACCAGCGTCCACCCAGCACACAGGCGCGCTGGAAACTGATGTCACAGTGTCAGCAGATGCGCAGGAGTGGATTTAGACTTCATCACGACCCCAGTGCTCTAGAGTTTCGATTTCGCTTATCTTCTTGAACATGCATTTCAGTGATTCTCACGACATACCTCACGTATGTCTTTACCACTGATTTTTCCAATACTACTTTGTGGCAGATTAGCTTCCCACAAAGAGATTGCTACCAAGCATTGGGGAACATCAGAGGAGGTATTTTGAACGTCGGGATTATCCAAATGCCTATGGCGTGGAGCTTAGATGAAAACGTCGCCGAAATATCACGGCTATGCGCCCGCTTCAATCGCCTAGATCTGCTTATTTTTCCCGAGCTTGCTACAACCGGTTTCCATCGAGAAGTGCTCAGTCATTCTAATGAAGAGACCACGCGACGAGCTATTGATTTTCTTGCTAGTTCGGCATACCAAGCAAGGGTAAACATCATGGTCGGGACGCCTACCTACTTCGATGGTGCGATTTACAATAGCTACCTTTTACTTGGCCGCTGTGGAACTTTGAAGTCTCAGTGGCACAAAGTCGGCTTAACACAAAGTGAAAGACGCATATTCTCAGAGGGGTCAGGTCGAAATAATTACTCTCTCAACGGCTTAGACATTGGGGTGGTGATTTGCAGAGAAATTGATGACCTCAACTGGTTTCTGACTGAAATCTCTCCCAATATGCCAGATATCATCGTGTGGCCGGGGTACATGGAGGCAACACCTCGCTCTCCAACAGCGAGTACGATCAAGCCGCGGATGCAAAAGCACCTAAGGCGTTATCGGAAGCAACAAACGCAACACTCATCCAATGCAATTGGCCACATGCATTGAATTTTACTGATGGTAAACCTTTGGGTGGTAGTCAGATAATCAAACCTGGTTACGAGCCTCTTTACCTACCAGCAACAAAGCTTGTGTTGGGATATATGACACGCTAAGGCACGACTTGGAAGTGATAGATATTTGATTGGTATCGCCAGTCAATGAAAGAGTTGCGGAAACTAAACCTTGAAGTTGTAACTCGTCTCGCCTTCGTTAGGCGTGATGGTTTTTTCGACCTGTTTTAAGAGTTGCTGCTGACCTTGGGTGTAAGCGGAGAATTTTGCCATTTTGGCTTCCTGCTCCGCCACGCGGTCTATCAAGCCACGGTAATCTCCACGCTGTGGCGAATCTTCCTGTGCTTTATCCGCCTGCATTTTCTCTTCGCGCTCTTTTCGGAGCATTTCCGCTCGTTCTGCGGGAGTCAACGACTGATCAGTTTTCACGCCTTCATTACGCGCGCCATACTGCGCCTCATCTTTCTCACGCTGACGCGCGCTGAGGTACATGTTGTTCGAGTAACTGGCGTTGATCAGATTTGGCATTGCCCTTTCCTGTCAGCAATTCATTTTACACATCGGGATCTTAAATTTAGTACAGGGTGTTAGAGTACGGCATATATTTTCCTCTTTTACATGCCTAAACCACCTGTACAAAAAAGAAGCAAGCGTTATGCCAATAACGCTTGCTTCTGATTCTAAAGGTTTGATATATCGGTTATTGCTTGAAAGTACGCTTGCGCGTTTTTTCCAGCTTCTCAAGAATTTTGTCGATTCGGTCTGGGTGGACCATATATTGTTGGAAGCCCTTCATGCCTTCTTTCGCCATCGCAGGATCGGTATCACGGTCGTAGAACTGCGCAGTACCCGCCGCTTCACCCAGCATCACAACACCTGCATTCAGGAACTCATCATCCTTCGGTGTCGCTTTATTGTTGGTTGGAATTTGCAGCAACGCTTCGTTAATCATGGTCTGGATTTCAGGCTGCGCCACAAACGCCAGGAATTTACGCGCATCTTCTTTGTTCTTCGCTTTGGAAGGAATATGCAGGGTATCCATTGGCGCATCTTCTGCCATTGGCACACTGGCATCAATCACGGGGAACTGGAAAAAGCCCATGTTTGGACGCACTTCTTCGGTAAAGTTTGCCGCGAGGAAATTCCCCATCAGATACATCGCTGCTTCGCCGTTGTAAAGGAAAGGCTGGGCTTCCTGCCAAGAGTAAGAAGCGTGGTTGTCGAGATAGTAGCCCGGCTCAACCAGATCATTCCATTTTTCGAATACGGCTTTCACGCGTGGATCGGTGTAAGGCACTTTGCCATCCATCAGATCGATGTGGAAATCGAGACCATTAACACGCATGTTCAGATAATCGAACCAACCCGCTGCCGTCCAAAGATACTTAGTACCGATCGTAAATGGCGTCACGCCGTTGTCTTTGAGTGTTTTAGAGGCAGCAACCAAGTCATCCCACGTTTTAGGCACCGCAATGCCGTATTTATCGAACAGGTCTTTGCGGTAGTAGATACCCCATTGGTAATAGGTATAAGGCACCCCGTATTGCTTGCCGTTGACGCTCATCGCAGGCATAGCACTGGCAAAATCTTTGTCCATACCATTGGCTTGCCACACATCGCTCACGTCTTCAAACAAACCACGGTCGACGAAGGTTTTCATTCGGTTACCCGCATACCAGAACACCACATCCGGCGGAGAAGTCACCAGCCAGTTACGAATCGTGGTCTTGTAAGCTTCGTGGTCATACAGGTTGTATTTTACCGTGATATCCGGGTTCGCCTGTTCAAACTTTTCAATCACCTCTGCCCAGGCTTTCTTTGGTGCTGGGTCTGAGGCATCAGAGTTAATCACCAGCGTCCCTGCGGTTACTGAACCACTGAGCGCCAGCATCAGAGCGCTGATCATGCCCATGCTTTTCTTAGCAAGCGTTCTCATATCCTTCATCCTTACTTTCGTTAAACCGGGATCAGCCTTTGGTTGCACCCAAGGTTAATCCAGCAATAAAGTGGCGTTGCATCGTGAAAAACAGTGCCACAGGCGGAAGTGCAGCGATTACCGCGCCTGCCGACATGTACTGCCAGGATGCAAGCCATTGACCTTGCAATGCGTTCAGGCCTGCCGTGACAGGACGAACTTCATCGCTTTGAACCAGCACCAGTGCCCAGAAAAAGTCATTCCAAATAAAGGTAAAGACCAAAACAGACAATGCTGCCAGTGCGGGCCTCACTAAAGGGAGAACCACATACCAGAAAATGCGCCACTCACTGACCCCTTCCACACGCGCTGCTTCAATCAGAGCATCGGGAATACCGACCATAAAGTTACGCATAAATAAGGTGCAGAAACCGGCCTGGAAGGCG
Source organism: Grimontia sedimenti (assembly GCF_011045095.1). Classification (GTDB taxonomy): domain Bacteria; phylum Pseudomonadota; class Gammaproteobacteria; order Enterobacterales; family Vibrionaceae; genus Enterovibrio; species Enterovibrio sedimenti. Next base: position 83,069 of record NZ_JAALDL010000004.1, read on the forward strand.
ACATGGAAGAAAATCAGCGCCCAGTGGGTGTCATATAGACCGAAGCTGATGGTGAGGTCGCGAACCGGGATCATCAAAATCTGAAACGGAACAAAATTACCGCCGATAAACAGAGCAAACAGCCAGATATTGGCGCGGAACTTATATTTGGCCAGTGCATACCCTGCAAGGGTCGAAAGCACCACCGCCCCCGCCACCGCTGGAATACAAATCAGCAAGCTGTTGAGCAGGTAGCGCGCCATCGGGGTTGCGGTGAACACCTGGGTATAGTTTTCAACAAACTGCAGTTCATCGGGCATGCCCCAGTAATTACCGGCATTGATATCAGCGATGGAACGCACGGATGTCATCAATACAGCCGCGAGAGGGATCAGCCAAAGACACACAGCAATGTACAGCGAGATGCGATAAGTAGCGTTGGCAACTTTGCCGCGTTGTTCAATCGGTCTTGGAAACATATCAACGCTCTCCTTTCAGCATTCGCCACAGGAACCAGGCGATATAAATATCCATAATCAGGAAGAGCACCACGGCGACCGCCGCACCATAACCCATGCGGTAATTGAAAATAGACTCTTCATACATCAGGTACGCCAATACCGTTGAGCTGCCCCACGGACCACCTGCCGTCATGGTCGCCACTAAGTCAAATGACCTCAGCGCACCAATCACCGTCACAACTACAGCGATGAAAGTGGCGGGTTTGAGCTGCGGTACCACCACGTACCACATCATTCGCCAGCCTTTTGCGCCATCAAGACGCGCCGCTTCAAGCTGTTCGGGGTCGAGGTTGTTGAGACCCGTCAGGTAGAGAATCATGCAATAGGCCACCTGAGGCCAAAGCCCGGCCGCGATGATGCCGTATGTCACCAGATCTTCATCAGCCAGAATCGAAATAGGATCAAATCCCAGCGCGACGATAAATTGCGTCAGCAGACCAAATGACGGGTCATAGAACCAGGCAAAGACCAAGCCCACTACCACTTGCGAGATCACGAAGGGGAAGAAGAACAGCGCCTTAATAAGACGGATACCTGCCACTTGTTGATTGAGAAAGAGTGCAATCAGAAGGCCAATCGGGGGGGCAAGCATGAAAAGGATCATCCAGAGGAAGTTGTTCACCAAAGAGGTGTAAAACGCGTCTGAATCGAAAAGCTCAATGTAGTTTTCCCAGCCAACCCAGGTTTTTTCTCCCAGACCGTCCCACTCAAAGAAGCTGAGCCAGACACTTTGACCAATGGGATAAAGCACATATATCGCGAAAACGACAATAGCGGGGGCAAGGAAGAACCAAGGCGCCATTGCCAACTGACTTCGCTGAACAGCGGAAGGCTTGGATGCTGATGAGGAATGCACAGTCATATTACGTCCTGTTTTTCTAACGTTGATGAACCAACAACGCACGATATCCGACGCTTTTTTGTTACTGAAATGTAACCAACGCGAGTTCATTGTTTAAAACTAGTTCACAAAATCGGCAATGTAAACGTTTCCATTCGTCGAAAAACCGCCTATTTTTAGAAAAGGGTGACCGAAACGACGAAATTCGAATCACCAAAAAGAAACTGATTGCATAGGGACCGCGGTATGGCCGACATCACATTGAGAAAAGTTATTAAGCGCTTCGGTAAAATCGAAACGATTCACGGTATCGACCTGGATATCAGCGGGGGAGAGTTCGTGGTGTTTGTTGGCCCTTCCGGTTGTGGCAAGTCTACGTTGCTGCGCCTGATTGCGGGTCTTGAAACCATTTCTGATGGCACCATCTCCATCGACGGCACAGAGGTGAACGACGTTGACCCAGCAGACCGTGGGGTCGCCATGGTGTTCCAATCCTATGCGCTATACCCGCACATGACGGTCAGGGAAAACATGGGATTTGGTCTGAAAATGAATGGGGTGGACAAAGCAGAGATCGACAAGCACGTCGACCGGGCAGCGAAAACCCTGCAACTTGAAGCACTGCTGGACAGAAAACCCAAAGCATTGTCTGGTGGTCAACGCCAGCGTGTGGCGATTGGTCGCGCTATTGTGCGGGATCCAAAAGTCTTCCTGTTCGATGAACCGCTGTCTAATCTGGATGCTGAGCTTCGCGTTGAAATGCGTCTGCAGATTGCCAAGCTTCATCAGGAACTGGGTAACACCATGATTTACGTGACCCACGATCAGGTCGAAGCCATGACGCTTGCCGACAAAATCGTGGTGCTGCGAGCCGGAAATGTAGAGCAAGTTGGCTCACCTTTGGCGCTATATCACAATCCCGCCAATCTGTTCGTGGCAGGTTTCATCGGTTCACCGAAAATGAATTTTGTCCCCGGCCGCATTTCTGCCATCAACGGCAATGAGGTCGCTGTCGCTATGCCTGACGGCCAAACCGTGACTGTCAGCGTTGCCCGAGAGGTCAGCGAAGGCGAGGCTGTGACCGTCGGCATCCGACCTGAACACATTCAGATTGGCGAAGGCCCGGGCTTTAATTTCCAGTTTCATAGTGAAGTGGTGGAACGCCTTGGCAACAGTACTTACCTGTTCGGCCAATATTGCGGTGAAGACGGATTCAAGGTGCACATTCCCGGCGACAACGCCGTGAAAGCCTTTCAGACTGTCTCCCTGCACTGTTCTCCGGACGACATTCACCTGTTCGACAGCAACGAGCAGGCAATAACCCATCGTCCGGAAGGCGAGGAAGACCCTGCACCACTCACTGCCAACGCGCAGGAGTAATGACAATGCCGCTTTCAGGCTATTTGATAGGAGATCTTCTTCATGGCAACCATTAAAGACGTCGCGCGCAAGGCAGGCGTGTCAGTTGCCACGGTCTCCCGTGTGATCAACGGCTCGCCGCTCACCAAATCCGATACCGCCGATTTGGTAAAACGCACCATGCGCGAGCTGGGCTACCGTCCGAATGCCGCAGCACGCACCTTGGTCAGCAAGCGAAGCCGGGCGATTGGTGTCGTTGTGGCGGACGTGTCTGACCCTTTCTTTGGCTCCTTGGTCAAACATGTTGATACCATTGCCCATAGGCAAGGCCATCACCTTTTGATTGGCAACGGCTACCATGACGCCGCAAGGGAAAAGCAGGCCATTGAATCACTGATTCAGAATCAGGTCGCCTCACTCATCGTGCACAGCAAAGCGCTGGACGACGACACGCTCCGCGCCTTTTCGGAAGAGCATGGTTCAATCGTCTTTATCAACCGCTTGATCTCGGGTTTGGAAGATCGTTGCATCTACCTCGACAACTATCGCGGTGCCTATCTGGCCACCGAACATCTCATCGAAAAGGGTCACCGCTATGTGGCGTACATCGGTTCCAGTCACCCCATCGAAGATACGGCGCAGCGCCAGAAAGGCTATGAAGATGCACTGAATACCTATCGCGTCACCGATGAAACTCATCCCGTCATGATGGCCTTTGACACGCCGGAAGAAACCGGTGGCGAGCGCGCCATGGCAAAGCTGATGACGGAAAACGAACACCTCAGCGCGGTATTTTGCTACAACGATGTCATGGCAGCCGGTGCCATCACCGCACTGACCGACCGCGGTTATCGTGTACCGGAGGATGTTTCGGTCGTGGGTTTTGATGACAGCCTCATCGCACGTTACCTCCACCCGAAACTCACATCGGTGCGCTATCCGATTGAACAAATGGCCGCCCTCGCTGCAGAGCAGGCTATCGCATTGTCTATCCAACAACCGGTTCCAGAAGAAAAAGGCAGCTACACACCCATACTGATTACAAGAAACTCTGTCGCCAAGCATAGCGAATAGTGCCGTTTATCAGGCGCGAAGACGCCAAAAAAGGGAATGGATTCATGGCCAATATGTCCACGAAAGGAAGCGAAGCGTCGCCTGAACACTTCATCCATTTGCAATCAGCACATACCAGCCTGATTCTGATGTTGAAGCCTGCCCCCTCCATGGCTTATTGGGGCAAGAAAATCGATGCCGATGCGTCACTCAATGATTCGCTTTTTGACCTTCCAGTTGGACAGGCAAGGCTCGATGAAGCCATGCCACTAGCCTTACTCCCAGAGCAAGGCCGCGGTGATTTTGGCAGCCCGGGTATTGAAGGGCACCGTGATGGAAAACACTGGGCACCGGTCTTTGAATTGATGTCTGTTACCGCCTCTCCGGGCAGCGCACAGCTTCACCTAAGCGATCCCAGAGCTGGGCTTAAGGTATGCACCAAGCTTGTTTTGGATGAAGACAGCGACGTGCTGACACTCAGCCACACACTGACGAATACAGGAACGACGAATTACGCCCTTCAACGGCTCGCGTTGACATTGCCAGTCGATGACGATTTTCTCGATCTGATCAGTTTCCATGGCCGTTGGTCTCACGAGTTCCAGCAGCAACGTCTCTCGTTCAAACACGGAGGCTTTGTTCAGGAAAACCGCCGAGGCCGCACCTCCCATGAGTCTTTCCCGGGATTAGTCGCTTTGCAAAAAGAGACCCACGAACTGAGTGGCAATCTCATTGGCATGCACTTGGGCTGGAGCGGTAACCACCGAATTCAGGCACAGGTAAAAAGTGATGGCAGGCGCTACCTGCAAGCCGAGGCATTATTGGCAGCGGGTGAAATCAGCCTTGCCCCCGGAGAAAGCTTCGCCACCCCCGACTTGTATGCCGTCTTCAGCGCAGAAGGTCTTAATGGCATGATGCAGCGCTTCCACCAATTTGTACGCCATCAAATCCTGAGCTTTCCACAATCAAAACTGCGCCCTGTGCACTTCAATACCTGGGAAGGGATCTACTTCGACCACGAGCCACAACGCATCATGGAAATGGCCACGGCAGTCGCCAGGCTCGGTGTTGAGCGCTTTATTCTCGATGATGGATGGTTCACCAACCGAGATGACGATACCCGTGCCTTGGGTGACTGGCAGGTAGACAAGCGCAAGTACCCTGAAGGGTTGAAGCCGGTTATCGAACACATTAACCAACTAGGGATGGAGTTTGGCCTTTGGGTGGAACCTGAAATGGTCAGCAAAAACTCTATGCTTTTCCACGCCCATCCAGACTGGATGCTGGGTATGGATGAGCTCGGTTACCAACAACCGGCTGGACGTTATCAGTTTGTGCTCGATTTACAGAACCCCGACGCTTTTGGTTATCTGTTGTCATCACTCGACAGCCTGCTCACCGAGCATCATATCGGCTACCTCAAGTGGGACATGAACCGCGAGCTTGTACAAGCCGCACATAATGGCTGCGCGGCGTATCACGGCCAGACGCTGGCGTATTACCGTCTGATTGATACACTTCGTGATAAACACCCTTATGTAGAGATTGAATCCTGCGCATCCGGCGGTGGGCGTGTGGATTATGAAGTGCTGAAACGTACCCATAGGTTCTGGACTTCCGACTGCAACGATGCGTTAGAACGCCAAACTATCCAACGCGGCATGCAGCTGTTTTTCCCACCGGAAGTGATGGGCAGCCACATTGGGCCCAAACTCAGCCACACCACCAGACGCAGCCATGACATGTCACTTCGGGGTATTACCGCCCTGTTTGGCCACATGGGCGCAGAGCTTGATCCCCATGGGCTCGAGGATTGCGAGCTCCGGGCATTTTCCAAATACATCGCACTCCACAAGCAATATCGTCCACTACTGCACAACGGCACCAGTTTTGTGCTGCCATCGGTTGACCCCGGTACACATATCTACGGTGTGATGGATGACAGCGTGGTGCTGTTGGCCATCGTGCAACTCTCCATGCCGGAGCATGCGCTTGGACAACGACTGCGATTACCCGTTCTTTGCAAGGAAAAACGCTACCGTGTCGAGGTGGTCGATGCCCCCGCAGCTTTTAGCAAGACGATGAAGCATCTTCCTGTCTGGATTGAAAAAATGCTGGTCGTTAACGGCGATCAGCTAAGCCAAATTGGACTAAGCTTGCCAGTAATGGACCCAGAAAGTGCCATGTTGTTGTCCTTTACCGTTGAACCGTAATCGTTTCATGGCCCCGCATTGAATTGACGAGTTTGAGAACCACAACATGACCCGATTTGCAGAATTGATCCGTCGTCGCCAATGGGAAAATCCCGCTGTCACGCAGCTTAACCGCCTTCCGGCACATTGCCCCATGGCGTCTTATCCGAGCGTGGAAGCAGCGCTGGATGATCAATACAACGCAATTCCCGTCTCCCGACATCGCATTTCCCTGAACGGTGACTGGCAATTTTCTCTTTTTGATTCGCCAGAACTTGTCCCTTCAGAGGTCACAAACCGAGAGTTTGATGACGCAAGTTGGCGTACAATTCCCGTGCCTTCAAACTGGCAATTGGAGGACACCTCCGACATTCCGATCTACACCAATGTGCAGTATCCCTTTGAGGTCGATCCTCCCAAGGTGCCAGACCAAAATCCAACCGGCGTTTACCGCACCACCTTCCAGTTGCATGATGGTTGGCTGGATGCGCAAACCCTGATTTGTTTTGAAGGGGTCAGCTCGGCGTTTTACCTGTTCTGCAATGGCCACTTTGTCGGCTACAGTCAGGACAGTCGACTGCCTGCCGAATTCGACCTCAGCCCTTTCGTCTCACTGGGCGAGAATCAGATCACTGCAGTGGTGTTACGCTGGTGTGATGGCAGCTACTTAGAAGATCAGGATATGTGGTGGCTAAGCGGGATCTTCCGTGATGTCACTCTGCGTAAAAAGCCCAAACATCACATCGCCGATTTTACAGTACACACCGTGCTTGACCCGACCCACCATGTCGGCACATTGAATGTCACCACCAAGCTTGAAGGCAAGTACAACAAAGTGGCTATTCAGCTTTTTGATGAAGGCACGGACCTCAGTGGACTCGTCATTGCTGAATCCGGTCAACGCGTCATTGACGAACGTGGCGCATGGGGAGATCGCTGCGAACATTCACTCATCGTTTCGTGCCCAAGGCTTTGGAGCGATGAAGACCCGCACCTCTACCGTTTGGTAGTCATGCTGCTGGACGAGAACGATGAACCTGTTGATATCGAAGCCTGCAATGTGGGATTCAGGCAAGTGGGTATCAGCGACGGCCTGCTGCAAATCAACGATCTTCCTGCCCTGATCCGCGGCGTGAACCGCCATGAATTCCACCCCGAAAAGGGGTATGTGCAAACCGTCGAAGACATTGAAGAAGATCTCAAGCTCATCAAACAATTCAACTTCAATGCCGTGCGCACCTCGCACTACCCTAATCATCCTGCGTTCTACAACCTATGCGACAAACTTGGGCTGTATGTGGTTGATGAAGCCAATATCGAAACCCACGGCATGGTGCCGATGTGCCAGCTCTCTGACAACGCGGAATGGCTGAGTGCGTACACTGAACGTGTCACCCGTATGGTGGAGCGCGATAAAAACCATCCTTGCATCATCATTTGGTCTCTCGGTAATGAATCCGGCATTGGGAATAACCACCACGCCATGTACCAGTGGGTGAAGCAGCGCGATCCAAGCCGCCCAGTGCAGTACGAAGCCGGCGGCGCTGACACCGCAGCCACTGATATCATTTGCCCCATGTATGCACGCGTGGAGCAAGATCAGACCGACCTTGGCCTACCTAAATGGGCGCTGTCCAAGTGGATTGGCCTACCGAATGAAAACCGCCCGCTGATCCTTTGCGAATATGCCCACGCCATGGGCAACAGTCTTGGCAGTTTCGATAAGTACTGGGAGGCTTTCCGGCGCTATCCCCGCCTTCAGGGTGGCTTTATCTGGGATTGGGTCGATCAGGGACTGGTACGGAAAGATGATCAAGGTAGTCAATGGTGCTATGGCGGTGATTTTGGTGACACGCCGAACGATCGCCAGTTCTGCATCAACGGCTTAATGTTCCCTGACAGAACACCACACCCCACCGCTTTCGAAGCCAAATTCCACCAGCAGCGTTTCAGTTACAAGCTGGAAGGGACGTATCCTCTGGTAGTCTCGCTTGCCAATGAATACCAATTCCATGCGCCGGAGAATCTGACACTGCGCTGGTCTATTCAAGGCAATGGAAAGCAAATCACCAGTGGCGAGCAAGCTCTGCATTTGCTGGCAGGAAAAGCGGCACAAGTGGAACTGGCTAAATCCCTGCCGTACCCTAAACACAATCAGGAATACTTCCTGAATCTGGAGGTTGTTCTTTCGGCGGATGAGCCTTGGGCGCCGCAAGGTACCGTTATCGGTTGGGGGCAATTGGTGCTGCCGGTTTACCGCGCGTTGCAATCGCCTGAGTTGGCACCGGACAGATTGCCTGACGTGATTGATGAGCCAGACCACTGGACGGTCAAAGGCGATCACTTCGAACTCGACTTCGACAAGCAAAGCGGCCATTTGGTGCGCTGGTTGATTGAAGGTGAAGAACAGCTTCTTGATGCGCCAAAAGACAACTTCATCCGCCCGCCTATCGACAATGATATCGGCGCTAGCGAAGCAGACCGCCCTGACCCTAATGCCTGGCTTGGAAAGTGGCAGCAATCCGGCCTGTTTGATTTGCGCCATGAGAATCTGTTCAACACCGTCGATGTGCTGTCTGATACGGTGCAAATCCGCTCCCACCATGGTTATTTCATCGGTGGGGCCATGGTGATCAGCACGCTCTGGCGCTACGAAGTCGACCTTTCCGGCACTATCGCGCTGACCGTTGATGTCAACGTGGCGCAGGATATGCCATCACTGCCTCGTGTCGGTCTGGAGCTTGCTTTACCGCTCACTAACTCTGTGGCTTGGTTTGGTCGCGGGCCTTTCGAGAACTACCCAGACCGTAAAGCCGGTGCCATGGTGAGCCGTTATCTCGCCAGCATCGACGACATGCACACGCCTTACATTTTTCCTTCAGAAAACGGGCTGCGTTGTGATGTTCGCCAGTTGGATATCGACAATCTTCGGATTGAAGGCATGTTCCATTTCTCGGTCAGCCGCTACAGTCAGGAAAGTCTGACTGAGGCCAAACATCAGGAAGCGTTGGTGCCAGACGATCATATCTATCTGCGCATTGATGGCTATCACATGGGTGTTGGGGGCGATGACTCCTGGAGTCCAAGTGTGCATCCGGAGTTCTTGCTCGATGCCGCGCATTACCGCTACGCGCTGACGCTGTCGATGAAAAGGGACTGATAGCAAAGTCTGTTTTGCTGAGAATTTGCTACCATGGCCATCACTTTGATACCCAAGCTTAGGGAATGACGATGGCCAATGTTTCCAAACACATGCTCATCACGGGTGCCAACCGCGGTATTGGGCTCGCACTCACTCAACGTTATCTCGACGCTGGCTGGCACGTCGATGCCTGCTGCCGTCAGCCATTCGAAGCCACAGAGCTCAACTCACTCGCAACGAAATATGATTCGCTGAGTATCCACGCGCTGGATGTCACAGACCACGCCGCGGTTGACGCGCTGGCCCAGTCGCTCTCGGATAAGCAGTACAACCTTATCCTCAACAATGCCGGATACTATGGTCCCAAAGGCTATGGGTTTGGCCATACCGACATGGATGAATGGCGTAAGGTGCTGGAAATCAACACGATTTCGCCACTCAAAATTGCAGAAGCCTTTTATCACCACCTTTTAGCAGCCAAAGGTACCTTCGCTGCAATTTCTTCCAAAGTGGGTAGCATGGCAGAAAACACCTCAGGGGGTGGCTATATCTATCGGTCGTCCAAAGCGGCGCTCAATTCCGTGGTAAAAAGCTTATCAAACGATTTATCACCACAGGGCATTATCGCCATTGCCTTGCATCCTGGCTGGGTGCAAACCGAGATGGGCGGGCCAAATGCGCTCATTTCAGCAGAAGAATCAGCAAATGGGCTTTATTCGGTGTTGGAAAGTCTTGAAATCAAAGACAGTGGACGGTTCTTAAATTACCAAGGTGAAGAGATTCCGTGGTGATGAAACTTATTACTTTAGCAATGAATAAAATATTCAAAAACACGGGTCTTATGCCGAGCAAGACCATTCACAATAAAAAAGGAAGAAGTATGCCTGATTTAAATGCTCACAACCTTTACCACAAAAACTACTGCCCTTTCTGCCTCAAAGTCCGTGCGGCATTGAAGATGATGAATCTTGATGTGGCACTGGTTGATGTAGGTGCGGACAGAGAAGCTTACCAGGAGTTGGTCACTGAAGGTGGCCGCGGAATGGTACCTTGCCTTCGCATCGAGCATGACAATGGCACGGTCGAGTGGATGTATGAGTCAGACGACATCATCGAGTACTTCGAAGAGAACTTCGCTAAGTAACCGCTGATTTCAACCAAAAGAAAACGCCGCTCATCGCGGCGTTTTTTGTTTTTAGGATCTGTTGACCGGTTATACCAATCGTAGTAAATATCTGCTCATCCTAGCTTGTTAAAATGCTCGATAACTGCGTTGAAAAATTTGATTGTAGAATAAATACTTATCGAAATTTTTCGCCTTGTTCTCGAGCGTTTTTCCTGCGCTATTTCTGATCACCTATCTACTGTGATTGGTATTATTTTTCCTTCGTTATTGCGCCCACTCTTTTCGCCCAGGCCATAAAGCTCGCTTCCAGCTCATTGATCATGCTTTTCACTGCAATTTGGTTGAAACGGTTTGCATCAGGCGTAGAAAGAAACGCGATATATTGATCCAACTCCTCCGCCGTGAAGTCTTTGTAAGCATAAGCCAGAGAAACCGTAACCATCTGCTGCACGTTAGCAGTGGATTGCTGACGAATCGCACTCAGCTCTTGTTTCATGTTGTCCATATCCAAGGGGACATCAGGTTGAAGTGCTGACATCAAACCCGCAAAAATCGCCAACTGAACTTGCTCATAAAAGTTAACGGTAATATTGGTCGCATTGAGCAGTTGATCGATTTTCTGCACCTGAGCTATAAGCTGCTTGTTTTTCATTAAAGCCGGCGCTTCAGCAGACATAGCGGCGAACGCCTCTTCCGTTCCGCTTTTGGCCTCAGCCTCTGTAAACGCCTTACCCAGCGGGGATTCATACCAGCGCATCAGCGTCGCGATTTGTTCATCATCCAGAGCACCAGAAAGGGACTGGTGAATGCCGGAAAGGATGTTAGCCGGCACGATGGTTTCATCTGCAGCCTGCAACATGGCGTTGACTTCTTTTTCTGATAACGCACCCTGTTGTTGCTGGGCTTCAAGAATGCCCAGTTTCACCGTTGCCGGGAACTGGTTCACCATCTCATCCACACCAGCGGCGTTAAGTAAGGCATTGAGAGATTTGTCTGAGGCGGCCTGTGCAAAGCCAACCACACAGATCATGAAGAAATAGAGCGTCCATTTTACTGCTTGTTGGAACATGGTTTTGTCCTTAAGTGAGGTTTTTAATGCAGCACCCGACATTCAGGCTCCATTGACCTGTGGGTGCTTAGAGAAATTGTCCTTTTCACTGGCTTCTTCGAAGCCAGACTTAATCATCAGTGATAGTGGACAAAAAACACACTGCAGCAGTTCAGTTCGCGTTGATTTGGTACTTATTTCGGTAAAAAGCAGCACAAAGTTAATCAGCTAAAAGCATGGATATTTCTCTTATTCACGCGCAAAATAACGCTTTGTTCGTGAACCCGAGATTTCCATAGATGAAACCCCATGTGACTGGCCTGAAGCGCATCTTGCATGCCACCGGGTACTCCTTTCAGGGACTTCGCGCTGCATGGAACAATGAAGCGGCATTTCGGCAGGAATTGGTTCTGTTGATCCTGATGACCACCCTTTCGTTCTTTCTGCCTGTGACTCAGGTTGAACAACTTTTGATGGTGGCATCGCTATTTATCGTGGTGATTGTAGAGCTGATCAACTCTGCCATCGAAGCGGTCGTTGATCGCATCGGCCCAGAGCATCATGAGCTGAGCGGGAGAGCCAAAGATATTGGGTCTGCTGCGGTGTTTATCGCGCTGCTTTTGGTCGTGATCACCTGGGGATCATTTCTGCTGTTTTGATAGTTTCAGCAGCAGAAAAGCAAAAAGGCGACATAATGTCGCCTTTTTGTATTTTTAGAGAACCTGAAATTACTAGGTTTAGTTGACCTTAGGGACGGGTTGTTTCATCCACCGCTTTTGCGAAATTCGCCAACGATTGAAAATCAGATTCTGTCCACACTGTTTTTGATTTCAGGCTATCCCGCAACACACTAAATGCTTTTTCTTTTCTCGCCGCCCTTGCTTCAAATTGCGCCCAGTTTGAAAGCAACTCACCATTCACCAACTCAACAGGCAGTGATTGCAACTCTCCGTTTTCCACACCATTGGGTGTTAAAGACAAGGCAAGATGATAGTCACGATGCAGCAGCACCCATTTGTCTGGCAACCGCTTAGTACTGTCCCACCATTTCCCGTCCAGCGCTTCAATACGCATAGAAGTTTCATGTTCTGGCGCAGCTTCCAACGCAGACAGCTTTTCTGCAAAAGCGACATCCATGGCTTTGCCAAATTCCACCAGCGTCAAATCGGGTGTTTCTCGCAAGATGGACATTGCAAGCTTGGCGCCCAGCATATTGGAGTACAGATCTTCTGGCGAGTAAGCCGATGCGAGCTCTTTGAAACCCGCCACTGAAACCAAGCCGAACCACTGCGCAATCTCATGCCACTGGGCGAGGCGGAATGCCATGACACCAGCAACATCCACCGCGATTTCATGCTTTTCCTGCGTCTTTAGCGGGGTGGTGTTGCGCTTCAACACAATGACGCGGTCACGAAGTTCTGCGGGTAGCAAAATCTCTGCGTCTGTCCCTACGCGATAGCGGATTTCATTGAACAGGTAATAGGTAAAATCTGCCGTGTCACGCACATGGGCAGTATCAATAAAACCGCCTTTTTGGGTGAAGATAAGCCCATTATGCTCTTCGCCAATCCCCAGCAGACTACTGGAAACCCGTTGCGAACCATCATTGTATTGGTGGTTGCCGACACCTTTTGCCTCCAGCACGTTGCCCACCGAAAAAAAGGGAACGGGCACACCGCCAACCTGTGCTTTTAAATCTTTACCAAAGGCGCAGCAAGGGCGAACACCCACCGGTGCGTTGGCCAATGCCACACTGCTGACACTCAGAAAAAGACCACCAATTAACAGGCGGCGACCAAAAGGTTTCACTCAGCTCACCATCATGATTGTTGTTTAGAACGCTTCGTTAATATGGAAATAGAACCCACTGCTGTCTTTACCGATGCCAAAATCGAAACGCACGTTAATCCGCGGTTTAAAAGCAAAGCGGTAGCCAATACCGACTGTTGGTAACCAACTGTTATCAAACAATGCATCTGCGTCCGGCGCGATGTTGCCCGCACCCACCCAAGTCACCATGCCGTGTCGGGCATTGAATTGGTGTCGCCACTCCATCTGCGCGGAAAGCTGATAGCGGTCGCGGTACTGACCGATGTAATAGCCGCGCATACGTTTGTCGCTGCCAAGCTCGGAATAGGCATACCAAGGCACATCACCTGTCACGCCCTGGCTATATACATCCCACGCCAGAATGCTGTCTTTCGACATGCGCTGGTACTCGCGGTAGTTCAGCGTGAATCTGTCGTAGTTGAAATCAGAGCCAAACGCATCTCGGTAAGACACCCACTCGGCGCTGACCAATCGACCACGCTCTGGGTTGGGTTCGAAATCCCGGCTGTCGTACTCCAGTGCCATCACGGCACCACTGCTGATGGCGTCATCCAGCGCTGAGCCTGACAAAATCGGCCCATCAGACTCCTGATGAGTCAGGCGCTGAAAGTCCCAGCCGACGGTGACGTAAGACTCTGGCAGGAATTGATAAGACACCTTCGGAGACAGTTTCAGGATCTGCGCCTGCTGCTCGGTTTTGTTATCACTGTTTTCCGCCGCATCGCGGCCAATACCCCAGTAATAGCCTGGTGCATGACTGATCCATCCATCTGCCAACAAACGAAGGGTATCGCCTTTCAAATAAGTACGGTTTTCCACGCCGAGACCATAGGAGCCTGAGGTCGAGACATAAGATTTTACCGCCACAGTGGAATAAGGCGTAGTCTCAACCCAGTCTGAAGGCGCATACAGACCCACAGCGGCCACACCGAAACCAAAGCCTTGCTCTGGGTTCACAAATGGCCCTGGCAGCACACCCCAATCAATGCCCTCTTCGACATTGATGCTCTCGCTTGAGCCCAGCTCTGTCAGAAGCTTATCTATCCAATCCTGTTGGTCAGCCTCGGAAGCCAGTGCCAAGGTTGGCAATGCCAGCGTCAGCAGCGCCAGAGATGTCATCGCTTTCATGTTTCCCCTCAATAACGCATATCAATCGAGAAGAACACACTGGTGCGATCGCCAAGTCCCGCTTCACCCAGAAGATACAGGTGAGGTGAGATTTGGTATTGCATACCGATGATCGGATTCCAGGGGGTCGTCAATCGCTGTTCGACATGGAAACGCCCTTCGTCATCTTGATTTACTGCTCCTAACAAACCGGAAAGGCCTGAAGGCAAGTCAAGGCTTGAAAGATTGCCTGACAGTGACTGCTCAACGTCCTGATACATGGCTCCAGCCCAAAGACGCATAGGAACGCCTTTTGAGTGGAAGTCGTAGCCAACGCGCGGTGACACCACATAGGCATCAATAGCACCATCAATCACGGTCAAGTTGGTTTTGGTGTAGCTTGCATCGACAAGACCAAACCAGTTCCCATAACCACCGGCCAGCACAATGCCGCCGCCATACAAATCACCATCCAAATCGAGTCTGAATGCGATGGGATCGCTGCGTTTATCAAAACCTTTCACGCCAACGGTCACGCTGGTTTCTGAATAACCTTCGAGCTTACCCACCAGACCATATACATTTAAGAAAGGGAAAAGCCAGACGTCACCACGAACAGAGAGCACTTCGCTTTTTTGTCTTCCCGGTGCAGCCTGAATATCGATCATGTCGCGTGGGATGGGGACATCAAAACCCGGAATCACGATGTCAGGAAGAAAAGGCAGTGTTGGAATAGTCATTTCCGGCACCTTCGCCACCAACCCTTCAAACCCAATTGAATCCACCGCTATGCCCTGTTCCAGGCTCATATAGCTCACGTTAAACCCGAACGGCTTCGGTAAGACATAACCTAATGCTTCGGCCTCTTCTTTCCAGACAGGGAGAGAAAATGAGTCAGCCCAGCTCGCGGTTGAACACAACAGCAAACTGCCAGCAAGCACACGTTTTAACGAGAACATACTTCTGCTTCCAGACGCTCCCGGATAGGAGCGATAAAAATGGGAGGCGCAATTGCGGAAGGGGCGAAGAAGAGCGCGGAAGACTTTCGCAGCAGCCTAAAGAGGCGCATATCATACTCAGCAAACTTAAAAAGTAAACTAGAAAGTGTACATGTAAAAGTAGAGATTTCCCGAGTGCCAAGCAGCACTTGTAATACGCTGTTTGTTAAGGGACTTCAGAGAAAGTCAGCGGCGTAATATAGGCGGAGGTTTCAGATTGAGAATTGTCACTATCAGATGTGACAGCGACCACTGAGAGGGTTTGATAGTCTTTCCCGAAAAGGCGCTGGAAGTCTTCCCGCACATTCCGGCTAACCGCGACCCATTCGTTTTTCCTGTCACCCGAGGTCGCTGCCAACATTTTGAACCGTTTTGGCGCAAATGGGTTCGGCCAGAAACTGTTTTCCGGTTGGTTTGGTGTCCAGACATAAACAATGGTTCTGCTGCTCATCATCGTCATGCCCGGCACCACAGTCACCGAAATCCGCCAGGCGAAGTCATCCTGCGTTTTCAATTTCTCATTATCCGTGGTGGGAAAGGTATCCACTTTCCATTGCCAACTCATCCAAGGCGTTGCCATCAGGTCGATTTCCTTTTCCATGATTAAGCCTGAAGCAGCATCCTGACTTTCCCCATGTAGCACAGCGCCACCAACCGATACATCGTCAATCAAACGGTATCGGGTTTCGCTCTTAAACGCTTTCACCTGCCATTCGGACAGATCGGAAAAGCCGATGGTCTCATCTGCCAGGACAGAAGGCTGGAAAACCAAACAGCAGAAAAGCAATTGATAAGTCCACTTATCCAATCAATTTCTTCCTATCAAAGGTTGTCTAAATAAGAACGGGTATCCCCAGTATAGATTTCATTTCTTTCCCAGATTTCAGCATGGGATGGCTTGCGTACAAGGCATATGCAACACGCACTTAAAACGAGTCGTAAAAAAAGTCCCGGCGAGTACTAAAAATAAGACACTCAGCCATCTTGAGGTTACTTAATATACACGTAAAGACGAGTGTGCCAGATGCACTGATACAAATTGAAAAGGTCGTTAGGGGCGATTTTAGTTCGCGGCCAATGGATTGATTTACAGGATATTATGCGACGAATTTACGTTTCCCTTGGCTTGTTCAGTCAGGCAGCCGTAGCCTTTACGGAACAGCCACTTCGGGTAGTTTCAGAAACACTGCCGCCTTTTCAGGTTATTGATGAAGAAGGGCAATTTGGCGGTCGTGCGGTAGACATGGTTCAAGCTATTTTGGACGAGGCTGGGTTTGGCTCTCCCATTGATGTCATGCCATGGGCACGAGCTTACAAAACCGCGCAAAAAGAAAAAAACGTCGCCATCTTCTCCATGGCTTTTTCTGAAAAGCGCAAAGATCTCTTCCACTGGGTTGGCGGTTTATACGCACTTGAACGCTCTTCGTTGATCGGCTTAAAAAGCCGCCCCGAACTGCAAGGGGATTCATTGGAGCATGCCAAAAATTTCCGTGTTTGCTCAGAGCTGGAAACATATTCCTATCAATATCTGGTGAATAAGGGCTTTAAGCCCGACGAAAACCTGTTCACCTTACGCGGTACGCTGTCGGCCATCCCAACCGACAACGGCGGCATTGCCCGCCCAGCCAAGCACCTTTCTTTGCTGCAAAACCGTAAATGCGATTACGCCACAGGGCTTTGGTCTGTTTATGCCTACAGCGAAAACAATAATGATGATTTGAAAGCGTATTTCTACCTTGGGGACCCAGATAAGCCACTGATTTTAAACCTCGCACTCAGCTTAGGATCAGATCAGGCCGTGATTGACCGAATCAATAAGGCTTACCATACGCTTCTTAACGATGGCACTCTCTATAAAATCTGCTCCAAGGACGACCCTGAACATACCTTCACACTGTCTTGTGCTGCTGTCGAGCCGCCGGAGAATAACGGGGATTTATGACCTCAAAGCTGTTCGGCACCAAAGCGCCCCTGCTAAGGCGATTTGTCGCTTCAGTGATGCTATTGAGCATGATTGGCGGTGTGGTGATCAGTGTTGTTATCGCGTCGGTTCAGCTCAATCATCTCAACACTGAAAAAGAGCAAGCTGCCAGACTGCAGTTGGAAAACATTCTCGACAGCGCCGCCTACGCGGCATTTAACCTCGACTCTGCCCAAGGGCTATCGCTTCTAAAAGGCTTCGAAGGCGACCAATTGTTTCAGGCGGTCACCATTTTCGACAACTATGACGACGCTGTGGCATCCATCGAGCAACCTCATCAACTGGATTTGATTCCTGAGTGGTTGAGCGTGGTCATCCCTGTTGATGAAACGGTTGTTCTCTCGTATCCGCTCACGTTCAAAATCTATCGCGATAGTCAATTCATCGACCAACATGTAGGGAATCTGGTCGGCACAGTGCACTTCCACACTTCCGAGGCCGAGTTTTACGATTTGGTGTGGACCATTTGCCTTTCTACCATGGCTGAAGTGTTATTAATTGCCATCATCCTGACTATTCTCTTCCACAATCAGATTGGCCGACCACTCTCCAAAATCATTGATTCTATTGATAAGAATGCCAAGCTTGAGCGACAAAAAAACGCCAGACTGTTGAAAATAGACGGCCATGAAAACGATGAGTTTGGCTTACTGGTTCACGCCTACAACAATTCCGTGCAGCAGGCAGTCAGCTACATGCGAGAGCTGGAAAGTGCCAAAGCCGAACTCAAAGCCCTTTCTGAAATCGACCCACTCACGAATGTTTCCAACCGCCGGGCTCTGCTTTCAGAACTCAACACTCTGTGTAACCACGAGCATCCTTTTGCATTGGTGTCGTTCGACCTTGATGACTTTGGCGGATATAACGATGCCAACGGGCACCAGGAAGGGGATGTGTTGCTGGTAAGATTTGCCCGTGCGCTGAGAGAACAACTGCCGCACGCGTCCATCAGCCGCACCGGTGGAGATGAATTTGTTTGTATCATCCCCTCCCAGAGTCACCAGCAGAGCGTGGAAGATTTGCTGACACCGCTACTCAATACACCTGTGCGTGAAGACATCACCAGCACCCAGTGGATTTCCTCGTCTATCGGTGTCGCCTTTTTCCCTGAAAATGGCCACACGCCGAGGCAGCTTCTGCATGCTACCGACATCGCCCTTTATATTGCTAAAGAAGCGGGACGACGCTGTGTGCGTTTTTACGATAAAGATGCCGATATAGCCCGAACTAACCGTGAAGCCGTGCGTAAAGCGCTGCAGCGCATTATCGAAACCAAAGAATTCACGCTGCATTACCAACCCAAAGTGAGCATGAAAACGGGATTGGTCATTGGTTGCGAGGCGTTGCTGCGTTTGAATCACAACGAGAGACAACAAAACGTCGCCCATGTCGATATTGTGGAAGAAGCCGAGCGCACTGGTCTGATCGTGGCGCTGGGACGGGAGATCATGCGACGTGCCTTCTACGATATCAGCCAGATCCTTGATCACCTGCCGGATAACTTCCGCTTCAGCGTCAATGTTTCCCCCCAGCAACTAACCTCTGACGGGTTTATTGCTGAGCTGCTTTCCTGCTCAGAAGACAATGATGTGCCCCTGCAAAGCCTGGATATCGAAATCACTGAGTCTTCCCAGATGATCAATACCGATTCTACCAACAAGGTACGAAACTGGCTGAAAAATGCCGGGGTGACGGTTTCACTGGACGATTTCGGCACTGGTTTTGCCTCGCTTGAATACCTGCTCACCTATGGCTTCGACCAAATCAAGATTGACCGTCAGTTTACCCAGGTGTTGCCTGGGGATGACGATGCCAAAGCCATCTTCAATGTGGTCAAATACCTTGCAGATAAGCTGAACATGGATGTCATCGCTGAAGGCGTTGAAACGCTGGATCAGGAGACCTATTTGCTCAATCAGGGGTTTGAATATGCGCAAGGCTATTTCTACGCTAAGCCACTCGTCATTGATGATTTCATCCAGTTTGTCGCTTGTCGTCAGGCCAAGTACAGCTCTTCTGTCTAAAAACACTGCCTTCACAAAGAAAATACTGGGCAAAAAAATCCGTTTTTCTTCGATTTTCCTTCTTAGCCACTTGCATAATGCCTGACAACCCAAAAAACAACATTTAATCTTATTATTCATAAGGTTAAACTCAGGCGGCCGCCGTACTGAAAGCGTGACAACACTGAATCCCGACCAAAAGTTATTAAACAATCCGACAGTCATGTTTCACTTATTTAACATCCATTCAACCTTCCGTGAATTTTTACTTTTAAAATTTTGCATCTTGAATAAAGCTTAAATCAGAAAAACAAAAACACGTCTTCGACGAATACTGAGATTGAACTTGCACCTGTAATAAGCACAACAAGCAGGTTATTAAACATCAGGGGAATGGCTCCTTTTATAGAGCCAAAAAATAATAAAACGTGATTAAGCAGGGTGTTTACACTCACTAACAAAATGGGAGACTTCCCATGAAAAAAGTAAAATGCTTAGCGGTAACTTTTTCGAGTTTATTATTAACAGCCTGTATCGTTAATAGTAATGATCTTCGAGAGACGGATTTAAATTCGTCATTACGACAAGGTGGATATTATTACTCCCACTTTGGAATAGAAAGAGAACGGACACGCGAAAAAGTCACCTTTGAAGACACAGAGGCGAGGATTGCCTCAGTATCAAGGGTCACGGTGGTCAGTAACAGAGATGGCACTGTCACCAAAGCGTTGAAACATAGAGGTAAAGGGAATTATCAAATAGATTGTCAGGTTGGTGCACACTTTTGCTTTTTAGTCATCGGCGCACTGATCAATGGGAAAAAAGTTGATCACAAATATCATGTAAATAGATCCGGATTACTCGTTAGGGAAAACGGAATATCAAAGAGATTTATTCATGACGACAGTGAAATGATTGAACAGTTTTAAATTTCGTTTTTGGCTATGGTAGCGAGCCCTTTGGTTGGTAATACATTGATACACCCAATACATTACCGCCTCAACTTTACTGACATCATCAGGCAGCGTTGATGGTAACTCAGTAAAATGACATGGAAGTTCCTTGTAGTTGGTGTAAATTATTTTAATGCAAATATTTGCATTTTGGACAGGCAATGCTCATTTGAGCTGACTCCATATTGCCTGTCCTTTTTCTTTTCTGTTTTTCCTAATCTTTAAACGTCATCACAATAGTGTATTAGTTAGCCTATTCCCTCCAGAAGCGATTTGGAGGCCTCTCATGCTAAAACAACCCAAACTGCAACCCAGCGCTTTGACGAACAAATACGAGCTAACCTGGGATTTTGACATTCAGGTAGACGGTGTCGATATTGTTGTTCCAAAGTACTTCCGTTACGACGGTGCCAGCATTCCTGCTGTCGCTTGGCAGATCACGTTTACACCCTTCCACCCGGATATCATGATGCCGGCATTGGTGCATGACTGGCTGTTCTACAATCATCAGGTGGATCGCGAGCAGGCGGATGATTTCCTCTACCAACTGCTGCGCCAAAATGGGGTGGATAACCTGCGCGCCAACATGATTTGGGGGGCGGTAAGAGCTGGTGGGCACTTCTTCTGGGACAACGATGAGGAAGACAAAGAATTCCTCAGGAAGCTCTATCGTCTTGTCAAAAACAGACCAAATATCAATAGGTACCAGTTCCCTCGGGAAATTGTAAACACTGCCTAAGATCACCGACTCACATCGAAGACTGTGTATTTATTGGTGGAATGCATTCAATTTCATTGCATTCCAGCCCATCTTTTCCAGTTTGCACCGCCGATTTTTTCTATATTTGGTGCGATACCCAAACAACCTGAAGATGCTCGCATTCAGAGGCCATCAATGCGTTCAATTCGAGGCAAATACCACGAGGAATAGTCATTCTATTTCCGTGGTATTTAACAAAGAAGTGGGCGCATTGAGGGCCTCCCTCCGGGCGAGTTGACTGACGCCGTGCTCTTTGTTGTTCCTTTTTGATGGAGATGGCTACACCTGCAAAGAAACGCCGCGATCACAACGCCAGTCAAACTCGCTGAATCCTGCATCTTCAGGTTGTTTGGGTATAAATCCAAAGTTATGTTTTCAGTAGGCAGACAGAAAGCGCTTGCTGGACTGATGGATACCATACACCCGGGTCAAGGAATGGGATTTTGAACGTTTATGTAGTCGACGATAATACCGAGTTTACCGATGTCATCACACAAATGCTGTGTGAGACAGGCTATCCCACTAAAGGTTATAACCGGGGCATGGATTTGCTGCGTTTCGCCGCGCCATCCTCCAATGATGTGCTGTTGCTCGATGTACACATGCCGGATAAAAACGGCATCGCCTTGCTCAAAGAGCTCAGCAGTTTCAGCATCAAACCCTGCGTGATCCTGCTGAGCGGGTACGACAAGTCCATTCTGAATTCGGCGTCTACCTTTGCCCAATCGCTTGACTTCAACGTGATCGGTTCACTTTCCAAGCCCTTCACCCGTCGAGTGCTGCTGAACATGCTGGAGTTTGCCAAACAGGGCAAAGCCGACAAAAAGAAAATGGAAGTGGCCAAGGTCAATCCGGTTGATGTTGAAGAAGCCATGGATGATGACCAGTTGGACGTTTTCTATCAGCCGCAGATCAACCTGAGGGATGGCGTAGTTACCTCTTACGAATGCTTGCTGCGCTGGCATCATCCAGAGCTTGGACTGTTAAGTGCAGACCAGTTTCTGCACACGGATTTGCCGGACAGAATCAAGCTGAAACTGTCGCTGTGGGTACTCAACCGCGTTGCTTCTGATGCAGAAGCACTGGTCGAGTTGCCGCATTTCAAATCTATTTCCATCAATGTGAGTGCCTCGTCGTTGGTGACGCCGGAATATCAGTTCCGGTTTAACTCACTGATCGCCGGCACCCAGTTAAAACCCCACCAAATCACGCTGGAACTGATTGAGCGTGAGTTTCTTGAAGGCCGTCAGGATGTACTGGATATTTTGGTCAATCTCAGAATTAAAGGCGTGGGGCTGTCTCTCGACGATTTCGGTACGGGGTATTCCTCCCTGTCTCTATTCCACACGCTGCCATTTTCCGAGTTGAAGGTCGACAAGTCCTTCACCAAAACCATGCTGAGTAACGCTCAGTCTCTTAACATCGTCCGCTCCTGCATTGATTTGGCTAAACGCATGGAACTCAAAGTCATTGCTGAAGGCGTGGAATCCCACGATATCTATGAACATTTGCAGCACGAATGGTGTGATTCGGCACAGGGCTACTACATTGCTAAGCCTATGCCGTTGAAAACCCTGATGAGCTGGAATGCAAATTTCAATCACCACATTTACAACTAATAAGGACATTATTTTGATCTCAATGCACGGATTGTATGAGCTCAAACCCGATCAGGATCAGAGCGAATTTGAACAGGCGTTCACTGCTTATGCCAAACAACTCAACGAGATGGGACTCAACATTGGCTGGCAGTCCTTTTCACGCCGTCCGCACCCAGGCTACAACCTTATGCCTCCTGAGCAACACGGATTGGTTGCCATGTACTTTGAAGACGACGAGCAGGCTAACCGTTGCTGGGATGTGGTAGCAACCGACGACGAGCCCATTGCATCCCTTCACCAGGGCGTTAACCAAAAGGTCACCAACATCAGCTTTTTCTATAGTGATGTGAACACGCACAATGTCTGAAAACGATGAGCTGCGAAAACGTATCGCTCAACTTGAAGCCGAGAACGAACGACTCAAACACGCCATCGATATAGCATCTGATGGTATCTATGATTGGCAAATTACAGAGAACAAGCTGTATCTGACAGGCAGTTGGTATGAGTCTCTCGGCTACGATAATCAGGAAGTCTCCCCCACCATAGAGCAGTGGCAATCCATGCTGCACCCGGACGATATTGAGCCGACATGGAAAGCCCTGCGCGCGCACATCAACGGCGAAGTCGACCTTCACGAGCATGAAAACAGGCTGCGGATGAAAAACGGCCAATACCGCTGGAATCTCGATCGCGGCAAAGTGGTTGAGAGGGATGAAAACGGCGTGGCACTGCGCATGGTGGGGATTGATAAAGACATCACACGACAAAAGCAGAGTGATGAGCTTAACCACCAGCTCGCCGCTCAGTTAATGCAAGCCAAAAAAATGGAGGCACTGGGCGCGTTTGCGGGGGGGATTGCCCATGAGTTTAATAACCTGCTGGGGATTGCTTTCGGACTGGCGGATTTAATCACCCTTAAACTGGAAAGCACACCGACTTACGAGCGTGTTGGCGAGCATTTAGAGAAGCTGGAAGATGTGTTGGATCGTGGGCGCCTGCTGGTAAAACAGATCCTCACATTCAGTCGAAAACAGGATGAAGACCGCACTGAACTCGACCTGAACCGACTTTGTCAGGATGTCACCTACGCGCTGGAAATGAGCAAAACTTTCTCCTCAAATCTCGCGCTCACCTTGCCGGATGATATCTTGATCATCCATGCCGACAGCACCCATATTCATCAGTTACTCACCAATCTTCTTATCAACGCAAATCACGCCTGCCAAGGTCGTGAAGGCAAAATTCTCTTTGATGTTTCTGCCGTTGAACTGACTCAAGAAAACATTGAATCTGAATGGCTGGCACAACCGGGCATGTTTGCCAAAATCACTATCACTGATAACGGGGTAGGAATCGTCGATAAAGTGCTGGAACATATCTACGAGCCGTTTTTCACCACCCGGGCGCACGGTGAAGGTACAGGCATGGGCTTGGCCATTGTTCATGGCATTATCAGCCGATATCAAGGTGGAATTAGCGTTAAAACCAAGTTGAACGAAGGTACAGAGTTCACCGTCTACCTGCCGCTCTACAGCAAACGCCCAGAAAACCACGCTATACACACCGACAATCTGGTTTCGTCTGGCATTCCGCTGGATGCTGATCTTCAACAGCCCAAGGTCATCTTCGTCGATGATGAAGAAATCATGCTTGAAGTGGTGAAAGCCACGCTGCCGATTTTCGGCCTGCAGGTTGATACCTTCAGCGACCCAAGCGAAGCGCTATGGGAAATAGGGAAAACGCCTGATAAATACCAGATTCTGGTCACCGACCAGGCCATGCCACAACTCACCGGGTTACAGCTTATCAATGAAGCGCGCAAGCACAGCCCTGAACTGCCCGTGGTGCTTTACACCGGATTGAACGACTTTGCCGACCAGATTGGTGAAAGCCAACAGCTTCAGGGCTTTTTGTTAAAACCTTTGCGGGTTAATGAACTGATCGTACACATTCGCTCTATATTGAGTGCCAGAGGGAAATGAAACTGCGTGAGTAACAGGCCTTAGGGGCTATTTGTCTTCATTCCAGTCCTTTTAAGTAGTGTGGCTTCATGCCATACAGTTCGACATCGTCTTTGATATAGAAGTCTCAGCGCCTTCCATGACGTAGTTATATTCCACACTTCCTACATTTGACCATTGAAGTTCCAAAGACACATTCTTGGCCGTGGCCATTTTGGTAACAAGGTAATCCTGCTCACTCGCAACTGGATTCAGGTAATGGGCACTTGTTGGTTGCCTGACAACAATTTGTCTAACTTCATCGTCAAATCTCACTTTGGCAATTAAAGGATCATCATGCATCACGAGAGTGGGCATTTTGGTTAGACCAAAAAAACACGAGGATCATTACCCCTACAAGTCACCCCCACCCAGCTTTCGATATCTCGTTGAAAGTTGACCTGACTGGAAGGATAAACGCTCGGTGACACCGCCTGATATGACACTACAGATGAAAGCGAGGATGTACTTTCGGAGTGAACCCACTCACTCGCTCCCCCCGCAAATAACACTGCTCCTGCTGCAACTGCACTCAATGAATTGATCATTACTCTTCCCTTATTCAATTGGTTATAAGCAGTTAGATTACTGAACAATCCTGAACCAGAAGTAAACGAACAAGGGGGATAAATGAAAACATAAGGGCAGAGAAACGCCTCTACTGAAAAACAATACGACCATTTCCTGGCAGCGCATCCTCCCAATCACAAGCTGCCACCATTGAGAATATTAAACGTTCACTAAAAAGAGGCAGTAAAAGGCCTACACCTTTACTGGTTCTTTTTGGGCAATTTATGTTTGGGAAGGTTAAAGCTGACTGTCAGTTCACAGTTATAAACGAGTGAGACCAATCATTTTCTTGCAGGATATTTGTATCAAAAAGAAGGCAATTCAGATAGGGAAGAATGTCATTGATGCCACACCGTGGACAACCTGATTAATATGACGGTTGGTACTGTCAGCGACCATTTTGGCCATCATGTCCTGAATCACGATCATTTTCGCCAACACGCGCTCGTAGCTGTAGTTTGGGGTGCCATCCAACGCGATACCGTTGCTCAGTAGCATCAAATCACCATTGATATCTTTTCGTGTATTGAGCAACCAAGCCACCGTTTCCAGATTACGGGCGCTGTTATAGAGCTTTTGCTGATCGATATCGTCGAGGAGATAAAACTCCAACTGATTGTTGTAACTGGCGCTGATCATGCCGGTGATGCCAACCATCAAAGCAAATACCCGATCACCTTCATACTCATCGGAAAAGGCCAGATAAAGCGCATCTACCCCATCCAATCCACCCAGCTCTGCATAGCCGCCTTCCGGTCGTTGAACCGTCATAAAAGAATCCAGACGCGCAGAAACTGTCATCTCTGGCACTTTAGCCAGTTCTCTCGGGTTACGTTTGTAGAGTTTTACGGTGAGCTCACGTATCGCATCGCGAATTTCCAGTATGTGAATATCCGTAATCAAATCCATGTCTGATTTGGCAAGATTTTTAAATTCAAAGGGACGGTTACCCGCACTGCAGGCCGTCAACGCGAGCGCCAGTAAAAAGGCAATCCCTGTTCGAAGCAGCATGTCGGTTCTTTATCTATTCAGTCAACGCAATGAGTGTAGATGCGGCCTCTCCATCCGGTAAATGTTCGTGCTTCAACTCTGAGCCATGTCTCTAACTGTGCAGTGAAAGTTACCTATTGTTCACTACTCTCGCTTTGACTAAAATCATCGCCATTTCCAAGCACACAAATTGAGCAAAAACAATGAACAAAAGCTTTTTGACCAATCTTATCGCAGCAGCCGTATTCGCTGCGGGTTACTACTTTGAAGAGCCACTGGCACTTTATGGTGGTTTATTTGCGCTGTCAGGTTCGCTGACCAACTTGTTGGCTGTACACATGCTGTTTGAAAAGGTACCGGGGCTTTACGGTTCTGGTGTTATTCAGGCGCGTTTTGAGGCATTCAAGCTTGGCATCAAATCATTGATGATGGATCAGTTCTTCACCCAGGAAAATATTGATCGTTTCCTAAATAAAGAAATGTCTGGCGGTGCAGCTTTGAACCTTGAACCTGTGATTGAACAAATCGACTTCAATCCAACGTTTGATGGCTTGGTGGAAGTGATTAACAACAGTCCATTTGGTGGCATGCTTGCCATGATGGGCGGTTCGGAAGTACTGGCACCACTGCGTCAGCCATTCGTAGAGAAAATGAAAACCTCAGTGGTCGACATTACTCAGCAGGATAACTTCCGTGAAGCGCTGAAAGGCCAAATTGAACAACCGGAAATGATGGGCGACATCACGGCTAACATCGAGTCCGTCATTGAACAGCGTCTGGATGAATTGACACCGGAAATGGTCAAAGAAATCGTTCAGAAGATGATCCGCGAGCACCTTGGCTGGCTGGTCGTCTGGGGTGGTGTGTTCGGTGGCGTCATTGGCGTGATTTCAGCGCTCGTTGCGGCCTGATAAAGCCTCCACTGACGCATGTTTACGGCACCTTCGGGTGCCGTTTTTGTCACTTTAACAGCAGATTGTTTGGGTACAGCTCACAAATATCTGATCTTGTTGCCAAAAGCTGTTCAGTTCCCCCGCTATCCCGCCGATTCACTCCTAAACTGAATTCCATATGTATTGTCGCAAGCTTGCTACTGGTGAGCGCTTTTCTAAACGGGGTTACCACATGGCTAAATCTAAGAAACTGATAACGCTGGCCGCATTGAGCTCAGCGCTTTTTGCCACTTCAGCCTCCGCGCTGGTTCTCCCACTCTCGGTGGGGGCAGACGCTGGGATCACTGATGTGAAATACAAAGGCCGCAGCGCCACCGGCTACTTCTGGGCGATCAACGGTAAACTGCACCTGAATGATTTCACCAGTATTTATACGGGTTACGGCGAAACCACTGCCGATATTCCTGATGAAAATGGCGTCGATCAGGACTTCACCTCTACATCGATTCCTCTGGCACTGCAGGTCAACATTCCTATTGTATTGGGTGACGTGTATGTGCGTGGTGGCGGTAACTACTACGAAAATACCTATGCCCTAGAGAAAGAAGACGGATGGGGTCTACTGGGCGGAGTGGGTATCAACCTGTCTCCGGGCATTGGTCCAGGCTTAGCGGTAGAATTGACTTACCGTGACGCAGGCAGCGCAGAAACCAGTTCGATTGGTGTGGGCGCCAGCCTTAGCTTCTAAGCCCTGTGTGACCTTTACAGAAAGTAAAAAAGCGCCAGAGACCGGCGCTTTTTTGTTGGCTTGAAGTCAATTTTATTGCTGATGATAGTCGAGATAAATTTGCGCCTGCTCTTTGCCCATATATCTGCCGAGCGTTTTCACAGGCACATTGCGTAAATCCACCATAATCAGGCCATCCAACGCATTGTTGAATGCTGGATCCACGTTAAAGCACACCAGCTTGCCATTCAGACCGAGGTACTGCCTGAGCAATACTGGCACGCCCAAACCCTGACTCATACGACTGATCACTCGCGACAACAATTGCAAATCGCCAAGCCCAGCCAGCATGGAGGTATGCCAAGGCACAGGTGCAGAAGTTTCCAGCGGTGTGGTCGGTGCCACCAGCTGCGCAATGTCCTCGTCGTAGTGGTGCACGCTCAGGCTCTCTGCCAGCAAACGACGTGCAGTCAGCGGATAATCATTACTGATGCTGACCGGGCCAAACAGGGTGGTAATATCAGGATGTTTGCTCACGTAAGCTGCAATCCCTTTCCAAAGCAGCAGTAATGCTGACAAGCTTCGCTGATATTTTTCATCAATCACCGAACGGCCCATTTCCAGCGAGTTGCCCATGCTTTCAACAAAGCGGTCGTCGTATTGGAACAAGCTGCGGGAATAGAGTCCATTCAGCCCTTTCTCAGCCACAATTTCCTGCACTTTACCCAAGCGATATGCGCCGACCATTTGCCGCGCATCCCGATCCCAGATAAACAGATGCAGGTAGTAATCGTCGTATTCGTCGATATCACAAGCCATGCCGGTGCCTTCACCGACAGCACGAAAGTTCACTTCTCGCATTCTGCCGATTTCCTGAAGGATCACCGGAATATGCGTACTTTCCGTGCAATAAACATCAAACTCATTGGACGACAGAAGTTTTGCTTCCGCTGGTAATGTTGTCAGTTCCTGTTCTATCGCATCGACAGGCTGCGACGCAATGATGGGTTCGCCTGTCTGTTCCAACTCAACGGCCGTCACCGCTTGCTCGCGGTTAAGCAGGTAAGTATTGAGCCTCAGGTAATTCACGAGAGCATCGTCATTTTCAAATGCACGACACTCTTTCCACGCGATAGGTTCACCAATGGAAAGTGGGATGGAATCACCGCGTTTATTGAGCAATTCACGCGCCAGCATTGCGGTGCGGAGCAGCGGATGGATACGCCCAGCCCGATAGAATTTGTTGCTGTTCTGACCGCCAATGTAAATCGGTAACGCCGTCGCTTTGTGCTTTTTCACCAAGGCAGCGACTGAACGACTCCACGCCTTGTCTTTGAGCTGTCCATCTTCGTCGAAGGTCGAAACTTCACCGGCTGGGAAAATCAGCAACAAACCACCATTGCTGACATGTTGGTGTGCTTCGCGTAACGCTCTCAAATTCGCCTTACGCGCACTCTCCCCTTCAAACACATCGACGCCGATAAAGATGTCACTGAGTTCGGGAATACGTTTGAGGTAATAGTTTGCCAGCACTTTCACATCAGGGCGCACCTGACGTAGTAGTTTGGCGAGGATCACGCCTTCCACGCCGCCTAGCGGGTGATTGGCCACCACCACAGTACTGCCAGTGGCAGGGATATTCTTCATGTCCTCGGCAGAGACGGTGTAGTCAATGCCGAGCACATCCAGGGTATAGGAGAGAAAATGATCGGTATCTATCCCTTCTGGACGACGGCGGTAGTGCTTATCCAAAGCCCGGAGACCTGTCACGGACTCCAACGCTTTTTCAATCACACCAAACGGCGTTTTTCTAGGGATCTGAAAGGGACTGATCATTCATGACTCTCCATTTCCAGTTAAACAGATTGGCTTAACGCTTAGACCAATTCTTGTCACCAAGGTCGATAAAGCCCGGGATGTCTTTTTCCCATGCCTTCTGAACAGAATCGTCATAGTTCAGGTACAACTTGTTATCGACGATGGTCCAGAACTCTGGGTCACCTGGCGCCAGGTCATCTTTCTCGGCGATTGCCCATGCACAGTAGCCACCGTATTGCGGCGCATATTTCTCTGGGTCGGCGAGGAATTTGTCGAGGTTTTCCTGACTGGAGAATAACCAGTCAGCACCCTGATATTCGGTTTTGAAATCTGATTTGCCTTTGACTGGTGTGCCGTCAAAGAAAGACACAGTGTCATAACCGCTCACCGCTTTGCTGCTGAAAAAGCCAGTGTAAACATCGGCGGCGAAAGTCAGAGGTGAGAACAACAAAGTTAGCAGTAACAGTACGCGAGACATCTTTCACTCCTTTCTAGATTTTCAGATTCGCTTGCTAAATAAGAACCTGCTATCGAAGTAAAAATTTCACCTTTTTTCGCTGGCAACCAAGCGCATGTTTGGTACTTTTCGAATCAAGGTTTCTGTCGCCGTTGGAACGTTTTCACACGGTGATCCATCGACATACACCATTTCCATTGCCCCCGGTGTGGCGCTGAGGTGCGTAAAGCTCACTGTGTTGGCATCGTCCCGGTGCATACACACAGATTTGTAGCCTGCTTCCGGCACATGGCTGCGGTGAAATGCCCAAGCTTTCTCGACGGTTTGCGGTTCAGTCATGATGCTTTTAAAAGCTTCTCGCCTTGCAATCATCACTTGCTGAAATGCCACGGAAGAGGAAATCATCGGCTCAACGCTGGGTCGCTGCGTGAGAACATGACCATCCCACTGGAAAGCAATCACGTGACCGTGGTGCGCATTCAAATCCGGTGCGAAAACCAGCAGGGTGAAGGGCGCATAAGAGCCCATGTGAAGGTTATTGAGTGTGCTGACAACATCTGCCACTGACGACGAAGGCGCCAGCATTTTCACCAGCAAGCCACGACTGATGAGCGGCAATTCGGGAATATCACCCTGATAGTAATTCAGCAGACAAAGTGAGAGACCATGTTGGTTAGTGGCGATCCAGGTACCGCCACCATCCGGGTCTACAGGCATGAGAAATTCGGTGCCTTGTTCACGAAATCGCTCCGGTGGTCGCGCAATGGCACGACCCTTTTGCTCATCTCGGTTGAAGAAAACGTCGTAACCGTTATCGTGCAGCAGCCAACTGACAGTACACATCTACTGTTCTCCACGAAAATGACTGAGAGTGGCAGGCGCAAGACCAAAGGTTTCTGCCACACTGATCTTCTGCGCGCTCAAACTCACGCGGATAAGCGCAAAATGATGCACCGCATGACTGGAAACAAACGCCAGCTCGCGACCCAGCGTCGACGCTGATGTGGCCGCTGCCTGACGGTTCAGGCTCACTTCATGTCGCACATTGATGGCTGAGTCCATATCAGCTTCTGAAAGACTTTCGAGCCACTCGCAAAGCTGTCGCCATTCCGACATCGCTATTTTCCGATCCGTTTCGACAGGATGTGCACGGCGGCGAACGTCGTAGTCGATGTCCTGTGCAGAAGCCGCGTGAAAGACATCCAGAATGTGGCGCATATGCTGACCAATAGAGCTTTGCAAATAGGGTGTAGCAACAAACTGGTATTGGTCATCAGACAGTTGGTGAAGAAGCTCAAGCGCCTGTGCCGCCACATCCAGCCCCCCTTCTAACTCGACGGCATAAGGTGCATTCAGTGATGGTTTGGAGTCTCTTGCTAACATGGAATCCCCTCAAATCGATGCTTCATTCGATTGTTTCTTGTTTTAATCAGTCGACGGATAATCACGCACCAGCGCTTTTTCCTTGCGCCATGCTCGATACAAGTCCATCAACGAAGGCACTTTATGCCCCGCTTTTCGTTGCAGGTTGCCTATCTCAAACAACATGCGGTACTGTGCCAGCAAGGTACTGAAAGCACTTTTGATGGTCGCGCCACGATCCCAGATATGGGCAGCTTCACTGCTGGCACCATTAACTTCTAAAAGCACAAAATCCTCGCCGCGCATCAGGCTCGCGATGTCACGGAACTTCAAATCAATCCGCCCGTAGTAATAACCGGGGAAATCATCAAAAATTTCATCCAAGCGCTCGACTAACGCTTCACTGATATAGTCACGTCCATCTCGGAAAATCGCTCCGCGAGAATGACTACCGGCAAACGCAAGGCGGAAGGTTTCCCCTTTGGCGAGCACCAAATCCAGCTTGTCTTCATGGCGCGAGCGATAAAGGTGGGAGAGCTTTCCGGCGCGTGAATCTTCGTCAATCAACTGTGCGAGGTTACTTTCGCCGTCACCGACCACAAACGGGTTGTATTTGAGGGTCATGGAGAAAATCTGTCCTTTATCCTGACCTGGATAGCGGACGTAAAACACGCCAGCTTCGGCGTTATAAGGGGCTTTTTCCTGCAGCATTAAACGGGCACCGTCAGGAAACAAGCGAAGGTATTCTTCCAGCTCACCTTTGTTTTCCACCAAACGCACACCCGCACCACGACATCCCAAGTCCGGCTTGGCAACAACAGGAAAACCCAACCCAGCCTGGTGCAATGCCGTCAAGGCTTGGTGCGCTTGTGTTTCAGGCGGCATTGCCGTCTTCTCCCACATGATGTAAGGCAGGATCCATGGTTTGGCGGTTTCACCTGCCAACGACAAAATAGCGTCCTTGGACTCGCCCACCATGCCGCTTAATTCAATCCCGGGGTTTGCCACTAATGGCAAGCCGAAGCTTCGGTATTTAAGGCCATTCCAAATCCACTGCAGAGCAACCGGGGCGTAAAACACCCAACCCGGCCAGAATTCAAAAAACGACACCGGCTTGCCGCTCATGTCCAACGGAGGCATGCCATGGTTAACCGGCAAGGCAGGAGACGTTTTCTCTTCCACCAGCTTTAATCTGTGCAAACGGCTTTCTCCTTCAGCTTGCTCCCTGCAACGCGGTTGACAGCAATGAGCAAGAGCACCACAACCGGGATAAGCCCCCAACTGAGGTGGTTATTAATCCATTCAATTTCGCCCAACTGGTAAACCAGCGCGAAAACCAATGCCGTCCAGAGCGCGGTCGCAACCAAAACAGCAGATAAAAATGGCTTCAGCCCCACGCGGAAAAAACCGCTGAGGCAAAAACCCACAAACCTTAGACCCGGCACAAAGCGAATAAGGAACAAATTGCCAAACGCATGGGCACGTAGTTTGCGCCTGATCATCCTGACACTCGGCTTGGTCAGTAAAAATCCGCGCAGTTTTCTCCAGCGGCGAGCCCACAAGCCAAGCGCATACAGGCCAATATCGCCTGTCGCGATACCAACAAAAATCGCGGCCAAGGCAACAGGTACAGACATCACACCCTGCGATGCCGCAACACTGGCTGTCACAATGGCCAAATCTTCTAGTAGATAAGACAGGAGGATCACCGCGAAAAAGAGGGTCACAGGGGAAAACGTCAGCAATGTGGCGGTGATGTCATTCAAAGTGGGTACCCAGCTCCATGGCTCTACTTACAGAATAGACAGGATTAGCGCGTAATAGCTTTCACTGGGCAGATAAATTCCTTGTTTTCACAAAAATAGGACAGGTAAACCAGTTGTTTAGTGACTACGTAGGCAATCCAACACACCAGTTTTCCCTTGCTTCAATCCATGACACACTAGGGGCTGTTGACCTTTGGTGGTTATATTTTGTTCTAGCCATAAGCGTTTTAGGCGCGGCGAGGTGTGTGCCGCCTAGTCATTCTAAGCAAATACACCTCAACAAAGCATAAAACGCTTAGGGCAGAACCCTTCGGGCAGCGTTTGTGGGGAATTTCTGCTGCGTTATCGGCTTCTCATGTAGACTAGCTACACATCGAAGCCTCTGCCTTGCATAAAATCCCCACAAACTGCTGCAAAAACAATCACCAAAGGTCAACAGCCCCTAGGCTCTGCTAAACCCAGATTATTTCAAGGACAACGCCCCTCATGACGGATAAACCAACAAGTGCTTTTCTTCGGCTGCAATCTGAAATGGCAGAATTTGCCCGCGAACGTGATTGGGAGCAATTTCATAACCCCAAGAATCTGGTGATGGCATTGAGCGGCGAAGTGGGCGAACTGGCAGAGTTGTTTCAGTGGTTGACGCCGGAACAGGCAGAAAATTTCCCTTCAGAAAAACGTCAGGCACTTGAGCATGAGCTGGCGGATATTCAGCTTTATCTCATCCGTATTGCCGACCGTTGTGGCGTGGACTTAGAAAAAGCCTGTGATGAAAAAATTGCGCACAACCGTAAGAAATACCCACCCGAGAAGTGCTTTGGGAAAGCCGTTAAGTATAACGAGCTGTAACCGTCACGAATAACTCTCAGTGAAACAGCCTCTCGGCACAACAGTGAGACATCATCTAAACTTTTGAGACACAACTCTGCCTCTAAGGTGTGGCTTCGCTGTCAGCGCCTGCCGAAAGGGAGAGTTTCCTTTTTTTGACTCATGGTTCGGATGACAGAATGACGCCAACGACAGCGCCCACATCTTCTAAGGACGTATTTCCAGAGAATGCGGTTTTGATCCGCGTGATGCTGTTGTTTCTGGGCTGTCTGATTGAGTCGCTGTATGCCATCTACTTTTTACGCCAACCCAACAGTGCCGCGTTTATTTGGTATACCAATGGTTTCAGTATCGCCATGATCGCTCTGGCTCCTCCCAGCCAGCGTTTTGC
Organism: Grimontia sedimenti; assembly: GCF_011045095.1. Classification (GTDB taxonomy): domain Bacteria; phylum Pseudomonadota; class Gammaproteobacteria; order Enterobacterales; family Vibrionaceae; genus Enterovibrio; species Enterovibrio sedimenti. Next base: position 117,368 of record NZ_JAALDL010000004.1, read on the forward strand.
CCTTGTTGGCACTGCTTTTGTTGCCATCTTACTTTCCAATATTATTTTCGGTGATGACCCTCTACAAAGTATTCAACTCTCAGCCGCAAACAGCACGACCATCATTCTTGGCAGCCTGTCTCTGGTGCTGATCAGTCGGTACGCTGAACCTTTCCTTTCTCTCAAAGCGTTTAGCTTTTTTGTCCTCTTTACGGTCATCCTTGTGCCTATTTCGGGCGCAGTCCTCGGCGGTTGGGTACTCAATCGAGAATTATCCATTCCTTTTGAAGTCGTTGCCCCGGCATGGTATCTGGGAGATGTTATCGGTTTTCTCGCCATCACCCCATTGACCTACACCTTGCTGCAGCGAGATAAAGAACTGCCTTCCAGCATTTATCGACCCACGACCGTCCTCACTATCTTCGCTATCGCAGCGCTTTCTGGATGGCTGCTCACCCATGTCACTTTCCCGTTCATTGCTATCGCTATCGCGTTAACCCTGGCTGGTGCTGTCTTAGATAGACTCTCAGCGTTTTTTACCGCCTTTGTCGTGTCAATCACCTTGGACCTGCTCTTGGTTAGCCCGGGGGAGAATCTGTTGCTCTCGGTTGAATCTTCCAGCCCAACAGCGCTGCTTCTTCCCATCAGTGGAGCCATGTTACTGGGTGCCATTCTAGCGGTGAAATCAGCACGTCTACTGCACATTCAAAAAATGAGTGATGAGCGCGCAGAGTTATTTTCAAATGCCATGCAATCTTCTGTCATCGGTACAGTGATGGTGCAGCCTGATGGCAAAATGAGTAATGCGAATCGAAGCTTCATTGACCTGATTGGCTACACCGGGGAAGAGTTGGAAAACAAAACCTTCCGTCAATTGGTTTTTCATCGCGACAAAGACACCGCCAATGAACAGCTCCAACTCCTTACTCAAAGCAAAATCAGTAACTTCCAAGCTGAAGTCCGCCTGACCCGCAAAAACAAGCAAGTCGTTTGGACACGTATAGCCGTTTCTATCATCCGGGATAAATGGACGGGTAACACCCAGCAATACATCTATCAGGTTCAGGATATTGATAAAGACCGCCGCTTTGATGACGAGCGGAAAATGTGGTCCAAGAAATTTGAGTTCGCTCTCGGCATTAACCATACCGCCGTCTACGAAATGGAGTGCCACACTAAATACTTGCAACTTTCCGAAAATTCCGAACAAGCCATTGGCATTAAAGCCACTGAAGTTAAACGCCTTTACGAATGGATGTCCCGTATTCACCCCGAAGACCTGCGCGAATACCAGCATACGTTAACCCGAAATGGGGGGCATTCAGGGGCGATCGAATACCGCTTGTTGGATGATAACGAGCGATATCGCTGGGTAAGGGACAATTGCCAACCTATTGAATATGACAGCCACGGCATGACGACTAAAGTGATTGGTACCATTGCCGACATTGATGACGAAAGAGCGTTGTCCCTGCAAGAAGCCATGGCAGCCAAACAAACCGAATTGGTCGGCCAGGTGTGTGATTTTGGCCTTTGGGAATATACGCCTGAAACAGAACAGCTCTATTGGAACGAAGAAATGTACGCCTTGTATGAGCTACAAAATGGCGAGCACATGACGACATCTCTTTGGCGGGAAAGAGTACTGCCTTCAGACCGCCATCAGCTTGATTCTGTGTTCAACATCACCCGCATGAACAACGATCAGCTCAGTTTCAACATCCAGGTACAAAACGCGCATGGACATGTGGTGTACCATCATATTTTGGCCAGAGTTATTCATTCTGAATCGGGTTCCCGTTTGGTCGGGCTATGTCAGGAAACCACCTTAATCCAGCGGGAAAACGTACAGCTCGAACGTGAAAACCTTTTGCTGGCTACGGCAGCGGAATCCGTCACAGATGGCATCGTCGCGCTGGACTCCCTGCTCCGGATAACCTTTATCAACCGCCATGCCTCGGTATTCACTGGCTTCTCCCCAGAAGAGCTGGTAGGTACTAACATCGACGAACAATTCAACATCTTTGATCGCCAGAACCAATACACCTTTGCGCACCTGCTCTCGGCCTATCACCAAGACTTCCGTTTGAGGGGCACCTTTACCCTGCAAACTGAACACAATCAGGAACAGTTGGTGTATTTAGAAACGACCCCTGTCATCCTCGACGGCGCAGCGCCCAACGGCTGGGTACTGACCTTCCACTATCAAACAGCGACGGTAGAAGAGAGGATTGCAAGACTGGAAGAGAAGTCAGCAATAGATATGCTCACGAAGTTGCCAAACCAACGCGCGTTTGAACATAGCTTACAAAGCCACATCGACAGCTTAAAGGGCACAGAACCCCATGCTTTAGCGGTGATAGAAGTCAGTGGGCTCGACATTCTGACGGACGCCTTCGGGGAGCAGATCCGTGATCAACTCATTAAATCGGCAGCACTTTTAATCAAGGCGTTGGGTAAAGAGCGCGTTGCCAGAATCAGTGACACCCAATTTGGCATGCTGCTGGAGCATGAATCCGTCGAACACGCTCGCGCCTCTCTGGTCACACTGGCAGAGAAAATTGGCGCGTTGAAGTACCAACAAGGTGACTTTTCCTACCCATTAGGATGCTCAATGGGTTTGACTGCAGCAGACGACCCTAGCAACACACCATTCCAGCTCATCTATCAAGCGCAGGTGGCATTGGAGTCCATCACTGAGGGCAGTCAGCACGCAATTTCAATCTTTGATGCATCCTTGCTTAACGACGGCATTTCTTTCCGTCGCGACTTTTTGCTGCAGCGTATCGATACCGCCATCTCTACGAATTCATTCAGTCTTTTAAGCATGCCTATCATTCCTACTAATCAGGAAGACCAAACCTGGCATGAGCTTTTGGTCAGGCTGATCACAGAAGACGGCGATCTTTTATTACCCGCAGAATTCTTGGCTGCTGCTGAACCCACAGGCCGATTGATCAGCATTGAGCGCTGGGTCTTCAATGAAGTGCTGGTCACGCAAGCGTCTGCACTGGCGCAAACCGGTATGTCGGTCGCGGTAAACATCTCTTCGGGTGCCTTCTACAACGAGAGCTTCATGATTTATTGCTTAGATTTAATAAAGAAAAGTACCTTACCCGCCCAACAACTTTGTATAGAAGTAAAAGAAAGCACCCTTTTGATTGACACCGTGCGTTCACAACAAATTGTTTCCTCCCTGAGAAAGCTGGGTTGTGAGGTCGCCGTTGACAGTTTCGGCGCGGAACTGACATCGTTCGGGTATCTACGTAAATTCAATATCAGCCTGCTCAAGATTGATGGCAGCATTATTTCCATGATGAAATCGAGCAAGGTCGACAGGCGTATCGTTGAATCCATCAAACAAGTCAGCGACTCGCTCAAAGTCAAAACCGCAGCACAGAAAGTGAATTCTGATGAAGACCTACGTCAGGTGATGGAAGTTGGACTGGATTACACACAAGGCTACATATACGGTGAACCTGTTCCCCTCGCCAGGATCATTTCTTCCTACAAAATGGGGCTGGGGCATACATACGCGAAAGAAGGGATGAACAAAAGAAAGACAGCGGGTTAACACCCTATCCTCGTCACAGACTCACAGCACATACCTTCCCATCGCTGTCGATTTATCATTCAATCATCACTCTCACAGGCGTCATTAGCAGGGACTGACACATGGTGAATTGTGATTATTTGATCATCGGCGCGGGTATCGTCGGCCTCAGTGTGGCCAATGAGCTCCAGCAACGAGAGCCCAACGCCAGAGTCGTGGTTGTCGAAAAAGAAGCCCAACCCGCCAGTCACCAAACCGGACGCAACAGCGGTGTGATCCATGCCGGTGTCTACTACACGCCCGGCAGTATGAAGGCCCGCTTTTGCAAAGAAGGGAATCAGGCCATCAAAGCCTTCTGTACCGAGCACCACATCCCTTTCGAAGAGTGCGGCAAGCTACTGGTCGCCACCAGCGAGATTGAACTTGAACGCATGGAAGCATTAAAAATCCGGGCGGCTGACAACGAACTGGAATTCGATGTGCTGGACGCCGCACAGCTTAAGGAAAAAGAGCCAAATATCAGTGGGCTTGGTGCCATCTTTGTCCCTTCGACAGGCATCGTCAGCTACCGCCAAATCTGCGAAAAACTCGGAAGTATGATCAAGGAGTGCGGTGGGGATGTTTTCTATAGTTATCCTGTTGAGTACATTCAGGAATCTAAAGATGGCGTGACTGTGGTGGCGGGTGAACAAACGTTCCATACCGGCAAGCTGATTGCCTGCGCAGGCATTATGTCAGACCGCATTGTGCGTATGCTGGGAGAGACGCCCGATTTCCAAATGGTGCCGTTTCGGGGAGATTACTACCAGTTGGCGACTGAGCATAATGCCATTATCAGCAGCCTGATTTATCCCATCCCTGACCCTGCTTTGCCCTTCCTCGGCGTTCACCTGACCAAAATGATTGATGGCTCGGTCACTGTTGGCCCAAATGCGGTGCTAAGTCTTGCCCGTGAAGGCTACACCCGCTTTTCTTTCTCTCCAAATGACGTGGTTGAAATGCTGCAATATCCGGGTTTCTACAAGGTGATTCGCCGCAACTTCAAATCGGCGATGAAAGAGCTGCGCAATGGTTTCTGGAAGCCGGGATACTTAAAAGAAGTGCAGAAGTATTGTCCTTCTCTCACCAATCAGGATTTGCTTTCCTACCCCTCGGGTATTCGCGCTCAAGCGGTCTACCAAAATGGCGATCTGGCTGATGATTTCCTGTTCCACAAAACCGAGCACGCATTAGTTGTTTGCAATGCACCTTCACCGGCAGCGACATCTTGCTTTCCTATCGCCAAACATATCGTCGAACAACTCAACTAGACCTGCTCAAAAAGCGCGCTAACACCTTGTGTGTTAGCGCAAAATTTCTATCTTTAGCTGCCCCGATACCGACAAATTTCTTTCCTTTTTTAAAGGTCAGGCATAGCATCGTCGCCTCTATTCACTAAGAACAAAAACAACAATCAGAAGTGACGATGAAAAAAGCCATTCTTCTGCTGTCAGCAACCCTGCTTGCTGGCTGCTCGTCAGCGCCCGAAACCCCGGACTGCAATTGCGATAACACACCGCCACCTGTGACCAGCCAACCCGTGTCTGATGCCAATAAAAAGGCAATCAACGCCCTGTTCGCTTACATTGCCAAAGAAGCGAAAAAACAATGGGGCGACGATGAGTATGTCGAGTCCAGCAAACACCGCTATGTGAAGTATCTGGACGGTTATCAGACCCGAGCACACATCGACTTTGAGGCAGGTAAGATCTATGTTTCTACCGTTGCTCAACGCCAGCCGATGGAGAAGCTGCAAAAAGCCATCGTTCAAACGGTATTAATGCCCGCTGACCCCAAGCACGTCGAGCAGTTTACGGACAAAGATATTGAGCTCACCGGAAAGCCGTTTTTCCTCGGTCAGATTGTCGATCAGGAAGGCAAGTCGATTGAGTGGGAATGGCGCGCAAACCGCTTTGCGGATTACCTCATCGATAACAAGCTGCAAAGTAAAATCATCAAACGCGGCAAAGCTTATTACGTGCAGATTGATATGGTGAAAGACCATTTGGAGCAGCGTGAATACCAGTATGCACACTATGTTCGCGACGCCTCAAAGCGTTACGACATTCCAGAAGATCTGATTTACGCAGTGATCAAAACCGAAAGCAGCTTCAACCCTTATGCGGTCAGCCATGCGGGTGCGTACGGTTTGATGCAGGTGATCCCGAAAACAGCGGGTGCGGATGTGTTTAATCTGGTGAAGAAAAAGCCGGGAATGCCGACCAAAGAGTACCTGTTCGATCCCGCAAATAACATCGACACAGGTACAGCGTATCTGCACATTCTGAAAACCCGTTATCTGCGTGATGTAAAGAATGCGTCATCCAAGCACTTCAGCATGATTTCCGCCTACAACGGCGGCACGGGCGGTGTTCTGGCCACCTTCCATAACGATCGCAAACAGGCGATGGTAGCGCTTAACCGCAAGTCTCCGCGTCAGGTCTACGATGCCCTGACAGCCCGACACCCGAAAGACGAGGCGAGACGCTACCTGCAGAAGGTGCTCTACTTCCAGAAAGACTTTAATGAAGGGAAAATTTAAGCAGTCACCAGAAATGGTTTAACTGGAAACGCGAAGTCATTTACTTCGCGTTTTTCATTTCTTCAAAACCACCTGCATTGTGAAGATTGGTGAAGCCTTTGCTCAACAGATATTGATAGGCTGCACCCGAGCGTACACCACTTCGGCAATACAACACCAACGGTGTGTCTTTATCTAAATGCTGGATGTGCTTATCCAGCTCCGTCACCGGGTAATTCAGTGCACCACTCAGGTGGCCATCATCGAATTCACCCGGCGTGCGAACATCCACCACCATCGCGCCCTGCTCAATCATTTCCCAACCATACTCCGCGCGCTCGGTTGCCGAAGCCACAGGTGCCACCAGCAAGGCGCTACAAAGTGTCAGGGTTAATGCGATTGTTCTGTTCATTCCTTCATCCTTGGCTTTAATCTATCTCTTCTTGTATTTATGTAATAAATCCAGAGGGATATGGCAATAGTCATCAGGGAAACGGGTCAGCCTATCTTGATGCTCATCATCACTCGGCACATAGTTACTCAGGGGCAAGACTTCCACCACAATCTTTTCCGCATCTTTCCTGGCCGCAATGAATTCGCGGGCAATGGTCAAATGCTCAGGATGATTGCTGTATATGCCTGTGCGGTATTTCTCGCCGACATCTTCGCCTTGCTGGTTCACGCTGTAAGGGTCGATGATTTCAAAGAAATATTCCATCAGCGTCATGACAGAGACCGTGTCAGGGTCGAATTGTGTTCGCACACATTCGGCATAACCATCATAAGGTGTGGCCGTTGAATCGCTGGTGCCATTAGCCCTTCCCGCTTCTGTGGATATCACACCTGGCAAGTGGCGCATAAATTCCTGAACGCCCCACAGGCAACCGCCTGCAAAGTAGATCTCTTCCAACTATCCTCCCACTAATCACAGCCGACGATAAGACACGCCTCATACGTTTATACCCAAACGACCTGAAGGTGCTCGCATTCAGAGGTCATCAATGCGTTCAATTCAAGGCAAATTTCGCGAGGAATAGTGGTTCTATTTCCGTGGAATTTAACGAAGAAGTGGGCGCATTGAGGGCCTCCCTTCGGGCGAGTTGACTGACGTCGTGCTCGTTGTTGTCCCTTTTTGATGGAGGTGACTACACCTACAAAGGGACGCCGCGATCACAACGCCAGTCAATCTCGCTGAATCCGGCATCTTCAGGTTGTTTGGGTATATGCATGATACAAGGCTGACCGAGGGATGTGATCTTTATTTTTACTCAAGTAATCCAACCAGCCATCGACGGGCAAAGGTTTGGCAAAATAGTACCCTTGAGCTGACGCACATCCAAGCTGTCGTAACGTATCGACATGAGACCGCGTTTCCGCCCCTTCTGCGACGACGGCCAAATCCAACACTTTCGCCAGCTGGAGAATCGCCTTGGTGATTTCGTAATCAGACGGGGAGGTATTCACGTCTTTGATAAAGCTGCGGTCGAGCTTGATGTAATCGGCGGAGAGGTTTTTCAGCACAGAGAGAGAAGAATAGCCGGTACCAAAATCATCAATCGCTATCTTGTAGCCTTTGGCATGCAACATTTCGATGGTCCTGACACAGGTTTCAAAGTCCCGCATCATGTCCCGCTCGGTGATTTCCAGAATCAATTGGCTGGGTTTGCATTCTGTCTTATCCAGAATGGTTTGGAGCTGCTCGGCCAAGTCCGTCATGTAGAACATCCTTGCCGAGAAGTTGACCGAGATAAAGATATTGGAAGTATCAATGCCAGCGCGTTTCCACTCAGTCACCAGCTTGGCGACTTTACTGAATACCCACTTATCAATATCCACCACCAGATCTGATTTTTCAGCCACTTCCAAAAAAGCACTCGGCGGAAGTAAGCCAAGTCGTGGGTGTTGCCACCTCACTAACGCTTCTGCCCCGAGGATATTGCCTGTCGCCAAATTGACTTTGGGCTGGAAGAAAACCATCAATTCATCTTGGCTGACCGCATGGTGTAACCCGCGGCTCGTTTCGATGATGTCATTCACTTCCGTTGTCATTTCATCTGTGTAGATGCGGTAGCCATCGCGGCCGTTCCGTTTGGCATAATACATCGCGGTATCCGCATTTCTGATCAGGGTTTCACCATCATGCCCGTGGTCAGGAAACTCGCAGACGCCAATGCTTGCAGACACAAAAATGGTATTGTCTTCAATGTAATAGGGCTTTCTTATCGCTTTGTTGATTCTCTGTGCCATCAGCATCCCATTTGCCAGGTCACTGTTGGGCATCAGGATCATAAATTCATCGCCGCCCATTCGGGACACGAAGCCTTTTTCGCCAATCAACAAAGAAAGTTTCTCCGCCACGTTAATCAGCAAGTTGTCACCCGCAGCATGACCCAGTGAGTCATTGATGGTTTTAAATTCATCAATATCCATGTAAAGCAGCAAGAAGTTGGTGCCGCTCTGCTTGGAATGGGAGATCTGCTTATCCAGCTCTTTCGAGGCCAACAGCCGGTTACCCAGCCCTGTCAGTGGATCGTGATGGGCAAGGAAGTCGAAGTTTTTCTTCTCTTCTGTGATGGCTTGATAGGCTTCCGAGAGTCTCGCCGCCATGTTGTTATAAGCGCTTTCAATATGCCCCCATTCATCGCTTCGACCCAGGTCAATCGGCCGCTTTGTGCCATTTGATACCAAGCGATCAAACCCATCTTTAAGATCATCCAAAGGCTTCTGGATATGCCTTCTGACGACATAATTGATGAGTAATACAGAGAATAAAAACGCCAACAGGCTGATAATGATGGCATTCAAACGGGATTCGCTGATCAGATCTTCTAACTGGGTGGTGAGTTGCAACGTCTGATCCTGTACCCGGGCTTCGGTATTTTCGACCATTTGAAGCAGCCCAGTTTGCGATTGAACCAGCGCTGCGATCACCACCCAGCGCTGATCCAAATTCGCCCTGATTTTCCTGAGCGCGGCGTGGTAGTTATCCAATGTCTGCGCGATGGCGACTTTCTGTGTCTTGACCTCAGAGGTGGGAATATCAACGTTCTCGAGATGAAGCTGAAGGATATCCAGCTCTTTCTCCGCCTCGATGAGCAGGACTTTTTCCGTCTCGGGCGTAATGCGGCTATGAATATCACCCAGCATTTTCCCCACGGTGAGGAACGATTCGCGAAGCATGGCGATGATATCCAACTCATTGTTGTAGATGACCACTTCCTCATCACTGAGGTGCTCCAACTTGCTCTCAGCCACTGCAAATTCGAGCGCATTGAGTTGCTCGGCTAACGTGGCATCCGTCGTTTTGGCTTCTTTGAGGATCCGGTTTAACGCCAGCGAACTGCCGAGAAAACGGTGAAAATTGTCAATGAAAGCGTCAATCTTGTGGGAAAAATCCTGATTCGTGGAGAGATCTCTTAGCCTTTGAAGTTGAAAATCAATGTCAAACGCCTCTTCAGACAGCGCCGTTTCACTGTAGAGGAAAGTTTGCTCCAAAAGCTTGACCCGTGAGGTCAATGCAAAGACGCGACGACTGATTTCGGAGTTCACAATCAGCTCAGAGACATGACGGGAAGTTTCTGTTTTCAGCGTGGATTCGACATAGAACAGAGAACGAATGACGATCAGGACAGCAAAGCTCACCATAAGCAGTGAAATCAAGCTTGAGATAATGAGTCTTTGCGTGATGCTCGTATTGTTCTTGTTCATCATGGCTTCCATATCTTTAGGTAGGCATCGCGATAGCCATTATTCGGGTCGTAGACACCTCGCTGATGCTTGCCCAGTAGCGCACCGACGTTTTCAGGTGTCACCAAATGCACGGGGGCAGAATAGCCGCTCGGCGGAAGTTGATTAAATGCCCGGTTGAGCTCATCCGTGATCTGCCAACCATGCAGATAAAGCGGTTCTGGTACGGTCGCTAACTGGAAATTATTGTTGTTGATGCGCTTATACGCGGCCCGGCTTCCATCACCGGCTGAGATGTTTTGCGGAATTTGAGACTGGTGCTCTAGGTTGGTTTCCAGCGAAGGGATAACAAAATCAATGTAGAGATCGTTGATGGCAAGGATATAAGTGATGTCTTCGCTGTATTTTTTCCATAGGCTATCAAAGGTAACGGGCATCTGTTCAGCGATTTTATCAAGAGGCAGTGCATTGACTTCCAGTACCTCACAGGTCTTGCAACGTCGGATGGTATCCGCCATGACATTGGCTTTAATGGTCGCAATTTCGTAGTTCGGGTCGGTGAAGATAAGGGCTCTGGCCTGTCCTTGGGAACTGACAATCGCCAACATAGCGGCCGTTTCAGCAACGGCAAGCGGGTCGGTGGTGACGTTCATGAACAGGCCAAGTTCGCTGTTGCCTCCTGCCAACTCAGTCGCATGCCAGCCGATCACCACGATACCTTGGCGTTTAGCGACCTCTAACACGTCTTTGTGATGCTTTGCGTCGATACCACCAAGAACAATCGCGTCAGGTTTGAAGCTGATGGCTTTCTTAATCGCAGCACCCTGTCGAACCTCAGAGCCAAACCCATCAATGAATCTCAGATGCCAGTCTAGATTCGAAATGGCCTCAGACATGCCTTTCCCAACACCGTATACGCCGCCATTTCTCAAGTCGGAAGCGACATAAATGATGTTTTTGTTGCTGACGATACGCGGCCCAGTCACAGGACCGTCCCAGATATCATTCTCAGATATCGCTTTGCTCACCTTCTCTTCTGCATACGCAACATAGTCCACCTCCATCATGTCGGCGGAACACGTTGTCGCGATGAAAAAGAAGACGAAAGTCTTGATTCGAGAAAAAATATAATCAGCCAAAGAATGAGACCCGTCTATTTTATAAATCTCATGTATCATTAATAAGCATGTTAATAGAGTTTTTCCTATTGGTAAACCACAAGGAAGGTAAATGAAAAGAAGTATTTTGGCAGGCCTGATTTTCGCTTTAGGGTCTGCATCTTTTTCAGCTATTGCTAATAAAACCCCAAATAATCTGAATAATGAAAAACTTAAAGACTTTCAGAAAAAAGTAAGTGACCCACCCTTACCGATCAATATGAAAAATTTACGCAAACCGATGCGTATCGCTATTATTTATCCTAGTGCAGATATCTCTGATTTTTGGATAAAAAACTTCAAAGCAATGACTCAGCGACTATTGGCGCTGAGGGTTCCCTATGAGGTTCACGAATTCTCCTCAAGGCAGATAGAGCATTCTCGGCAAACCCAGTACACCGACCAAGTCTTGAGCGCTGAGGAGCCCTATGACTTTGTCATTTTTGGTCCTTCCGAGCTTGATTTACAAGCCACCAATATCCAAAAGCTGTCCGCATCAAAACAATTTAAAACCTTCATTTGGGCGTTCCATACGCCAGATAGCACATGGACCCATCAGCCTGATGCCTGGTTCGACTTTTCGAGTGCCATGGGCGCTGATGTACTTTGCGACCATGTGATTAAGCACGTGGGCAAAGAGGTGGAATTTGCTGCCAACCGAGGTATCCCTGGCATTACAGATACTCAACGTTCTCAAGGGTTTATCGACTGTGTACAGCGGAAAGGTAACTGGCGCAATATCTACGAACACTTTGGCCAATATCAGAAGCTCGGAGGCGCTGACGGCGTGCGATTGGTGCTCAATAATTTTCCCGAAGTATCGATGATACACAATGCCAATACCGCCATGACCATGGGTGCTGTCGAAGCGCTTGGTGAAGCAGACAGATTGTCTGATATTTATGTTACGGGCTGGGGTGGAACGGCAAAAGAGATCGAAAAGATTCGGGCGGGTGAATTAGATGCGACGCCAATGAGGATGAGCGATGATCTGGGTGTGGCCACCGCAGAGGCCATTAAATTTCACCTCGAAGGCAGGGCTTCTGAAGTGCCTTTAATTTACCTCGGACGCATCACCGTTGTTCATAACCAAATGAAAGAAAGCGAATTAAACCGCCTAACCAAAGAAGCATTCCGTTATTCGGGAATCGAGTAGGGAATATCGATTTCTGACACCTTTAATTCTCAATAATGAGAATTAAAGGTGTCGACAGGGTAATTTAAATCCAAAACTTTAAAGATAAAAAAATAAAGAAATTATCAATTTTAATTTTAGAGAGTAAATAACCTCAAAATGAATTCTGTTTCATATAATAAAAAGCAGAAACATGACATTCATTGTTATTCATGAGCACATACACTTTCGTTTCTCTTGTCGAAGAAAAACAATCTTCTCAAGCATATATACCCACTAGCGGACAGAGATCGCCACCCTGACGCCCAACCCCGGTTCTGCATCAAACAGCTCAATATGGCCGTAATGCAAACCAGCCACGGCTTTTGCCAAGGACAACCCAAGACCAAGGCCACCATCGGTGCGACTTTTGTCGACACGGTATAAACGCTCGAACACGCGCTCTTTTTCTTCATCAGAGATACCGGGGCCATTATCACTCACTTCGAGCCACACATTGCCGTTTTCCGGATTTTCACCGCAGCGAAGCTGGATTTGACTGCCCGCAGGACAATAACGCAGCGCGTTCTCAATCAGGTTCGCCACCTGCTGGATAAGCAGCTCTCGATCGCCTTGAATCATCAGTGGTGAGTCCGGCTTCTCTACCGTCAGCGTCATCTCTGCATCTTCGGCGACATCGACGTAAATCTCTGCCACCGTCTCAATGACATTGTTCAGGTCAAGCGCCATAAAGCGGCTTCGGCGCGCACCGGATTCAATCTGGGAAATCCGCAACAATGCATCGAAAATAGAAGCCAAACGCTGCGAATCTTCCAACGCTTTGTCGAGTTCCTCGATAAAAGCGTCATCGAGATTCGGCTCAACGCGCTCCGCGTCTTCCCGCAGTGTCAACAGGTTATGGCGCAAGCGGGTAATCGGTGTTTTTAGCTCATGAGCGATGTTGGCAGAGATGTCGCTCATCGCCGCGACAGAGCCTTCCAGCCGTGACAGCATGTCATCAACAGAAACTGAAATTCTCGCCAAATCGTTGTGTATGTATTTCACGTCGGTCCGAGCGGAAAGATCGCCCTCAGCCGCCGCATTGAGCACGCTTTCAATGCGATTGATACGTTTTTGGCTAATACGGCTCATCGCAACAACCAATGCCACGGTGAAAATCGACACCAGTACGCCAGCAAGTACAAAACCAGACGCCAGCACCGCAAGAATCTCGTCGTCTTCAATCGGGTCATCATCCACTTTTTTATGGTGACCGGTAGCTAACTGCTGGGACTCTTTCACTATCTCACGGTTTTGGTCTTTCAGTTCATGCTCGACATAGAAGAAAGTCACGGTTGCCATCAGCACCAGACTGATAATCGACACACCACCAAACATCAAACCTTGCTGGGTTGCAGAGCTTTTCATCCAGGACGGTAACAACGTCAGCAGTTTGCGCTTGGAAAAGTGGCGATGGAAAAAGTCCGTCACTCTGGCTTTCATTTCGCCTCACCGCCTTTTTGTTCAAGCTTATAGCCCACGCCGCGGACAGTCTGAATCAGCGTATCGCCAAAAGGCTTTTCGAGCTTGTTGCGAAGGCGGCTGATATGGGTTTCCACCACGCTGGTTTGCGGGTCGAAATGAATATCCCATACGTGTTCAAGTAGCATGGTGCGGGTGATCACCCGACCAGGGTGGCGAAGGAACAGCTCCAGAATACGGAACTCTTTCGGCTGTAAATCCAGTGGCTGCCCCTGACGGGTGGCGGAGTGCTCAAACAGGTTCAGCACCACGTCGCCATAACTGATTTCAGGACTGGCTTCGGTGGACTTCAACACAGAGCGGCGGGAAAGCGCGGTGACGCGAGCCAACAGCTCAGAAAACGCGAAAGGCTTGGTGAGATAATCATCACCACCCGCTTCCAAACCCTGCACACGATCATCTACGCCACCGAGGGCGGTCAGAAAAAGTATTGGCGTGCCGACCTGAGCCGCACGCAGCGCTTTGACCAAAGAGAGACCATCCAACCCCGGCAACATACGATCGACAATCGCCACATCGTAGCTTTCTGCCATACAAAGCGTGAGCGCATGCTTACCGTTGTCGGTGACTTCAACCTGATGGCCTGCTTCACGCAGGCCTTTTTCTACAAAACTACTGAGGCTGGTATCGTCCTCGACCAACAACACGCGCATAGGGACTCTCTCTGTTCGGATAACATTGCGGCTTATACAGCCGCAATCGGTTCTTCGTCGTTTCTCTTATCTGTGGGGTTGGCGATGTCGTTATACATCTGGCGTTGTTGCCATTTCGCCGCGATAATTGCCGCTATTCCGGCCATCAAACTGATTCCCAGTGTAACCAGTCCCAGCATAAATAGTAGTGAGAAACTCACAACACCCAGAATTGCCATAGGTGCCTCTTGAACAACACGTTTCACCATCTCTTTTGCGCGTTGCCACATTGATGTGTTTTTAGTTTCGTCGCTCATGTGTACCTCCAATCAGGGACGGCATCGCCCCTACAGATAAATTCGATTGTGACTTTCTAGGGTCTGTTGACCCTATGCGTAGGCTTATTTCGAAGCCATCGCATTGATGCGGGTTTCAACGCGTTTGCCGTTTGCATCCAGCAACTCAACTTCATAAGAAGGCTGGTCACGGTGGTCATCTTGCTCAATGCTCCACGCTTTACCGCCAACCTGTGTTTCCGCTTGCATCAGCGCTTGTTCCAGAGACAAGTAGGTTCCGTCTTTGATGCCTGATAGCCAAATGGCGTCTTCAATGTCGTCATCATCGTGGTGGTCGTCATGGTCACGACGGGCTTTCGTCAAGATCACTTCGCCAGTTGTTGCGTTCACCACGGTTTTGATTTCTTCGCCGGTTTCGCTTGCCAGCTCAATCTCGTATACCGCCTGGCCCATTTCTACGTCGCGTTCTGCTTCTAGTACCACGCCGCCAGTGGCGTTTTTGGCAATCTCAACCGCCTGAACCAGACTGACTGCATCTTCATTCAGTGACTTTGGTGCGTCACCCGCGTTTGCAGTGCCTACCGCCATCATGGCGCTCAGACCCAATACAGCAGAAATAGCAGCAGGCTTAAAAATCATTGTCTTTTTCATGGTGTCATCCTCGTTATTGGTATCGGTGGACAAGGACATTTCCCTGTCGACGTAGATACTCTAACTAAAGGGGCTTTCGCCAACTTTTCGCGAACTATACATTTTTGTAAGGTTTGATAAGACTCGCTTTACCAAGCATTTGCATCGAATAGCTGGATAAAAAACAGTACTATCAACGTATATGGCAGAAGCCGATACTTACCCTATGCAAGGAGTGCAACTATGGGCAGCGAGTTTTTTTTCGCTTCAATTCTCAACCTTTCCATCAATCTCATTTACACCATCATTTCTTTGCTGGTTGGCGTTTACGCCCTGTTGTGGGTGGACAAGAAACTGTTGAAGAATGTGGATATAGAAGAGGAAATGAAGAAGGGCAACGTGGCGGTTTCACTTTTTGCATCAACCATCCTCATTTTCGTTGCTGTTATCGTTGCGTTCGGTTTTCGCAGTTAAGCCATGAACCTCAAGTTTTATCTTCCGCTGATGTTGGTGTTGGCCGTAGTGGCCAGCCTGCTTGAAGAGAGAAAGGCCAAACTGCCGGATGTGCCAAGTCACACTGAAAAGCAGATAACTGCTTCCACCAGCGCCTTGACGCCGGCGGATATCGAATTTGATGGAAGTAATGGTTTTCTCACCTTGCTTGACTCAAACCGTAAGATCTCCCATAAGGAAATCGCCCGTTGGCGTGCATCTTTGAAGGGGAACAACGGGTTCTACACTTACCAGACCAATAACCGCCCTTTTACGGCGCTGGCGCCCGACATAAAAGGGAACTTTCACCTGACCCACAGTTACCTGGAGGGCTATCTTCCCTTCAAAGTCGACAACCCTATGCTGCCCATGCTGGTGATCGCCAGAAAGAAAACCTACCAGTATGACCACGAGCAATACGGTGGCCTGATGGAAATTTGGCAATCGAGCAAGCAGTCTTACTACTACCCTTCCGGCGATTGTGAGGACCATGCTATTCTGCTGGCAGACTGGTTGATTGAAGCTGGGTATGACGCGCGCGTGGCAGTCGGCACATACGACGGTGGTGGTCATGCCTGGGTAGTGCTGTTCATCAATGGTAACGAGTATGTGTTGGAAGCGACCCAAAAACGCGGTTTTGGCCGACAGTATCCACTGGCTTCAACCCAGCCAAATTACCACCCGACAATGATGTTTACCCAAGACCATTTTTGGTTAAACACAGGTTCTGATGTCACCACAGATTATTCATCTAAGCACTGGAAACTGATGAGCCGGTTCACCGAGCAGCCTTTTTAACAATTTACAATGTAAACAATGAGCTTTAGAGCGCTGGGTTTGTTTACCAAAGCAAAGCACTGAACGCAGCTTTGATTCAGGGGCAGCACCACGATTTGTTGAATTATCGGTTGGCACTCTAAAGCAAAAGCGCCGGCATCAAGCCGGCGTTTTTATTTATATCATCAAGCTAAGGACGCAAGGTCGCAAAATCCAGCGCCTTTCCATCTTTGGAAAGTGGGAAGAAGAAGGTCTCACCGCTGCTGTCATCGACACCATCATTGTCGGTAACGGCGAATGCTTTACCGTCTTTGGTGATCGCAAAGCCTTCAATTTTATCCGTCACGAAACCACCCTGCGCTTTCAGATCTGGAATGAAGTCATAAACCACGTCTTTACTCACCAATGGCAGTTCACCGCCCAATGCGGCGGGTTTGGCATCAGCCAGTAACACACGGGTCAGTTGCTTCACTTTCGCCGCGTCACCGATTTGGTTATCACGCTCAATGATGTAAAGCGCACCTTCGTGTTCCGTAATTTCAGATAAACCTACCCAGCCATTTTCCGCTGGCTCTGTGGGGTAGCGCACCGCTTTCCACTCGCCAGTTTTGGTGTTGTATTGCACCAGCTTTACGGTGTTTTCAGGGTCATCTTTCCAGCTACGCTGAATCGCAACCCAGAGGTTGTCGCCTACACGGGTGATGCCTTCTGAACCGTAGCGTTTTTCCACAGCCAGCAATTCAGCTGGGAATTCGACCATTTCTACGATGTTGCCATTGGCATCAGTACGATACAGGGCGTGTGGGATCTCTTTGTCAGTGCGCCCTTCAGACGCTAACCAGAAACCACCTTTGCCATCTGTAGTAATCCCTTCCAAGTCCAGTTTCTTCGCTGGTTTGCCGTCTTTCATCACAGGAATACGCGTTGTGATTTTGGCTGGCGCAGAAGAAGCATCGACCACAAAAATCGAAGGCTGGGCTTTATAGAAACTGTCGTTCACGGCGTACAGGGTGTTTTCGTTGTTTGGATCCGCTACCAGACCTGACAACGCCCCCCATCCGATGGGTTTACCATCAACCATCACAGATTCAATTTGTGGGTAAGAGGGTTCTTCGCTGCCAATCTGATAAAGCATCACATGAGCACGCACGCCGCCATCTTCAATCAGATCTTTCTCGTTGGCCGTTGCCAGCAGACCGCGCTGCGGGATCGCAACGGCAGATTCCGGTGCAATGCCAGAAGGCAACAGCTGAACAAACTCCGGCGCTTTACCTGTGTCGCGGTATACACCGACGACAGAACCACGCTCAGACAACACGAAAATGTATTGCTGGCCATTGAAAGTACCGACTTCCAGACCTTCCGGCTCTGCGCCTTTGTTACCAGAGCGTTTTTCCGGGTAGTGACCCGCCATCGCGATGCGGTATTCCAGATCCAAACCCGACTCAAACAACACGTCGCCTTGCTTGTTGAAGATGGTGAAGCCTCGTGAGCCGCCTTCGTAGTCACCTTCATTGGCAATAACAAAGCGCTCGTCATCCAGCCATTTCACCGCATCGGGTTCACGCTTACGGTTTTTCTGGGTTCCATCAAAGGTCAGGGCGCGTTCTTCATCCAAGTCGACGTTATCCAAATCAACGGCGCCGGCAGGGAAGTGCTCAATCACTTCACCTTTTTTACCATCAACAATCACCAGGTGGTTGTTCTCTTGCAGGGTGACCACGATTTCGCCAAGGCTGTTGATATCCACAAATTCTGGCTCTGGGTCTTCCGGCGCAATACCTGCCATACCTGTCATTGGCACTTTCATTTGTTCTGCACACACCAGTTGACCGCCTTTCACAGGGACAATCGCCAAGTGGCCGGCAGGAAACTGCGGAAGCACACCGTCATTCAGGTCTTCGTCGCGTTCATTTTCAATCGCCACCGCAACAAAACTGCCGTCTTTCGCCACCGCAACCGAATCGGGTTGTCCGCCCAAGTCGCACTTCCACATTTGTTTACCCGTATTCAGGTTTCGTTGAACTAGATAGCCGGAAGGCTGGGTGTAATTCTCTGAAGTGTTCACGCCAGTGACAAAGGTGTCACCCAGCACATCAATCGAGGTTGGCTCGCCATCCAAAGAGACAAAGCCTTTCCCTGTTGGTTTTTTCGGGTTGGTGATATCCAGCATCCCCACACCTTTCAACGGGCTATCGGTGTAAACCAGTGTGTTGCCGTCTTCACTGACAGCAATAATTTCCGCGGAGGTTTCATGACTTTTTTCCACGCCCGGTGGGATATTGTTGGCTGTCGACACGGCACTGATGCGCTGAAATGAAGACTGTTCTGCGGCGTGCAAACCCGCGCTGACTGAAAGCGCCAGCACAGAAGTGAGTAGGTTGCGCTGCTTACGCATGGGTGGACTCCTTTCTATTACCCTATTCAATGGCGCTACCTTTACGAGCTGAGATTTCAGAACAATGACAATCGGATGGCAGTTAGGTGATGCTAGTGAAATATCGTTCAATACCCACACTTCAGTGTCTGGTAGCTTCCACATCACTGCATATGTGAGACGCACTCCTCGCATCGTCTTAGGGTGACTTTACCCCTCTGACGATTCGTGGGAGGTTGATGAACAGATAAGTTAGGGAGAGTGGAATGCACCTTGCTGAGCTAAATATTTCGATTGCCAAAGCCAACATTGACGACCCGCTTTTAAAGGACTTTGTCGATAACATTCCTTCAGTCAATTCGACTGCGGAATCGTCCCGCGGGTATGTGTGGCGCTTTAAAGATTCCTATAGCAAGGTGCTCAGTTACCGCCTGTTTGGTAACCCTAATACCCTGATTAACCTCTCTGTTTGGGAGTCCGCCGATGCACTCAAACAGTTCATGTTCAAAACCCATCATGTGGGCATCATGAAGCGCAGAAATGAATGGTTTGAAAAGCCAAACTCACACAACTTTGTAATGTGGTGGATTCCTGAAGGACACATCCCCTCGCTGGAAGAAGCGAAAGAGAGGCTGGAACATTTACGCGAACACGGCGAGTCAGAATACGCCTTCACTTTTCGTCAATTCTTCGAACCTTCAGATTCAGGTGCAACAAAGGAAACAATTCAAAACCAAATGTAACTCACTTCACCGCATGACATTTTGTTTCCGTTATAAGAAGGTTTGTTTGCAGGAAGTTGCCTTTGATCTCAAAGCACGTAGCCGCCTTGATTTAGGATGGAGCTAATCATCTTGAATGGCTGCGCGGCCAGACATGGTCGCGTTTCTGACGACCTTGGAGTGCGCCAATGAACCAACACGGTAAACTGAACTACGTTGAATTTCCCGCCCGTGACCTGTTAGCCACCAAATCCTTTTTCTCTGAAGCCTTTGGCTGGACCTTCACCGATTACGGCCCTGATTACACCGCCTTTTCTGATCAAGGCTTAGATGGTGGATTCTTCCGCGCGGAGATGTGTTCAGAGACGTCAAACGGTGGCGCACTTTTGGTGTTTTACAGTGAGTCGTTGGAGCAGACAGAAATCAACGTAAAGCAGACTGGTGGCAAGATAGTGAAACCGATTTTCGACTTCCCAGGCGGTAGGCGTTTTCATTTTACCGAGCCAAGTGGCAATGAGTTTGCGGTTTGGTCAGATAGATAGTGGTCGATAATTAGCGATTCCACTCAAGGCGGCCTACTGTTAGACTTCGCCGCCTTTCCCACCAGACTGTAATTGCCCATGACTTTTTCATCGTTGAATCTCTCTCCTGCTTTGCTTGCAGCGCTACCTAAAGCGCTCTCGTCCCCAACCCTGATTCAGGAAAAAGCCATTCCAGCCATTTTGAAAGGCAGCGATGTGATTGCACTCGCGCAAACAGGTAGCGGCAAGACGCTGGCATTCGGTCTGCCAATGCTTAATTGCATCGACGCAAACCAGAAAGACATTCAGGCCTTGGTGCTGGTTCCCACCCGTGAACTGGCCGCTCAGGTCATCAAAGCGATTGATGAAATAGCCGCACCCATGGGCATCAAAACCGCGATGCTGTGTGGCGGCGTCGCGCCTGAAAACCAGATCAAAGAGCTGGCTGACAAGCCACATCTTATCGTGGCAACGCCAGGTCGGCTGCTTGATTTCATCGACAAAGAAGAAGTCTCGCTCAACGCCTTGAAGCTTTGGGCGCTTGATGAAGCAGACCGTCTGTTGGAAATGGGATTCTGGCCAGATGTTCAGCGCCTGATTTCTGCGCTGCCAGCGAAGCGACAAACTCTCCTGTTTTCAGCCACTATGCCGCAAGCACTGGAGTCTGCCGCCGCGTCTATGCTCTTTAAACCTGTGCGAATCGAAGCGCACCAGAAAAACAGTGTGGTAGAAGAGATTGAAGAGCGCCTTTACCTTGTTAACAAAGGCAGTAAGGCGCAGGCGTTGATTTCGCTGATCAAACAACATGGCTGGGAGCAGGTATTGGTGTTTGTTGGCGAACGCGGTAATGCCGACGCCTTGGCGAAGAAACTCATCAAAGCCGGAATGTCTGTGGCGGCGCTTCATGGCGATAAAGATCAGACGGCACGCGAGCAAACTCTGGCGGCCTTTAAAGCCAAGAAAGTGACTGTTCTCGTTTCCACTGACCTGCTTTCCCGCGGCATTCATATCGACGCGCTGCCTGTGGTTATTAATGCTGATTTACCACCGAACGCGCCTGTCTATGTTCACCGCGTTGGCCGCACCGCGCGTGCTGGCGAAAATGGTCTGGCGCTCTCTTTAGTTTGCCATGGCGAAACCGATTCGCTGAACGCCATCCGCAAGTTAACGGGAAGACCATTGGAACTGCTTCCACTTGAAGGGTTCCCGGTGACAGACAAACCTGCAGCAGAAAGCAACACCCGCGAGCGCAAACGTCCGCCTCGCGACAAGAAAGCCAACCGTCGCAGCAACAGCAAACGCAGCATCAAGCAGTTCAAGCCGAAAACACGAGACTAATACCAATCGTAGTAAATATCTGATCACCTACCTACTGTGATTGGTATAGTTTCCATCAAGCAGAGACAGCAAAGCCCGGATAACCGGGCTTTGTTTTAAATCGTTCAATGATCAGTCTTGGTATTCAGTCTGATCTTCAGGGCGTAGTTTTAGCTGCACACCCATCAGGAAATTACGCAGGATCTGGTCTTTACACTGACGGTAGTGTTTATTGTCAGGCTTGCGGAAAAAAGCACTCAGTTCATGCTTGCTCAAGCGGAAGTTCGCCAGTTCAAGAATTTCCAGAATATCTTCCGCTTTCAGGTTCAGAGCGATACGCAGTTTCTGGAACACCATGTTGTTGCTCAGATGGACATCAGGCTGAGGTTGTTCACCGTCGCGCTTGCCGCGTTTCAGGTTGATCAAACCGTTCAGAAAAGAAGAAAGCTCGATGCTGTTCATTTGCACAAACGCTTCGTCTTCATCTCTTTTCATCCAAGCCGACACTTGTTCAAGCGTCACGGTTACATCAGCCAGCGCGAAAATCTCCACGACTTCTTTGTCTTTAAAGTCGAAGGTATAGCGAATGCGGCGCAAGATATCATTATTGGTCAAAGCAGATCCTAGTCTTAGGTGGTCCGGCGTAATCAACACGATTTACCGGAGAGGCGGGGGAGTCTATCAGAGTTCCAGGTTTGCACCTAAGGGAATCATCCCGCGTAAAAACGCTGTTTTACAGGCAAAGAAAGAGAGCCTAAGTGACCTTGGGCTCCCGTTCTTTTGAATCAGTGTCTTGCGACGTTTGAAAGCTTAGATGTAGTAAGCTTCAACCGTGCCTTTCAGGGTAATCAGCAGTGGCTGGCCACGACGATCCAGTGCTTTAGGTGAAGGAATTTTGATCCAACCTTCGCTGATGCAGTACTCCTCAACATCAGTACGCTCTTTACCGTTGAAGCGAATGCCGATGTCGTGCTGGAAGCATTCTTCTACAAAGTGTGGGCTACGTGGGTTACCAGAAAGGTGGTCTGGCAGCGCTGGCTTTGAAGTTGTGTCGTTCATTGTATTGACCTGATGTCATTTGAAAGTGCGCCATTGTAGAACACAGTCCACCCAGTGCTCAAGGGGCTTCAAACAGCGAGTCCAGAAAGACGTTTAATGGGATACGGCGACGAAAATACTTCCTGCCTTTCGTTCCCTTGCTACCTCGTTAAAGTCTCAAATGGTGCGACTTTCGGTTCCTTATATCGCGACTCTTTTCACTACGCTGGAATCCTTTTCTGCACCTTTTAAAGTGACAACATCTGACGCGAATTGACTCCAAGGAGCCGGCATGTTTTTCACGAAACGATTCTTTCCCTATTTTCTCACTCAGTGCCTGGGCGCGCTGAATGACAACATCTACAAGAACATTCTGTTGTTGATGGTGACCTACAGTTTTATTGATTCACTTCCTGTTTCGGTCGATCTCTTCGTTAACCTTGCTGCTGGCCTTTTCATTTTGCCTTTCTTCCTGTTTTCTGCGCATGCTGGCGCGATTGCCGACAATATGGATAAAGCCAAACTCATTCAGCGTTTGAAACTGGCAGAGCTCGCCATTATGGGCTGCGCCGCTGCTGCCATCTTGACGCAAAATGCCTTGCTGATGTTGGCCCTGCTATTTATGACGGGAACCCAATCGGCCTACTTCGGACCGGTTAAGTACGCTCTTTTACCTCAGGCTCTGAAGGCCAATGAACTGGTAAAAGGCAATGCCTGGGTCGAAATAGGTACTTTCCTCTCTATCCTTATTGGTACGCTCAGCGCAGGTCTGCTGCTCGCCATTCCCAGCGGGACCTTTATTGCAGCGTGTCTGGTGGTTTCGCTTTCATTGATTGGCTTTTTGAGTAGCGTGAACATTCCCTCATTGCCTGTTTCCAATCAGGAGAAAGTGCATTTCTCTCCGATTTCAGGCATGAAGAACACACTCAAAGTCGCCAAAAAACAACGCGGGATTTGGATGTCGATTCTCGCCATCAGTTGGTTCTGGTTTATGGGTGCAACCTATCTGACACAGTTTCCGAACTTTGCCCGTGAACACCTACATGCAGACAGTACTGTGGTTTCGCTGCTGCTTGCCTTGTTCTCTATCGGTATTGCCACGGGTTCCTTCATCTGTGAGAAGCTGTCTTTCAACAAAGTAGAGCTGGGCATTCTTCCTTTCGGTATTCTTGGCCTGACACTCTTCAGCGCGGATTTGCTTTGGGCAGTTCCCTCCGTTGAATCTTTCCCCAAGCAGTTTTATGGCGTGCAAAGCTTCATCGCTCAATCAAGCCATCTGCGTGTGATGTTTGATCTCTTTTTGGTGGGTGTTAGTGGCGGCGTGTTTATTGTCCCGCTGTATGCATTTATTCAGTCACGCGCTAAAGACGGTGAGTGCGCACGTTCCATCGCTGCAAACAACATTATGAATGCATTGTTTATGGTGGCCTCGGCACTGGTTTCTATCTTGGTTTTGAGCGTATTGGATTTATCAATTGTTGAGCTGTTTGCGCTAATGGCGGTGGGAAATTTTATTGTTGCGGTTTACGTTTACCGTCAGGTGCCCGAGTTCACTCAACGCTTTGTCAGCTACTTGCTGAGTCATTGCCTTTACCGCGTGTCAGTAAAAGGCCGCCAGCATATTCCTGAGCAAGGCGCAGCCTTGATTGTCGCCAACCATGTCAGCTATGTAGATGCATTGCTCCTGATGGGAACTTCACCCCGCCCGGTGCGCTTTGTGATGGATAAATCCATCAGTGAAATGCCGATACTGAAATACGTTTTCCGTCATGCGGGTGTCATTCCTATCTGCTCACCACGCAAGTGCGAGAAGACCTACAACGCGGCATTTGAAACCATTGAGCAGGCATTAAACAACGGCGAAGTCGTCTGTATTTTCCCGGAAGGCCGCTTAACCTCTGATGGTGAACTGGGCGAATTCAGACCCGGCGTGGAGAAAATCCTCGCTCAATCGCCGGTTCCGGTCATCCCAATGGCATTGAAAGGGTTGTGGGGTTCCTTCTTCAGTCATAAAAACGGTCATGCACTGACGACCCGCCCAAGACGGTTTTGGTCAAAGATTGAAGTGAATATCGGTGAGCTTTTAAAACCGAACGCATTAGACCGTCACTTACTGCAAAAGGAAGTACAAAGTTTGCTGGTGTAAAAACAAAAAATGCCACCAGGTTGAGGTGGCATTATACCAATCACAGTAAGTAGCTGATCAGAAATAGCGCAGGAAAAATGCTCGAGAACAAGGCGGAAAATTTCGATGAGTAGTTATTCTACAATCAAATTTTCCAACGCAGTTATCGAGCATTTTAACAAGCTAGGATGAGCAGATATTTACTACGATTGGTATTGTTTTACCAATTGGTTAAACAGCAGCAGGCATCACCTGAACACGGAACAGTTTGCGGCAACGCTCCAGGAATGAGCCATACACCACACCCAACAAGCCGGAAAGCAGCGCGTTTGACGCGACGGCTGTTGCGATTTGACTTGGTTCAGCGCCAACGGTAAACAAAATGGCTGCATACACTGGCGACTGGAAAGCCACATAAGTGACAAAGTCCGCCACACGCTTCATTGTTTTGGTCGAAGATAAACGTTGCGATAACTTTTGCACATTGTCTCGGAATACACCGTAAGGCCAGGCAATCAGGATATTGACTGGAATCGACAACAGTCTCGAAGCCAAAGACTGTTCGAAAGACATACCAGACACGAAGATCTCGACCATCATGCCAGTGACGAAACAGAAAACGACCATGGCAAACATATCAGCCACGACGCTGCGAACGCGGTTAGCGCCACCCATTTACTCACCCCAAAATCGCTAAATCAAAACGGCTAAAACAGCCAAAAATTCAATAAAAAAACGGAATGGAGAAGTGCCGTTCACGCCGACTTTTTCACCTCCGTTATATCGGCTATTAGAACAAAACTCTGTTGGATTTAGGCGCTATATTTAAAATTAAAACCAGTGTTTTATTCTGATTATTAAGATACAAATAGCGTATGTAACCACATTAAATATGGCACATGTTAAGCCTATTTGATCACTATCTAGTCTAGCTTTCGGGAGAGGTCTCGGGCCATGATCAGCGCCAGACCTAGTATCTGTAGGAAAAGAGCAAGGTTTCGGTAGTTAGAGATACTGCTCACAATTTCACGGTAGGCGTCAGCTAACTGTAGGTTATCGAGATATAGCGTATCTATCTTGTTTCGCAGAAGATCTTGCTGCTGGTCAATACCAAGCATAATTTTGTTGATGTTGGCCATATCTAGGGGTGTATCTGTCATATCAGAAAACGGTGAAAGCAGTTGGCTAACTAGCATCTTAGGCAGTTCTCTACCCTCTTCTTGGGTGGTAAGGATGATGAGCAAGGTTTCCCTTCGGCGCTCAAGGGCATCGACTTGCTGCCAGGTCAATTGAATAAGTTGATTGTTGCTGCTCTGGGTTTCCTCCACCACCGCCGCTTTCTCTCCCAAACCATCAATTACAAAGTTGGTCATTAGCGCGGCGATTACATTCATGACCAGTCCTGTCGCAACAATCACCCAAGTTGGTAGCCCTATTTGCACCTTGTTACTCCCTCAACACAAAGCCAACGCTCTGCCTTCATGTATAGCGCAAAAACAATATGTTAGGGGTCTCACTTATACCTAATGACCAGAGAAATTCACTCGTGGGACCTACAAATGAAAAAGGCCAGCATTTCGCTGACCTTTGGCGTTGGATTTAAATAGCACTTACGCGCTTTGCGCTACCGGCATGACTTGCGCCAGTTTGAGGTAAGAATGCAGTTCGCCGTTTTTATACTCGATGGCGGAGTGAATGTTCACTGATTTATTGGCAATGACCCGGCTACGGTAAGTGTTGTCGTTTTTCACGATTTCCAAGTCCAACACACCTTGTTCCAGTTTCCACCAACCTTTAGTTGGTAGGCGGTTGAACAGGGTAAATTCTTCAAGGGTGCCGTCTTCTTTGAGCAGCAACTCAGTTACATAGCCCGCACTGCAGGTTTTAATCCAGCGTTGGCCTTTCACTTCTGATACCGAGAAAGAGCGCTTACTGGACATCCAGTCAAAAAGGGCGATGGCATCGACATCTGACACGTCGGGAAGTTGTTCAATATCCAGCATGGCTGCGGTGCCAGATTCGCGCAGAAAAAGCTGTAAGTACGAGCTGTTTACCTGATTTTGCATCTCTTACGTCACTGTCATTCCTTGAAAAAGATGAAGATAACCGTAAGCTACGCCCTCTTCATCCCTCTTTTGTAGGAATGTTAACCAGCGCCGAAAACAGGCCGGAATCCGATAGTCAGTGTTTGATAATGAGGCGTTAAATCAGGAACCAATATCACCAAATGAAAGGGGAATTGTGCTGAATCAAAAATGAGCAACGTATCTCACTGGAGAGGCACTGTTGTGTGAACTATCTTTAAAACGAGTGGGTTCACTATCAGGTGAGGATTATGCGCTATCTCGTTGTTAAATCAATAATTATAACTTCGGCTCTGGTATCTGGTTTTGCCTTTGCTGCAAAAGATAAGTTGGGTGAAGTGGTTACAGAAAGAAACGAATCAATCTGCAAGCAGAAGTTCACGCAGGAGCTGTTTACTCAGCAACGAATTTTCAGCTCTGATCGCAACGGCTCCGATAAACGCCGTATAGCAGAGCGAAAAATCGAAGCTGCCCGCCAAAAATACAATGATACGGCAAGCTTTTGTGATGCATACGACGAGCTACTCACTTTCAATCCAGAAACGCTGGATCGCCGCCCTGGTGACGCACAATTCGATTAGTGACTCTTTATTAGCGATACCAGTCGAAGTTAGACAATTAACACAAGCCACTGATAAAGTGGCTTGAAATATTTCTAACGACAGGTGCTGCCATGTTCGCTTTCCCTAAATCTCCTACCTCAAAACCACTTCGAGCGCTTATCGCTGCATCTGTTTTCGGATTTGCTTTGGCAGGCTGTTCAGATGATGAGGTTGGTGATGTCAGTTTGGGTTTGTTCACAACCAAAGACATCAAAATTCAGATCTTTAACGACCCAGAAGTGCCCGGCGTCACTTGCCACATCAGCCATGTGAAAGCAGACCTCGATTTTTCTGATCCGTCGGATATGGGAATCTCATGCCGTCAGACGGGTGAAATCACCCCAGAAATGATTGCCAACGTCGACCGTTCAAAGTCCGGTGAAGTGGTGTTCACAGCATCGAAAAGCATTTTGTTCAAATCGATGAAAATCCGCCGCATCTTTGATTCTAAAAACCAAACATTGATGTACCTCTCTTACTCGACCAAAGAGACACAAGGGAGCCATAAACACAGCCTCTCAACGGTTCCACTTTGGGGTACTAAGGCGTGGCAAGCGCCTACAGAAGATAAATAAAACGCTGCTTGCTCATCCTTCTGGCGAGATTTTTAATGAAGGATGAGCACGCTTGCCTATCAGCAAGGTAGACTGCGCTCGTATCGTCCAACGATGTAAGTCACGTATCCGACTTTGAATACCCCCGCTATCACGATGGTCACTATGTGGGCGATGGTTTGATGGAAAATTGAAAAATTGTCCGCAAATGGAAAGCTGATGAGTAAAGAGCTCACCATTATCAAGCCCGACATAATCATCAACACGCCGCCGACCTGCGTAACCTTTTTGAAGTTAATGCCTCGTTCATTTCCAGATTGGATTACTACTTCCATAACCTTCCCCTTTAAAGATGCATTTCAAATGCACTTTAAATAATAAAGGCTCTCCCGTCAAACTAATGCGAATGATTTTCACTCATTGGCAGGCCAGCTCGCTTTCTTGTTTTGGTATAAACGTTGGGTTTGGCGAAATACGCCGTTAATATACCGCTGTCACATTCAACAGAGTAATTACCATGACCGCTTTTCCTTCCAAAAACCTCGTCGAGCAACAAACCACAGAGTGGCTCGAGAAAGTCGTCATTGGCTTAAACCTCTGCCCGTTTGCCGCCAAGCCGCAACGTAACAAGCAAATCAAGGTTGCCGTATGTGATGCCCAGGATGATCAGGAAGTGATGGAAAGCATCATCACAGAGTTAACATTGCTGGAAAAAAGCGACGTGGCGGATTTAGAAACAACCATCGTGGTCACTCCGAATCACTTTCTGGACTTTGATGACTACAACCAGTTTTTGGATGTCGCAGATATGCTGATTGATCAGTTTGGCTGGCGCGGTATTTACCAGATTGCGAGTTTCCATCCCGATTATTGCTTTGCGGATGTTGAACCGGAAGATGACAGCAACCTGACCAACCGTTCACCGTTCCCGATGTTTCACCTGATCCGTGAAGCCAGCATTGAAAAAGCCCTGAAGCACTACGGCGGGGACGCGGAAGATATCCCGCAAATCAATATCGACCGCGTTTGCAGTTTGTCCGCAGAAGAGAGAAAAGCGCTGTTTCCTTATCTTTTTAAGGCGCACTGATACAACTAAATTCTGCCAAAACTTCATCTGCTAAAGTCAGTGTCAAAGCATCACCATCAGCGAGTTTACCCACGCCCTTTGGTGTACCTGTCAGCACAATATCACCCGGTGCCAGTGTAAAGTACTGGGTGAGATGGCAAATCAAATCGACCACAGGGTTAATCATCAGGCTGGTGTCTCCGCGCTGGGTTGGCTCGCCGTTGATGTCCAAACCATAAGTAGTCGCGGCCAGATCTATGCCTTCAAAAGGTACGAACTGGCTTTGCACGCAACTGGCATCAAAGGATTTTGCCAGCTCCCAAGGCAACCCTTTTTCTTTCAGTTTGCTTTGGGCTTCGCGGCGTGTGAGGTCTAACGCAACCCCAACACCAACAATCGCATCCAATACTTCTTCCGCTGTTGCCTTCGTCAGTGGCTTGCCGATTAATACGGATAACTCAGCCTCATAATGAATAGGGGCCAGACGTTCACTGAGTGCTAGCGGGGAATCGGTGCCGACGATTGATGTCGCCGGTTTAATAAAGAGCACAGGCTCATCAGGGATAGGATTATTGAGTTCTTTGGCATGCTCGACATAGTTTCTTCCAATACAAACCGCTTTGCCGGTTGGCAACCCTGCATCCTTTCCGTCAACCCATTGATGTGAATACATTCCTGACTCCCTGCCTTCCAAAATAACCGTGCCATATTATCAAACATCTTTTGTGATGATGGCGGATCGATCCAATCTTGTTAATTCTTATGCCATCTTAGCCACGATTGGTTAAGTGAGTGTTATATTATCGCGTAATCGTTCGTCTTTTTAGCCTTGAATTTCAGCGGTATTCGGTAGACACGGACGAGTCAGTAAGTCATATAAAAGGATAAAATATGAACCTCGATTACTTTGCGCTTGGGCTGCTGGTCTTTGTCGCTCTGGTGATTTTCTACGGCATCATTGTCATTCACGACATCCCCTATGAAATCGCGAAAAAGCGGAATCATCCGCATCAAGATGCCATCCACCATGCTGGCTGGGTGAGTCTGTTTACCCTTCACGCGCTCTGGCCCTTCTTATGGATTTGGGCAACGCTGTGGCGTCACGACCGGGGTTGGGGTATGAATGCACTCGAGCATAATCAGGAAGCGCTACAGAGTGAATTCAATGCCATGAAGGAACGCATTGCAGTACTTGAGAAAAAGCTCGAAGACAAAGAACAACAGGCATCTACACCTTCAAACGGCGATACTGACGGGGAGACTAAATAATGGATTTACTCCTCATTCTGACTTACACCGCACTGTGTGTTGCTATTTTCAAAATCTTCAAAATCCCTCTAAATAAATGGACCGTACCCACTGCGGTATTGGGGGGTGTCGTGCTGATCGGCACATTGATTCTGCTGATGAACTACAACCACCCTCACACAGCGCTGGGTGGTAATGTGTACGTGACCACGCCGATTGTACCGAACGTACGTGGACAGGTTGTTGATGTGCCGGTACAGGCTAATCAGCCACTCAAACAGGGCGACATCCTGTTTAAGATTGATCAAACTCGATTCAAAGCCCGGGTGATGGAAGCCAAGGCAGCCCTGCAGGACGCGCAGCAATCTGTACTGGCCCGTCAGGCCGCTTACTCAACGGCTAAGGCCAATACCCTCAAAGCATTAGCCGAGCGAGACAGAACAAAGAAAGAGTTTGAACGTTACCAAAAAGGTGCAAAGAAGGGGGCATTTACCGCTTCTGATGTCGACAACAAACGTCAAATCTATCTGGCTGCAGAGGCCTCTCTGGAAGCCGCAGAAGCGGAAGAAGATCGTCAGTTGCTGAGTGTTACCTCTCAAATCAATGGCGTGGACACCACTGTAGCGAAAGCGCAGGCTGCATTGGAACAAGCACAGTTTGATTTGGACAGCACCATTGTCCGTGCACCGACTGACGGCTACGTGACCCAAGTGACGCTGCGCCCAGGTATGATGGCCGTTCCTATGCCGCTTCGTCCGGTGATGACCTTTGTGAATGAAGACCGCACCCGATATGTGGGCGCGTTCCGCCAAAACAGCCTGCTACGCCTGAAACCGGGTTTTGAAGCTGAGTTCATCTTCCGTGCTCTGCCGGGCAAAACCTTCCAGGGCAAAGTCGTCGAAGTGCTGCCTGCCATTGCAGAAGGTCAGATTCAGGCGCAAGGCATGTTGATGGGCGACAAGATGTTTAGCGACCAAGGCCGTGCATTGGTCGTGCTGGAGATGACAGACGATATTTCTGAACATATGCTGCCGAACGGTACCAATGTCGAAATCGCCGTCTATTCAGACAGCTTCCATCATGTCTCTATCATGCGTAAGGTTCTTATCCGTATGAAGAGCTGGCAAAACTACCTGTACCTCGACCACTAATCCCCCCTTCAATTCCGGCTCAACCAGAAGGTTGAGCCGGCGCACATTTCCCCGCCCATGTATCACTCTTAATAAAACAAGATCTTAGATGGATTTTTCCACCTATTCGCAGCAATTGATAAGACCTAGCTAGCAATTTATTAAATGGCACGTTGTTGGATTTACTGGTCAGGTTAAGGCTTAGAGTATCGACATTATTGTGAAACCAATTGAACGAGAAGAATGAACTCCTTTGACTTTGATGTCCCAGTTTCTTGTGTCATTTTTGACTGTGACGGCACCTTGGTTGATAGCGAAGTGCTGTCCCAGATGGCGATCGTTGAGATTTTCTCAAACTACGGCGTGAAACTGGATTTGCAGGAATGTCTTGATAATTTTCAGGGTGGCAAACTGGCAGATATCCTGATCCAGACCTGTGAGCGCTATAACCTGAAAATTTCGATTGATGAACTGGAACATCTCTATCGCCAGAAGTGTTCAGAACTGTTTGCTGACCACCTTGATCCGGTCGATGGTATACCAGAGCTACTCGATACGCTCAAAGAGGTCGGCATTGACATGTGTGTCGCCTCAAATGGGCCTGTTAATAAGATGGAAATGTCTCTGGACATGACAGGCTTGCTTCACCATTTCCGCGACCACCTTTATAGCGCATTTGATGCCAACAGCTGGAAACCTGCCCCCGATCTTCTCCATTATGCTGCCATGAATATGGCGGTGTTGACTCAGGAGTGCCTGTTTGTCGATGACACGCTATTGGGGGTAGAGGCAGGCATCAATGCAGGTATGCGCACGGTTTATTTCAACCCGGGAAACAGAGAAAACATCGAGCATCCTCTCGTGATTTCGGTCAGCTCAATGAAAGAACTAAAGGCGCTGATGGAACGCCTGCCGCTGTCAGACTGCTGGGCGTGATCACACTGAAGTGATCAGTATGCCGTCATCAATCATCTTACCGAGAATTTCAGAGCCTGAACTCCCACTGATACCTAAATCCTGGCTCAGTTGATCCAACGACTTATTCTCAAAGACAATCACCTGACTGTCCGCTTCGCCCTCAAGGCCAACGGTCAGCGTCGCTTTACCCTCTTTGTCTGAAAGAGAAACCAGATAATCTTCAATACTTTCGTTGTTCAAGCCATCCAACAAATCGGAAAGGTCTAACACGTCCATACTCACGTCGAAGTCCGTCAAGGTGTCGGTCGCCAAGGAATCAGCATCACCACGGAGGAATTGGAATACGTCGCGCCCTTCTCCACCGGTCAGCTCATCGTCGCCCGCCCCGCCAATCAAGAGATCTTCACCAAGACCACCGTCCAGAATGTCGTTGCCACCATTGCCTTGGAGGGTGTCTGACTCATCACGGCCCACCAGCAAGTTTGCGTTTTCATCCCCTGTCAGCTCAGTGGTATTAATCAGATCGCTCAAGTCGGCATCCGCGTCGGCATTGTCATCCACCCGGATGTCCAGCACGCTCTGAATTCGCAATCCACTCTCGTTCACCAAGGTGTAATGAAAAGACTCTAACACGTCGTCGCTCGGTACATCGGTCATCAATTGATAGACATAATCACCTTTTGTATGGGGCTCGTCGCTTTGCCCATAAATGGTCAGCGAGCCGTATTGGGTCTCAATGATCATCACGCCTTCAGATGCGTGATAAGTGGCACCTTCAAACTGCACAGATTCAAACGACCAGGTTCCGCTTAAGACATCATTGTCGAACAGGTTCCCTTTGGCAATGTGCGCAGTTATATCACCATTTAGCCCCAACGTTTGAACCGTGTCGATATCCGCCACCACGCGGGAGTTGTCGTCATAACTGAGAGTGAGCTGTGCCTGTGCACTGTTACTGTCTGAATCAGCCAGTGTGTAGGTAAAAATTTCCTCGTCGACGTCGTGAGTGGTGAGTTCAGCGAAGATCGTTTCAACCGTGATGTTTTCAACATCCAACGCCACATAACGGAAGGTGGTATCGACCGGCGAAGAAAGCGACAGTTTGCCGTCCGTTACCGTACTGGAACCTGTGCCAACGACATTGCCCGACACGTCATAGAGGAACCAGTCCACCACTTCATTGTCGGCTAAGTCTGAAACCGTCAACGTCGCTTCGTCGACTTCATCATCGAAACCATAAATCGAAGCCGAATACTCCCCGTCTTCATCTGATGTATCGAAGGTGAACATGTCTGCGGTGAGGTCATCCTTATCAACACCGTTGAGCGTCAAAGTACCAGTATCAAGGGTGATGACGGTATTCTCTCCAACCTGCTCAATGCCCAGCTCAGCAAAGGTATCAATCGTCGATGCGTTCTTGATAATAATGGTGTCGTTGTTGGTATCGAAATCCATCACTGTGTCATCGCCAGATTCAAACACCACGGTGTCTGAGCCTTTACCGAGTGTGAGCTCATCATCGCCCGCGCCGCCCACCAATCGGTCATTACCGCGACCACCGTCTAGCGTGTCATTGTCATCGCCGCCATAGAGATGGTCTTCGGCATTGTCACCTGACAGGATATCGTTACCCGCTTCGCCGTAGATTTCATCCACACCGTTACCGCCAGACACTGTGTCATTACCCGCGCCTGCGTAAACAATATCTGCACCGTTCCCTGCATCAATCGTGTCGTCGCCATCTGTGCCTATAATCGCGCCTTCTTCCACTTCGTGCTCGACAATCCCTTCATGTGAAGGGTGATGCACCTCATCCAGGTTCAGCCCGTTCCCTGCATCACCACTTAAGAAGGCGGCACTTGTCAGGTTGCTGCCATAGAAGGTGACCCCATTGGTGCTATCAAAAGCGGTGTTCAGTTCGCTGGCGTAGAATTCTGTCTGCACAGATGAGGTGAAGGTGTAATCGCCGTTGGAAGAGACCGTCAGTTGTCCTGAGTCCGCGCTGATGGTGACACTGCCATCAGTCAGCACGTAATCCACACCATCGTAGGTCACTTGGCTCACGTTGACAGAGGAAGGTGACGTCAGGGTATCTGCACCACTTCCATCACCATTGCTGCCAGAGATAACGTTACCCGTCGCCGTCGAAGACGCAGCAATCTCGTCACTGTCATTGGCGGCAACAATA
Source organism: Grimontia sedimenti (assembly GCF_011045095.1). Classification (GTDB taxonomy): domain Bacteria; phylum Pseudomonadota; class Gammaproteobacteria; order Enterobacterales; family Vibrionaceae; genus Enterovibrio; species Enterovibrio sedimenti. The sequence goes on from NZ_JAALDL010000004.1 coordinate 151,677, forward strand.
TCGTCTACCCGATTAACGGTGACACTCACATTTTCCGAGTCGACATAGGTTCCATCGCTCACCCCTACCGTAAACGACAAGCTTTCCAACGGATCGGCAGCACTGTCGCTATTAATTGCCGCTGCGCCTGCTGCGGTCAGCAACACCTGATTCCCGACGAGTGTGAAATAGCCAGCGCCATTATTACTGAGGCTGTAAGTCAGTATATTTTCATCTACATCAGTCGCCGACAGGGTCGCAACCACATCATTTTCTGCGACGTTTTCTTCCGTCAGTTCGTTGACTGAGACAGTCAGCTCAGGTGCATTATCATTCACGCGGGTGACAGTCACGTTTGCATCATCGCTGCCTGTGCGGGAACCATCTGAAGCTGAGACAGTAAAGTTGATGGCGCTGATTTCGGCCCCATCATCGTTGATGGCTGCTACACCCGCCGCAGTCAGCTTCACTTCATTGCCATCAATAGTTACCCAATCTGCATTCGCACCTGAGATCGTGAAAGTCAGCTCATTTTCGTCTGCATCGGAAGCAGAGATAGTCGCCACCACGGTATCAACAGAGACAGACTCTTCCGCCACACCGACCTCGGTCAGGGCGATCACGGGATCATTATCATTCACGCGGGTGACAGTCACGTTTGCATCATCGCTGCCTGTGCGGGAACCATCTGAAGCTGTAACTGTAAAGTTGATGGCGCTGATTTCGGCCCCGTCATCGTTGATGGCCGCTACACCCGCCGCAGTCAGCTTCACTTCATTGCCATCAATGGTTACCCAATCTGCATTCGCGCCTGAGATCGTGAAAGTCAGCTCATTTTCGTCTGCATCGGAAGCAGAAATGGTCGCCACCACGGTATCAACTGAGACGGATTCTTCGGCCACACCGACCTCGGTCAGTGTGATCACCGGATCGTTATCATTCACACGGGTGACAGTCACGTTCGCATCGTCGCTGACCGTGCGGGAACCATCTGATGCCGTGACAGTGAAGTTGATGGCGCTGATTTCCGCGTCGTCATCGTTGATCGCTTCTACACCCGCTGCAGTCAGCTTCACTTCATTGCCATCAATGGTTACCCAATCTGCATTCGCGCCTGAGATCGTGAAAGTCAGCTCATTTTCGTCTGCATCGGAAGCAGAAATGGTCGCCACCACGGTATCAACTGAGACGGATTCTTCCGCCACACCGACCTCGGTCAGTGTGATCACCGGATCGTTATCATTCACACGGGTGACAGTCACGTTCGCATCGTCGCTGCCCGTGCGGGAACCATCTGATGCCGTGACAGTGAAGTTGATGGCGCTGATTTCCGCGTCGTCATCGTTGATCGCTTCTACACCCGCCGCAGTCAGCTTCACTTCATTGCCATCAATGGTCACCCAGTCCGCATGGGGACCTGAAACGGTGAAAGTGAGATCATCTCCGTCAGCATCGGAAGCAGAGATAGTTGCCACCACAGTGCCGACCGACACAGACTCTTCCATTACATCCGTCTCGTTCAGGGTGATAACAGGAGAGTTATCGTTGACGCGCGCGACGGCCACCGTATCACTGGCGACGACGGTATACGTTCCGTCGAATGCCTGAACTGAAATCGGCACGCTGGATATCGCGTCTACGCCGTCTTGATTGATGGCGGCAACACCATCTGCGGTCAGGTATACACCGTTCCCATCAAGCCTGAAGTAGCCTTCATCATTGTTCAGCAATGTCAGCGAGACATCATCTCCGTCCTCATCTGACGTTGTGATAGTCGCCACCAGCGTTGATTCTGTGACCGACTCTTCGGTCAAACCTTCAACAGCAAGGGAAAGTGTTGGTGGAGTGTCGTTATCACGACCAACAAGAAGCGTGGCAGAGGCATCCGTGACATTCTCCCCGTCACTGGCCTGAACAGAGATCGTCAGGGAGCGGATATCCAAACCGTCATCCTGTACCGCCGTGACGCCATCCGCAGTCAGGGTTACTTCACCGTCTGAAAGGAGGAAGTAGTTATCCTCGTTGCCAACCAATGACAGGGTGACATTATCTCCATCCGCATCGGCAGTGGTCACAGTCGCCACAACCAGCCCGATGGTGACAGCACTTTCAGAAATGTCACTGGTGGAGATGTTCACGGTCGGGCCGTTGTCGTTCACTCGAATGACTGAGATTGTGTCGGAAGCACTGGCTTGAAAATCTCCGTCAGAGACGGTCAGGAAGATGCCCAATGATTCGATATTCAGGGCATCATTATTGATCGCTTCAACACCTGCTGCCGTCAGCAGCACTTCACCATCTCCCAGCGAAAAATAGCCGTTATTGTTATCTGTCAGTGTGTAGCTAAGGGTGTTTCCATCAGCATCGGAGGCCGAAAAAGTCGCAACCACCATGCCTTCAAAAACAGACTCCTCAGTCACGTCAACCGTTTCTAATGTCAGCGTGGGGACGTTGTCGTTCACCTTGTTAATAGCAAGCACGCCAGATGCCTGCTCACTCAACTCACCGTCATCAGCCTCGACCACAATCGACATACTTTCCAGGCCGAGGGCATCATTGTTGATCGCATCCACGCCAACCTGAGTCAGCACCACATTGTCGTTCTGAATGCGGAAATATCCGTCTTCGTTATCAAGCAGATTGAGGGAAACGGCGTCATTATTCGCATCCGTCGTGGTGATCGTCGCCACGACCTGACCTTCAATGACTGACTGTTCTGTGACCGTCAGCATGGAGAGCGTGACAGAAGGCGCCTGATTGGAATCAGTGGGTGATGGATCTGGAGATGGCGTGGAACCGGGAGTCGTGGGGGCTGACGACGTCACATCCGCAGTTTCAGCGGTTTGTGTCGCTTCGTTTAATTGTTCAAAGAAAAAACGTTGCAGTGAAGAGAGGGAGCTAAGCTGAAATGCCGTCAGATTGTTTGCATTCAGTGATTCGACATTTTCACTTTCCTCACTTTCTCCTTCTTCCAGCAACTCAGTCAGGCTTGGGCGTGAGCCAGCATCTTCCACAACCACATCACCGGCAACAAAGAATGTGGATGAACTGGTGGCTTGGCCAGCAGCTGGATCTGCGTTTTCGCTGGGGTCTTCCCCTTCTTCGACGCCGCGTCGGGCTGCATTCACGTCCTCATTTGCATCAGGAGGTGTTTCAAAGCGAAAGCCACTGTTAGCATTCACCTGAATTTCCCTTTCACCATTTTCTTTGAGAACCGCACTACTGCCGTTTTCCGTGACTAGCACTTCTTCCGGTTTAAGCTCTGCGTATTGTTCTGCAACCCTTACGCTGCCATCCGGTGCAAAAATTAATGCGTTACCGTCCAGTTGCGTAATAATCATTTTGTCGGCCATTCGTTGCCCTCATACTCGGATCAAAGGCTTCCTGCCTGTTGAAGCGGGTAAATTTCGTGCTAGGCGCACCTCTCCGCTATTAACTGTAGTGCATATGTCTTGTTACTGGATCGTGTGATCTTAATCCTAAACTCAGTCTTTTGGAGGAGAAGGGATAAGGCGACAATCTGATGGCCGGGTAGCTTATTGATAATAAAATAAAAAAGGGACGCTTCAGCGTCCCTTTAATAACGATAAGTAGGATTATGGCAAGGTCTTCAAGCTCTGCTCATAATCATCAAATGTCTGCATCACAGTGTTTTCCGCACCACCTGTCGCTTTACTCACAGCGATAATCGCAAGACCAGCCAGAATGAAGCCCGGGACAATCTCATAGATATCGAAAATCCCGCCAGTCAGTTGTTTCCAAACGACCACGGTCACACCACCGACAATAACACCAGCCAGCGCACCGTTACGGTTCATGTCTTTCCAGAACAGGCTCAACAACAAGGCTGGACCAAACGCAGCACCGAAACCAGCCCAAGCGTAAGATACTAAGCCCAGTACTGAGCTTTCTGGGTTCATTGCCAGCATCAACGCAATGATGGAAATACCCACCACGGCGAAACGACCAACCATGACCACTTCTTTGGTCGATGCATCAGGGCGGAACACTTGTTTGTAAAAATCTTCGGCCAGAGCAGAAGATGACACCAGCAACTGGGAATCTGCTGTACTCATCACCGCCGCCAGAATTGCCGCGAGCAGGATACCTGCAATCACAGGGTGGAACGCCGCGTTCACCAGATACATGAAGATGGTTTCGCCGTCTGCCAGTTCTCCACCGAGGTGTTGATCAACGTAGAGGATACCCACCAAACCAATCAGGATTGCGCCTGTCATAGAGACAGCACTCCAACCCACTGCGATACGGCGTGCTGTGGTGATGTCCGCATTGGTGCGTGTTGCCTGGAAACGTGCAAGGATGTGCGGCTGACCAAAGTACCCCAAACCCCAGGCCACCAGAGAGATGATCGCCACGGCAGTCAGAGGTTCACCATTAACATCTTGCCAAAGGGTCAGAAGCTCAGGGTTTTTCGCTTCCAGCGCAGCAGGCAAGTCGGTGAAAGAGCCATCCAGCGTCGCGATAGGCACGATCATCAGTGCTGCCGCCATCAACAGGCCCTGCACCAAGTCGGTCCAGGATACCGCAAGGAAGCCACCAAACAGGGTGTAAGAAACCACACAGACAGTACCGATGACTACCGCTGTGGTGTACTCAAGGCCAAAGACCGTCTCGAACAGTTTACCGCCTGCGACCAAGCCTGAGCTGGTATAGAAAAGGAAGAACAGCAAAATGAAGAAAGCAGAAATGGTCTGCAACAGTTTTGATTTATCTTCAAAACGGCGAGACAGGAATTCGGGGATGGTCAGTGCATTGTCTACTTCGATGCTGTAAGTACGAAGTCTTTTGGCACAGATCAACCAGTTTAAGTAAGTACCCGCTAACAGCCCACCAGCAAGCCACAGCGACTCGATACCCGCTGCGTAGGCATAGCCCGGCAGACCAAGCAGCAGCCAGCCACTCATGTCTGATGCACCGGCAGATAATGCCGCTGGCCAAGGCCCCAGTGAACGCCCACCAAGGAAGTAGTCTTCTGAGTTTGAAGTGCGTTTGTAAGCGTATACGCCGATTGCAAGCATAAGAATCAGGTACACGATAAACGTGGCGCTGATTGCAAAGCTGTTTTCAATCATGTTTTTTCCCTCAATAACAAGGCATAAAAATTGGGGATCAAAGATCTCCAGTGCCTAATTCCGATTATTTAAAACCGTCAGCAACAGAAAACCCAAGGCCTCTGCTTTGCCAGCAGAGAACCTGAGCTTCATTACGTCGGGTTACTTGGGTTTAATGTTCGCCACTACCAAGTTCCAGCAAGGTGGCGTTGCCCCCTACCGCAGTGACGTTTATGGTTCTCGTCCGCTCGGTAATAAAGCGGAGTAGATAGGTTGGCGAAGCGACAAGAGGTAATTGGCTTGCGTTATCTTCAGCGACAAACTGCACCAACACACCGTCTCGGGCTGCCAGTTTTCGGTTCATAGCAATCAAGGTTGCTGAGTTCGCCACCGCGGCCACACCACAAATCGGTGCGTAAACAATGGCGTCTTCCGTCATTTCGCTACTCAGCAGCGAAACAAGTCGGTTTGGTGCACTGGCTTTTACCAGATCGCCAATCAGCGCTTCGGCTTCATGGTGTAAAGTGTTTGGCGGTGCTAACAAGGCGCAGTTACCCGATACCAATACTGCGGCTAACTGTCCTGCCAATGACACCACGGACAGTGATTCATCACCGGTGATAAGAAACAGCCCACGGCCAGCGGTATAGAGTTCGTTGCTTTCCCCTGTAGGTCCCGGCATGTCGTGGACGGGCGCGAGCAGGCTTTCAGCCTGATTAAGATGGAAGCGAATCAGGCTTGCAGCGTCCATAAAGGCATCACCACGTTGACTCAGGTTGTCAGCCCACACATTCAACAGTGCTGCGCGTTCAACCACACCAAGCGCATTCCACTCTTCCCAAACCGCCTGACTTTGTGCGGCGAGCGTTTGTACGTCATTCATTGCCTGCATTCCTATTACCTTGCTCATGCCACAACCTCCTCTTTCGTGAAGCGATAGAGATAGTGAGGTCCGCCTGCTTTGGGTCCTGTACCAGATAGCCCCTGACCACCAAATGGCTGCACACCAACCACTGCCCCAACCTGATCACGGTTGATGTAGCAGTTACCCACTTTGGCGCGGGATTCAATGTGGCGATAGGTGGTTTCATTGCGGCTGTGGACACCCAGTGTCAGACCAAAACCTGCACTGTTGATGTCATCAATCACGCTATCGAGTTCATCGGCGTGATATCGCACTACGTGCAGGATTGGGCCAAAGTGCTCTTCTGAAAGCATCGAGATACTGTCGATTTCAAACGCCACTGGGGCAATATATGTGCCCATGCGGGTTTCGCTTTTCATCGGTGCTTTGGCGATGAATTTACTGGTCTTGAACAACTCGTTGATGTGGTTTTGCAGCTTCTCCTGGGCGGTCTCATCAATCACTGGCCCCACGTCAGTGGAGTGAAGATAAGGCAATCCAATACGCATTTCCGCCATCGCCCCTTTAATAAGGTCAATCACACGATCCGCCACATCTTGCTGGACATACAGCACACGCAGGGCTGAACAACGCTGGCCTGCAGATGCAAATGCAGAGCGAAGTACATCGCGCACCACTTGCTCAGGCAGCGCTGTACTGTCCACCAACATGGCGTTCTGACCACCGGTTTCCGCGATAAACGGCACAGGCAGGGCTTCACGGGACGCAAGCGATTGGTTGATGCGCTGCGCCGCAGGCGTTGAGCCGGTAAAGGCCACTCCGGCAATGCTGTCGTCAGCGGTCAATACGCTGCCGATTGCCGCACCACTGCCCGGCAACAGCTGGATAACCCCCGCCGGAATGCCGGTATCAAGCAGCAACTCAATCGTGCGGAACGCAATCAGTGACGTTTGCTCCGCTGGCTTGGCAACGACGGTATTTCCCATCACCAAGGCCGCGGAAATCTGACCAATAAAGATCGCGAGTGGGAAGTTCCAAGGGCTGATGCAGGTGAACACGCCGCGCCCTTCTCGACGCAAGGTGACAGACTGACCATCAAAGCGGGTGAAAGATTGCAGATCACCTTCAATCTTTTCTGCCTGAATCGGGTAGTAACGGAGGAAATCCACCGCCTCACGCACTTCATCAATGCTGTCGTGAATGGTCTTGCCCGCTTCACGGTGGCAAAGTGCCACCAGCTCGCCCAAATTTTCTTCAAGTAAGTCAGCAAGCTTAAGTAAGTACTTACCTCTTTCTTTGGCAGTTAGTGCACGCCAGCTATCAACATTCGCTGCAGCAACGCTCAGGGCGTCTTTAGCCAGTTCAGGTGTCGTCCAGTTTATGCTACCGACTTTCAGGCGGTGATCGTAAGGCGCCACAACAGTGTGAGCGTCGCCCGTCAGACGTTCGCCATTGATGATAGGCCCCGCACTCCAGGTTGCATCCATAAAGGCCTGAACCTTGGCATCATAGACTTCCCATTCGCTTTCAATGTCGATCGCAACACCTTTAGAGTTCTGGCGTGACTCACCAAAAATCTCAGAAGGTTGAGGGATACGTGGGTTATGCAGCGTTGGGCGAGACGTCAATGTGTCCACTGGGTGTTGCGTTAAATCAGAGACCGGACAGGCCGCATCCACCAGACGGTGAACAAACGAGCTGTTGGCGCCGTTTTCAAGCAGACGACGAACCAGATACGGCAGCAGATCTTTATGGCTGCCCACTGGCGCGTAAATACGTACAGACTGACCAAACATTTCCTTGGCGTGGAAGTAAAGTGCATCACCCATGCCATGCAGACGCTGGAATTCGTAGTTGTCATGCTGAGCCATGGCTTTCACGGCTGCCACGGTTTGCGCATTGTGGCTGGCAAACTGTGGATAGATAAGCCCATTCACATGCTCAGAAAGCAGGAAACGCGCACAGGCGAGGTAGGCCACGTCCGTGCCTTCTTTTCGGGTATAAACAGGATAGCCCGGCAAGCCTGCCTGTTGAGCCAGTTTGATTTCACTGTCCCAGTAAGCGCCTTTTACCAGTCGCATCGGGATCATGGTACCGTACTCTTTCGCCAACGCCGCCAGCCAGGTAATCACGGGCAGGGCACGTTTAGAGTAAGCCTGAACCACCAGACCAAACTGACCCCAGCCTTTGATATCGTCGTGGGTGAAGAGTTTTTCGAAAAGCTTCAGTGACAGTTCCAGACGGTCAGCTTCTTCTGCATCAATAGTGATCGCCACACCCAACTCACGGGCGCGTTTCAGCAGGCGAAGTACCGTCTCGCACATTTCGCCCATCACACGGTCTTCATTCGCCACTTCATATCGCGGATGCAAAGCAGAGAGTTTGATGGAAACAGAAGGTGATGGCCCGTTGCCCACAGACAACTGCTGCGACACCGTTTCGATCGCCATCATGTAATCATTGAAGTACTTTTGAGCGTCTTGAGTAGTAAGCGCAGCTTCACCCAGCATATCAAACGAGTAAGTAAAACCCTTCTGACGCAGTGGCTTGCCGTTTTCCAACGCTTCGTTGATTGAACGGCCAAGGACAAACTGATGACCCATGACTTTCATGGCTTGATGCATCGCCTGACGAATCACAGGTTCAGACATCTTGTTCACCAGGCGATTGAGTACCTTTCCTGCGCCACCCTCTTTACGCTCATCAATAGTGACGACTTTGCCGGTCAGCATCAGTCCCCAGGTCGAGGCGTTCACGAACAGAGATTCAGAATTTTTAAGATGGGCTTTCCAATCTGCCACGCCCAGCTTGTCGCGGATCAGAGCATCAGCGGTTTTCGCATCCGGGACGCGCATCAATGCTTCTGCCAAGCACATCAGCAAAATGCCTTCGCGGGTATCCAGACTGTATTCGAGAAGAAGTGCATCAATCATCTGCACTGCTGTTTTATCCGCACGTACACGCTCAATCAGATCAGCCGCTTGGGCCTCTGTCTGTTTTCGCTCTTCATCCGAAGGTGTTGCAAGTGGGAGCAGCGAAGCAAGCAACTCACTCTCATCGACACAATAGTGCGAAGAAATATGAGGCCATAGCGCGGAAGCGGGTTGCTCAAGGTAACTTGGCACCAGCACATCGGTCGCTTTTAACATAAGCAGATTCCTCTCTCCATCAACCACGAGGCAGTGGCATATGTTACTAATATGTTAGATTAAAGACCGATTCTAGGTATGAGGTGCAGATGAGTCTTTCAAAATTCTGCGGCATTATTGCAAAAAACTCCGATGATTAACAAACAGAGAACCACGGCCAATGCGTGCCGATAACAACTTTTTGCATATGTTGATGATTTAGATCAGGGTTGCAGCTCAGTGCTGCTGGCGAAAACGGGAAGGAGATACGCCAAACGCACGGGTAAACGCTGAGGTGAAACCGCTTTGGGAGGCAAAACCACAGCTGTCTGAAATTTGTGCCAAGTTCAATTCGCTGGTGCTGAGCAGCTCCTGCGCGAGTTCAAAACGTTTCTTCAGCACATATTGATGCGGAGTTACGCCCACTTGGGATTTGAATAACTGGTGGAACTGACTTTCTGCCAGAAAAACAGAACCTGCCAACTGCGCCACGCTGATCTTGCGACTGATATGCTGGCGAATGTAGAGGTCGATAATGTCCATATTGAGTCGATGGCCATGGCGTCGCGGTGCGATTTGTTCGCGGAAGTGTCGTTCCATCACGCACAGTAAGGTATCGGCACAGGCGCGTCCCAGCATGACATCATGCGGATTAGCAATCATTTCAGACGTCAACGCCTTCACCAGCGTCTGCGCCTGGCTGTCCAACTGGAAATAGGCATCACGGGCAAACAGGCGCTCTACTTTGTCTTTCATGCTGAGTTCGCCATGCAGGACAGACTCGGGTAGGTTGATCACCAAAATTTCGTTTTGCCCGACGCCAGAAAAAGCATGGAGCTCGGACTCGGAAACCAGACAGCCCTGCCCCGGCCCGACAAGACTGCCGCGCCCGGAAAGTTCAAACTCAGTTTGGCCTTGCAAACCAATCACCACCTGACGGTATTCGTGCGCGTGCAACGACGGGTGATTGGGTAAAGCAATAACCTGAGAGTGCTTCAGTTCGGATGCCATAGTTAACGATTGTAGTAGTGAAACTTCGGCTATTCTGCCACGCTCTAGCGGAAATCGAGAAGAAAAATCGCTTCGGAAAGATGATCAAGAGGTGGCCAAACTACGGAGGTTGTCATTTCAATACCAAAATTGTGCAGGATCTCAACAAACAGACCATTGCGATCACGGGTGAAATTTGGCTTCGACGAAAAGTAAGATCCGAAAATGCACGTAAACCTTTGTAATATATCATTTAAATGCATTGGTCAATCAGAAGCATGACGCAACAAATTACTTGATCATGCTTTCGGTAACTTGAAGACATGATCTTTCCGTGATCATCGTTCCGGTGAAAAGGATCTTCCCTGTTTCATCGCAAAGGTTAACTAAGCCGCGTTATCCAGTTTAATTTATCCTCCGCTCAGTATTGATATATCAAACGTCAAAAATATGACGATAAATAATCAAAATGCGTCAATTAAAATGATATTTTTTATCTATGATTGTTTTTACCAGACATTATTTCCTAAAACACAGAAAGCGGCTAAAATTTATTGAGTTATCACTCAAAAGATAAGCATTGAATAATAACGATAAGCGTCAAATAATTAGTAACATGAACAGGCTAATTGGCATTTACGTGTTAATCTAGCTAATTGGGACAAAGCTAATAAATACCGGGTTTTGCCGAGATACAGTAATGAGCAGGATGTCTTGGCGCAGTAAAGGTGTTTATGATTTCTGAGAATAAGCAAGGGACATATGAAAAGTAATCGCATCGCCGCGTTAGTATTCGCGTTATCGCCGATACTTCTTAGTAGTCAATCGCTTGCCAATGGGGCCAATGCGGCAACTGACGATCCTGTCGTTGCGCTGGAACAGAAGCTAGCCGATAAACGAAGTGAAATTAGCGTTCACGCTGAAAACCTCCAAACGCAACGAGATAAACTGGATGCTTTATTAAGCGAGCGCGAAACGCTGGCTACCAAAGCTATCGAGTTAGAGAAGAAACGAAATCTCGCCCAAGAACGTCTTGATGAGCAATTCCGTCGACTCCTCGAAAACCCAGATACCGATCTCACCCAATATAAAGATGATTACCAAGCTGCGTGGAGCGCAGTGAAAGATAATCAGTCTTCCACTCTAACCAATGACCAGGCTATTGCCGAACAGCAGCGTATTGTTGAAGGCGAAAACCGTCAGAAACAATTGCTGGTTAGCGCATTGGAAAATCTGCAGGAGTCCAAAAAAGAAGCCCGTGTTAAGCGTCTTCGTCAGGAACTGACCTTCGCAGATACTATCGAAGTGGTTCACACTATTACCTGTAGTGATTCGATGACGCTGGCTGCATGTTCAAATCAGGGCAAAACCCTGACCATGCAAAAAGCCGTTAACACCTTCCAGGCTCAGGTGCTGGATAATGTGACGGAATCGACCACTGCAAAACTCAACGCCAACCGCGTGTCATTCAATATCCATGTGATGAACAATAACGTGGTCGACAGCGGCTTTAGCGGCAACAATCGTTACATTACCCGTATGCAAGCGGAAATGCGCAGCCAGCCTGACGAAAACGCAGCATGTAAATTGCTGGATTTCGCTGAGCGCTACTGTGTGGAGAACTCTTTTACTTCCGCCAAAGCAGCACCGAAGCAACAAGCAAAACGCTGGGTTAATGTGAAAATCCGTTCAAACCGTTATGAAGACAATGTCACCATCAACGGTGTGACTTACGGCTCAACGCCGGTAGAGATCATGCTGCCAGCCGGCCAACATCAGTTGACCGTTGAGAAGCCAGGTTTCGAACCGTACAGCCGTCAGATGTTCATGAACAAGGATTCTACGGTTTGGGCAAACCTTCGCGAACAGGAGAACCGTCCACAGCCGGGAAAGCGTTTCGCTGACAAACTCTCGAATAATCGTCAGGCACCTAAAATGGTGGTGATTGGTGCAGGCCAATACCGCGTTGGCTTTGAAGCCAAACAACCGGTGGTTGTCGACCAACCCTTCTCTATTGCAGCGACGCCCGTCACTGTGAAACAGTTTGGAGAGTTTGTCGCCGCAACAGGCTATGTGACGGACGCTGAAGAAGGTCAGGGATGTACGTCTCTGATCAACGGCGAACCAAAACAGCTACTGAATCACAACTGGCGCAAACCCGGTTTTGACCAAGCTGAGAACTCACCTGTTGTCTGTATCACTAAAGATGATGCACAAGCTTATTCTAAATGGCTGAGCACGCAAACCGGGTTCAGCTATGCCCTCCCAACGGAAGTTCAGTGGGAAGTGGCAGCGCGTGCAGGCAGCGACTCTGACTTTTGGTGGGGCAACGATATTGGTGTCGGCAACGCCAACACAGGCTGGAGTGGCACCGTTTGGTCAAACAGAAGCACTTCGCCAGTAGCCAGCTTCCCTGCTAACCCATTCGGTGTGTATGACACCGCAGGTAATGTGTGGGAGTGGGCAGAAAGTCAGACACCTGTCGCCCGTGGCGGTGCTTGGAGTTTCTCTCCAAGCAGCGCGCGTGTCGCAGAGCGTCTAGAGCTGAAATCAGATATTAGCGCCAACTACCTTGGCTTTAGGGTCGTGAGAAACATCTAGTTTCCAACGTCTCTTTATGTCCCTAAAAGCCCGCGATTGCGGGCTTTTTCATGCCTCGCAATTATTGGCAGCCCCGCCTAAACATCCAAACAAATATCCACAGAAAAACGAGATCGAGGTCGCTAATAACAAATAACATTGTCAGTTATTCGCTTAATTAGTGCATTCCCCCCCTGTCCGAATTTCTGGCTCCTCAGTATAGTGAGGGTCAAACAGGCGCATATTGCAGTATGCGCCTGTTTTATCACTGAAATTTACCTCGGTGACCCATCAGACAGTGTGTGATTACCCTCGAGCACAGTGTCAGGTGGCCTCTTCTACACGTCGTACAGGAAACTACTCTAGTGAGTGAGATCTTGTCTTTACCGGCTCCTACGAGCCGGTTTTTTTATCTAGAGACTTCGGATATTCCTGATCATTACTTCGAAGTAACCATATGATTAATATGCTTTTAATGTCATAAGTAATCACTTACAATACGATGTAACTTAAATCTATCGCCACCCAACGATGAACGACATATCCCTGCCACCTTCCATGCTGATATCCCTGTTTGAGCAACTCCCTGGCTGTTGGGGCTGTAAAGACACCCAGTCACGTTTTGTTCACGTCAATCTTGCCTATGCCAAGTTAGTCGGCGCTGACTCACCCGAGGCCCTAAGAGGGAGAAGCGATGAAGAACTTCCTCATGCGATTGCCGACTGCGCCGCATTGTTCAAGCAACAAGATCGGCAGGTGATTGAAAGTGGTCGTTATATGCGGGTGCTCAACATCCACCCTTACCCCAATGGTCAATGGCAAGCACATGTATTTACCAAAGTGCCTTGGTATGGTGATGATGGGGAAGTATTGGGAACGATTTTTCATGGACAGGCACTGAACGACAATCCGATACTGGAAGTTGGTCAGTGGATTTGCAAAGCTGCAGGCATTGAACCGGTTGAGCCCCAGCCCGCTGCAAACACACAAGGAAGTGCATCACTTTCCGCTCGCGAATCAGAAGTGCTCTTCTTCCACCAGTTCGGTAAAAAGCCACAATTTATCGCGCAGTCTCTAGGTGTGTCGGTCAAAACCATTGAGAACCATTTCGCTAACCTGCGCGTCAAACTGGGTGCAGCAAGTAAAACCGAGTTGGTTGATAAAGCCCTGGAAAATGGCGTGGGGTGCAAAATCCCAGACTCACTGTTGAAGCAGCAACTAACTCTGGTGCTTTCAGAGTAGCTTTTAGCGATATATACCCGATGTTAGGCATAAGAAAGCAGCGCAAAAGCGCTGCTTTTTTTGGCTTAGAGAAGCGGAATTATGGCGCCAAGCGCTCAATATCCCACTGACCATCCTGTTCTTTCTGGAAGACAAAACGATCGTGCAGGCGATGTTCACCACCTTGCCAGAATTCGAAAGACTCTGGCTTCACGCGGAATCCGCCCCAAAAGGTTGGCACTGGCACTTCGCCCTTGTCGAACTGTTGCTTCAGCTCCATGTATTTGCTTTCCAATGCTGAACGCGCGGTAATACGTTCGCTCTGACGGCTCGCCCAAGCGGCCAATTGGCTCTCTTTAGGACGGGATAGAAAATACTTCATCACTTCAAGCTTGCTGAGTTTTTCTGCGGTCCCTGTGATATGTACCTGACGCTCAAGTGGATGCCATGGGAAATGGAGGCTGATACGTGAGTTATCTGCTAAATGTTTAGCTTTACGACTGCCGAGGTTGGTGTAAAACACAAACCCGTCGTTGTCGACATGCTTCAACAACACAATGCGTTGAAATGGCTGCCCATTTTCGTCAACGGTGGCAACAGTCATCGCCGTTGGGTCTGGCAGCTTGGCCTCAATGGCTTGTTTGAGCCAATGCTCAAAGAATTGAACCGGGTTTTCAGGCAGGTCTTTGCGTCTCAAACCGCCTTGGTTATATTCTCTGCGAATATCGTACAAATCCATTGTGGTGCTCCGAATACGTTTTTACGTCATTGTGATGGGGCATGCGTCTTTTCTCAAGCGAATTTCCGCACTCTACAGGCGGTTGGCGCTCATCACATCAACCAGTTATAGAACCTATTTAACAGGGAAGCTATGCGCCGTCGTCTTTTTATCTCACTGATCACAGCTATTGGCGTATTACTGACTGTATTGGTCGGTGTTTTCACCTATTCCTCAGTCGAAAAACGCTTCACCACAGAAATTGAGTATGACGTCAATCAGCTTCAAGAGAAACTCTCTGCTGAGCTGTCCCGTTACAGTGAAATCCCTGTTGTTCTTTCTGCTGATCCAAGATTGAAACGTCTTCTACGTGTGCCGAAGAGTGAAAGATTACTGAATGATACCAATCTTTTGCTGGGTAACTGGAATACGCGCCTTAAAAGTGACGTGCTCTATCTGATGGACAAAAACGGCCTCACGCTGGCAGCCAGTAATGCCGGAGACGCCCAAAGCTTTGTGGGACACAATTACAACTACCGTCCTTATTTTCAGCAAGCAATAGAAGGCAAGAAAGGGCGTTACTATGCATTGGGGGTGGTGTCTGACAAGCGCGGCTATTACTTTTCTTATCCAGTGTGGGATGGCGAAGAAATCACGGGTGTGCTGACCCTAAAAGTCGACCTTTCTATTATCGATAGTATCTGGGATCAGCAGAGGTTCGACTATCTGATTGCCGATCCACTCGGAGTGGTTTTCTACAGCTCGCGCGACGAATGGTTATATCAGTCCCTTTCCATTCTGTCTGACAAACAAAAAGAAACGATTCGTGACTCCCGACGCTATGGGGACTCGTCTTTAAGTCATCTCACAAGGTTCAAAGCACTGGAAGATATTGAAGCGCAGGACGCTCTCCATCTTGGCTTGCCCAATAGAGATCGCGAACGTGTGCTCGTTTCCAATACCGACCTTGGCACTGCTGGTTGGCGGATATACGGTTTTATTCCCACCAGCAATGCCTGGCCAGTGGTTACCCAGTCTGTCCTGATTTTCGCCACCTTCTACGGCCTGCTGGTTTTGGTGCTTACCGCTTGGCTGCAAACCGTCAAAACCCAGCGAAAACTTGCAAGGCTCAACGATGAACTGGAGCAGAAAGTGGCCTCAAGAACCGCGAGCCTTGAGGAAACCAACACCAAGCTGCGTCAGAGCATTCAACAATATGAAGACACACAAAAAGCCCTGCGCCAGACGGAAAATGAACTGATTCAGGCGGCAAAGCTGGCCATGCTGGGCGAGCTCTCTGCCAGCATTAATCACGAGATAAACCAACCTCTGGCCGCCATGCGCACTTATACCGAAAACAGCATCAAGCTGATGGAAAAGGAACGCTATGAGTCAGTCAATGGCAACCTCAAACAGCTCAATGAGCTGATTGGCATGGTCGCAGACATTGTCGCGCGCTTTAAAATCTTCGCCCGTAAACAAAACCTCGAAGGCAAAGCACGCTCTTCAGTCGATGATGCAATTTCAGCATCACTGAAATTATCAGCGGCAAGCTTTATCAAAAAAGGTATCCAGATCGCTTGCCACATCCCAGAAAAAGGACTGGTAGTGAATGCGGACACCGTCCAGCTTGAGCAAGTGATTTTGAACCTTCTGAACAATGCGTCACAGGCAGTGGCCAATACCCCTTCACCAGAAATTGGTATCAAGGTGGAAACCTTTCTTGATCGCGTATCCATCCATGTGTGGGACAATGGACCCGGCATTGATAACGACACCAAGAAGCATATTTTTTCACCCTTCTATACAACCAAAAAAGAGGGGCTCGGATTAGGGCTGACCATTTGCCGACGGATAATTGAAGAGTTTGGCGGCAGCCTTCAAATCAGCGACCATCCAACTGGTGGCGCTGAGTTCACCATCACCCTTCAACGTCTTTACGATGGAGATACCCCGCAGTGACACCGGAAATATGGATTATTGATGATGAGCGCACTATCCGTGATGCGCTGAGCCAGACCCTGGAAATTGAAGGGTTTCACTCCCGCGCTTTTGCCGCCGCCAAAGAGGCAATTGAACAGCTAACTCCAGCGTTTGAAGGCGTTATTATCTCTGACATCAACATGCCGCAAATGGATGGCATGACGTTCTTAACCAAAGCATTGGAAATCGACCGAGAGCTTTCAATTGTCATGCTGACCGGACACGGGGATATTTCTACTGCCGTTTCAGCCATGCGTCGGGGAGCTTACGATTTTCTCGAAAAACCATTCTCAACCGATCACCTGCTTGATGTCCTCAAACGAGGGGTTGATAAACGTCAGCTAGTGATGGAAAACCGCGAGCTGAAAAGGCAACTGGAAACGCAAAGTGCACCAGGACCAAGGATTTTGGGGAACGCGGATTCGGTCAAACAGCTCAGGAGAACGATCTTCCATTTGAAAGATCAAGACAGCGATGTACTGCTTCAAGGGGAAAGAGGGACAGGGAAAGAGCTGGCTGCACGCTTTATCCACGATCATGGGACCAGACAGGACGAACCCTTTGTTGCGCTGAAATGTCGCCAGGTCCCCGAAGCCTTGATTGCGTTGGAGCTGTTTGGATCCGAACAACAAGCGTATGCCACCCTGCCAAGTTACAAACATAGTAAGGTGGCAACGGCGGGTAAAGGCACCCTTTTTCTCGATGGTATTGAAGCGCTTCCTGCCAACGTACAGGAAAAACTCGCTGACCTGACAGAATCATCAGGCCGCCCGCGTATTGTTGCGTCAACCCGCGTCGATTTGACGGCCAGCATTGCCCAAGGACGATTCAATCAACGTCTGTTCCAGAACCTGTCTGAAACCACATTGGCATTTCCACCGCTGAGGGAGCGCAGCGAAGATGTGATCACCCTTTGCCAGAACTTCGTGCGTACCACCGCATCTCGCTTTGGTGTTGCCCCGCCTACTTTGGACGCTGAGCACAAAGAAAAACTGCTACAACACTCATGGAAAGGCAATGTGCGGGAACTTCAAGCGTACTCAGAGCGCTGGGTGCTGATGGGAGAACAATGTCTGACCAATGAAAGCGGGACAGCGCATGAAAAAGAACATGACACACTGGCAGATCGTATTTTGAAAGTGGAGCGAGCTATTTTGTTCGATGCCCTCAACAGACATAATGGCATGCTAAAAGAGGTACAGAATGAGTTGGGGCTGGCCAGAAAGACCCTCTACGAAAAGCTTAAAAAGCATCACCTCGATAAACAAAGTTTTAAAGGATAATCCCCCAATCCCCCCCTCGGAAGTTGGGCCTTGTTTTTGCAGACTTTCAATATGAACCCAAACACTTAACCTGCAGAAAGTCAGGAAAAATACACAGCAAAACGAGCGGAAAATCCTACGTTTTTTTCGCTTTTTTAAAGAAATTTTTTGCCACACCACCAATACCCCTCCTTCCCGCTAAAGCCGCATGAGGCCTAAGTTACCGAATACTCGTCAGTTTCTCGCCAGTGAGAAACTGGCTCTTGCTCATTCTCGTTACACTGTTCCCGATTAGTGAGAATCTCATAGATAAACTACTCTTTTATTAGGGCATGTTGGCATTTCTGGCCTGCAACCCTTTTTGTCTTTCTTGGATTTTTTAGTCGGCATAACAATGACAAATTCAAATAAACCGGGATCTAAGCTGCCAGCCAGCGAGCACCTTGACTATATCGACGACAAAACCGCCGCTCTTTTGCTTTCAACCCCTAAAAGTGCGCGAGTCTTGCTCTGGGTCATCGCTCTTTTTATTACGATCAGCGCTATCTGGGCGGCATTTGCCGAGCTAGACAAAGTCACTGTGGGCCAAGGAAAAGTGATTCCTTCGTCTCAACTTCAGGTGGTGCAAAACCTTGAAGGGGGACTGGTTAAAGAACTGCTGGTCCGTGAGGGAGATATCGTCGAAGAAGGTCAGCAATTGCTGTTGATTGATGACACTATGTTCCGTTCTGACTTTCGCGAACGAATCCAGGAACTCACCAGTTTGCGGGGCGATTCTGTCACGCTGAAAACGCTGGTGGACTCTGTGGTGGTCGACCCCGAAGTCGAAGTTGAAGACTGGCAAAAGTCAGTCTCGATCAATCGCGTAGAGCTTGAATTTGATCCAACGTTCGTTGAGGAGCACCGTGCAGTGGTTTCCCGCCAACGAGCCGAGTACCGTGAAAAGCTCAACAACCTTCAAAACCAGTTGTCCGTCACGTCGCAGCAAATTCGCCAGAAACAACAAGAGTTGATTGAAACCCGGGCGCGGGTGCAAAACCTTCGTCAAAGCTACAATTTTGCCCGCGAAGAATACAACATCACCAAACCTTTGGCTGATGAAGGCGTGGTGCCACAAATCGATTTGCTGAAACTACAGCGACAGGTGAACGACACCAAGCGCGAACTGTCTTCGGCAGAACTGTCACTCCCCTCTATTACTTCTGCACTGCAAGAAGCCGTGTTTAAGCACGTAGATGTTGCGCTTAAATTCCGTGGTGAGCAGCAGGAGCGCCTCAATGATGTAGAAGACAAACTTCTTGCCATGACGGAGACCCGCGTCACCCTTGCTGACCGTGTGCAACGAACCGTGGTTGTCAGTCCGGTCGATGGCACCATCAAGAAATTGCACGTCAACACGGTTGGTGGCGTCATCCAACCAGGGATGGATTTGGTTGAAATCGTACCGAGTGAAGACAACCTGCTGATCGAAGCCAAAATTGCCCCACAGGACATTGCTTTCCTCCGCCCCGGACTTGAAGCCATCGTGAAATTCAGCGCCTACGATTTTACCGTCTATGGTGGGCTGACTGGCATTCTGGAAACCATCAGTGCAGACACAATTCAGGATGAAGAAGGAAATAGCTTCTATCTTGTAAAAATACGCACCGAGTCCAATAACTTAGGTGCAGGTGAAGAGCTACCTATTATTCCTGGGATGACAGCATCTGCTGACATCATCACGGGTAAGCGCAGTGTGTTGGACTACCTGTTAAAACCCATACTGCAAGCGCAGAAATCTGCGCTGAGAGAATAAAAAATTAAAAAGCCAGCCCATAAAAAGAGGCTGTGACATAACAATAATTTGCGCTAAATGCTGCCTTTATAGGGGGATGTGTTTTGAACTGGAAAAAGCTTTTGATTGCTTCTGCCATCAGCTCACTCTGTGCGCCTGCGTGGTCCATGTCTGTGGAACAAGCCGTCGCGACCACGATCGCCACCGATCCAGAGCTGAAAAGTGCATTTAATGACTTCATGAGTAACAGGGAAGGCATTGATGCGGCCACAGGTGACTACCTACCAGACATCAACCTCAATGCAGGCGTAGGTTATGAGCGTATTGATAACTCATCCACCCAAGCCAGCGGTGACATGGACTTCAACCGCCGCGACGCCAGCATCAGCCTGACCCAACTCATCTGGGATGGGCAGACCGGAGATAATATCGACCGCACTGAGTTTGAGGCGGAAGCGCAGCGCTATCAATTGCTCTCCGATGCGCAGGACAAGTCGCTGGCAGTGACGGAAGCTTATGTTGCTGTGCTGCTTGCCAAACAACTTCTTTCATTGTCTGAAGCCAATGTCGAAGTCCATGAAAAGATGCTGGCAGACATTCAGCGGCGCGCAGAATCGGGCATTGGTTCCACCGCTGACTTGTCACAGGTTCAGGCACGTGTTGCACGTTCTATCACTAATATGCTGGCTGCCAGAAGTAATCTGGATGACGCACAAACTGAATTCCTGAGGATTGTCGGCGTCGACATCAAAGACCCTGTCGACCCAGAGGTAGATGCTCTCTATCTACCCCAGTCACAAGCAGAAGCGTTAGAAGTGGCTTTTGCCAACAATCCGGTAGTCAAACTGGCGACCTATGACATTGATGCGGCACGTGCCCAGTATCGACAAAACAAAGGCAACATGTACCCATCGTTTACTTTCGAGGCCAGTCAGAGTTGGAGTGAAGAAGCAGGTGGTGTCGAAGAAGAAGTGAACGAGCTCAGCGCCATGCTGCGGGTTCGATTCAACCTATATAACGGTGGCACCGATGCCGCCAACATGCGTCGCAGCGCGTATCAATTGAACAAGTCGAAGGACATTTTCGACAACGCCTCGCGACTTTTGGGAGAGGGTACACGCTTGGCCTGGAGCGCGTACCAGCTAACCGAGCAACAAAAGAAATATCTTGCACAACACGTAGATGCGGCGTCTGAAACCGTTATCGCCTACGAAAAGCAATTCAAAATTGGCCGCAGAACCTTACTGGATCTGCTCAATACTGAAAATGAACTGTTTGAGGCAAGGCGATCATATCTCGATGCGCACTACGCGAACATTACGGCCAAATACCGTGTACTCAACAGTATGGGCACCCTGCTGGATGCGCTGCGTGTCGATGTACCGGAGAAATGGCTTGAACCTGTGATAGACAAAGAAGGTTAATCCATGAAACACGTATTGCTATTCAGCAGCATTCTCCTTGCCATTGGCGGCTGCTCACTTTCCGCTGACCAACCTCCTCTTGCTGAACAACGGGCCGATTTATTGGACGATGATAGTGACGGTGTGATCAACGCGCGCGATTTATGTGACAACACGCCAGACGTGGCAATCATCGATAACGATGGGTGCCCGAACTACCTTTTGCTTGAAAGTGACAACTCATTAAGAATTCAGTTTGCAAACGACTCTGCAATTGTAGAACCCGCTTACCGTGAAGCACTGGACAAAATGGCTGGATTCCTTAAGCTTTATCCCGAAACCTTTCTAGAACTTCAAGGACATACAAGTTCCCCTGGGTCTGACGACTACAACAGGAGTTTGTCTGTCCAACGTGCCAAAGCAGTTCAAGCACAGCTCATAGAAAGAGGCGTTCCAGTCGATCGTCTCACCATTGTAGGCCTGGGTGAAGGCGATCTCATGCTGGCTGACAGCACAGAAACCACACAGCTTGTGAATCGACGTGTTGTAGGTCGCGTGAAAGGATTTAAAGGGGAAATAAAGGAAGCATGGACCATCTTTACCCAACGGGGACAATAGTGGCTGAGGTTGCCTGATGCGAAAACGGGCGACCTTACTCCTCATGTTCCTGTTGCCATCAATCGTAACATTCGCACTGAGTGATACTGACAGTCAGTGGATAAACAAAGTAGCGTCATTTTACGGTGAAAGAGCGGGAAAGAGAGTAGCGGCATGGCGTGATGTTGTCGCGCAGTCTGCCGATCTTTCAGAAACGCAAAAGCTTGAAGCTGTGAATAACTTCTTCAACCAGCTCTATTTTGTGAATGATATCGATTTGTGGGGAAAGAAGGACTATTGGGCGACACCATTGGAGTTTCTTGGCAGCGCGGCGGGAGACTGTGAAGATTTCAGTATCGCGAAATACTTCACGCTCAGAGAGCTCGGCATTGACGATAAAAAGCTACGCCTTGTTTACGTTAAAGCCATCAAGCTCAATCAATTCCATATGGTTGTTGCCTACTACCCAACCGCTTCCTCCGAGCCTGTCCTGCTGGATAATATCGACCCTGAAATTAAAAAGGCCTCAAAACGACGAGACCTACTTCCTGTATACAGCTTCAACGGTAGCAGGCTATGGCTCATGAAAGAACGTGGTAAAGGTGAGCTTGCAGGCAAATCATCGCGACTGGGATTGTGGAACGATCTCCGGGCGCGCATGGGGTCTGTAAAGCTGAACAGACCGATCAAAAACTATGATGGGTAAACGTCTATGACTTTATACCGGCAATTGTTTACATGGATGTTGGCGATATTCTTCCTGCTGATTCTGGCAGTGACAGGTATTGAGCTCAACACCACTCGTAATTTTCTGCTGACTCAGCAATCGGCTGAGGTAAATAACACCATTAACTCGATGGGCCTCGCCCTCGCGCCTTATCTTGAAGACGACGATAAAGTTGCTGTGGAATCGGTGATCAATGCACTGTTCGATGGCGGTTTTTATCAGGAAGTCCGTCTGAAAATGCTCTCCGACGGCAGCGAAATTATCCGCGAGTATCCGATACATGTAGAAGGGGTACCAGACTGGTATACCAATCTGGAACTCTTCCCTGTCATTACCGAAGAACGCACCTTTACCAGCGGTTGGTTACAGCTTGCCGAAGTCACCGTGGTTTCACACCCGGGTTACGCTTACAAGGAAATGTGGCGTTCCACCATTCAACTGGGTGTATGGATAGGTATTTTGTTTGTTATTGCGATGCTTATTATCGCCATACAGCTCAGCCGTTCACTGCGACCACTGGATACCATCACCAAACGTGCAAAAGAAATTGCCCGTAATAAGTTTGGCGAACCGATACCATTGCCACCAACTCGTGAGCTAAAAACCGTGGTTCGCGCTATTAACCAAATGAGCAGCCAGCTCGAAGCTTATTTTGAGCAACAAGCCAAAGAAGCCGACCGTCTGCGTGAGCACGCTTACCGTGACACTGTTTCTGGTTTGGGTAACCGTAGCTTCTTCGTTGGCCAGCTTAAATCTTGGCTGGCAGAATCAGCCGTCGGTGGTCTGGTGATGGTAAAAGTTGACCTGATCACAGATACCTACCGCAATCAGGGTTTTGCACAAGGTGACACCATTGTTGGTCAGTTTGCCAAGAAGCTGAACACTACCCTGACCGATGCAGACTGCACTGCGTCGCGTATATCTAAAGACGAGTTTGTGATTCTGGCTCCTAACAGCACAGGTGAAGACCTGCAAATTATCGGTGAAAGCATCATGGCTATCGTGAACGATATGCAGCATGACCCAATGGGGATTACTCCACCGAAAGTGGCGATTGGCCTTGCGGTTAACGGTTCAGATAACCGCGATGCGAGTGTGTTGCTGGCGCAGGCTGATAACGCCCTGACCCAAGCGCGCAATACGCCGAATCACCCAGTTTCTATGATTGACCAAACGGCGAATGATGCTTCGATGGGTAAACAGCAGTGGAAATCACTCATCCTCGATGCCATGGCGCACGACTGGTTCAAGTTCAAATTCCAGTCAGCCTCATCCAGTGATCAGGCCGTTATTCACCAGGAAGTTTTCTCTGCAATTGAGAAAGGTGAAGACTACTATGGTGCCGCACATTTCCTTGGTGCGGTGGAGCAACTGGAACTGGGTGAGTCCTTCGACCGCTACGTGGTGAGTCACATGATTGAGCGTTTGGGTGATGACCCGAACCTTGGTCCGATCGCGATCAACCTGACCCAGAACAGTGTCACCAACGCTTCCTTCATTCGCTGGCTGACTACCACGATGCAGAAGCACCGCAACATGGCGGGGCGCCTATTCTTCGAAATCCCGGAAAGTGTGTTTGTCCGCTTCCCGGATCACGTCAGCCTGCTGACTGAGGCGGCGCACCGCTTCAACTTCGGGTTCGGTGTGGACAACTATGGCCGAAACTTCCAGTCGCTGGATTACCTGAATAAATTCAAACCTTCCTACGTGAAGATTGATTTTGCTTACACCAGTAATCTCGACGACGAGTCGCAAAGCCATGTGCTAGCTTCAATATGTCGTACCGCACACAACCTGAATATCACAACCATCGCCACGCGCGTAGAAACGGAAGCCCAGCTCAATAAACTGTCTGAGCTGTTCGTGAATGGTTTCCAGGGCTTTATATTCGAGAAGAAATCAGAGAATCATGGTTAAAGACCCCCTGCTGCAATCTTTGGTTTACGTCAGCCGATACTTCGGTCAATCAAACTCGCCGGATGCGTTAGTATCCGGCTTGCCGATTTCTGACGGATACCTCTCCCCCTTCCTGTTTCCCCGAGCTGCGGAGCGGGCGGGGATCGATGCCAAAGAAAGCCGCCAGGCGCTCAAAGATTTGTCGCCGATGCTGTGTCCTTGTGTTTTGTTACTCAAGGACAATCAGGCATGTGTGCTTCAAAGTATCAATCATGAAACCGGTGAAGCGGAAGTGGTTGAACCGCTCACCGACACCACGCCTGCCGTTCGCCCTATCAGCGAGCTGGAAGAGGATTACCTTGGGCGTGTTTTCTTACTGAAAAAACAATTCCGCTACGACGAGCGATCTCCCGAAATTCTTAAAGAGCGTCAGGGCCACTGGTTCTGGAGCACCCTTTGGGAGTCCCGCTCGATTTATCGTGATGTGCTGATAGCCTCCATTTTCATCAACGCTTTTGCTATCGCCACCCCACTCTTTTCACGCATCGTCTACGACAAAATCGTACCGAATTTGGCGTTTGACTCACTTTGGGTGCTTGCCACCGGGGTCTTCGTCATCTTCCTGTTCGATCTTGTGCTCAAGATGCTGCGAAGTTACTTCATCGATATCTCAGGAAAAAATCGGATTTACTGATTTCTTCCAGAATCTTTGAGAAAGTCATGGGGATTCGCATGGAGGCACGCCCGCCTTCTGTCGGTGCCTTTGCTCGCCATATGCAGGAGTTCGAATCCATACGGGATTTCTTTACCTCTGCTTCTGTCTCCGCCTTGATTGATTTACCCTTTGCGTTTTTCTTCCTGTTTATCATCTGGATTGTGGCAGGGCCTCTGGTTATTGTGCCCATTGCAGCCGTGCTGATTTTGATGATCCACGCCGCCATCATCCAAAAGCCATTACGCCATACCATTGAAGAAGGTTCTCGCCTGTCTTCCCAAAAGAACGCCAACCTGATTGAAAGTCTGGCTGGCTTGGAAACCATCAAGCTATTTGGCGCTGAGAGTCAGTTCCAATATCGATGGGAAGAAGCCGTGGCACATATGGCAAACTGGGGTATCAAAACCCGCCGCCTGACTGACTCGGTTCAAAACGCCGCTGGCTTTATTCAACAGTTCGTCAATGTCTCGATGATCGTGTTTGGTGTGTACCTTATCTCTGCGGGTGACCTGACCATGGGTGGATTGATTGCAGCAACCATGTTGAGCTCCCGTGCCGTAGGCCCAATGGTTCAACTGTCCTTGCTATCTACGCGCTACAATCAAGCCAAATCCGCGATGGAAATCATCAGCCAGTTGATGGATATGCCTTCCGAACAGGAAGAAGGAAAACGCTACATTCACCGCCCTATTATCCGTGGCAAGATTGAATTCGATCGCGTGAACTTCAACTATCCCAACTCAGAAGTAGCCGCACTCCGCGATATTTCCTTCACCATCCTTCCCGGAGAGAAGGTGGCTATCATCGGACGTATCGGTTCAGGCAAGACGACGCTCAGTCGACTGTTAATGGGTCTGTATCGCCCTACAGCGGGTTCAGTACGTATCGATGAGACAGACATCAGCCAAATCCATAATATCGACATACGCCGTAATATAGGCTGTGTCCCGCAGGACCCTGTACTGTTCTTTGGCTCTATCCGTG
Source organism: Grimontia sedimenti (assembly GCF_011045095.1). Lineage (GTDB taxonomy): Bacteria > Pseudomonadota > Gammaproteobacteria > Enterobacterales > Vibrionaceae > Enterovibrio > Enterovibrio sedimenti. Next base: position 177,571 of record NZ_JAALDL010000004.1, read on the forward strand.
ACAACATCACCCTCGGACGACCATTGGCAGACGACCGTGACATTCTTGATGCCGCCAACCGTTCTGGTGTCACCACCTTTACACAGCGAGATCCTGCAGGCCTTGAACGTCAGGTGGGCGAAGGCGGCAATCAGCTTTCCGGCGGTCAACGCCAATCTATTGCTATCGCCCGCGCTATGTTGGGTCGTCCTCCAGTGCTTTTGATGGATGAACCGACCAGTGCCATGGACAACCGCTCCGAGCAATACATCAAGCAACAGATGTCGTCACTTCGCCGCGACGAAACACTGATCATTAACACACACAAAACTGGTATGCTGGATGTCGTTGACCGTATCATTGTGGTCGAACAGGGAAGCATAGTGGCAGATGGCCCGAAACTGGCCGTATTGCAGGCTTTAAAAGACGGAAAAATTCAGAAGGTTGGATGATAAAAACCGTCCCTGTTAGACAATAGAAAAGCACCGATATCGGTGCTTTTTTGTGCCTGACATTTTACAGTGTAAATGACGGTAACTTGAGTTTGAGCATAAACGTCAGGAAGAAGATTTTTCAATCGTGACTTCTTTGCCATTAGTGACGAATTTACAAGCGCCATACTCGTTCACCAAATTGGCAGATGTGTCCCCAATCTGACAATAAACGCCTGGGAAGCAGTTTTTATACACTTCAATTACATAGCGGCGGTACAAGGTACTGAGCTCTGAGGAGCTGTTTTCCATCTTGGCTTTGATTTCCGCAATGCGTTCAAAGTGGTGTGTTTTGGTCCACGCCAAACGCTCAATAAGCTCTTCAGGGCGCTTGTTTGCCGGTTGCTGAAGCAGTTTCATCTCGGCGTCTTTCACCTTCATCAACTGCTCGTGCTCGTGGTCCAACTCTTTAGAGAGGTTTAACGTGTCTGCCATTAAATCACTGAGGCCTGTAAAGGCATGAACATTGGTATGGACACCGGAGGCAGCCCCAAGCGTAAGCACCTTCACACCACACTGGGCAACATGCGTACCGCCCGTTAAGGTTCCCGTTCGTTTATTGGCATCACAGACGACAAGATTGTTCTCGGTAAATGTGCGGCAATGCATCGCATGTTGGCTGATATTGATATCACCTCTGGCCTCAATACGGGCGTATTGAGCGAACTTGGCCACTATCGAGCCTTTCGCCTTCAAGCTGGTGGTGATCTCTTGTTCAGATTGAACCTGCCGACCCAAAATACCATTGTGGATGATGATATCGCCCCCCGCCGTTAGCGTTGCAGATTCCACCACACCACCGACAGTGATTGACCCCGTCGCATTCACCTTCATGCCAGCATTCACGTCACCGTTAATGACGACACTGCCTTCAAAGTCTACGTGGCCGGTCGCGACAGTCACCGACTTCATACACAGGGCGTTATCCACTTCCACACCGTCAGGGTGCAAAAGCGGCAAACCTGCGACTTCAGCAACAATCACATTTTCATCATTGCTGCTGAATTTACTGCCTGGATAGAGCTTGAGTGGTACATCATTACCTGGCGTGGTCGGCAGGACTTCGCCCGTAACACGGAAACCTTCAATCCCCTTTGTAGGTGGAATGCGCTTGGCGAGCGGTTGACCTTCTTGAACCGTGATCATCTTGCCCAAGTCACGCATATCAACCGTGCCATCTTCTCGCTCTTGAGGGCGAAGCACGCGGGATTTACTGTCTTGAACCAGGTATGCAAGCTTGGAGTCGTCGCCGCGAATCGGCCATTTGCCGTTGGCAATCGGCACTTCTAGGTATTCGCCCGGCTTCAGACGGGCCGAAGCGGTGAGCAATTTTTGTAGGGTTTGTTTCTTTACGCCGCGCACAATTTGTGACGCTTTCAGCGCGGCGAGGAGATCATTACCTTTGATGGGATTACCACCACACGCACCATTGACACGCAGGAATGCCGTCATTTTTTCATCGTCAAAGCGTGCGCTGACCGTCGCATCACGACGTTCAGCAACAACAACATCGTCTGGCTCCCCCTTCCACTCGTCGGTGGAAGCGTTAATCTTGACCAGCACCGCTTCGATGGTTTCCTCAAAGCGGAAGAAACTGGCCACTTTATGTTGGATAAGCCAATCAACGATATGCTTTTTTTCGATTTGGGGCGCGTCTTGGTCTGCCTTAGGTACTACAGTCATGTAGACCCTGCGACCATCGTTAGACAGCCGCAAAAGCTGTTGCAGCATGTAATCCCCTAAATAAATACACTAAATCTACGAACGAATATCACACTCGTATTCTACCTAGATGAAACACTTCAAAAGAAACACCACAACACTCAAGTTAGAATCAGATCTCATTAAACTAATGACGACTGACTCAATTAAGATACCTGTGTCATATAAATGAATTATAGAGAGTTTTGGCTATTCTGCCCTCCTCTCATTAAAGTTTAATCCAACGTTGTGAAGTACAAAAAAAGCACACTGGTTGAGTGTGCTTTTAAATCAGGAAGTTAACGATTCAGAATGCTAAGGAGATAGCTTCTGATGCTCTTCATCTGATAACCATTCATCTAAGCTGAAGCCATAACGAAACTTACCATCAGGCTCATCGTTACAATAGATCAAAGTGCCTTTTAATGAAGGAATATCAACAACTTTCAGAAAGTAATTGGCATCAATATCGACACTTTCCTGCGTCAATAATCCCATTCCACTACGACTGATATCCCGAATAACGACGGGATGGCCAAAATCTTCTTCATCATGTTCATCCAAGGGGTGGGACGTAACATACAAGCGCGCATGAATACCGCCACCACCGAGTTCTATTCTTTCCTGGAAGCGTTTGCACTCGCCCTCTCCCCCTGATTTTTCAATCAGGGTATCGCAGAGTTTTTCATAATCGTTCATTACACTGCCTCCCCGACATCAGCCTCTTCCCTCTTTTGTGCTCAGCGGCCAACTAGTGGTAAAGCACTGAGTTTCTCTGCAGCAGAGTCCAAAGTATATTTGCTGTTCAATACATTGAATGTATTGAATGTTAGATAAATCTTATCCAAACCTCTGAGAAATTCCACGTTCATTTACAGTGTAAATTTACGCTCTCTGAGAGAGCTCTTCGACACGTCTTTGCCTGATTGCAAATCGACGACGTTGGAATGCCTCAAAACGTTCTGCTTTTGACGTGATGACTTGCTCTTCAGAAAGACCAACTTGTTCAATGATTCTCTGTACGCTGGAAAGGTTGCCAATGTCTAAGGCGAAATGTGCATCTGAGCCCGTCGAGACATAAGCCCCCTTCTCCTTTGCAAGTTCAGCAATAGTAAGGCAGAACGGTTCACTGCCTTTACGCGAGCCATTCAAAGAGGAATTGTTCAGTTCGATTGCTACACCATGTTGAACGGCAGCATCAACCACAGCCTCTGCATCGATGGGATAATTTGGATTTCCCGGGTGTGCAATGGCATCAATTAACTGAGTTTCCATCGCGCGAATTATTGCTTGGGTATGCGCCTCTTTAGATTGAGCCCGAAAAACCGCCTCATGCAAGCTGGCATTAACCCACTCCATCCCAGCATAAACATAAGTCGGCATATCTAATTCGCCATCAGCATTCATAATGTTGGCTTCTACGCCACGAAGAATACGCACATTGTTAAGGTGATCGGGGATCACCCTTTGATTAACAAAATGCCAGTGATGTGGCGCACCAGGCATAGAGCTGGCATGGTCCGTCACACAAAGATGGCTTAAACCTACCGCCTTGGCGTGTGCGGCATTTTCTAAAATGGTGCTATAGGCATGGCCGCTGGCAAGAGTGTGGGTGTGAGTATCAACGACGAGTTTCATTGTATGTCCTTATTGTGCCAACTGATGACGAATCCAATCACGCATTGCTGATTCTGTATCTTTACGTCCACGAAAGCCGAACTGTTCTGCGACATCAGCCCAAGACTGTCGCTGGAGAAGGCGTGCAATCATCAGTGAACGTATTTCATCAGATTTATTATCTGAAGGCTCTGTGGCAAGCCGATGTACAAACCACTGCCACAAACTTCCCGTAACTAAATCGTATCCCAGATTACCCTGCGCAAAAAGACGAACCTGATGAAGTGCAATGTCGGAAGGCGTCGCGACGACATCTGCGCCAGATAGCAAAGCAGGGATCAACGCCGTATCCATGTCCAAAAACTGCTCAGCCATCTGATAACTCAGGTTGAGATAGAACAAGTGCTGAATACCATCGAACCAATCAGGTTTGTGTTGAATTGGCTTTGCCATTTGAAGCGAGTAGGTACCGCTCGCAGCATCTCTTTGTACACCTAGCCGCAAAGGCTGATACCCCAATGAAGACCAGAACTGCCAAAGTCCGAGGTTGGCGCCAAAACTGGTGCCAACGATCTGGATGTTTTCACTGGCAGCCATTCCCTCTAACTCGCAGATTAACTGCTTGCCGATACCCTTATTTCTGAACTCCGGTAACACTGCGATACGGACAATGCGAAGAAGGGCGCTTGTCAGTACCTCTACATTCCCAGTGTGAGTGGAAAGACTTTGAGCAAGGAGATGACCTTTGAGACGGCGTTTTCCATCGACGACAGCTTGTGCCAAATCACGCTCAAAGCCGCCTTCTTTTGATGCAAGTAACGCCCCGACCAAAACGTTTCCACAGTAAGCGCCAATCGTATGCTGGTCTTGGCCATCAAGCAACTGAACCAAATCGTTGGGTGAGGTTTGGTAATGAGCCGTCACCAATAAAGAGAACAGCTGTTTTAATGTGTTTTCATCGTTGGTGAGGTCATTCGCATCAAGAAGTCTGATGGTGACTGCCGGCTCTGATGTATTCGGCAATAAAGGCTCTGCATCAAACAAAAATGCGCTGAACAGCCATAACTCAAGAGGGTCATTCTCAGCCCAGCGGACCGGTTCTGTAAGACAGACTTCGCGCCACCCTTTAGCCACGGCGTTTAGCATGTTTCTAAAGCGGGTGCTGAATGCACGGCCGGTTCCCTCATAGCCATGCTCTGTGGAAGAAAAGACAACTCGGCTAAAGCCTTTCAGAATTTTCGACAACATAGGAAGGGGAATCGCGGCGGCTTCATCGACCAAAAGAAGGTCGCATGGGGGCTTATCACGCAGTAAGGCATCAGGCGCGATAAAGGAAAGTTCGCTACCGTTATCTGACACGAATGAAAAGCGTCCGTTCTTAGATAGCCCTCCGCGCTCTACCGCATGGTAAAATAGGGTTTCAACGTTCGAAAAGGTTGGGGAGGTTACGACGATCTGTTTTTTTGATTGGCGCATCACTTCAGACGCTGCAATACCCATCGCCGAAGATTTACCGCGACCACGGTCAGCCACTAGAAGTGTGGGGCGACGGCGATGTCCTTTCAATACCTTCTCAATGGCCTCAATTGCCGTCTTCTGAGATGCAGTCGTCCCAGTGTTCGCATCAATCCCTTCACACTTTGCGATAGCGACATCCATTGTTGGCAATGATGATTCACCGTGCTGACGGAGAAACGCAGCGGAAGGATGTTCACCAAAACGGAGAAAGCGGTGATAAAAACGGCTGTGATTTGAGCTTTCTTCATTCACGATCAAGAGCAATAATGCGCCACCTCGCACGCATCCAGCGGCAGCACAAAGCTTATCGACGTCCAAACCTTGCCGAAGATCGAGAGCAAGAGTCCCGGTTTCCTGCCCCAACAACTGCTTGGCTTTACTCCAGGGAATCGCATCAATCCCCTTCAATTCATCACTTATCACCGAATCCAAGTCGCAGGCAAAAAGCATTTCCTTTATGAACGCTTCGTCTCCCGAGAGAAAAACCGGAAATCTGACAAAGCCTGATTTTGCCTTGTCTTTAAGTATCTGCAGTATTTGAAGAGGATCAGTGGTCACAATCTTATCGTTTATCAATGAGTACCCATCAATGATAACGGAAATACGGTAGCGGAGAGAGAGTTAAAATGAGGTTGCTAAAAGTGGAAGATATAAAAAACGCGCCGGGAGGCGCGTTTTAGTGTCGTTATCAAATTACGCAAGACGGGACTTGATAAACGCCAGAATGGCATCAGCGTCTTCATCATTGAGCTTTTTGAGGTTGATAGAAATCGCATCCCCTTTGCGGCGGTAGCTTGCGCGGCCTTTGATCAAATCAATTGCCGGCGCTTCAGGTTTCGTCGCTTTTGGTTTCAGCGAGTCACACCATTGCTCCAAAACCAAGGTCACTTCACGGGTAATGCGGCTCACCCCCGTCGCTTCAACGGTTTGCCAAACCGGTGTACCTTCGAACTTGGCATCCAGAGCGGCTTTCTCGTCATCCGTCAAAGAGAAGTAAAGCTTGTGCAGCTTAACAATGGTAGGACGCCCCAGCTCAGCAACACTTGGGTAAGCTTGTAGCAGTGATAAGGGAAGCGCTGCTGCTTTCAATGCGCCACTGACCAGCGCTTCACTGCACTGACAGACCTTGGCCAACTCTTTCTGATCAAGCACATCACCGCGATCCAGCATGGCCTGCATCTCTTTACCACGCTCATAAAGCGACAGCGGTTTGTGTGCATTGGCCACATCTGACAGGAATTTCGCATGCTTGCTGTTGATGCCTTTGGCAACATAAATCAGGAAGTCTTGCTTGGCGAGAATACAGGACATTCGACGGCGGCTACCGTCCAGTACTTCAATCTTATCGCCTTCCAGCCAACGACCGACAGCGGGATATTGCTGACCGCGATCTTTCAGCGTGGTGAGAATATCTTGCAGGGCGAGCTCATTGAGGAAAGATTGCTCACGGGCGTTTTCCGAGAACACGGATGTGCGGTTAGCGACATCCGCTGCTGCCACACGCACCAGTTCAAATTCCACAGTGGCTTCACCGGCAACAGAAAGTTCAATCACCGCTGCTTTATCAGAAGCGGCTTTTTGCGCTTCCTGCGCCGAGGTAGCGCGACGTTTATCCGCTTTACCAAACAGACGCGCATTCAGTTCTGACGTTTTAATGGCCATTTATCACTCCTGGTTTCGCTGCGACCAATGGCTGTGAAGCACCCGCTCCAGCTCCAGCCCGGCACGATGAACCGCTTCCTGCGCCGTTGATAGGGTCTTTTTACCACCCTCAAAGTCTTGGGCAGTGAGATCAAATACTGTGCTGTAAGTATCGGCACAGGTTTCAAATGCTCGGCTACGTGGAATCGTCGCCATCATCACCTGATCACCAAGCAGATAGTTCATTTCTGTCAGCACTGAGACCTGCTTCTTGTTGTCATCTTCAAACATAGTAGGCACCAGGCGAACAAACTCAAGACCCGGCCAATCCTCTGGGAACATTTCGTACACTGTTGGCAAATGCTGGAAAAAGTTAACGGTAGAAGCCCAGTCCAGACGCTTTGCTGCACACGGGATCAGCAGCGCATTTGAAGCATACATTGCATTCCAGACCAGCGGGTCAATATGTGGACCAGTATCAATCATGATGACATCAAATTCATCGGCAATGACATCGATCACTTTCTCTTTCAGCAACTGAACAATGTCCAGAGAGCCATTGGTCGCCAGGCTCTGCCACGCTTCTGCATTGAACATAGCGTCTTCAGGGAACGCAGCAATTGTCTTCAGATTTGGGTACTGCGTAGGAAGCAGTACGTTCTTCATCATGAACTCTTTGTCAGGTGTCTGTGGCGTGTTATCTAACATCACGTCCACCGCAGAATAGATGCCTTCCTGCTCAGTGATGCTGATCTGAGGGTTCAGGAAAAGACGTAGTGAGCCCTGAGGATCCAAGTCAATCAGACAGATGCGGTAGCGCTTTTCAAGGTTCAGTGCCATGCACGCAGCCATATGAACGGCACTCATTGACTTACCGGTACCACCCTTCTGGTTTTGGATATTGATGACCCAAGGTTTGTAGCCCGCACCTTTGCCTTCATGGAAAGCAGGGATTTTCGCGGCTTCCATGATCTGATGAGCTTCATCCAGTGTGATGGAGTAGTGGTTCGCGTTGTTTTTAGTGAACTGATGGCCAGACTCTTCCATGCGGCCAATGGCTTCATCCAATTTACGACGTGTCAAACCTGAACGTGTTTCCATCAATGCTTTTGACATAGGTGGGAACAGTTGATCGTGACGTTCCTCCATCACGATTTCAATACGGTCCGCTTGAACCTGCTTTGTTTGCTCTGCAATAGTTTGCAGGTTTTCTATTGTCTTTTCCCTATTCATTTTTCTTTTCGCCATAAAAGAGAATTAAACAAATTGTACAGCAAAATACATCACGCACAATAAATAGCTGAACATACTGCAAAATAATTAAGATCTTGCTCACTTTATGTCAAAATGATGAAAAATCGCACAAATAAATTGTGACTTATGACAGGCCTAAACATACAGATTTAAAGTGTTACGTCGTCACTTTTTTACAATGTAAACTCGAAATAAGAAGTAAAAGAAGAGAAAAACACCGGAACGCTGAAAAGACACGTCCAAATTACGGGCGATGTTATTTCAACATTAGTGTTCATAGATTTCAGATTGAATACTTCATACTGGGCGATAGAGTCACGCTATCACATCTCTTCTTGATCATCGTTTCGGAAGCATGATCAAGCTGAAGACGGAAACGTTATAGGAAAGATGTAAATCCTCGCCTCATCCTTGATCATGCTTTCAATCGCAGAGTACTGAATAGGAAAAATGATCAAGGTAAAAATCAGAGGAATAATTCGCCAAAGAGTAGGGCGATCGGATCATCATTTCCGAAAAGATGATCAAGAAACAGTCAGCGTATTGATCATAAGGAGGAAGCACCGGAACGATGACAACATGGCGCCAAATTACGGCTGATGCCTTTTCAATACTGGCTTTGTCCAAAAAATCAATGACGTTAAGCGTTAAATGGCAAGAGTCAGGGCGCAGCCCACTCTCATTCAAAATGCACAAACACTCACTTGATCATCGTTTCGATTACCGGACACATATATAGGAACGGCTAAAATACGTCTGGTGTCAGTTCAACTGAACAGATACCCAGTATGCGGGGAACACAATATCAGTGCTGAACATGTAAATTGGGACAAAACGATGTCGGAAACACGTTTCCCTGATCATTTTTCCGAATAGAAAAGGCGGGTAAGAATGTTCAAAGCAGCGAGTTTTCACCAAGTAAGGAAAAACCGCTGTGGATAAGTTGTGAAAGTACCATGATCATGCTTTTGGACATTCGATGATCACACTTTCGAATCGTTGATGATCATCGTTTCGGCCTTATAATGATCATGCTTTCAATGTTTTATTGATCATCTTTCCAAGGATACCCTGATCATCGTTTCGATATGGATGAAATTTATATTTAATAATAACAATACGTTACAGCCATCCCTTTGCCCGGATCATAAGATCATAGAATCAATTAGATCTATTTAAATCAAAAAGATCAGTTTAAAAACCTCTACAAAAAGATCTTTCTTTCTTTCATTTTTTCTTTTAATCTTTTCGGAAAGATGGCGTAATTACGGGCATCTGTATTCTTATAACACATTGGCTTAACAAGGAGCTGTGGCGAATGGCCTCAAGTCCCTCTGAAAAAATATTGATCACAGCCCCTCGATCCCACAAAGACGGTCACCTGTTTGAAGTTCACGGCCAACTGGTAGATTGGCTTCCACAGTATGAACACTTCAGAGGTGTAACCAAAAGTATTCTAGAGCTACTCAACCTCATTTCATTGCGTGGCTTTTCTTCGAAAGATGGTCTGGTTTCAACCACAGAATTGGTTGAAGCAACGGATGGCCAACTTACCCGTGCAGCCATACAGCAAAGACTGCGTGCCGCCGTGCAGATTGGTTTGTTTACCCAGCAGGGCGTGCGCTTTGAAGAAGGTCTTGCGGGCAAAACCATGCTGCACCGCTTTGTAAACCCCAGCCAGCTGATTTCTGTCTTGGGCTCTGCAGGCCTTCAATCTGAAAAAACCAAAGTCATTGCGAAGCAAAAACGATCCAAAGCGCTGGCGCAAAACCACGTGAACAAGCAATTACTGCATGAACACGGTCTCGGCACCCCGCCAACCATGCCTGATGAAAAAGATCAGATCCTGATTTCTCCCACCAGCTGGGCAGGTATTATCGACCAGGCTTTGGCGCCCCCGCGTACCAAGAAAAGCTACCAGAAATCTATGGTGGCGATCAGTGGCACCAAAGCGATCATCGAGACACGATCCTCTAAATCGATCATGACGGTGGACGATCTGATGACCTTGTTTGCGCTGTTTACCCTAACGGTGCAGTACCACGATCACCATCTGCCAAGTTATGAATTACAAACCCAGAAAGTGGGGAACAAAACACCGGTTTACATCACGGATATCCTCTCTTTACGCGGAAAGAAAGACAGCGGACCGGCACGTGATTCCATTCGGGAAAGTATTGATCGTATTGAATTTACCGATTTTCAGCTTCACGAACTGACCGGACGCTGGCTTAGCGAAAACATGCCAGAAGGCTTCAAGAGTGATCGCTTCCGTTTTATCGCCCGCACGATCACCGCATCGGAAGAAGCACCAAGGGAAGGGGAGGATGGTGAAATCCGCATCAAGCCGAATCTTTATATCATGGTTTGGGAGCCATCGTTTTTTGAAGAATTGATGACCCGAGATTACTTCTTCCTGTTCCCGCCAGAGATTTTGCGCCAGCATACCCTGGTTTTCCAGCTCTATAGCCTCTTCAGAAGCCGTATGTCGCGTCGATTGGAAGATTCCATGACATTGAGCGACTTGAACCAGAAAATGGCGAGAAACATCGAATGGCGGCGTTTTTCGAGCGATCTGATCCGTGAGCTTCGTAAGATGGCGAAGAAGGAAGCGATCGCCGACGGCGTGTTTGCCGTGAATTTGTATGGTTATCACCTGACGCTTTACCGATTGGATGACGACAAGAAGCATCCGGACTATCGCATTGACATCAAGTGCAACGTGGATGAAGTGATCCGTTTCTCCCGCGCCAAGACTTACAACGAAGGGAAACGATCCCTTGCGCCGACCATGCCAAACCCGCTGCGTAATGAGATCTTGCCTAAGCAGGACCTTGATCAGCTTTCCGAGATCATTGATGGCGAGTTTGAGCCTATCCAACGTAAGGAAAAGCGTGGCGGCCGTTTGGGACGACGCGTGAAGTTGCGTAAGCATCTGGTGGAAATCAATGCCGATGAGTTGACGATCACCTTGTCGAAGTACACGTCACAGGAAGCGATGCAACGCGGCATTACGGCGTTGTCCGCCATGACAGGACACCCCGCAGCCACTATCGCAGAAGAGTGCCAGTCCTACATGGATAAGCTTGATTATTTGCGCGTAGACGGCGACATCCTCTCTTACGAAACATTGAGTAAAACGATCGAGTTTTACAACAGCCAGCAGCAAGATAAACACCTGTCTATCGAGCGCTTGATCTCTGGCTTGGCGGTACGACGCAAGGTTTGTCGTCAAGTTTATGACGGTCATTTAGACAGCGCTGTGCTTGCTGTTTTGGACGAAGTTGCGTCGGGTGTATAGAAAAATTCACCCTTTATTGACAAAATTCTGACATGCCAACCTTCGATGCCGTCTAGGATTATCTACGAATAGATACCTTTGTCCTATTGGCATCTGGGTTCGCCCGATGCATTGATTTGCTAACCCTTTGACGAGCCTTCTGGCTCGTTTTTTTTGTCCAGCATTTCGGCAGATGTCGGTAATGCACGGTCAGTCACATTTCCACATGTTGCAAATATGTAATCGCAATGCTAGCGTTTATCTAACTGCCGCAGATATCGGCTGGCCGCCCACGATGGCAAAGCTAACGCAATATCTACTTCCTAAAATACTTCTAAGAAATTGGTTGTCACCCGGAAGGGATGCGGGCTACGAGTGGGCCGTTGCGTGCGTATTTTCACCGGTCAATGATCCTAAGGGAACACAGTGACATCCATGATCCTGACTGATTCAGACATCAAAGCCTTCAAGCGACAGGCCAAAATGCAAAAGCGCCAATTGCAGTGTTCTCACATGCAAGCGCTGGATGTGGTCGCACGCCTGCAGGGTTTTGAAAACTGGCATCAGGTTCTGAAAATCGCCGAGCGATCTGACAAAGCCTTGTCACAGGGCGACACGTCGACAACACAGCGCGTATTACTCGATAACTCACTGTACACCTCTGTTCCTGTTGGATGGTTGATTGGTCGAAAATCCTACCCGGATTTCTCTTCGTCCAATGACGCCGCGCCTTCTGCTAACCCAAATGAATTGGAAGTGCCGACCTCTCGCTGGCGGGGATAAAAACACGGGTAAAACCGGGGTGACGCGACAGGGAGTTATCCATGAAACGTGCTATCTTCGGAGCCGTTGTTGCTTCAAGCTTGCTAAGCGTAAATGCTTATGCTGAAACCATTTCCATTTCGTGCGGTGCTGTCGGACAGGAGCTGGAACTTTGTCAGGAAGGCGTTGCTGCGTGGGAGGAGGAAACGGGCCACACCGTTAAGATCGTTACCACACCTAACTCTACCACTGAACGTCTGGCACTCTACCAACAGCTGCTTGCTGCCGGTGCCAAAGACATTGATGTGTTTCAGATTGATGTTATCTGGCCGGGTATCCTCGGCAATCACTTTATCGATCTGAAAGAATATTCAAATGGCGCTGAACAGGCGCACTTCCCGGCGATTGTCTCGAACAATACAGTGAAAGACCGTTTGGTTGCCATGCCATGGTTCACTGATGCAGGTGTGCTTTACTACCGCACTGACTTACTTGAAAAATATGAAGAGCAGCCACCTACCACCTGGGATCAACTCACTGCAACAGCAGAGAAAATTCAAAAAGGTGAGCGTGAAGCAGGCAACGACAAAATGTGGGGCTTTGTTTGGCAGGGCCGCGCTTATGAAGGCCTGACCTGTGATGCGCTGGAGTGGGTGGCCTCTTACAATGGCGGCACTATCGTTGATGAAAACGGTAAGGTCACCATCAACAATGACAACGCCAAGAAAGCACTGACCACCGCGGCTGGCTGGGTTGATACCATTTCTCCTCCGGGCGTTTTGAACTACGGTGAAGAAGAAGCGCGCGGCGTGTTCCAGACTGGGAACGCGGTCTTCATGCGTAACTGGCCATATGCCTGGTCGCTTGGTAACAGCGCAGATTCTCCAGTGAAAGGCAAAATCGGCGTCGTGGCGCTACCTAAAGGCGGCGAAGACGGCAGCCATGCCGGTACCTTGGGGGGCTGGCAGCTGGCAGTTTCCAAATACTCTGCAAATCCTGATCTTGCTGCGGATCTGGTGATGCATCTGACTTCGTTTGAAGAGCAGAAACGCCGTGCGATCAAAGGCTCTTATAACCCTACGATTGAAGCCTTGTACGAAGACAAAGAAGTGCTTACTGCCGTTCCTTTCTTTGGCAGTCTCTACAATACCTTTGCTAACGGTACGCCGCGTCCATCAACGGCAACCGGTGCCAAGTACAATCAGGTTTCTAACGCCTTCTGGAACGCAACACATAGCGTGCTCTCCGGCAACAAAGATGCGGATGCTGCGCTGACCAAACTCAACAAAGATCTTAAGCGCATCAGTCGCAACGGTCGTTGGTAAGTGTTGATCTGGCTATCAGGCTCCCTAAGCGCCTGATAGCCGCTTCCAGAGGAAAATTGTATGGAACAGACCAGCGCACTCACGCGTAAGCGCGTTCGCGCCGCCTGGTGGTTTCTGACGCCTATGATGATCACGCTTGCCATGGTGGCAGGGTGGCCGTTACTGAGAACCTTCTGGTTCAGTATGACCAATGCCACTTTGGATGGCAGTGGGGTAGCGGAATTCATTGGCTTCGATAACTACTTTATCTACGAAGACGGCGAATTTTACGGCATCTTGTTTGATCCCACCTGGTGGCAGGCGGTGTGGAATACCCTGTATTTCACCATCGTGTCTGTAAGCCTGGAGACAGTATTCGGGATCGTGGTCGCTCTGGTGCTGAATACCAAGTTCAGAGGGCAGGGATTGGTTCGTGCCGCGGTACTGGTACCGTGGGCGATCCCAACGATTGTCTCTGCCAAAATGTGGGGTTGGATGCTTCATGATCAGTTCGGGATCATCAATGACTTTCTGATGACCTTGGGGTTGATTGCTGCGCCACTCGCCTGGACGGCGGATTCTGATCTCTCGCTCAATGTGGTGATCGCGGTAGACGTGTGGAAGACCACACCGTTTATGGCCCTGCTGGTGCTTGCTGCTTTGCAGATGCTGCCGTCTGATTGCTACGAAGCCGCCAAGATTGACGGTATCCATCCGGTCAAAGTCTTCTTCAAAGTCACCCTGCCACTCATCATGCCTGCCGTTATGGTGGCCGTGGTATTCCGTGCCCTTGATGCGCTCAGGGTATTCGACCTTATCTATGTGCTCACGCCTTCCAACGAGGCCACCATGTCGATGTCTGTGTATGCAAGACAGAACCTCGTGGACTTCCAGGATGTCGGTTATGGCTCAGCCGCTTCCACGCTGCTGTTCCTGATCGTCGCGCTCTGCACCATTGCCTATCTCTACGTTGGGCGTAAAAGCATGAACGAGGGCAACTGATATGTCGAAGAAATGGTATTTGCAGGTAGGCTTCTACCTCTTGGTTGCTGTGATTGTCGTGTTCTCGGTGTTCCCGTTTTACTACGCCATCGTGACCTCCTTTAAGTCTGGTTCAGCACTGTTCCAGGTGGAGTATTTGCCATCATCGTTTGATTGGAGCAATTACGCCTCGGTGTTTTCTGGTGGGGTGTTTGAACGTAACCTCTTGAACTCTGTACTGGTGTCGACCGTTGTGGTGGCCATTTCGCTGCTGCTGGGTGTGACGGCGTCCTACGCGCTAGGACGGATCCGTTTCCGCGGCCGCAATATCGTGCTGCTAACAATCCTTGGGGTGTCGATGTTCCCACAGGTGGCAGTACTTTCTGGCCTGTTTGAGCTCATTCGAGCGTTTGGGCTTTATAACTCCATGCCAGGTCTGGCGCTCGCCTACATGATCTTCACGCTGCCGTTTACGGTTTGGGTACTCACCACCTTCATGCAGCAACTCCCTCTTGAGCTGGAAGAAGCTGCGATTGTGGATGGTGCAACGCCGTGGCAGATCATCACCAAAGTGCTGATGCCGCTGTTGTGGCCAGCATTGGTGACCACAGGTCTGCTGGCGTTTATCGCCGCGTGGAACGAGTTCCTCTTTGCCCTGACTTTCACCCTGACCAATGAGCAACGTACGGTTCCTGTGGCGATCGCACTGATTTCCGGTGCCGGTCAATACGAATTGCCGTGGGGCACCATCATGGCGGCTTCCGTCATTGTGACTGTGCCGCTCATCGTTATGGTGCTGGTCTTCCAACGTCGAATCGTCTCCGGCCTCACTGCCGGTGCAGTTAAGGGATAATCAGAAACATGAAACAACAAGAATCAACCTGGTGGCGCGGCGCGGTTATTTACCAAATCTACCCACGCAGCTTTTACGACGCCAATCAGGATGGGATCGGTGATTTGCCGGGGATCACTCAGCAATTGCCTTATGTGGCGGCGCTTGGCGTAGACGCCATCTGGCTGTCGCCCTTTTTTACATCGCCCATGAAAGACTTCGGCTACGACGTATCCGATTACCGCGACGTCGATCCGCTGTTCGGCACACTGGATGACTTTAAGCTGCTGGTGCAGGTAGCGCACGATCTGGGGCTGAAAGTGATGATCGATCAGGTTCTCAGCCATACCTCGGATGAACATGCCTGGTTTCAGGAAAGCCGCGTGAGCCGGGACAACCCGAAATCCGACTGGTATGTCTGGGCTGATCCAAAGCCTGACGGCACACCGCCAAACAACTGGCTCTCCATTTTTGGTGGCTGTGCCTGGCAGTGGGAAAGCCGACGTCAGCAGTATTATCTGCACAACTTCCTCGTCAGCCAGCCTGACCTGAACTTCCACAACCCAGAGGTCGTGGAACACCTGTTGGATACCGTGAAATTCTGGCTCGATTTGGGCGTCGACGGTTTCCGTCTCGATACGGTCAATTTCTACATGCATGACCGTCAGTTGCGTGACAACCCTGGGTTGTCGACAGGAGACAGTAAATCGCTCGGCGTGCCGGGAACCAATCCGTATTCAATGCAAAAACACCAGTACGACATTTCGCAGCCGGAAAACCTCGGTTTCCTGAAAAAGCTGCGTGCATTGCTCGATCAGTACGATGGCATCACCACTGTTGGGGAGATCGGCGACGATGACCCACTGGCACTGATGGCTCAGTACACGGCAGACAGCGACAAGCTGCACATGGCTTACACCTTTGATTTGCTCAACATTCACCGCAAGCCGGATTACCTGGCTTCCGTGATTGAGAAAATCGAAGGGGCCATCAACGATGGCTGGGCATGTTGGGCGCTGTCAAACCACGACGTGGTGCGCTGTATCACCCGTTGGGGCGAGGATGAAACGGATCAAGTGGCTTACGGCAAAGTGCTGTTGGCTTTGGTCACCTCGCTTCGTGGCAGTGTGTGCCTGTATCAGGGGGAAGAGCTTGGATTGCCTGAAGCGGATATACCGTTTGAGAAAATTCAGGACCCTTATGGGATTCCTTTCTGGCCGGAATACAAAGGCCGGGACGGATGCCGTACCCCAATGCCTTGGGTCGGTGATGAAGGTAACGCAGGCTTCAGCTCTGCAGAACCTTGGCTGCCCGTTGACCCACGCCACAACGCGCTGGCGGTGGATAAGCAAGAGCAGCAAAGCGACAGCATGCTGGCTCATTACCGCACTTACCTTCGCTGGCGTAAGCAGTTCGCCGCGCTGGTGGATGGCGAGTTGAGTGATGTGCAGTCCAATGCGCAGGGGCTCAGATTCGTGCGCTACAACGACGAGCAACGTCTGCTGGTGGCCTTTAACCTGTCCGATTCAGACATGACTATTTCGCTGCCGGAAGGAAACTGGCAGGCGCTGGAAGGTCATGGATTTGCATTCAGGCTGGAAAATGGATCGGTCACCCTCCCGCCGTATCAGGCGGCATTTGCAATGAACTAACAGGGTAAGGACGCAATATGGCTGAGGTCATTTTAAATAAAGTTAACAAGAAGTTTGGCAAGGTACATGTCACCAAGGATGTGGATCTTCACATCGATAAAGGCGACTTTGTGGTGTTCGTTGGCCCGTCAGGCTGTGGTAAGTCGACCCTGCTTCGCTTGATCGCAGGTCTTGAAGATATCACCACGGGCGATCTGAAGATCGACGGCACAGTCTGTAATGATCTGCCACCACCGGAGCGCGGTATTGGCATGGTGTTTCAGTCCTACGCCCTGTATCCGCACATGACGGTTTACGAGAACATGGCGTTTGGCTTGCAACTGGCGAAAACCGAAGCCAAAACCGTGGACGAGAAAGTGCGCGAAGTGGCAGCGGCGCTGCAACTGGAACCCTTGCTGGAACGCAAGCCGAAAGAGCTTTCCGGTGGTCAGCGTCAGCGTGTGGCGATCGGCCGTGCAATTGTACGGGAGCCAAAAGTCTTCCTGTTCGATGAGCCATTGTCGAATCTGGATGCGTCGCTTCGCGTGCAAATGCGCATGGAAATCGCCCGTCTGCACGAACGTCTTGGCGCAACCATGATCTACGTGACCCACGATCAGGTGGAAGCGATGACACTCGCCACCAAGATCGTGGTGCTGGATGCTGGCCGTGTTGAGCAGGTGGGTTCTCCGCTTGAGCTATACAACCACCCAGCGAATACGTTTGTGGCCGGCTTCATCGGCTCACCGAAGATGAATTTCCTGACGGCGGATATTGTGGAAACCGGCGAGAAGACGACCCGCGTCCAAATCCACCGTGGTCAGGAAGTGGAAGTCTCTGCCAACACGATCGGGGCCAGCGTTGGCGATCCGTGTGTGATTGGGATCCGTCCCGAGCATATTCGTTTCGGCGAGAAAGATGCGATCCAAGAAGGTGGTGTGGAGCTGAGTGTGGTGGAGCAGTTAGGCAACGAGTGTCTGATGTACTTCAATACGCCACAAAGCAACGAGCCAGTGGTGATTCGTACTGAGGGGCAAACCAATATCCGTGCAGGGGATAAACGTTGTATTGAGTTCCCTGCGGATTATTGCCACCTGTTTGATCGCGATGGAAAGGCTTTCAAACGCTCTGTGGTGGGCGAAACCAAACCGTCACTGGTTGTGACCCCGTAATTAGCAAATAACCGCTTAAAACGTAAAAGAGGCAGGATTTTAATCCTGCCTCTTTATTATACCAATCGTAGTAAATATCTGCTCATCCTAGCTTGTTAAAATGCTCGATAACTGCGTTGAAAAATTTGATTGTAGAATAACTACTTATCGAAATTTTTCGCCTTGTTCTCGAGCATTTTTCCTGCGCTATTTCTGATCACCTACCTACTGTGATTGGTATTGTTTGCTAAATGGAAGCGAATCAGAGCGTTGAAGGGCCCGTACCGGAGTAGTGGATACCGGAAAGCTCTGCCATTTCCTTATTGAAAGTCGCCAGATCACTGTGAGTGAATTTACTCAGATGATCGTGGCCACAAGCGCGTGCCATCACCTGCATCAGATGGGTTGATGCAGTGAAGAAGTTGTAGAGTCGCTCGGAAGCTGCCTCCACATTCAGACGTTTGCGAAGCTCTGGATCTTGCGTTGCAATACCAGCCGGACACATGTTGGAATTACACATGCGCGCACCGACACAACCAATCGCTTGCATCGCACTATTGGAGAGGGCAATGCCGTCCGCGCCCAGAGCCAACGCTTTCACAAAGTCACTCGGTACGCGAAGCCCGCCAGTAATGATCAAGGTAACGTCATTCACGCCCTGTGCATCCAGGAAGCGTCTTGCGCGCGCCAGCGCCGGAATGGTTGGCACACTGATATGATCCCGGAATAGTGTCGGCGCAGCACCTGTGCCGCCGCCACGCCCATCCAAGATGATGTAATCAGCGCCTGCATCCAGCGCAAAGCCGATATCGGCTTCAATATGGTTAGCACTCAGTTTAAAACCAATAGGAATGCCGCCGCTTTCACGGCGCACTTCGTCTGCGATGCGTGCAAAATCCGCGGGTGTTTTCAGATCAGGGAAAGTGGATGGCGAAATGGCATCTTTCCCTTCTGGAATACCGCGCACCTGTGAAATCTTTCCATGGTTTTTGATGCCCGGCAGGTGACCACCTGTACCGGTTTTCGCACCCTGACCACCTTTGAAATGGAAGGCCTGAACATCGCGCACTTTGGAAAGCTCAAAACCAAACTTGGCACTTGCCAGCTCATAGAAATAGTGGCTGTTCGCTGCGTGCTCTTCGGGCAGCATACCGCCTTCACCCGAACAGATGCCTGTACCTGCTTTTTCCGCACCGGTTGCCAGTGCCACTTTGGCTTCTTCTGACAGCGCACCAAAACTCATGTCAGACACAAACAGCGGCGTGTCGAGTTTCAGTGGCTTCTTCGCACGTGGACCAACGATAAGCTCAGTGCCGACAGAAGCGTCATCCAGAAGTGGTTTCGTTGCCATTTGCGCCACCATGATCTGGATATCGTCCCAGGTTGGGAGTTGGTAGCGTGGCACGCCCATGGAGGTCATCGGCCCGTGGTGGCCAAACTTTTCCAGTCCTTCTTTTGCGAGCTGGTGGATCAACTCAACGTAAGGCTCTTCCTTGGTCGCTTTTGGCGAGGGGGAAGCGCTTTCTCTTTGAACCGGCGGCATTTCTTTTCCGACATCCGTATCTGCATAGCGGGTATGGGTGCCATCGCAGAAAGGCTCATTTCCGGTGTGTTTACAGGCGCAAAACCAAGCTTCGCCATCTTTGTCTGCCTTATAGGCCAGAGGCGTAAACTCCGTCCCGGCATGGGAGCCGTCACAATAGGGTTGCTTCTTCGAGCGTCCGCACCGGCAGTAGTAATATTCTTTACCTTTTCGAGCTCGACTTTGATTGGTTTGTTATTGGATACAACAGGGTCTGTCATGACTTACTCCTTTAAGCGACATTGCTTCAGACGACCAACGTGATTGGCGTTTTTCACGCCTATTTAGTATTAGTGTCGAAGATCGTTAGACGTAAGTATGGCCTGTTTTTCAATGCCTAACGTGCTACAAGGTTGAGGCAAACCTAAATTAGTTAGCTGCGATTAAGCTCGCCGACCCATGCTTGCCAGGGGAGAAGCTTCAGCACCCCATGATTTTCGGGCACTGCATTAGCCATGTGCGGAAGCGAAAGAGGTTTTGCTTCAGAGGGCAGGTTCAGCCTCACTGTTGCTTCATTGTTTGAGGCATTGAGTGCAATGATGAGGGTTTGCTCCTCATGGTGGCGTTCCAGCACCATCAGAGTCTGGTTGTAGGCCAGTACGCGGCAAGCACCATGCTGCATGGCGACATGTTGCTTGCGCCAAAGAAGCAAGGCGCGGGTAAAATGCAACACAGAGCTTTCATCCTGTTGCTGTTTATCGATGGCATATTCTGAATGCTTAGGATCGGCGGGCAGCCAAGGAGGTGATGCGCTGAAGCCAAGGTTCTCTTTGCTGCTTTGCCAAGGCATTGGTGTGCGGCATCCGTCGCGGCCAACATAATTGGCGATCACCTGCTTACCAAATAAATCCCTGCGCTGAGAAGGCGGGACATCGGCCTCTGGCAATCCCAGCTCTTCGCCCTGATACAGGCTGATCACCCCTTGCAGCGACATCAGCATAGTCAGGAGTAATTTTGCAGCCTCTGGCTGATTGTTGGCGTCCTGCCAGCGACTGACGGTTCTGGCAATATCGTGGTTTCCCGTGCTCCAGCAGCCTATGCCGGGATGCACCGACTTCATAAAATCATCGAGCTGCTCACCCACCTGTCCAACACTGTGGCAAAGACTCAGCGACTCGAACACATTGGCTGCATCCAGGGCGTCACCTTCACTGGTGTAGCGGTCAATCACGGCGTAAGGAGAGGGATCGCTCAAAGACCCCAGCAGCCACTTTTTATCGTCGTAACCATCAGCAATCACCCGAAGTTGCTTGAGCAGGTGAATGTTTTCCGGTCGGCTGATGTTATATCGCTGGCTCTGGTAACGATAGGGATCGGTACGGGCATCATCTTGCCAGCCCAAATGTCGGGGTGGGTTGTTGCGAAGCTTATCGTCATGAAGAAACAGGTTCACAGAATCTAAGCGCAGACCACTTACCCCGGTATCTAACCAAAACCGCACGCTTTTATTGAGTTCTCTCACTACGTCGGGATTGCGGTAATTGAGGTCAGGTTGGTTGCTTAACGTGTTGTGCAGATAGTACTGCCCGCGCGTGGGGTGCCAACGCCAAGCAGATTCTCCGAATATGGTTAGCCAGTTATTCGGTGGTGTGCCATCGGTTTTCGCCGGTGCCCAAATATACCAGTCCGCCTTAGCGGAAGTAGCGCTGGCACTGCTTTCAATAAACCAAGGGTGTTTGCTGGATGTATGGTTGGCGACAAAATCCAGCATCACGGAAAGCCCTCGGTTTTTGGCTTCCTCTACCAACTTGGTGAAAGTCTCCATGTCACCGTACTCGGTGTTGAGTCCGCGAAGGCTGGTGATGTCGTAGCCAAAGTCGCTAAGGGGAGATTCAAAGACAGGGGAAAGCAATATGCCATCAACACCCAGCCAGTCAAAATAGTCGAGTTTGTCGATGATGCCCTGCAGATCGCCGATGCCATCACCGTTGCTGTCATAAAAGCTACGCACATAAATGTGATAGAGAATAGGTGATGCGCTGGGTTTCATTGTTTTTGTTTTATTCCTTAACGGGTTAACCCTTTCAGCGTAGTGCAATTTGTCGGGCTTTTTGGGTGTTATCTTGCTTTACACTGTAAATACGGCGTCTAAATCCACGAGTTTTCATTAGCACTTAATTATCACCAAGTTGCAAAAACAAACTTTGTATATTTGGGGTTATCTCCAACGCTGTCTAAGATTTGAGTATTAGTCACAAATGTGAGCTTTTGACTTCCAATACTCAAGGTAGGACAGAGACATGGGACTTTTCGGAAACAGCAACGACAGCGTCATCAAGCAAGTACTGGACAAAGCCAACGATGCAGTGCTTTACACGGACAGTAAAAACCGTGTGAGCTACATCAACGCATCGGCAGAACGGCTTTTCAATATGTCCGCAAAAGATGCGAAGGGGAAAGATATCTCCTCATTCAATCTTGGAAGCCTGAATACAGGTTCATTTCAAACCCAGCTCAACGGTCAAGCTTGGGTGGAAGTGAATGTTTCCGAAATTACGGTTTCTGGTGGGAAAGGCTTGTCCGTCTTTGTTAAGGATATTTCCAAAGAGTTCGGTGAGCGTGAGCGAAACAAGCAAATGCTGGAGCAATCTGTTAATGCGGTGGTGTCAATCGATGGTCAGAACAATGTCACCTACATGAACCCTGCAGCAGAAGCCCTTTGGGGATACAGCGCAGATGAAGTTGTTGGAAAAAACGTGAAGATGTTGGTGCCAAAGGAAATCCAGCAGTTTCACGATACCTACGTGAACACCAACCGTCAGAGCCGTGTTGACATCATTGTTGGTACGAGCCGGGATGTCGAGTTAGAGCGCCGCGATGGTAGCCGGATTTGGGCGAATCTCTCCCTGTCGCGTGTCGAAGTCGGGAACGAAGTGGGTTATACCGCGTTTGCCCGTGACATCACCAAAGAGAAGCTTGCCAGTGAGGAAACCGAGCAGGTACTTCGTCAGGCTATTGATGCTGTGGTCAGTATTGATGCCGACAATAACGTAACCTTCTTCAACCCTGCTGCAGAGGAGCTATGGGGTTATTCGGCGGATGAAGTGGTCGGTAATAACGTGCGCATGCTGGTGCCAGATGAGTTTCAGGCCAACCATGATAACTACGTCAACACCAACCGCCGTACCGGCAACGACAAAATCGTTGGTAATGCCCGCGAGTTGGAAATGCAGCGAAAAGATGGCAGCCGAATCTGGGTGAACTTCTCGCTCTCCAAAGTCGATATCGGTGGCAATATCGGTTACACAGCGTTTGTCCGAGATATTTCTGCCCAGCGTATGGCACAGGAATCTATCAACCAGACCTTGTCACAGGCACTGGATGCGGTGGTCACCATCGATGAAAACAACATCGTGACCTTCTTTAATCCGGCAGCAGAATTGCTTTGGGGCTATTCGTCGGAGGAAGTGATTGGTCAGAATGTGAAGTTACTTGTGCCACCAGAAATTCAGTCTAACCATGACTCGCTCGTGAATTCAAATCGCGTCACAGGGAACGACAAAATTGTTGGTTCGAGCCGAGAAGTGCCCATCCACCGTAAAGATGGGCAGCTTTATCACGGCCTTTTGTCTCTTTCCAAGGTGAAGATTGATGGCAAAACCATGTACACCGCCTTCGTGAAAGATGTGACGGCTCAGGTTCAGCAGCGTGATGGCATGGGCGAAATCATGGATGGGGTGGCGAAATCCAGCTCAGAGATTTCCAATATTGCTAAGGTCATCGACGGCATTTCCGAGCAAACCAACCTGCTCGCACTGAATGCGGCAATCGAGGCAGCGCGTGCTGGTGAACATGGCCGAGGTTTCGCCGTGGTCGCAGATGAGGTGCGTCAACTCGCGACCCGTTCTTCTGAATCGACCAGTGAAATCAACCGTCTGTCTGACGATACGCAAAAGCTGCTTACCGAACTTTCAGAAGTCCTCAAAGTGGCCACAGGCCAGTAAAACTCAAGACTGGGGACAACTTGTCCCCAGTCTTAACAATGAAATAGTTTTCCTTCCTAACGCATATACCCTCTAGCGTACTGTATTCAAAGGCTTTGTGTTGTTCTGTGAGTCAATAAAGAGACACGCGAAAAGCGATGCTCTCCTAGACTTGTGGGGAGCACATTTTCAATTCCGGCTTGGCATATAAAAAGAAGCTGGAAAAGCGAGGACAACGTCATGGAAAAAAGCGAAACAGATATTGTTCAGGAAGGCGAGAAAGGGACGTTTGAGTGGCGTGCTTTCTTCTTTATCGCCGTCTTCCTGTTCCCCATTCTCAGCGTGGTATTGATTGGTGGATATGGTTTTCTCATCTGGATGAGTCAGGTGTTCTTTTTTGGCCCTCCGGGTCACGGCTAACAGCGATGCACATACACTGACCCAATCAAGAGCAAACAATCATGAAAGAATTTCTTAGAAAACTTTGGGCGACCATGCGGCGTCCTGCTACCAAAATCAGTCTCGGGACATTGACGCTCGGGGGCTTTATCGCTGGGGTGATCTTCTGGGGTGGTTTCAATACCGCGCTGGAGCTGACCAACACTGAGCAGTTCTGTATTTCCTGTCACTCCATGCGTGACAACGTATACCCGGAGCTGCAGAAAACTGTCCACTGGTCTAACCGTTCCGGTGTCCGTGCCACTTGTCCTGACTGTCACGTGCCGCACAACTGGACCGATAAAATCGCCCGTAAAATGCAGGCCAGTAAAGAAGTATTTGCTCAGGTCTTCGGTGTGATTGGCACGCGGGAGAAGTTTCTCGATAAGCGGCTGGAGCTGGCACAGCATGAATGGGCGAGGTTCAGTGCCAATGGCTCGAAAGAGTGTAAGGCCTGCCACAATTACGCCAGCATGCAGTTTGATAAGATGAGGCCAACGTCGCGCTTCCAAATGCAGCATGCGGCGCAAACCGACCAAAGCTGTATCGACTGCCACAAAGGGATCGCTCACGAACTGCCTGCGGAAATGGATTCAACCGGTGGCTTGATCGGTAAGTTGATTTCCCGCTCTCACAGCACAGACTTCAACAAAGGTGCGCCGATTTACAGCATCAATTTCCTGGAAATGTATGTTGATGAAGGCCTGCAACAAGATGGTGGTGTGCTCGAGCCTGCTTCTATGGTGACCATTCTTGAAGAGAACGACAGCGCGGCGAAAGTCACCCTCGCTGGCTGGCGTAAGATGAAAGGTTTTGGTCGTGTGATCTACGAAGACTTTGGCCTGAATATCGCCTCCGCCGCCTTGTCGAAAGAAGTGGCACAAAGCCAGACCGATATCCGCACTTTTGAAACCAAAGAAGACGACCTGACCGGCCTTACCTGGCAGCGCGTTGAAGTGGATCTTTGGGTGAAAAAAGCAGATTTCCTCGACACTATCGACCCCATCTGGACCGAAGCGAAACAGGCTTACGACACTAACTGTAGCTTGTGTCATACCCAGCCTGATGTGGCGCACTTTGACGCCAACACCTGGCCGGGCATGTTCGACGGCATGATGGGCTTTGTTAACTTTGATCAGGCAACTCAGGCTTTGGTGCTCAAGTACCTGCAGAAACATTCCAGCACCTTTGTAGAACACTGAGAGGGATAACAGGATGACAATCAATAGACGAACTTTCCTTAAAGGCATGTTGTCTGTCAGTGCAACGGCTGTCATTGGTCCCAGCCTTCTCGTTGCTACAGACGCACACGCCAATTCTGAATTGCTGGAGGGCACTTGGCGCACCTCTGGTTCTCACTGGGGTGCATTCCGCGCCCGTATCGTCGGCGGTGAAGTCGCCGAGGTGGTCGCGTTCAGCCATGACAAACACCCGACTGAAATGTTGGAAGGGGTGAAAGGGCTTATTTATAACCCATCGCGAGTGCGCTACCCCATGGTGCGCCTTGATTGGTTGAAACGTGCCGAAGGCTGGAACACCACACGCGGTGATAACCGTTTTGTTCGCGTGACCTGGGATCAGGCGCTTGATCTCTTCTATAGCGAACTTGAGCGCGTGCAGAAGACTTATGGTCCGTCGGGCGTTCTAGCAGGACAAACCGGCTGGCGTCAGACAGGTCAGTTTCACAGCTGTACGACTCACATGCAGCGCGCGATGGCGATGCACGGCTTCTTCGTGAAGAAAATCGGGGATTATTCGACAGGTGCCGGACAAACCATCATGCCTTACGTGCTGGGTTCAACCGAAGTATACGCGCAGCAAACCTCGTGGCAGTTGGTGTTGGATAATGCCAAGCAGATTGTGATTTGGGCGAACGATCCGGTGAAAAACGCTCAGGTTGGCTGGCAGTGTCCAACCCATGATGTGTACGGCTACTTCGATCAACTGAAAGACAAAGTTGCCAGCGGTGATATCAAGGTGATCTCGGTTGACCCTGTGGTCAGCAAGACCCAGAAATTCCTTGGCTGTGAGCATCAGTACATCAATCCTCAAACCGATGTGCCTTTCATGCTGGCACTGGCGCACACCCTTTACACAGAGGATTTGTACGACAAAGAATTCATCAAGATTTACTGCCTCGGCTTTGAACCTTTTATCGATTACGTCATGGGTAAAACCAAAGACAAAGTCGAAAAAACGCCGGAATGGGCATCCAAAATATGCGGCGTAGAAGCTGATCGTATTCGCGAGTTTGCCCGAATGCTAGCCAGCGAACGTACTCAATTGATGTTCGGCTGGTGTGTGCAGCGCCAGCAACACGGTGAGCAGCCTTATTGGATGGGGGCAGTACTGGCGAGTATGCTCGGCGGTATTGGCCTTCCTGGCGCAGGTGTTTCTTACGCGCACCATTACAGCGGTATTGGTGAGCCAGCGACAGGCGCTGCTGGCCCGGGTGGTTTCCCTCGAAACCTCGACCCCGGCATGGAGCCGAAATACAACAACAGTGACTTCAAAGGCTATGCGAGCACCATTCCGGTGGCGCGATGGATAGAGGCGATTGAAGAGCCGGGCAAAGTGATCAACTACAACGGCAGCAAAGTGAAATTGCCGCCGATCAAAATGGTCGTGGTGAGTGGTAACAACCCATGGCACCACCATCAGGATCACAACCGGATGAAGAAGGCCTACCACAACATTGAAACGGCTATCACCATCGACTTTGCGTGGACAGCGACCTGCCGCTTCTCGGACATTGTGCTGCCAGCCTGTACCCAGTTTGAGCGTAACGATATCGACCTCTACGGTGCGTATTCAGCGACGGGTGTCCTTGCTATGCACAAGCTGGTGGATCCGCTCTATCAATCCCGCACAGACTTTGAGATTTTCAAGGGTTTGACT
This sequence comes from Grimontia sedimenti, assembly GCF_011045095.1. GTDB lineage: Bacteria > Pseudomonadota > Gammaproteobacteria > Enterobacterales > Vibrionaceae > Enterovibrio > Enterovibrio sedimenti. The sequence continues at coordinate 204,554 of NZ_JAALDL010000004.1, forward strand.
GCCCGCTTTGGTCTGAATAAAGACAAAGAGTACGCGCAGGAAATGACTGAGATGCAGTGGGTTGAGAAGCTCTACAATGAATGTGTAACAGCCAACAAAGGCAACTTTGAAATGCCTGACTTTGAAACCTTCTGGAAGGATGGTTATGTCGGCTTTGGTAAGGGCAGTACTTTTGTCCGTCACGCTTTGTTCCGTGAAGATCCTGAGCTCAATCCATTGGGAACGCCTTCTGGCTTTATCGAAATCACCAGCCGCAAAATCGGCGGATTTGGTTACGAATACTGTCAGGAACACCCTATGTGGTTTGAGAAAGCCGAGCGCTCTCACGGTGGTCCGGGGTCAGAGAAATTCCCGATGTGGTTGCAATCCTGCCACCCGGATAAACGTCTGCACTCACAGATGTGTGAATCTCCCGCGCTTCGTGAAACCTACACAGTGCAGGGACGAGAGCCTGCCTACATCAACCCTGAAGATGCCAAAGCGCGTGGCGTGAAAGATGGCGATCTGATCCGCGTGTTTAACGACCGTGGACAACTGATTGCCGGCGCAGTGGTGTCGGATGATTACCCACCGGGTGTTATCCGTATTCAGGAAGGGGCGTGGTATGGCCCGACAGGCTCTGAAATCGGTGCGATTGATACCTATGGCGACCCAAATACCGTGACACTGGATGTCGGTACCTCTGAGCTTGCACAGGCTTGTAGTGCATACACCTGTTTGGTGGACTACGAGAAATTCAAGGGCGAGGCGCCAGCCGTGAATGCGTTCTCAGGCCCAGAGATTGTCTCTCTGTAACGCTGGGATCAAAACTGTCTAGAGAGCCGCAATTGCGGCTCTTTTTTTGGGTGCAATCTGACCCTTGTATACACTTTATTGAATATTGAAAGATAAAGGATATGCAATGTGCGGACGCTTTAACGTCACTGATGATCCTTATATGCATGCGCTGTTGGATAGCTTGGGCGTAGATTTAGGCCAACTTCCGATTAGGGTAAGTAACGACATTGCACCCACCGAAACGGTCAGTATTGTAGTGTCGAATGGGAAAGAGACGGTATTGAAAGACGCCTGTTGGTGGCTGCTGATGCACCATGAAGACGGACGTATTCGCCCACTCACCAAATACGCCAGCTTCAATACCCGTAGCGATAAACTCAATGTTAAAGGCAGCGCAGGTTTTGACGCTTTTCGCCAGACGCGCTGCATTATTCCGGCGTCAGGCTTCGTGGAAACCCAACAAGGCAACGCCTATGCGATGGATCCTGTTGGGAGTGCCATTGCGTTTGGTGGTTTGTTCCGGCGCTGGATTGATGGGACAACCGGAGAAGAAGTCTTGTCATGTTCAATCATTACTTTGCCGCCGCACCCTAAAATCGCGCCTTACCATGCGAAGTCGATGCCGTTAATACTGCCGCTCAATCCTGAAGTGCAGAGGAAATGGCTAGACTGTCCAGCCGCAAATGTGGGGGAATTAGAAGAGATGCTCTCACCGCAATTACCGCTGCCGCTAAGTGTGACGCCTATTGAAAAGGCGTCAGTAAGAAATGCGATAGGTGAAAGTGTTCACTTGGCGGCCGATTAAGCCGCCATTTTTGATTTCATAGTGTCTGCCACTATGTGTAACAGTGCCACCCAAGCGGCGCGAACTTCTGGCGTATATTCATCGCCCAGACCGACTTTCAGGGTATGCAGCAAGGCATTGCCCACCGGCGTAAAATGACTTTTCTTTACCCCGTAGCCTTCATGACGCTCTGCTAACTGATGCAACACAGGCACCAAAGACTCAAGGTCGTTCAGCCCATTGACCGCGGCATGAAGCATGGCCATCAGTTTTCTGCCCTGTTGTTTAATGTCCCCTTTAAAGAGCCTTTTAAGGGAAGGGTCGTAAGAGAATAAGGTGTCATAAAAAATCTCTGCAGCTTTAAGAGAAATGGGTTCCACCTTGCTAAAACTGGTTTGGATCAGTGTGATTTGTTGTTGTGTTAGCGACATTGCAGTATCCCTAGGTTCTGTCCTCGGACCTTTAATGGTGATGGTGCATTTTGTATGGATCTTTGTTCATATAAACAAGCGTAGAAAAACCTGCTCACATGTCCAATTGATAGCTGGCTCAATGCATCAGATCGCCAACAAAATGAAATACGATGTGTATTTGGGGAAGGAAACACAGTTTAAAGCCGATAATAATCAATAATAACGTTTTCTGTTGGCTATCCTTTTATGGCTGCGGTAGCTTGATAATGGAGAAAGAAAAGACTGCGTAAACGCGGCGACATGAAAAAGGAGAGACATGTTAAAGCTTGATGATATTTGCTTGCGACCCGCCCGGAATGATGAACGTGATCATTTGTGGCATTTCATTTATGTGCAAAACGAGTGGAAGGCACACGATGCCCCCTATTTTCCGCTCGAGCATCAATCCCGCTTTCAATTCCGACGTCATCTGTTTAAACGCCTGAAAGAAGCGCAAACTGCTATGGTGATTGACTACAACGGAGAGGCCATTGGTTACCTTTCCTGCTATTGGGAAGATCAGTCGACCCGTTGGTTGGAAGTAGGTATTACGCTTTTCACTTCCCAATACTGGGGAAAACAACTCGGACGTAAAGCGCTGACCCTTTGGATCACCCATCTTTTTGAGCGTTATGACGTCGCCCGTATTGGCCTGACAACCTGGTCGGGTAACCCGCGCATGATGAAATGTGCCGAAGCGCTTGGCCTTCAGGAAGAAGGGCGGATAAGACGGGTTCGCTACTTTGAAGGCAAGTACTACGATTCGCTCCGTTATGGGGTGCTTCGCGAAGAGTGGCAGGCGCAAAGTAAAGGCGATGATACACTTCGCTGTGTTGGATAGCTTTACACTGTAAACATGGAATCTCATATTCACTATCTACGCAAAGGGCAGGGGCGACCGCTCCTGCTTCTTCATGGCTTGGGTTCGAGCAGTGAAGACTGGCAGCATCAAATCGACGCATTCAGCGACCGGTTTGATGTGATTGCACCTGACTTCCCGCTGCACGGCGCCTCACCCGGCGACATTGATACCTTCAGTTTGCCGCAGTGTGCAGTCATCATTGCTTCACTGATTGAGAAGCTGGAACTTCGCGATGTGCTGGTGGTTGGGGTGTCAATGGGCGGCATGGTCGGTATTGAGTTGGCAACTCGATTTCCTAAGTATGTTGCGGGGTTATGTGTGGTAAATGCGCTGGCGGAATGTCGCCCTAGAAAGCTCAATGAATGGTGGATGCTGGCTTCAAGACGCTTTTTACTTAAGTTTGTTAGCGTCGAAACCATTGCCAAACTGATGGCGAAGCAACTCCTACCGGGAGATGGTCACGCCCAAACTCGGGATGAGGTGATCAGTCGCTGGTCGAAAAACCACAGGGAAAGCTACATTGCAGCCTTTAATGCCGTGGTGAACTGGGACGCTTTGAACAAACTTTCCAGGCTGAAATGTCCGCTGTTTATGCTGACCTCAGAGTTTGATTACACGCCCGTCGCGTCGAAAAAAGTGCTCGCTTATCTCTATCCTGATGGGCAATTCGCTTGTCTTCCCAATGCCAGACATCTTGTTCCGATTGAAAAGCCGACTGAGTTCAATGAAGTGCTCAATCATTGGCTGGTTGAACGAACCTAGCGCACCTTTCTCACCCCTTTAGATTGTTCTGCTTCACTCAACTGCTAGAATTCTCGCAACGCATTTCAAAGAAAGTGCGATATATATCCAAACGACCTGAATGCTGCATCTTCAAGTTGTTTGGGTATCTACCCAAACAAAAAAGAAACCAAGAGAGTCACCATGAAATTGGAAGCAGTCGACTTCAACGCGCCAGACGCGGCTGAACGTTTTGTTGAATCCCTGCGCTCAACAGGGTTTGGCGTTCTGAAAAATCACCCAATCAGTCAGGATCTGGTGTCGTCAGTGTATGAAAACTGGCAAGGCTTTTTCGATAGCGAAGAGAAAATGCAATATCGATTCAAGCCAGAAACACAGGACGGACTATTCCCGGCAGAGGTGTCTGAGGTGGCGAAAGGCCACAAGAAGAGAGACATCAAAGAGTTTTTCCATTACTACCCTTGGGGTCAGTGTCCGGATGATCTGAGAGATCAACTGCAAGGCTACTATGACGAAGCCAACGGTCTGGCGAAAACCCTGCTGGGCTGGATAGAAGAGCACTCGCCGGAAAATGTGTCGTCACTGTACTCGCAATCCCTGTCGAGCATGGTGGATGGCAGTGAGCAGACTTTGCTTCGCGTGCTGCACTACCCACCAATGAAAGGTGATGAAGATCCAGGCGCTATTCGTGCTGCAGCTCACGAAGACATCAATCTACTGACTATCCTTCCTGCGGCCAATGAGCCTGGCCTGCAAGTATTAGGAAAAGACGGCGGGTGGTTGGATGTGCCATGTGATTTTGGCTACCTGATTGTCAACATTGGCGACATGCTGCAAGAAGCATCTGGTGGTTACTTCCCATCGACCACGCACCGCGTTGTGAATCCTGATGGGGCGGACATGACCAAATCGCGCATTTCACTCCCATTGTTCCTGCACCCAAAACCAGAAGTGGTGCTGTCTGAGCGCTATACGGCCAACAGCTATCTAGTGGAACGTCTGCGCGAGCTGGGCCTGATCTAACGCTTTAATTCCAAGCTAAATTTATATACCCAAACTCGCTGAATCCTGCATCTTCAGGCTGTTCGGGTATAAGCCGGTGACACGATTCGTGCACCGGCTTTTTTGATGTTAAGCACTTAGATTCTTTTTCTCTAAAACCATTAGGTTAGCTTTTTTGAACTAATCCCCGTCTCAAGAGGAAGATTGGGAATTTTCAACTAGTATTCTATGAGAGGAACAGGAGTCTCAAAAATGCAAAACTCTTTCATGTCACCACTGAAACGAGCCATAAGCAGTATTTTTGGCTTCGATGCAGAACTCGAGTCGGAGGCGAATGCCAAGATCGCCGCCTTGGATAAGTCTCTCGCCATCATCGAATTTGATACCAAAGGGAATATTCTCTCGGCCAACGAGAATTTTCTGAAAGTCATGGGCTATACCCCGGACGAAATTATCGGCAAGCACCATTCCTTGTTTGTGGAAAAGGCATTTGCCAGCTCCAGTGAGTACAGGGATTTTTGGCAAAGACTGTCAAACGGAAAGTCAGCGTCCGGTGAGTTCAAGCGAATCGGCAAAAACGGTATCGATGTCTGGATTCAGGCAACGTATAACCCTGTTTATTCGCCGAAAGGAGGCGTCGTGAAAGTGGTGAAATTCGCGACCGATATTACTCAGGAAAAAAATAAAAACCTCGACACTTTGGGGCAGATTAAAGCCATTAACCGCAGTCAGGCGGTGATCGAGTTTGACCTCAAAGGCAATATTCTTCGCGCGAATGAAAACTTCCTTGGTGCCATGGGTTATGACGAAAAAGAAGTGGTGGGCAAGCATCATTCTATTTTCGTCGAGCCTGCAATAGCGCAGTCCGGAGAATACAAAGGCTTTTGGGCAAAACTGGCCAAAGGTGAATACCAAAGTGCCGTATACAAGCGTGTTGCCAAAGGCGGCAGAGAAGTTTGGATCAGTGCTTCGTACAACCCAATTTTCGATGACAATGGCAAACCATTCAAAGTGGTGAAGTTCGCGACAGATGTGACCGAACAGAAGATGCGTAATGCTGATTTCTCAGGTCAAATCCGAGCTATTGGGAAATCGCAGGCTGTGATCGAATTTGAACTGGACGGCACCATTCGCACCGCCAACGAAAACTTCCTTAACACTGTCGGCTACACACTGGAAGAAGTGCAGGGTAAACACCACTCGATGTTTGCCCCCCCAGGATTGAAAAACTCCCGGGAGTACAAAGAATTCTGGAAATCACTTGCGGCAGGTGAATTCTTTTCCGGGGAATTCGAGCGCGTCGGAAAAGGCGGCCGCCAAATCTGGATTCAGGCTTCTTATAACCCGATTTTTGACCTTAACGGTAAGCCATTCAAAGTCGTGAAGTATGCGTCTGACATAACCGATCAAAAACTGAAAAATGCCGATTACGAAGGCCAGATTGAAGCCATAGGCAAATCTCAGGCAGTGATTGAATTCAACATGGACGGCACCATTCGCCACGCTAACGAGAATTTCTTGGCAGCGATGGGATACTCCCTGAGCGAAGTGAAAGGGCGTCACCACTCCATGTTTGTTGCCCCTGAATACAAAAACTCAGCCGAGTACAAAGCCTTCTGGGACAAACTCAACCGCGGTGAGTATGAGTCTGCTGAGTTCCAGCGCTTTGCCAAAGGCGGCAGGGAAATCTGGATTCAGGCTTCGTACAATCCCATCTGCGATGCCAGTGGCAAGCCATTCAAAGTGGTGAAATACGCCACAGACATTACTGCTAAAAAGCGGGCTGTGGCAAAAATCAGCGCGTGTTTGGTGTCTCTGTCGAAAGGGGACCTGAGCGTCTCTATTCCTTCAAAATTAGATGAAGAGTTTGAACCTGTCAGGGAAGCCCTGAATTCCACCATCGAGCGATTGAACGAGCTGGTGGTGGATATCAACCGCACGGCGACGTCTGTCAGTAACGCTGCCCGTGAAATCAAGGTGGGTACCACTGACCTGAGCGATCGCACCGAGTCACAGGCTAGTAGCCTCGAAGAAACTGCCGCCAGTATGCAGGAAATGACCTCTACGGTGCAGCAAAATGCAGATACCTCGCAAAGCGCCGTTAAGCAGGCCAGTGAAGCCACCAAAAAGGCTGAGCGTGGTGGCTCGGTGGTGGAAGATGCGGTCAACGCCATGGCTGAAATTGAAAACTCCAGTAAGCAGATTTCAGACATCATTGGCGTCATTAACGAGATTGCTTTCCAGACTAACCTGTTAGCACTGAACGCCGCGGTTGAGGCTGCACGTGCTGGAGAGCAAGGGCGTGGCTTCGCGGTAGTGGCGGGTGAAGTCCGCAATCTGGCCCAGAGAAGTGCGAAAGCATCAGTGGAGATCAAAGATCTCATCAATGCCAGCGTCAACAAGGTGAAAGATGGTACCCAGTTGGTGCGCGAGTCAGGTGAAAACCTGGTAGAGATTGTCGATTCGATTCGCAGTGTCTCTTCCATGATTGATGATATGAGCACAGCGACGCAGGAACAGTCGCAGGGTATCGGTGAAATCAATCGCGCAATCACCGAAATGGATAACATGACCCAGCAGAATGCTGGCCTAGCTGAAGAGGCGACGGCTGCCAGCGAAAATATGCTGGTGGAAGCGGAAAACCTACAGGAGCTGGTCAGCTTCTTTAAAACCCGCACTGCCTGACCTTGCATTAACAACTAAAAAGCCGGACTCATGTCCGGCTTTTTATTGGTTGTGCAGTTGATTGACGGGCTCAGCTTGTCGATGCTCTCTGCACCTAGTCGTCCCAACGTCTACTTGTCGTTATCGCCATCATAGAACTCGAATTCAATGTCGTCGTCATCGTCTTCCACATCGTCTTTTGTCTTTGATGCGAACTGGAACTTTGGTTTTGATGGTGGGCTTTGCGTCTCGATGTCGTCATCCAGTTCGCGATAGCTGTCATCGCTGAATTCCAGGAAGTCATCGTCATCAAGATCTTGAGAACTATCTCGCGCGATGACGTCGGTGTCGTCTTGCTCAGGAAGGTTAAAGAAGGCCACCATTTCTGTCATGTCCTGAGAAAGGCTCCACATTCCTTCACTGGCGGTGGTGACTTCTTCGACCAACGCGGCGTTTTTCTGGGTGACTGTGTCCATCTTGGTGATGGAGAGGTTTACCTGCTCGATGCCAATGCTTTGCTCCTGAGCCGCGTCGGAAATTTCAGCCATTTTTCCACCCATCTCTTCAACCATGGAGACAATCTCGGACAGCGTTTTACCTGAATTACTGACATATTCCGCACCGACAGCCACTTTCTTGTTACTGGCTTCAATCAGCTCCTTGATCTCTTTCGCAGCGCTGGCTGAGCGTTGGGCGAGGCTTCTGACTTCCCCAGCGACGACGGCAAAGCCACGACCCTGTTCACCCGCACGTGCGGCCTCAACGGCGGCATTCAGGGCAAGCAGATTGGTCTGGAATGCTATTTCGTCTATCACGCCAATGATTTCCCCAATCTCGCTGCTGGCCGTGCTGATATCTTCCATGGCGTTGATAGTGCGTGTAATGGCTTCGCCACCTTCTCTGGCTTTTGCCCGTGCTTTCATGCTAACCAATTTGGTAGAGAAGGCGTTTTCGGCGCTCTGTTTCACGGTACTGGTCATCTCCTCCATGCTGGTTGCAGTGGCTTGCAGCGACGCTGCCTGCTCGTCAGTGCGCATGCTGAGGTCTTGATTGCCGGATACGATTTCTCTTGAAGAGACAGAGACAGTCGAGGCGGTTTCTCGGATTCGGCGGATAACGTCTGTCAGCTTCTCTATGGTCTGGTTGGTGTCCTGCTTGAGAAGGCCCAACCTGCCAGCGTAGTTTTTCTCCATGCGTTCGGTCAGATCACCTTTTGCCATGGCGGCGAGGATACGCTGCATGTCTGCCAGAGAATGATCGATGTTGCTGGTCAGCGTGTTTAACCCCTCAGCGAGGTTGTAGAAGAATCCCTGCTTTCCTGACATTTCTATACGAGCACTGAAATCGCCGCGGGCGGCGGAGGAAATCACGTTATCGATTTCCCGTTCAATGGCCACTTCATCAGTGCGATCTGTCCATTCAATGACAGTACCAATACGCTCTCCTTCATCGTCAAACATCGGCTGGGCATTGATTGCCATGACCTTGTTGCCGACGAAAAACTCGCTGGTGAATGATTCTGTTACGTTCTCCAGTATCTGACGCTGGTGGTGAGGGTCTTTGTGGAACAAATCGATAGAGTGGCCGACCACATCCTCTGGATCGAAGTGGGAGAGTTCCTGTTTGAAATCGTCCTTCGCGTCTATCAGCATCTCTTGCGCCGCGTTGTTGATGTAGATCACCTGATGCTCACTATTGGCCATCATGATGTTGTTGGAAACGCAATCCAAAGCTTGTCTGACACGGGCATTTTCCTCAGCCACCCTTCGCGCTTCGCTTTCGAAAGACTGCTTCACAAACTCGGCCCTTTCGGCGTTAATCAGTGAAGCGTTTGTTGCCTCTTTAATCGATAGCAGATCGCCCTTGTAGTCGCCGTTTATGCGAAGGCTCAAGTCGCCTTCTGCTATACGTTCCATGACCTGATTGATTTCATTGAGCGCGTTTTGGGTTTCTGACATCAGGTTGTTGAAAGCAATGGCTGACTGACACACTTCATCAGACCCCCTCACGGGGAGGCGGATGGAATAGTCACCTTCCCGCGCGACACTTTTGAGGCTGCGTGTCATCCCGATCATAGGGCGTGTCACCGAACGGGTAATGGTGAAGGCAATAAACACACCCACGATGATGCCGACAATACCGGTGAGCTTCAGCACTTGGGCGATGGAGGCGTTCATTTCATCTAGCTGAGCCACTTCTTTTTTCAGTTGTGCGCGTTGCAGGGCATCAAGGTCCTGAACCAATTGCAGTGACAAAACAGAAAGGGGTGCAGCCTTGGTACCAAGGAGGTATTGCGACATGTTCCAGCGTTTGGATTCCCTGACTTTAAACATTTTTTCGACTTCGTTCGAAAAGCGATCGCGCATCGATGAATAGCTGTCAAAGAGTCCGCGTTGCTCGCGCGTCAGAAGGTGACGCTTGCTTTCTATTTCATAAAATGTGCTGCTGTTGGTGGTCCAATGCTGAAAGTAGGTTGCTTTGTAGTTCTCATCCCCCCCGATCAGATAAGAGCGCGCAGAGGCCAAGCCAAGCGAGAGGGAAGCGCTGGAGTTGGCAAACACGCCCAGAAGTTTTTTCCGCTCAGGTGTGGCGGGGAGAGATTGTTCTAATTGAGCGAGTTGATTGATGTCTTGCAGCAGGTTCATCACGATAGGGGCAATGTCTTGTTTGTACATTTTCATTGCCGGTTGCTCGTCTTCGGTGTGGGCAACCTGTTCAGCTTCATCCTGTGCGCTCCGATACTGCTTCAAGCTGATATCCAACGCCGAGAGCTTTTCTGCGTAACCCACAATGTGTTGATTGTTCAGTTGGTTTTCTTTGAGAACCACCATTTGGTTATCGATGTTTTCCCACACATCCTGACGCTGCGTGATCAACTCTTCGTCACCAAGCACCAGATAGCCACGTAATATCGCCAGTGATTTGTTGATTTCGCCCACCAGTTCACTCGCAGCCAGCGTGGAAGGAAAAGTGGAGTTGACCAGTTCAAGTTCCAGCTTTTGAAGATCCCGCAACCTGTCATTGGAGATAACCACTGCCGTGACAAGAATGGCGAGGATAAGCCCGAAGCCGAACGCCAGGCGTTTACCTATGGTGATGCGAAATATTTTGTGTTTCATCTGTGCTCACTCTATCTGCTGCACTTGTTCACCAAGCAAAACAATCAGTTTCCGATCAATCAAATCGACCAAGGCATAGACATCTGACGGTGTTTTCGGACGGCGATAGGTCCGGTTGTTATAGAAATCGCCAAAGCTGTTTTCTGGCTCCATCACTGAAAGAATATGAGCCAGGGTATCCAGACAAGAGCCTGCCAGCAGGAAAACCTCTGCCGGAATGGCTTTGTTTTGCTCTCTCACTACGCTTTGTACTTTCGGAACGCCGTAGTCATCGGCCAACACATTGAGTCTTTTTGATAAGCCAGTAAGCGCGATAAACACGCGATCAGGGGTATAACCCTGAACAGGAATAATCTTTCTGGGCAGGGAACTCGCTAATTCAGGTTTATAGCGATAGGCGTAATGCATCACGATGGCATCAAGGTTTTTAACCAGTGAGAAGACTTCTGTGGGGGTCAGCTCGCCGTAGCGATCGGAATAACCATATGCCTTGGCATCTTGTGTCTGTGCGTGCACTGGAGAGGACGTAAGGAAAATGAGCGCGAGTAAACCCGCCGTTGCCAGTGACGTTTTCGACCTGCGGGGCGACAGCATGTCACCGGACTTTGAAATAAATAAGCGCCAAGCTTCCTTCACGACGGCAATTACCCTGATTCAATAACGAGACGAAATGAGTGAAATCGTGATTTTGACTCATATTTAAGTCTAGACCGATATAGCGAAACGTGTGGCAGCGGGTGAATGCCTAACTACCTGTTTCAGAATGATTCGAGGATTGGTGAGAGGGAAGTGAATAAGATGAGAGGGAGGAGTAAAGAAGCCGCACTAAAAAGCGGCTTCGTCGGCAGCGGCAATTTGCTGTAGCCAGCGCCCCAGTTTCAAGATTTCTGGCTGTCTTGCGCGGTGTTTTTTGTAGACGAAATAGAGGCTATCTCCGGTAGGAATTTCATGCAGAGGAATTCGAACCAATTGCTCGCGGTCTATCTCGTTCATGAAGTAGTGGTTGAGCAGGGTGACGCCATGGGAATAGCGCGCCGCTTCTGTGGCGAGCAACATATGGCTGAAGGTGTGAATTTTTACGTCTCTTGGTAGCGAGTAGCCTCCGACTTTACACCACTCTTTCCAGTCGTTTTCCATCAAGGATCTTACAGACAGCAAAGGATATTCCCAAAGCGCTTCAGGCAAGGGTTTATCTTTGATTTGTTGCCAGATTTTGGTGCTGCATACTGGGTAAATGTATTCGGTGTACAAAAGCTCGTATTCGTAGTTTTTGCCGGGCGCAAAGTCGGTGATAAAGCAGTCGCCCATTTTGTCTGAGAGATCCGGGCGGTGAGCGTACATCTCAAGAGAAAGGTCGATTTCAGGGTGCTTAGTGCGAAAATCTGAAAGCTGGGGCATGAGCCACTTCACCGCAAGCGAGCTGAAAACTGCAAGACGAAGGTTGCCTGAAACCCCTTCACGAACCTGAAGACTGGCGCGGGCAATGGCTTGGAGCGGGTCGCCAATATCATCATAGTAACGCTGCCCCACCGGGGTTAAATGCAAGTTCCGACCCTGACGTTCAAACAGGGACTCTCCCAGAAAATCTTCCAGTAAACGGATCTGGTGGCTGACGGCACTTTGGGTCACGTTCAAAGATTCTGCTGCTCGCGAGAAGCTGTTTAAGCGGGCAGTGGCTTCGAAATATTGAACGGCTCGGAGTGGTGGAAGTTTCATTATCTAAAAAACTCATAGAACCCGAATAATCATCATTATACGTCATGAAAAAGTGCCGCTACTATGAGGATTCTGTGAGCTATGTTGCTTTTTCTCGCTTAAAGGAGGCCTTAGGTATGCGCAATATCTCAGTAGGTTTCGCCATGACGTTGTTGGTGATAGGAAACCTCAGCGCAACGTTTTCCGATGCGCTGGTTAAAACCATGGAAGGAGGGCCAGACGGTGCCATCTTCCAGTTCGCGCTGTTTCGTCAGGTATCTGCCGTGCTCATTTTGCTGCCTTTCTGTTTTACGGCACCTGTGAAGAATTTGACGTTGGGACTGAAATGGCACGCACTGCGCGCGCACATTTGGTTGCTTGGTGTGTTTTTCTCAGTGATCGCGTTGACCACGATGCCCTTGGCGACAGCGAATGCGATTTTCTATGCAGCACCCTTGATCATGCTTCCGCTTGCAGCGATCTTTCTGCGTGAGAAGCTTTCTGCGCCGTCGATCGTGGCTGCGGTAGTGGGCTTTATTGGTGTGTTGATCCTGGTGCGTCCAACCGAGTTTAGCTGGGCAGCAATGTCAGCACTGATTGTGGCGGTGACGCTGGCCATCAACAACCTGTTGATCCCGAAAATTCCGCGCATTCAGACGGTGCCACAAACTCTGCTGCTGCATAACCTGATTGGTATTCCAGTAGCCTTTGCCTTGGCACTTTATGAAGGTATGCCGTTCAGCCTCGACTTGTTCTGGCGTGCTGCTGGCTCGACTGCTTTCATTCTGGTTTACGCCGCGACCTGTGTGATCGCGTATCGCGCAGCGGAAAGTAACAAGATTGCCAGCGCCGAATACAGCGGTTTGGTGTGTGCTGTTGGTGTGGGTTTGGTGTTGTTCGGTGAAGTGCCGGATATGCTGATGGTGGTGGGCACGACCCTGATTGTTGTTCCACTGCTGTGGCTGGCAGGACGCGAGAAACGAAAGTCCCGCAAAGCCAAAGCGGCTGCACTGGAAAAAACGCCAGAAGAGATTGCTGAGCCAGCATAACTAAACGAAGAACAGAGAACCTAAAACGCTCCCCCGCTTGCAAAAGTGGGGGAGTTTTTTTATGTCCAGCCGCAAATTCGCATGCATTTTTCTTAATTTGAATACTGGAAGGCGAAATGCCGGGCAGATTGGTTGAACTGTCTGTAAGCAGTCAATAAAGTGAGGCAAAACAAAAGAAAAGTGAGGGCAGGGATAACCCCTTCACATGGTTGGCAAAGGAATTTCTCATGTACAAATACGTCTTCGCAGCTCTGCTGCCAGTGATCATCGCTGGCTGTTCGTCTTCAGAAAAACCGACTTTTGATATCGAGGCTCAGCAGGAGAAAGAGCAGGAAGCTGCGAAAAAAGGAGAGGTACTGCCTGAACCGGCTTCTCTGTATTTTGTGGGTAGTAACGACTCACAAGATTACGATCCTGAATGGGATGACACGCAAAAAACCAATCAACAGAAGCTGTTCATTGCTAACGGCGACCACGAAGTCACCCTCTTTACCGATCACCTTGAATGTACAGACCCGATGGGGCTGTACATGGAAAGTCTGGGCACCAAGAGCATGACCATGCCGCGAGGCGAGAAAGTAACGCTGAATGTGTCTTTCCACGCCAACAGCTTTGCCGCAGGTGGTGCGTCTTGTGTAAACACCTTTACCTTCAACGTCGATGAAGGGAAAAGCTACACAGTGAACCATAAATTCAGCTTGGAAGACGGCCTATGTACTGTGTCGGTGTTTGATGACGAAGCCAAAGCCCCGATTGATGTGTTTGCCCGCAAAGGCCCTTACCTTTGTACGCCTGAAGATCTGAATGAAGACAACGCCGCCCAACGTATCGAGTTGAGCGCAGGCCGCTTCTAATCCTTTAATTTCGCCGGAATGTTAGCGACCAAGTAACTAATGAGCGCTTTCAATCTGGCGGGTTGGTGCCGGTCTCTGTGATACAGCAGATAGAGCGGCACCTTATCCACTTTCCATTCAGTAAACACCGATTGTAGCTTTCCTTCCGCTTCATAAGACGAGCAATAAAGCGCGGGCAAGCGACAAATCCCATTCCCCTGAAGCGCCGCGTTCAAAAGCACATGACCGTTTTTACATTGTAAATGGCCGTGAACTTCCACATCGGTATGCTGTTCTGGGTCGTCGGATTTCACATATCGCCACTTGGTCACAGACCCAGTCAGGCAGTCATGCTGCTGTAACTCTTTTGGGTGTGATGGCCTGCCTTTGCGCGTGAAATAGTCTGGTGAAGCGTAGGTGCCTATCTTGATTTCTCCGAGCTCACGGCCAATCAACAGTGAGTCGGCCAACGCTCCCATTCGAAGAACCAAATCAAAACGGGACTGCACCAGATCAACCCGTTCTGAGCTGAAATCAAGCTCGATGCTGATCTCTGGGTTCTTGGCGCAAAAGGCATGAATCACATCACCAATCAAAGACTCTCCCAAGATACCGCCTACACAGTTCACCGCGATATGGCCGCGCATCTGATCAGCATCGTTGCTGGCTAGAGTAATCGCCTCATCTAGTTGCGAAAGAGCAGCCCGGCAGCGACTAAAGAAGGTTTCTCCTGCCGCGGTTAAGCGTTGGGAACGGGTTGTGCGAATGATCAGCTGCACCCCTAATCTCGCTTCAAGCTGACTCAACTGGCGCGACATATGGGCGCGGGAAGCATTCAGCGATTCTGCGGCTTTAGAGAAGCTGCCAGTTTCTGCAATAGCAACAAAGGCGCGGATGTCACTAAGGCTTTCGCCGAGGACTTCTTTATTGGTGTTCATTTGGTAACACTGAGTTTTATTGTGACATATATATCAACAATGATGACTTATTTAGAATGCAGCCTCAACCAAAACAACAAGGTCTTTGAGGAAGAACATCATGAAAAAGTTGGCTGTTATTACAGGTGCAAGTTCAGGTATCGGCGAAGCGATTGCAAAACAACTGTCTGCACTGGGTCACCCGCTGCTGCTGGTGGCGCGCCGTGTTGAACGCTTAGAAGCGCTGAACCTGCCAAACACTCTGTGTCGTAAAGTCGATGTGACTGACAAAGCCACATTCGAAGCAGCAATTAAAGAAGCCGAAGCGGAATACGGCGAGGTAGACCTGCTGGTGAACAACGCAGGTGTGATGTTGCTGGGTGATGTGGCAACACAAAATGCCGCAGAGTGGCAAACCATGTTTAACGTGAACGTGGTTGGCTTGCTGAATGGCATGCAGGCCGTGCTTGAACCGATGAAAGCGCGCAACGGCGGCACTATTGTGAATATCAGCTCAGTGGCTGGCCGCAAAACCTTCCCGAACCATGCGGCTTACTGCGGCACTAAATTTGCGGTTCACGCGATTTCTGAAAACGTGCGTGAAGAGGTGGCGGATGCTAATGTTCGTGTCATCACCATCGCCCCTGGCGCGGTAGAAACCGAGCTGCTTTCCCATACCACCAGCGATGAAATCAAAGCTGGTTACGACAGCTGGAAAGACGAAATGGGCGGCGTTCTGGCTGCAGATGACATCGCCAGCACCGTTTGCTATGCGTACTCCTTCCCACAAAACGTGTGCGTGCGTGAGATTGTGATCACTGCTACCCGTCAGCAGCCTTAAATAACAGAAATGGCTAATAGCTTCAAAAAGCCACCCTTGCGGGTGGCTTTTGTTTTATCCGTAACCGAGAAAGAGCGTAGGGAGTATCAGCGATATTGCGGGCACAAAGGTGATGATAAGCAGTGCGCCTATCAACACGGCCACCCAAGGTAAAATTCGCCTGGCTATCCGCTCGAAGGGTATCTCCCCAACCTGTGCGGCCATAAAGAGGTTTGCCCCCAAGGGTGGAGTAACAAATCCGATGGCGAGCGCCACGATCATCACAATACCAAAGTGCACCAAATCAACCTGTAACTTGGTTAACACAGGCAACAGCACTGGCGTCAGGATAACAATGGAAGCGAGGGTTTCGAGGAAGGTACCGATAATGAGCAGCAAGACCAGAATCGCCACCAGCACCAAGTATTTGTTCTCTGTGATGGAAAGAACAAACTGTGCCAGTTCTGTCGGAATTTTCTCCAGCGCGATGATACGACCAAACGCCACAGATGCACCGATGATTACCAGCACCGCTGATACCAACATGGCCGATTCAAGCATGATCTTTGGCAGTGCCTTGAGCGGTAATTCGCGATAAACCAGACAAGACACCACCAAGGCATAGACGACTGCCACGGCAGATGATTCCGTAGGCGTGACTATGCCGCCGTATATCCCGCCCAAGATCACCACGGGCATAATCAGTGCGAGCTTCGCCTCGTTCAGCACGTGGAAAATCTCTTTTCCGGTGGCGGCAGACCGTTGCTCTGCCATGTTTACCTGTGTGGCCTGCTTGCGGTAAAAGTAGTTGTAGGTCATCAAGGTTAACGCGATAACAAGCCCCGGCAGGATCCCCGCCATAAAGAGGGCGGTCACTGATACTCCTGCCGCTACCGCATACACAATCATCACCACAGAGGGTGGGATCATCACACCCAAACCACCAGCACTGGCGACCATGGCTCCGGCATAGGCGCGGTCATAGCCACGTTTAACCAAAGCTGGAATCATGGCTAACCCGACCGCCGCCACAGTGGCAGAGCCCGTACCTGAAATGGCGGCGAAGAACAGGCATGCCATGATGGTCACCGTGCCTAAGTCCCCCGGCGCACGGCCGAACAGGGTATCGGCGACTGCGATTAAACGCTTGGAAATACCGCCCTTACTCATGATGTTCCCGGCGAGTGTAAAGAGCACCACAGCGATCAGCGTGAAGCTGTTGATGCCGCTGACAAGGCCGAGTGCATACAAATCAGGTTTGAGGAAAGGGATGTACATGATGGCTATCAACGACGCTGAGCCCAGCGCGATGCCGATGGGCACACCTATTAGCAACATACCGAAGAAACTGAGAAAGAGGATCAGTGACGTCATTGTGGCATCTCCTCATTTTGGTAAAGCGAAATGTCGCCCTTTACGCCAATTTGGTAAAGGGAGTAGAGGAGTCTTAGTGAGCACAGTAGGCCGGAAAAGATAATCGCGGCGTAAAGGATGGATGTTGGCCACTGAGTCGCAGAGAGTGTTTTTCCGCGAGCGATAGCCTGCTGTGTGATTTCGACACCCAGCACGCAAACCGTCACAGAGTAAACGAGGAAAATTGACTCGCTGACAAACAAGATGAGGCGTTTGAACTGCGAAGGGAATTTGTCCACGAAGAAGGTCACTCGCATGTGTCTGTGTTCACGGATGGCATAGCTGATGCCAAAGTAGATGAGGTACACAAAGCACAGCCTTGCAATCTCATTCGCCACGACGATAGAGGTGGAAAAAGCGAACCTTGCTATCACGTCAGCGAACACAGTGATGATGATGGTCACCAGACTGGCAACAATCACGGTCGGTTCGAAGTACTTTTCCAGAAATCGGAACATACAGACTTCCTTTTACGTTTTGCAGGGCAGAGCAAGGAGCTGGCGTTGACCAACTCCTAGGGTCAACAGACCCTATGCACTTATCATTGCTGTAGGTTGGACATGAATTCGTCGTAGAAATCGCTGCCGACTTTCTCGCGAATGTCACTTTCTATCGCCGCATTCATGGTTTTACCCAAGCGCTCGCGGTCAGCAAGAGGAAGCTCATTCACTTTCAGTCCTTTTTCTTTCAGTGCTGCCAGCGTTTCATTGTTGGTTTTCAGGGTAAGGTCGCGCTGAAGCAAAATGGTTTCGCGGGCGACTTCATCGATGAGTTTGCGGTCTTTATCGCTGAGATCCTGATACCACTCAAGGTTTGCCATCCAAAGCTCAGGCCAGTAGATGTGGTTGGTGAGGGACACGTAATCCTGCACTTCGAAGAAGCGCTCAACGAGCATAGAAGACAACGCACTTTCCTGACCGAAAATGAGGTTTTGTTGGAGCGATGAATAGATCTCACCCCATGCCAGCGCAATCGGCACGGCATCTACAGAGCGCCACGCTTTAATCGCAATCGGGTTATCCGCTGAGCGCATTCTCAAGCCTTCAAATGCTTCGTAGCTGTCCAGTGGCGCGCGGTTGTTGGTAAAGCTTCGAAAGCCAAGCTCCATAAAGCCCATTGACTTGAGGCCTTGCTTTTCCATGGCCTTGCCGAGGGATTCACCGGCTTTGCCATCCAGCACGTTGCGTGCGGTTTCTTCATCGGCAAACAGCAGGAACTGATCCAGTACCGCGAGTTCGTTAACGGTGGATGACAAATGCACGGACGCGCCGGTTGCCATGGTGATGTTTCCAGATTGCACGAGCTCCGTCATTTCCTTTACGCCACCGAGCTGGCCGCCAGGATATATTTCGACCTCAATGTCACCGTTGGAACGCTTCTCGATTTCCTTTTCAAAATAGAGCAGCGATTGGTGAATTGGGGAGACTTCCGGTGTGGCATGCCCAATTCGGATGGTGGTATCAGCCATTGAGGCGCTGGCAGTGAAAAGTCCGGCTATGACAGTGATCAACATTGACAACTTCATGGTGTACTCCTTGTTTTTAGCCGTGTCGCATTCATTGACGCGCATGAAAGCGCGAGGAAAAAGCTACGCGGAATGCGCAGCTGAAAGATGTTAGGTTCTGACCCGTTCGAACTCCGCCCATGCCTGCTCAAACCGCTCAAAGTCGAAGTCTTCTTCCTTCGAGGCTTGCAACACAATTTGTTCGTTTTTGAGTAAGGTTTGGATGGCTTGTTCCAGTTTGGGAATCACGTCTTTTGGAATCACCACGGCGCCGTGGCGGTCAGCGTGGATAAGATCACCTTCATTGACTGTTAAGCCAAAGACGTTGACGGGTTGTGCTATTGATTCAATGTGCACAAAGGCGTGGCTGGGACCGATGGAGCCGGCCAGCACGGGGAAGTTTTCTGGTAAATCGCCTAAATCGCGCATAACGCCATTGGTCAAGACGCCTGAAATGCCAAAGCCTTTGTGGACATTGGTATTGATTTCCCCCCAAAAGGCACCGATAGCGTCGGGGTAATCCGTATCTTCAATCACAGTGACGGAAGGGAATGGGCCTTCGGACATATATTTGTAGTACTGCATGCGCAGCGCTTTAACGTCTTCCGGCGGTAAGCTGGAAGGTTCAATGGCGGCAATCTGCGCGGTTTTCGCATAGCCGACCATGGCTTTGCTGGTGGGGTCGGAAGCAAGCAGTGTACCTCGTGTAAACTGGTCAAAACCGCGCGCTCCCTGCGCCACTTCTATTGCATTACAGACTGTGGGTGTGTCGACACTCAGTAAGAGTTTATAGAGCTTTTTATCCATTAAGCGTTCAACCAAGCGTGCAGGACACGTGTGGTTGCCTCCGGTTTTTCAAGTGTGGGCAAATGCCCGGCAAAAGGAATAATGATGAAATCAGCATGGGGAATGAGCGACTTCATGGTGTCGTGTCGATCTCTCGGACAGAGCTGGTCGTCTTCTCCCATTAATATCAGGGTAGGAACAGTTACCGTGCGCAGGGTGTCCTGCTGATCCGGGCGATCGCGAAGGGCGAGTGACTGGTTAATAAAGCAGGTATCGCCAAGGTTCGCTGCCATCTCAAGGCACAGCTTTTCGATATCAGGACGTGGGATGTCACGGTGAACGTATTTAGGGATCATGACCTCTTGCATCACGTCCAACATTTCACCGTTTGCGGTGCGAACAAGGTGCTGTTTTCTGCCCTCTTTTACTTCGTCGAGTTCAGCGCGGGGGTTGGTGTCCATCAACGCGAGTCGGGTGATACGCTCCGGCGCCTGACGGAAGACTTCCATTGCCAGTATGCCGCCCATGGAAAGCCCACCCAGCGCGAACTTCTCGGGGGCGTTTTCCAATACGTCCGCTGCGAGCGCTGACATGCTGTCATGACCATCGATATTCATCACGATCACTTCACGTTCTTCGCCCAATGAAGCAACCTGATGCTCAAACAGGCGGTGATCGCACATCATGCCGGGAAGCAGGACTAATGGCTCATTCATACGTCTTCCCCAGTCCAAGTCAGGCCAGCAGGATCATCAGTGCGCGTGACACGAAAAAGGCTGGCTTCACCGGAGGCAGTGACCTTGAGTGAGTAGTCGGTACCTCCGGGAAGCCAAATAGTGTCACCAGGATTGAAGATTTCTGTCTTGTCTTGCCAACTGACAGACCAATGTCCTCGCATCACCATTAGGACCACATCTTTTTCTGCGTGAAGTGTTTCGGGAAGCGGTGACTGACGGGAAAGAAAATCGACTTCAAAACCCGGCTTGTCGATCAATAAGCCATGCTCGCCAATGACACTCACAGCGCCTTGGGCAGACATGGCCATCATGTCCCAGTAGCGGGCGACGTAATACTTAACTACGGTTGTCGCATCTGGGCGGAGTAGAGCGTCAAGCCAGTCCTGCTGAGGAAGAGGCATTTCTCTCTCTCCGCTTGGCAGTGACTCACCGCGCTTAGCGTCGTAAAGCCGGCCTGTTTCACTGAGTATTAAGCCGTGTTCCTGAGCGGCCTCACGGACGTGCGGTGCCCAAATGACGCCACCGCCGGCATCATCGCCACCCAGTATCGACATGATCATCCCGTAATCGCTACCGATGTTTTCAAAGCCACGGAATAAGCGGGTAGGAATGTTGAAAATGTCTCCTTCTTCGAGGACGACTTCACCGTCTTCTCCGGTTTCTCCCCAAAAGAAGCGCCAGCGTCCTTTCAGGACAAAGAAAACCTCCGCAGTATTGTGGGAGTGCAGAGAGTTGAAACAGCGGGGAGGTTGGCCAGCCGCGCCAATATTGAAGCCCGGCGTGGCGTTGATGTGTACGTGCTGATCAGGGCTTTCCGACACACCACCGCCAATAATGGTGAAGTTCTCCTTTTCAGAGGAACCCGGTGTATGTGCATCGATAAAGGCTGTACGACACGGGATCAATTCGCCGAATCTCACCCATTGAGGCTGTTCCATTATTTTCTCCTTTAAGATATAAGCCTGATAACTGACATCAACCTGTGTGCAGGGCGATTTGTTTCCAGATAGACGTTTCGTCGAACACCACAAACTCCCGTCGGATGCCATAAGGCCCGAATTCGGCATGTGCAGCGGCCATCACGTAAACCTCGGCACCAGACGGTTGGCCAAAATAGCCCCAACCATCATGCTTCCCATGGAGCGAGAAACGGATAGCAGCACGTGGTGGCATGAGAGGATCTTCCCGTCCGATCTGATGTTCAATCTTGAACGTGGCGTTCGGAAAACTGGCGCGGAGCCCAATCCAGAACTGGTCGATAGGTCCCCACGAATTGACGGTGACTCCGCCAGGATACTCCGCCTGACAGGCGCGGTCATAGCACTCGGGAATACACGATAATTCGGCATTCATCATACGGGTTAGGACATCGGCGTAGTGCTGTCCCCATACATTGTCATTGCCTTTTCCTAAGTAGGGCCCTAACTGATCGGTTGCCGGTGTGAAGGGATGGGAGCAGTGTTCAGAACCACCCTGTTCAGCGATTTGTTGCATCGCAAAGGCTTTTGGATCGTGGCCAAGCTGGCGGACGATGGCGCCGAGGTCGCGGATCAGCCACTCATCATTGATTTGGTTATTGATGGCATGGCAGTCGGCAATAATGCGGTAGCGCAGTTTTGTGCCCGTCGCTTTGCCAAACTGACCGTCATGCATGTGCGTGGCTTCTGACAGAATTCGGTGGGATGACAGCATTCCCTCCTCGGGTGAGCCACTCCATATAACGTCTTCACCAAAAAGCGTTCTGTCGGGCAGCTCGTTGAGGATCCCCGCAGTTTGGGCAATCACATCACGGTTACCGACTGAGAGCCCTGCAGGTGTTCGAACCACAATATCTTCCGCATAGTAGTCGTGCAGTGAGGCGAGATTTCGGCCTTCCCAAATCTCCTTAGTGATGCCAAGAATGTAGTCCGGAAAGTCGACAAACTTTTCGTTAAAGCCCTTCATGATGTGTATCCCTTCGGTAATCTGGCTGAGCCGCGGACGATCAACGGCGAACCAATGGCAACCTTCTGAGGTGCATCGTTCTCATGGCTGATCTGTTGCAGCAAAATTCTGACGGTTTCACTCACCATGATGTCGGCGCGTTGCGCCAGTGTGGTGAGGTTGTAAGCAGGCCATGAAGCGGCGGGAACATCGTCAAACCCAACCACGGACACGTCTTCTGGAACGCGAAGGCCGAGCTCAAAACGGATGGTGTCCATGACGGCCAAGGCCATGTGATCATTGGCCACAAACACAGCGTCGGGCGGATCGTTCTTGAACATCGCGCGGGTTGCTTCACGAGCTTTGTCCATGTCGAACATGCCATCGCCTCGGGAGTGAACATCAATACCTGCCTGCTGCAATCCGGCACGGAAGCCAATTTCCCGGTCACGTTGGGTGGATGTGCAATCTAGCCCAGCAATGTAGCTAATTTTTTATGGCCACCGGCGACAAGAAACTCTGCAGCAGCAATGCCGCCACTGAAATTGTCAGAGGTGACAGAAGAGAAATCATCGCCTTGTTGGGAGCGGTTAAAGAGAACGATAGGTACACCAACTGAGCGACAGCGTGCAGCAAGCTCCGAGGATAAATCGACGGATGCGGCGATAATGCCATCGACCTGATAATCCAGGATCTCTTCAATCACTTCCTCGATAACACTATCCGAGTTGTTCGCCATGAAGATCAGGACATGGTAGCCCTGCTCCTGAAGCTGGTTGGAAAGTTTTTCCAGTGCGTCGGGATAGAACTGGTTATTGAGGTAAGCGACAACCAGGCCAATGACCCGGCTTTTGCCAGAGACCATGGCGCGTGCCAAAACGTTTGGCCTGTATCCGAGCTCTTCTGCGGCCTTTTTGACCTTCTCGATGGTTTTTTTCGACGCAGAACCGCCCGGTGTAAACACCCGGCTGACTGCGGACTGGCTGACGCCTGCGCGTTTGGCGACGTCGGTTGAGGTGACTTTATCGTTTGCCATTATTCTGCTGTCCAACCTCCGTCTACTTTCAGCGAGGTTCCTGTGACCATGGCTGAGGCATTTGAAGCGAGATAAACCACAGCGCCCATCAAATCTTCCACTTCGCCAACGCGGTCGAGTTTGATGTGGCTTTCAATCCAGGCGCGCTTTTCCGGGTCCGCAAACGTCGACGCAGTGAGGTCGGTTTTGATGAAAGTGGGGCAAACGGTATTCACGCGGATGCCTTTTTTACCCCACTCGATTGCCATGGCTTTGGTAAACCCTTCGACGGCATGTTTACTTGCGCAGTAAACGGCGCGATCAAGACCACCCACGTGTGCCATCTGGCTGGAAATTGAAATCAGGCTGCCCGGCTTGCCCGCGGCAATGAGCTTTTTGGCGGCAAACTGAAACAGGAAATACGCCGCTTTCACATTGAGGTTGAAGACCTGATCGTAGTCATCGGACTGGGTATCAACAGCGGGGGAGTGTTTGGCCAGGCCTGCTGAGTTGAGTACCACATCAAAAGGTTCGCGAGCGTCCATTTCACGCTCTAACGCAGCGAGATCTGTCATGTCCAAGGGTAGCGCTTCTGCATGTAACCCTTCGTCGGCCATGGCTTGCTGAAGGGCAATGAGCTGGTCTTTTCTACGTGCCATCAAGGTGACATGTGCGCCTGCTCGCGCAAGAGCCGCGGCGCACGCGAGACCGATCCCTGACGACGCGCCCGTGACTAATGCACGCATGCCAGTGAGGTCAAATGAAGGGGTTTTGGGCAGGGCAATGGTCATAATACTTCCTTTGGTAATTCGACCGCACGGTGCGGCCTGGCTTTGTTGAATTCCTTCAGTCTGCCAAAAACGTCTACGCCGAGCTGGGCGTAAACATCTAAAAGGTCAACCAAAACCCAGTTTTCAGCGATCTTCCCATCTTCGATACGCCAGAAGTCCAGACTGCGCAGCGAGACCTGTTGACCAGAGGGGGCGATTCCCAGCCAGCCATCGGCACTGAGCGTCTGTCGCATGTTTGGCCAGCCCGTTACCGCGACATAGTTGTCTTGTGCGAACAGGTGAATATCCGCTTCACTGTGCACTTTTCCCCGATCAGGCATTGCGTTGAGAAATGGGATTTGATGCCAATGACGAAAACCTGAAAGACCGCGGCAAGTGCCAATACCCGCTGGGCCATACCAAGTCAGATTTGGGTGCCAATAATGCGTCAGGTTCATCACCTCGGGGCCACCTTGGGCGGGGTGACGGATCAGGTCATTAAGCATCGCTAAAACAAGCCTGGCGCTGGATGGCGTATCCTCCGTTTCAGGCGACAACGCTTTCACGCCATCTTGGGTCGCTGGCCCCGGAACCAGTCCTTCCCGTCCTAACGATGGCGCCATTGGCCAGGCATTGGCTTGCATCATCACTTCGACCACATCCCAGATGGCCTGCACCTGAACGATGCGGTCATCGGCAATCTGATAGAACTCGTGATAGCGCATGTGGGTGAAGTGTCCGGTCGGTGGAATATCCAAAAACGGACTGAGAAAGGTGCCGCAGTAATAGCCGCAGCAGCCAATCCATTGCTGACCGTGTTGGTCTTTTCCATGAATGACGATGGTATCCCGACGCTCAAGATCCGGCATTGCCTCAAACAAAGGTTGATAGCTTTGATGAAGCCATTGCGACGCGCCAGTCATGTCCCCGAAAGGATGACACATGTGGATCACGGCATTGGGGTCGAATAGCTCCTCGGCGGCTGTTTCCAGCGCGCCAAGTTCGGCGTTTCTCTGACACTGACGCCAGCGAGAAAAGGCGTCGGCAATGCGGTGATTTTCCATCGTCACGGATGCTTATCCTCTTGCCGCGGGTTCGCCGTATGGCACGTCTTTGTTGCCATAGCGTCTCACTCGCACGTTGCACTGTTCTGCGTGACCAACAAAGCCCTCGAGCATGCAAAGACGTGAGCCATACTCACCAATCAGGGTTGCGGCCTCATCGGTCAGGATTTTCTGGTAACTGTGTGTCTTGAGGTACTTGCCTACCCAAAGTCCGCCGGTATATCGGCCTGCTTTCTGGGTCGGCAGGGTGTGGTTGGTACCAATCACCTTGTCACCGTTGGACACATTGGTACGCGGGCCAAGGAACAGGCCGCCGTAACAGGTCATGTTGTCGAGGAACCAGTCGTCCCGGTCGGTCATCACCTGCACATGTTCATAGGCTTTTTCCTCAGAAACGGCGAGCATTTCCTCGTAGGTATCGCAGAGAATGATCTCGCCATAATCACGCCAACTGACACTGGCGGTGTCGGCGGTGGGCAGGATGTTCAGAATACGTTCGATTTCCGCCATGGTTTCGGTCGCCAGCTTTTCACTGGTCGTGACCAGCGCAGCAGGTGAGTTGTAGCCATGCTCTGCTTGACCGAGAAGGTCTGTCGCACACATTTCGGCGTCCACGGTATCGTCAGCGATCACCATGGTTTCTGTTGGTCCAGCAAAGAGATCGATACCCACGCGTCCGAACAACTGGCGCTTCGCTTCTGCCACAAAGGCATTACCCGGACCGACGAGCAGGTGCACTGGCGCGATGGTTTCGGTGCCCAGCGCCATTGCACCTACAGCCTGAATGCCACCTAACACATAGATTTCGTCGGCACCGCCTAGATGCATCGCTGCCACAACTGCAGGGTTAGGCTCACCATTAAACGGCGGTGTACAGGCAATCACGCGTGGTACGCCTGCGACTTTCGCCGTGGCGACCGACATGTGCGCCGAAGCCACCATAGGGAATTTTCCGCCAGGGACGTAACAGCCGACACTTTGTACCGGAATATTTTTGTGCCCTAGGATGACGCCGGGTAAGGTCTCGACTTCCACATCGCTCATTGATGCGAGTTGTACTTTCGCAAAGTTGGTCACCTGCTCGTTGGCAAAGCGAATATCCGCCATGTCTTCAGGGGAGACTTTGGCAATAATGCTTTCGATGTCCTCTTGGGACAGAAGGAAAGATTCTGGCGCGTAGTTGTCGAATTTGATCGCCAGCTCGCGAACAGCGGCATCGCCTTCGTGCTCGATTTTTTTCAGGGTATCAGCAACGATCTGGACGACTTTTTCGTTGTCGCTCTCTTTATCAGACTCTGACTTCCCTGTTTTTAAATATCTGACTGTCATGTTTTTTTCCTCTAAAGGCGAAAAGGGTGAAAATTATGAAGCGGGTGATGGTGGGACTTTTTCATTGCGGTCAAACGCTTCCCAGCCTTCGCCGTTGAATGCATCGACACCTAACTGAGCGAGTACGTACGGAAAATCCACCATCACCCAGTTGTCGACGATTTTTCCGTCCTGCACTTTCCAAAAATCCATGTAACGGATTTCCACTTGTTGTCCGGTTGGGGCGATGCCCATAAATGTGCCAGTATGCTTGGCGGTTTGATGGCCAAATGCGGCTGCCCATTCGCCCATGTAAAGCCGTGCTTCATCCACGCAAACTTTGTCTGAAAAGGCTGCCTGGAAGGGCCTTTGCCAGTTGCGCTGGAAGGCTTCCAAACCATGTTTGGTGCCACAGCCCTGATTCCCAAACCAACGAAAGCTCTCAGAAAAAAACTCGCCGATATCAGCAATGCGGTGATCGTTCAGGCCATCGACCATGGACTCGATAACCTGACGGGTTTCTTCCGTCTTGGTCATGTCTGTGTCTTTGGTGAGCGTGGCCTGTTCGGGTCTTGAGCCTTTCATTTATTCTGACTCCGGTTGAGAGAGCCGTTCGCCCGTTTCTGCGTCGAAAAGATGACAAATACTGGCGGAAATTGTGGCGGAGAAAGGTTGGCCAATGTCGGTGACATACTCTTTATCCGCTTTGATGGCGACGAGTTCATCATTGACCTTGACAGTGATCATGGTGGCATCACCCAACAGCTCGATGGAGAAGACCTTGGCGTTAATGCCGCTGGACGTTTCACTACTATCAGTGACAACGGCATCTTCGGCGCGGAACCCCAGCGTGATGTTGCCGGAAAGGCTTGTATCCAACCCTGTGATGGTGACGTTCTCTGCGGTAAATACGCCGCCTTCAATGGTGCCCTTCATCAGGTTCATGGCTGGCGAACCGATGAAGCTGGCGACGAAGGTATTGGCGGGATAGTTGTAAATTTCGGTTGGCGTGCCGACCTGCTGCACGTTTCCTGCGCTCATTACAACCACGCGATCTGCCAGTGTCATGGCTTCAATCTGGTCATGGGTGACGTAAATCGTGGTGATTTGCAGCTCGTGGGAAAGGTTCTTGATTTGAGCGCGTGTCGACACCCGCAATTTGGCGTCCAAATTCGAGAGGGGTTCGTCCATCAGGAATACATTGGGCTCGCGCACAATGGCACGTGCCAGTGCCACGCGTTGGCGTTGCCCACCCGAAAGATCGGCAGGGCGGCGATGTAGGAAATTAGTGAGCTCGACCATTTCAGCCGCACGCATCACTTTTTCATCATGGGTGGCCGGGTCGATGTTGCGAACTTTCAGCGGAAAGCGAATGTTTTCGTACACGCTCATATTCGGGTAGAGCGCATAGCTTTGGAACACCATGGCCACATCTCTGTCTTTCGGCTCAAGGTCGTTCACTACCTTGCCATCAATCAATATTTCTCCGCTGGTCGCTTCCTCTAGCCCAGCAATCATGCGCATGGTGGTGGTTTTTCCGCAGCCTGATGGTCCAAGTAATACCAGAAACTCCTTGTCAGGAATGGTCAAATCGAAATCTTTGACGCCGATAAAGTCGCCCCAGCGTTTATCGATATGACGCAACTGCACTTCAGCCATGATTGCTCTCCACGTTGAATGAAACCTAATGGGTACGTATTCAAAATAAGCAGAGAAATATGAGTTTTAGAATATGAAAAATAGTGATATTTGAGTGCGGTCACACAAATAAATTTACTTGGCGATAATTCTTAATAATAAGAAAATCAATAAAATCATTGTTTTGTAAATGAATGATAAATATCATTATTTTAATATATTTGTCATTTTTCAATAAGTTAAAAACAAATATGGCCGCGCAATTTTCACTCAAATTAGAAAGAAAGATTTCTTGCTAAAAAAGAATAAAACTACAAACCTTCTTTTTGCATACGTATCTATTTCTGTCTGAATTTGAAGTCAGGCAAGTTAGTGAGAGACGCAATCGTTTTAGTTATTGCTTATCGGATGAAGAAGTAGGAGAGCAACATGAATTGCAGCGTGAAAGGGATAGCCATGGCGAGTTTGCTCGCTATCACTCATCAGGCGACAGCCGCAGACGGGTGCGGTGCAGGGGAAGGAAAGGTCAACATATTGTCGAATGACTTTCCCGCATTGCACGCGGTAGCAGCGCAAGCTGAGGGATGCACCACGGATAAGCTGAGCGTGACCAAAAACCAAACCAAAGACCACCGCGATCTACAAAACGCAGCGCTGAAAGCGAACCCCGCAAAGTACTCCACCGCCATTGTATCAACCAGCTCTATTGTGCCCTTACTAAATGAAGGCCTGATCCAGCCTCTCGATGACATGGTGGAAAAATACGGGCAAAGCCTTCAGCCGTCACAGTTGATCAAGATTGACGGCAAGGTAATGGCTGTGGCCTTTATGGCGAATTCGCAGCACCTCTTTTACCGCAAAGATATCCTTGAAAAAGCAGGTGTCGAGCCACCGAAAACCTTTGAGGACATGATTGCTGCAGGCAAGAAAATTCAACAGATGGGACTGATGAAATACCCTGTCGCCCTGAATACCAAAACCGGATGGAATCTCGGTGAAGAGTTTATCAATGTCTTTAGCGCCACTGGCGAGAGCTTCTTCAAACCGGGCAGTGCGATTCCGAACCTCAATAATGCCAATGGCGTGAAAACGCTCAATACGCTCAAAGCCCTGACGGAGCTTTCGAACCCTGACTTTTTGACCTTTGATTCCAACAGCACCCAGGCTTTGTGGGAAGACGGCAAAGTCGCACTGGCACTTTTATGGGGCTCGCGGGCGACTGCGATTCTTGATGATGAAGGCTCCAGTCCGGAGATTATTGCCAACACAGTACTCACCAATACGCCGGTATTTTCGGGGAACAGTACACCGGGTGCGACGCTCTGGTGGGACGGATGGACAGTAGCGAGCAACCTTTCTCCGCAAGACGCCGAGGCAACGTTCAAAGTCATGACCCATGCCATTTCGACAGAGATGATGCAGGCCAACCAAGAAAAAGCGGTGTGGTTGATTGAAGGCTATGAGCCAGACGCGTCCGCGATGGGAGTGATTGCAACGGTTCAAGAGCAAGCTAACCCTTACCCCATGCTGCCTTACATGGGTTTGCTGCATACCGCACTGGGTGCGGAGCTGCCTGACTTCCTCTTAGGTAACGAATCTGCAGAACAAGCGCTCAAGGATGTAGAAGCGGCTTATATGACCTCTGCACGAGAGCAGGGTTTTCTGTAATCACTTAGCTTCTGTCATTACGACGGTTCTCTGGCAACAAGGCCCCGGAGGGATTCGGGGCTTACCTAACGAAAGGTGGAGTTCATGCCACATCGCACATTCTTAAAATTCATGTGGCCATCGTTATTGGTCATGTTTTTGCTTATCGCATTGCCGATCGTTTCAGTATTCGTTCAGTCGCTTTATGTGGAACACGAGCAAATTGTTTTGGAAACGGAAAACTGTGGTCCGTTTGGCTGTAAAACCACGGTTGCGGTTGATCGCGAAGCGACAGACAAACTTCGCGAAGAGGAGCCGCTCGGGCGTTTTAACGGCATGGATACCTACACCAACCGAAGCCATCTGGCTTTTCAGGAGTTAGGCGAAGCGTGGGATGCTTCATCTTCCATGGGTGACTTTGTCGATCGCATGATGAACCTGCCGTTTTACAAAGCGCTGGTCTTTACGCTGGCGTATACCTTCATCGTCACGCCGTTGGTGATTGTGCTGGGGCTTGTGGTGGCGCTTTGCGTGAACGCATTACCCAAGTTAGTCAAAGGTCCCACGATCTTCCTCTCGTTACTCCCCATGATTGTGACGCCATTGATTGGCTCACTGATTCTGTTCTGGATGATTGACGCCGATGGCGTTATCGGGGCAACCCTACAAATCTGGTTTAATGACGACAGTCTGTCATTGAAAGCCTCGCCGACACTGACCTGGATAACACTCTTTATCTACGGCATTTGGTCGTCGGTGCCTTTCTCTTTCATCGTCTTCTACGCCGGACTTCAGACCGTGCCGACCGACACGCTGGAAGCCTCGATGATTGATGGTGCATCGCGTTGGGAGACGATTCGTTTTGTCGTGATCCCGCATATGGCACCACTGGTGACCTTTGTGGCGTTGATGCAGTTGATGGACAACTTCCGGGTGTTTGAACCTATTGTCGGCTTTGCGGCCGAAGCGCACGCAACATCGCTCAGTTGGCTTATCTTCAACGATTTGCGTGGCACCGATTCTCAGCTCTTTGGTTCTGCTGCGTCCACATCCATGCTCACCATTCTCGGTGTGGCGATTCTTCTGATGCCTGTGTTCATTCGAACCTGGCGCGATTTCAACCGTAAGTCAGCCTAGGAGACCATCATGGAAGAAGTACGTAAGAAGCCTGTCTGGCTAAAAACGGTCTCGATTGCCTTTGTAATTGTTTGGCTACTCATTGCCGCAGGCCCGTTCCTTTGGACAGCCTGGGGCTCGTTCAAAGTGCAGGCAGATTTCTTCTCCAAATCTGATTGGATGAACGCGATTTACGGTGTAAAGACCTTGCTGGAAACGGGCTCCGAGTTCACGGGGCAAGGTTACTACGGCGCATGGATTGAGCAGGATTTCTGGCTCGCCGCCATCAATACCTTTGTGGTGGTGTTTTCCGTGGTCATCATTTCCCTGACCATTGGCACCTTGGGTGGTTACGCGCTGGCTCGCTCCGGTTTTCGTTACTCGCTATGGATTTTGATGATTGCCTTGGTGCTTCGGGCCATGCCTCACATCACTTTGGTTTCGGGTTACATGCTGCCATTCTTCGAATGGAATTTGTGGGGGCACCTTGGCACCACCATTATTGTGCTGGTGGCCATTAACCAACCCTTTACGCTGTGGATGCTTCACTCCTTCTTCCTCAACATTCCAAAAGACATGGATGAGAGCGCAATGGTGGACGGTTGCACCCGATTCCAGGCCTTCAAGCACGTGATTATCCCGGTGATGTGGCCGGGCGTGATCACCACAGGTTTGTTCAGCTTCCTGCTGGCCTATAACGACTTTGCCGTCACGGGCATGCTGCTCAGTCAGGAAAATCAAACCATGGTGCCGAAGATCGCCAGCTTCCTTGGCACCACGCAGGTGGAAGGTAACGTGATGTTTGCGGTTGCTGCAGTGGTGTCGGCGATGATCCCGCTGTTCTTCCTTGTTCTCTTCTTCCAAAAACAAATTGTGTCCGGCCTGACCGCTGGCGCGGTTAAAGGGTAGGTGGTGTCGTCAGTGCTACAACAAGCGAAAGAGAAAGTATGGTCGTTTTATCAAGCATTGGATGCTGCTTCAGGCGATCAGTTGGAAGCTGTTTTCGGCGAGTTTTGCTCGCCGGACTACCGCTTTCGGGGCTGCCATCCCTTTAACGAAATCGACAATGCCAGTGATGTCATCAAGGCAGTCTGGCAGCCATTGAAAGCTTCCTTCCGTGCGCTTCAGCGTCGTCAGGATATTTTCATGGCAGGTGAAAACAGCCTGGATGAGGGTGGCAGTATTTGGGTGGTATCGATGGGCCACCTGATGGGCTTGTTGGATCAACATTGGCTCGGCATACCCAGAACTGGCCGTATGGCATTCTTGCGCTACTGCGAGTTTACTCAGGTGGTAGATGGCAAGATCGTTCAGTCTGCTTTCTTTGCGGATATCCCCGGTGTCATGGTGCAAGCGGGAGTGAATCCTTTTCCACCGCAGAGTGGCGCGCAGCTGGTGCAGCCCGGCCCGATGACCCATGATGGCATCATGACAACCCTTCAACCCGGGCAAGAAGGGGAAAAAACGCTCAATGTCATCAACAAGATGATTTCCGATTTGGGCAATTGGGATAACAAACTGAGTCTGGAAGAAGAACTGGCGCTCACCTGGCACGACGACATGATTTGGTGGGGACCGACCGGCATCGGCGCGAGTTACACCATTGAGCGCTATGCCAAGCAACACTCGGGTATTTTCAGAGCCAGCTTTTCCGACCGCATCTTCAATGGTCATGTCTGTAAGTTCGCCGAAGGGCATTTCGGTGGCTTCTTCGGCTGGCCGAATCTCAGCCTGAAACCCTCAGGCGGCTTTATGGGGATGGCGGCGAGTGACAACTACTTCGACATGCGCGTGATTGATATCTACCGCCGCGAAGGCGATAAGCTCGCTGAAAACTGGGTGTTTATTGATTTACTGTATTTCTTCCATCAGCAAGGCATCGACATTCTGGCGAGAAACCAACAGCTGAGTGCGGATAGTCAGAGTGATGTGAGTAATAGATATTACTGACTTCTGCGCATTTGGCATGGGATCGTCATAGCTAAAGGCGCTATGCGCCGAACAGCGCAAAGTCGTTGCGGTAGAGCAGTAGCGTAATAAGTGGATATTGGACAGTTTCGAGTTAGGTGTTGATTTATTTAGGCGCAGCCCACTTTGGATAAGTTGAGTTTGGGCCTGTAATCACTCTGGTTCGCGGGAGAAAGTGATTTAACACTATGGGTATAATGCGTAGTGGGGCTGCTGATATTGGTTAGAATCTAGCTCGCTTATGCCCCAAAGTGAGCCAGCATCATTTTTGATGAGGTGTTTAAAAGTCTCCTATCCACCCTACTCTTTATAATCCGAAACGTGCTTTTCCACTGTTGATACACACAGTAAATGCAAAGGTGTCGCATAATACCGAAGCAAGCCGTTTTGGGGTGTTTAATCGCCCATTTTGGGGTTGAATACACTGTTATAAAAAACTCGACGCGAACGGGGGATTTCAATAATGGACGCAGTAGATACGGAAGTTGAAACACTCAAAGACCAGTTTCTTTGTTCCGACTGGGACTCGCTCTTGAAGACATCAGATAAATTAGTAGATATTGGGGGTGATGCGGTATCTCTGTTCTTTATCGAGTGTCTTGATTCCGTAAATGCTGATGTTAGAAATGGAGCAGCTTTGGCTCTCAGAGATATTGGCGATAAACGAGCAGTTGACCCTCTCATTGAAGGCGTTTTAAATCCAGTTGATCCTAAACGTTGTGCAACACTCGCATATGCCCTTGAAACCCATGACTGCAGCTCAAAATTTTTAGATGTTTTTAGAATATTATTTTATTCGAATTACGAATGTAAATGGAGTGCTCTTAATATTCTGAATGAGCAAAAGTTTAGTTTTACAGATGAAGACTTGCTAAAGGTGAAAAGGATGTGGGAAGAGTGTCATTTGGCGCCAGAATTATGCCCAGCGTTTGAAGACTCAAAAGATAGAATTCAACATAATGTAGACTCATTTTTACTCTATCTATTTGATTAATTTAAATTTTTAACTAGGCAATGAACGGGGCGCTTTGTCACTGCGGCGGCTTTTCAAAGTGTTGTGAATTAAGAGGATTAAAGCAGTTTGGGTGGTTTGGTAAGCGCCCGTTATTGCAACGTTAAGCAATAAATCATGAGTATATTTATAAAGTGTAAGGTTGCCATTGATAATCTAGCGGCAAACACGAGTGACTCAGTCTCAGCCATTTTAGCTAGAGTCAACTGGCTATATGTCCGCTTAATATTTATAGCTGCGGGTGTAGTTTCGCAGTTGTTTGTTTCTCCTAATGGTGCAACAGAAGCCCCACCAGTAATGTGGCAGTTCGTGCCGGTAGCATTTATTTTTGGCATTGTCGGGCTGCAGTTCATCATAGGAATTCAGGCATTCAATCCTATGTCTGCCAAAGTTTGGTTACGTCCAGCCTGGAAGTACAATCCGTTTAGCTTAAAACAGCCTCTTCAGTTCTTTCATTTTGGTGGTTGGTTCATACTTGCTGGCTCCCTTCCATATCTCCCGGCAGCCCTAGAAGGTAGTGAAGAGAGTATGTTCTTGGCTGCTACACCAGCGGCATTTGGGCTGGGCATGTTAGTCGGTGTGAGGTTGTCAGTTCTGATTTACCGCAGGAAGTTCGCCCATGCTTAACAAGGCAATCAAAGGCGCCACTACGTGGCTGGACCTACATTCCGCAGCTTCGCTGCTACATTTCGGCCCTTTATTGCGGCGTTATACGAATGGAGGTATTAATGGTCATAACGGAAAATTTGTGTCTCAAACCAGTGTGTGAAGCTGACATGGACATATATACTGAATAGCCACCGAACTCGTAGACTGTAGTAACCTAGATTTTCCCCAACCTCAGCTTATCTGAACTATATGGCTTCGAGTTTCGACTCTAAGCAATTTTGTCCAAAACTTAGCTCGCCAAGATCCTACACACCTGCGATCGGCTGTAGCCGGTCGCTTCTGCAATTTCTCTCAGGCTAAGGCCTTTATCTCTGAAGTATTTCACTTTCTGGTGCCGTTCGGTGTCGGCTCGTTTGCCTTTGTACTTGCCATTGGCTTTGGCGGCTTCTATGCCCTGGCGTTGGCGTTCTCTTCGGGTTTCGTAATCCTTTCTGGCCATGGCGGCCATCAGCTCTATCAGCATGTTGTTAATGGCATCAAGCACGGCTTTGATGATGGGGTCGTTGTGGGTGAGGGAGTTATTGTCGAGTGCCTGCCAACTGGTTGGTACGTCCATGCTGACAATGCGTATGCCTTTTTCCTCAATCATGCGCTTGAGCTGTTTCCAGTCGTGGTCGTTAAGGCGGGTCAGGCGGTCGATTTGTTCAACGAGCAGAATGTCGTTTGCCTGAGTGTCAGTGAGTAGGCGATTTAGTTCTGGGCGGTCGAGTTGGGTACCGCTGATGTTTTCGGTGTAATAGCTGGCAATGCGTTGGCCATGCTCTTGGGTGAACTGGTCGAGGGCGGCTTTTGCCCGTTCGGCATTTTGTTCATCGGTCGAGGCGCGAAGGTAAGCGCGAATAAACATGGTGTGTCTCCCTGAAGTTGGCCAACGTCGCATTTAGGTGGTCGCAATAGGGAGTGTCGCATTTAAGTGGTCACATTGCCAGTTTTTGTATCAGGGTAGGGTGGTCGCGTTGGGGTATACTTGAATGGTTAATGTTTTTTTTGGGGGTTGTCTTCCCAACTTCCTCGTTGCTCTCAGCAGTTTGGTCCAGCTTAATGGCGCCTCATGAATATCACTACGAGGGTAGAATTCTAGTGGTGGAAGTGCTTCGGTTTCGATAAAACATGCTGGCTTGGCAGAGTCGCTTCTCTCCTCAAACTCGAACACGGGCTTGGTCGCGCTCGAAAGTCTAGTCAGAATTTCGTGCACGCGCTGGTGAATAGCTTCTAGGTCTAAGCTACCTAAAGCTATCTGCTCGGTTTCATTGTGAACCCTTACCGGTTGTCCGAAGAAAGTAGTCACTGTTTCAGAAAAAACTAACAGGGACACTCACTCTAAGAAAGCAACCAAAGACCCGAGTCCCCACAACGTGGTGAACACAACGCTCAGTCGCAACTTTTCGAAAATCTGACCTTAGTTCTCAGTATGGATGACGTTTGGTACGACTTACCCAGATTTCGGGCAACAAAAACATCAGGCTTAGGCCTGATTGACAGAAAACGGCAGAAAAAGACGGATCAACTGTCAGGCAGGCGTAGACCCGATGCCCTTTGACGCTGAAGAAGCGGTAAGGCGGCTTTAATGGATGTTTCGGAACCAACCATAGTTCCAACCTCAATGTTTGACGCTGTTTTTAACCACAGAGCTGGTTCAATGCCAAGGCGTTCCAGTAATGGTGGTAGCGTGCTAGAAATCTGGCCTCTTTTATCATCACGCACTTGCCTGCCCGTCCAGTCAACCAACTCCAGATAATCGATTAAACGAAAGGGAATGCCATCATGCATATCTTTTCGCGGATACCCCGCAAAAACAAGCAGCCCCTCAGCATTGGTATGGTCGCTATGCAGTGCTTCTATCCGGGCTTTAACTGATGTGTGGTCAGAGGATTCTGGCGAGTCCGCCATGTCTGCCCGTATGGGGTTGAGGTCAACATAGGCCATCGCCGCAGCTAAGGCTTTTTCATCGAGCAGAGCTTGGCTTTTAAAACGCCCTTCCCAGAAGTGTCCCGTACACTGGTCTTCACGGTTCGCTTCAGAGGCAATATGCTGATTCAGCAGGCGCATAAACCAACTGATAGAGCAGAGTCGTTCTCGCCAAGTGTCTATGATTTCAAGGCAACGTTCGGTTTCCGCTTCTGACAGTACTTCCCCCTTCACGAAGCGCTGTATCAGTACTGGGCCTTGATGGAAGGTTAACCAACGTTCTGCAACGTCAATGGGTGCTAATGTATTCGCACTATTCGTGTTGATGTGCAACACAACATGATAGTGATTACTCATAATGGCGTAGGCACACACATCGATACAGAATGCCTGGGCTAACATCAAGAGCCGTTCTTCTATCCAAGCCCGTCGGTGCTCGAAATTTTTTCCCTCTTCGTTGTCATAGCCACAAAGAAAAGAACGACGAACACAGCGAGAAATGCAGTGATAGTATGGAGTGGCATCGACATTTATCTGAGCGGCGCGAGCTTTGGTCATAGCGAGTAAGCGAATAAGGCTGAAGAATGAACTTACCGTATCTTAGCCAACACACGATTGCATGTTGACTGGGCGGGTATGAAGAATAGCGCACGAATGTATGAAATTGATAAATGGGTCTTTTTCTAAAAGTGTCTGTCCCAGTTTGTACCATCTGTCCCAGTTTGTACCAGTTTGTACTTCTGCTTCAGACTTACATGACGCGGTCAAGCACACTGGCGGTGTAGCAACATCCGGTATAAAACCTTACAAGTGAGAGATATGGCGAAAATTAATGATGCTGGTTCGGTGATTTCTGTCGATGCAATCGAAGTATTGGAATCACGGTTAGAGAGCTCCCTTCCTCGGAGTTACCGAGAATTTCTCATGAACTATGGTGGAGGGTATCCTGAACCTGATTGTTATATATTTTCGGGTGAAAAAGACGGTTCGGATGTTCAGAGATTCTACGGTTTAAATCGCAGTGACTCCTACGATTTGGTCAAAATTCTAAAAGCCTTTAATGACAGAATTCCAAAAGAGCTAATGCCAATAGCGCGAGACTCTGGGGGAAATCAAATATGTATTGGGCTCAGAGGTGTATATAGAGAGAAGATTTATTTTGGGATCATGAGCAATCGCCTGGTCATGATGGTAAGCAGTTTGAATTAAAGCTGATTGCCTCTAGTTTTGTAGAGTTTCTTCAGAGCCTGGAGGAATGAGAAGAAAGGCACTGACGTAAAACGAACAGAGACACGAGTAACTAACTGGGACACACACTCTAAGAAAGCCCACTCCAAGAAAGCCTCAAACTCGAAGTGGCTCGAGGGCCAGGATAAAGTATGCGAGACGAATATTTAGAATTATTTATTGAAGAACTGGGTGAGCCTACTCAATACAGACCTGTATCACAGGCCGAACTTTCGGTATATCGCGGCATTTTACCTGATAAATTGTTGGAATACTGGCAGGAGATTGGCTGGAGTGGTTTTGCCGACGGTCAGTTTTGGCTTGTTAATCCTACTGACTATGACCATCTTGTTGAAATGTGGTTAGAGGATACTCCATTCACTGATATAGATCGCTATCGGACCATTGGTCGCAATGCTTTTGGAAAGATGTACTTGTGGGGCGAACGCACCCATCAAACCATTACTTTAAATTGCCCCATGCACGCGATTATCGCCTTGGAAAGTGAAGTTCGTGAAGTAGAGGAAGATACTGAATTAGCCATACAAGTCTTTTTGTCTAATATAGATACTGAGATAAGCGACATAGAAGACCTAAACGACAAACCCCTTTTCCCCCAAGCCCTCAAAAAACTAGGTCCATTAAAGCCAGATGAAGTCTACGGTTTTGAACCGGCTCTGATTGCCGGGGGCAACTTGAGCGTGGACAATCTTGCTATATTAAATCTGGATATTCACTTGACCATCTTACGCCAATTGGGGGCACCCCAAATTCCATTTGCCGGGGTTAACGTCAATATAGACTGAGAGGGGTTGTTTCCAACTGTAAATGTAAAGCCCAGTCATTAAAAAAAACTAACAGGGACACACACTCTAAGAAAGCAACCAAAGACCCGTGTCCCCACAACGTGTTGAACACAATGCTCAGTTGCGACTGTTTGAAAATATCACCTTAGTTCTCAGTCTGGGTGGCGCTCGTTACGATTTACTCAGATTGCAAGCAACAATTCACGTTCTTTTTGCCAACGTGTACAGCGTTGATGCCTCGCCTTACTATCACTAAGGCTCTCGCTGCGTTCGCCGTTCATTTCTTTGCGGCGGGCGTAGATTACACGCAGGAAAGCGCTTTGAACACCGTAGAGGATGGATAGAGAAACACCTACTCTCTTGATTCAAGGCATCATTACCGTTAGAGCTCCCAGAGCAGTGTTTTCCTATCCAATCGGGATTCTGGCGAGGAACCAACAGCTGAGTGCGGAGAGTCAGAGCTCCCTTGCTAATCGAAGCTATTGATAGAATTCTTTCAGGCCAAAAATTACCCAATGGGCAAGAATTGCGCGAAGTTTGAGCGGTTTTTTGCCCGGGTATTTGGTTGAAATTCTCAAGTGTCTGTTTATCTGAAAAAACCTAATTGGCATATGTGTTGCCTGTGTGTATTGGTCTATACATACACTCGCTGCAGAAGGAATACGCAATGCCAACTCCATGCTATATCGCGATTGAAGGTCAAACCCAAGGCAATATCACTGCCGGTGCATTTACCGCCGATTCTGTCGGTAATATCTATGTTGAAGGTCATGAAGATGAAATGCTGGTACAGGCATTTGATCACATCGTGACTGTTCCCACCGACCCGCAAAGTGGTCAGCCGTCAGGTCAACGTGTCCACAAACCATTCAAGTTCACCGTGGCGCTGAACAAAGCGGTACCCCTCATGTATAACGCACTGTCATCGGGTGAAATGCTGCCGAAAATTGAACTCAAGTGGTACAGAACGTCAGTAGAAGGTAAGCAGGAACACTTTTTCTCGACCATTTTGACAGACGGCACCATCATCGATATTGACTGTCATATGCCGCACTGTCAGGACTTAGAGAAAAAAGAGTTTACTCAGCTAGTGACTGTGTCCGTGGCTTACCGAAAAATCGATTGGGAACATACTGTCGCAGGCACATCAGGCGCCGACGACTGGAGAGCGCCGATCGAAGGGTAAAAAAACTGGGTAAGCGTCTACTCAGTTGATGCTTACCCGTTATCCATCGAACAGATACCGCACAAGCGTCTAGGGATGGTTTAACGATGGCGAATGCGACAGGGCTACAGTTCACTTTTCAGACCAGCAGTCTGGATCTTTCATTGTTTGGTGTTCTTGGCTTTTCCGTTGAGGAGGGGCTTTCGACGCCCTTCGTGGCAAAAGTTGAGCTGGTAAGCCGTGAAGCAGGCGTTTCGCCTGACCAGCTGGTAGACAAAGATGGCTTACTTTGCGTATGGAAAGACGGTGTGCTGTACCGGCAATTCCATGGCATCGTCAGCCGTTTTACCCGCGGGGACACCGGTCATTCGCAAACTTACTACTTTCTGGAGCTGGTTCCTGCGCTGAAACGGTTGAGCTTGCGCCAGAACAGCCGGATCTTCCAAAGTGCTGATGCTGTTCAAATCATCTCTACGCTGCTGGAGGAGATGGGTGTTGATGATTTCGCGTTCTCACTGACACACACGCCCGCTACCCGCGAGTATTGTGTGCAGTATCGAGAGTCTGATTTAGATTTTGTCGAACGCTTGGCAGCTGAAGAGGGAATGTTTTACTTCTTCGAGCAATCAGGCGGTAAGCATTCTCTGGTGTTTGCGGACGACAGCTCCGTACTATCTGCTATTTCTACCCCACTGACTTACGAGCCGAACATTGGCGGCGTGGCTGAATATCCCTACATCCGTAGCTTCAAACCCTCCAGCGAAATGGGGGCGTCCAGTGCAACTCTAAAAGATTACAGCTTTAAAAAACCCGACTATGGGTTGGTGCACAGCCACACAGGGACAGACCTCAGCTTTCAGCGCGCGACTTATGAACACTACGACTATCCCGGACGGTTTAAAGACGACGGTTCGGGGAAACCTTTCACTCAGTTCCGGCTTGAGTCTCTGAGGCGCGAAAGTCTTTCTGCTTCTTTGCTGAGTAATATTCCCGCCATCTCACCGGGTCTGAAAATGACGGTTGAAGGGCCTGAAGACGCGTCTGATGTCAACATGGAATGGCTCGGTGTCAGGGTTATCCATATAGGTACCCAGCCTCAGGCAGCACAAGAATCGGGGGGCGAAGGCCAAACGACCTACAACAACGAGGCTGTGGTGATTCCGGCAACCAGAACCTGGCGCCCGATGCCGAATATCAAACCCCGTGTTGATGGTCCTCAAATTGCGATTGTTGTGGGACCAGCCAATGAAGAAATCTTCTGTGATGAACATGGGCGGGTCAAAGTCCAGTTTCCTTGGGACCGAGTGGGGGAGTGGAACGAAAACTCCAGTTGCTGGGTGCGCGTCGCGCAGGGCTGGGCAGGGGCGAGCTATGGCGCTGTGAGTGTACCGAGGATCGGTCATGAAGTGATTGTCAGTTTTCTAGAGGGAGATCCGGACCAGCCGATTGTAACGGGAAGAACCTATCACGCTGCCAACCTAGTTCCGCAGTCTTTGCCGGCGCATAAAACTCAGACTGTGCTGCGGACGCAAACCCACAAAGGTGATGGCTTTAATGAGCTGCGCTTCGAAGATGAGTCAGGCAAAGAAGAGATTTATGTCCATGCTCAGAAGGATGTTAACCGTGTCATCGAAAACAACGAAGGCGACATTGTTGGTAATGACAGGCAACGGGACGTCAAGAATAACGAAACGGTAAAAATCGGAGATACCCAGAAGATCAGTGTCGGCAATGATCAACACATCAAGGTCAACCGCTTCTTGACGGAAACGGTAGGGATAGCGAGCACACTCACGGTGGGCGGGGCATATCAAGTGACCGTCGGAGGGGCAAAAAATGAATCGGTCGCGTTGGTCAGTGCAGAGCAAGTTGGGACGATTAAATCCATTGTTGCGGGTAAATCGATTCACTCCAACACCAAGAAATACGTCGTTCAAGCGGAGAAAATCGTGCTCAGTACAAAGGGTGCAATGATTGAAATGGATGCATCCGGCATTTTGATTAAGGGCAATCAAGTCAAAATCAAAGGCAACGCAATTGATTTTTCGAGTGCGGGCGGTGGCGACAAAGAAGACAAGCCATTTAAAGAAAAATGCACCAAGGGGAAAGGGTAATGACAGCAACAGAAACCCTCAGTGCATCCTTGTTCGAGGCCAAAAATCAAAGTGAAGAATGTCGCCTTTATGTCCTTCTAGACCCTTCACACAACGAGCAGCTTATCGCCGCGGTTCAGGGCATGTCGACGCGTCATCGCTGCCTGTTTGTCGGGGAAGATTTAGAAGAATTTCAGGAAGAATCGCCCTGGATAGCTGAAATTCTTGAAGGAGAGCCGCTTTTTGACTGGCTACTCAAAGAAACCTTCGGCAAACAGCAGGTCCTTTACTTTGCCAGCAATCAGGGGATAGACAGCCTCTTCATCAAGCTTCAAAGGGTCAAAGAGGTCGTCGAGCCGAGTGGGGAATTGGTTTATTTCCGGTTTTACGACGCCAATACGCTGAACCGTTATTTACCTGTGTTTTCAGAAGGACAGCGACGTGAGTTTTTCAGCGCCATGAACAGTGTTTACGCTGAGGAAGGGGAAGAGGGCTTCTTCACGTACACGCTGAACGCGGACGCGACCATGAACTGGTCGGTATCTGGCAACATTGAAGATTCAGGCATTTACCCACTACCGGGATTAAAAACCGAAGAACATGACCCGTCTCTACCTTGGTTTTTCACCGAGGAGCAGCTTCAGTATCCGTTGTTCGCCCATCGCGACGAACTGATCGATGACTTGATTGAATACCTGGAGTATGAAGAAGTCGAAACGGTGCACTTCTATCCAAAAGGGTTTGTCCGAGCCATGGTTAATCAGGGCATAGAGCACTGTTTTACTTACAAAGTTCTGGACCTTATCCATATGCGGCTTTTCATTAACCTGATGTGGACGATCAACCCCCAGTTTCATCTACAACCCTCCATACATCAGGTGTTATCCCAATCATCCAGCACAGAAGAAAAGTTCGATACGCTGCTGTCTGATGACTTTGAGGAAGTCTGGATACGTGCTGGCGCAGAAAAATACAAGGATTGGTGGCCTGAGGGTGAGGGGGCGTCATGAGTAACGAATATACGCGTTTGTTAGAAGAAGCCAGAGACAAAAAGCTATGGGAAGAAGCGGGAGAGATTGCCAAAAACAACCCGCAGATCATCACAGATATCACAGGGATTTTTGACCCGACACCGGCAAGTGATGGGATTTCTGCCGTCATTTCGGCGGCAAAAGGGGACTGGCTCGGAGCCGGTTTGTCATTAGTTTCTATGATCCCTTATGCGGGGGATGCACTGGCAAAGCCTGCTAAGTTTGCCAAATATGGGAGCAAGGTTCAGGGACTGGTCGGGCTGATGTTTAAGAAGTTCGACAATGTCGCCTCGATGACCAAGTCTTATGAAAGCGTCTTGTCCGCTACACAGGTGATGAAAGCCAGGATGCAAGCGCTGAGAAAAGCCAGAGCTCAAATGATTGATGCGCGTAAAAGGGCCTTTAAGTGCAAAAAATGCGAGCAATTTAAGCGCAAACACAAAATGCCATCTAACCGAAAAGGAACATGGAATCCACCCGGTGCCAATGACCCGAAAAGCCCGAATTTTGGCTCAGGGAAACTGACGTTTAACAAACCTGTGGACCTTCCAAACCCGCCTGGTGGCCAGGTTAAATCAATCGATTATCAGGATGGTTTTCCTGTATTTAAGGACAAACACGTTCATGGCAGGGTGAGAGTTACTGATTTGAGCAACAACGTCGCAACTGACAGCGCATTGTTGAAGCAACAGGGGATCACGCCTCCCGGTAAAGATTGGACTCTACACCATTTTGAAGATGGTACGCTGGGTTATGTCCCTTCCAAGCTACACTCCAAAGCAAGCCATACAGGTAGCCGTTCAATCATGGACACGGATGCGTTCTAGCGACGAATTAATGAGGAAAGATATGCCGTCGAACATTGAGACACTAAGTCAGCAAATCGTTTGGAAGCCTATTGATATAGAGGATGGGGAAACACCCGAACTGTTTTGTTCGACTGAAGAACAAGTGCTAGCAGTGGAAGCATTTCTCAATACCAAGTTACCCGAAGATTACAGATGGTTCCTCAGAAATGTAGGGAGACGCTTGATTGAGGATCAGAGAATTGAAGTCAGAGTGAACGGTATATCGCTGGAATTTTTAGACTGGTTCCGGGATGCCGTTGATGTATTGACATTCACTATGATGGCAAGCGATGTCGATGATGATGGTGACGCTCGTATCCCACCGAATTTAGCGGTGATGGAAAGCTCCATTTCCCGGGATTTATTGTTGCTTGATGTCTCTGAGAACAACTACGGGAAAGTCTGGTACATGAATGGCTATCAAGGCGAAAAAGACTGGTCTGGACACAATTATGAAGGGCTTGTGCTTTTGGCTGACTCATTCACCGAGCTGTTGGAAAAGATTGTCCAATATGAACCCAACTGAAATCAGCCAACCAACACCTGTTTCACAAGGAGACGCAAATGAACAAAGAGAAACTGTTGTCCTTTTGGAAGCAGGAAATAGTTAGCACGGAAGACCTCGGTGACCGTTTGTCTTCTCAAGAAGCAATATCCGATTTTGAGGCCAAACATGGTGCTGTGTTACCAGAGGGGTTCAAATCTTTTCTGACAGAATACGGCGCGTGTAGTTTTAATGACCTTGAACAGAACTTTTGCGTTTATATGTTGGATGTAGGCGAACGCAGTGTGCCGGGTTTTGTGGCGCATAACTTCATTTACAACGTGGATGATATTGAAGATACGCTGTTTGAGTTGAACGAGGAACTACCTGATTTCTGGGAAACGGATGCCGCGTTGATCCCACCCGCCATGATCCCCATTGCTGACAGCTTGGCCGATGACAATGGCTACCTTCTAATGAACTTGGCGGAGAAACATTATGGTTCTTTGTGGCATTGGCGGTTTACCCAGAATGCATGGGGAGACAAGGGAAATGATTCCATCATCTTGATTGCCAATAGCTTCGAAGACTGGCTTGAAAGTCTGGTGACATATGAAGAAGCCGAATTGATTATGGCTCAGGGTGGGAGCAGTGTCTGACTCCACTCATGTGATTGAGCAGCTTTGTAAAGATATTTCTTGGAGTCCAATAGCCGAAGAGTGTGAAACGAAAGACGTTTATTGTGCAACGGAGCAAGAGCTGGTCGCGCTTGAAACGTTTCTGAATCGTAAGCTACCGAAGGATTATCGATGGTTTATGAAAAGCTATGGGATGCGCAGCTTCGAAGATGAAAGAGTTCATCTCAAGTTGAGTGGAATTTCGCTGTCTTTTCTCTCTGCATTCCTGGCTGCCGACTCAGCACATGTTGTCACTCAAATGTATTCTGATGACGGTGAAGATAAAAGAATCCCGGATGAAAGTTTGATCATT
Organism: Grimontia sedimenti; assembly: GCF_011045095.1. GTDB lineage: Bacteria > Pseudomonadota > Gammaproteobacteria > Enterobacterales > Vibrionaceae > Enterovibrio > Enterovibrio sedimenti. The sequence goes on from NZ_JAALDL010000004.1 coordinate 249,391, forward strand.
GCGGATTCTATTTCCGGTGATTTTTTAGTGATGGATCTTTGTGACGAGCGATTTGGCTTTATCTATTTTCTCAGCAATCTGAAGCCATGGGGAGCTTTTGAAGACAGTGACTACCTTGTTTTAATTGCCGAGTCGCTGACAGATTTGCTGTTAAAGATTGTAGAGAATGACTCGGCTGAGGTGCCTGATTTCAATATCCCTGACGAAATGATTCGATGAAACAGCTGGAAAAAATCGCAAAATGTTCAACAGCAATCATCGCGACAGAATATGGAAATCTCCCCGATGTTTTCCAGCGTCATTATTTTCTGCACCCGTCAGCGACACTGGCGGTTTCAAGTGAGATTTTGTTAGCAGGACTTTCAAACAATACGAGTTACCGCCGCCTTTCTGGGCTACCTAAAAGGGCGGTGAAATTTACGGCTGATAGCATCATCGAGCCCCAAGATTACTTGCCCAAATTAGGCGTAGTGAGTTGGAAAGATTGCGTTGGAATGGCAATGCTGCCCAAAGGGTTGCTTCACCCAGAAAGTCAAAATGAAGTGCTATCTTGCTGGCTGACAAATCTATCGGATCGAATGGCTCAGGTACTTCATGCGTATGTCGTAGATCAGGTAACACCGAGGCTGTATTTGTTTCCGTATCATGACTTTTCTGCGCGTTCTGAATACCGACTGGCAGTTTCCGGAGGGGCATTATTAGACGCTCGTTGTTATCGGCAACGGCAAGATTTCCAAGCCGGTTACCGAGAAGCTATCAAGAAGTGGTGGCAATGCCTTGGGGATGACGTCGCGCAACTTGAACAACCTTTACTGATAGATGTTGTTTTAGATACATCGAGAGGGTTTGCGATCATTGATGTGAACCCAAACCTTCACTTACACCAATGAGGTTTTGCTATGAGTAACCCTGTTTCTTTACTTGGCCACATGCATGTCTGCCCCAAAGTAGAACCCGGCCCAGTGCCTCATGTGGGAGGTCCAATCATCGATGCTGGCCAATCGCTAGTGAAGGTCAATGGTATTCCTGTCGCAGTGGTCGGAGGCAAGGCAATTTGCACCGGTGTAGGTATGCCTGATGACCTGAAGCAAGGCTCCTCTTTGGTGAAAATTGACGGAAAAGCCGTGGTGAGAATGGGAGACGGCTGCGCGCATGGTGGTCAGGTGGTGCAAGGATGGCCGACCATTACCATGAGCTAAACTGAAATAATCTTTTCTTAAGGTACTTTTGTGCGGCTTTGGTTCTTCCAACATCTCCGGGATTGAGTGCTGCCATTCTCTGTTTTATGACGCTCAGAAAGACTCATTTTCCTGCCTATTGACAAGTCTACTTATATAAATGTTATGTTATAACATATCAATTTAATTCGCGGGCATCAGATGAAAGGAACTCATCAACCCATACTTTCAGTGACTGACTTCTGTGCTGATAGCCTCTCAGGTTGGCGCGCTGTGTCTGACGTGACGTTTTCTGTTTCTGCAAACGAATGCATTGCTGTTATCGGACCTAATGGCAGCGGGAAATCGAGTTTGCTTAAAGCCATCACGGGTGAATACCGGAAAGCGGCAGGGGAACTCTCGCTTGAAGGCTGCGCTGAAGAAAATCTGAATCGTTTATACCGGGCGAAAAGAGTGGCGGTGGTTGCCCAGCATGAACATGTCGATCCACGGTTAAGTGTGATTGAATATGTCGGCTTGGGTCGGGTGCCACATACCTTCTGTTGTACTGAAAAAGAGCATCAACGTGCCGTCAAACAAGCCATTCATGACACAGGTTTGTCTGCCAAAGAAAATCGCCTGTTCGGCTCTCTATCCGGGGGTGAAAAACAACGTGCCAGCATTGCCCGCGCATTTGCTCAAGAGCCCAAACTTTTGCTTCTGGATGAGCCTACCAATCACCTTGACCCATTGGCGCGTCTTGAGCTGCTCGACTTGATTAAACAGCGTGGCATCGCGTCGATTGCAGTGCTGCATGATTTACCACTGGTCGCGCCTTTTGCGGATAAAGTGATTTTGATGTCCGGCCAGAAAATGGTGACCTGCGCGTCCCCCAACGAGGTGTTGCAGGACACATTCATTACCCCCGTTTTTGGCCTTCGTGTGTTTCCACTCAGCCATCCCCAAATCAACAACACGGTGCATCATTTTGAAGCCGCACCGTCCCATTAAGCCATGCCATTAATAGGAGCTGCACAATGAAGTGGTCAGTCGTATCGACGCTGTTCTTCCTTTTCCCTATCGCAATCGCTAATGCCAAAAGCACGGAATATCCGGTCACGGTCGATAACTGTGGAAATCCACTGACAATTGAAAAGCGCCCGAATGCTGCTGTGTTTCACGACATCAACATGACGGAGATGGCATTTGCACTTGGCTTGGAAGACACCATGGTGGGTGTGACGGGCATTACAGGTTGGTACAAGATGTCCCCTTCTTTTGAAAAAGCGCTTGGCGACATTCCTGAACTGGCACCCAAATATCCTTCGCTGGAAACCCTGATTGCGGCTAAAACCGACTTCTTCTTTGCTGGCTGGAACTACGGGATGAAAGTCGGTGGAGAAGTGACTCCGGAAACCCTCAAGCCTTACGGCATCGACACCCTTGTACTCTCGGAAAGCTGCATTCACACCAACAAGCTGGAGCAAGGTGCCAGCATGGCGTTGCTCTATGATGACATTAAAAAGCTGGGTGTAATTTTTGACAAGCAGGATGAAGCAGAAGCTTTGGTGGACTTGTGGCAAGCCAAAATGAAAACGGTCACTTCTCAAAGCAAAGCAGAAAACAACGCGCCGAAGGTCTTCCTGTTTGATTCCGGTGAAGACAAGCCATTCACCGCAGGTAAATTCGCGATGCCTAGCGCAATGATCAAAGCGGCAGGCGGGGAAAATGTCACTGACGACATGGAAACCAGCTGGGCCAGAACGTCATGGGAACATGTCGCGACAGAAAACCCTGATGTGATTATCCTTTTGGATTATCAAACCGCCAGTGGCGCAGATTCATTGAAGGCCTTCCTGGAACAACACCCTTTGATGAAACATACCAATGCGGTGAAAGATGGTCGCTACGTGAAGCTGCGTTATGAGCAGTTGACGCCGGGACCCGCCAATATTCAGGCAATCGAAAAACTCGCTCAGGCCTTCTATCCGCAATAACCTAGAAAGCACCTAGATTGATTTCAGGAATCAACAAATACCGCGCAGCATGGCTACTGGGTATCAGTGCCATGCTGATTGCTTTTGTGCTGAGTTTGCAGTTTGGAACTGTGCCGCTTTCCTTAGGACAAGTGCTTGAAGGCTTGAGCTCGTTCAACGAAGACGATGCCAGCATGACAAGCCTTATCCTGATGGATTTGAGGTTACCCAGAGCAATCCTCGCTTTGATAGCAGGCGCTGGTTTAGCCTTGGTGGGTGCATTGCTTCAAACCACCACACGCAATGATTTGGCGGATCCTTTCCTGTTTGGTTTGTCTTCCGGTGCGTCGGCAGGGGCGGTATTGGTGATTACCAAGCTTGGTGATGCACTTGGCATCTGGTCTCTGCCTATTGCTGCATTTGCAGGGGGAATCGTCTCAGCCGCAGCGGTGCTGATGCTCTTTTCCCTCCAGAAAAAGCAAGGCGACAACAACATTGTTCTGTGTGGATTGGCCATCTCCTTTTTGTTTGGCGCTGTGACCAGCTTTCTTATCTATTCTGGTGACCAACGTGCTGCGAGCTCAATTTTGTTCTGGACGATGGGCGGACTGGGTTTAGCCCGTTGGGATAACCTGATTTTTGCCGCCGCGGGCGTGCTCTGCTTGGTGGTTCTGATTCTCATGCGATACCGCGAGCTGGATACTTTGCTTGTCAGCGAACAAACGTCCCATTCACTAGGTATCAACGTTCACAGGCTGCAAAGTGAAGTATTCCTGTGCTGCGCTTTTTGTACAGCTTCGATTGTTGCACTCACCGGTGTGGTTGGGTTTGTTGGATTAATGGTGCCTCATCTGGTGCGCCCATTTTCAGGGATGACCCACAAGCGCGCGTTGCCTCTCATTGCGTTGTGGGGGGCGGTGATCTTAACTCTTGGCGATCTTGTCAGCCGCACCATTCTGGCACCACAGGAACTGCCAGTCGGCATTGTCACTGCGGCCTTGGGCGGTTTGTTTGTGCTCTATCTTGTGTGGAAGAAGCCAGCCCGTTGAAAGAATAGAGAGTGGAGTCAAGTTTTCCTCAATACTGTTGAGAGTGCAAAAACTGTAATGACGACAATCTCACTGTTTTGTTGTTTTCTTGACCATTTGGTAAATGAAGACGCTAAGCTTTTCGGTTTAGAGGGCATCTCGTAGAGGCAGCACAGGACGTGTAGCTTTTTCAACGGAATAATCACGGAAGAATTATGCAAAGAAAAACGCGCTCAACCATTCTCAGCACAGTTGTAGTGTTTTTGGTTGCTTTTGTTAGCTCAGAGGCGTTTGCGCACGCTGTCGCGGAAGGTGACAAAGGTTACATTCAGGAAATCACAGGCACACATATCATTGCTTTTATGTACCTTGGTGCAAAGCATATGGTAACGGGTTACGACCACATCCTCTTCCTGTTAGGCGTTATCTTCTTTCTCTACAGACCAAAGCACATAGCGCTTTATGTCAGCCTGTTTGCGCTGGGGCATTCAACGACAATGCTACTGGGCGTCTATTTCAACATTGGTATCAACAGTTACATCATTGACGCCATTATTGGCCTTTCTGTGGTGTACAAATCCATGGATAACCTCGGTGCCTTCCAGCGCTGGTTTGGCGTCCAGCCGAATACCAAACTTGCCACTTTGCTATTCGGCTTCTGTCACGGCTTTGGTTTGTCATCCAAAATCATTGACTACGATATTTCGCCCGATGGACTGGTGCCAAATCTTCTGGCTTTCAACATCGGTGTTGAACTTGGTCAACTCTTGGCTTTGGGGGCGATATTGATTCTGATGGGGTTCTGGCGTCGGCATTCCCACTTCTATCGTCAGGCTTATTCCGCCAATGTTGTGATGATGAGTCTGGGTTTTATGCTGATCGGATATCAGTTAACGGGCTACGTCGTCGCGCAGCATTAAGAGAAGGAATGCAACATGTATAACTCCGATATGCCCACCGCGCGGAATTGCCCACGTCGAAACAGCTTATCCGCTCTACGCTGATTGCGCTGGTCACCGCTATCGTCTTGCTGGTAACAGTGATTTTGCCAGCGGAGTATGGCATTGACCCAACGGGTATTGGCCGGGTGTTAGGGCTTAAAGAGATGGGTGATATCAAAACGCAATTATCCCAAGAGGCGGCAGCAGATAAGACCACAAATAGTTTAGCTGTCACGTCAGATATCAAGGAAGTAGAAACACCCGCTATCACAGAGTTAAAGGGCGAAGAACCTGTCTGGAAAGACCGGGTGCTGTTGGCACTTAAGCCCGGACAAGGGGCGGAAGTGAAGCTGATGATGAAGCAGGGAGAGCAAGCGATATTTGAATGGAAAGCCAAAGGTGGGGCGGTGAATTTTGATGCACATGGTGATGGAAACGGCAATTCGGTCAGCTATGAAAAGGGTCGCGGGGCGATTGAAGATCAGGGTGTGCTAACGGCTGCATTCACGGGCAATCATGGCTGGTTTTTCCGCAATCGCAATGACCACACTGTGATGGTGATATTGCGCACTAGCGGTGAGTATGCCGAAGTTAAGCGAATCTTTTGAGCAGCAGGTGACAAAACTTTTTCCCCATACATGTCGAAAATTACGGATTGGGATCGTCCTTGTAGCGAGAACCATCATTAAAGAAGGAATTTGGAAATGAAATACATGCTACTGCTTTACGCTGCACCGGATAAAGAGCCTCAATACGGGACGCCGGAATTCGATGAAATGATGGCCGCGTTTGCCGCAACCAGTGAAGCCTATGAGAAAGATGGGGTACTGGTGGGTGGTGAAGGGCTGCAAGATATCGAAACCGCGACGTCTTTACGGATAAAGTCCGGCAAGGTGGAAATTATGGATGGTCCTTTTGCTGAAACCCGTGAGCACTTAGGCGGCTATTACGTGCTGGACGTTGCGGATCTGGATGCCGCCTTGAAATATGCCGAGATGATACCTGTCGCCCACTTTGGCACCATTGAGGTGCGGCCTTTGTTGGTCTTTGATCAAGAGAGCTGACAGATGAAGAACGCCACCCCCAAAGCTATCGCGGTAGGTCATCTAATTGATGAGGTATTACGCCGCGATCGGGGGCGGATTTTGTCTGGGTTGATTGCCAGACTCGGTGATTTCCAATTGGGCGAAGATGCGCTGCAGGAAGCATCTATTTCTGCGCTCAAGCATTGGAGCCAAGAAGGTATTCCACGTGATCCGGTTGCGTGGCTGATGAAGGTGGGGCTGAACAAAGGGATAGATCAAATCCGTTTCTCCCAACGCGAAGCTCAGAGAAAAACCGATCTCGATATAGTCGCCCAAGACTCACAAGAACAAGCGGGTTTAGATGTTGCGGAAGTCATCCCTGACGAACGCCTGCGATTGATTTTCATCTGTTGCCATCCCGCGCTTGAGGAAAAGTCCCGCGTTGCGTTGACGCTGCGTACTGTTTGCCATTTAACGACCCGGGAGATTGCAGCAGCCTTCCTCGATAACGAGCAGACAATGGGACAGCGCCTGTCCCGAGCCAAAGCGAAGATTCGATCCAAAGGCATCAGCTTTTCTGTTCCCGAAAAAGAGATATGGACGGATAGGCTGGACACGGTGCTGTCCACGCTATACCTGATTTTTACCACCGGCTATGTCATAGAAGACAAAGGGCCGAGATACCTATGTGAAGAAGGCATTTTTCTGATGCGTCTTTTGCACAACCTTTGCCCGAACGATCCGGAAATCGAGGGCGCGCTTGCCTTGATGCTGCTGACCGATGCCCGGCGGATTGCAAGAATCGATGCCGAGGGGGCTTTGGTACCAGTCGAAGAGCAAAGCGAAACGCTTTGGTTAACTGATGCAGTGACAGAGGCGAGAGGTATCCTTGAAGAGGCCATCGAGCGTGGGCAATCTGGCCCTTTTCAAATCAAAGCCGCCATCACAGACTGTCACATGATGCGACCTAAACCAGACTGGCTGCAGATAGCCTTTCTCTACAGAGCGCTTTGGCACTTTGAACCCACACCTGTCGTGGCTCTGAACTGGTCCGTGGCATTGGCCGAAACCGGTCAACCTGAACTCGCATTACAAAAGATGGATGAGCTGAAACCCAAGCTCAAAAGCTATCAACCCTGGTACGCGACTCGCGCCCATGTGCTGGAGAAGCTTGGTGAGTTCAGTAGCGCTCGTGATGCTTACCTGCAAGCGATTGAGACAGCACCAAATGAAGCATCCCGCAGACTGCTGGAACGAAAAGTACGCGTGTTGCATCACTCTGGCTAGCTGCGCTCTCACCGTTGAAAAATTAACACTCCCCTGTCTTTTCATCTCCAGTTGGACGCTACACTCCGCGTCCTTCGGCGACGGGCCGATATTGAGAGATTGAAAGATGAAAATGAAATCCTGGTTCTCTGTGGTTTGTCTGTCTATGGGCTTATTGGGTGCGAGTGCAACAGCGCAGGCAGATGACGATATTACGCTGGGTCGCACGATTGTGTTTGAAAACACTGATTACGGTGCACCGATTCCACTGCTGGTTTGTCGTCGTGTTGATGCTATTCAGGTAAAAGCTGACCGCAACATGTATTTGCGAAAGGTGGTCGCCACGTTTAAAAACGGCGACACCAAGACGTTCCGTTTTTACCGAAATATCAAAGAAGATGACACCACGGACTGGCGCGAACTGCCGTACAAACGATGTGTGAAGAAGCTGGAAGTTTTCGGTGAGTCGAAAAACTCATCGGCGGGTGTGAGAGTTTACGGTCGAACTTAGTGGTCGATCTAAAAACCGACGAGTCCCAAAAATAGTTCAAAAAATCGTCACATTCGTTTGCTAGCCTCGAATTAGGTTTAGGGAAAAACCTGAACGACGAGAGGTATGCAGTATGAAGCTGGTGAATGTACTTAGCGGCGATATCGTCAGAGAATCGGATAATTTGGAAGAGCTCAAAGCGCTTGGTGTCAGCATTGCCCTGCGCGAAGGTGCTCAATCCACTCATTGGAGCTTTGAAGACGCTTCCAACCACCGGATATCGGGCAAACGGGCGCTCAGCCTGAGAGATGAAGAAGGCGCGATATATCGTATCTTCCTCCCCAAATAGAATGTCAAAAGGCAGCATTGAAGCTGCTTTTTTGTGCCTGATTGGTCGTCAAGCACAGCCCAATAATATCCAAATATTCAAAGAGTAAGGAAAGTGAACTGGCAAGCTGAATTCTCGGCGAGATTCACAAATTACCTTTCATTTCTGGCATATGATGAAGTCATCCAAGGTCGACATGAGGAGTGTATGGAAGCTGTTGTAGGTTTGATTATCCCGACTGGTGTTGACGACTTTATTATGCGAAAAGCGGGTCTCCACGGCTGACTGGGAAACCAAACAATCACAGAAACGTGAATAAAATAATCATCGCTTTTTGGTTTATTCGCTTTTACCTCTTTACCTCGTAATCAAAGGCCACCTGCAAAGGTGGCCTTTTCTCATTTTGACTCACACTTCGTAACAACAAATTGGGTGAGGCTGACGCACGGCATTCAGACTCGCGCTGCTCTTCTGATATTATCGGGCAAATGGAAAGCGTGTGCTTTCGACAAGATGTTTTTAGGAGAATCTCTGAATGGATCTGAAAGGTCTGGAAAAATACCTGGCGCTGAACCACATCGACTTTAAATCAGCGACTGATAACGATGGATTGTTGATTAACCTTGGTTTTCTCGTAGGACGCGTGCACGTGCGTTACGAAGAAGACACTAAGACCTTCAACTTCAATGACAAGCCACGCTGGGTTATCCAAATCGTACTGATGGCTCTGATGCTCTATTTCCTCGCAACCAACTTCACTATTTACTCCCAGCTGCAGCTTTATACCTGTATTGCTGTTACCGTCGCGATGTTCGGTATCTTTGGTTATAAAGAATCCCGCATCAAGAAGCTGAAAGATGCGGTGAAGGAAGACAACCAGCCGGCCAGTTAGCGCAGGTTGAGACTCAGGGAGGAGTGATGGAATATCAGGTTGTTGCCAACCCAACAGAGCAGGACATCATGGACGTGCGCGGCGGGCTTCGGGCGTTCAATGACCCTTTTGTCGAGCATCTGAATGAGATGCAAATGGCGGTATTTGTTGTTGATGAAAGCGGCCAAAGGCGTGGTGGTATTGTCTCGCGCTTTTGGGGAAGCTGGATGCACATCCTGTTCCTCTGGATAGATCCTGCGCTGAAAGGGGGGGGTATCGGCAAAACCCTGATGCAGAAGATGGAAGCAGAAGCGGTCGGCAAAGGGTGTAAATCTGCCATGGTCGATACCTTCAGTTTTCAGGCCAGACCGTTTTACGAATCTCTGGGTTATCACAACCAAATGACACTGGATGCGTTCCCCGGTGATGAGCATCAGCTCCACTTCCTTACCAAAAAACTGGTGGATTAAGCCGTGTTGAAAGGGCTTAATCACATCACGCTGGCGGTGTCTGATTTAGAGCGTTCACTTGCTTTCTATCTTGATGTTCTGGGTTTTCAAGGTCATGTCAAATGGGATGGTGGCGCTTACCTTTCTTTGGATGACCTTTGGCTGTGTCTTTCTGTCGATGAACCCTGTGAGAAAAATGATTACTCACACATTGCTTTTGATATCGATGATGAAAACTTTGTAGCGTTCGCTGCATCAGCGCGCAAAAAAGGTGTGAGCGAGTGGAAACAAAACCACAGCGAGGGGAAATCTCTTTACCTTCTGGATCCGGACGGGCATAAGCTCGAAATTCATGCTGGTGGCCTTCAAAGCAGACTGGATAGTCTAAAAGCAAAACCTTATTCAGGGCTGACTTGGCTCTAAGTCGACCCTCGTTCATTCCAGCCCTAACTTTAGCGTTTTCACTCTGATGTGTGATATTCGCCAAAGAGTCGATTTTGTTCGAAGGCGAAGCTCACGCTGGCACCCGAATTCACTTCCTTGTAGCCCGGTAAAGCGCTACTATCTTCACATCAACTCCATGCAGTCTGGCAGGCTTTTTCGAGCCTTGAGTTTTGTTGGCAACTCACAGACGTCGCGATGAATTTATCACTCTTATAATTACCTTTCGATGCATCGTGATCTCCGGCTGCCTGAAGTGTTTTTTCGCCTGAATTTTTTGGTAGGCGACACCTTTTTCTTTTACTGGAGAGATTGAATTGCATCACTATCATTGGTATGCAGTTTATACCCATTTTAATGAGGAAAAACTCCTCCGCGATTACCTGTTAGCGCAAGGCTATGAAGTCTATTTGCCCGAACGCAGGTATTGGGAAACTGTGGGTAATAAACGGCGAATCTCTTATGAGCCTTTGTTCAAATGCCACCTTTTTGTGCGGACTACCCAAGCGGGATTGCAGGACGTGAAACAAGCGCCGGGCTTTTCACATCTGGTGCGTCACGGCCGGTATTTGGCCTCTATCCCTGAATCCCACATCATCAAGATCAAAACGATTTTGTATTACTACGAAGATGCCACTTCTGTCGCCAACAGTCAGGTGGATGGTGTGACGGTGGCTGTTGTGAGCGGCCACTTAACGGGTATGACGGGCATTCTTCCCCATGGAGAGGGAGAAAGGCCCGTTTCGATGGAAATTGACCACCTTGGCTACTCCATCAACGTCAAGGTGCCAATGGAAACGATTTTTCAAACCAAAGTACCTTCGATGGTGTCCTTCTAAAAAAGAGCAAGCTAGGGGCTGTTGAGCTTTGGTGGTTAAATTTTGTTCTAGCTATAAGCGTTTTAGGCGCGGCGAGGTGTGTGCCGCCTAGTCATTCTAAGCAAATACACCTCAACAAAGCATAAAACGCTTAGAGCAGAACCCTTCGGGCAGCGTTTGTGGGGTATTTCTGCTGCGTTATCAGCTTCTCATGTAGGCGAGCTACACATCGAAGCTTCTGCCTTGCATAAAATCCCCACAAACTGCTGCAAAAATCATCACCAAAGGTCAACAGCCCCTAAAAAGGATCTTTAACCAGAAAGGTGAAACGGTGTCTCAGGACACCGTTTTTTGTTCTTCAAAAACGATTCTCGCGCTCGACTTCGATTTCAGCTCGTTGCAGCTATTGCAGAAATAGCTGGTCGCCCCACAAGCCTGAAGCTTTTCCAATAGCGCGTCGCAAGTGGCACAAAATGCCTGTTTTACAAAACTTTTCTCGCAGGTTTCACAACGGTAAGTGCCGTTATCCCACACCAAGTCACGTTCGCAATCAGGGCAATGATTTCCCATTAAGGTTTCCTTAGCTTTGACTTCGCAGTTTTTTGGTCAAAGGATGCACAATGATCCTTTTGCCGTTATTCTACTCCTTAGATGCTGGCAAAACGAGCAGCCTAGTGCTGGATCCTATAAAGATCGTCAGATCGCAGCGATTATGGGATCCGATCAGCGATCACCCCCTAAAAAAATATTTATCAATACAACCCCCGAAAGCATAAGTTACATGTTCTGCATATGGATTTTAGAAAGGATAAAATATCGAAAAGAAATTTTAAAACCATAAAATTCGATATTTTATAAATTATAGGTGTCATAGTAGCCGCGTAATAATTCGCCTTTCCTTCCTAGAACGATATTTCACGCCTAATTGCTTATTTTTTGTGACGAAGATCATCTAAATTCCATCATTTGACGGTCAGATCAGACTGAATTAGCGGTCAATCAGCCGTACCTGAGAGCTTGTATTAAGGCTAACGGCTCAAATTACGGGCGGGAAACACGGAAAGATGACACTTTTGTCTAAATTACATGGGCTGTCATTCAACCTTCATGTATCCGGATACAAGCCGTTTTTTACATGCGTAAAAAAGCCGACCTTTAGGTCGGCTCTTAGTATTTAGTGGCAGAGAGTTATTTCTTGCCGCGGGTTTTCACCATGTCCATCAGACGCTTACGTTGACGCGCCTGAGAAATGGTTAGCTTCTCTTTCTTACCTTCGAACGGGTTCTCGCTGTTCTGGAACTGAATACGGATAGGTGTACCCATGATTTCCAGAGACTTACGGTAGTAGTTCATCAGGTAACGCTTGTACGAATCAGGCAGCTCTTTCACCAGGTTTCCGTGAATAACGAAAATCGGTGGATTGTAACCACCAGCGTGTGCATATTTCAGCTTCACGCGACGGCCACGGATCATCGGTGGCTGGTGATCATCCTGAGCCATGCTCATGATGCGGGTCAGCATCGCCGTGCTGATTCGCTTGGTCGCAGACTCATACGCTTCCTGAATCGACTCAAACAGGTGACCCACACCTGTACCGTGCAATGCAGAGATAAAGTGAATACGGGCGAAATCCACAAAGCCAAGACGACGGTCAAGTTCTGACTTCACACGCTCTTTCACATCGCTGTCCAGACCATCCCACTTGTTTACAGCGATGACGATTGAACGGCCTGCGTTCAATGCAAAGCCCAACAGGCTCAAATCCTGATCCGAAATGTTCTCACGCGCGTCAATGACCAGCAGCACAACGTTCGAGTCTTCGATCGCCTTCAGTGTCTGGATAACAGAGAACTTCTCAACTTTCTCGTTAACACGCTTACGGCGGCGAACACCTGCAGTATCAATGATCACATACTCACGGCCATCACGCTCCATTGGAATGTAGATGGAATCGCGCGTTGTGCCCGGCATGTCGTAAACCACCACGCGGTCTTCGCCAAGGATACGGTTAGTCAGGGTCGATTTACCGACGTTTGGACGACCAATGATGCCGAATTTAATTGGAAGGTTACGCAGACGCTCCAATGCAGATTCTGCATCTTCTTCGGTCAGATCTTTATCTTCGTCTTCTGCATCTTGCTCCCCAGTCAGGTCGACCAAGCCTTCTTCACCTTCTTCGCTCGCGAGCTCTTCTGCAAACGGCTTCAGTGCGCGGTCGATCAAAGCGAGTACACCACGACCATGTGCGGCTGCAATCTGGTACATGTCTGGCATGCCCAGCTGCCAGAATTCTGCACTGGCTGCATCCGCATCAATGCCATCAACTTTGTTGACGACAAGGAAGGTTTTCTTTTCACGACTACGCAGGTGATGTGCAATCGCCTCATCGGCGACGGTCAGACCCGCACGGCCATCAACCATAAACAGCACAACATCGGCTTCTTCAATCGCTGCCAGTGACTGTTCAGCCATCTTGGTTTCTACACCCTCTTCGGTACCGTCGATACCACCAGTGTCCACCACGATGAACTCATGCTCACCCAGCATAGCTTTTCCGTACTTACGATCCCTGGTCAAACCCGGAAAATCGGCAACGAGCGCGTCGCGCGTCCTTGTTAGCCGGTTAAAGAGTGTCGACTTCCCCACATTAGGACGCCCTACCAGGGCTACTACAGGAATCATACTGACCTCTTAAAATCTCTAATTCATTAATAACAGCGGCTCCTGACCGGTCAGGATCAGGAGCCGAATAATTGATAAGCAACTGTATTTACTGTACTTGCTTCTTACTTATTGTGCCATCACGGGTAATGACGATATAGCCTTCATCAACATTCAATGGGCTCACCGCAAATCCGCTATCGTCTAGCTGCTGTTGCGCCACAAACTCACCTGAGTTCGGGTCCATCCAATGCAGATAGCCCTCTGCATCGCCAACGACAACATAGCCGGAGATAGCAACCGGTGCCGTCAGCTGACGGTATTCCAAATCACGGTTCTGCCAAAGTTCAGTACCGCTGCGTGCATCTACTGCCACCACATGGTCTTTGTCGGTGATAAGAAACAGATAGCTTCCCGCCACCAAAAAGTCAGTCGATGAACTGTAAGTGCGTTTCCACGCAGGGCGACCTGAACGTAGGTCAATCGCAACCAATTGGCCATTATAACCCACAGCGTAAAGCAGTGCGCCGTCAATCACAGGCGTCGCATCAACATCCACCAGGCGGTCGATTTCAGTGGCGCCTTTCGGGCTCGCAATCGGCTGTTGCCAGATAATATTGCCGTTCTCAACGAACGCAGCGCCCAGGCGCCCGTTTGCCATGCCCCAGAACACACCGCCAGACGTTGATACCGGCGAGCTATCACCACGTAGCGTCAGGTTTGGTACATCACTGGAAGTACGCCAACGTTCTTCACCCGTTTCTGCATCAAACGCAGCCAGTTCACCACGGCTGGTGTTAACAATCACCAAGCTTTCATCTGCCAACGGCTTAGAAAGGATTTCGCCACCAGCGTTGCTACGCCAAACGGTTTCACCGGTTTCTTCATCCAGCGCAATCAACACACCGGTTTCTGTACCCAAATACACCTTGCTGTAAGATGCCGTCAAGCCACCTGAAATCAGTGCTGGTGCATCTTCACCAAGATCAACACTCCAAATCGTGGTGCCGGTTTCAGTGTCCATCGCTTTGACCACGCCTTCACGGTCAGCCGCAAACACTTTGCCGTAGGCCTGCACAGGAGCCAGATTGCTGAAATAGTTTCCAACACCGTCTCCAACACTCGACTTCCAAACTTGAGTCGGGGTGAATTCGCTCTCAACCACTGGCACGGGTGCCATCTGGATGGAATCTTCCTCACCCGCACAGCCAATCAGCAGTGTTCCCAGCAAGGCAACTGCACCAACACGTTTCCATCCCTTACGCATCATACTCAGACCTTATTGAGACAGGTTGTCCAGTTTCATCTGAACAACTGGGTTGGTCGCTGCTGCAATGGAAGCGGCATAAGCAGAACGCGCTGCGGCTGTATCACCTTTACGCAGTTCGATATCACCGCGTAGCTCTTCAACCTGTGCTTTCCAGCTTTCCGCCGTTACGCTGTTCAGTTGTGTCAGCGCAGCGTCGTAGTTACCCAGCTCTGCTTCAACACGAGCCAAGCGAACTGTCGCCAGTGTTTTCAGCGTTTCGTCTTTTGAGGACTGCACTTTACGCAGTTGCTCTGCTGCTTTGTTCAAATCTCCTGCATCAACAAAAGATTTCGCCAGTTGCAGCTCAAGCAAGGTCGCATAAGAACCTTGGTTATCGCCGATGAAAGCAGTTGCTTTCTCTTCCGCCTGCGCATCACCTGCAACCAGTGCGCTTACAACTTGTGTATACGCTTCTGATGCCTGCTCACGGCTGGTTTCCATTTCCGCTTGGTAATAACGCCATCCGTATAGGCCGCCCAAACCGATTACTGCGCCGAGGACAACGGCTTTGCCGTTATCCCGCCACCACTTTTTAATCGCTTCGACTTGTTGTTCTTCTGTGGTGTAGACGTCCACGTTTTGTCCTCTCTTAAACTCGTTGAGCCAGTTTATCGGCTACTTCATCCTGAGAAATGGTCAGCTGTTCGCCGCCTTTAAGATCTTTGAAGGTCACTTGGTTGTTAGCGACTTCATCTTCGCCAAGTACCAGAGCCACCGACGCACCCACTTTGTCAGCGCGTTTGAATTGCTTCTTAAAGTTACCGCCGCCAAAGTGGGTCATCACACGCAGACCAGGAACCTGCTCACGCAGTTTCTCAGCCAGTTGCATGCCCGCTACCAGCGTGCCTTCGCCTGCTGTGACCATGTATACGTCAACCGCAGGACGGGTTTCATCAAGTTCCAGCGTTTCCATCAGAAGCACCAGACGCTCAACACCCATAGCAAAGCCGACTGCCGGAGTAGCTTTGCCGCCCAGCTGCTCAACCAGACCGTCGTAGCGGCCACCGCCACAAACTGTACCTTGAGAGCCCAGGCTTTCAGTGATCCACTCGAAAACGGTACGGTTGTAATAGTCCAAACCGCGCACCAATTTCTCGTTTACCGTGTATTGGATACCTGCTGCGTCCAACAGTTCACAAAGACCTGCAAAATGTTGTTTTGATTCTTCATCCAGATACTCCGAAAGCTTCGGTGCATCGGTCAATACCGCTTGGATATCCGCATTCTTGGTATCCAGCACTCGCAGCGGATTGGTATGCATGCGGCGTTTGCAATCTTCATCCAAGATCGCTTCATGTTGCATCAAGAATTCCACTAGCGCTTCACGATAATTCGCACGTGCTTCCAGTGAACCGATTGAGTTCAGTTCCAGACGCACATGCTCATGGATACCCAGCTTACGCCAAAGACGTGCAGTCATCATGATGAGTTCTGCGTCAACGTCAGGGCCGTTCAGGCCAAACACTTCCACGCCAAACTGGTGGAACTGACGGTAGCGGCCTTTTTGTGGACGCTCATGACGGAACATTGGACCAACGTACCACAGACGTTGCTCCTGGTTGTAAAGCAAACCGTTTTCGATACCAGCGCGCACACAGCCCGCCGTGCCTTCAGGGCGCAGAGTCAGGCTATCGCCGTTGCGGTCCTCGAAGGTGTACATTTCTTTCTCAACCACGTCGGTCACTTCACCAATAGCGCGGCTGAACAGATGAGTCATTTCCACGATCGGCATGCGCACTTCGCTATAACCGTATGCGCTGATAACGTCTTTAACAGTGCCTTCCACTTTTTGCCATAGTGGAGACTGTGTTGGGAGGCAGTCGTTCATGCCTCGGATTGCTTGAATAGTTTTTGCCACGTTAACTCTCGTAACCGATCTGTTTGTTCTCGCTAAGTGAGCGCGCTGCGCTTACTCTTGTGTGTTCACGTCGATGCGGTTATTTTCATCCAACATTGACGCTTTCGCCCGGATCTTCGCTTCCAGCTGATCGATCAGGTTGTCGTTCTCAAAACGTTCTTTCTGGCGTTTGCCATCATCGTAATACGCGCTGCGCTTGTTACCACCAGCCACACCGATGTGTGATACTTCAGCTTCACCCGGCCCGTTAACCACACAGCCAATCACTGAAACATCCATAGGTACAACAACATCTTCCAGACGCTGTTCCAATGCGTTTACGGTACCAATCACATCAAACTCCTGACGGGAGCATGTTGGACAGGCAATAAAATTCACACCGCGTGAACGGATACGCAGTGATTTTAAAATATCGAAACCGACTTTGATTTCTTCTACTGGATCAGCCGCCAATGAGATACGCAGAGTATCACCAATGCCTTCGCTTAGCAGCATGCCAAGGCCAACTGCCGATTTCACTGAACCTGCACGCGCACCACCAGCCTCAGTAATACCAAGGTGCAGAGGTTGATCAATGCGTTTTGCCAGTTGACGGTAAGATTCAACAGCCAGGAATACATCAGACGCCTTCACACTCACTTTAAACTGGTCAAAGTTGAGGCGATCCAGAATATCAACATGGCGCATCGCCGATTCCACCAGTGCTTCTGGTGTTGGTTCGCCATATTTTTCTTGAATATCACGCTCCAGCGAACCGCCGTTTACGCCAATGCGGATCGGAATGTTCTTGTCACGCGCTGCGTCAACCACCGAGCGGATACGTTGCTCATTACCAATATTGCCTGGGTTAATACGAAGACAATCAACACCATATTCTGCCACCTTGAGGGCAATACGGTAGTCAAAGTGAATATCAGCAACCAATGGAATGGAGCACTGCTGTTTGATCAGTTTGAACGCTTCAGCGGCGTCCATGGTCGGCACAGAAACACGCACGATGTCTGCACCGACTTTTTCCAGTGCTTTGATCTGCGCAACCGTCGCTTCCACGTCGGTTGTGCGGGTATTCGTCATTGATTGAACTGCGATCGGAGCGCCATCGCCAATTGGCACATCGCCCACATAAATACGCGTAGACGGACGACGTTTAATAGGAGATTCGGTATGCATTAGGTGTACTCTGGATTACTTCGGAAGGCTCAAACGCGCTACCCGTCCTGATGGGTAGCCACTCAGATCAACATTCTCGCCATTGTAGGCAAGACTCACAGCAGCTGGTGCACCCAGCACCAACTTAAACGGTGCATCACCGGATAATTCAACGGTTTCGCCTGCAGATTTTATCCCTGTCAGCAGACGTTTGCCACTGGCATCGCGGATATCCACCCAACAATCGCCATTAAAGGATAAAGATAAAGTCGGTTCCGTCACCACCGGGGGCGAAACAGTTTCTTCAACCTGTTCTGGCGCTTCAACCACTGTTGAAGTTTCAGCGACTTCTTGCGGTGCAGATTCTTGCGCCACTGGAGACTCTGTCCCGACTTCAGGCACAACCTCGGTGACAGTCTCTTCTGCCACAGTATTGTTTTCTTCTGCTTCAATCAGAGCAGGAGCGATACTTTCGGTCACATCCTGAACCTGCTGATTTCCCAAACCTTCGCTTAGGTCAGTGGCTGCAGGTGTTTCTTCAGTGATAGAAGCGAGAAGGTTGGTGCCTTCTGGTAGTGAAAGTAGGGGATCGTTTTGTTGGTTCTGCCACCACCAAAAGGCGGTCAAACCCACAGCAGCAGCCAAAATAACCCAGGTCAGACTCATGACGCGGCTATCGTCTTTGTCACGACGGGTCTTTCGCGAGAAGCTTTGCATCTTCTGCACGTTATCTTCCACTTCAGGCGCAGGTTTAAACGTGTGCAGGAGTTCGTCAGCGTTTACGCCGACCAGCTTGGCATATGAACGAATATAACCACGTGTAAACGTGGTTATCTGTTTTTCATCGCAGCAGTTATCTTCCAGGTCTTGAATAACGGAAACACGAAGTCTCAGGCGGTCAGCCACATCCTGAGCGGATAGCCCCATCGCCTCTCGGGCTTGTCGCAAAACCGTTCCCGGATGTGTCGACTCAACCTCAAACTGCTGTTCTTCGTTTTGTTCAGTATTCATTCGTCAGGTACTGTCTAAATTCTTTTGATTCGGGAAATTTGTCAGCCAGCAGGCTCGCGTAACGTTCCGCTTCCTTTGGCCGTCCGGCTTTGTTCTCCAGGTCAGTCATTATTAACAGCGTCGCTGGCTGATAGCCATAGCGTTTGTGAAAATGGAAAAGACGTATTCTCGCCTCATTCAGCTCATCGTCTTCCACTTCCATACGGGCGAGTTTTACGGAAGATAAAGGCCTGTTCGGCTCATGGTCAATAGCTTTGGCGAACCATACTTTCGCGTTACTCCTGTTCCCCTCTTTCATTGCGCAAAGAGCGGCGTTTTCGTAACTACCGGACAACTTGTAATAGTATGGTTGGTCAATCGCCCTCGCAAACGCCCGCTGCGCTTCGTCGTATCGTTCCTGTCGACATAAAAAGACGCCGTAATTGTTCTGAACGTCACCATTTTGTGGTGAATGACGTAACGCTGTTTTGTACTGTTGTTCAGCTTGGTCGTACTCGCCAACTTCCTGAAGATAGTAGGCGAAGGAAATGAGTGAGCGATAATAAGTGGGTGCAAACTGCACCGCCGTTTCAAGGTTTTGCCTCGCTCGCTCCCATTGTCCGGCCTTCAAATAGGCAAGACCAAGCGAAATTCTGGACTCAGCTGCGTCAATGCTATCAAACTTCGCGGTATTTTGCTTCTCTGTTACTGTGACACAACCAGCTAATAATCCCATCAATAACAGAGCGCTAAGCGTCCTTGCCATTATCCCATCCTAATCAGTCTGACAAATCAGACTGATTTCACTGGGATTTGCTCCTCAACATTCAGTCTGCTTTGCGTGCGTTTGGTTCGGTCTATCACATCACCGACGAGCTGACCGCACGCCGCATCAATGTCATCACCACGGGTTTTACGAACGATAACCGTGTAGTCGTATTGCATCAGTGTTTTCTGGAAACGATCGATGCGTGAGTTACTCGGTTTCTTATATGGTGACCCAGGATAAGGGTTAAAAGGAATCAGGTTTATCTTCGCAGGCGTATCTTTTAACAGCTCTGCGAGTTGGCGCGCATGCTCCATATCATCATTGACGTGATCGAGGAGAATATACTCTACGGTGACACGTCCACGGTTCGCATTTGACGACGCAATGTAACGACGTACAGACGCTAAAAACGTTTCAATATCATAGCGATCGTTGATTGGCATGATTTGGCTGCGTAGCTCATCAGTCGGTGCGTGAAGAGATATCGCCAGAGCGACATCAATCTTACCTGCCATCTGATCCAGGCCGGAAACCACACCGGAAGTTGATACCGTGACACGGCGTTTTGACAAACCGTAAGCCAGATCATCCAGCATTAGATTCAGCGCAGGGATCAGGTTCTTCATATTCAGAAGAGGCTCACCCATCCCCATCATGACCACGTTGGTAATTGGGCGACGGCCAGTTTCTTTTTCCACGCCGATTTCTTTCGCCGCACGCCAAACCTGTCCGATGATTTCAGACACTTTGAGGTTACGGTTAAAGCCTTGTTGGGCAGTAGAACAGAATTTACAGTCGAGCGCGCAGCCTACCTGTGAAGATACACACAAGGTTGCACGGTCGTCTTCTGGGATATAAACGGTTTCAACGTCCTGATTGCCAACACGCATTGCCCATTTGATGGTGCCATCAGAAGAATACTGAGCAGTGCTCACTTCTGGCGCACGGATTTCACAACGCGCTTTCAGTTTTTCACGAAGCTTTTTGTTGATGTTGTTCATCTGATCGAAATCATCAACACCGAAATGGTACATCCACTTCATGATCTGATCGGCTCGGAACGCCTTTTCGCCTAACTCTTCGGCGAAAAACGCACGTAGCGCCTGTCGATCGAAATCCAGCAGATTGATTTTTTCTGTTGTCATCAGATTGCCTCGTGAACAATAAATCAGTAACCATACCAGCCTCTCAGCATTGGCTGATAAATAGCGGTTCGCCTTAAATCAAGGCGCGAAATTGTACAGCCTTTGTGATCGGGATTCCACCTGTTACTTATAGGCTTATTCTAGTGTGTAAATCCGCCAGAAACGAAAAAGGAGAGCCAAAGCTCTCCTTTTATCTTATCTATGAAGCGATTACAGAGTACGAGGGCAAATCTCGTCAGCGGCGAAAAAGTAAGCAATTTCTCGCTCTGCTGAAGTCGGGCTGTCAGAGCCGTGTACTGAGTTAAAACGCATACTCTCAGCAAAGTCTGCACGCAAGGTGCCGCACGCCGCTTCTTCCGGGTTGGTTTTACCCATCAGTTCACGGTATCGCGTGATTGCATTTTCGCCTTCCAGAACCTGCACGGTAACCGGACCAGAAGTCATGAACTCAACCAAGCCATCGTAAAATGGCTTGCCTTCATGCTCGGCATAAAAACCTTGTGCCTGTTCTTTTGTCAGGTGAAGCATTTTTGCTGCGACAATTTGCAGACCAGCCGCTTCAATACGCTGATAGATCGCGCCAATCAGATTACGTTTTACTGCGTCGGGCTTAACGATTGAAAAAGTGCGCTCAATAGTCATTCTATCTTCCTTTTATATTTCTTCAGACATCAGAGTTGCGCTCTGCTATCTGTTTGTATTTACAAAAGTAGCCTACCAGAGCGCAATGCCAGACCCCACCCTGACATTGCGGAAGCGTTAACTGTGTTGTTAAAACACTTATATTTTGTAGTCTTTATTCGGCAGATTCGTTCATCAGAATGCGCGCAAGGGTTTTTACGCCCATACCCGTAGCACCTACAGACCACTTATCGCTTGGCGTTTTGCGGTAAGTCCCGGAGCAATCCAGGTGAACCCAGCCTACTTTGTAGTTGTCGACAAAGTAGGAAAGGAAAGCTGCCGCCGTGCTCGCACCCGGTGAGTATTGACCTGCGCCAACGTTTGCAAGATCAGCAAAGTTAGATGGCAGCATCTGACGGTGGAACTCAGCCAGTGGCAACTGCCACATGCCTTCGTTTTCCGCTTCTGCCGCTGACAGACAGCGTTGAGAAAGTGCCTGATCAAAGCTAAACAGTGCATGGTAGTCATTGCCTAGCGCTGCCTTCGCAGCACCGGTCAAAGTAGCACAATCGATGGTCAGAGCTGGGGTGAATTTGTTCGCGTAAAGCAGGCCATCCGCCATCACCAAGCGCCCTTCGGCATCTGAATTCAGTACTTCAACGGTCACGCCGTTTTTGTACGTGATGATGTCACCCAGCTTGTAGGCGTTGCTGGAAATCATGTTCTCTGCACAGCAAAGAATCAATTTAACGCGCTTGTTGAGACCTTGAGCGACTGCCAGTCCCAGACCACCGGTCGCCATCGCTGCGCCCCCCATGTCTGCTTTCATTGAATCCATGAACGCAGATTGCTTAATGCTGTAGCCGCCCGAGTCGAAAGTAATACCTTTACCGATAATACAAGCGAACACTTCAGCATCTTTGTCGCCAGTTGGGTTGTAATCAAGCTGAAGCATCGCCGGCTTACGCGCTGAACCACGGCCTACGGTATGGGTGCCCACCCAGCCTTGCTCGAGCAGGTCAGCACCGGAAACAATTTTGTAGCTGACATGTTCAGGGTTTGGCGCTTGGGATTTGATGAATTCACCGGCGCGGACAGCCAGTTGTTGAGGGCCAACTTCTTCTGCGGTTTCATTGATAATTTGACGTACCCAGTCAGTCGCGACCATACGATCGTTCAACACTTTCTGGTCAGCATCTTCCAACTCTGCGTCGAAATCGAAACCAGGCTTAGGGCCACGCAGCCCCTGATAGAATGCCCACGCGGTTTCCAAATCCCAGCTATCACCAACCAGAGATACCTTGCGAATACCCTGCATATCCAGCTTACGAGCAGCTTGCTGAACCGGCGTGAGTTTATCGTCACCAGAGGCGTGAACCACTGCGCCTTGCTGATTAAAAGAAACCAGTGCATTCGCACCCCAAGTCTCACCCGCAGCTTCGTGTGATAGCGTGATACGCATTTTGTCAGTCATGCTGAACTCCTTTTTCCTGTTACCCCGCACATCGTTGCGGAGCGTAAAATTTGGGCTGATTTTTCTTTTTAGAGTACGCCATCTTTATGACGTTTTATCAGAAGTGCCCCAAATCGTCTGTTCATAGAGGTTCCAGCTCAATTTGGGGATAAAACAAAGCGGGCATCATGCCCGCTTGGATAGTCTCAATCTGCCTGCTTTACTGGCGTAAAACAAGGTCTTTAATCCATTTCTTCCATCCAGCACAGGATGATTGCCTCTAGGATCTTCTCATTCGAGCGATTTGGGTCGTCAGAGAAGTCTTCAAGCTCCGTCACCCAACGGTGCAGGTCAGTAAAACGCACCGTTTTCGGATCAGTATCAGGGAATTGTTCTACCAGCTCAATCGCGATATCACGCGAATCGGTCCATGTCAGGCTCATAGTTTTTGCTCCCTTATCAGATTAGTGATTTTCTGCAGCGTGGTTTAGGGTATAACGCGGAATTTCTACCACCAAGTCTTCATCAGCCACTTTTGCCTGACAGCCCAAGCGTGACTCAGGCTCCAGACCCCATGCTTTATCCAGCATGTCGTCTTCCAGCTCATCGCTTTCATCCAGAGAATCAAATCCTTCACGGATGACTACGTGGCAGGTCGTACAAGCGCACGACTTTTCACAGGCATGTTCAATCGCAATACCGTTACGCAGTGCAACGTCCAGCACAGTGTCACCGGTCTTTGCTTCCAACACCGCGCCTTCTGGGCAGAGATCCTGGTGTGGCAGAACAACAATCTTTGGCATGTTTAAACCTCGTCAATGGAATGGCCAGCCAGTGCTTCACGGATGGATTTGTCCATACGACGTGAGGCAAACTCCTGACTCGCTTTATCTGTATCTTTGATGCCTTGTTCAATGGCGGCAGCATCGTCACCGTTACGGAGCGCAATCAGCGCTTCAATCGCTTTCACCAGCGCTTGCTGCTCTTCGTCTGACAGCAGCACTTCGCCGTCTGCTTGCATCGCAACCAGCAGACCTTCAATCACACGATCGGCTTCAACGCGTTGCTCCGCCAGGTAACGGGCGTCTTTGTCGTCCTGCGCATGGGTGAACGACGATTTGATCATATCGGCAATTTCGGTATCGCTCAGGCCGTAAGACGGTTTCACCTGAATCGATGCCTGCACTTCGGTGCTCTTTTCCATCGCTGTCACGGATAGCAGGCCATCGGCGTCAACCTGGTAGGTCACGCGAATGTGCGCTGCGCCTGCAGCCATTGGTGGAATGCCTTTCAGGGTGAAATCCGCCAGCGAACGACAGTCATCCACCATTTCGCGCTCGCCCTGAACCACGTGCACTTTCATGCCCGTCTGGCCATCTTTGAACGTGGTGAACTCTTGCGCACGCGCAACAGGGATAGTGGTATTGCGTGGAATGATTTTCTCGACCAGACCGCCCATGGTTTCAATACCCAAAGAAAGCGGAATCACGTCCAACAACAACATTTCACCATCCGGCTTATTACCTACCAGAATGTCGGCCTGTGTCGCTGCACCGATGGCAACGACTTTATCCGGATCAATGCTGGTCAGCGGTGTGCGGCCGAAGAACTCGCCAACTTTTTCGCGAACCAGTGGTACGCGGGTAGAACCACCTACCATCACCACTTCCAGCACTTCTTCAGCAGAAACGCCAGCATCTTTCAGTGCGCGGCGACAAGACAATAGAGTTTTCTTTACCAGCGCGCCAATCAGATCGTCGAACTGTTCGCGGCTCAGTGTGCCTTTCCAGCCAAGCACATCGATATCTGCGGCATCGCTTGCGCTCAAAGCAACTTTTGCGCTGTTAGCGGCATTCATCAAGCGCGCGCGGTCATCACCGGAAAGCGAACCAAATCCTGCTTGCTCGGAGATCCAGTCTGCGACAAGGTGATCAAAGTCATCCCCGCCCAGCGCTGAATCACCGCCTGTAGCCAGCACTTCAAACACGCCTTTTGAAAGGCGGAGAATAGAGATATCAAACGTACCGCCGCCTAAATCGTAAACAGCGATAACACCTTCCTGACCGGAATCCAGACCGTAAGCGATCGCTGCTGCAGTTGGTTCGTTCAGGAGACGAAGTACCTTCAGGCCGGCAAATTTAGCGGCATCTTTGGTCCCCGCGCGCTGCGCATCGTCAAAGTAAGCAGGAACCGTGATAACCACACCTTCCAGCTCTCCACCCAGCGCTGCTTCTGCACGTGCATTGACGGCACGTAGGATATCCGCAGAAACTTCAATGGGGTTTTTCTTGCCTGCACGGGTGTTGATCAGTGGTAAACCATTGTCAGATGCAGACAGTTCATAAGGAAGGTTGGGATAACGGGCTTGCACGTCCGCCAATGAGCGGCCCATCATGCGTTTGACGGAAGAAACTGTGTTTGCGCTGTCGGTTTCTGACATCGCTTTTGCTGCATATCCCACCGTTACGTCATCACCGTAGTGAACCACAGAAGGGATCAGCGCTCGACCATCAAGGTCATTAAGGGTGCTCGCAGTGCCGCTTCGGACTGAAGCAACGAGAGTATTGGTAGTTCCTAGGTCAATACCCACCGCAAGCTTGTGCTCGTGCGGTGCAGCACTCTGACCAGGTTCTGCAATTTGTAACAGTGCCATAGTGGTTCCTGTAGCCTGATCAGCGTGCTGAATTAACCCAGCAGCCGATCTTCGATTCGTTCGATTTCTTGCTTGAGTTTGACCAAGAACTTCAGCTTGCGAACGCTTATCGCCGCATCCTGCCAATGCTCGCCATTTAGTTGTTCTTTCAATTCGGCAAGCATGGCTTTGTGGAGTTTCTCCACGCCTTGTTCAAAGTCGAACAACAATACATCCGGCTCATCGCTGTCTGCAATCTCTTCCAGCTCTTCTCTCAGCTCCATTTGCTGCATCAAGAATTCTGGATCTTGCATCGTCTGCTGCTCATCGCGCAATTCTACGCCATTGAGAGAGAGAAGGTATTCGGCACGACGCACCGGATCACTGAGCGTTTGATAAGCATCATTAATTTGCGCGGCTTTCTGCACAGCAAGCAGGCGTTCCTGCTCAGATGCAGTGGCAAATTTGTCCGGATGGAAACGTCGTTGAAGTTCGCGAAACTGCGAAGAAAGAGAGCTACCATCCAGCTCGAACTGCGATGATAGCCCAAATAGTTCGAAATGATTCATATCATCTCACGAGTTAAACGTTAAAGCTTTCGCCGCAACCACACTCGCTGCTTACGTTGGGGTTGTTGAACTGGAAGCCTTCATTAAGACCTTCTTTGGTGAAATCAAGCTCAGTACCATCTAAGTACAAGAGACTTTTACTGTCGACGATCACTTTGACGCCGTATTGTTCAAAGTCAAACACCTGATCTTCTTCATTAAGTTCGTCAACGAATTCCAGTACATAAGCCATTCCCGAACAGCCTGACGTGCGAACACCCAAGCGAAGGCCGATGCCTTTTCCGCGGTTTTCCAAGAAGGTGCGGACGCGTAATGCCGCCGCGTCAGTCATAGTAATGGCCATATGTACAACAACCCTTTAAATCGTATTAAGCTTCGTGTTTTTTCTTATAATCGCTTACTGCTGCTTTGATAGCATCTTCCGCGAGGATTGAGCAGTGAACCTTCACAGGAGGAAGTTCCAGCTCTTCTGCAATTTCAGCATTCTTGATAGCTGCCGCTTCGTCCAAAGACTTGCCTTTCACCCACTCAGTAACCAGTGAGCTTGACGCAATCGCTGAACCACAGCCGTAGGTTTTGAACTTCGCATCTTCAATGATGCCTTGCTCATTTACCTTGATTTGCAGTTTCATCACATCACCACACGCCGGCGCGCCAACCATGCCGCTACCTACGTTTGGATCGTTTTTGTCAAAAGCACCCACGTTACGTGGATTTTCATAATGATCGATTACTTTTTCGCTGTAAGCCATGATCTTATCCTCAAAACCCTGAGACCGCTTAGTGGTGTGCCCACTCAACAGTGCTTAAATCAATACCTTCTTTGTACATGTCCCACAGTGGCGACATTTCGCGCAGTTTGGTGACCGCTTTACGTACTTGCTCAACCGCGTAGTCTACTTCTTCTTCAGTAGTGAAACGGCCAAACGAGAAGCGGATAGAGCTGTGTGCCAGTTCGTCATCAAGACCCAGTGCACGAAGTACATACGAAGGTTCCAAGCTTGCAGATGTACATGCAGAGCCAGAAGAAACCGCCAGATCTTTCAGCGCCATCAGCAGAGATTCACCTTCAACGAAAGCAAAGCTCACGTTCAGGTTTGCTGCGACACGCTGCTCAAGGTCGCCGTTTACATAAACCGCTTCCAGATCTTTAACGCCTTCATAGAATCGGTTACGCAATGCCAGAGAATGCGCAGTGTCCTTCTCAAGTTCTTCTTTCGCAATACGGAAAGCTTCACCCATACCCACGATTTGGTGGGTTGGCAATGTACCAGAACGGAAACCGCGCTCATGACCACCGCCGTGCATTTGAGCTTCGAGGCGAATACGTGGCTTACGACGAACGTACAGAGCACCGATACCTTTCGGGCCGTACGCTTTGTGCGCGCTCATTGAAATCAGGTCAACTTTGATTTCCTGCGTGTCCAGCGGCAGTTTGCCGACAGATTGAGCCGCATCAACGTGGAAGACCACCTTACGTTCACGACACAGTTCACCGATCGCTGCGATGTCTTGAACCACGCCGATTTCGTTATTTACGTGCATGATAGAAACAAGAATGGTGTCTTCGCGGATGGCGTCAGCCAGCTTGTTCAGATCGATAATGCCGTTAGACTCTGGCTCAAGGTAAGTCACCTCAAAACCTTCGCGCTCCAGCTGACGGCATGGATCCAGTACAGCTTTGTGCTCAGTTTTGCAAGTGATGATGTGCTTGCCTTTCTTACCGTAGAAGTGCGCAACACCTTTGATTGCCAGGTTGTCAGATTCCGTCGCACCAGAAGTGAACACGATCTCGCGTGGGTCAGCGTTCAAGTAGTTGGCAATGTTTTCGCGGGCAGTGTCGACTGCTTCTTCCGCCTGCCAGCCGAAACGGTGTGAACGGGATGCAGGGTTACCAAAACAACCATCAAGGGTCAGGTACTGCATCATTTTTTCAGCAACACGCGGATCCACTGGGCATGTCGCTGAATAGTCAAAATAGATTGGCAATTTCATTTGTGTCTCCAAGTACTCCGGCAAGACTGGTTACGAGCGAAAATTCACACCCAAAGTGGTGGCTGGCTTTTCACTGCCACTGGAGTTTAAACCATGTCTAACAATTGTTGAGGACTCAAGTGAGGAGTCCTGACGATCCGCGACATGCTTGACTTCGTTGTCTTGCATCAGTTCGCCGAGCGTAATGTCATTCAAAAAGCTGCTGATACGGGAGCTAAGGTCACGCCATAGCGTGTGCGTCAGGCAGCGTGTTCCGCCTTGGCAATCGCCTTTGCCCTGACACTTGGTCGCATCGACCGATTCATCAACAGCGGCAATCACCATGCCGACTGCAATTTCATTGGCATTCACGCCGAGTCGATAGCCGCCACCTGGACCACGTACACTGGACACTAGGCCTGCTTTACGAAGGCGCGAGAAAAGTTGCTCCAGATATGACAGAGATATCCCTTGACGCTCTGAAATATCAGCTAGAGGCACAGGCCCCATCTCGGAGTGCAGCGCGACATCGAGCATCGCAGTAACGGCATATCTGCCTTTCGAAGTCAGTCTCATAACATCCTACCTGTGAGCGAGTAATGCACTGAGTCTGACATACCCGACTAAAAGGGTCAAGTATTTAACCTACTAATTTAGTCAAGCTTTTAGCCATAAATTTAAAGCGGTTATTTTTGCTTCTCTTTGTGGTGCTTTTCAACCGAAGAGAGCACACCACGAAGAATATTCAGTTCCTGACTTTCCGGTCTTGCGCGGTTAAACAAGCGACGCAATTTAGTCATCACCATGCCCGGATGAGATTTATTGATAAAACCAGTAGTATCGAGAACCTGTTCAAGGTGAGCGTAAAAACGCTCCAAATCCTCAGCCAGCGGGTAAGGCTGCTCTTTCACTTCCCCTTTATATGCCTGACTGTCCAGCCAAGCCATTCGCGCTTCGTAGCAAAGGGTTTGCACCGCCATGGCTAGGTTCAGCGAGCTATATTCTGGGTTAGCAGGAATAGCCACGTGAAAATGACACGCCTGAAGTTCTTCATTTGTCAGACCCGTACGCTCACGGCCAAACACGAATGCCACAGGATATTGGGCCGCTTCTTCAATGGCTTTAACGCCACATTCGCGGGAATCCAGCATTGGCCATTCCAGTGAACGGTTACGGGCACTGGTTCCAATCACCAAGCCACAATCAGCAACCGCTTCTTCCACTGTATCAACGATACGCGCGTTGTTAGCAATATCACTAGCACCGGCAGCAAGCGCTATCGCCTGCCCGTCGACCTGACAATCAGGCGCGACCAACACCATATGTTTCAGCCCCATCACTTTCATTGCCCGAGCAGCAGAACCGATGTTGCCTGAATGCGTGGTGCCTACCAGCACAATTCGAATATTTTCTAACATTTCGCTATCACTGATTTACTTTGAGGAAGAAAAGCCGCCGGATTCTAACACAGCAGCTTTTGTTTTACCCTTTTTACAGCCCGTCATAGAAGACGAGCGAACAAAAAATAACCGCTTCCCTTTTGGTTCAGCTCTGATATACTCGCCGCCGCTTTCCGTTCTTTAACATCCGTTGGGAAATTCGTATGCATCCTATGCTAAATATTGCCATTCGCGCAGCGCGAAAGGCAGGCGACTTTATCGCTAAATCTGCTGAGAACTCTGATAACGTTGAAACGACTCAGAAAGGTTCTAATGACTTTGTCACTAACATCGACAAAGCAGCTGAGCAAATCATTATCGACGTAATCAAGAAGTCTTACCCTGAACACAACATCGTGACTGAAGAAGCCGGTGTGGTTGCAGGTAAAGACACTGATTACCAATGGATCATCGACCCACTGGATGGCACCACTAACTTCGTTAAAAACTTCCCGCACTTCTCTGTGTCGATTGCTCTGCGCATTAAAGGCCGTACCGAGGTTGCGTGTGTTTACGATCCAATCCGTAACGAACTTTTCTCTGCTCAGCGTGGCGCAGGTGCGCAGCTGAACAGCAAGCGTATCCGTGTAGGCGTTGCAAAAGATCTGAACGGTACCGTTCTGGCAACTGGCTTCCCATTCAAAGCCAAGCAACACTCAGAAGGCTTCATCAAAGTTGTTAGCGCACTGTTTGTAGACTGCGCCGACTTCCGCCGCACTGGTTCTGCCGCTCTTGACCTGTGTTATGTAGCAGCTGGCCGCGTTGATGGTTTCTTCGAACTGGGCTTGAAACCTTGGGATATCGCTGCAGGTGAACTGATTGCCCGTGAAGCTGGTGCAATTTGTACTGACTTCGCTGGCGGTACTGACTACGTTCAGTCAGGCAACATCGTGACTGCAAACCCTAAAGTACTGAAAGGTATTTTGGCGAAAATTCGCGACAACGCGAATGAAGCGATGAAAAAATAAGATTCTTTGGAATCAATAAAACGGCGTCCCTCGGGACGCCGTTTTTGTTTGGGGGTTAGGAGCACCGGGTAGTTTAAGCCGTTAGAACCATATATCTAGTCCTATTGCTCTTCCTAGGACCTGCTTTTCCTAGGCCCTAGGACCTCAAAGAAAAACGGAGCCAATCGGCTCCGTTTTTTGTTAAGGCATACTGTCGAATTCTTCGCCTTCTTTTTCCACCGGTGGCGGTGGAAGCAGGTGCTCGCGGGTAATACCCAGTTTGAGCGCCAGCGCAGAAGCCACGTAGATAGACGAGTAAGTACCGATAGTGATACCAATCAGCAATGCAGTCGCAAAGCCGTGGATCATGGCGCCGCCTTGAAGGAACAGCGCAATCACTACGAATAAGGTTGTGCCTGATGTAATCAAGGTACGACTCAATGTCTGGGACACTGACGCGTTCACGATTTCGTCGGCATCGCCCTTACGCATCTTGCGGAAGTTTTCACGGATACGGTCATAAACAACGATAGTATCGTTGAGTGAGTAACCGACAACGGTCAACAATGCTGCGACGATGGTGAGGTCAACTTCAATCTGCAGGAACGAAAAGATACCTAACGTGATAATCACGTCGTGTGCGAGAGAAACAACTGCACCCGCCGCCAGGCGCCACTCGAATCGCAAAGAGACATACAGCAGAATACAGATCAGCGATACCAATATCGCCAGACCACCTGCTTCTGTCAGTTCGTCACCCACATTCGGGCCAACAAACTCGATACGGCGCATTTCTACTGCCTGACCCGTACCTTCTTTAATAGCATCCAGGATCTGGTTACCCAGTAATTCACCCTGCGCATCTTCGCGTGGACGAAGACGAACCATCACGTCACGTGCAGTACCGAAGTTCTGAACGATCGCATCACCAAAGCCTTTTGCTTCCAGTGATTCGCGAATCAGTGGCAGGTTTGCTGGTTGCTCAAAACCCACTTCAATCAGCGTACCGCCGGTGAAGTCCAAGCCCCAGTTCAGCCATTTGGTAGACAAGCTGAAAATCGAAGCGGCAATCATCACAACCGACAGGAAAAATGCCGGCTTCGACCAACGCATAAAGTCGATGCTAAAGTCAGGCCTTAATAGTTGAAACATCTTAATGCCTCCTTAAATCGACAGCTTGTTAATGCGCTTACCGCCGTACACCAGGTTAACCAGGCAACGGGTACCGATAATTGCAGTAAACATAGACGTCAGAATACCGATCGACAGTGTCACAGCGAAGCCTTTCACCGCACCTGTACCCACAGCAAACAGAATGATTGCCGTGATCAGTGTGGTGATGTTCGCATCGGCAATGGTGCTGAATGCGTTCGCATAGCCCTGATGGATCGCTTGCTGAGGATTACGCCCTTCATTGAGCTCCTCACGGATACGCTCAAAGATAAGGACGTTGGCATCAACCGCCATACCCACTGTCAGAACGATACCTGCGATACCCGGCAAGGTCATTGTCGCCCCTGGAATCATCGACATCACACCGATGATCAGGATGATGTTCGCCGCAAGTGCACAGTTCGCAAACAGACCGAAACGACGGTAGTAAACCAGCGTAAACAACATGACCGCCAGCAGACCCCAGATACAGGCTTTGATACCCATATCGATGTTCTGTTGACCCATTGATGGACCAATGGTGCGCTCTTCAACGATAGAGATTGGTGCAATCAAAGCACCTGCGCGTAGCAGCAGTGCAAGGTTGTGTGCTTCAGCTTGAGAGTCGATACCCGTGATACGGAAGTTACGGCCCAGTGCGGTCTGAATCGTTGCCTGGTTGATCACTTCCTCATGTTTGGAAAGGATAATCTTGCCGTTTTCATCACGCTTACCACTGTCTTTGTATTCCGCAAATACCGTCGCCATCAGCTTACCGACATTGTTCTTACTGAACGCTGCCATTTTGCTGCCGCCGTCGCTATCCAGCGAGATGTTTACCTGCGGACGGCTGTATTCATCAAAGCTTGAGCTCGCATCAGTGATGCTTGAACCGCCCAGAATCACACGTTTTTTCAGCACAACCGGACGACCGTCACGGGTGTATTTGATTTCGCTGCCCGGTGGAACACGGCCAGCAGCCGCAGCAACCGGATCGGCGCTGTCATCCACTTCGCGGAATTCCAGGGTTGCAGTCGCACCCAGAATTTCTTTCGCACGTGCCGTGTCCTGAACACCCGGTAACTCAACCACGATACGGCTTGCGCCCTGGCGTTGTACCAGTGGTTCTGCAACACCCAGTTCATTCACACGGTTACGCAGGATTGTAATGTTCTGCTCAACGGCGTAGTTACGGATTTCCTGCAGACGTTCCTCAGTGAATTTCGCAGAAACGGCAAAACGGGCACTATCGGTGGTGAACACCATATCTGGGTGCAGTCTAGCGAGTTCACTTTCTGCAGCATCCATGTCCGCTTCATTACGCAGCATCACTTCAATGTTGTCCTCACCACCCACGCGGATACCGCGGTAACGGATTTTGGCTTCACGAAGTTCAGTACGGAAGGTATCTTCCTGCTGAGTGAGGAGTTTTTCCATTGCCGCGTCCATGTCCACCTCCATCAGGAAATGCACACCACCACGGAGGTCCAGACCCAGTTTCATTGGGTTAGCACCAATGGCTTCCAGCCAATCAGGCGTTGCAGGAGCAAGGTTAAGCGCAACAATCAGACCGTCTTCTTTCAGTTCGCTGTTTAGAGCGTCACGGGCTTCAATCTGATTATCAGTGTCGGAGAAACGAACCAGTACAGTGCCGTTTTCTAGCGCAATGGATTTATAAGAGATTTTATCTTTTTCGAGGGAAGATTTGACGGTGTCCAGTGTGGAGAGATCAACCGAGGCGCCACGCGCCCCGGTGATTTGAACCGCTGGATCTTCACCGTAGATATTGGGAAGTGCATAAAGGGCGCCGACAAAAATGACCAACACCACCATAATGTACTTCCACAAAGGATAACGGTTTAGCACTGCTAGGATCCTTTATGGCTATGGGTTTACAGCGACTGAATGGTGCCTTTTGGCAGAACTGCAGTCACAAAATCCTTTTTGATGGTCACTTCGTTGTTGTCGCTCAGTGCGATAACGATGAAGTCGTTGTCATCTGAAATTTTGGTGATTTTACCCACCAGGCCGCCACCGGTCAGAACTTCATCGCCCTTGCCCATTGATGCCATCAGGTTCTTGTGCTCTTTCACACGTTTCGCCTGTGGACGGTAAATCATGAAATAGAAAATAACGGCAAACAGGCCAAGCATAATAAATAGCTGCATACCGCCGCCTTGTGGTGCGCCTTCTGCTGCTGCATGAGCTTGAGAAATAAACATTCAGTAACGTCCTCGTATCAATATGAACATTTTCTAGATTTTCGCCTCACCGAAAGCACTCTTTTGGCGAGGCGAGAATTCTTAGTCTTCTTTCAGCGGTGGCACTTCACGGCCACGGCGTTCGTAGAATTCCTTAACAAAGGTCTCTAATCTACCTTCGTCAATAGCGTTACGCAAACTCTCCATCAGGCGCTGGTAGTAACGCAGGTTGTGGATGGTGTTGAGGCGTGCGCCCAGAATTTCGTTACAGCGATCAAGATGATGCAGATACGCCTTGCTGTAGTTGCGGCAAGTGTAACAGTCGCACTCTGGATCCAGTGCAGTTGTGTCACTTTTATGCTTCGCATTACGGATCTTGATCACACCGCCAGTCACAAACAGGTGACCGTTACGCGCGTTACGCGTTGGCATGACACAGTCGAACATGTCGATACCACGGCGAACACCTTCCACCAAATCTTCCGGTTTACCTACGCCCATCAGGTAACGTGGCTTATCTTCCGGCAGTTTGGGACAGGTATGTTCCAGAACGCGATGCATGTCTTCTTTTGGTTCACCCACCGCAAGACCACCGACCGCATAACCATCAAAACCAATGTTGGTCAGGCCTTCGACTGACACATCGCGCAGGTCTTCATAGACAGACCCTTGAACGATGCCAAACAGTGCATTTTTGTTGCCCATTTTGTCGAAGTGGTTGCGGCTACGCTGTGCCCAACGCAGGCTCATTTCCATCGATTTTTTCGCTTCTTCGTGTGTCGCCGGGTATGGCGTACATTCGTCGAAGATCATCACGATGTCAGAACCCAGGTCGTATTGGATTTCCATCGACTTTTCTGCGTCCATGAAAATCTTGTCACCGTTTACAGGGTTGCGGAAATGCACACCTTCTTCGGTGATTTTGCGCATTGCACCCAGGCTGAATACCTGGAAACCGCCTGAATCGGTCAGAATAGGACCCTGCCAATTCATGAAATCATGCAGGTCACCGTGGGCACGCATAATTTCCTGACCAGGACGCAGCCATAGGTGGAAAGTGTTACCCAGAAGGATTTGTGCGCCAGTATCAGCCACTTCTTCCGGTGTCATCCCTTTTACGGTGCCGTAAGTACCCACTGGCATAAATGCTGGGGTTTCAACAGTGCCGCGTTCAAAAACCAGACGACCACGACGCGCGCGGCCTTCTTTCTTAATCAGTTCGTATTTCACGATACCTCCGAAATGCCAGAGAAACAGTCTGGCGCTAATGTGCCTGTCGCACAGAGACAAAACTGGCTGTCGCAAATCTGCTGACAGCCAGTTGAATTTGGAGTCACCTTCATCCCCAAAGGCGATGCGGTGTAAAGCCAGCGTCTGATTATACCTCAGTCTGGCGGGTGACAAACATCGCATCTCCGTAACTGAAGAAACGATATTCATTGTTCACGGCTTCTTGATAGGCATTCATCACGTGGTCATAGCCTGCAAAAGAAGACACCAGCATGATCAGCGTCGATTCCGGCAGGTGAAAGTTCGTCACCAATGCATCCACCAACTGCCATTCGTAACCCGGATAGATGAAAATCTGGGTATCGTTAAAGAAAGGCTTCAATTCAGTGCCTTCATTCTTTGAATGCTGAGCTGCACTTTCCAGTGAGCGGACTGACGTGGTGCCTACTGCAATCACCCGGTTACCGCGCGCTTTGGTTGCCAGAACTGCATCTACCACTTCTTGCGGCACTTCAGCATATTCAGAGTGCATCACGTGATCATTAATGTCATCGACACGCACTGGCTGGAAAGTACCCGCGCCAACGTGAAGAGTCACGAATGCTGTTTCTACGCCTTTCTCTTTGAGAGCAGCAAGGATGTTTTCATCAAAGTGCAGACCTGCTGTTGGTGCTGCGACTGCACCCGGTTTTTCGTTGTAAACCGTTTGGTAACGCTCTTTGTCCGATTCTTCATCAGGGCGATCGATATAAGGCGGCAACGGCATGTGGCCAACTTGATTTAAGATATCAAGCACAGCTTGCTCGCCGCTGAAGTGAATTTCAAAAAGCGCATCATGACGGGCAACCATTTCTGCTTCAAACTCGTCATTTTCACCCAGGAACAACTGAGTACCCGGCTTGGGTGGCTTAGAAGCGCGAACATGTGCAAGGATCGACTTTTCATCCAGCATACGCTCCACCAGCACTTCAATCTTGCCACCGGACGCTTTGCGGCCGTAGACGCGCGCAGGGATCACCCGGGTGTTATTGAACACCATCAAGTCACCTGGCTCGACAAGATCAAGGATGTCAGTGAATTGCTTATGACTCAGCTCACCGGTATTGCCGTTCAGTTGCAGCAAACGGCTTGCAGTGCGATCAGCCTGCGGATAACGCGCGATCAACGAGTCAGGAAGGTCAAAATGAAAATCGGATACTTGCATCGAAAAAGCCCCATTCTACAGCAGCCCGCTAGTATAGGCCGCTGTGCTGCAATATCAAGCAGGATGGGGCTTGCCCGCTGCAATTCCAGCGGGCAAATTGTGAGGAGTTATGACAGTCGGCGACGGAAAGTCAGAAGTCCCATGGAAAGGAATGCCAGCCAGCCAAAAGAGCCGCCACCTCCGCTGCTACCCGTTGGTGGTGTGGCTCCACCAGAATCGCCATCATCCCCTCCGTTACTTCCCGGATAAACAGGAACAATTGGTGGGTTATCAAAAGGGTTATAGTTGACGCTTTGATCAAAGATGTCTTGTGTGAACGTCGGAGTAGGTTCCGTATAGCCACCGTCCATGTTCTGGTTTATCCAGTTGTAATACGTACTGATCTGTGAAAAACCATCTTCTGCTGATGGACTGCCACAACCAAAACCCGCACTCGAAAAACTCACAACACCGACTGCACGATATCCCATGTCAGCATCGCCGGCATTATTCTTATTTTGCCATACCAGAGGGCCACCTGAGTCTCCAGAACAAATACCGGTGGTGAAAGTCTCATTAGCACAGACATAAGCATCAGCTAAGTTTTGATCATAACCAAATTCATTCACCCAACTACAAGAAAGGTCTCTCACACCATTCAAGTACGTTTTCCGCAAATACTGACTAGAATCACCGTTAGTACTTGTGGCTCCCCAACCTGAAACGTAAAGATTCTGATTAGCCGCACCATTAAACTCTGTATCCATTTCCGACTGCTCTGTCGGCGAAAGAAGTCTTATTGGTTTAACAGTAGAAGGTAACGCTGAGGCTAACTTTACAAGGGCTACATCAGCCGTAAACTGAATGTCTTCGTAGGCTGGGTGCATTGTGACAGCAGAGGCTGAAACACCAACGCCAGCATATTCTTGACTTTCAAAGCCTGCAAAAACCTTAATGTCATCGGCCCTGAAACCATCAACACAATGCGCAGCGGTTAATACATAGTTGTCGGAAATAATGATGCCGCCGCAGGAATAGAATCCCTGGAACCGATTTCCAATAGTAAGGAATGCTTGCCACGGTGTTGCTTCAATTGAAGCATACGTACCGTTTACAATTCGGGGGGTTTTATCTTCTGCCGCACCAATGGCTGGGCAAACAGTTAACGCCAAAAGAGATGCTGAACTTACCAATAACTGACGTTTCATCACTAACCTCTTCCATGAGTTATTGTCTCAATGGTCGAGGTTATCCAGAAAAGCATCAAAGGCAAGGGTATTGGAAGAACAGAACCTAAAAACCTGTACTTTTACAGCGCATTCTCAATCCAGAGACAATACCGCATATTCAAAACCTTATCAGATTATCAGATTATCAGATTATCAGATTATCAGATGCAGATTATATTCATCGTCGAGTTCGGAGAGTCCGAGCGACAATGAAAATCATCAGAGACAATAACCCCATAGTTCCCCCACCTCCCCCATCAGACGCTTGCACCACGGTCGACGATCGACTTGCACAGCTTCCGCTTTGGCAGTTGGAAATCCAACTGATGTAAGTAGCAACCTGGGTAAAAACGTCTGGAACCGTCGGCGACGCACACTGTGAAGCTACACCGAAGCTCACCAAACCTATCAGGGTTGCGCCACCGTCTGCATCGCTAGCGCGGGAAGGGTCGTACCAAATTAGTGGGCCGCCTGAGTCTCCGTTACAAGCACCAACACCGCTTGCCTGAGCACAGAAGTACTTAGATTGGTAATCGGACACATCAGTCAGAGTTGTTCCCCACGCAGAAGCGCAACTGGCATCTGTCAGTGCGGAGAGCGTGGCTTTTTGCAGTGTTGTGGTCGATTGGCTTCGTCCGGTGTCCGTATAACCCCAGCCAGTTAGCTGCATATCATTGTTGTTGAGGTT
Organism: Grimontia sedimenti; assembly: GCF_011045095.1. Lineage (GTDB taxonomy): Bacteria > Pseudomonadota > Gammaproteobacteria > Enterobacterales > Vibrionaceae > Enterovibrio > Enterovibrio sedimenti. The sequence continues at coordinate 287,380 of NZ_JAALDL010000004.1, forward strand.
TCCTGTTGCATCGACAGCCGCTTGTACCGTGTCATTGGGCAACACCACGGTTGAGGCATTGGGATGAACATCCGAGGAAAGTTTTACCAGGGCAATATCGTTTTGCAGTGTGTCTTTGTCGTAGCTGCTGTTGGCATAGATAGACTCAACGGAAGATTGAAAAGACGAAAAGTTTGCCCCATTGATTTCCGCTGTTCCCGTGTAGACGGAAACTGAATTTGCGGACGCCAATGAAAAAGGATCATCGTCGTCAGCAGTATCAAGGCAGTGTGCCGCGGTTAGAATCCAGCGCGAAGAGATCACCACCCCGCCACAAAAAGCGTTACCAATTCTGATAAATGCCTGCCAGGGGGCATCGCTGATGGAAGCATCTGTCCCACCAACAACATTGGGAGACGGCTCTGCGGCCTGACCCAAAAATGATGAAAAAAGTAAGGATAGTATTGCGAGTTTCATGCGCATTATCATCGCCCCTTAAAACAGAAAAGTGTTGTTCGGCGCCATGGCACCACGGTGCGTTGCTACTGCTTGAAACAACCTAGGTGACCATCTCACATTTCCGGATGGAAGTTTGAATGTCGTCACCTAAAGTCCCTGCCTTTTTAGCTACATTCGAGATATAGCCTTACTAATTCTATGTGTTTCTGGAGGCAGAATGTTTACCGTTAATGACATGATGAGTTCCGACCCCATCACGCTCTCTTCTAAGGATAAGATATCTGACGCAAAGTGCCTGATGGATTCCCGCCGTATTCGCCACATTCCTATCGTCAGTGCTTTAGGAAAACTAGAAGGTCTGGTCACACAGCGTGATGTCCTCGCTGCTCAAACATCCAGTCTGGAAAAAGCAGTTGGCGATAACGATCCCATGCAAGCGCCTTTGTCGCGATTCCTCAAGCGTTCTTTATATACGGTGTCACCGTGTGCTGGGCTCAAAGAGGCTGCGCTATATATGCAGAAACGTAAGATTGGCTGTTTACCAGTCGTTGAGGACGACAAACTGGTTGGTATTATCACTGACAGCGATTTCGTCGCCATCGCCATCAATCTTTTGGAGATCCAAGAAGAAACAGAGCCGATGGAAGAAGAGGAAGAAGTGGTCTGATAGCGACAAACACGTGCCACTTGAGATAGGCTAAGCCTTCCGTTTCAAGGAAAGTTCCAGAGGGCGCGTGAATTATCTGGCGCATTTACACATTGCCAAGCACTGCAACAGCCAGTTGATGGGAAACCTGATGGCAGATTTTGTTCGCGGAAAACCCGACGGTAAATTTCTGCCAGAGACAACGCAGGCCATCTATCTTCACCGGTTTGTGGATCGCTTCGTCGACAGCCATGAAGCCATCAAGCCCTGCCGCGCGCTCTTTCCCAAACACCTTTACCGGTTCAGCGCGATTGCTCTCGATATGTTCTGGGATCATGCGCTAGTCCATCATTGGGATGCCTTCAATGACGTCCGTTTCGATGAGTTTATCGCCCGCGCCGAGACAGACTGCCGCACCGTAACTCAGCAAGAACCCAATCCGCTGCCGGAAAAATATCTTTTTCTCTCAGATAAAATGTGGCGGGAAGGTTGGATCCCCTCTTATGCAGATATCAACACCCTGCCCTTTGCTTTACAGCGAATGTCAGCCCGAAGCCCTCGGATGGGGCCGCTGGCTGAGACAGCAGAAACCTTAGTTGCTCATCGACAAATATTGTTGGATGCCTTTCCCTCTATCTATAAAGATGTGCTCAGCGCTGCTCGCGATTTTAAACACCAGCCTTAACTCTCAGTAGCCTCAAATCACAGGCACAAAAAAAGCGACCCGAAGGTCGCTCAAAGCGTGGATAAGGGGCAGTACACCCCTGGGCTCTCCGGCCCATGAACAGCTAAGGACTTTGCATGTTATATAAAGTAATCGGGCCGATAGGTATGGCTGGATTATCTGCCCGATTAGGGTAGCGCTTTAAAACTGGTCTTCTTCGGTAGAACCTGTCAGAGCTGTCACAGAAGAATTACCGCCCTGAATAGTGTTGGTCATCTTATCGAAGTAACCGGTACCCACTTCCTGTTGGTGAGCAACGAAGGTGTAACCACGCTCAGCCGCTTCAAATTCAGGACGCTGTACTTTCTCCACGTAGTGACGCATGCCTTCACCTTGCGCATAAGCGTGCGCCAGATCGAACATGTTGTACCACATGTTGTGGATACCCGCGAGAGTGATGAACTGGTACTTGTAGCCCATGTCTGACAGTGCTTGCTGGAACTTCGCGATGGTTGGCGCGTCCAGGTTTTTCTCCCAGTTGAACGAAGGCGAACAGTTATAGGCCAGCAGTTGATCTGGGTACTGTGCGTGAATAGCTTCAGCGAACTGACGCGCTTCTTCCAGATCCGGCGTTGCGGTTTCACACCAGATAAGGTCAGCATATGGTGCGTAAGCCAGACCACGTGAAATCGCCTGATCGATACCCGCACGAACTTTGTAGAAACCTTCTGAAGTACGCTCGCCTTCGATGAAGTCTTTATCGTAAGGGTCACAATCAGATGTCAGCAGGTCTGCAGCGTTCGCATCAGTACGCGCAATCACAAGGGTGGTGGTGCCTGCAACGTCGGCAGCAAGACGTGCTGCAACCAGTTTTTGAACGGCTTCTTGGGTAGGAACCAGCACCTTACCACCCATGTGACCACATTTCTTCACCGATGCCAGCTGGTCTTCAAAGTGAACACCCGCTGCACCCGCTTCAATCATCGAACGCATCAGCTCGTAAGCATTCAGAACACCACCGAAGCCTGCTTCTGCATCAGCAACGATTGGCAGGAAGTAATCGGTACCTTCTTCCGGCGTGCCACCTTTAGACCACTGGATTTGGTCAGCACGACGGAAAGAGTTGTTAATGCGCTTAACCACTGCTGGTACGGAATCTACCGGGTAAAGTGACTGGTCAGGGTACATAGAAGACGCGGTGTTGTTATCCGCAGCGACCTGCCAACCTGAAAGATAAATCGCCTCGATACCTGCTTTTGCTTGCTGGACAGCCTGACCACCGGTCAATGCGCCAAGACAGTTCACGTAGCCTTTCTTCGCGCTACCGTTAACCAGTTCCCATAGCTTGTCAGCACCGCGCTGGGCAATGGTCTGCTCCGGTACGAATGAACCACGCAGGGCAACCACTTCTTCCGCCGTGTAAGTACGTTTCACGTTCTTCCAACGCGGATTTTCTGCCCAGTCTTTTTTCAGTGCGTCAATTTGCTGCTGTCTTGTCAGAGTCATTGTGCTTCCCTCTCTCAATGTTTGATAAATCGGTAATTAGTCCAGCAATTCGTATCCAGATAACGTCAGGAAATCTGCCAGCTCATCACTGGTGGTCAGTTGCTCCATCAAACTGGCCGCCTGCTGGTATTTCCCGCCGTTGAATACGGTTTCCCCTAGTTCCTGCTTCAGCACCTCCATCTCTTCGGCCAGACAGGCGCGGAAGAAATCTGCGGTAACGGTTTTGCCGTTGCTGAGCGATTTTTCATGTTTAATCCATTGCCAGATTGAAGCGCGGGAGATTTCCGCCGTCGCCGCATCTTCCATCAGGCCATAGATAGGCACACATCCATTCCCCGAAATCCAAGCTTCGATGTATTGCACCGCCACGCGAATGTTATGTCGCATGCCTTCCTCGGTGCGGTCACCTTCACACGGCTCTGTGAGCTCTTTGGCTGTGATAGGTGCGTCTTGCTCACGCATGACATCGAGTTGGTTTTTACGCTCGCCGAGCGCTGCATCGAAAACCGCTTTCGCCGTGTCTGCCAGACCAGGGTGAGCCACCCAGGTACCGTCATGACCGTTATTGGCTTCCAGCGATTTGTCCGCATTGATTTTGTCCAGAACCCAGGCGTTCTTCTCTGGGTCTTTTGACGGGATAAACGCCGCCATGCCACCCATTGCCATCGCACCGCGGTGGTGACAGGTTTTCACCAGAAGACGCGAATACGCGTTCAGGAAAGGTTTTTCCATCGTCACCACCTGACGATCCGGCAAAACGCGGTCTGGGTGGTTACGGAATGTTTTGATATAGCTGAAGATGTAATCCCAACGGCCGCAGTTCAGCGCCACAATGTGGTCTTTCAGCGCGTGCAGGATTTCGTCCATCTCGAACACTGCTGGCAGTGTTTCGATAAGCACGGTTGCCTTGATGGTGCCGCGAGGCAGATTGAACTCATCTTCCGCAAAGCAGAACACGTCGTTCCACCATGCAGCTTCTTGATGCGCCTGAAGTTTTGGCAGGTAGAAATAAGGACCAGAGCCATTTTCCAGCAAGGTTTTATGGTTGCGGAAGAAATACAAACCGAAATCCAGCAGCGCACCAGGAATCGGCGTACCATTCAGCAGCACGTGCTTTTCTTTCAGGTGCAGACCACGAACACGGCAAATCAGCACCGATGGGTCATCGCCGAGGGCGTAGTGTTTGCCTGTCGCTGGGTTGTTGTAAGAAATAGTGCGGTTAATCGCGTCGGTCAGGTTACGCTGGCCTTGCAGCACAGGCCCCCAAACCGGCGAGAATGAATCTTCGAAGTCTGCCATGAATACTTTTACGTTGGCATTCAGAGCATTAATCACCATTTTCCTTTCTGGCGGGCCGGTGATTTCCAGGCGGCGGTCTTGTAGGTCTTCAGGAATACCGCGAATACGCCAGTCACCGTTTCGGATTTCTGCCGTCTCAGGCAGAAAGTCAGGCGTGGCACCCGCATCAAATTGCGCCTGACGTGCTTCTCGGGCTTCCAGCAGTTCTGGTACACGGTGCGCAAAGCGGGTGGCAAGTTTCAGGATGAAAGAGAGCGCTTCATCAGTCAGTACATCAGATTCCATCTCAGTGATCGGCGGAACAAACGACAATTCCTTTAAAGCTTGTTGTGCTTGTGAATCCATAAAATGCCCTCCATTTCCATTTGTAACTAAATCACAACAATATCAATTATTCCCTTACTGCTTCGATTGCTTTCTTATCGCCGAAACACCCTTCTAAACTGGCGTATTTATTTTCACCCGTCAACACTACCAAAGGCGTTAGACTTAAGTCTTAAATCATTTAAATCATTTAATATCAACAATTTACAAAATATAGAGTTTTAACTCAAAACACTAAATTAAAACGAATCTCAGATTGTTCTTCCGCTTGTGACTTTCTCATCCCTTAGTGCGATTTTTGTAAGCACTTACGAAATTAAATTACTTTTCGAGTCAACTTGTTGAATATTGAATTCGCATGTTTTAAACGTAGCAGTGAATATCAATTTCTGCAGAAAATCTTTTTATAACAAAAGCTTAACAACACAAGCATCTGGCAGCCGCTAACAAACATGCAACTTAAGTGCTTAATAATTGGCGAAAAATATGTAGGGATACCGACAGAATTTAATTTCAGAAGCGCAGGGGAGTTACCAAAGTGTAAAAAGGATATTATTCTAGCGGTAGATCAATATTCAGAATAAATAACCAAAGTTATTCTAAAACCTAATGAGAGCTAAAGAATCTTGAAAAACCAGAGGAAATTTCATCGTTTTAGGTGTTTTGATGCGCATGTTGACGATGAAAGTTCCCCGGATTTGAGTACCACTATGGTACTTAAAGGAGAGTTTCAACCAGATCCGCAAGTGCTTCAAAGGTCGGTTTGCGGCTCGAAGTAGGACGCCACACCAGCCCAATTTCGCGGTAAGCCTCCCGCCCCGGTGGTTCCATCACCACCAAATCGAGATTCTCGATGAGCCCATGATTGATGGCCATTTGGGGAATGAAAGTTGTACCCAACCCATTCGCGACCATTTGCACCAAAGTATGAAGACTGGTTGCGGTAAACGGGTTAATTTTCTCTGTGCTTGTGAGCTGACAGGCTGAGACTGCGTGGTCTGTCAGGCAATGTTCACGCTCCAGCAGAAATACCGACTCATCCGGCAGATCAGAATAGTGGATAGGAACAGGGATCCCTTGCGCCTGAGCACTGTTTAGCACCATCTTAAACGAGTCTTTCCCCACGATACGGCTTTGCATGCCGCCGATTTCGACAGGTAGCGCCAGAATCAGCACATCCATCTCACCACTTTTCAGCGCCATGAGCAGATTTGCAGTGGTGTCTTCGCGCAGCAGCAAATCAAGCTCGGGAAAGCGCTGGTTCACTGCCTGCACCAAGTCACAGAGAAGGAAAGGAGCGATAGTGGGAATACAGCCTACACGCAGCTTGCCCTGCATCGGGCTTTCACTGACTTGTGTCAGCTCCATTAAATCTTGACTACGTGCCAAGATTTCCCGACTTCGAGACACAACATCTTCACCGATAGCCGAAAATACCAGTGTTTTGTTATCGCGCTCAATAAGCTGAGATCCAATCAGGTCTTCAAGGTTTTGAATGCCGGAACTTAGTGTAGACTGACTGACGAAACACTGTTTGGCCGCCTCACCGAAATGGCGCGTCTCATACAGTGTGACCAAGTAATGGAGTTGTTTGAGAGAAGGGAATTTAGTCATCGATTTTTCCGATTACGCTAATCTATTTAATTCACTTTTTTCAATCTAGCAGTTCCATTATAGTTTGTCCCGTTCATAGATGAATCAAGGCATTCATGCCTGAAAATTAGACATTTTAGGAGCTGAGAAATGGTACTAGTAGGCCGTCAAGCCCCAGACTTCACTGCAGCAGCAGTTCTGGGCAATGGTGAAATCGTAGAAAACTTCAACCTGAAAGAATTCACCAAAGGTAAGAAAGCGGTTCTGTTCTTCTACCCACTGGACTTCACTTTCGTATGTCCTTCTGAGCTGATCGCTTTCGACAAGCGTCACGCTGACTTCCAAGAGAAAGGCGTTGAAGTCATCGGCGTTTCTATCGACTCTCAGTTCTCTCACAACGCATGGCGTAACACTGCTGTTGAAGACGGCGGTATCGGCCAGGTTAAATACCCATTGGTTGCAGACGTTAAGCACGAAATCTGTAAAGCATACGACGTAGAGCACCCAGAAGCAGGCGTTGCTTTCCGTGGTTCTTTCCTGATCGACGAAGACGGTCTGGTACGTCACCAAGTTGTTAACGACCTGCCACTGGGCCGTAACATCGACGAAATGCTGCGCATGGTTGACGCACTGAACTTCCACCAGAAGAACGGTGAAGTTTGCCCAGCACAGTGGGAAGAAGGCAAAGCAGGTATGGACGCATCTCCTAAAGGTGTTGCAGCGTTCCTGTCTGAGCACTCTGACGACCTGTAATATTTGGCTAACTGCTCGCGCAGTTTCCCCCTAACGCGTAAGCGTAAAGCCAAAGTCAGCTATAAAAATAGAATGAGGCCCGGACCACCGGGCCCTTTTTTGTTTAAGCTCCGGGAAATTTGGGATTTATTCCACCTTCTGTATAAGCCCAAAATTCAGAGTTCCAAAGGGACTATTTAGGTCCTGGGTCCTAGGGGGCGAGGTCCTAGGAAAAGCGAACTTAAAAGGTCCTGGGTCCTAGGGGACGAGGTCCTAGGAAAAGCGGACTTAAAAGGTCCTAGATCCTAGGGAACAAGGTCCTAGGAAAAGCGGACTCTCGGTCATTAAATTGATTTCCAGACACACCCAACTTTCAGCGCATTTTCTCGCATTGCTCTAATCTATATCTTCGCTTTCCTGCTTTTTCTGCCCTTCTTGTTCTTTCTCTTATCTCAAATCTCATCTCTGCACTTTCTCGCTCTTGCTCTTGCTCTTCCTAGGACCCAGGATCCTAGGCCCTGCTCTTCCTGCTCCTAACCAACTTTTACCAAACTTTTACACGCCTCCATCTTCTATTCCGAATGCAACTCCTTGATGATGAGAGCTCAAATTCCAAGGAGTGTTGTATGTCTGTTTTGGTTGAAGTGTGCATTGATAGTATTGAATCCCTTCCTATCGCCGAGCGTGCAGGGGCGAAGCGTATTGAGCTTTGCAGTTCGCTAGCAACGGGTGGCCTGACAGCCAGTGCGGGTTACATGAAAGCGGCGGCGCGTGTGGCGGGTATTCCGGTTTACGGCATTATTCGTCCCCGTGAAGGCGACTTCCTTTATTCAGGTGATGATGTGGAAATCATGCTTGAAGACATTCACACCGCGAAACAGGCAGGCCTTAACGGCGTGGTGATTGGTGCGCTGCAAGCTGACGGAAAAATCGATGAGACGATTGTTGGCGACATGATCAAAGCGGCCTCCGGCATGGGCATCACTTTCCACCGAGCGATTGACCACTGCTCTGCCCCGTTTGATGCACTGGAATTTCTGATGGCGCACAAGGTAGAACGCATTCTGACTTCCGGCCTTGCCAAACGCGCCGAAGACGGCATTGAGATGCTGAAAGAGATGGCTACGTTTACCCAAGGTCGCCTTTCAATCATGCCAGGCGCTGGCGTTTCGCCGGATAATGCCAAGCGCATCGTTGACGCCACAGGCGTGACAGAAATTCACCTTTCCGGCAAAACCACCCGCCAATCCCATATGGTTTTCAAAAACGAAAACGCCACCATGGGCAACGGTGACGATTTTGCCATCACAGTCACCAATCCTGAGACAATCAAAGCTACACTCGCAGCGCTAACTCGCTAAGCTCGCACTTTTCCGAAAGGGGGATTGAAATCATCCTCCTTTCTTTTTTAGGGTGGCAGGACAACCCGAGGAAAAGGACGTGGCACATGGCGAGCGAAGAACAAGACAAGCCAACGAAAAAGAAGAAAGGGAAACTCAGCAGCGAAGCCTACGAGAACAAACTCGCTGAGCTACAGACGGAACTCGTCAAACTTCAGGAATGGGTCAAACTCAAAGGCCTGAAAGTGGTCGTCGTCTTCGAAGGGCGCGATGCCGCGGGTAAAGGCGGCGTGATAAAGCGCATTACCGAAAAGCTCAACCCACGCGTTTGCCGTATTGTCGCGCTGGATAAACCCACAGAGCGCGAACGCACCCAATGGTATTTCCAACGCTACGTTTCGCACCTTCCTGCTGCGGGCGAAATCGTCCTGTTTGACCGAAGCTGGTATAACCGCGCAGGCGTTGAGCGCGTGATGGGCTTTTGCACCGACGAGCAATATGATGAATTCATGCGTACCTGCCCCGAGTTCGAGCGTATGTTGCAGCGCTCCGGCATTATCCTGCTGAAATACTGGTTCTCGGTTTCCGATGAAGTGCAGGAAAAGCGCTTCAGCGAACGCATCAATACCCCAATGAAACGCTGGAAGTTCAGCCCTATGGATTTGGAATCCCGAAGCCGCTGGAAAGAATACAGTGAAGCAAAAGATAAAATGTTCGCTTACACAGACACCAAAGAATCCCCTTGGTGGGTAGTGGAAGCCGACAACAAAAAACGTGCGCGCCTGAACTGCATCTCCCACCTGCTTTCCAGCATTCCGTATGAAGCCATCAGTTATGACACCATCGATCTGCCGGAGATCAACAAAGAAGGCTACGTACGTGCGCCACTCGAAAGCCAAAGCTTCGTGCCGGATGTCACCGAAGAGCTATAAGCCAACCACCACCCAACCCAAAAGCGCAGCTGATAAAAGCTGCGCTTTTTTGTCTTGAAAACACGCCTCAAAGACGACCTTTCCAGACAGCGTCAAAACTTCGTAAACCACTGTAATTACGCCATAAAAATGTCACCACTGTGCATTTACTGCCAGTTCACGATTCTGAATTGAGGGACTGCTTCAAATAACGGATTTTCTCGCTCACTCACCCGGTATTTCCCTCTATATATTCCGCCCCAAATCACAACCATCAAAAAGAATAAATACCATGAACAAGAAACAGTTAGCCTGCCTGATCCCGGCATTGCTTGCTGGGGCAAGCTGCTCAACAGCCTTCGCCAGCACACCAAGCTCTCAAACCGTTTACTTCAACCAGAAATCCTTGCCTTCAGATACCCAAGGTTCGCTGGCTGCCAGCGTCAGCATGGCGCAGAGCGTGATCATGCCAACCATCCATGGCATTGAAGGGGATCGCCAGCCTCATCTGGTCGCACTGCGTAAAGCACTGGTGATCGTAGAACCTCATGCCACTGACGAACTTAAAAACAGCGAGATCGCCGTGGTGGTGAAAAACAGCCAGGGTGACGAAGTGCACCGCACGACCCTGCTGCCGCCTTCTGCGCAGCCAAAACCTGCGGGCCAGATTGATATCGACCTCGATATTGTCGTGCCGGAAACCTACGCGCACCGCATCTCGTCGCAACAGGCTATTGATGTCATCGCCTATGAATCCGGCAAGGACGCTTTCAAAGCACTGCTGACCGAGCATGACACCCTTGAAATCGCCACCAGCAACGGCAACTTTGCCTACGACTTTATGCTGCCGGAAGGCGCAGAGCTCGACGGCAAGATCGTCACCTTCTCCTCACAGGCCGGATACAACTCACGCATTCACTACACCCACGGCTCTGATACGCTTTCTTCTGGTAACCGCTTTACCTACAACAACGTTGGCGGTAAATGGTTTGCCCAATCTGATGCGGATTACGGCAAGCTCGCCTACAGCGACAACGCCTACACAGCGGTTTTGCCCGCAGAAGTGATTGAGCCGGGCTTTAGCCTGACGCTCAGCAATGGCCATCAGGAAGGCGTGGTCGAAGGCATTAAAGTCGGTGCTAACACCACACTGATTCTTAACGCTGTCGATGTGGGTCTTTTGACGCCACCGCGCGGTGAATTCCGCTTTATGACCGATAAGAAACTGCACCGCGACTACTTCCAGTCTGTGCAGATCAGCAAGCTTATCGTGAATCCATACGCGCCCATCCATCTAGAAGAAATCATGCTGCCGGATGGCCGCCTTCTGGTCGACGTTGACCCAAGCAAAGCAGACGCTTACGGCAGTGATTCCCACTACCGCATTGCCCGAGAACTGATTTCCGCAGGGATCAACAGCGCCAACTACGGCGTGAACAGCTATGACGTAATGAACGGTTCCCAATGGAACATCAGCGCGCCTTACCACGCGGCCCAAGTGACAGTGAACAACTCGCGGGGCAACTACAGCGACGGCATTATCAATCACGGTTTACTTGGCTCTTATGCCGGTGTGGCGTCAGTGGTCAGCTCAACAGGCAATGAATTCAGCCACGAAGTGGGCCACGAGTTCGGCGCAGGCACCCATGCAGAAGCTCACTATCTGGGCGGATTCAAAGGCTCGGTGCATAACAGCTCCACCAATATCAACTCCACCTGGGGTTGGGATCTGTTTGAAAACCGCTTCCTGCCGAACCTCAGCAAAGCGCGAACCAATGGTTCGTCCTGCTACGAAGGCGAATGCGCAGAACCATTCAACGGACACAGTTTCGGATGGGGCACCATGGCAGGTGGCTGGCCGCTGCACCCGGCAGGCAATGAGTACACACTGCACACGCCTTACGAGCTGAACGTGTTCCAGCATTTTATGGAAGGCAAAGCGAGCTTTGACCCATCCTCCCCAACCGGATTCAGCAAATGGGATGCAGAAAGCCAGACCATGCAGCAATGGGACAACAGCGTGAAGGACGATCTCGCCTTTAACATTGTCACCATCAGCGACAACAACACACTGAACGAGTTTGGCGCGGAAAGCAGCAAGTTCCACGAACTGTTCGAGAACGCAGACGCTGTTCGCATCAACACTGGCAACGGCTACTGGGCGCGTGATTTCTACCTGCCGACTGATCAAAGCTTCGAAGGCAAAGTGGTGGTGTTCAGCTCATCAGCAGGCTATAACTCCCACATTCACTTTAATAGTGGCTCCCAGCTTCTGGTGAACGGCACCAAATACGCTTACCGCTTTGAAGCGGGTCAGTGGGTGGAAGTGGAAAAAGACATCATCGACAAAACCGTGCCGCGCATTCCTGAAAAACAGGGCGTTGCCGTGACCACACTGGTGGGTTACTACGATCCAAACAACACGCTGCCAAGCTACATCTACCCCGCCCTGCACGGTGCGTATGGCGCAGTATATGCCGATAACTTTACTGCATCATCGTGTCAGCTGGACGTGCTCACCCAACAAGGCGGCACCCAACGCTTCAACCTGCACAACCGTCGCCTTAAAGAAGGCTTGATGAACCGCTTCCACGTGAATGTGGAAACCGCACTCAACCCTTACCGCGCCGAGCTTTACTGCAACGACAAACTGCTTGCCGATATCGCGATTGCCGCGCCGACGGTGGAACTCAAAGCAGGCATCGTCACCACAGAGCTTGGCGAAGCACCGACCCTGTCAGGTGTGACAGACGTGACCCTGCAACAGGGCGATAGCTTTGATGCACTGCACGGCGTGAGCGCGTTTGATAAAGAAGATGGCGACATCACCGCTAGCATCCGCGTTTCCGGTGATGTCGATACCCAAACACCGGGCGATTACCTGCTGAGCTACAAGGTCACCGACAGCGAAGGCCAGACAGCCTCAGCCACCCGCACCATCACGGTCAAAGCCAGCGCCACATGTATTACCAGCTGGGAGAAAAACCGCGTGTATGTGGGCGGCGATAAAGTCTCGCACCACGGCGTAGTATGGTTGGCCGCCTGGTGGACCAAAGGCGAAGAGCCGGGCAACACCGGTGAATGGGGCGTTTGGAAACAAACCGACGACGAGAGCTGTGGCGGTACTAACCCAGAGCCAACACCCGATCCGGACCCAGAAGTGACACCGCCACCACCGGGTGAATACCCAAACTACACACCGGGCGCGGCCTATCAGGAAGGTGACATTGTAAAAGGTCAGGACGGCAAGCTTTACCAATGCAAGCCATGGCCAAACTCAGGCTGGTGCTCCAACCCAAGCTACGCACCGGGTAAAACACCGTTCTGGCAAGATGCCTGGAACCTGTTGAAGTCATACCAATCGTAGTCAATATCCGCTCATCCTAGCTTGTGCGGGCTTCAATACACAAAAAAGCGGTGGCCAATGACCACCGCTTTTCTTTTTGTTCTTATCTATATACTTATCCGCATTCTTCTTCGCATTCGTATACGAAAGCGAAGCGCAGATTTACTCGCCTTTGCGCAGCGGGTTTACCTTACCACCTGTGACCGGGTCAGACTTCCCTTCTGCTTTCATGCGCTCAGCGCGGCGGCGGCGGATTTCTTTCGGGTCTGCCACCAGAGGGCGGTAGATTTCAATGCGGTCGCCGTCATGCACCGTCGCATCCAGTTTCACCAGACGACTGAACACACCGACTTTGTTCTTCTTCAGGTCGATTTCAGGGTAGGCATCCAAAATACCCGAGTGGCTGATGATTTCTTCCACCGGCGTATCTGGTGTCACAATCGCCTTAAACACACGCTGCTCATCCGGCAACGCATACATCACTTCAATATGCAGCAACTTACCGTCACTCATAAATGTCTCTCGCCCTGTCGGTGAAAGCCTTCACCATGTTCATCGCCAACTCGTTAAAGACTTTTCCGAACGCCATTTCCACCAAACCGTTGGTGAACTCAAAATCCAGATTCAGCTCGATTTTGCACGCATCCGCATCCAAAGACGTAAAATGCCAGCCACCCACCAGTTTTCGGAAAGGGCCATCAACCAGTTCCATTTTGATTTGCTGACCGTTTACCAGCAAATTGCGCGTGGTAAAGGTTTTGCGGATACCGGCTTTCGACACATCCACCGACGCGGTCATCGCACTGTCATTGGCTTCCAGCACGCGCGAACCGGCACACCCCGGCAAAAATGAAGGGTAAGCTTCAACATCATTAACAAGTTCAAACATCTGCTCTGCACTATACGGCACCAACGCAGAACGGGTAATACGCGGCATAGCGTCTCCTCTCAGGTCGATTCCGGCATCATATCACCAGACCGTATTTTTCCCCAAATTCCTTCAACGTGCCTCCAAACCGCACAAACGGCAACGAACAGGGACACCCGGAAACATCGCCATCGACGGTTTATGGGGCCGGGCGCCTGAAAATCCGATAAAAACTTGTTTCGCCCACCATAACCACTACGTATAATGCCGCCATTATGGTAAAGAAAAACGCAAAGAATAAGGCGGGCAGCAACACGATTGCTCAGAACCGCCAGGCTCGCCACGAATACTTCATCGAAGACGATATTGAGGTAGGGCTAGAGCTACAAGGCTGGGAAGTGAAATCACTCCGTGCAGGCAAAGCCAACATCAGCGAGAGCTACGTGTTCTTCCGCAATGGTGAAGCTTTCATGTCTGGCGCGACCATCACTCCGCTGAACGTTGCTTCTACACACGTAGTGGCAGACCCAACACGCGTGCGAAAACTGCTGCTCAAGCGTCGTGAACTCGACAACTTGATTGGTAAAGTGAACCGCGAAGGTTACACGGTTATCGCGCTTTCCATGTACTGGAAACAGTCGTGGGCTAAACTTAAGATTGGTCTGGCGAAAGGTAAAAAACTTCATGACAAGCGTGATGCTTCCAAAGATCGCGATTGGCAGCGCGACAAAGCGCGAATCATGAAGCACTCAACCAGATAATCGTTGACGCAGCAGCATGTTATGCTAGTATCTGCGTCCACATTCCGGGGCTGATTCAGGATTCGACAGGATCAAGAAGGCTCGTGGAGCATGCCGAGGGGCGGTTGGCCTCGTAAAAAGCCGCAAAAAAATAGTCGCAAACGACGAAAACTACGCACTAGCAGCTTAATAACCTGCTCAGAGCCTGCCCTCCCTAGCCTCCGCCTGTAGGACGGGGAATCAGGGCAGTCAAACCCAATCAGGATAGCGAGGGAAGCTTTGACCGAAGAGCTGAACCGCGAAATAGAATTTCGGTATGTCTTTTTGTAGCGTGTCTATTCGCAGCACACTGACGAGATTAAAGATAGACTAAGCATGTAGCGCCATTAGTTAGACTGATTTTGGACGCGGGTTCAACTCCCGCCAGCTCCACCAAACGTTTGGGAAAGCGCCAACTCGAAAGGGTTGGCGCTTTTTTGTGTCTCATTTTTAACTCCAATAAGAAGCTTACTACTATCTAGCTCAAATCACATTTGCTAAGCAACTCGGGAATATCACAAAAATAAACGTTGAATGTACTGTATTTTAGGCATTACTGATAAAATCGAAAGCTATCAGAAAGAACCTGCCTCCAATTCGATCAAAGCTAGAGGTAAACATGTTGAATGAAGTAAAGTTCTGCTGCACTCCAAATTTCGCAGGGGAAAGTGAAGGTCTTGGTGATGCTGGCATAGAGACATTTCTCGACTCACCTTTTATTAGTTTAGCGAGAGAAATCGGTCAAAACAGCCGAGATGCAAAGAGCCCAAACGTGTCTTGCCCAGTACGAATTACCTTCGATATCCTAGAAGTTGAAAAGTCAGAAATTCCAGGAATAAATGAGTTTATTAACACAGTAGAGCAATGCCTTGAAACTTCTTATTCTCGTAAAGATCCTAAAGCTATAGACTTTTTTTATAACCTCTCTAATTTACTGAAAAAAGAATCGGTAAAAATTCTAAAAATAGAAGATATAAATACAAAAGGGCTACATGGCCCGTGTGAGGAAGGAACTCCGTTTCATAGCTTAGTTAAATCCCGTGGAGTCAGCCAGAAAGGAGATGATATATCTTCGGGAGGCTCTCATGGCATTGGGAAAAATGCAGTTTATGCGGTATCTCAGGGAAGAACAGTATTTTATTCAACTAAATACTTATCTAACTCTGAGGAGAAATTTTATTTTCAGGGTAAATCACTTCTAATTTCTCACTGTTTAAACCATGAGCCCAAGAGTGCTACTGGTTATTGGGGAGAGGATCAGTATAAAGCAATTGAAAATATAGAGTTGTTACCAAAGTGGTTACATAAAGAAGAACAAGGCACCACTATTTTTTCTTTATTTTTTGAAGACTCTGATAGGTGGGAAGATAAAATCGTCATTTCTTTAATAAACAACTTCACTTCAGCCATATATAATGGAGAAATGGAGTTCAATATTAATAACGAATATATAGTTAACCGCGAGAGTATTAGTAATTTGATTTTTTCTTCTGATTTGGAGATCATAGCAGAAAGATCTGGTATTGCTGTAGATTTAGAAGTGGCAAGACAAATCTATAAATGCCTAAGCTCTGATTTATCAGATAATCTACAGTTTGAAATTAAAAACCTAGGTAAGTTTAATCTAAGAATATTACTAGACGATGAGGCATCAAAAAAGTACATATTCTTCGTAATGGAATGTTTATCACATCAAACCTGAAGAACTTTAAAGACAAGCTATTAAACTTCAACTCTTTTAAAAGCTTTACTGCTTTACTAGAACCAATATCAATAGAAAGCAGTTCAAATTTAAAAGTTCTTGAAAATCCTAAACATGATGAACTTTCTGCTGAGCGTGTAACAGATCCTAGTAAACGTAATATTCTAAAAAGCTCCATGAATGATCTAGGACGAACTGTTAGAGAAATACTTAAATCCAAAGCTTATACATCCCCAAAAGAAAAAGAGCTAATAGATGAGCTTGCAGATTTCTTTTCAACAGGAGAAGAGTTACCCATTTTCGATGGGAAAGATGATCTTGAGGATCATCCCGCTGTAACAAAATTTGTACCAGAAGACTATAGATTAAAAAGAGCAAAAACAATAAAAAGATCCAGATCTGGCATAAAAGAGAACGGTGGTTCATATATACCTGGGAATGGGAATGAGCCTAGCTCTGGCTCTGGCTCTGGCTCTGGCTCTGGCTCTGGCTCTGGCTCTGGCTCTGGCACCGCTAGCTCAGAAGGGAGTGGTAATAATCATGAAAACAATGGTAATGATAGTAAGAATAATCGAAAGATTGATGCCATTGTTAAAGATTTCAGATTAATAAGAAATGCCAAGCTTGGTAGTTATAGACTTCTAATGACAGCTCAAGAATCAGGTTTAGCATATATTACTCTTTCTGCAGTTGGAATTCAAAGTGAAGAAAAGCTAAGTATAGCTAGAGCTTATGGAATTTCTTCTAATGAAATAGAGACTAGGGAAAATGGATTTATAATCAAAGTAAGTAAAAATGAAAGAGTCACTGTTAATGTTGAATTATCAACTGACTATAATGGCCCTATATCAATGAGATCATTAGCCAAAGGTGGAGAAGTAAAATGAAAATAAAAGATACTTCAACATTTCCACACCCAGTGCTTCAGAAGTATTCAAATGACTATATCTCAGGTGAGTTTGATGCTAGTTTCTCTGTAAATACTCGTAATTGCGAGATAAGCTTCTTATTGACGTTAACAGAAGAAACACTACTTAAATCCATAATATCCGGACAAGCAAAATGTAGCATTTTCCTATCCTGCAAAGACACTTACATTACAGACTCGCATGATATAAAAATATTATCTCGAGTAACAAATGGAAAATTCAACTTCAAACCTGAGAACTTCCGAGGACTTGTTACAATTCGTGCAATAGTTTATTCAGCAGTTGATATACATCCATATATCAACCAAAACTTACACCCTGAACTATCTGATGAAGACTGGAAGTTAGATAAAGGAAGCATACTTGCATTTTCAACTGAAAGTAGATTTAAATCAATTCCTGCAAAGCTACAAGCTACTGAAACCATATTCATTTTCTCAGCTCATGATGCTATTGAAGATAATGAAATATTAGTTGATCTAAACTCAGATAAAATTGACATAAGAGTCAATAGAGAGACATTAAATAGTATAACAGAGCTTAGAAGCACTCGGAGAGGTAAAGATATTCTACTGAATAGCATTTATCTTCCTGCGGTTATGGAAGCACTGTGGCAAATTGCTGAAGAGCCCACAATCTATGAAGAAAGGTCATGGTATCCCATATTCAAGATGAAATGTGAAAGCCTTGATATTGATTTTGAATCTATCAACCCATTAAGAGATGCTCAGAAGATACTGAAAAACCCTTTAAGTAGAATATTGAAAAATATGGAGATAGTATAGTTATGGCACTAGAGAGACTTAAATATCTATCTCAAGACGAACATGACAGACTCATAGGAAATATTAGTACTGACAGAGAAAAATATTTAAATGATTCATTCTCTGATCTCTGTGATAGTTATGGCTGGAATAGTGAGCTCAAAGATATACTTGTCGATTACAGTTATTTGAAGAGTTTGGATAGCACTTCAACATCTTCAAAGCTAGATGTTGAAAACTCTATTTTAGTAATGAAAGCATTCTCGGATATAACACCTGTTATGGCCACTGATAGTCGGATATGGACGCGGGTCTGTCATGCTGAAGGTTTTGAATATACGAGAAACAGGTGGCTTAATAGTCTCGATAAGTCGAACGATGAAAATGTTGACAAAGCCATTCGAAAACACTTTTTCGCGACACATCTGACTCAGTATAGAGATGATAACGGTATAGCTAGACTTTGGTGGAGCTCTTGGATTGCACGAAGAATTGATGCTGAAAACCCAAGAAATGTACTGAGCATTATATTCTCAAAAGCAGATATACGCTCTAATATCATTGAGCGTTCTGGGATCACCACTAGGAAGTGTTTGATCACTCATTTAGTCGATTTTATAGGTGAAAATTTAGATCTTAGCGAAAAACAGTTTAGGGAGTTTATGAAGACTGTAAATTTATATGGTGGTGGCTTGGTGTTTGAAGCTTTAAGCTCTGCTGATATAAAGTCATTTCTACTGAGGTGCTTAATTCTCTCTAAGGAAAATGCGTAAAGGGTGGTGTCTCCACCCTTTTAATTCAACTTATAAGCACTTGAGTACAATTTTCGCTATCTGCTTAGCTAAGTATGGAGGGACAGCATTTCCTACTTGGACATATTGCTGAGTTCGATTTCCCTCAAAAAAATAATTATCAGGAAATGTCTGAAGCCTTGCTGCTTCACGAACAGTCAAGCTCCTACATTGGCTGGGATCGTAGTGAATAAAGTAATGGCCATCTTTAGATATATGACTAGTTACAGTCGTTGCGCACTTATCGGCCGCCTGAGTTCTAAATCGGTCTGCATGTGAACCTGATTTCCAATTGTCATGGTTAGGCGCTAACTCTTCAGGGAAATCTCTTGCTTTAGGCGAGGTTCCACCGCTTAATTCTGTATATCCAGCGCTAAATGCATACCTCAAAAGATCACTATCCATATGACCACGGGTTTCGTGATTAAGAACTGCAGATGCGGCATTATTTGAGTACCAACGTTTCAACTCTTCAGGCAAGCTCGAACTTATCCCAGACTTAGTCGACGTTTTTCTCTTGAGAGCCTTCTGCGGTTTTAACATTAAGAATAAATCCGCTGGTTTTTCTATATTGAACTTGGCTGCAAGTAAACGAGAAATAAGTTTACTGTTACTTTCAACTTCCACTTCCCATTCAAACGCATCATCTTTTCTTTTTGAGAATCCGCTTCTTAGAGGCGGTAGGTCGCCGATAGCCTGTTCTACAGTCACAATTTCGTCAGCAGGCTTCAATACATTTGGGACGCGGTCAATATCCTCTCTAATACCAAGGAGAATGACTCTATGCCTTGCCTGAGGCACGCCATAGTTTTCAGCTTTAATGAGAAAAGCTCTAGAGTCTTTATAAATAGGATCTGAAGGGTCTGTTGCTGGCTCTACGAGGGAATAAATTCG
Organism: Grimontia sedimenti; assembly: GCF_011045095.1. Lineage (GTDB taxonomy): Bacteria > Pseudomonadota > Gammaproteobacteria > Enterobacterales > Vibrionaceae > Enterovibrio > Enterovibrio sedimenti. Next base: position 306,906 of record NZ_JAALDL010000004.1, read on the forward strand.
ATAACCTTTAACACCCGGTTTATCAGTTACTTTTCCCGGCTCTCTTAAGTCTGCTAGGATTTTGGGAAACATCAACTCACCAGCAACTTTGGCTGACAATATTCCCCTAACGTTCTCCATCACGAACACTTCAGGTTGAGCTATCGAAATAACTTCTAGGTATTCTTTGTACAGGAAATTCCGGGTATCGTTTTCTGCTTTATAGTCTTTGATGCCTGCATTGCGAGAACGGCCAGCTAGCGAATAAGCCTGACACGGGGGGCCACCTATTACGACTTTAGGTCCTTTATGCTTCTCGCAAAGCTGCTTGATTCGAGCATGAATAAGTTCATTATCATCACCTAACGCTCTTGGAGCTTGAAGTGTTTCTAATTTTGCTTCTTCAGCTGCTTGTGGGTAAACATCAAATAGATCAGAACGGCTAATTTTACCTTCGAGGTACTTGTGATAATCAGCAAGGGAGTCAGGGTTATCTTTTAGCTTTCTATAAAACGCTCTTGTCGTCAGTGTTTTATGCGCCGAAGCTTCTTTCTCAACGGATACGCCGATTTGAAAAGGAAAATTCCCGTTATCGTCTTTGCACGATGAGATACCCTCGCCCAAACCGCCCGGTCCAGCGAACAAATCTATAACTAAAATTTCACCTTGGTTCATTATTCAGCGCTTACTTATCTTCAATGCTGGCAATAATACCAGGCTTCATCTTGTGCACAATCACTTTAGCTTTAAGGTGTTCTTAATGGTCACACAATGAGCAAGACACAATTACAATGTGACTCATAGTCCGTGGCCTATCCCCTTCATATCAATCATCATTTCTCAATGTTTCATTCAATGGGAATCCAGCTATGAGCTACAGGGCAGAAACTGAGGAAAGCTACAAAGGCTTCACTATCTACATCGACGAAAACTCAGATGGCTACAGAGGTGGCTTTGAGTTCTGTATTTCGAATGGAACCGAAATTCTAGAACAAGGGCTAACAGCAGATCCTGAATCAGCCCTTTCAACGGCACAAAAGTTGATAGATGAGCGCCTTGTGAATACACACTCCAGTTAGCGGAACTCATACACTTCTCTTCTGTATTTTTGTGTAAGGTATCACTACGCCTCACACCGAAATGCAGGGTTATGGAAGAACTGTCTGAGGCCCGCAAGCGGAACATGCGGGCGATTAAAGCCAGAGACACAAAACCGGAATTGCTGATCCGCCAAGGGCTGCATTCCAGAGGCTTTCGCTATCGTATCGCTCCCAAAGCTCTTCCCGGCAAACCCGATATCTGGCTGCCAAAGTACAACACGGCAATATTTATCAACGGTTGCTTCTGGCATCTTCACCGTTGCCACTTATCCCACATCCCTAATACCCGAAAACAGTTCTGGAACGATAAGCTCACTGGCAATGCCGCCAGAGACAAAAGGAACATATCCGCCCTTCTTAAAGACGGAAAAAGGGTATTGGTGGTTTGGGAATGCGCCCTAAAGGGAAAAGAGCGATTACCTGAGCCATCTATCTTCATGCTGATTTCAACTTGGATAAAGTCCGGCGCAGTGTTTGGGGAACTCAGCGGGAAAGGATTAGAAGCCCTGAATGAGCGCGCTCAGGCGTTATGGAAGCTAAAAGCAGATTAGCCTCATCTCTCCCCCACCAGCTAGGAGTTCTCAGCTCCCGCCTCCAAACTGATACAAACCAACGAATTAGCAGTGAGCAAAAACACAGATCACGGCAACGCGCTCAAAGATAAGCTAGCTTTCACAAAATGGTAATGACAGGGATGATGTCGATGAAAGTGCTGTTTGGAAAAACCGTATGTAAACCGTTTTGGGTGTTTGGCTTATTTTGCGCCTCTTTTCTTGTTGGCTGTCAGTCAACGGGAAGCGCTAACACCCCGAAAGAAAGTGCCCCCAAAGCATATGCTCCCTCCACGCCTGCCAGTGTAGAACAAGGCTATAACGATGCGCTGAATGCTATGGTTAATCGGTTTATCCGACGCTATTACAAGTCATCACTTGATACGCTCACTCCCCTGGCTAACAACCGCGAAAGTGTTGGGCAGGCTTTTTCTCGGCTTCTCTTCAATCTGGATCCCATCGGTGTGGTGTTAACGGATGAAGAGAAAAAAGCGTTTGGGGATCGCTATCGCGATCTGTTCGTTTATCCCCTCAACCTTTCCACCAAAGAGGCTCAGGACTTTTACACCGACTATCGGGAAAAGGAAAACCTCGCCATTAGCGAGATGAAAAACTGGCTGGCCGAAAACGGGGCTGAGGTTTTAAAAAATGCACCAGACAATGCGCTGAACTTTATCTCGGCAGACGATGGCGATCTGATAGACGACAGAAGGGCTGCATTACTGACGTATAAGCTGGTCGCTATCAATGGGTTTACTGACAACCCGGCAGAGACGCTGCGCATCATTGAAGGGCAATTGGACTACCATCAGTCGAAAACTGACCGCGTCGACTTTTCCAACATCGGGCTGTTTATTGGCGCTTTGCTTCCTCATTCAGTGACTGGTGTTCGCTATATTTCTGAAAAAGAGTATGAACAAACGACGCTTCCTCCCGTTCCGCACATTGGCGCGACGTTGGCACAAAAACCTGCGTGTTACTCCGTCATGGGGATTACCAACACATCCACCCTTAATGCAGGTTTAAGGCCGCTGGACTGTATTGTCGGTGTGACGAAATCCGGGGAGTTTTCAGTTCTGGGAGACAGCGACAATGCCAAGCTCCAAGAGTTTGTCACAGGAATGCGTGGTGAAATGGTCACGCTCCATGTTCTGCGCAATAACGGGGGAAACATTACCTTCCTTGATATTCCTGTCCCGTTGCAGTTGGGCACACAGGCAGATTTCGCCTCCAGCGAAAATGGCATCCACACGCAGGGCGTGGATTTCTCCCAGCTGAACGTCGACGGCAAGCGTGTCGCTTACATTTGGATGGCTTACTTTTACGAAGGTATCGCTGAGGCAACCGGAGAGTTTTTAGAAGCCAATAATCCCGAGCTTGTTGTGTTTGATCTAAGAGGAAACCAAGGCGGCGCTCTGCCAGAGATGACAGGTTTAGCGGGCCTGTTTCTTGGGGATGAAGATTTCGGAGTCTATTACGATGCCTTTGGCAGAAGTAAGCGCGTTTCTTCCGAGACCAGCAAGGTATTCGACGGGAAAGTGTTGGTGCTAACCGATACACAGACAAATTCCGGCGGGGAAATATTGGCGGCTGGGATTCAAAGTTCACCTGAATCGACGGTGATTGGCAAGCCAACTGCGGGCTCTCCCTTGGTGATTCAGTTCCGCTCACTTCAACATATCTATGACTTGTATGATGAGAAGCTTGGATACATGTCTTACCCCGTACAGGAGTTTCGTCGGTTAGACGGCTCAAGGTTGAATGAGGGCGTATTGCCTGATATTTCGTGGGAGTCTGAGTTACTCAAACAGAGCCCTTACACGCTGCCATACAATGACGCAGCGGACTTGGAGAATGAACTCCGGGAAGTCATCCGTATCAGTGGTTTCTCTCAATGAGTTTGGGTTAAAGGGCCTTTAAGGGATAGCGACCTGCTATCCCTTACCGCGGATACACTTTCTGTTATACCCACTAGGGGATAAAGAAACGCTTCCTCCCACACACAAAAATGTTTTGGACGATTGAATCTGGACATCTCACCTTCCAACTGGAAACCTTACCCACTGATTGTCATTATTAATCTTGAGTCGTCGTGATTTCGACGACGTTTCTGAATCGGCCACGGAGAGCCAAATGCGAATTCTTATCTGGGGGCTGATGCTGTCACTGCTGTCTGCCCCTGCTCTGGCGAAATGGAATGACCCTGAGTATGTCAAAAGGGCATTTAAAATCATTGCCCTCAGCAATGAGTATGACAATCAGCAGCACCCTGTCCGCAAGTGGCAAAAGCCGATACGTATCTATATTGACCATCGCGTTGGTGACAAAGAGCTTCATAGCATGCTGGCCAATACCCAGATTGAAGATTTGGTGCGGGCAACGGGGCATGACATCAAGGTGGTGAATTCGCCGGAAAACGCCAACCTCCGCATGGTATTTACCCGCCAGAGCCGCTGGCAGAACGAGACCCGCGAACTGTGGCCGAAACAGAAAGACTTTCCGTTCCGCGGTGCTATCTGCATGGCGCATTTTTCTTCTTCATCTCAGGCAGAAATCGAAGAAGCACTGATTGTAATCCCGGTCGATCTCGCCCGCGAACGCGGCAAGCTGTTCGCCTGTGTGGTCGAGGAACTGACGCAGGCGATGGGATTGCCGAATGACTCTGACAAGGTCTTCCCTTCCATCTTTAACGATGGCTCTAAAAACAATGTGATGACAACGCTGGATATCACCTTGCTTCGCTTGCTCTATTCGTCAGGCGTTAATGCAGGCATGAAAGAGCAGGAAGTGATCCCGCTTTTAGATAGCTGGTTCAAGCAAAATCCGAACTGGCTGAAACAATCGACGGATATGTATCTCAAGAGCAAATTCGTGTCTGAGCTTGGGTTGAATTGATCCCTCTCCGAGCCGCTTCTCACCAAGAAATTGAGCAAGAAATTGCCCCTGCATGATCTGTCTTTCGGTTTTGCTTTCACGGCGTTGTGCTGCTCGCGTTTGTTCGGTATTTAACCAAAAAACAAAAGCACATCAGGAAAGAGTCAGTGGCGTACAGGGTTGTAAAAATAACCGAACTTGCATCGTACGAGTTCTGCAAAGTCGAAGGTGGATTTTCGACACTGGAAGAGCGGGCATTGGAAGCCGTGTTACCTCAAGGTGTCACCATTCAAAAGTTCCAATCTCAGCTCGCATCTGGCGAGTATGTGTTACTGAGTGATGCGCCTGTCACGCCAGCTCTGAAATCCACAACTGACTCGATGGGTGATAAGGTTTGGCTGGTCAACCCTGATGCCGAATCCAGCTTTTCCCCTGAAGCTAAATCTGCGCTGACTTCCCGAACCAAAGCTAAAGGTTTGACTTCCCGCTCGGGTTCTGAATCCCAAGCTCCTGCAGAAGCGCCTTACACACCTGAAGATAAAGTTGAAGAAAAACAGGAAAAGCCTGCGCAGGATTATGAGTATCTGTTTGAGGTAGCCTGCTCGGAAGAGGTACTTGCCAGCGAAGTAGGGTGTCAGTTTGCGCTGGGTAAAACACCGAAGGAAGCAAGTATTGTCAGCTGGGAAACCAAGCCTTCTGAAATGGGGACGGTTTTCTCTGCCAAAGCCACTGACGACAAGCCCCGTAAACTTATCGCTAAAGTTGCGAGTGCAGAAAAAGGCGTGAGTAACCAGCCTCCTGTAAAGCTCAAACCCAAAGGCACAGACGCCGTTCGGGAAGCGTTTATTCCGGTGATCCCGGCCCTTCAACTTGGCGATTGTTTAGGCTTTCCAACTGAAGGCTACTTCTACCATTTCCATGAAAAGAAGCTGGTTCAGGAATACAAAATTCTCGGTGAAGGCCGCTGGGCATTTCAGGCCACACGTTCAACGCCATTTAGCCTGAACACAGAGAACGGGCTGAATAAATACCAGGGCGCGATTCTGCTTTACTGGAAAATCGACAGCAAAGTCGTCACCGACCAGCATCTTGTTTACCTCGACGAGCCTATTACTCAAGAGCAACTTGGTAACGTCAGTGATGAATGGCTGAATGAGAATGGCGTTGAGATAGACGTTCCAACCCTGCTTGGTGCCATGAAAGCCGCAACCGCCGACGAGAAACCTTACCAACCGAAAACCTGCAATGCCCCAGTTGATGTAGTTTACGAACACAAAGAACGTCTGCTGGAAGGTTCAACACTCAAAGCCATCAACAATGAACGATTGGTAGAGAGTGGGTTGCCAGTAGTTAACATCAAAAAGTTGCAAAATAATAAGTTCACCATCGGGGTGTTCTTTGATGGGACGGGAAATAATCTTGAGAACGACAAGTACAAGGAAGTAAGAGGCAATGCTTCCCGTACCAATGTAGCAAGACTGTTTGAAGCTTATCCTGAGAAGGAAGGTGAAATCGCCAAAATCTATGTTTCGGGCATTGGTACAGTTGATTTTGATGATGCTCCGAGAGCTGTCATGGAAAAGGCAATAGATGAAGGAGATGATCTAAATACACTCGCTATGATGACCGCTATTTACGACTCAGACGGTAAAACAAGTGCCTATGTAAAGTGGACATCTTTGCTAAAGCAATTGCGAGATATCATTTACGATTTAGAAAATGCGGGGTCGTATAGCGAGATAAAATGTATAGAGTTTGATGTTTTCGGTTTTAGTCGTGGTGCAGCGCTAGCTAGGCATTTTGTAAACGCTGCTCAAGCAGGCTTCCCTGATTACCAAAATTTACTGGTCCCCCCCGGCTCAGGCAGAAGCGAAGTTGAAAAAGCTTCTCGTTTTAATGTTGGTATCGTTCCTCACTTACTAGGCAATGAGAATGCCCTAGCCAGCTCAGTTTGTACGTATAACATTGATCAAAAGAGAACCGTAAAAATTCGTTTTGTGGGTTTATTTGATACAGTTGGATCTTTCGGTAAAGCCGGAGATAAAGACGAAGGTAGCTTCAAACTATCACTAGGTCCGGATTGCGCTAAAACTGTATATCACATTACTGCATACCACGAGTACAGAAAGAATTTCCCTCTGACATCCCTAAAAGTCAAAGATACCCTCCCAGACAATTTCTATGAAGAGGTATTCCCGGGTGCGCATGCAGATGTTGGTGGTGGTTACCCGAACATTGAGCAATACGATAAATCTGGATTACCTGATAGATACGGTACCCCTATGATCGATAGCTACAATCGAGAATTGGTAAAAACGTTGCCTGTGCCTGATGACGAAAGAAAGTGGAAATTTAAGTCTCAGGCGCGGGGGATATCAGACGAAGATTATGGGTTATCTCTTGCAAGGCAAGAAACTACAACTTGGAATCTGCAATGTAAAAGCATCTATAAGACTGTCATTGGTTCAGAGGAATATAGGCATCACGGGCAGGTAAAACACCACGATGGTATGCTTTACTATTACCACTTACAACCCATCACTACGGGTCTTCAGGGTTTGTCTCTAGAACGAATGTACCAGCAAGCAGAAGTTGCCGGTATCAAATGGAACAAAAATAGATATGACATCCCCACTGACTACGGGAAAAGTAGCGAACTAAAACAGCTATCTGCTGCTCTCAACGTGCAAGGAAGCGGAACAATCAATCAAACACTCTGGGCCAATGATATTACTCCTATCATCATGCACTGCGTGCATCGCCCTCATGATATAAACATCAGCATAGGCTATGACGATTTCGTCATGGAGATAGCAAACAAACCCAATCAAAAAGCATCTGGTGAATTATACAGAGAGACTTATGACAATGATTAAGCCTGCGGCTCTCTCCCTATGTTTTTTTATTTTGCAGGGATGTACTGAACCGGAAGATAACTATAAAACTCATGCTCAGCTTGCCAATGCAGGAAGCCTTGACGGACCGTATGGCATTATTGATGTGTATGCTACTGATACATCAGGTGGCAGAATGGGATTTGGTTTTGGAGCAGTAAACGGATTTCCAGGAGCAAGCGCCGATGTTGGCGGCCTTGGAGTACCTAATTTTATTGCAGGACATTGGGTCAAAGAAGATCCTGAAACGAATAGAGATAGCACCTTTTACCGTATTTCATCACCTATCGACAGTGATCTAGCCAAGAAAAAAATCGAAACTCTCGAAAACTATTATCAAAATTACTCTTCCCCCTGGGGGAAAATGCAGTTTGCAGTCGAGGGACCCAGAGCCATGCTTTTCTTTACTTTAAGCTGCGGCGGTTTTAACGACGACTGTACACCTAGGCAAGATGCTGACCCGAATAACTGGGTAGTCAAAGATCCCAGGGGGCGCGGAGATGTGGTGGTACTGTTTGACGGTCTTGGCGAAAGCTCACCTTACCCATACCCAAAATCACGCTTGGATACGAGGACACTAGGATACAATCCGCAAGAAAATATCACTATGGATACTGTTGAAGTTCTTGATCTCGACGGCACAGTAGTTATTCCCACTGAGTCTATCGAGATGCCAAAGAGCTTTAAAGTAGCATGGAAAGAAACCCTCAATCCTGAAAGTGATTGGAAAAACTGGAAATATCGATATTTTCAAATCGAAGGGGTACTGGAAGACCCAGAGTCTCAGGAAGAAAAAATTCGCGCTTACAGAAGCAAAGCTTTTGATGGGTATCTAAAAAGCTCAGATATCCTAGCTATCAAGGATGGGCTGGATTTTGAATTTGTCTATAGAGTTCACTGTTGGATGCCAAGTGCGCCTTGCCAAATATCAGAAGACCCAGAAAAACGCTGGGAGTATATCCCCGAAATAGAAGATTACGGCGTCGTTCTATACCGAGGAAAAGCGCAACAGTCTGATACGCCTTTTGATGGAAACAAATAGGGCTTTAATCAGCCCTACCCAATCATCCCCTCCAACCATTTCACAAAGCTCTCTGTGCTTTCGTCCTGCACATTGCTGATCAGGTAATACCCAGCGTTGGCTTTGATGGGCGAAAACGGTGACACCAACCTTCCGGTTTCCAGCTCATTGTCGATAAGCGCCATCCGGGCCATGGCGATACCTACACCTGCTTCAGCGGCTGACATGGCCATGTCGGTTCGGTTGAAGAAGTGGCCGCGGTCGGTGGGTACCGAAAGCTGCATTGCTTTGGCCCAGTTTCTCCACTCCAAATCTTTCTCTGCTTTTTCCCATGGCATGGCATCGTGCAGCAAAGTGACGCCTTGCCAATGTTCGGATATACCAGCATCGTTTTGCAGCCAATGGTGACGCTCCAGATATCTTGGGTTCATCACCGGCAGCAGGTATTCGTCCAGCAGAAGTTCGGCATTCGGGTGTTTGAAAGTATGTGGGCGATAGTCGATGGCAAGGTCAAAGTCCCGCGTATCCGCGTTCACCAGTGCGCCTTCCGCGAAAATTTGTACCTGAATGTCGGGGTAAACGTCGTGAAAGCTTTCGAGTTTTGGCACCAGCCATTTGAACGCAAAAGAGGGTGTGAGCTTGAGGCGGATTTCCTGTTTCTTTCCGGTGTTACGCTGCAAGCTGGCGATTTCTGCATCAATTTCTACTAAATGGAAACTCACATTCTGGTGAAGCTGTTTACCCTTTTCGGTCAGACGAATACCACGGGAGTGACGTTCAAGCAGAGTGAAACCCAGTTGCTGCTCCAACTGCAGTAACTGCTGGCTCACCGCCCCAGTAGTCAGGTGCATGGCTTTAGCGGCACTGGTTAATGTGCTGTGCCTCCCAACTTCCGAAAAAGTATAAAGGGCACCGAGATGTTGGCTTTTGAGTGTCTGCATCTTTGCTTTTAGAAATTCTATACACAGTGATTAATTTAAATCGATTGTTAGGGTTATGTAAACAACGCAAACTCGCCCTGTCTGATTGGGGAGAATAATCATGAAAGCACTGGTCTTGGGAAGTGGCGTTGTCGGTTTGATGAGCGCTTGGTATTTGCAGCAGGCAGGCTACAAAGTCACTGTTGTTGATCGCCAATCTAAAGCGGGCGAAGAAACCAGTTTCGCCAATGCTGGGCAAATTTCCTATGGCTACTCCTCCCCTTGGGCAGCCCCCGGTATTCCGCAAAAGGCCATTCGCTGGCTGATGGAAGAACACGCACCGCTGAAGGTGAAACCGACACTGGATCCACAGCTGATCAAGTGGGCGACGCAAATGCTGTCGAACTGTCAGCTTGACCGTTATCAGGTGAACAAGTCGCGCATGCTGGGCATTGCCAACCACAGCCGTGAGTGTCTGCTCGCACTTCGTGACAAGCACAACATCGAATATCAGGGCCGTCAGAAAGGCACACTGCAAATCTTCCGTAATCAGAAGCAACTCGATGCGGTAGAAAAAGACATCGCCCTTCTGGAGCAAAGCGGCACCCGTTATCAACGTATGACGGTCGAAGATTGCATCAAGCAAGAGCCGGGGTTGGCTTCTGTAAGCCACAAGCTGACAGGCGGTCTCTATCTGCCGGATGACGAAACGGGTGATTGCTACCTGTTCTGCCAACAAATGACTGAGCTTGCCAAAGCACACGGCGTGGAGTTTATGTTCGACACCGAAGTGAAGAATGTAAAACGCGAAGGCACCCGTATTGTCAGTGTGGTGACAGACAAAGGCGAGCTGGAAGCAGACGCTTATGTGGTCGCGATGGGCAGCTACTCGACCAAGTTTATGGCAGGTCTGGGTCTGAGCATTCCTGTGTACCCGGTGAAAGGTTACTCGCTCACCGTGCCAATCACTGATGAAACGCAGGCACCGACATCAACCGTGATGGACGAAACCTACAAAGTGGCCCTGACCCGCTTTGACGATCGTATCCGTGTAGCAGGCACCGCTGAGTTGGCAGGCTTCGATCCTTCTATTCCGGAAAAGCGCAAAGCGACGATTTCTATGGTGGTGAAAGATCTGTTCCCCCACAGTGGCGATTTCGACAAAGCCCAGTTCTGGACAGGTTTCCGCCCAATGACGCCAGACGGCACGCCGCTGATTGGCAAAACGCCGTTCGACAATCTGTTCACCAATACCGGTCACGGCACGCTGGGCTGGACCATGGCATGCGGTTCTGGTCATCTTCTGGCACAAATCATCTCCAAAGAGATCACCAGTAATGTCGAGGGTCTGGATTACTTCCGCTACGCGGGATAACACACCTGACTAACGGAAGGAGCCACTGGGCTCCTTCTTTGCTTTCTTCTCCCGAAAAACTCTCCTTCCCATTTCCTCCATCCCGCTTTGTATCAAGAATAACGCGCGCGCTTCTGCCCACCACATCTAGGCTCAATGCATCTCTTTTCAATGAGGGTTTGTCATGTCAGTCATTCAACAGTTCAGCCTTGATGGTCAGGTCGCCATTGTCACTGGCGCAGCCGCGGGGATTGGTCGCCGGATAGCAGAAGTGTTTGCTGATGCGGGCGCAGAGGTCGTAGTGAGCGATCTCGATTTGGATGCCGCTAACGAAGTCGCCTGCAATATCAATGCGACGGGCAGACATGCAATTGCTGCAGCCTGCAACGTCACCAAAGAAGAAGACAGAGCTGCACTGGTTGAGCGTGCTGTCACGACATTTGGCAAGGTGACTATTCTTGCCAACAACGCAGGCGGTGGCGGCCCCAAGCCCTTCGACATGCCCATGGCAGACTTTGAGTGGGCGTATCAACTCAATGTGTTTGCCCCTTTCAGGTTGATGCAGCTTTGTACGCCGGAAATGGAAAAAGCCGGCGGAGGCGCAGTGTTGAATATCAGTTCGATGGCTGGTGAAAATAAAAACTGGATGATGGCGTCTTATGGATCGTCGAAAGCCGCTATCAATCACCTCACCCGCAATACCGCTTTTGATTTGGGTACCAAGGGCATTCGCGTGAATGCCATTGCACCGGGGGCAATCCGCACTGCGGCGCTGGAGAAAGTGCTCACCCCGGATATTGAAAAAGCGATGCTGAAACACACGCCACTCGGAAGGCTTGGGAAAACCGATGATATCGCGCTGGCCGCACTGTTTCTGTGCTCACCCGCGGCAGCTTGGGTGAGTGGTCAGGTTTTGACTGTCAGCGGCGGTGGTTCGCAGGAATTGAGCTGAAAACCTCCAAAGGCAGTGAACCTTACTTTTCCATCTCAGCTTTCAGGTTGTCTAACCCCGCTTTATAGAGGCCAGTGATGGCTGAAATGGCTGTTGCGTCGTTGGGGTTTTCCAGCGGATCGTTGTCCGGATAGCCGCGGTAGCATCCCGCCATCCACGTCACGATACTTTTATCACCTTCCGCTTTCACTTTGATGGGCCATGGGCATTGGCCGTGGAAACGCCGACAATCCCTGCCAGCATCACAATGACGGGAAATAGTTTTCGTAACATCCGCTGTTCCTTCTCAAACCGTTTCGTTTCTTTATAACGACGATCAGGAACGAACAGAATCACACCAGTGGCAAAAGTGTTTTCTCCACTGGCGCGTAAGAATGGGCTATGCCGCCTTCACCATCTTCGGATTGTATTTCTTGATAAACCCCTTGATCTTCGGCGCAATCGCCTCCCGGTAGCGGCGGCCATTGAAAATACCGTAATGGCCAACGCCTTTTTGCTCGTAATGCATTTTCTTGGATTTAGGGATGTTGGGGCAGATGTCGAGCGCAGCGGCTGTCTGACCTCGGCCGGTAATGTCATCCAGCTCCCCTTCAATAGTCAGGAGTGCTGTCTTTTTGATGGCGGCGAGATCAATAGGTTTGCCGCGATAGGTCATGGTGCCGTTTGGCAGGTCATGTTCCAAAAACACCTTGCGGATGGTGTCGAGGTAGTAATGAGCGGGCAAGTCCATCACCGCCAAGTATTCGTTGTAGAATTTGCGGTGCGCTTCCGCGTTATCACCGTCACCTTTGACCAGATCGCCGAAAAACTTAAAGTGCTTTTGCACGTGGGTATCGAGGTTCATCGACATAAAACCCGAAAGCTGAACGAACCCCGGATACACCACTTGTCCTGCACCTTCGTATTGCTCGGGCACAGTACAAATCACGTTAGACTCAAACCACTCCAAATCCTTGCCGCTGGCGTAGTCGTTTACTTCGGTAGGATTGATGCGGGTATCGATAGGACCGCCCATCAAAGTCACAGTTGCAGGAGCGGCTGGGTTCTTTTCCGCAGACATCAGCGCTGTCGCAACCATCAAGGGTACACTTGGCTGGCATACCGCAATGGCATGGGTGTCCGGCCCCAGCAGCTCTAAGAATTCGACCAGATAATCCACGTAATCATCGAAGTGGAACTCTCCCTCTGTGAGCGGCACATCGCGGGCGTTGCGCCAGTCAGTCACATACACATCGTGATCCGGCAGGAAGGCATCAATGGTGCCGCGCAATAGCGTGGCAAAATGGCCGGAAAGTGGCGCGACAAACAACACTTTAGGTTGATTGGGTTGCGCTTTGCTGCGGCGGAAATGCAGCAGATTACAGAAGGGCTTATTGGCAATCACATTGTATTGAATCGCGAGTTTCTCGCCGTGGATGACGGTGGTATCAAGCCCCCATGCGGGTTCGTCGTAGCAATCTGTCAGCCGCTCCACCAGCTCCATGGAAGCATCAAGCGTTCGGGTCGCAGGTGAGGTCTTCATCGGATTCCAGGGCGCGGCATTCACGTCCCTGATAAATTTGACCCAGCTGTTCAATGGCTTGATGGCATCCATATAGGTTGCATTAAGTTCGTAAAGCATAAACCGCCCCTTAATTCTGGCTGACTACAAAGGTGGTTTCATTTTTATTAGCGATAGGTTGCCGCTTATTGATTAACCACACAATTAACATACTAGCCCAGATCGCGGCGTTAACGCTTTGGCAAACTTCTATACAGACATTGGTGCAAAAATAACCCTGAATTCACATAAGCACTCAAGCACATATCATCAAGTTATTCCCAATACTTGTCAGAAGATCTCACTTTAATCCGAATGTGATACGAAATAAGTCGCCATTGTGACCATGAAAACAATGTGGGAATTTCGTAAAAGTATCCGCTAGCAGGTTAGACTTCCATCACGAAAAAGCCGTTTTTAAACCGCTACATTGCCACCTGTATAGACAACTTATTAGCTGTATAAGCATGGTGGTATGTATGCTTTCAACCTTACTCTCCGAGCACCGCATCGCGGTGGTAGATTCCGTTTCTGACTGGAAAGACGCCATTCAACAGGTGTGCGCACCTTTGGTGAAATCCGGCGATATCGAGCCTGATTACCAGTCTGCCATTATCGACACCACTGAGTCGCTTGGCCCTTATTACGTGCTGGCTCCTATGATTGCCATGCCACATGCCCGCCCGGAACAGGGCGTGAACAATAACGCACTTTCCCTGCTCGTCGTCCGCAATGGCGTCGAGTTCCACAGTGAAGAAAACGACCCGGTGAAACTGCTGCTTCTTTTGGCTGCAAAAGACAGCGATCAGCACATCGAGCTCATCACAAAAATCTCTGAGTTCTTCTGCTCCGACGAGGACGTTTTAGCCGTCACCGAAGCGAAGAACACACAAGACATCATTGAAATTATTAAAAAATATTGAGGGTAACACTATGCGTATCATGGCCGTTTGTAGCACAGGTCTGGGTTCTTCTTTCATGATCGAAATGAAAGTGAAGGAAGTTATGCGTGAGTTGGGCGTTGAGGCAGAAGTGAACCACACCGATTTGGGTTCAGTGACGCCAGACATGGCGGATGTGTTCATCTGCACCCGCGATTTGGCAGACAGCATTCATGCCGGTGATGTGATTTCTATCCCTAACATCACTGACAAGAACGCAATGAAAGAACAGCTCGTCGCTTACATGAACCGTTAATTGAGGGTTTCGCTATGCTCGACTTCATCACTGACATTCTAAGTACACCTGCGATCCTCATCGGTATCGTGGCCCTGATTGGTCTTGCTATCCAGAAAAAATCGAGCTCTGACGTGATCAAAGGCTCGATAAAAACTGTCCTGGGTTTCATCGTGATCGGCGGCGGTGCCGGCATCCTGGTGAGTGCTGTTACCCCTATGGGTGTGCTGATGGAAGAAGGCTTCAACCTTCGCGGTGTCATCCCGAACAACGAAGCGATTTACGCCACAGCGATGGCGGACTTCGGCGCAGCAACGTCCATGATCATGGCGTTCGGTATGGTGGCGAACATCTTCTTTGCCCGTTTCAGTAAGTTCAAATACATCTTCCTGACGGGTCACCATACCCTGTACATGGCATGTATGATTGCGATCATCCTGAGCGTGGCAGGCTTTAGCGGCGCATCTTTGGTGTTCCTGGGCTCGGTGTCTCTGGGCCTTATCATGGTGCTGTTCCCAGCCATGGCGCAGCCATTCATGCGTAAGATCACCGGCAGTGATGATGTGGCATTCGGTCACTTCTCTACCGTGGGTTACGTGGCTTCTGGCCTTGTCGGTAAGCTGGTCGGCAAAGGCTCTAAGAGCACCGAAGAGATGAATCTGCCGAAGAACCTGGTGTTCCTGCGTGACTCATCCATCTCTATCTCGCTGACCATGGGTATCATCTATCTGATCCTCGTAATGGCAGCAGGCAGTGATTTCGTCACCGAAAACCTGAGTAACGGCCAGAACCCGATTGTTTACGCGATTCTGACAGCTATCGGCTTCGCAGCGGGTGTGTTCGTTATCCTTCAGGGTGTACGTCTGGTACTCGCTGAGATCGTGCCGGCATTTACCGGTATTTCCCAAAAACTGGTACCAAACGCGAAACCAGCGCTGGATTGTCCAATCGTATTCCCTTACGCACAAAACGCGGTACTGATTGGCTTCCTGTGTAGTTTCCTTGGCGGTCTGGTGAGCATGGGCGTGCTGGGTGTGATGGAGCTGACGCTTATCCTTCCGGGCGTGGTCCCTCACTTCTTCACCGGCGCAACGGCGGGCGTGTTCGGTAACGCTACCGGTGGCCGTCGCGGCGCGGCAGTGGGCGCATTCATCAACGGTGTGGTCATTACCTTCCTGACCCTGTGGCTGCTGCCTGTACTGGGCGACCTGGGCTTTGCCAACACCACCTTCTCCGACTCTGACTTCGCTATCACAGGTATCTTCCTGGGCTATCTGGCGATGCTGGGCAAAGAGGCGGTCATTCTGGGTGTGGCAGCCGTTGCTGCACTGGTTCTGAGCACCAACTTCATCGGCAAGAAAACCGCCGAGACAGCAGAAAACATCTAATTTCAGCGCGGGCTGACCACCAGCCCGCCCTTCTCTTTCTCCCGAGGTAACTATGCAATCTTTACTCGATCTGCGTCAGATTGAGGCCTTCAATCTGTCCATCAAAAAAGAAATGGCAAAGGCTTTACTGAACATGGGTTACGGACACTTTGGCGGCTGCCTGTCTGTCACTGAAACACTGGCTTGTCTCTACGGTCGCTACCTGAAGCACGATCCTGCGACCCCGAAAATGCAAGACCGTGATTTGTTTGTGCTGTCTAAGGGCCATGCGGGTCCTGCGCTTTACGCAACTCTCGCCCTTCGCGGTTTCTTCGATATCGAATGGCTGAAAACCATCAACGGTAACGGCACTAACCTGCCAAGCCATGCGGATATGAACAAAACACCGGGCGTGGATATGACAACCGGCTCTCTGGGTCAGGGCATCTCGTGTGCTGCCGGTATGGCGGCGGGCACCGAATCAACGGTTTACACCATCGTCGGTGACGGCGAGCTTCAGGAAGGTCAGTGCTGGGAAGCGGCGCAATTTGCCGCACACCACAAGCTGTCGAATCTGGTGGTGTTTGTCGACAACAACAAGCGCCAGCTTGATGGCTACATCGACGAGATTCAGGCGTCGTTCGATCTTCGCGAGAAGTTCGCTTCCTTCGGTTTCAACGCCATTGATGTCGACGGTAAGAGTGTCGAAGCCATCTGCGCCGCAATTGAAACCGCGCAGGCTGAAACTGAGCGCCCAACCGCCATCATTCTCGATACCGAAAAAGGCCAGGGCATGCCAACCGTGGAAGCGATTGAAGCCAACCACCATTTGCGTTTAGACGACAACCTGCGCGCAGCCATTGAAGCTGACATTGCCATGCTGGAACAAAAAATCGAGGAGCTGAAATGAGCAAAGAACTTCGCGTTATCCATGCTGAAATGCTGATGGAACTGGCTGAGCAACATGACAATGTGATGGTGCTGGAAGCCGACCTTGCAGGCAGCGTAAGCACCAAAAAATTCGCGGACGCTTTCCCGAATAACTTCCTGAACTGTGGTATTGCCGAAGCCAACATGATTGGTGTGGCATCCGGCCTTTCAGCGGTTGGCAAAGTGCCCTTCGTTCACTCGTTTGGTTGCTTCGCCACCCGTCGTTGTTACGATCAGATTTTCCTTGCAGGCGGCTACGCAGGCCAACATATCAATATCTTCGGCAGTGATGCAGGCGTAACCGCGGTCACCAACGGTGGTACCCACATGCCGTTTGAAGACACAGGCTTGATGCGCTTGGTGCCGAATGCGACCGTGATTGATGTGTCAGATGAATCGGTGCTTCGCGCAGCGATGCGTTATGCCTACGAGCACAAAGGGGTGAACTACATCCGCTCTACCCGCAAAGATTTACCAGCGATTTATGCCTCGGAAGATGAGATTGAAATCGGTAAGGGTAACCTTTTGAAAGAAGGTGCGGAGCTTACCCTCGTCGCGGCGGGTATCTGTGTGCATGACGCGCTGGAAGCCGCTGAGAAAATCGAAGCTAACACAGGTAAAACTGTTGCGGTTATCGACATGCACACCATCAAACCGCTGGATACCGAGCTTTTGATTGCAGAGGCGCGTAAGACGGGCCGTGTGGTGACGATTGAAAACCACAATGTGATTGGTGGTCTGGGTGATGCGGTGGCTTCTGAACTGCTCTCTGGTGGCGTTGCACTGCAAAGTTTCCATAAGCTTGGCGTGCAGGAGCAATACGGTCAGGTGGGCTCACTCGATTTTCTGAAAGATGCTTATGGCATCAGCGCCGAACGCATTGCGGATTTCTGCACCAGCTTGCTAAGCGCTTAGCCCTCAACCGTCGCGCTACGCAAGCGACAGTTTGTATTCACCTAGCGATAACATAAACTAAGCGGCGGATCAGGGATCCGCCGTTTTTAGATCTGCAAACTAAAAACACTCAATAACATTGCAGTCAGTCGGCTAATAAATAACGAAAAAAGAGACGCTATGACGTTTAAAGTGACAGGGAAGCAACAAGAAGTCATCGACTTCATTGAGCGCAAAATCGCGAGCGCTAACCTCTCCCCCGGTGACAAGCTGGATACCGAAGCGGGTATCGCCAAACACCTGGGCTTTACGCGCGTGACCGTGCGTGAAGCCACCCGCTATCTGGTCGAGCAAGGCATGGTTTATCGCGTTAAAGGCTCCGGTCTTTATGTGGGTTCTGGCCAAGCAGCGCCAAGTGGCAATTTCCATGTGCTTTCCCCCTTTGATGAACAGGCCCAGAAATCAGGCCAAAGCGCAGTAAGACGCGTGATTTCCAGCGCCATTATCGAAGTGCCGAATGTGCAAATCGCCCACGCCCTTCGTATCAAACCCAATGAAAAGGTTTACTACATCGAGCGTTTGATGAGCTTTGGCAACATGCCAGTGTCTTTTGAGCAAACCCATATCCCGGTCGCCGTTTGCGATGGCTTTGAGTTTAACCAGATTGAACATTCAAAATACGGCTACATGGAGCAGATGACAGGCAAGAAAGTACAGACCCGCGAACAGGATATTTCCGCCTTTAATCTGCGGGACTCAGAGCTGGCAGAGCTTCTCAATGTCGATGAAGGACAGGCCATGATCGAGCTTCGCGAAGTGGTCTCATTTGATGATGGCATCCCCTTCGAGTACACCATCGCCACAATTAACAGTGATTTGTTTAATATTCATCAAGTTACACAACGTTAGCACTTACTTTCCCACCAGCTCCGTTCTGGGGCTGGTTTACCGCATTGTGTTCGCCCTTATCTCACTGGAAAAACACCCATCTCATTTCTAATCTTTGATGAGGCATTGAAGGTCTTTTCGGGCGGAGAAAACAATGAGATACCTCTTTACACTCACGACATTGTTACTGCTGCTAAATGGCTGTGATAACCGTGAGGTTTCCAATCCAGACTCAAGTCACGAAATAAAGTCCCAGACCCTCACCCTGGCAATTTCCAGCCATCAAGACAGCGCCAGCGCTGAGGCTTCGCGTTATTTCGCTGCTTTGGTTGAAAAGAAAACGCAAGGCGCAATAAAAATAGAACTGCTAGGTCAAAACCATGGCGCAAGCGAGCGGGAGCTGTTGGCCGCCGTGCAGAAAGGAGATATAGACTTTATCGTCATTCCCAGTGCCAAAGTCAGCTACCTCTCACGACCACTGGAACTGTTTGATGTGCCCTACATGTTCGAAAGTCAGGAGCAACTCTTGCGTGTTTATCGCAGCATCAGTGCACAAAAGCTCCTTTCTGATCTCAGTGTTCACGGTATATCAGGGCTGGCTTACTGGGATGGGGGGTTCAAGCAGATAGTGACGGATTTCCCTCTGCGTAAACCTGAAGACTTTCAAAAACGCCGCTTTCGCACCATGGAAAGTACCGTGTTACGTCAACAGTTTGAAAAATGGGGAGCCATCTCTATCCCGATTGCCGAAAACAGGTTGAAGCCGCATTTAAAGCCGGAGACATTGATGGTGAGGAGTGCACACCGGATGAAGTTATTCAGCACACAGAGACTGCACTTCCCATCTCCCTGACCAATCACGGTCATCTCACTCAATTACTTCTGATGTCCACCAAAGTCCGAGACAGTCTGCCTTCGCACCTTGTTGCCGCTATCGAAAAATCCGCCGGCGCTGCGACTGCATTGCAATACGACGTAGCAAAGAAGAAGTCAGAGGCGGCATTGGCGGAACTGAAAAAGCAAGGCCGCCTGCAAACGCCTCCATTCGAACTGACCGATGCCATGCGTCAAGCCCATAAACCCCTGCTCGAGCAAAATAGGGAGCACTTTGGCACCGCATTGGTCGAGCAATTTCTTCAAGCGCGTGAAGATTGGACCAACCCACATCCTACCGATTTGCTCGTAGCGTTGGATGCCGACCTTTCAGGAGGCTCAGCGATATCAGGACTTTCTATCAGGCGCGGGATTGAACTCGCACTGGAAGAAATCAACGCCAATGGCGGTATTCTCGGCAAACAGGTGAAGTTGGTCGCCCGCGATAACTCCATGGTGCCGTCACGCGGATTGGACAACATCGAAGTGTTCTCCAAACTCCCAAACCTGCTCGCTGTATTCAGTGGCATCAGCAGCCCCGTGGTGCTGGCGGAGTTAGATATGCTGCACGAGCGCAAGATATTGATGCTGGCACCATGGCAGCCGCGACGCCCATTGTCAGTAACAAGAGAGACCCCAATTTTGTCTTCCGGGTCTCTGTCAGGGATGAATACGCCGCACAATTCTTGCTGGAAGGCGCACTCGACGTGTCCGACAAGATTGGATTTCTTCTGGTCAACAATGGTTGGGGACGCAGTAATTTTGAAGGACTGACCAAGCAAATGAATAAGCGTTCACTTCCACCCATTCAAATCGAATGGTTTGATTGGGGGGAGCAAAGCATGCGTTCAAAAGTCGATAGCTTGGTCAAAAAAGGCGCAGAAGCCATTATTTTTGTTGGGAACGCTGTCGAAGGCGAAAAGTTTGTCACTCACCTCGCCAAGTATCCAAACCCGCCAGTGGTTTTCTCCCATTGGGGGATCACAGGCTCTGAGTTTGCCAGCCGTTCACAAAAAGCACTCCAATCCGTTGATCTTCGGGTGCTCCAAACCTTTTCCTTCGTTGACAATAACAACCCCACCGCCAAATCCTTCGTCGCGCGCTATCACAGCAAATACGGCACCCAAAAGGCGTCGGATATTTACGCCCCCTCTGGCACCGCACATGCGTATGACTTGATGCACATGCTAGCCATTGCCGCAGAACGTGCAGGCACTATCGATATGTCTGAGATTCAAAAAGCACTGACACAGCTTGAGCAGTATAACGGGTTGATGAAAGCGTATCGGGCGCCATTCAAAAACGGTAATCAGGATGCCCTTTCAGTCGAAGACTATTTGTTTGCCTACTACAAAGAGGGGAGTTTGCGCCCCATGGAGACTGAACGCTGATGGCTGCCAAAACAAGCATCGCTAATCGGTTTTCAAAACTGATCCTGTCCCTGTTGATTACGTTTCTTTTATTGGTTGTCGGCGCAACAACGGTGATGGAGCTATTCCGCATTGAGCGCCAACTGCAGGATAAACTCCACGCACAGGCATTTAACGTACTGAGCGTACTCAATCTTCAACTGTCTACCCAGCAACGTGCCGTATCCAGAACTGCCCAAAGCCAGTTATCCATAAACAGCTTGATTGACCTTGGCGGAGGACGTTACTACTTCGAACACGCACTGGAAGATTTGACCCTCTATACCGCCATCGAAGAAGCACACCTTTTTGATTATGCCGGGCAGTTTCTTCATATGGATGATGAAGCCGCCACATGGTTTACCCCACTTTTAGTCACCGAAACCCTCACGACAGGGCTGGGCGAGATCAAGTTCCATGATGGCAGCTTTTTTATTATCGAGCCCATTAAATACTACGGCGCAGTTCAGGGTGGAATTATTGCCAAAATTGATCCCAACGTTCTCATTGCCCCCGTTCTTGATAACATTGAATACAGCCACGAGCTCAAAATCAACCAACGCTGGCGCATATCTGCTGGAGATGTTATTGCTCCTGGCATTACCGTTGTCATGCCCCCCCCAAGCAACATGGCGCTCAGCGAGTTCGATATTTCCATTACCTTGAACCAACCCTATAAGGCATTGTTGGGTGGAATCTCTCCCTGGCTGACCAGTTTCAGTGTCCTAGCTTTGATTGCCTTACTGCCGATGATTGTCATTACACGCCGGATTGGGCAAAAGATGGCAAACCCCATTATTGAACTAGCAGATGAAGTCAAAGCCGCTAAGTATCCGGTAAGAACACAAGTTTCTGATCTTGAACTGACCACACTGGCTGATGCATTCAACCAAGCCACGTTAGAAATCAAACGGATCAATGAAATCAATCTGCAAGAAGAACGGCAATCCGGTCAAAATCAATTGTCAGCGATTGTCGACACCGTTGTTGATGCCATTATCACTATTGATTCGAAAGGCCATATTGCGACCTTCAACCCGGCGGCTGAGGGCCTGTTTGGTTACCGGGCAGAAGAAGTCATTGGTCACAAAGTCAACATGCTGATGCCGGAAAATTTCGCTTCCCAACACGACACTTATCTCAACAATTACCTGTCAGGAAAACGTGCAAAGGTTATTGGCGTGGGGCGTGAAGTAACGGCCAAGCGTAAAGATGGCAACATCTTCCCGGCTGAGCTTTCTGTCAGTGAAATGCAGGTGTCCGGAAATAAAATGTTCACGGGTGTTGTACGTGATATCACCCAAAGGAAAAAAGGCGAGGCCTTAAAAAGCAAGTTTGTTGCCACGGTGAGCCATGAGCTTCGCACCCCACTCACTTCCATTCGGGGGGCGCTTGGTCTGATCCTCGGTAAGTTCACCGATGAGCTTCCGCCCAAAACCCACAAAATGCTGACACTTGCGCTCCGCAACTGTGAACGCCTGACTCTGCTTATTAACGATATTCTGGATATCGAAAAACTAGAGTCCGACCAAATGGTGTACACCTTCCACCGAAATAACCTCTACAGCATCATTACCCGCTCTTTAGAAGACAACGAAGGGTATGCAAGACAGCACAAGGTCTCGTTGGCATTTCATGCCGACATTGAAAATGCCTATATCAATGCCGATTCGACAAGGCTTCAGCAGGTGATGGCAAACCTGCTTTCCAATGCCATTAAATACTCCAGCGCCGAAAGTACCGTGACCGTTTCTCTTTCCCTTCAAGGCAAAGCCTATCGGGTAGAAGTGACAGATACCGGTGCAGGTATTCCCGCTGAGTTTCATCAGCAGATCTTCGAACGTTTTTCCCAGGCAGATAGCTCTGATACCCGCCAAGTTGGAGGCACTGGCCTAGGGCTGGCGATTACCAAATCCATCATTGAAGCCCATAAAGGTAACATCGACTTTTTCTCCACACTGGGCGAAGGTTCGACCTTCTTCTTCACCCTTCCTAGCGATAGTGCACAACCAAACAATCAGCGACGCCAAAGCGGCAGACTCCCTGCCTTTCAAATACTGTTTGTGGGATCGGATGATCAGCTGATTGGCGATCTCAGGAATCAGTTCTATCCCGAGTGCGAAATATCAACCGCAGAATCGGTATCGCGAGCCAATCTGGCGTTAGGCCAGCAACCCTTTGAGCTCGCGTTAGTGGAATATCCCTTCCCGGAGCCTCTGGATAAGTTGATGGATCAACTCAGTCGTCGTCATATCCCTGTTGTTCTACTCACCCACGGGGAACAGGATGTGCCCGATCTCGATATCGTGATCGCCGCCCACAGTATTGATACTCTGAACATCAACAGTCTTAAATCCGAACTGCGTCTTATACTTAAGAAAAGATTTCCCAGAGAGGCGATGTAATGGATAAGCCAATTACCGTACTTTACGTTGAAGATGATGAAGATATACGTGATGTGGCAGAGCTCGCGCTGGAAGGTGACGACTTTATCCTTTTGTCATGTGAGTGTGGCGATGTGGCGCTCGAAAAGGCAGCGTTATCAAGCCCTGATCTATTGCTTTTGGATGTGATGATGCCAGACATGGATGGCCCCACCACGCTCAAACGGTTAAGAACCATACCACACCTTGAAAGTACACCCGCTATCTTTATGACCGCCAAGGTGCAGCCTGCGGAAGTGAAAGCGTATCACGAGTACGGCGCCATCGGGGTCATCAGCAAACCTTTCGATCCCATGTTACTGGCAGATGAAATCATGAAATTAATGGAAAGGCGCAGTGTATGAGACCTTCTCAAGTCAAAAAGTTTCAGGAGCAACAAACCAAGTTCGCCAGCAGCGTCGTTAAACGCACAAAGCGTATTAAAACGCTGTGGAATAAAATCCAAACGCAGAAAACCTCTGAGTTTTGCGAACTGGAAGAATTGGTAATGGAAGCGCATAAGCTGGCTGGCACCGCCACTACGCTGGGCTTTGTCGATCTTGGAGAATGCGGCCGTGACATTGAAGTATTACTGAAACCGCACATTGAGAATCAAACGCTGCCCATCGGTGATGAAGATATAGATCGCCTGATTTCAGGCATTGACGATATCGCCAAAATCGAACCCAAACGCCCTGATGATTTAACATACGGTGAAGTGACCTTGCTTCATGAGCAAGACCGCACCAAGCAACTGGTTTACGTGGTTGCAGAAAATCCTGAAGATGCCACCGAAATGGTCGAGCAACTTCAGTATATCGATTACGAAGTAGCAATGTTCTCAACAGCTGCCGAACTTAAAGTCGCTCTCGATCAAGAGGCACCTTCGGTACTGATTGTTGACCTTGATGACTTTAAACTCCTCGATGAAATCACCAAAGTCTGGCGTAAAAACAGCGGAATTCCTTTGGTCGTGCTGAGTGCAACAGAATGCTGGGAAAGTCGCCTGCGTGCCGCCAAAGCTGGTGCGTTTACCTTCTTCCACAAACCTGTTGAGTATGACGATATCCTCGGTTTACTCGACTCCCTCTGGGAGACCAACAACGCTCAATACCGGGTACTGATCGTCGAAGATGACCGAACCCTTGCTGAGCACTACTCAATTGTGCTGCAAGGCGCAGGTATGAAAACCTGCATAGTAGACAGTCCGGATCATCTGCTCGATGAGTTGGGCGAATTTCATCCGGATCTGGTGTTAATGGACCTCTACATGCCGAATTGCTCAGGAGTTGAAGCGGCCAGCGTAATACGCCAACATGCGGCGCACACCAATGTGCCCATCGTGTACCTTTCCGGTGAAACTGATCTTAAGCTTCAAATGAAAGCGCTTCAGGTCGGCGCGGATGATTTTCTGACTAAGCCGATTAACGACTTACACCTGACACAGGCAGTCTCCATTCGTGCCCGCCGATTTCGTGCGCTAAGCGCCATGATGGACAGAGACAGTCTGACCGGGTTGCTCAATCACTCCAACCTGAAAATGGCACTGGAGCGTGAGCTTTCGCGCGCCAGACGTCATAAGTCTCCCGTCAGTTTTGTGATGATTGATATCGACCACTTCAAGTCCATCAATGACAAGTACGGTCACCCTGTCGGTGACAAGGTCATCAAGGGTGTCGCGCGCTTACTCAATTACCGCTTCCGCAAAACTGATACCAGCGCCCGTTATGGCGGTGAAGAATTCGCATTGATCCTGCCCGACACGCCTGCAGATATCGCGCTCAGATTGATTGATGAATTCCGCAGTACGTTCTCCAAAACGCCGTTTTCAAACGGTCCCGAAACATTCACTGCCACCTTGAGTGCTGGTATCGCGACGTTTCCCGAGTTTGATTCTATTGAGGGTCTTATTGAAGTGGCCGACTCTTCACTCTATCTGGCAAAAGAGCGGGGAAGAAACCGTGTGGTAACCCATGTTGAACTGGGGAACAGTGATGACCCTCAGGAGAAAAACACCGCGTAACACTCTGATAGTATTTCATTAGGCCTTTGTGAGAGTTTTGAGAGAAATCCGCGAAGGCTTCGCCATTTTTTCGCGCCATGCTTGGAAGAATTCAACGCACAGGGAGCGAAAAATGAAAACCTTACTTCTCAGTATGGCAATGGGCGCAGCATTCACCGCGCAGGCCGCCAACGTCGATGTCAAAATCACCAATGCCACCGATGGCATTTATTTCACCCCATTGATCGTTGCTGCTCACAGCCCGGACGCGTATCTGTTCCGTACCGGCGAAGCAGCATCTGCTGATGTAGAAGCCATGGCAGAAGGTGGCGATATTTCTGGTCTGGTTGCACTGGCTGAAGGTGTGGGTGCTGATGTACAAGCCAACCCGGCAGAAGGCATTCTGGACCCAGGCGCATCCACTTCCACCACGCTTTACGCAAATCATGGCGATGTGCTTTCTATCGCCGCGATGTTGCTACCTTCTAACGATGCGTTTATCGGGGTAGACAGCTGGAAAATCCCAAAGAAAAAAGGCACCTATGTCATCAAAGCCAACGGCTATGACGCAGGCACAGAAGCGAATGATGAGCTGGCAGGCAGCGTTCCAACCCCACCGTTTATCACCTTTGGTGAAGGTGGCACAGGTGTCGATACTGAAGTTGCCAATGAAACCGTTCACATTCATCCGGGTAACCTCGGTGACACTGATGCCACTGGCGGTCTAAGCGACTTCGACAGCACCAAACACCGTTGGCTCAACCCAGTTGCCATCATCACCGTCACCGTTTATTAAGGAGGGCGCAGTATGTATCGCTTTGCTCTCATTGGCGCAGCAGCGCTGGCACTGGCTGGGTGTCCCTTGCAAAAGGAATACACGGTCACCGTAGAAAACCTGACGGATGCGCAACCTATGTCTCCGGTCGCGCTGTTGACCCACAGCAAGACCAACACCTTGTTTGAAGTTGGCCAACCGGTTTCTGTCGCACTGGAAAAACTGGCGGAAGGTGGTGATAACAGCGATGTTCTTGCTTATGAAGATCTTCGCCACGTGGAAGATGCTCTCTCTGGCGCATCGCCGCTTCCTCCGGGCGCATCAGAAAGCTTCACTGTACAACTGAACCACAAGAAGACACGTTACCTTTCTGTGGCATCTATGCTGGTCAATACCAACGATGCTATCGTCGCTGAGTCTGATATCGATCTACGTAAATTGCGCCCTGGTCAAAGCATCACCATCACATTGCCAGTGTGGGATGCAGGCACAGAAGCGAACTCGGAAACCCAAGGCACCATTCCTGGGCCCGCTGCAGGTGGTGAAGGCTTCAACGCTGCACGCGATGATGTAGACCGTCTGCGCATTCACCCTGGCGTGCTGTCGGCTGATGAGGGATTGGAAGGTTCAGCATTGAATTACCGTCACCGGTTTCTGAACCCGGGCGCGAAAGTCACCATCAAACGGGTTTGGTGATTCGTTCCCATCAAAGCACAAACGGGCACTGTTGAAAGTGCCCGTTTTTCTTTCCGGTCACGTATCTATACGCGAACCGAAGATGTTTCGGGATGTGTTAAGCTGTTCGAAAGGATTATTCATGCGGGAGTGTCAGTGCTGAGTTTTATCGAATCACAGGAAAGTGTTTTCCGTCTGCTGACTTTTTTTTCCATTTTCGGCGTCATGGCAGCTGTAGAGTGGCTGTTCCCAAAACGAATTCTGACGGTCAGCAAGGCGAAACGCTGGCTGAACAATATCGCCCTGATGATGTTTAACACCGCGGTGCTCCGCGCCATTTTTCCTCTCGCCGCGGCGGGTTTCGCTGCATGGTGTGCCCAGAAAGGGATTGGTTTATTCAACGTGTTTGATTCCCCACTTTGGCTGTCGGTCACCCTCAGCATTGTCCTTCTTGACGGTATCATCTGGTTCCAGCACAAACTCTTTCACACCGTTCCTATTCTCTGGCGTTTGCACGCGGTTCATCATGCTGATCGGGATTTGGATGTTACCTCAGGTGCCCGCTTCCATCCGATTGAAATTCTGCTTTCCATGCTTATCAAATTTGCTGCCATTGCGCTGTTAGGCGTGCCTGTGGTCGCTGTGATTTTGTTTGAAGTGATACTCAGCGGTATGGCGCTGTTTAATCACAGTAACGTGGCCATTCCCTTGTCGATAGACCGCTGGCTGCGCAAAGTGGTGGTGACACCGGACATGCACCGCGTGCATCACTCCATTCATCGCTATGAAAGTGATTCGAACTTCGGTTTTAATCTTGCTATCTGGGACCGGCTGTTCAACACTTACCGTGCGCAACCCGAGGAAGGCCATTACGGCATGACTATTGGCATAAAAAGCCAGCGGGAAGAAAGACATGTCGTGTGGCTAACAGGCCTTCTTGCCTTGCCATTTCGCTTGTTCAAACGTGCCCCTGAGAAAAAACAACAAAATAACTCTCTCTGATTCAGGACTGGATGCCCATGACCAAAGTGATTGTCACTTCGCTTAACCCTGCCAAAATTGCTGCTGTGGAAGCTGCCTTCAAAGAAGTATTTCCCAACAATGACATGACGTTTGAAGGTGTGTCTGTCTCCAGTGGTGTCGCAGATCAGCCAATGACCAGTGAGGAAACGTTGGCAGGTGCCAGAAACCGTGTCCATAACGCCAAAAAGGTGGTTGATGGTAATTTCTACGTGGGTGTCGAGGCTGGATTGGACGCTCCTTATACCTTTGCCTGGATGGTCGTGGAATCTGCAGACCGCGTTGGTGAATCGCGTTCGGCTTCTGTCCCTTTGCCACCAGCCGCACTCAACATGCTGGAGGAAGGCAAAGAGCTGGGCGATGTGATGGATGAAATGTTCAATGAACAGAACGTGAAACAAAAAGGTGGGGCGATCGGCATGCTGACTGGACACTTACTGACACGAAGCTCGGTCTACCATCAGGCGCTTATCTTAGCGCTGATCCCGTTTATGAATCCGGTTTTTTTCCGACGGAAGAGCACTAAAGAAGACCTGAGTCCTGGGTCCTGGGTCCTGGGTCCTGGGTCCTGGGTCCTGGGTCCTGCAGACAACATTGAATAAAAAAGCGGCACTGCTAAGAGACAGTTGCCGCACATTTTTTCCCTAGGACCTGTTTTTCCTAGAACCTTCTCTTCCTGATCTTTACTTGTCCAAAAGCTCCAGCAACCACTGCTTTTGCGCATCATCCAATTGCTTCAATTCGTTAGAGCCACGGGTGATCGTCGCGATACCGACGCCAAGCATCTGACTGAGTTGTCGCTGGCTCACCTCACCTTTTAACAACTCGTTGAGAATATTGACCCGGGCAATCAGCGCGCTGCGCTCGTCGGGCGTCAGCAACATCTTCAAGAGTTTAGCTTCGTCCCCGTTGTCACTTGCTCTGTGGATCAAATCCAGCACATCTTGCCAGTCAGAATATTCCGGCGTCGCTTTCATGGTCACCTCGTAGAAATCGGTACTAATAACGCCGTCATTATACTCCAAGTCTCTCTGTTTCTTAGACAATCATGACTCAATAGCGACGATTAGACTCACTTTCTGTCAGGAACTGTAGAGGTTGACCCAGCAACTTACGGTAGTAGATGTCGTACATCAGCACATTCTGCACATAACCTCGCGTCTCCCGGAAAGGAATGGCTTCGATAAACGCAATCGCATCCAGATTGCCGTCTGATTTCGCCAACCAGCGGGAAGCACGGTGAGGACCTGCGTTGTACCCGGCGAACGCCAGGATACGGTTTTCATCAAACTGATCCAGCAACATACGAAGGTAACCACTGCCTAAACGGATATTGATACCCGGATCGTTCAGCGTGCTCTTGCCAAGATAGCGAAAACCCAGTTTCTTCGACGTTTCCTTCGCCGTCGCCGGCATGAGCTGCATCAAACCGCGTGCGCCAACAGGTGACACTGCGCGGGTGTAGAAGGCACTCTCCTGACGCGACAAAGCCAGCAAAGTCGTCAGTGGAAGTTCACGCTCTTTACTGAAGAACTCAAACCACCAGCGATGCGCCACTGGGAAGCGGTATTCCAGGTGTCCCCAGAGCTTTCCGGCGATCGTTGCCTGCACAGAGAGATGATACCACTTTTGGTCTGACGCATACGCCGCAAGGTTGGCTTTCTGATCCCTGTTTGCATTGCGCAAAATGTATTGCCATTCGCGTTTCGCAGCAGTGATTTTATCCAACGTCAGCAGCTCATCGACACGCTTCAAGGCTTTGTTGAAAGGCGCTAATGCTCCCGGATTAAGCGGTGTGGTTTGATAAGGAATATCAATCGACTTACCCAATTCGTCTGCTGCCGCAACACTGTAGAAGTTACGCTCCCCAATCATGGATTCAAAAATCGCGTTGGCTTCTGCCGTTTTACCTGCCTCTTTCAGCACTCGGGCTCGCCAGTATTTCCACTTAAGTGAGTCACGCTCCTTTTCAGACATCACATCAATCCAGCGGCCAACGTCTTTCCAATCCGCTTCCACCAGACTCATACGCACTCGGCGTTCCAGCAGCGACTGATTCACTGTTTGCTTGAGCTGCTTATCACGCCATGCAGCAAGGGATGCATCTTCTGTCGACATCAAACGACCCGCAAGGTAATCCGCCATCTCCTGACGTTCATGCTTGTCGTAATGCTGACCTTCAACCGTGCGTTTGAACTGTTTCACGGCTTCTTCAGAATTGCTGCGCGCAAGGCGTTCAAAGGCAATGCGCGCCAGGTGCCGGTTAAACGTGGTGACTTTGCTTTTTTTGGAGAAATCCGCCACGCCCTGAGGCTTGTTATAAAGTGCCAGGACTTCTTTGGCCTGACGTTTGGCGTGAGTGGTGGTGAATTGCTTCTGAAGATAGGTCATCAACGACTTGTTGCGGTTATCAAACGCCAGCAGCATGCGCTCAAGGACGAGGTTATCTGTCAGCTTGCCATTGTCTTTGAGGTAATCAAACAGCTTGTCACATGCCCTGTCGACTGACGAACCCGACAGGTAGAGGGATTTCGCCCCTGACAGCGCCAGCGCTTTGTCACCGGCTTTGCTGTGCGCATAGTAATAATTACACTGGTAACTCTCACCACGGGGGACAGTGTCCTGAAACGCCAGCAATTGCGACCATTTCCCCTTAGAAGCCAATACATTGAGATGACGCGCCCGCACAGTGCGTGTAAACGGCAAATCAGCATGCTTTTTCAAAAAAGCGTTCACTTCTTTGGTACTGGCACCATTGATATCACGCATAAAATCGCGATAGTCCAGATAAGGATAAAGCGGATAATCCTTCACGTTTGATTTGAGGCGCGAAAACGTTGCCATGTCGTTGCGCTCAATCGCAGCGATGGCTTTTTCGTAACGGGTACGTTGCTCATCGATCGTGAGTGCGTTGGCAGGAAAAACACTGCCAAGCAGAAGCGCCATGCCTAGAGGCGCTGCGAGATTGAATCTATCCACTGACTTATTATACGCTTTTGTAATTATTGATTTTTCACTTAGTAGCATTCAGATGCTTCTCCCTAGCGCACTTAGCTTTAAGCTTATACCCAATCCTTCGAATGAGATGGAAAATTAGGTCTGTTGCACCATCTTCTATATATCAAACTCCCTGAGCTCCCGCCGCAAAGAAACTGTTACTGAAAACGACAAACGGGAGCTCGGGCACGTGAGACGGAAGCATGCCTCTCTTTCTTTTGTTTTTCCCAACAACAAATGGTTCCCAAAACTATACTCTGACCAGTTCAAAGTCTGACCTTGAAGCGGTTTGAGACTTAGGGCCTGTTACAATACTTCAACGAAGCAGGTAGAATATCCGGCTAATCATTTCCATTTAGTGACAAGAGAACGCGAGCAGAATGGCTGAGTACGTTTATACCATGTCGCGCGTTGGCAAAATCGTGCCACCGAAGCGTCAGATCCTGAAAGACATCTCTCTGTGCTTTTTCCCAGGTGCCAAAATCGGCGTATTGGGTCTAAACGGCGCAGGTAAATCCACCCTTCTACGCATCATGGCGGGTATCGATACCGATATCGAAGGTGAAGCGCGTGCACAACCTGGCATCAAAGTGGGTTACCTGCCTCAGGAACCAAAACTGGATGAAGACAAAACGGTTCGTGAAACTGTGGAAGAAGCAGTTTCTGACGTGGTTGATGCCCTGTCTCGTCTTGATGCTGTTTACGCCGCTTATGCAGAACCAGATGCAGATTTCGACGCGCTGGCAAAAGAGCAAGGCGAATTGGAAGCACTGATCCAGGCAAAAGACGGTCACAATCTTGACAACGCCCTTGAGCGCGCTGCGGATGCACTGCGTCTGCCAGAGTGGGATGCGAAGATTAAGCATCTGTCTGGTGGTGAGCGCCGCCGTGTTGCTATCTGTCGCTTGTTGCTTGAGCGCCCAGACATGCTGCTGCTCGACGAACCAACGAACCACCTGGACGCAGAATCTGTGGGCTGGCTGGAACGCTTCCTGGTTGATTATAACGGCACTGTTGTGGCGATCACGCACGACCGTTACTTCCTCGACAACGCAGCGGGTTGGATTCTGGAACTTGACCGTGGTGAAGGTATTCCATGGGAAGGTAACTACACCTCATGGCTGGAGCAAAAAGACGCGCGTCTGCAACAAGAAGCGTCATCTGAAAAAGCTCGCCAGAAAACCATCGAGAAAGAACTGGAGTGGGTTCGCCAGAATCCTAAAGGTCGTCAGGCAAAATCTAAAGCACGTATGGCGCGCTTTGAAGAGCTGAACACCACTGACTACCAACGCCGTAATGAGACCAACGAGCTGTTCATCCCACCGGGTCCACGCCTGGGTGACAAGGTTATCGAAGTGAATAACCTGACCAAGTCGTTCGGTGACCGCGTTCTGATCGACGACCTGTCGTTCAGCGTGCCTAAAGGTGCGATTGTGGGCATCATCGGTGCCAACGGTGCAGGTAAATCTACTCTGTTCAAGATGCTGAGCGGCACCGAGCAGCCAGACAGCGGCTCTATCGAAATGGGTGAAACCGTACAACTGGCGTCTGTTGATCAGTTCCGTGACAGCATGGACGACAACAACACGGTTTATCAGGAAATCTCTGAAGGTGCAGAAATCATCCGCATCAATAACTTCGAGATCCCTGCCCGTGCTTACTGTTCGCGCTTCAACTTCAAAGGCAGCGATCAGCAAAAACGTATCGGCGACTTGTCAGGTGGTGAGCGTAACCGTGTTCATCTTGCAAAACTGCTAAAAGCGGGCGGTAACGTACTGCTTCTCGATGAACCAACCAACGACCTGGACGTAGAAACCCTGCGTGCACTGGAAGAAGCGCTGCTCGAGTTCCCTGGCTGTGCCATGGTTATCTCTCACGACCGTTGGTTCCTTGACCGTATCGCGACGCACATCCTGGATTACCGTGATGAAGGTCAGGTGAACTTCTTCGAAGGTAACTACGCGGAATACAGCGAGTGGCTGAAACAAACGCTGGGCGCAGCGGCAGCACAACCACACCGCATCAAATACAAGCGCGTGACCAAGTAATCACCGCTTGATAGAGAAAGGGTCACGTCATGTGGCCCTTTTTTATGCGCAAAATCTGCCCGTTATTTATTGATTCATTTATAAGACGCGCAGAACATCACGGAGACGAAACGTCGAAGTAGAGATATAACGCCGACTCTCCTACACTTGGTGTAAAAGGAATTGAGGACTTTTAGATGGCAGAACGTCGTAAATTTTCCCGCGTGGTGTACCGCACCCCTGCTACCATCACGCAAAATGGAAAAAGCTGGGAATCCAAAGTACTGGATCTGTCACTGAAAGGGGCATTGCTGGCAACGCCAGAGGACTGGGAAGCAGGTAATGAAGCAGACTATGATGTTCGCTTCTGCCTCCAGGATACTGACATTGAGTTAGACATGGATCTGAAACTGGTCCAGGAAAACAATGAGTACCTGCGCTTTCAAATCGACCATATTGATATCGACAGCGCCAGCCACCTGAAACGTCTGGTCGAATTGAACGTCGGTAACGATGATTTGCTTCATCGTGAATTAGCACAACTGACAGATCTGAAAGATACCGTATAATCGCGGTGATGAATTTAAGCGCATATACATGAAGTAGTAGTAACATGCCCCACAACATTCGAATCGCCGTCTCCCATGCGAATGGATCACGTCACTATGTGCTCTCCCCTTCGCTAAAGAAAGTCCTGCTCACGCTGTTAGCCACCCTCATCGTTGGCATCTTCGCCAGCATCGCGACCATTTATTATCTGAACCACCGTTCAACCACCGCGGAAGTGACGCTCAAGAGCATGACAGAGCAAAGCTCTGAGCTTGTCGGTCAGCTTGAAGATCTCAAACAAAAACGCCAACAGCTAGAGCAACTGATCAACAACAAAGAAGAAGAATACGCCCAGATCATCGAAGACAAAGACAGCCAACTTAGCTATCTGACCCAGCGCGTTTCCACGGTTGAGGAAGTATTGGGGTTGGAAAAAGAAGGCGATGAGTCTTTGCCATTGGCTGAGCGACTGGATGTAGCGGCGATAAACTCTGCCGTGCGCGCCACCATGCTGCAACTCATTCCAAGCGGCAAACCGATTGAAAGCTACCGTCGATCGTCAGGCTATGGCTCGCGTACCCACCCAGTGACTGGCAACAAGAAGTTCCACCTTGGTTTAGATTTAACTGCAGACATCGGCACACCGGTTTACGCACCCGCAGATGGCGTCGTGGAATACAAACGCCCTAGCCGCAAGAAAGGCTACGGCAACATGCTGAAAATTGACCACGCCTTTGGCTTTATGACGCTGTATGCCCATCTCGATAAGTTCAACGTCAATACCGGTCAGTTCGTCAAAAAAGGGGACTTGATTGGTTGGTCAGGTAACACGGGCTTGTCTACCGGCCCACACCTTCATTATGAAGTGCGATTCCTGGGCCGTGCGTTGAACCCGAAACGCTTTATTGCCTGGACACCGGATAACTTTGAGTTCCTTTTCAAAGAGGAAGACAAAGTGAACTGGGCGAACCTGGTCGAGATCGTTGAAAGCATGGTATCAACCCAAGTGCAGCTGGCGGCGGATGCCGTGGCGCAATCAGGTGCAGTCACTGCGAAAAGCGAGAATGACACTCCAGTGACCATTGCAGCCACGGATTAATCTTCGCCAGTCATGCTGAGACGTAAAAAAAGGCGCCACGTCAATCGGGCGCCTTTTTCAATGGTGTTAAGGTCTGTAACCGTTAATCCATTTCATCCAACACAGTCAGCACTTCGGAAAGCTTATTCACCCCATACACCTTCATGCCTGGGATTTCTTTTTTAGGCGCATTGGCCATTGGCACAACAGCGCGTTTAAAGCCATGCTTGAACGCTTCTGACAAACGCTCTTGACCGCTTGGGACTGGGCGGATTTCACCGGCAAGACCGACTTCACCGAACACCACTAAATCGCGCGGCAATGGGCGATCACGGAAGCTGGAAATCAATGCCAGCAGCAAGGCGAGGTCTGCACTGGTTTCCGTGACTTTCACGCCACCCACTACGTTGACGAACACATCCTGATCCGACATTTGCAGGCCGCCATGTTTGTGCAAAACAGCCAGCAGCAACGCCAAGCGGTTTTGCTCAAGGCCGACGGCAACACGTCGCGGATTGGCCAGTTGACTGTAATCTACCAACGCCTGTAACTCGACAAGCAGTGGACGCGTGCCTTCCCATAACACCATCACTGAACTACCGGATGTCGCTTCCTCGCCACGTGACAGAAAAATCGCCGAAGGGTTACTGACTTCACGCAGTCCCTGCCCTGTCATCGCAAACACACCCAATTCATTCACCGCACCAAAGCGGTTTTTATGGCTGCGAAGAGTACGGAAACGGCTGTCGCTGGAACCATCAAGCAACACGGAGCAGTCGATACAGTGTTCAAGCACCTTCGGCCCAGCGAGCGTGCCATCTTTGGTGACATGACCGACCATAAATATCGCCACGTTATGCTGCTTAGCATAACGGGTCAGAGCGGCAGCAGACTCACGCACCTGCGCGACACTGCCCGGCGCAGAGGCAATATCTGCACAGTGCATGACCTGAATCGAGTCGATAACCATGATTTTCGGCTGCTCTGTACGGGCAATCGAGCAAATGGTTTCAACGTTAGTTTCAGACAGCATTTTGAGGTTGTCTTTCGGCAGACCCAAGCGCTCGGCGCGCATTGCCACCTGCTGGAGCGACTCTTCACCAGTGACATACAGCGTTGGCATTTGGCTTGCCAGCCAACACATAGTTTGCAGAAGAAGTGTACTTTTACCTGCCCCTGGGTTACCGCCAATCAGGATCGCCGCACCCGGCACAATACCGCCACCCAGTACGCGGTCGAGTTCTTTAAAACCACTGGTAAAGCGTGGCACTTCCTGAAGATCGATAGCAGAGAGCGTCTGAACTTTGGCTTCGGTTGCGCCCGCATAGCCCGCATATTTCTCAGTGCGCGCCACCGTTGGAGAGGCAGCCAAACGTACTTCAGTGATGGTGTTCCACGACCCACAGGCAGTGCATTGTCCCTGCCAGCGCGGATAGTCTGCGCCACAGTCGTTACACACATAAGCACGTTTTGTTTTCGCCATGATTGCTCCTGTTACCAATGCTTACATGTCTTGCATGCAAGTCTGCGCATAAGTTCACGCCAAGATCGGGAAAAAAGGTAAACTATCGACACTTATGGCCGATACAGATGTTGTCATCTAATTTCAGGATTCTACCAGACTTTATCGAGATGAAGGACCACGACAAGGCGCTGTTTGATCAGCTACTCCCCCTGTATGAGCAAGATGCATTTGATGCAGTACTGGCGGAGCTTACCCCCAATGAGAACGCTTCCGAACGGTTAATTACCAAGATGGAAGTGCGACGCCTCATGTCTCCTTGCAGCAAACCCGTGGACCTACGCGGAAAAGTGGTTGGCGAGTGTCGCCGTTATTTTCTGCACGAAGTGAATCACTGGATGGACGATGTTGCCATCAATCTGTATCACCGCCGCGTCGACATCTATCAAGGCCGGATGACAGTCGGGCTTTGGGAAGAGTTACACAATACGCCAAACAGTTACCGTGTTTTGCAGCGACAAGGCGATGTGCGGGCAACAGAGTCTCTGGACACAGTTGATGCAGTGCCGCTGCGTTTTGGCCACTACCTGTCGAGAAGTGAAAACCGCATTCAGCTCTCTAGTCGCATTCAGGCTTTTCTGCCCGATGGCACGGAAGTGAATGGCTCGACCATTGATATTTCCAATTCAGGCATGCAGATCAAATTACCTTCATCGTTCCATTATGAAACGGGATCGACATTGGTGATTTATTTCCCTCAATTGGGGGATGAGTGCCAGCTGGCAGAGCTTTTCAGCGGCTTGAACTATCGAGTGGTCGGAAAGGAACTTAACCTCAACGGCGACAACTTCCAGCGCCTGCGCCTTCGTTTGATGAGCAGCACCGATGTCATCAAAGACGCCATTGAGATTAAGTCCCAAACTGACGATCTGGACTCCCGCCAGGAAAATGAGGACAAATTCCTGACCACCCGCTCCCGCGCCTATGAACAGGTATTCCTTGAGCAGACACCGTCACTGCCACTGTTTTTCTGTGGCAACAGGCTGAGATACAGCCTTTTGACCGAACAAAACCGCGAGCTTTGGGATTACTGGCATGACGAACGCAATCAGCCGGTGATCGACAAGTTGTTCTCGGAAAAGCGTTTACAGTATCTGGCACTTGAAGGGCTGACCAACAGCGAAACCCTGGTGTATTGCTTTAACCATCAGCACGGTGAAAAAACCTACTTCTTCTCTGCCTGTCCGACAGAATTGGACGCAGAGCTTCGTCACCTGTTCTGGCATGTCGGCAGTTCACGCCCATCCTGGCGTGTGCTTCGCGTCACCATGGCTAAAATCAGTGAAGAAGACGCCCGAAGGTTGCAGGAAGTGTCACCAGCCTACATCCAACAAATTGATGAGCTGACCCATATTGCGACGATTCAGGATTTGACCTTGTCCCAGGTCAGCAGTGATTTCCGGATTCCAATCAAGCCCAAGCACCCGGTGAAACAGCTCAACCGTTTCGCGCACTTGCGTGACCCTATTCTACCGGTTGAAGCAGTCCCTTCTGTGCTGGCACCGCAACGCAAAGAGCCGCGCTACCAGCACAGAACCAAACCACCTTGGTGCACCATTTAACCGGTGAATTGCAGGGCCAGACCATCGACTTTTCAACCCAAGGTCTGAACGTGGTGCTGAGCAAACCCTTTACCGGTAGTAAACAGCAGGAAGTATCGGTCACTTTTACTGATCTGAAACGGGTCGATCCGAACGCACCTCTCGGTAACGTGCCTTACAAAGTGGTACAGATCAGTGAAGACAGAACCAACATCAAGCTGGCACTGTTAAAAGACAGACACAGCAAGCACCGGAGTCATTACCTGCAGCGATTGATTGAGCACAACCAGCATAAGCTTCTGCTCGACAGCGAGAAACTGCCGGACGCACCGCTGCTTCATGCCATGCATCAAATGCTGCTAACACGGTTATCTGCCACGCCTTACTTTATTGTTCGCCGTGGGGAAACGCTTCAGGTGTCTGCCATTGGTGCGAACTTCCCGGGTAATGAACTCAGTCGTCTGCTTCAGAAAAATGCTGGTTCGGGCATGATGTCGCTCCGCTCAGTCATTGGTGAGCACCTGTCGAAATACGTAAGCCCAGTGACGCGCCTGCGCAACCGGGAAGAGCAGGTTCGTCATGAGTTCTATATTTCGGCGACCTTCTCAGACGGTGCCATTATCGATGTCACATCGCGCCCACTGGAAAGCTTTAGCTCTCCCGAAGAGCGCAAAATGTTCATTACACAGGCACGTAAGCGTGGGAAGTTTTTTGCGGTCAGAAACTGGCTACAACCATTGGATGATGGCAATCAGTGGCTGCCACCAGAAACGCTGGCACCTTTGGTCTCTCTGTCTACACAACGGGCAAGACAGCTTGAAATGGAATTCACTGACCTCTGTGCTTATGGAGAAATGAGTGACATTACCGACGAAGTGCTAAGACGTTTGGAAATCGGCGGTTAAACTTATACCACCAAATAAAAAGGGATGTCAGTCGACATCCCTTTCTTGTTTCAGCCTCTATACACCTTACCAACTCAGTCTTTGCGGGAGCAAAGAGGCAGAGAGCACACAAAGTACGCCCCCTAAATCCGCGTGACGAACAGCCACCTGCGCCGCTTGCTGCACTTTCGGTTTAGCGTGATAAGCAATGCCCAGCCCAGCGGCAGACATCATGACCAAATCGTTGGCGCCGTCACCCACCGCCAGTGTGTTCGCCGGCATCAGTTCATAGCGGTCTGCCAGATCGCGAAGAATGTCGGCTTTGCGCTGTGCATCCACCACTGAGCCCGCCACTTCACCGGTCAGCTTGCCGTTTTCAATCACCAGTTGGTTTGACTCAGCATAGGCCAGTGACAAGTCTTCTTTCAGCTTGTCCGAGAACCAGGTAAAGCCACCTGATGCAATCGCGACTTTCCAGCCACGCGCCTGCAAAGAGGCCGTCAGTTGCTTCATGCCCGGCATGTAAGGAATGTTATCGCGTACTTGCTCAAGCACAGACACATCCGTGCCTTTCAGCGTCGCAACACGTTGGCGAAGGCTAGCTTCAAAGTCGAGTTCGCCGCGCATGGCACGTTCCGTCACTTCTGCTACCTGCTCGCCGACGCCTGCCAGCTTGGCAATTTCATCAATGCACTCAATCTGAATAGCCGTTGAGTCCATATCGAACAGTGCCAATCCCGGCTCATAAAGATTTGGAATGTTTTCAAGTGACGCGCAGTCCAGCGCCAGTGCATCGCACAGTTGTACGACCTCTGGAGTGAGTTCTCCACGCATCAGCAACACTTCGTAAGGGCCAACAGTCCAACCTGTCAGCGGGAATACTGGCTCACCGAGCAGAAAGGAAAGGTCATCCAAAGAACCCGGGCTGATATGAAGCCCATAAAGAATCCACCCTGCCTGACGGCAATCTGACGGACGAAAATCTCGGATAGAAGGGAAACGGTTGAGCAGCTTTACGTGTTTTTTGATCGGATAGGCTGAAAATGCATCCATTGCATAAATTCCTTTTGGTCAGTTGCCTTTACTATATCAAAGAGTGCTTGAGATCACAGCACGGCGGTTGCTTGC
This sequence comes from Grimontia sedimenti, assembly GCF_011045095.1. Taxonomy (GTDB): domain Bacteria; phylum Pseudomonadota; class Gammaproteobacteria; order Enterobacterales; family Vibrionaceae; genus Enterovibrio; species Enterovibrio sedimenti. The sequence goes on from NZ_JAALDL010000004.1 coordinate 346,249, forward strand.
TTTTTTCCAGCCAGAACAGCAAACTGAGATAGCGCTGATTTGTTGCGACTTCGTCTTGGAAGGCGCCTTAGCTTGGACAGCTTATGCTTCAAATAAATAAAAAACGCCTTAAAAGGCTCTGGCAGTTTATTGTGGTTGTCGCCTGCTTCTCCACAATAATGATGCTGTTTATGTACAGCAATCAATTAAATAACCGCAATTACAAAATGCTTTTTGACCAGACAGAATCCCTGTCCCGCGTCATACTCCGCCAAGCGGCGGCCAGTGCTCACACGGCACTGGCAAGCGATGATATGGATGCGGTTCAGCAGTTGGTGAACAACTTGCAAAATGAAGACCTGATTCTGGATGCTGCGGTCTATGATGTGAAAGGCAATCTGGTGGCAAGCTCACTCGGGGCGATGCCACTGGAGCAGCTAACAGGGCTCAATACCCCGCTTTCCGTGGCCAGTATTGGTCGCCAGCAGCTGGTTGAGCCCATTGCCGACGATGGCAATATTTCCGGCTTTGTGCGGATCACGCTGGAGCATGGTGAAGTGATAAAAGCCGCTTCCAACCGGCTTGAACAAAGCATCAACCTGGTACGCGCCATGATCCTGGTCGCGATTGCCACAGGTGCCTTGCTGATCTTTACGTTCGCCAACCGCCGGGATTTATGGCGTTCAACATTTCTGTTAAAGAGTAACGACTAGCAGAGAGAAGAGCGAACCTAGGTTCTTAAGAGAACTTTCCCCAGAACGCAAAAAGGATGGCCTAAGCCATCCTTTTTCATCTTGGTCTGTCAGCAGAACTTACGCTTCTTCCGCGTCGCCCAGCAGTACAGATTCCAGTGCGATTTCAATCATTTCGTTGAACGTGGTTTGACGCTCGTCAGAAGTGGTTTGCTCGCCAGTCTTAATGTGGTCAGACACAGTACAGATAGTCAGTGCTTTCGCGCCGAATTCTGCTGCTACACCGTAGATACCCGCGGCTTCCATTTCCACACCCAGGATGCCGTACTTCGCCATGGTGTCGAAGAAATCTGGTTCTGGAGAATAGAAAAGGTCAGCAGAGAAGATGTTACCTACACGTACGTTGATGCCTTTTGCTTTCGCTGCATCAACCGCGTTACGGGTCATCTCGAAGTCTGCAATCGCTGCGAAGTCGTGGCCGTTGAAACGGGTACGGTTGATTTTCGCATCAGTAGACGCGCCAACACCGATGATAACTTCACGCAGTTTTACGTCTTCACGCACTGCACCACAGCTACCTACACGGATGATTTTCTTCACGCCGAAGTCTTTGATCAGCTCAGTCGCGTAGATTGAGCATGATGGGATACCCATACCGTGGCCCATAACAGAGATCTTGCGGCCTTTGTAAGTACCGGTGAAACCGAACATGTTGCGAACATCACAAACTTGCTTAACGTCTTCCAGGAAGGTTTCTGCAATGTATTTAGCACGCAGCGGGTCGCCCGGCATCAGAACTACATCTGCAAAATCACCCATTTCGGCATTGATATGTGGAGTTGCCATTTTCTATTTCCTTTTGATCAAATTTCGGCGTCAACCGATGCTAATCGGGTCGCAGCACTCGCTGATAGTCTGCGCTGCGACCGGAATTTAGTGTGGAATTACAGGAAAGACTTTCCGTATTCCATGTCTGAAGTACCGAAGTACTTCGCCAGAGTCTGGCCGATGTCTGCGAAGGTCTCACGACGACCGAGCGAACCTGCTGGTACATGTTTCCCGTAAACCAGAACAGGAATGTGCTCGCGGGTGTGATCCGTGCCTTCCCACGTTGGGTCACAACCGTGGTCAGCGGTCAGGATCAAGACATCATCTTCTTTCAGCATTTCGAGGATTTCAGGCAAACGCTTGTCGAAATACTCCAGTGCTGCAGCATAGCCTGCCACGTTACGACGGTGACCGTAGTGAGAGTCAAAGTCGACGAAGTTGGTGAAGATGATGCTGTTGTCACCTTCTTGGTTCATCGCATCTTTGGTCGCGTTGAACAGGGCTTCCAAACCGGTCGCTTTCACTTTCTTGGTGATACCAACGTGCGCGTAGATGTCTGCAATCTTACCGATAGACACCACCTCACCTTGTTTCTCATCAACCAGCTTTTGCAGCACGGTCGCTGAAGGCGGCTCGACAGACAGGTCACGGCGGTTACCGGTACGCTCAAACTGGCCTTTGCCCGGCCCGATGAACGGACGTGCGATAACACGGCCAATGTTGTAGTCTTCCAGCTCTTCGCGGGCAATCTGGCAAAGCTCCAGTAGACGATCCAGACCGAAGGTTTCTTCATGACACGCGATTTGGAATACCGAGTCCGCAGAGGTGTAGAAAATTGGCAAGCCAGTTTTCATGTGCTCTTCACCCAGATCGTCAAGGATCTGCGTACCTGATGCATGGCAGTTACCCAGATAATCCGGTAAACCTGCGCGTTCAAGAATGCGGTCAGTCAGCGCTTTCGGGAAGCTGTTTTCTTTGTCAGTGAAATAACCCCAGTCAAACAGTACAGGTACACCGGCAATTTCCCAGTGGCCCGAAGGGGTGTCTTTACCGGAAGACAGCTCAGCCGCATGGCCGTAAGCACCGATGATTTCCGCGTTTTCATCCAAACCTTCAGGGAAGTAGCCTGATGATTCTTCACACGCTTTGCCCAAACCCAGTGCATTGAGGTTTGGCAGTGTGAGTGGACCTTGGCGGTCATCATTGTTCGCGTTACCTGCCGCACACGCTTTCGCGATGGAGCCCAGTGTATTCGCGCCCACATCACCAAACTTGTGAGCATCTTCGGTTGCACCGATCCCAAAGGAATCCAGTACCAAAATAATCGCGCGTTTCATGATCGCCTCCTTAGACGTCTTGTGGGCCAATCTGGCGGTAAACTTCAGGGGTCGCTTCTGGCGCTTCGTTTTCGATGCGCATGGCAGCCTGAAGTGCTGCAGCTGCTTGTTGCCATGCAGCTTCATCCTTGGCATGTACTACCGCCAATGGCGTGGTGCTGTTAGCTTGCATACCCAGACGGATAACATCGCTAAAGCCCACTGAATAATCGATCGTATCACTTGCAACACGGCGTCCACCGCCAAGACCAACGACAGCCATGCCAATCGCACGGGTGTCCATCGCTGATACAAAACCAGCGCGGCTTGCAAACACAGGTTTCACCACGTTTGCCGCTGCCAGATACTTACTATAGTTGTCAACGAAGTCGAGCGGACCACCCAAACCTGCCACCATTTTGCCGAAGCATTCTGCTGCCTTGCCGTTGTCCAGCACGGTTTGCAGTTTGTTCATGGCATCATCTTTGTCTTTCGCCAGACCACTGATAGTCAGCATTTCGGCACAAAGCGCCATGGTGACGGCATACAGGCGAGGGTTACGGTATTCACCGGTCAGGAACTGAACCGCTTCTTTCACTTCCAGTGCGTTGCCTGCACTTGAAGCCAATACCTGATTCATGTCGGTGAGCAGTGAGCTGGTACGGGTACCCGCACCATTGGCAACTGCCACAATCGATTTCGCCAGTTCTTCTGATTTCTCGTAGGTCGGCATAAACGCGCCAGAGCCTACTTTTACATCCATCACCAGAGACTCTAAACCTGCCGCCAGTTTCTTCGACAGGATAGACGCGGTAATAAGAGAAATATTGTCGACGGTCGCTGTCACATCGCGGGTTGCGTATACACGCTTGTCCGCGGGTGCCAAATCACCGGTCTGGCCGATAATCGCCACACCTGCTTCTTTGGTCACTTTACCGAACACATCGTTGCTCGGTGTGATGTTATAACCCGGAATCGCTTCCAGTTTGTCCAGCGTACCACCTGTATGACCCAAGCCACGGCCTGAAATCATAGGTACGTAACCACCACATGCAGCCACCATAGGGCCAAGCATCAGGGAGGTCACATCACCCACACCGCCGGTACTGTGTTTATCGACAATAGGGCCATCAAAATTCATGTGTGACCAGTCAATCACCATGCCGGAGTCACGCATGGCGCACGTCAGTGATACACGCTCGTCCATGGTCATGTCATTGAAGTACACTGCCATGGCAAATGCTGCGATCTGTCCTTCAGAAACAGTCTCTTTTGCAATGCCCTGGATAAAGAAATTAATTTCTTCAGAAGTCAGCGCAATGTTGTCACGCTTCTTCCGAATGATTTCTTGGGGAAGGTACATAATCGACCTCACGTACTGGGTATCAAAAACAGGGGGAGCCGAAATCGCCAGCTCCCCAAAAGAAGTGCTTAGTAGCCGCCTTCTGCCGCTTTTTCGCCTTCACCCAAGGTGTGAAGCAGGTTCGCCAGCAGGCTTGATGCACCAAAACGGTAGTGTGCGTTGTCAGCCCACTCGCCGCCCAGGATACGGTCAGCCATCGCCAGGTATTCCGCTGCATCTTCAGCAGTACGTACGCCGCCAGCAGGCTTGAAACCCACCTTTTCTGCAACGCCCATCTCTTTGATCACAGTCAGCATGATTTCTGCTGATTCTGGCGTCGCGTTTACTGGCACTTTACCCGTAGACGTCTTGATGAAATCTGCGCCCGCTTCGATAGAGATTTCAGATGCGCGCTTGATCAGTGCTGCTTCTTTCAGCTCACCGGTTTCGATGATCACTTTCAGCGTCACGTCACCACATGCTGCTTTACATTGTTTAACCAGCTCAAAACCGGTTTTCTCATCACCCGCGATAAGCGTGCGGTATGGGAACACAACATCGACTTCATCCGCACCGTATGCCACAGCCGCTTTGGTTTCAGCCACTGCGATTTCGATGTCGTCGTTACCGTGTGGGAAGTTAGTCACGGTTGCGATTTTGATTTCAGGTGTGCCTTGCTCGCGAAGTTGTTTCTTCGCCACAGGGATAAAACGTGGGTAGATGCAGATAGCAGCAGTGTTACCTACTGGGGTTTTCGCGCTCTTACACAGTTCGATAACTTTCGCATCTGTGTCGTCGTCGTTCAGGGTGGTTAAATCCATCAGTTTCAGGGCACGAAGAGCTGCTGCTTTTAGATCGCTCATGACTTTCTCCAGTCGTAAATATTCAAAACCAAGTAACAAACTACGCGAGGCAATGCTCGGCATAATCTGATGAGCGGACTTGGCTCCTTGAAGTTTGGCGCGCTGCATGGTCAGCGCCAATCAACATTCCGTGTTGGCCGCACACCCTATGGCATTCTGCCGGGTGTCCACCTGTCTCATCGTGCTGCAAGTTTTTACACGTTGGGGCAGGTTTGATGTCTCACCTTTCCGCTGTCTGTGAAACAGTAGTGAAATTAATGAAAGACTACTTCTGAAACTTTGACAGCGTTCACCAATTTTACCAATCTTCCTTTGGTTACACTAGGTGTTACCTGTTTCTGTTGAAAAACACTTTGTTGCTGATAGTGCAAACCTGAGCGGACATTTTAGGTGTTACTGGCATCACTATAAGTGGCGAATACGCATCACTTTGTCTTATTCCTGACGAATGGGCTTGCCAAACTGCAGGCATAAAAAAACCGCCTCACAGGGAGGCGGTTTTCCAATCTCTTTTACTTGCTGATTACAGCGCAGCCAGAGTCAGGAAGAAACCAGCGATTGTTGCACTCATCAGGTTAGAGAGAGTACCCGCACATACTGCTTTCACACCGAAACGCGCGATGTCGTGACGACGGGTTGGCGCGATGCTACCCAGACCACCCAGCAGGATTGCGATAGACGACAGGTTAGCGAAGCCACACAGTGCAAACGAGATGATTGCTGCAGTCTTCTCTGACAGGTCACCGATAATTGGAGTGAAGTTCAGGTACGCAACGAATTCGTTAACAACAATCTTCTGACCGATGAAAGAACCCGCGATGTCAGCTTCTGCCCATGGAACACCAATGAGGAATGCCAGTGGTGCGAACACTTTGCCCAGAATCCACTCCAGCGTCAGGCCTTCGATACCGAACCAACCACCGATGCCAGACAGCATGCCGTTGATCAGTGCAATCAGACCGATGAATGCCAGCAGCATTGCACCGATGTTCAGAGCCAGTTGCATACCAGAAGATGCGCCACCTGCTGCTGCGTCGATAACGTTTGCAGGCTTGTCTTCTTCTTCGTCACCGTCTTGACCCAATTGCTCGATTGGCTCGTCAGTTTCTGGCTTGATGATTTTCGCGAACAGCAGACCACCTGGTGCCGCCATGAACGATGCCGCAATCAGGTATTCCAGCGGTACACCCATTGCTGCGTAACCTGCCAGTACACCACCTGCTACAGATGCCAGACCACCACACATAACTGCGAACAGTTCAGACTGGGTCATTTTTGGCACGTAAGGACGTACAACCAGAGGCGCTTCAGTTTGACCAACGAAGATGTTCGCCGTTGCAGACATTGATTCCGCGTGAGAAGTACCCAGTACTTTACGCAGTGCACCACCCAGAATACGGATAACAAACTGCATGATACCCAGGTAGTAAAGCACGCTGATCAGCGCTGAGAAGAATACAACAGTAGGCAGAACCTGGAACGCAAAGATAAAGCCGATACCATCTACAGAGAAGTTAACCAGGCTACCGAACAGGAAGCCGATACCGTCTTTACCGTAGTTGATCACGTTCTGTACAGCATTAGACATGCCGTTCAGGATTGCTTGGCCCGCTGGGACAAACAGGATGAAACCACCCAGAATAAACTGGATCGCAAATGCACCACCTACAGTACGCAGGTTGATGGCTTTGCGGTTGTCAGATAGCAGTACTGCAATACCCAGCAGTACAACCATCCCTACAATGCTCATAATCAGGCTCATAAAAGGGTTCCTAAAAAAGTCTTGGCGTCTCGACAAATTGGGAGTGTTATTCCGGCGGCGATTATACGCATTGGTTGGGGACCAAAGGAATGCATAAGTCACACTTGAAGTGAAAAATTCGGTGCAATTCACTCAAAAAGGTGATGAAGGTCTATTTTTGTGAGCTATGCACGACGCAAACGTTTGGGCAAACGATGCCTTTTAGACGTTCAACGCAAAGCATGCTGTCGAGTTTTGTGTGGTAGCGTGAATAATTTCCCCGACATCGACCTCTTTTAGGGTGGCTAAAGCGTGGGCAATCAGTGGTAATCTCTCCGGCAAATTGGGCTCACCTTGAAAGCCAAAAACAGGCATATCGGGCGCATCAGTCTCCAAAACCAAAGAGGAAAGTGGCAATTTTTTCACCGCATTTCGCGTCTTGTTAGCACGCTCATAAGTGATGGTGCCCCCAATCCCGAGAAGAAAACCGCGCTTTACGTACTCACGCCCAATCTGCTCGCTGCCACTAAAAGCATGCAAAACCCCTTTCACTGCCGGAAAACCGTTCAGAATTTGCAGTAATTCGTTGTGCGCTTTACGACTGTGAAGGATCACGGGAAGCTGATATTTCTCGGCTAACTGGAGTTGTTCCGTCAACAACCATTTTTGTCGCTCTGGGTCGGCATTTTCTATCGCAAAATCCAGCCCACACTCACCAACGGCAACCAATCCTTTCGGCGCGCTGGCCAAAAACACATCCAGCTTCTGAATGTCTTCGTTTTGATGCGATGCCGTCCAAACAGGATGCAATCCCACCGCATACGAGATCTCGGGAAATGCCTCAGCCAATGCTGCCACCCGATCCCAGTTTTCTGTCGCTACAGCGGGTACTACAAGATTGTGTACTCCCGCGGCGACTGAGCGCCTCACCCAATCTTCAGGGTGGTCAGCAAACGGAGGGAAATCAAAATGGCAGTGGGTATCAATCATTGCAGCAAAGGCTCAGTGGGCTACTTCTATATATAGAGGATACAAAAAAGCCGCCTTGCGGGGCGGCTTTCTTTTACGTCTTGTGATTAGTGCTCACGTGTTGCACGGAAGCTCACATCAGGATGACGTTCTTGCGTCAGGCTCAGGTTCACCATGGTTGGCGCAATGTAAGTAAGGTTGTCACCGCCATCCAATGCCAGGTTGGTTTGGTTCTTGCGCTGGAAATCATCCAGTTTCTTCACATCACTGCATTCTACCCAGCGCGCTGTCGCAACGTTAACAGGCTCGTAAATCGCTTCCACGTTGTATTCAGACTTCAGACGCGCAACAACTACGTCAAACTGAAGTACACCCACCGCACCAACAATCAGGTCATTGGATGTCATTGGGCGGAACACTTGTACCGCACCTTCTTCAGACAGTTGTACCAATCCTTTCAGCAATTGCTTTTGCTTCAGTGGATCACGCAGACGGATACGACGGAACAGCTCAGGTGCAAAGTTTGGAATACCCGAGAACTTCAGATCTTCACCTTGCGTGAAAGTATCACCAATCTGGATAGTACCGTGGTTATGAAGACCAATGATGTCACCAGCAAACGCCTCTGCCGCGCGGGAACGGTCACCCGCCATAAAGGTCACCGCATCAGAGATCGACACCATTTTACCGGTACGCACATGCTTCATCTTCATGCCCTGGCTGTACTTGCCAGAGACGATACGCATGAATGCGATACGGTCACGGTGTTTAGGGTCCATATTCGCCTGGATTTTGAACACGAAGCCAGAGAACTTCTCTTCACCCGCTTCAACCGCACGCTCATGGGTTTGACGTGGCAATGGTGCAGGTGCCCACTCAGTTAAACCATCCAACATGTGGTCAACACCAAAGTTACCCAGTGCAGTACCGAAGAACACAGGTGTCAGCTCGCCGCTCAGGAACAGTTCCTGATCGAATTCATGAGAAGCACCCAATACCAGCTCAAGTTCTTCACGCAGTTGCTCTGCCAGGCTTTCACCGACAGCTTCATCCAGCTCTGGATTATCCAGACCTTTGATGATGCGAGAATCCTGTATGGTATGACCCTGACCTGTTTGGTACAGAATCGTCTCATCACGGTGAATGTGATAAACACCTTTGAACTCTTTACCACAGCCAATCGGCCAGGATACTGGTGCACACGCGATGTTAAGCTCACTTTCTACTTCATCCATCAACTCCATTGGGTCGCGGATGTCGCGGTCAAGTTTGTTCATGAAAGTGACGATTGGCGTGTCGCGCAGACGGGTAACTTCCATCAGCTTGCGGGTACGATCCTCAACACCTTTCGCCGCATCGATAACCATCAAACAAGAGTCGACCGCTGTCAGGGTGCGGTAAGTATCTTCTGAGAAGTCTTCGTGTCCCGGGGTATCAAGCAGGTTAACCAGACAATCATTGAACGGGAACTGCATGACAGAAGTGGTAACCGAGATACCACGTTCTTTTTCCATCTCCATCCAGTCAGACTTCGCGTGCTGGTTTGAGCCGCGACCTTTTACCGTACCGGCAGTCTGGATCGCGCGTCCGAATAACAGCACCTTTTCAGTGATGGTGGTTTTACCGGCATCCGGGTGCGAGATAATCGCAAACGTACGACGCTTGCCGACTTCTTGCTGAAGTGGAGAGTTTGACATGCTTAAGCTTTTCCGCGTTAAACAGCACGCAGGCAGAAACTGAGCTGCGCGCAGTGTAGATGAATTCAAATCGGCGGGTATTTTGTACGATATCGGGTTGAGACTCAACGCTCGCCAACAAAATCCTTACTCTACAGGCCTCACAAGAAATTTTACCACGCAAAACAAGCTTCTAACGAGAGTCAATATATTGTCCAATAAATGACACACCACTCAATACACCCGGTCACTTTTTGACCTCGATCGCATCCAAAAGCAATAACATCTTGATCTTCATTCAGATACTTAGCGCTGATAATTATAAAAAATTTACAATTTGCGTCACTTTTTTGGCGATTTTGTTTAACGTCAAGGCTTATAACGAATCTATTTGCATAGTATTATGGATGATATTTATGTGTCATTAATGACATAGCCATATTTATTTACCTTTCGCAGGACGAGATTCATGGATTCGATTATCACCAAGCAGGCTGCAAAAGTAATTTCAGTTAACGGCAACGCATTCATTAAAGTGAACGGGAAAGACGTTCCCATCGCTGAAGTTTTAGATTTAAACGCCGGCACTGAAATCTTTATCCCTGAGGGTGCCAACGCCCTTCTATCTCTTGAAGACGGCACCGTACTCCCTGTTGGTGAACAAGACTCACCTGCGCAAGATATCTTAGGCTCACCGCTTGATGATGAAATTGCGGCTATCCAGGCATTGATTGAAGAAGGCGTCGACCCGACAGAGGTACTGGAAGCAACCGCTGCAGGTGGTAACGCGGCATCTGGAGCTGGCTCATGGAGCTTTCAATCCATTGGCCGTGCCGGCGAAGAAACTATTGCTCAAGCAGGTTTTGATACCCAAGCTTCGGCAAGAAGCTTCCTCACCGCTCGTGAAGTGCGTGAGGATAGCGATGATTCTAGTGCATTTATCGACGATGGTTCAGACATTACAGAGCCTACTGAGCCGAGCACACCTACCTCGCCGGAAGACACAACGGCCGACAATGATGGTGATGGATTTACCGTCAGTATCACCAGTATTTCTCAAGATACTGGCCTGGATGGTGATTTCATTACTAACGATAATACACTTGTCATCTCAGGTGTAGTCGATCTTGGTGATGAAAACACTCTAACAGTTACGTTTGATGGGACTGACTACACTTCTGATAATGATCGACTAGCCATTAGTCAAGATGGCACCTGGACTTTAGATGTCACTGGAACTCAGCTCGCAGATGGCGATTATTCTGTTAAAGCGACTGTGACTGATAGCGTCGGCAATTCTAATTCTGCTATTCAAACTATCGTTATCGACACCGAGATTGGTACCGACGGCGACAAGACCACCAAGGCGGTCTCCGTCGACAGCATCTCTGAAGACAGCAACGTTCAGGGCGACTTTGTCACCA
>NZ_JAALDL010000050.1 GCF_011045095.1 Grimontia sedimenti
AGATGACAGCCTGAACGAATCGGCGGATGATGATGTGTTTACCGTCTCGGTGAATGCTACCGCTGGCGGTGACTTCGAAGCGCAGCCAACCGCGCCGGCCGCTGTCGAAACCACCATCAATGATGGCACCACCACGGATGCGCCGACTCTGACGCTGACCGGCGATGCTTCTGTCATTGAGGGTGAAGCGGCCAGCTACACCCTCACCCTGTCGGAAGCACCAACCGCTGATTTCACCGTGACCATCATCGTGGGACACAAGACCACGGAAGATGGCGATATCACGCCGGTCACCCGCGATGTGGTGATCGCTGCGAACACCACTTCCATCGATTTCACCGTGGACACGCTTAATGACAGCCTGAATGAATCGGCGGATGACGATGTGTTTACCGTCTCGGTGGATGCCACCTCTGGCGGTGACTTTGAGGCGCAGCCGACTGCACCCACTGCGGTGGAAACCACCATCAACGATGGCACCACCACGGATGCGCCGACCCTGACACTGACGGGTGATGCCTCAGTGAATGAAGGCGAAGCAGCCAGTTACACCCTCACCCTGTCGGAAGCACCAACAGCGGACTTTACAGTCACTGTGCTCATTGGTCACAAGACCACCGAAGATGGCGATGTCACACCGGTGACCCGTGATGTGGTGATCGCTGCGAACACCACTTCCATCGATTTCACCGTGGACACGCTTAATGACAGCCTCAACGAATCTGCCGATGATGATGTCTTTACTGTGTCAGTAGACTCAACATCCGGTGGTGACTTTGAGGCTCAGCCAACCGCACCGGCCGCTGTCGAAACCACCATCAATGATGGCACCACCACGGATGCACCGACGCTAACTTTGACTGGCGATGCCTCTGTCATTGAAGGTGAAGCGGCCAGCTACACGCTT
>NZ_JAALDL010000051.1 GCF_011045095.1 Grimontia sedimenti
ATATTATATGACAGAGGATGTTCTGTCATCACACACAAATCTTAGATATCCTCGAGTAATTATAATCAGATGTAGATATAGATCTCAGTTTTTATTAAGATATAAGACAAAGATGAAACAATATATGTTTAAATTACTGTCTCCGTGCGATTACATTACTTTCTTGTGATGTGCTTCCCCTTATGGCTCTATACTTCTTATTAGAAATACCATTGCTTGTCGATCGAGTTAACTCTGCCACTCTTCTCAATCTCCCCATGTCAATGTCTCTTGACATACTCTGTGTCCTAGTGATGGGTCCACTAATAGCAACCCTACTATCTCTAACCTCAAATTTCTTATCAGACAACAATGCATTAGATCTGATGACATCATCCCTTATGGTAGCAATCGGTGCTTTATAATTGAATCTATCCATGGTTTTGATCCTGTCACATCTATGACAATGGTAACACTCCCGACACTGAATCCTGCGGTGATATTGCATTCTGTTAATTCCATTTCGAACACCAGAGGCGGCTCTCTCTGTTGAAGATCAGATTTTGCCAACCAACATGGAGGCCGTCCATGTGATGTCTGCAGTTGCACCTGCAGGAAAGTCAGTCTGATGTATGATTTGATCCTCCAAGTCTGCATCTATTCTGTTGTCCTTCACCATAGCATTTATCATCCCCGATCCCAGATGGCCTGTTCGTGGCTTGTACAATACTCTCATCCGACTGATTCTAATATTCTCTGCAGATCTCAATGTAAACATCTGAAACAAGTTCAATGATCTTGTTAGTCCTACAATATTATTGTCGGTTCCAGCAATTAACTCTGTCTTAATCTTGTATGAGACTGTCCCATATCCAGATAACGCCATTT
>NZ_JAALDL010000052.1 GCF_011045095.1 Grimontia sedimenti
ACTAGGGAAGGATGTAATAATAATTTTCTAGATGAAGACGAATTGAATAACTCATTTGGTAGCTGTTTTAAAACAAAGAATGGTAGGATGTACATTGCTATCTCTATTGACAGCCTATCGCAAGATTGAAGTGTGAGAAAGTTGGAATCAGATAATATGTCTATCTCATCATTATCATGGTTCAGTGTATCGATCAAATCGAAGAACTCATCATTAGAGTACAAAGCAAAGGGAAAGTTTAGAGTGAAGTCAGTTGAGACCTTATCTGGAAACATTGAAGACCTTCTCATAGCAGGAGGTCGCTCCTCGGAGACAGCTGATATTATGAGAGCTATGATTGCTCAAAGATGATACCTCGATATCATGATATGTTCACATCTGCCATAATGGGCCCTCATACCAAGAGGATAAATTTTGTGTTTCCAGATATGATAGTGTCCGCATCCGATACTCCAATGACTATTCGTAGAGAGCATGTTACTGACTATAGGAAAGAAGGGAAGCATAGATGGGGTACAGTTCACATCAAACTTTGATATTGATATTGTGATTAACCCACTAACCAGCTGACGGGTAGTAGAAGAACTTGTTTAGAGGCCAAACCGGAGTGGTTTCTTGGAAAATTAGATCTGAAAAATCAAATTGTCGAGAGTGTTAATGATAATGCTGGGTCAACAAGTCGGAAAGGAAATTCGTCCGAACAGATTAAGATATAGGATAGATGATACGATGCATCGTATTGCAATCTGATAATTTTGAATCTCAAATTGTTTATTGCGTTCTATTTAGATATTGTTTTTTTTGTAATTTATCTTTATCGCTTATTAAAGTCATATATATATA
>NZ_JAALDL010000053.1 GCF_011045095.1 Grimontia sedimenti
GGTAGTCGAACCGTCTGTCGTACCCGTCGTTGAGCCGTCGGTGCCGCCCGTGGTCGAACCGTCCGTCGTACCTGTGGTTGAGCCGTCTGTGCCGCCCGTAGTCGAACCGTCGGTCGAACCTGTAGTGCTGCCATCAGTACCGCCGGTGGTCGAACCGTCAGTGGTACCTGTGGTGCTGCCATCCGTACCGCCGGTGGTCGAACCGTCCGTCGTACCTGTGGTGGTGCCGTCTGTCGTACCCGTGGTGCTGCCGTCAGTGGTACCTGTCGTCGATCCATCAGTACCGCCGGTTGTTGAACCATCGGTCGTACCCGTAGTGCTGCCGTCTGTACCGCCGGTGGTCGAACCGTCCGTGGTACCTGTAGTGGTGCCATCCGTACCGCCGGTGGTCGAACCGTCAGTGGTACCTGTAGTCGAGCCGTCAGTACCGCCAGTTGTTGAACCGTCCATCGTACCTGTCGTTGAGCCGTCGGTGCCGCCGGTGGTTGAACCGTCAGTGGTACCCGTTGTTGAGCCGTCAGTGCCGCCCGTAGTCGAACCGTCCGTGGTACCTGTAGTGCTGCCGTCAGTACCGCCTGTAGTCGAACCGTCCGTCGTACCTGTAGTCGAGCCGTCGGTACCACCAGTTGTTGAACCATCGGTGGTGCCATCCGTACCGCCCGTGGTTGAACCGTCTGTAGTACCCGTCGTTGAGCCGTCAGTGGTACCCGTAGTCGAGCCATCGGTGGTACCTGTAGTCGAGCCGTCTGTGCCGCCGGTGGTTGAACCGTCGGTCGTACCTGTAGTGCTGCCGTCAGTACCGCCGGTGGTCGAACCGTCCGTCGTACCTGTAGTCGA
>NZ_JAALDL010000054.1 GCF_011045095.1 Grimontia sedimenti
CCCATAGGTATCTTGGTTATTTGGTGAATGGCCAGAACCTGGACCACAACATGCATGCCTTGATATGCAAAGACTTGTATCGCCAGATACTCCAATAAACCCCTATCCTGCTTGACTAATTTTTGGGTGTTTTCATTGTACGCGACCCATGCAACCCAAGTCCCAGTTATTTCCGGTTTTCTAGCTATTACATCTCTCATCTTTTCTAGAGCAGATACTGTGAGATCTAGATTCTCGAAAACGTCTGATCCCCCCGTCATAGAATCCATTATACCTATTGATTACATTGGTGATGGATCCTACTACCTGTTCAGGCTGTCTACATTGCATCCTCATGAGGTAAGCAGCAATATATGAGTATGCTGCAGCTTGCTGGGTTTTATCACTCTGTATATTATCTTGTTTAGGAGTTGCCCGAACCCTCTGAGCCATTTTTATGGCAACATCTGCAGCAGTCGATTTTTTACCACCCTTTTTCTTACCTGATTTAGAGCTATTCTTTCTCATCTCAACTTCTAACATCTCTTGTAATTCAGGATCTGCGTCTTCTGAAGCATTCCTGTTATTGTTGACTGTTGGCTTAGATGAAGTAATAGAGTTGGTCAGCACATTGTTAGGGGATACAAGCATGTAATCTTCGGTAGCTGCTGTTGATCTCAAGGACACAGCTAGACGTAGCATCATGTTTAATGTGTCAGCATTTATGATATCCTCTGCTATAGCTGTCATCATTGCCTCACCAAATAACACAGCATCATCCGTGTTTAGATGTTCAATTTGATAAACCGACAATGTATTAAAATCAGAATCTTTCCA
>NZ_JAALDL010000055.1 GCF_011045095.1 Grimontia sedimenti
GATGCGATCAACGCAGCCATTGAAGCAGCGAAAGCAGAAACCGGTCGTCCTACCCTGATTTGTACCAAAACCATCATCGGTTTCGGTTCACCAAACAAAGCAGGCTCTCACGACTGTCACGGTGCACCACTGGGCGCAGACGAAATCAAAGCGGCGCGTGAGTTCCTGGGTTGGGAACACCCTGCGTTTGAAATCCCGGCTGACGTCTACGGTCAGTGGGATGCGAAAGAAGCAGGCGCAGCAAAAGAAGCCGCTTGGAACGAGAAACTGGCTGCGTACGAAGCTGCACACCCAGAGCTGGCGGCAGAGTTCAAACGCCGCGTAAACGGCGACCTGCCTGCTGAGTGGGAAGAAAAAGCCAACCAAATCATTGCCGACTTGCAAGCGAACCCAGCGAACATTGCGTCACGTAAAGCGTCTCAAAATGCGCTGGAAGCGTTTGGTGCGATGCTGCCTGAATTCATGGGTGGCTCAGCTGACCTGGCACCTTCAAACCTGACCATGTGGTCTGGCTCAAAAGCCCTGACTGGCGAAGATGCATCTGGCAACTACATCCACTACGGTGTGCGTGAGTTCGGTATGACCGCGATCATCAACGGTATTGCCCTGCACGGTGGTTTCGTTCCTTACGGTGCGACCTTCCTGATGTTCATGGAATACGCGCGTAACGCGATGCGTATGGCGGCACTGATGAAAGT
>NZ_JAALDL010000056.1 GCF_011045095.1 Grimontia sedimenti
GACGCTGCCGCCAGTCCAGCCAGCAGGTACCGTGGTAGTGACATCAGTGGTTGAACCGCCCGGTTGAGTGACGGTCACCGTAATGGTGTCACCGGGCTCAGTGCCGGTGGGTGGCGTGACCAGCACTTCAACGCCGTCAGTCAGCTCTCCCTCGCCAATGCCGCCAGAGGCTTCGGGAATTTCAACCAGCGGGAGTTCATCGGTGCCGCCCGGTCCGGTGCCTTCACCGGGTGCGGTCGTATCAATCGTGACTGTGGTGGATGTGCTCGGCGCAGATGTATTCCCTGCGCTGTCAGTCACCGATGCGGTTATGTTGTATTCACCTTCGGCAGGTAAACCGCCGCCAGTGCCACCCAAATCTTCCGGCGAAACGGTCACAGAGACGCTACCGCCCGTCCAGCCGTCAGGCACTGTGGTGGTAACGTCAGTGGTTGAGTCATCGGGCTGAGTGACGGTCACCGTAATGGTGTCACCGGGCTCAGTGCCGGTCGGTGGCGTGACCAGTACTTCAACGCCATCTGTCAGCTCTTCTTCACCAATGCCGCCAGAGGACTCGGGAATTTCAACCAGCGGGAGTTCATCGGTGCCGCCCGGTCCGGTGCCTTCACCGGGTGCGGTCGTATCAATCGTGACTGTGGTGGATGTGCTCGGCGCAGATGTATTCCCTGCGCTGTCAGTCACCGATG
>NZ_JAALDL010000057.1 GCF_011045095.1 Grimontia sedimenti
GCAGGCACCACGTCCACTGACTTCACCGTCGACACCCTGGATGACAGCCTCAACGAATCGGCAGATGACGATGTCTTTACTGTGTCTGTAGATTCAACATCCGGTGGTGACTTTGAAGCGCAGCCCACCGCACCAGCTGCGGTGGAAACTACCATCAATGATGGCACCACCACCGACGCACCAACCCTGACCCTGACGGGCGATGCGTCAGTGAATGAAGGTGAAGCGGCCAGCTACACCTTGACCCTCTCGGAAGCGCCAACCGCGGATTTCACCGTGACCATCGTCGTGGCTCACAAGACCACGGAAGATGGCGATGTCACGCCGGTGACCCGTGATGTGGTCATTGCGGCAGGCACCACGTCCACTGACTTCACCGTCGACACCCTGGATGACAGCCTCAACGAATCTGCCGATGATGATGTCTTTACTGTGTCAGTAGACTCAACATCCGGTGGTGACTTTGAGGCTCAGCCAACCGCACCGGCCGCTGTCGAAACCACCATCAATGACGGCACCACCACGGATGCGCCAACCCTGACCCTGACGGGCGATGCCTCAGTGAATGAAGGTGAAGCGGCCAGCTACACCTTGACACTCAGTGAAGCG
>NZ_JAALDL010000058.1 GCF_011045095.1 Grimontia sedimenti
CGTTGAATTATCAGACGCAGTAAGGGTAAAGGTTTCGGTTGCTTCTTCCCCGTCCGGTAGAGCTTGCGCTTTGTCTGGGTCTACCGTGTAGGTCCAGTTACCGTCGACCAGTTCGAAGGTACCGTAGTTACCTTCAATCGTGGTGTTGCCGATGGTGGCCGTTTCGCCGGAATCCGGATCGGTAACCGTGATAGAGCCTGTTGCTGAGGTATCGACGTCAGTGATAGACGCCGTGGTATCACCGGTGACAACGGCAGACTGGTTGGTGCCTTCAACCGTGACCACAATCTCATGGGTAGAGTTATCTGACGCCGTGAGAGTAAAGGTTTCGGTCGCCTCTTCGTCTTCGGGCAGAGCCTGCGCTTTGTCTGGGTCTACCGTGTAAGTCCAGTTACCGTCGACCAATTCAAAGGTGCCGTAGTTGCCTTCTATGGTGGTGTTGCCAATGGTGGCCGTTTCACCAGAATCCGGATCGGTCACCGTGATTGAACCTGTTGCTGAGGTATCGACGTCAGTGATAGACGCAGTGGTATCACCCGTCACAACAGCTGCTTGATCAGTA
>NZ_JAALDL010000059.1 GCF_011045095.1 Grimontia sedimenti
GGATGATGATGTATTTATCGTCTCTGTCGACACTACCGCTGGCGGTGATTTCGAGGCGCAGCCAACCGCACCAGCCGCTGTCGAAACCACCATCAATGACGGCACCGCCACGGATGCACCAACCCTGACATTGACTGGCGATGCCTCTGTCATTGAAGGTGACTCAGCCAGCTATACTTTGACCCTTTCAGAAGCGCCGACAGCAGACTTTACTGTCACCGTAGTGATTGGGCACAAGACTACGGAAGACGGTGATGTCACGCCGGTGACCCGTGATGTGGTGATCGCGGCAGGCACCACGTCTGTCGACTTTACCGTCGATACCCTGAACGACAGCCTCAACGAATCGGCGGATGATGATGTGTTTACCGTCTCTGTCGACAGCACCGCTGGCGGTGACTTTGAAGCGCAGCCAACGGCTCCAGCTGCCGTCGAAACCACCATCAATGACGGCACCACCACGGATGCGCCAACCCTGACCCTGACGGGCGATGCCTCAGTGAATGAAGGCGAAGCGGCCAGTTACACCTTGACG
>NZ_JAALDL010000005.1 GCF_011045095.1 Grimontia sedimenti
ATGACTTCTTTGAACCCGTTTATGAAAGTCAGCGACCAACTGATGGAAGTTCTCATGCTGCACAAAGGCATGGGAAAAGCGGAAGCATTCGAAGAGTCTGTTCGCATGTTGGAAGCGGTGAAAATTCCTGAAGCGCGTAAGCGTATCACCATGTACCCGCATGAATTCTCAGGCGGTATGCGCCAGCGTGTCATGATTGCGATGGCGCTACTGTGCCGACCAAAACTGTTGATTGCTGATGAACCAACCACAGCCCTTGATGTGACCGTACAGGCACAGATCATGGAACTGTTGAACGAGCTGAAATCAGAATTCAATACTGCCATCATCATGATCACCCATGACCTTGGTGTGGTCGCTGGCTCTTGTGACAAAGTGCTGGTTATGTATGCGGGCCGTACCATGGAATACGGTAAAGTCGATGAGATTTTCTACAAGCCAAGCCATCCATACACAGAAGGTCTATTGAAGGCCATTCCACGTTTGGATACGGAAGGTGAAATTCTACCGACTATTCCTGGCAACCCGCCAAACCTTCTGAAACTGCCACCGGGCTGTCCGTATCAGGACCGCTGCCATCGCGTTGGTGATCGCTGTAAGAGCGAATCGCCTATCCTGACGCCTTTTGCTGATGGACGTCTGCGCGCATGTTTTTCTGATCAGGAGGCTTGGTAATGGGTGCGATGGATAAAAAACTGCTACTGGATATTGAAGACCTGAAAGTGCACTTCAATATTGCGTCCAAGTCAGTATGGCCTTGGGCAAAGCCAACGGCTCTGAAAGCTGTTGATGGCGTAGACATCAAGCTATATGAGGGTGAAACCTTAGGTGTCGTGGGCGAGTCAGGCTGTGGTAAATCCACCTTCGCCCGTGCTGTGATTGGTTTGGTGCAGGCGACGGAAGGTCAGGTTGTCTGGTTGGGTCAGGACTTGACCAAGCTGGAAGGGAACGACCTGCGTGAGAAGCGCAAAGAAATCCAGATGATTTTCCAGGACCCACTGGCATCCCTGAACCCACGTATGACTGTGGGTGACATCATCGCTGAGCCGCTGAAAACCTTCTATCCAGAACTGTCTAAGGATGAAGTGAAACAGCAGGTGCAGGCAATGATGACCCGTGTCGGCTTGCTGCCGAACGTGATTAACCGCTACCCGCACGAGTTCTCGGGCGGTCAGTGTCAGCGTATCGGTATTGCACGCGCGCTTATCCTTAAACCAAAGCTGGTGATCTGTGACGAGCCGGTTTCTGCACTGGACGTGTCGATTCAGGCGCAGGTGGTGAATTTGCTGAAAGAGCTGCAAAAAGAAATGGGCCTGAGCCTGATCTTTATCGCGCACGACCTTTCGGTAGTGAAGCATATTTCCGATCGCGTTCTGGTTATGTATCTGGGTAACGCTGTGGAACTGGCAGAAGGTAATGCGCTGTTCGATAACCCACAGCACCCGTATACTAAAGCCTTGATGTCTGCGGTTCCCGTGCCGGATCCTGTGAAAGAGCGGAACAAAGAAATTCAACTGTTGGAAGGTGAACTTCCTTCGCCGATGAACCCGCCTTCGGGTTGTGTATTCCGTACCCGTTGCCCTCAAGCGACAGATGCGTGCGCACAGACGAAACCAAGACTGTCAGGGACGGATTTGCATTCTGTTTCCTGTCTGCAGGTTCATCTTTAATACCAATCACAGTAGATACCTGATACGAAAAAGCCTTCCAAACGGAAGGCTTTTTTATTTTTATATTTCAGCGTATTAGGCTTGCGGGTACCACAATCCTTGATTGCAGAAATCAAGCAACAGTGCCAAAAGGGCAGGGTTGTTAGCGATTGCTCCCAAATCTTCGCCCGAGAAGTATTCCATATCACAGAAGACCTTCGCCGCCGCTTCACAACCTTCTGGTAGTTCAATGGTTTCGCCGTTGATGAAAACCAGTGAAGGGTTGTTTTCGTGGTAAAGCGCTTTAAGACCAGATACTTTTTCCAGATATAAACCGTCTTCCATAAACTGTTGAAGCTCATCAGATTGCCATGGTGGATCCGCTGGCATGATGTCCAGCTCGTGGCGAGACTGACTGAGTTGCTCACCCATCCATCGCGCTTTGGCATCTTCATCGTTGATCAGCTTCATCAGCATGTCGTTCAGCGCATTGTATTCCGCTGTTGGGATCATGCCGTGCTCGTCACGGGTTTGGATATTTGGATCGTAGAAGTGCTTGTCACCCAATTCATTGGTCAGCACAAAATCTGCAAAGCCGTTGAGAAGCTCTTGTTTCTTGGGCGAGCGATAACCTACTGAATAGCTGAGTGATACTTCAATAGTATTGCCTTCGTGCGGGAAGCCCGGCGGAATGTAAAGGATGTCACCTGGCTCGAGGATCTCGTCGATAATCGGGTCGAAGCCTTCAATTTGACGGAGGCCAGTATGGTGATTGGCATCTTTGTATTCGCCTTTATCCCCGACACGCCAGCGACGCTTACCCATGCCCTGACAGATAAACACATCATATTGGTCAATGTGTGGACCCACGCCGCCTTCTGGCATGGAGAGACAAACCATCACGTCATCGAACAGCCAGTTCGGGAGACCACGGAAAGGTTCGGATAACGCGCGCGGTCCCGGGTGCCAGTGGTTAGCAGCCTGAACAATCAGCTGGGAATGCGTGTCTGGGAAGCTTTCAAAGCTCTCAAATGGCCCGTGTTGAACTTCCCAGTTACCATCCAGATTGGACACAAAACGGGAATCGATTTCTTCTTCCATCGCCAGACCCGCCACTTCGTCCGGGCTGATAGGATCTTCAAAATCGATGAAACCGTTTTTAATCACAACAGGCTCTTTGTGCCAGAAGCGGGTAAGGAAATCGTTCAGATCAAAATTTAACTGATACATAGTGGGATTGCTGTTTCTTGGGATTGGGGGAGAGTATATACCCTTATATGGGTATAAACGAGGTGCATTAAAAAAGCCCGAACACTGGCGTATTCGGGCTTTCAGACTGAAATGCTAAATTACAGCGCGTCAGTCAGCTTGATTGCATCACCGATGTAGTTCGCTGGCGTCATCTCTTTCAGACGCTCTTTTTCATGCTCTGGCAGATCCAGACCATCGATGAATGCACGCATGCCTTCACCGTCTACACGTTTACCACGAGTCAGCTCTTTCAGCTTCTCGTAAGGCTTCTCAATGCCGTAGCGACGCATCACGGTTTGTACCGGTTCAGCCAGTACTTCCCAGTTCTTGTCCAGCTCAGCTTCAAGTGCTTCACGGTTCACTTCCAGCTTGCTGATACCTTTCAGGGTAGAGGTGTAAGCGATGATCGCGTAGCCTACGCCCACGCCCAGGTTACGCAGTACGGTAGAATCCGTCAGGTCACGCTGCCAGCGAGAGATTGGCAGTTTCTGTGCCAAGTGACCGAATACGGCGTTCGCCAGACCCAGGTTACCCTCTGAGTTTTCGAAGTCGATTGGGTTAACTTTGTGCGGCATGGTGGAAGAGCCGATTTCACCTGCAATGGTCTTCTGCTTGAAGTGACCCAGTGCGATGTAACCCCATACGTCGCGGTCGAAGTCGATCAGAATGGTGTTGAAGCGAGCAATCGCATCGAACAGCTCTGCGATGTAATCGTGCGGTTCGATTTGCGTGGTGTACGGGTTCCAGGTAACGCCCAGAGATTCAGTGATGAACTCTTCGCTGAACTGGTGCCAGTCAACTTCTGGGTATGCAGACAGGTGTGCGTTGTAGTTACCTACTGCACCGTTGATTTTGCCCAGAATCTCAACACTTTCGATTTGCTTGTATTGACGTTCCATACGGTACGCCACGTTGGCCATTTCTTTACCCATAGTCGA
Source organism: Grimontia sedimenti (assembly GCF_011045095.1). GTDB lineage: Bacteria > Pseudomonadota > Gammaproteobacteria > Enterobacterales > Vibrionaceae > Enterovibrio > Enterovibrio sedimenti. The sequence continues at coordinate 3,839 of NZ_JAALDL010000005.1, forward strand.
TGGGGATGCTGGCTGGCCGTGGGTACGTGACAGAAGAGGAACATCACGGTATTCAACAGCCAGTGCTTTAATCGCGTCAATCACGTTGCGGATTTCTGGCAGGATTACTTGCTCACGTGCTTCTTTCAGCATCAGGGCGTGAGAGGTGTTATTGATGTCTTCTGAGGTACATGCAAAGTGAATGAACTCGTTAACCGCGTTCAGCTCTGCATTGTCCGCAACTTTTTCTTTCAGGAAATACTCAACCGCTTTTACGTCGTGGTTGGTGGTACGCTCAATCTCTTTGATGCGCTGTGCATCTTCTTCGCTGAATTCTGCAGCGATTTTGTCGAGTAGTGCGTTTGCGTCTGCGCTGAATGCCGGTACTTCCTTGATGGCATCTGTTGCAGCCAGCTTCTGCAGCCAACGGACTTCTACGATAGTACGGTACTTCAGCAGACCAAATTCACTGAAGATAGAACGTAACGCAATCGTTTTCGTCCCGTAGCGGCCATCAACCGGTGAAACAGCTGTCAATGCTGACAGTTCCATGGGCTTTCTCCTGAATTAAATATTACGAATTTCTGGCTAGGATGATTTTGGCTTGCTCGATCATTTGCTTGCGGCCAAAGATAAGATGGCGACGTTTGCCCCCTACCTGACGCCAAAGCACTGCGCCACGGATACCTGCAAGCAACAGGGCGCGTACTTTGTGTTGTACGCCGGTTTGTTGCAGTTGGGCAGGGTTACCGGTTACCTGAATACGTGGGCCCAGCGGACTGATGGTGTCGAGGTAAATACTGGCAAGGTTGCTGATCATTTGATCATCGAGCAGTTCAAAGTGTTGGACCTGACGCTGGACAGTTTCGATACGATCCGAAAGTTGCGCAAGGCTGTCACGGCGACCGGACAGCTTGCGTTCCAACGCGAGGAGGTTGATCAGATAACGGGTAAGCTCACTGCCACCTGGACTGTTATCTAATTCATTAATCAGTGTGTTCAAACCAATGGTGAGGTTTTCTTCATTGCCGAAAACCTCCAAAGTTGAAGACGGATTCGTGAGGATAATACTGTTCAAGCTGGCACTTAGAGCGTCGTAATCACAACTTCCCTTGCGTGCTATCTCCTGAACCAGTTTGACGGATTGACAGATACCTGCGAACGCGATGGTACGATCAAACAAAGTATTAGCCACAGATGAGTGCTCCTTAAATACGCTGTTCGATGATGCCGCCACCCAGGCAAACATCACCGCTATAGAATACCGCTGATTGACCAGGAGTCACCGCTGATTGCGGTTCATCAAAAATCACTTTGATCTGGTCACCATCAATGGGTTCGATGGTACATGATATGTCTTGCTGGCGGTATCGCGTTTTTACGGTGCACTTCAATGGTTCGGTAATCGTTTCACGATCTACCCAGTGTAGTTGGCCTGCCACCAAGCCTTTTGAGAACAGGCGAGGGTGGTCGTGACCTTGAGCAACAATAAGAACGTTGCGTTCAACATCTTTATCAACCACATACCAAGGCGCTTCGTTGCCGTTGCCACCTTTTTGGCCACCGATGTGAAGACCTTTGCGCTGACCCAGAGTGTGGTACATCAGGCCCTGGTGTTCACCAATTTCGTCGCCATCAACGGTTTCAATGATGCCTGGCTGCGCTGGGAGGTACTTCGACAGAAAGTCTGTGAACTTGCGCTCACCGATAAAGCAAATGCCAGTGGAATCCTTCTTCTTCGCGGTGATCAGATCTTGCTCTTCGGCAATGCGGCGAACTTCCGGCTTCTCCAAATCGCCAACCGGGAACAGGCTGCGTGAAACCTGATCGTGGCTCAGTGTATATAGGAAGTAGCTTTGGTCTTTGTTGCTATCAAGACCACGAAGCATTTGCGCTTTTTCACCTTCCTGAGTTGGAAAAGTGCGGCGCACGTAGTGACCCATTGCAATGTAGTCAGCTTCCAGCACTTCATCGGCGAACTCGAGGAAGGCTTTGAATTTGATTTCTTTGTTGCACAGGATATCTGGGTTCGGTGTACGACCTGCTTTGTATTCGGTCAGGAAGTGCTCGAACACATTGTCCCAGTACTCTGCAGCGAAGTTGATGGTGTGCAGGGTGATTCCCAGCTTGTCACACACGGCCTGCGCATCGGCCAGATCTTCCGCTGCCGAACAGTATTCGTCGTTATCATCTTCTTCCCAGTTTTTCATGAAAAGGCCTTCTACCTGATAGCCTTGTTGCTTCAGTAGGTAGGCGGACACTGAGGAGTCGACGCCGCCGGACATACCGACAATAACTTTTTTGCTGCTGTTATCTGACATGACGAAATTTCTAGCTCCAATAAAATCGGGGGCAGAGTTTAACAGAAACCTTTACGCGGTTACAGATGAGATGTGAGTCACAGTTTAATTGCGTGCAGGCGGTGGTACTTCACGCCATTCACCGGGTTGTAAGTCATCGACGGTCCAGTTGCCCATTTTGTATCTCACCAGACGCAAAGTGGGGTGACCTACTGCAGCGGTCATGCGACGAACCTGCCTATTACGGCCTTCTGTCAGTGTGATGGCTAGCCAGGTTGTCGGCACGGAAGGACGATGGCGAATAGGTGGATTGCGATCCCAATGGTAGGTTCAGCAATGACCTCCACGCCAGCAGGAAGTGTCCAGCCGTCGTTAAGCTCCACACCATCACGGAGCGCGTTCAAAGATTCTTCGGATGGTTCGCCTTCAACCTGCACCCAGTAGATTTTTGCTGACTTGGATTGTGGTTGGGTCAGGCGTGCCTGCAAAATGCCATCGTTGGTCAAAACCAGAAGTCCTTCACTATCTTTATCAAGGCGTCCAGCAGGGTAAACCTCTTTCACAGGAATGAAGTCTGCCAGGGTGGAATCGCCTGGCTCACCGGTGAACTGTGTCAGGGTGTTGAAAGGTTTATTGAATACAATGACTTTCGTCGGCCCTTTCGGACGCGCGGGTTTGTCGCTGCGTCGTCGTGAAGTGCGTCGGAAATTCGGCTTCGAAGATGGCGATTTTGCGCCTTTATTAGGGGGGGTTTTAAACGTCATTAAGTCGTGTCAATCAGGTCTAGTAACAAATGAGACCTTAGTATTATACATGGAATAATGTGATTGGCGTGTTGCGGGATTTACAGTATTCTTTTGCCCGCATGTTATACCAGATAGAACAATTAACTGACGTGCTACAAGGCGAAATGAACATGTCACTGTGCGACAGGAAATTGTTCTGTCTGGTCAGCGCAAAATAACAAATGGACGCTAGGAGAATTAAATGGAAAGTAAAGTAGTCGTACCAGCTGGTGAGAAAATTGCGGTAGAAAACGGCAAGCTGGTCGTTCCTAACAACCCAGTTATCCCTTACATCGAAGGTGATGGCATTGGTGTTGACGTTAGTCCTGCAATGCTCAAAGTTGTGGACGCGGCAGTAGAAAAAGCTTATGGCAGTGACCGTAAGATCTCCTGGATGGAAATCTACACTGGTGAGAAGTCGACGCAAATCTACGGTGAAGACCAATGGCTGCCGACTGAAACACTGGATTTTATTCGTGAATACAAAGTTGCTATTAAAGGCCCTCTGACTACCCCTGTTGGCGGTGGTATCCGTTCTTTGAACGTTGCACTGCGTCAGGAACTGGATCTGTACATCTGTGCACGTCCAGTACGTTACTTCGATGGCGTGCCAAGCCCTCTGAAACAACCTGAACTGACCGACATGGTTATCTACCGTGAAAACTCGGAAGATATCTATGCGGGTGTTGAGTTTAAAGCTGGCACTGCAGAAGCAGACAAAGTCATCAAATTCCTGAAAGAAGAAATGGGTGCAACCAAAATCCGTTTCGACGAGGAGTGTGGTATCGGTATCAAGCCAGTATCTGAAGAAGGTACTAAGCGTCTGGTTCGTGCAGCAATTCAATACACCATCGACAACGATCGCGCGTCGATGACTCTGGTGCACAAAGGTAACATCATGAAGTTTACCGAAGGTGCGTTCAAAGACTGGGGTTACGAAGTAGCGAAAGAAGAGTTCGGTGCTGAGCTGCTGGATGGCGGTCCTTGGATGACTATGAAAAACCCGAACACGGGTAAAGAGATCATCATCAAAGACGTTATCGCGGACGCATTCCTGCAGCAAATCCTGCTGCGCCCAGCGGAGTACGATGTGATTGCAACGATGAACCTGAACGGTGACTACGTATCAGATGCGCTTGCTGCGCAAGTTGGTGGTATTGGTATTGCCCCTGGTGCAAACATCGGCGACGGCATCGCACTGTTCGAAGCAACTCACGGTACTGCACCTAAGTACGCGGGTCAGGACAAAGTGAACCCAGGTTCTCTGATCCTGTCTGCAGAAATGATGCTGCGTCACATGGGTTGGACTGAAGCCGCTGACCTGATCATCAGCTCAATGGAAAAAGCGATCAGTAACAAGACTGTGACCTATGACTTTGAGCGTCTGATGGACGGCGCAACCCTGCGTAAGTGTTCTGAGTTCGCACAAGACATGATCGACCAAATGTAATTTGGCTTTCAATGCTGAAAAACCCGGCTTTGGCCGGGTTTTTTTGTTTTTACAGCGGGTTTAGGTTTTTGTCGACGGCATAGACACGTAATCCATCAGGGTCGATATCGTCGTCAACCAGCCAGGGTTCAAGGCAAGCCCGGTCTTGAGTGCAAGGGTCGGTGAGTGAACGCAGAAAAGCGGAAAGATCCTCGATATCTGTTTGCCGGTAGGAGTATGGAGATTGAAGCTTGCTCTGTCCGGTTGCTTGCTGGAAGAACATTGTCCATAGCGCTTCAAAGGTATTCGATCGTTGATCAGCTAACTGGATATTCGGCTGTGGGCCATCGTAGGTATAAAACGCACCGGAGTAAAAAGGGTCCATGTGATGCTTGATAATATCTTCCAGCGTGGTGAAGGCTCCACTGTGACCATAAGGCGATGTCATTTCAACATTGAGCAGAGAAGGGGTTCTGAAAGCATAGGCATCGCGTAATACAGAGGTTTCACGGTACCTGCCAAAATCATTGGTACCCGTTTCACCATCCCCCTTACCTCTGCCAATTTGAGGTACTGCAATGTTGTGAAACCCCTCATCTGTCATTAAATCTCCCTGGTGGCAGGACTGACAGTTGAAACCACCTTCAAAGCGGCCACCGAAGAACTTCAATGCCCCTCGTTTTTCTTGTAGGGATAAGGCGGCTTTGTCGCCTTTGATATATTGATACCATCTATTGTCGACAAAAGACTGGGAGCGCATGTATTCGCCCAGGACTTCACGAATCGTCGCGCTGTTTATCACCTCCTCTAATGGCCCATCTTGTTTGTTAAAAGTCTGCCGGAATAAGGTTGGCCATTGATTGATACTCAGTGGCTCAAGCTCTCCACGTAGCCTGGCAGCAATTAAGTCGCGGATTTCTTGATTAGTCTTATCCTGTGCGAATGAGAACCCCCTCATTTCTTCTTGTGGTGTGATAGGGAAACCTGCTTGAGCATGAGAAAGGTTGGCACCAGCATCACTGTCAGGGTTACCTATTCCTGAATCAGGCGTGCTGATAGGGCCAATTGCCCCATGCTGAAACGGCACAGGGAGAAGTGCTTCAACTCGCCCGTCATGAAATAGGTGGCGGTCCCAGAATCCCAGATTGAAAGAGGTGGGCACATTACGTGGCATAGTAGGTCCACCATCATAGTTCACAGCCGTTGAACGATGCTGTCTACCTGGCCCCAGCAAATCTGGGTTGACTGAGTCTACTCCTATAGCTATCGATAAGGCATCTGCACCCCCGAGCGTGGGATGATGACAGCTGACACAAGCTGTATCGAAGTTGCCGCTTTGGATTTTGCTAAAGAACAACAGTTTCCCAAGCTGCGCTTTTGGTGAGTTAATTGAAGGGATAGTGCGATGCTTTCCAGGGTCGCCAGTCAGTGAGTATTGGGAGATCTTATTCGTCAGGGCATTGTCTACCCATTGTTCGCTTTGAAAGTCGATAAAGGAAGCATGGGCAATAGATGAGAAGAGTAAGATAAGGGTTGGTACAGTTGAATAGATTTTTGTCTTCATAGGTCCTCCAACAAACATCATGTTGTGCTCTTACGGCACTGGAATGACGCTATCTCAATGTACTCGTATATCTGCACAGCAATGAGTTCCACAGTTGGGAATAGTTTTAATTTTTCAGGGATTTAACAGTCATGTTATCGACTCTGAGGCATGAGGGCAGTCGAACGGGTGAAACGAGGTAGTGAAAGAGTTGGAGTATTGTAATAAAGGGAAGTAGGTGAGGGTCTCAGGGTATGTTCAGCACAAATAAAAAAGAGCGAACGTAACGTTCGCTCTTTCAATTCTCGACCTTCCGGCAGCGAAAAAGTTTATAGCAACACTATTATTTTAAAGCTTCGTTCTCGACAGGAACGATTTGGCTGGCGTGGTAACCTTTCGGACCTTCCTGTACCTCGTAGTTCACAGTCTGCCCGCTTTTAGCGTGCGGTAGCCGTCCATTTGTATTGTGGAGTAGTGCGCGAAAATATCGCCATCACCTTCGTCAGGGCAAATGAACCCAAACCCTTTAGCGTTGTTAAACCATTTAACTGTACCAGTTGCCATGCGAAACATCCCTCTTGCATTCAAATTGCATAACTATGAGTAAAACCAACCCGTGCAATCACGTTACTCAGAAGTAATTGATGCAGTATGTTTTTACTTCAATTCCCACTCTAGTAGAAAGATTTAGACAGTCAAGCCTGCTTGCCCCCATATAACAACATTTTAATAAAAATGGCTATTGTTCTGACAGAAGGATGATGGGGGTATCATTTTTGTAAACTGAGTTGCATTAATGAAACGAAAGTTTATTCATTAAGAGGTTGATTGGTGGAGTTAATTTACAACTCCATCAACGATAACCCTTCTTGTGGCACAATGGGGTGGTCGTACCTACAGGAATATTGTTAGTAAAACTAGGGTGTTGCTAGTAGTAGCACTCTCTGTGAATTAATATGTTAATACACCTATTATTCGATATTTCTAAACGCAATATGAAATCCCGAAACATTCATTTAGCAAATTAAGTTTTGATACTTCGAGACACCTTGATAAAAATGAGACCAAATAATTTTGAATTTTTATGTATGGAAAAGCTGACATTGCGATTTTGCTAAACGCCAGATATTGAAGTGAAATTGAGTGACTATGATGGCGGTCTGATAGTAGATAGGGGAGTGAGCGTGATTTATGTGGTGATTTGCAGGCGAAAATCAGCGCGCCGTAGCAATGAAACGGTTGCTGGAATACAATCTGTGCATTACGTTTTAAATAGTGGTAGAGATTCTTGTGTTAAATGTCTCAATCTATGATTCTGACGTATAAATAGTTGTTTTATAAGAAACACTTGAGCTACCTTAAAGATTGTAATCCCTTATGAGTAAAAAGTACGAATGGATAGTTCCGGATTCCGATGTAAAGGAAGCGGAAGAAACCAAGGTAAAACCGCCATCATTATACAAAGTGGTATTGAATAATGATGATTACACCCCCATGGAGTTTGTAGTGGAGGTGTTGCAGCGGTTCTTTTCTATGGATATAGAGAAAGCAACACAGCTGATGCTTACGGTGCATTACGAAGGTAAAGCTGTTTGTGGCGTATTCACTGCGGAAGTTGCCGAGATGAAAGTCGCACAAGTAATGATGCATGCGAAAGAACATCAACACCCACTGTTGTGCACAATGGAGAAGGCCTAAGTCGCAAACCCGGTTTTTCTCCGGCACACCATAATGTGGTATTTGAGGGAGGTGCCTTATGCTAAACAAAGAACTCGAAGCAAGCCTTAATGGGGCATTTGCAAGAGCACGTGAAAAACGTCATGAGTTCATGACAGTTGAACATCTGCTACTGGCGCTTCTGGAAAACGTCGCGGCCCGAGAAGCTTTACTCGCCTGCCGCGCGGATCTCGATGCTCTGCGTAAAGAGCTGGAAGCATTCATTGAACAAACCACTCCACTTATCCCTGTCGACGATGATAACCGTGAAACACAGCCAACCCTGAGTTTCCAGCGTGTGCTTCAACGCGCCGTTTTCCACGTGCAGTCCTCAGGTCGTAGCGAAGTTAGTGGTGCTAACGTACTGGTCGCGATTTTCAGCGAACAGGAATCGCATGCTGCTTACCTTCTCAAGAAAAATGACATCAGCCGTCTGGATGTCGTTAATTACATTTCACACGGTACAACCAAGTCTTCCAGCAGCGATGAAGAATTACCTGGTGCAGATTTGTCGTCGGATGAAGCGGCGGTTGAAGGTGGTGGTGAAGAACGTCTCGAGAACTTTGCCACAAACCTTAACCAGCTAGCCCGTGTGGGCGGCATCGATCCACTGATTGGCCGGGACAAAGAGCTGGAGCGCACCATTCAGGTGCTATGTCGTCGCCGTAAGAATAACCCACTGCTGGTGGGTGAAGCTGGCGTCGGTAAAACGGCCATTGCCGAAGGTCTTGCATGGCGTATCGTTGAAGGTCAGGTGCCGGAAATCATTCAGGACTGCGTGATCTATTCACTGGATATTGGCTCTTTGCTTGCCGGTACCAAATACCGCGGTGATTTCGAAAAGCGCTTCAAGAGCATTTTGAAACAGCTAGAGAAAGAAGATCATGCGGTGCTTTTCATTGATGAAATCCACACCATCATCGGCGCCGGTGCAGCGTCGGGTGGTCAAGTGGATGCTGCCAACTTGATTAAACCTCTGCTATCCAGCGGTAAGCTTCGCTGTATCGGTTCAACGACTTATCAGGAATACAGCAGCATCTTCGAAAAAGAGCGTGCGTTGGCGCGTCGTTTCCAGAAGATCGATGTGGTTGAACCATCATTGGATGACACGACTAAGATCCTGATGGGCCTGAAACCTAAATACGAAGCTCACCACGAAGTTCGTTACACCAACAAAGCGATTCGTGCCGCGGTTGAGCTTTCTGCGAAATACATTAATGAGCGTCATCTGCCAGATAAAGCCATTGATGTGATTGATGAAGCGGGCGCACGTTGTCGTCTGGCGCCAGCCAGCAAGCGTAAGAAGACCGTGGGTGTGGGTGACATTGAGGCGATGATCGCCAAGATGGCGCGTATCCCAGAAAAATCGGTATCTTCTACTGACCGCGACGTGCTCCAGTCGCTTGAGCAGAAGCTTAAAATGCTGGTCTTCGGACAGGATGATGCAATCAGCGCGCTGTGCGAAGCAATCAAACTGAGCCGGGCGGGATTAGGTGCAGAGAACAAGCCAGTGGGCTCATTCCTTTTCGCAGGCCCTACTGGTGTTGGTAAGACAGAAGTGACGGTTCAACTCGCACGCGCCATGGGTATCGAACTTCAGCGCTTTGATATGTCTGAGTACATGGAGCGTCACACCGTTAGTCGTCTGATTGGTGCGCCTCCAGGTTACGTGGGCTACGATCAGGGCGGTTTGTTGACTGATGCTGTGATTAAGCATCCGCATTGTGTGGTGCTGCTGGATGAGATTGAAAAAGCTCACCCGGATGTCTTTAACCTTCTACTGCAGGTAATGGATAACGGCACACTGACTGACAATAACGGTCGCAAAGCTGACTTCCGTAATGTGATTCTGGTAATGACGACCAATGCTGGTGTTACCGAAACGGTGCGCAAGTCTATTGGTCTGATCCAACAAGACCACAGCCTTGATGCAATGTCGGAAATCAAGAAGGTATTCTCACCTGAATTCCGTAACCGTCTCGATAACATCATTTGGTTCAACCATCTTGATAAGAGCATTATTCTTCAGGTGGTGGATAAGTTCATCGTGGAACTACAGGCTCAATTGGATGCCCGTGGCGTGTCACTAGAAGTCACAGACAAAGCCAAGCTTTGGTTGTCAGAGAAAGGCTATGACAAGTCGATGGGTGCGCGTCCGATGGCGCGAGTCATGCAGGATCATGTGAAGAAGAACTTGGCCAATGAACTGCTGTTTGGTTGCTTGGTCAATGGCGGAACGGTCAAAGTTGGCGTGAAGAACGACAAACTGACGTTCAGCTTCAGCGATGAAATGGAACCTGCCTAAATTGAAACCGGACGCATAAGCGTCCGGTTTTTCAAAACGACAAAAACCCGGCAATGCCGGGTTTTTTTGTATTCGCGAGACGTGAGGATTAGCGCGCGCGGAAGATGATGCGACCTTTAGACAGGTCGTAAGGCGTCATCTCAACGGTAACTTTGTCACCGGTCAGGATACGGATGTAGTTTTTGCGCATCTTACCAGAGATGTGAGCAGTGACTACGTGGCCGTTCTCTAGTTCTACGCGAAACATGGTGTTTGGCAGGGTATCCAGAACGGTACCTTGCATTTCAATTACGTCTTCTTTTGCCATTTAATCCTCTTGGGCTACCGATCAGCCAAATTTTGACCGGCAGATAATGCCTTGATTGATTGAGTCTGTAAAGTTTAGGGGCGGAATTTTACCCCTTTGCATCCGTACTGACCAGCAAAAATCAGCTATTGGTTAAGGTTTGGGCGCTTTTATGCCGGCTGGCTTAAAGAAAACCGAGGGGTAGGCTTGCAAGGGACTGTTGTCTAAAACTGGTCGCCATCTATCCAACTGCCTGCCACATAACGCTGGTGAGGTTTGAACTTCTGTTTGTAGTTCATCGCACTGCAGGCATCGATTTGAAAACCCAAGTATAACCAGGGGATGTCGTTTGTCCGTGCCTGTTTGATTTGAGCGAGAACGCACAGTGAACCCAGAGACCATGGATGCTGCGGCTCAAAAAAGCTGTAAATGGCGCTGTAGCCATTCTCAAGAACATCCGTGACCGCAATGGCAATCAGCGTCCCATTCTCATATAGATGCAGATACTTAGAGGTCTGCCAGTCACTTTGCACAAATGAACTGAAATCCTGCTTGCTCGCGGGATACATGGAGCCATTTCTATGCCGGGCAGAGATATAGCGCTCATAGAGATCAAACCATTCTCTGTCCATCTCATCCTTAAGCTCAACGGTAAGGCGCTTCAGTTGGCTCAAATGACGTTTTTGGCTGCGGGATGGCATGAATCCAAACGTATCAACGCGAAGGGAGTGACACGCTGTACAGGCGCGACAATAGGGGCGGTATATATTGTTTCCACTGCGACGAAAACCACTTTGCACCAGAAACCCATAGCCACGGTCAGTATGAAGCTCTGGGTCAAGTACCACAGCAACAGATTCTTCCTGCTCTGCCAGATAGCTGCAGGAAGACGGTGCCATTACGCCGATACGTATTGATTGGCTAGCCATGATTGGCGTTAATCCATTGCGAACGGAAGAGAGATGCATCGGTGATCTGGTGCTTCAGTTCACTGAGCAGCAGAGTGAAATCATGCCTCTGAACAGGTTCTGCGCCTAAAGAAGCGAGGTGATCTGTCATCATCTGACAATCAATCAACTTCCCCCCGTGGTGCCGGAAATGCTCGCAGAAATACCAAAGTGCTGTTTTTGATGCGTTGGTTTTTAGCGAGAACATGGATTCACCGCAGAAGAGCGAACCGACATTGACGCCGTACAAACCCCCAATCAATTCATCTTCCTGCCATACCTCGACACTATGAGCCGAACCAAGTTGATGGAGGCGGATATAAGCTTCGCGCATTTCTGGTGTAATCCACACCTGATTTTCGCCTCGGATTAGCGCGCAATGCTGAATGACCTGTTCAAACGCCCGGTTGATGGAAACCCGATAGCCTTGTTTGCGCACATACTTTTTGAGGCTCCGGCTAGGCACAAAAGCGATGGGATCAATCACTGCCCGTTCCGCTGGCGACCACCAGAGCAACGGTTCATCTGTACCAAACCAAGGGAAAATACCTTTTGAATAAGCTACGCGTAATCGTTCTGGCGATAGATCTCCGCCAATAGCCAACAAGCCATCGGGTTCTTCCAGAGCCGATGAAACGGGCGGAAAAAAATCGGGGTTGTTGTCATCCAATGGCGGCAGATAGATCGTCATGTATTTTCTTTCACTGTTAAAAAGGGAGCAATGCTCCCTTTAGTTTATACCCAAACGACCTGAGGATGCTTGTATTCAGAGGTCATCAATGCGCTCAATTCGAGGCAAATTTCACGAGGAATAGTGGTTCTATTTCCGTGGTATTTAACGAAGAAGTGGGCGCATTGATGTCCTCCCTTCGGGCGAGTTGACTGACGCCGTGCTCTTTGTTGTTCCTTTTTGATGGAGATGACTACACCTGCAAAGGAACGCCGCGACCACAACGCCAGTCAACCTCGCTGAGTTCAGCATCTTCAGGTTGTTTGGGTATGAGGTTTTACTGAATTCGTTGAAGCAGTTGGCTGTATCGACCGCCTGCTTCTTTCAGGGTTTGGTGAGAGCCCTGCTCGATAATTCGCCCTTCATCCATTAAACACACCTTGTCCATTTCGGTCAGTCCCACCAGACGGTGTGTAATAAACAAAACGGTTTTGTCTTTGGCATGGTCGAGCAGCAAAGACAGAATTTGTCGCTCTGTTTTCACATCCAAACCTTCCGTAGGCTCATCCAGCAGCAGGATAGGCGCGTCTCGCAGCAGGGCTCTTGCAATGCCAAGGCGACGCCTCTCACCACCGGATAGCTGGCGTCCGCCATCTCCCAGCCAAGTGTCTAAGCCCGGACCTTCCAGCAAAGCAGATAGGCCAACTTGTTCGATGACGGATGTTAGCTCTTCATCCGACGCGTTAGGCTTCGCCATGGAGAGGTTATGACGCACTGCGCCATTGAACACGTCAACCCGCTGGCTGACGACAGCAATTGAGCTTCTCAATACTGACTCACGCCAGGTATCCAACGCGACGCCATCAATACAGACACTGCCTGACGATGGATCCCACGCGCGGGTGATCAACTGTAGCAGGGTAGATTTTCCGCAACCAGTTCGGCCCAATAGTGCCACTTTTTCTCCGGCTTTCACGGACAGTGAAATACCATTCACCGCGGGTTGCTCGGCTCCATGGTATGAGAAGGTCACATCACTGAAAGTGATATCTCCTTTGGCTGTGTTGTTGTGGCCCATCGGATCAAACGGCGTTTCCGGCTCTGCTTCAATGATTTCGTTTAGACGCTTCGCTGATGTCATTGTCTGGCTCAGGTACTGGAATGCTCCGGCTACAGGCATCATCAATTCGAAGCTTGCCATCGTGGCAAATGCAACCATAGCGACATAAGGATTAGGCAGTTCGCCACCAATGCCATCAGCTGCCAACCAAAGCATAAACACCAGCGTCAGGCCATTGGCTGCCAGCAATACGCCATTTGCCAGGCCTGTGATACGCGCCATTTGTCTTTGTGATGACAAAAGACGTTGCTCTGCTTCTACTGCTGCGTCGCGATAACGATCAGCGGCGCCGAAGATTTGCAGTTCGGCATGACCCTGTAGCCAGTCGAGCAAAGATATACGCAGCTGCGACTTGGATTGAGTGATTTCAATGCCATGTGATCTACCAAGGTGGTAGAACACCACAGGTAGTACCAACATTAGTGACAGCAAGATGGCACCAAGCGTGAGACCGATAACTGGATCAAACCAATACAGGAAACCACTAATACTCAGAATACCCAGCACGCCGACAATCAGCGGGCTGACCAGACGAAGATAAACATGATCCATCGCATCCACATCCGCCACCAGACGGTTAAGGATATCGGCGTCGCGCAGGTTTCCGACTCTACCTGGGATAAGTGGCGTCAGTTTCTCAAAGAAGAAGATGCGAAGGTCTGCCAGCAGTTTGAAGGTAGCGTTGTGACTGACAACGCGCTCGCCCCAACGGCCAGCCGTTCTTGCGATAGAGAAACCGCGCACGCCGGCAGCGGGTAGCATGTAATTGAAGTTTGCTGTCGCCAGCAGGCCCGCTACTGCAGAAGCAGCAATGAACCAACCTGACAGGGTAAGCAAACCAATTGCAGCAGCCAGTGTCGCGAAAGACAACAGCATGCCAAGCGACAAGCCGAACCAGTGCTTTTTGTATAGTTTCAGGAAAGGAATCAAATCACGCATCGAGATCGCTCCTGTCGACAGCCTGGATCATCTCGGCGAAGACCCCTTCATGTTTCAGTTGTTCGAAGGTGCCTTGTTGCACCAGTTTACCCAGTTGCATCACCAAAATGTTGTCACAACCGCCTAGTTGGTCGATGCGGTGGCTCACCAACAAAGAGGTGGTGTCTTTGGTGGCATGGTCGAGGCTTTCCATGACTAAGCGTTCGCTGGACGCATCAAGGCTTGCAGTTGGTTCATCAAGCACCCAGAAGCGGCCTTCCTGAAGCAAAGCTCTGGCAACCGCGATGCGTTGTGCCTGTCCGACAGATAACCCCGATGCACGATCACCGACCGAGTGTTCCAGACCCTTCTCGAGTCGCTGGATAAACTCGTCAGCATAAGCTGCTTTGGTCACGCGCTGAATTTGCTCTTTGGTTGCCATAGGAGCGGCGAGACACACATTGTCTTTCACAGAGCCGTGGAATAACTGTGGGTTCTGGCCTACCCAGCTAACCTGCTTGCGCCAGTATGCCAAATCAGCATTTTTCAGCTCCATACCATTCACAGACAGGCTTCCACGATATGGAAGAAAGCCGAGAATCGCGTTAATCAGGCTGGTTTTACCTGCGCCACTTTGGCCAACGAGCGCGACCTTTTGTCCTTCCCGAATTTCAAAGCTGATAGGGCCGACGAGAACAGCACCATCAGGGCTAAGAACTTCGAGATCGGTAGCCTTGATACTAATCGCTTCGTCAGACACTTTTGCGCTGCCCGATGACTGATGTTCCGGTGTGGATTCAAGGAAGTTGACGATGGATTCCGCAGCACCAATCGCTTGCGCTTTTGCGTGATAGAAAGTACCCAAATCGCGCAGAGGTTGGTAAAACTCAGGTGCCAGTACCAGAACAAAAATACCGATGAAAAGGGTAATGCCCATACCGTAATGGCCGAAGTTTAGTTCTCCAATGTAACTGAAACCGAAATACACCGCAGTGACCGCAATAGATAGCGCGGTGAAAAACTCCAGCACGGCGGAGGAGAGGAATGCCAGTCGCAGCACTTCCATGGTGCGTTTGCGGAAGTCTTCTGAAGCGACGCGAAGGTGATTGCTTTCGGCCTCTGCCTGATCGAACAGGCGAATGGTAGACAGGCCACGGAGGCGATCGTAGAAGTGACCGGAAAGTCGCTGTAACGCTTTAAAATTGCGTCGGTTGGCATCAGCTGCACCCATTCCCACCAATGCCATGAAAAATGGAACGAGCGGTGCTGTCACCAGAAATATCAGACCCGCCGCCCAGTTCAAGGGGAATACGGCAATAAGAATGATAAAGGGAATCAGAACAGCAATGGCCATTTGTGGCAGGTAGCGGGCAAAGAAGTCCTGCATTTCCTCTACCTGTTCGAGTATCAAGCTTGCCCATGTGCCTGCTGGTCTGTCCTGAATCGTGGCAGGACCCAGTTCATGGAGCTTATCGAGGATCAGTTTGCGGATATGAAGACGTACGGCTTCGCCGGCTCGGTAGCCGGCTTGCTCTTTACCCCAACTGCAGAGGGCACGAATACACACAACGATACCGAGTGCGACAAAAGAGAGCCAAAGTTCGGATTTGTCGGCTTTCTCAATGATTAAGTCGTGGAGAATGTTAGCGAGCAAGGCTGCCTGGGCAACAAGGAAAAGACCGGACAAGAACGCCAGTCCGATGGCTGCCATCAGCCAGTTTTTGCCAAGCTTGCTTTGCCCTTTGAGCCACTGGGCGAGCGAGCGCTGTTTCTTTTTATCCATAGTATTTCGTTGGTATTTTTATGTGACCGATACGATTGAACCTAAAGGAGAGATCCCTGCGGTTTACATCGGTCTTTGGAAGGCTGAAATGGCAAAATGATAGGCCCGTATAGTTCGGGCCTAACAGGGATGGATTACTGGTCTTTTGCTTGTGCGTCCAGGAAACGCTCAGCGTCCAGTGCCGCCATACAGCCAGTACCGGCAGAAGTGATTGCCTGACGGTAGATGTGGTCCATTACGTCACCGGCTGCGAACACGCCTTCTACGCTGGTTTGTGTCGCGTTGCCTTCAAGGCCTGACTGCACTTTGATGTAGCCGTTGTGCATTTCAAGCTGGCCTTCGAAAATACCCGTGTTAGGCTTGTGGCCGATAGCAACGAACAGGCCCATCACATCCAGCTCTTCAGTATTGTCAGACTGCGTGTCTTTAATACGAACGCCAGTCACACCCATGTCGTCGCCCAGTACTTCATCCAGAACACGGTCAGTGTGCAGAACGATGTTACCGTTCTCGACTTTATCCATCAGGCGGTTAACCAGAATTTTCTCCGCACGGAAACTGTCACGACGGTGGATCAAGTGAACTTCTGAAGCGATATTAGACAGGTAAAGTGCTTCTTCAACAGCCGTGTTACCGCCGCCAATGACTGCCACTTTTTGGTTACGGTAGAAGAAACCGTCACAGGTCGCACAAGCTGATACGCCGCGGCCTTTGAAGTTTTCTTCTGACTCCATGCCCAGATACTGAGCAGATGCACCCGTTGCGATAATCAGTGCATCACAGGTGTATTCACCATTGTCGCCTTTCAGGCGGAAAGGGCGCTGGGTCAGATCCGTTTCGTTGATGTGATCGAAGATGATTTCAGTATCAAATTTCTCAGCGTGCTCTTTCATGCGCTCCATCAGTGCTGGGCCAGTTAGACCTTCAGCGTCACCCGGCCAGTTCTCAACCTCTGTCGTGGTCGTTAGCTGACCGCCCTGTTGCAGACCAGTAACCATCACTGGGTTCAGGTTAGCGCGTGCCGCGTAAACTGCAGCGGTGTAACCAGCAGGGCCAGAACCTAAGATAAGAAGGCTTGCATGCTTTACGTTGCTCATTATTTCTCCGGGTGGATTTAGTGTTATGCAATGGAACCGATTGTAGGGAAATTGTAGAGCTAAAGAAAGGGCACCATGCGGTGCCCTTTATCGAAAAATGTTATCTGTTATTACGCTTGAGTTAGGCCAGAGTCGCCTTTGCGTCAACGTATTCCAGATCAAATGCTTCCGCCACTTCACGGATGGTGACTTTGCCGTCGATGACATTCAGGCCATTCAACAGGTTCTGATCAGAAAGCAGCGCGTCACGGTAACCGAGATTTGCCAGCTTCAAGATATAAGGGAGCGTGGCGTTGTTCAGTGCAAATGTAGAAGTGCGGGCCACTGCGCCTGGCATGTTTGCGACACAGTAGTGAACCACGTCGTCGACAATATATGTTGGGTCGGCATGTGTTGTTGCTTTTGAGGTTTCGAAACAGCCACCTTGGTCGATAGCAACATCGACGACTGCTGCACCTGGTTTCATTCGTTTGATGTGGTCAGCATTTACCAATTTTGGTGCTGCTGCACCAGGGATAAGCACTGCTCCGATGACCAAATCTGCGGCGAGAACGTGTTTTTCAAGAATTTCTTCTGTTGAATATAAAACTTTTGCGCGTCCCTGAAATTCTTCGTCCAAAGCACGAAGTGTGTCGATGTTGCGGTCTAAAATTGTGACATCTGCCCGCATTCCAACAGCCATTCGAGCTGCATTTGAGCCGACCACGCCGCCGCCTAACACCACGATTTTAGCGGGTTCAACGCCTGGAACACCACCTAGCAGCATACCGGCGCCGCCACGCGATTTTTCCAACGCCTGAGCACCTGCCTGAATAGACATTCGTCCTGCGACCTCTGACATCGGCGCCAAAAGTGGCAATCTACCCTTAGAATCTGTTACGGTTTCATAGGCTATACAGACAGCTTTGCTCTTGATAAGGTCTTGTGTCTGTGGAAAATCTGGTGCAAGGTGCAAATAGGTAAACAATATTTGCCCTTCGCGAAGCATGGCACGTTCAACTGCCTGTGGCTCTTTAACTTTGACAATCATTTCAGCAGCTGCGAAGACATCTTCTGCAGTTGGAAGAATAGAAGCACCAGCCTTGATGTAGTCATCATCGCTAAAGCCGATACCCGCACCCGCCTGGGACTGGACGTGAACAGTGTGGCCATGGGATATCAGCTCGCGAACGCTGGCAGGGACCATACCGACACGGTACTCGTGGTTTTTGATTTCTTTAGGTACACCAATGATCATCCTGAAACCTCGCTTCTTTGTAGAGTTATTGGCTGTTGTTTTGTAGTATTGTTGTATTTAGAGCTAGTATAGTTCGCCAATAGCCGGATTTGATGCTAAATATATAAAATATGTTAGAAAAAATGGCATTTAACATTGCAAGGAAGTAAAAAGGTGGAATAAAAAATGGTTGAAGCCAAAAAGAAACCCTCCAAGGAATTGGACCGTATTGACAGAAATATTCTTAATGAACTTCAGAAGGATGGACGTGTTTCTAACGTTGAACTTTCTAAGCGAGTAGGACTGTCGCCAACCCCATGTCTTGAGCGTGTTCGTCGTCTTGAACGACAAGGGTATATCTCTGGATATACCGCGTTATTGAACCCTCAATTTCTCGATGCGTCGCTTCTGGTATTTGTAGAAATTACCCTGAACCGTGGTGCTCCTGATGTGTTCGAACAGTTTAACAAGGCCGTTCAACAACTCGAAGATATTCAGGAATGTCATCTTGTTTCCGGTGATTTTGACTATCTGTTGAAAACGCGCGTATCGGATATGTCTGCATACCGTAAGCTGTTGGGTGAAACCCTGCTGCGCCTTCCTGGTGTTAATGACACCCGAACCTACGTGGTAATGGAAGAAGTGAAACAGACCAATCATCTGGTGATCAAAACGCGTTAACATGCTCACAGCCCTCGGACAAACAGGGCTGAGATTAGTGTTATATTCTACAAACCGAGTAGCTTGCTGCTCGGTTTGTTTTTTGTTTGGTGTACACTTTTGCAAAAGCATGGGTATTAACCCAGTATTTGCCCGTTATTGAAGCGTTTTTCGTCAAATGGGCATAGGCAATCATAATGAATAATAAAGCCGCTCTGATCAGCCATAGTGCTGATGGGGTATGAAACGATTTCAGGGCTTAAAGTTAGAAAGATAGGTGATAATGGAGTTCTTCTTGCGTCAGGAGCAGAAACAGACAGACACCTCGCGTCGATTAAACGGAAAACAACGTTTGAAAGAGAGCGCACTGATTATCGCGCTGCTGTCTGCTGTCTTCATCCTCGTATCTCTGCTCAGTTACGATTCATCCGACCCATCCTGGTCCCAAACTGCTTGGGATGGCCCAGTACAAAATGCTGCTGGCAACGCAGGTGCCTGGGTGGCTGATACCCTGTTTTTTACATTGGGTACCTTGGCTTATCCGCTTCCTTTTCTTTTGCTTCTCGGTGGCTGGGTTTTCTTCCGCCGCCGTGGCGAATCTGAGCCACTAAATTACACTATATTAGCGACCCGAATCCTTGGTGTTGTTCTATTGCTATTAACCAGTTGCGGGTTGGCTGACCTGAACTTTGATGACTTCTGGTTCTTTTCATCCGGTGGTGTCGTCGGCGATGTACTGACAGAGCTTTCAATGCCCTTGTTCAACCTCTTGGGTACCACACTGGTCTTTATGTTCGTCTGGGCGGCTGGCTTTACGCTGTTTACGGGTATTTCTTGGCTGACGATTGTCGATACGTTAGGTGAAAAAACGCTGTCGGGTATCACTTGGATCGTGAACCGTACCCGTGGTGACAAGCCACAAATGATTGGCTCAACCGTTGATACCTCTGAGCTAACAGATGACATCGATGAATCGGATCCACTGTTCGCCAAGCCGGTTGCAAAAACGCGTAAGTTGGCAGATGTCTCGGTGCTTAACAAAGCGCAGCGCGTTGATGACGATGAAAAAGATACGCCAGTTTCCGTTCCGCCAGTGATCCATGCTGCAATCGCTGCCGCTGGTGAGCGTAAAGAGCCGATGATGACGTTAGAGCCAGAGTTGGATGAGCCAGTTATCTCGCCGGAGCCAAAACCTGTTTTTAACAGTTTCGATCAAGAGACGGAAGTTGATGATGACATCAACGCTCTTGATGATCCCGAATTGGACCGCGCCAACTCAGTCGCGATTGAAGAACCTGTTTCAGAGAGGGTTTCAGAAGAAACATCAGCAGATACCAACGATGTGCCTTGGGATGACGATGTGAACTTTGGCTCAACGGAGTCTGTCGTGATTGAAGAGGCACGAGAAGACATCGTTATCGGTAACACTGACGGGTTGTCAGAACTTGACCGCGCGCAGGCAGAATCGGTGATTCCTGACGAAGAAGATCCTTTCCTCGAAACCATTCGTGAAGCGCAGAAAAATGCCGCTGGTGCAGTGCATCCGTTCCTTGTCAAAGATGAACCGAACCTGCCGAAGCCGAAAGAGCCCCTGCCAACCATTGATCTTCTTGACCCTCCGCGCAACACAGCAACCCGCGCATCTGATGAAGAGCTGCAGTATCAGGCCCGCTTGATTGAAACACGCCTTGAAGAATACAAAATCAAAGTCACTGTGAAGGGGATTTTCCCTGGCCCGGTTATCACGCGCTTTGAACTTGAGCTGGCACCGGGTGTGAAAGTCAGCCGTATTATGAGCCTGTCAAAAGACATTGCCCGTTCGCTTTCAACCAGCGCTGTTCGTGTTGTTGATGTCATTCCGGGTAAACCTTATATCGGCCTTGAATTACCAAATACCAGCCGCGAAACCGTGTTCATGTCTGAAGTGGTAGCGAGTGAACGCTTCCAGTCTTCGAAATCACCGCTTTCAGTGGTTTTGGGTAAAGACATCGCCGGTGAAGCGATTGTGACGGATCTTGCCAAAGCGCCGCACATGCTGGTGGCAGGTACAACAGGCTCTGGTAAATCTGTCGGTGTGAACGTGATGATCGTCAGTATGCTCTACAAAGCAGGGCCAGAAGATGTTCGTTTCATCATGATTGACCCGAAAATGTTGGAACTTTCGGTCTACGAAGGTATCCCACATTTGTTGACCGAAGTGGTCACTGACATGAAAGACGCCGCCAATGCGCTTCGCTGGAGCGTGGCGGAGATGGAACGTCGTTACAAACTCATGTCTGCATTGGGTGTTCGAAATATTGCTGGCTACAACGACAAAATCCGCGAAGCGGCAGAAGCTGATCACCCGATCCCTGACCCGCTATGGAAGCCGGGCGACAGCATGGATGAAACTGCACCTGTGTTGGAGAAACTGCCTTACATCGTGGTGATCGTCGACGAATTTGCAGACCTGATGATGGTCGTGGGTAAGAAGGTAGAAGAGCTGATTGCACGTCTTGCCCAGAAAGCACGTGCTGCGGGTATTCACCTTGTGCTGGCTACCCAGCGTCCATCGGTGGACGTGATTACAGGTTTGATTAAAGCAAACATTCCGACACGTATGGCGTTTACGGTATCAACCAAAACAGACTCTCGAACCATTCTGGATCAGGGTGGGGCGGAATCCCTTTTGGGTATGGGTGACATGCTGTTTATGCCCAATGGTTCAAACCATCCGGCGCGCGTGCATGGTGCTTTCGTAAATGATGATGAAGTTCATCGCGTGGTCAGCAACTGGAAGGCGCGTGGCAAGCCGCAGTACATTTCAGAAATCACCAGCGGTGATCAGGGTAGCGATGGTTTGTTGCCGGGTGAAGCTCCAGAGGGCGGGGACGGCGAAGAGCTGGATCAGTTGTTTGACCAAGTGGTTGAGTTTGTGACCGAATCTCGTCGCGCATCAGTCTCAGGAGTACAGCGCCGCTTTAAAATCGGTTATAACCGTGCCGCGCGAATTGTTGAACAGTTGGAAGCTCAGGGCATTGTCAGCCCGCCAGGCCATAACTCGAATCGTGAGGTGTTGGCACCGCCACCACCGCCAAGAGATTGATTGGAATAAGAATGAAAAAAATGTTGTTCTCTTTGCTGCTGGTAGCACCTGCAGTGTTTGCAAATCCGCAGCAAGAGCTGAATTCTCGCTTGTCAAAGCTCAACAGCTTCACGGCGAATTTTGAACAGACCGTCACCAGCCCGGAAGGGGATGTGATTAGTGAAGGTGAAGGCAGCCTGGCCATGAAGCGTCCAAACCTGTTCAATTGGGAAACGGTGACGCCAGATGAAAATTACCTAATTTCAGATGGTGAAACATTGTGGTACTACAGCCCTTTCATTGAACAAGTCACTGCTATGCGGTTGGATGATGCCACTTCACAGACGCCTTTTGTTTTGCTGACCCGCAATAACCCGAGCGACTGGGCAAACTACGACGTGGAGCAGGATGGCGATACTTTCACTTTGTCTCCAAAAGAAGCCTCAAATTTGGGTGAGTTTGTTGTTAGTGTGAAACCTGATGGCAAAATTACCGAATTTGCCGTGGTGGAGCAGGACGGACAGCAAAGCCGCTTTGCACTTGATGACGTGAAGAATGTCACTCCAAAAGCGTCACTGTTCAGCTTTACTGTTCCGGAAGGTGTTGAGCTGGATGACCAGCGACAGTAATCAGAGAAAGCTAATTTGAGTAACCTCAGTCTGGATTTTGCGGACGACTTTCGCCCCTTGGCCGCGCGTATGCGGCCAACTAACCTCGCCGAATATATAGGCCAAAAACACCTCCTCGATGAAGGCAAACCTCTGCGCCGTGCTCTCGAAAGCGGCCAACTGCATTCAATGATTCTTTGGGGGCCACCTGGTACAGGTAAAACCACGCTGGCAGAAGTCGCCGCAGGTTATGCCAACGCAGAAATTGAACGGGTATCTGCAGTCACATCCGGTGTAAAAGACATTCGCCTTGCGATCGATAAAGCCAAAGAAAACCAATTGGTCGGCAGACGGACGATTCTGTTTGTTGACGAGGTGCATCGCTTCAACAAAAGCCAGCAGGATGCCTTTCTGCCGCATATTGAAGATGGCACCATCACCTTTATCGGTGCAACGACCGAAAACCCGTCATTCGAGCTGAACAACGCACTGCTCTCAAGAGCGCGAGTATACAAGCTCAAGTCTCTTGATACTGACGATGTGTTGGAAGTGATCGATCAAGCATTGTCTGACAACGAGCGTGGGCTGGGTGCTGAAAAACTGGAATTCGCCGAGGGTGTGAAAGCGCAATTGGCTGACTTTACCTCTGGTGATGCACGAATGACGCTGAACTATCTGGAACTCTTGTCTGACATGGCAGAACCAGGCGCCAGTGGTAAGAAGTTGATCACCTTGCCCTTGCTCGCCGAAGTAGCCGGAGAGAAGATTGCACGCTTTGATAACAAGGGTGATCTTTGGTACGACCTAATTTCCGCCTTTCACAAGTCGGTCCGCGGTTCTGACCCAGATGCTGCCTTGTACTGGTACGCCAGAATCATCACCGCGGGTGGTGATCCGCTCTATGTTGCCCGTCGTCTGCTCGCCATCGCCTCGGAAGACATTGGCAATGCGGATCCGCGTGCAATGGAAATAGCCATTAACGCCTGGGATTGTTTTACCCGGGTCGGACCGGCAGAAGGCGAACGTGCCATTGCGCAGGCAACGGTTTACATGGCATGTGCAGCAAAAAGTAATTCAGTTTATGTCGCATGGAAAGCGGCATTACGTGATGCCAAAATGCACCCTGATTATGAAGTGCCAAACCACCTTCGCAATGCGCCAACGACTCTGATGAAAGAAATGGGGTATGGCGATGGGTATCGATATGCCCATGATGAACCAAATGCGTATGCTGCGGGTGAGAGCTATTTCCCAGAAGAAATGAAAGGCACGCGTTACTATCAGCCAGTGAATCGGGGGATGGAAATCAAAATTGCAGAAAAGCTGGCGTTTCTTGAGCAGTTGAATGCAAATAGCCCTCGAAAACGCTAGGAAATAAAGGTCAATTTGGGTATTGTTTTACCCAATAAATGTGGTGGTTAAAGTCACCCATCTCAGGAAGAAAAATCCTTTCAATTTGACGTTGCCATAATAGTGCGTGGCAGCGTCAACTTCTTTTAAGGCACTGTTTAACGATTCACAGGATTAACATGCTGGATTCAAAACTACTTCGTACCGAGCTGGACGCAACAGCTGAAAAACTGGCACGTCGTGGCTTCAAGCTTGACGTTGACACTCTCCGCAATCTGGAAGAAAAGCGCAAATCGCTGCAAGTACGCACCGAGGAGCTGCAAGCTGAGCGTAATGCACGATCCAAGTCCATTGGTCAGGCGAAGGCGAAAGGTGAAGATATCCAGCCACTGCTGGCAGCGGTAGAAAACCTGGGCGACGAGCTGAACAAAGCAAAAGCAGAACTGGCAGAGCTTCAGGACCAACTGAACGATATCACGATGGGTGTGCCAAACATCGCTGATGATGCAGTGCCAGTAGGTAAAGATGAATCTGAAAACGTAGAAATCTCTGTTTGGGGTGAGCCGAAAACTTACGATTTTGAAGTGAAAGACCACGTTGATCTGGGCGAGCTGACTGGCGGTCTGGATTTTGCGAGCGCAGTGAAACTGTCTGGCTCTCGCTTCATCGTAATGAAAGGCCAAATGGCGCGCCTACACCGTGCAATTGCCCAGTTTATGCTGGATCTTCACACCACTGAGCACGGGTATACGGAAATGTACGTGCCATATTTGGTCAACGCTGACAGCCTGTTTGGTACTGGTCAACTTCCTAAATTCGGTGAAGATCTGTTCCACACTCAACCTGCGACCGAAGAAGGCGTAGGCATGTCTCTTATCCCAACCGCTGAAGTGCCGCTGACCAACATGGTTCGTGACACCATCGTGGAAGAAGCAGATCTGCCAATCCGAATGACAGCGCACACGCCGTGTTTCCGTTCAGAAGCAGGCTCATACGGTCGCGATACCCGTGGTCTTATCCGTATGCACCAGTTCGATAAAGTCGAGTTGGTACAAATCGTGAAGCCAGAAGATTCAATGGCGGCACTGGAAGAATTGACTGGTCACGCTGAGAAAGTTCTGCAACTGCTGAATCTACCTTACCGTAAGGTGATTCTGTGTACCGGTGATATGGGCTTTGGCTCTGCGAAGACATACGACCTGGAAGTGTGGGTACCTGCACAAGGTACTTACCGTGAAATTTCATCTTGTTCAAACATGGGTGATTTCCAGGCACGTCGTATGCAAGCTCGCTTCCGCCGTAAGGCTGAGAAGAAGCCAGAATTACTGCATACTCTGAACGGTTCAGGTCTGGCTGTTGGCCGTACCATGGTAGCTATTCTTGAAAACTACCAGTTGGAAGACGGTCGAATCGAAGTGCCAGAAGTTCTGCGCCCTTACATGGGTGGTCTGACACACATCGGTTAATACAACCTAATCAGAAAAAACCGGCCCAGTGGCCGGTTTTTTATTTAATACAAAGAGTAAGGCTTACTGTATTGTCTGATTAACTTGACGTGGAGTTGTAAAAAGTAGCCAATAACAAAAATATTAATACAGGAAGTTATACAAAAACTATTTGTATTAGTTAGATGCAACAGCTTTTTAAATCAGCAAGTTAAAGGTCAAGCTCATTATTTGAGGATATTAGTTCTCAACCTTCTCATTTCCTTCCATTTTAATCGTCTACTATTACTTATTAGAAATCGTCGCAACTAATAAAGGGTAGTGTCGTATGCGAGTCAACAATCCCGTAACGGATAAAGAAATAAAATTCCCCGCTGACTACAATTTGCTCTCGACAACCGATCCGCGCGGTATCGTTAAGTACGCGAGTAAGGATTTTTGCGAGGTGGCGGGCTATACGCTAGATGAAATCGTCGGGCAGCCTCATAATCTGGTCCGTCACCCAAGCATGCCACCGGCTGCATTCCAGAATATGTGGGACTTTATTAAAGCTGGCAACAACTGGATGGGCTTGGTAAAAAACCGCACCAAAGACGGCGATTACTACTGGGTGAACGCGTTCGCCTCTCCTATCAAACAAAACGGTCAGATTGTCGAGTTTCAGTCTGTTCGAACCACGCCAGACCGCAAAGCGGTAGAGCGTGCTGAAAAAGTGTATCCACAGTTGCTTGCTGGAAAAACACCTTCGGCGCTCAAAATGCCGCGCACTCGCATGTGGCAACGAGCAGCAATGTGGTTTATCCCTGGCGCAATATTGGCGGGTGCTGCTGGTTTCTTTGCTGGGTTTGCTGCAGCTGTCGCGGTGCAGTTTGTTTTCTCGATATTAGCAATGTTTATGCTGACACGCCGCTTAGAAAACGTGACTAAGTTGGCGAAAGAAGCCTATGACAACCCATTGATGGAGTATCTCTACAATGGTGCGATCGATGATGTTTCTGAAATTGAATTAGCACTCAAGATGCGTGCAGCTGAAATAAACGCCGTTGTTGGTCGAATTCTCGATGGAAGCGATCAAGTATTGAATGCAGCGGCCAATGCTAAGGCAAATGGTGAAAGAACCGCCAGTAACCTTGAAAATCAAAATGCAGAAACCGAGCAGATTGCCGCTGCAATTAATGAAATGTCGGCGACAGCAAACGATATGTCTGGCAACACACAAAGTGCTTCGGATGCAGCGACTGAAGCTCAGGATGCCACCCTTACTGGTATGGAAACAGTTGGCCAGACTGTTGATGCTATTCAGAACCTTGCCAAGCAGCTTAGTGACGCGTCAAGTGTGATATCCGAGCTGGAAGAACACGGCAAGCGCATTGGTTCTGTGTCTGATGTTATCCAGGGTATTGCTGAGCAAACCAACCTTCTGGCACTCAACGCCGCCATTGAGGCTGCACGTGCCGGTGAGCAAGGCCGTGGTTTCGCCGTGGTGGCGGATGAAGTACGTGCGCTCGCACAACGTACACAAGAATCCACATCTGAAATCCAGGATGTTATCTCCCTTATTCAAAACGGAACTCAGCAAGCGGTTGATGCAATGGCACGAGGCACAACCCTATCTGGTGAGTGTGTGACCAGTGCAGAAAAAGCGGGTGATGCGCTTCGCCGTTCACAGGAATTGGTGTCTGATATCAATGATCGTAACCATCAGGTAGCCACCGCGGTTGAAGAGCAGGCGGCGGTATCTAACGAGATGAACGGCAATATTCAGTCCGTTTCTGAACTCTCACATCAGTCTCTGAATATTGCGAAAGAGACAGTTCAGGAAGCTCAAGGATTGGTTGACGCCTTGTCTGCCCAGAAACAACTTGTAGGTCAGTTCCGACGAGTCGGCTAGCAATACCAGATACAAAAAGGTCAGCCACTGGGCTGACCTTTTTATTTGTTTATATTCTGAAGGGTACTCATCCTGTTTTTAAAGGAAGCGCTTTGATGTCTTCTGAAGTTGCAGCGACTGACTCATTATCTGCAGTACGGACAATCAACTCTCGGTCAAAAAGGTGAAGA
This sequence comes from Grimontia sedimenti, assembly GCF_011045095.1. Taxonomy (GTDB): domain Bacteria; phylum Pseudomonadota; class Gammaproteobacteria; order Enterobacterales; family Vibrionaceae; genus Enterovibrio; species Enterovibrio sedimenti. Next base: position 31,121 of record NZ_JAALDL010000005.1, read on the forward strand.
AGAATAACGCTTAAGTCCTGACTGATTTTAATCAGTGAGGAAGCTGGAATCTCTTCTTCTGTAGAGCGGATAACGGAATCAAAGCGATTATCTACGCGGTCAAAAGCCAAGGTGGCATCTCCGCTCGACATCAATGAAAGTTGATGCATCCGCTTTTGTAAGATCCGGCTTTGCAAATTCACGGACTGCCACGCAGCTGTTTTACCTTCCATCAAACGCATCACGGCTTGCTCGTAACGAAGCTGCGCTTCTTTAGTATCAATCCAGGTCTGCCAGAACGCTTGATATTCTTCATAGGTCGCATCGAGTGTTCCTTCCGCCAGATAAGAGCGTGTCACTTCATCAATGATGTAAATGAGATGATCTGAGGCTCTATGGTGTATCGCGTACCAGCCTGCTTTAGATTGATTCGGGAGTGACGACAACACCTGTTCCATCCGAGACTTCAATACTCGGAACAAAGGACGTTGAGGGTTACTGCACTCTACAAGCAACTGTTCACAGAACTCCTCAATCTCTTTGCGAGCCTTGCTGGCTTGTGGAGATTGAGGGCAGCGAATGTAGCGGGTGTTGTGGTCATGCAGCATCCAAAGCAATGAACGAAGATCGCTGATTTGCGACCGGTAGTGGTCGCGTCGGGATTTCTGTGAGCTCGACAGACCTTTCGTCATGCGAACTAACCAGTTTGGAGTGATGATAGATAACAGTGCCATAACTTGTTCCTCTTTCCTGAGTGCCTGAACAAGTAGTGCAGTGTGTGTGCCAATTAATAAAGCATTCAAAAACAATGAGTTATGTTTTTATGCCGAATTTTCTGACCAGCAATGGCGCAGAATCTAACCAACTTGGTGCAAAAATGTGATGAAGGTCGCCAAAGTATTCTCGTGGATGCACAAAAAAAGGAGCCCGAGGGCTCCTTTTCAATTCGATGCCGCGATTACATCACACGCATACCTGCTTGTGCACCCTCATGCGGTTCAAGCAGCCACAGATCTTTGCCGCCTGGGCCAGCAGCCAGAATCATGCCTTCTGACATACCGAACTTCATCTTACGCGGTTTCAGGTTAGCCACCACGACAGTGTATTTGCCAACCAGATCTTCTGGGTTGTACGCAGATTTGATACCAGAGAACACCTGACGGGTCTCACCACCAATATCTAGCTGGAATTTCAGCAGTTTGTCAGCTTTCGGCACAGATTCGCAAGAAATGATCTTTGCGATACGCAGGTCCACTTTCGCAAAGTCACCGAACTCGATTTCATCTGCAATAGGCTCTTCTTCCAAAGGACCTTTTGCTTTTTCAGCCACTGCTTTCTCGGCTGCTGCATCTTCTTTAGATGCTTCAACCATCTCTTCAACTTTCTTCGGATCAATGCGGCTGAACAGTGCTTTGAACGCTTCAACTTTATGAGCAGTCAGCGGCGTTGCAATACCATCCCAGCTCAAAGTCTCGTTCAAGAACGCTTCTGAACGCTCTGCCAGTTTTGGCATCACTGGCTTCAGGTAAGTCATCAGTACACGGAACAGGTTGATACCCATGGTACAGATTGCTTGAAGCTCAGCATCTTTGCCTTCTTCTTTGGCGACGACCCAAGGTGCTTTCTCGTCAACGTATTGGTTTGCTTTGTCAGCCAGCGCCATGATTTCACGGATGGCACGGCTGAACTCGCGGTTTTCGAACAGCTCACCAATACGGCTAGCTGCAGAAGTAAACTCTTCATAAAGCGCTGGCTCTGCGCATTCTGCAGACAGCATGCCGTCGAAGCGTTTCGCAATGAAACCTGCGTTACGAGATGCAAGGTTAACCACTTTGTTGACGATGTCAGAGTTAACACGCTGAACGAAATCTTCCAGATTCAGGTCAAGGTCATCGATGCGGTTATTCAGTTTGGCTGCGTAGTAGTAGCGCAGACACTCTGGATCCAGGTGTTTCAGGTAAGTGCTCGCCTTAATGAAAGTGCCTTTCGACTTCGACATTTTCGCGCCATTAACGGTCACATAGCCGTGAACGAACACGTTGTTTGGCTTGCGGAAGCCAGCGCCTTCCAGCATGGCTGGCCAGAACAGGCTGTGGAAGTAAACGATATCTTTACCAATGAAGTGGTAAAGCTCTGCGTCGCTGTCTTTGTTCCAGTACTCGTCGAAATCGACATTGCCATTCTTATTACAGAAGTTCTTAAATGAACCCATGTATCCGATTGGCGCGTCCAGCCATACGTAGAAGTATTTGCCTGGTTCACCTGGGATTTCGAAACCGAAGTAAGGTGCGTCACGAGAAATGTCCCACTGCTGCAGGCCAGACTCGAACCACTCGTTCATTTTGTTCGCCATTTCTTCCTGCAGCGCACCAGACTTGGTCCATGCTTTCAGCATGTCTCCGAACTGTGGCAGGTCAAAGAAGAAGTGAACAGAATCTTTGAGTACTGGGGTTGCGCCACTCACTGCTGATTTAGGGTTAATCAATTCAGTTGGGCTGTAGGTTTCACCACAGTTATCGCAGTTGTCACCATACTGATCTTCAGACTTACATTTCGGGCAGGTGCCTTTAACGAAACGGTCTGGAAGGAACATTTCTTTCTCAGGGTCAAACAGCTGAGAAATCGTACGGCTATTGATATAGCCCTTGTTCTTCAGTTGGGTGTAAATGTATGACGCCAGTTCGCGGTTTTCTTCGCTGTGCGTGCTGTGGTAGTTGTCAAAGCTGATGTCAAAGCCCGCGAAGTCTGTTTCGTGTTCTTTCTGCATTTCAGCGATCATGGCTTCAGGCTCAATACCCAATTGCTGAGCTTTCAGCATGATTGGCGTACCGTGTGCGTCGTCTGCACAGATAAAGTTTACAGTGTTGCCACGCAGGCGCTGATAACGCACCCATACGTCTGCCTGAATATGCTCGAGCATATGACCCAAATGGATAGAGCCATTCGCGTAAGGCAGGGCACAGGTAACCAGAATTTTACGTTGGTTTGCAGCCATAATTTAGATAGTTCGCTTTTGACAATTGAATCGAATGAATGGCGCAAATCTTACCTGATCAGGCCCAGAAAACATAGTTTGAAGCGCTTGAGAGACAGAGAAAATGGTCATTAGCAACAGTATTGAATAACCCTTCTGCCTAAAGGGTGTGAAATCGTAAAAAATTCATTAGGCTAGAAGCATCATTACTGAAGAGTGCATGTCTTATGTTTTTCGGCCGCAATAAGAATTCACAACCTGACTTGGATACCGTGAAAACGTTCCTTAATCAATTTACCCATGCTTCGCTTGGTGAAGACTGGGCCGATAAACAAGGCATGGTGACTCAATCAAAAAACGGTGAGTTAAAAGTCTCGTTCCCCTTTGCTGCATCTTCTTTAATTGAGGCGTTAGAAGGCTGGATTGAAACGCAGAAATCAGCGGGTGAGGATGTCCCTACGCTAGTCATCGAGCAGAAAGTTGCACCACTCAAAGCGGGCGAAAAACCGCTTATCAAAGGGGTAAAGAATGTCATTGTCGTGAGTTCTGCAAAAGGCGGCGTAGGTAAATCGACAACATCAGTGAACCTTGCGCTAGCCCTTCGCGCTCAAGGGGCCAAAGTCGGTATCCTTGATGCAGACATCTATGGTCCCTCACTGCCAATTATGCTGGGTACCAAGGGAAAACAGCCGACGACGTTGGACGGAAAAACCATGGAGCCAGTTGAAGCGCATGGTCTTTTCAGCAATTCCATTGGTTATTTAGTGCCGGATGAGAATGCGATGGTGTGGCGCGGCCCAATGGCATCAAAAGCCTTTGCACAGCTCGTTAACGAAACACATTGGCCGGATGTAGATTATCTGGTGGTGGATATGCCACCGGGCACCGGTGATATCCAGTTGAGTCTCGCGCAGCAATTTCCCGTTACGGCAGCCGTCGTGGTCACCACACCTCAGGATCTTGCTTTAGCGGATGCTATTAAAGGTGTAGCCATGTTTGAGAAGGTCGCGGTTCCGGTCCTCGGAGTGGTAGAGAACATGAGCTACCATATCTGCAGTCAATGTGGTCACCATGAGCCGATCTTTGGTCAAGGCGGCGCGGTGAAAATGGCCAGTGACTATGGCTTGTCGCTGTTAGCTCAAGTACCCCTTCACATCAGTATTCGAGAAGATATTGACGCTGGCGCACCTACTGTCGCCAGCAAGCCGGAAAGTGAACATGCCGGAGTGTATCTCGCGCTGGCAGAGAAAGTCGCGAGTCAGCTGTTCTGGCATGGAGAGCGTGTGGCAGATCAAATATCCATCACCACAGTGAGTGAATAGCAAGTACATTACTGACAAGTTTCATATTGAGAGCGAGAATTGGTGCGCAATTCGTGTGCACAGTGATGAAACAATATGCATCTTGCTTTTATTTGAGATCTTAATCACACATTTAGATGGCATGAGGGAGTTCAACTCCCTATAATCAGGCGGTTTATTTATCGCCAACTCTCCGGGTATTCATTTATGAGTGACAACAACCAATGTGTCATTATCGGTATTGCAGGCGCATCTGCATCCGGTAAAAGTCTGATCGCTAGTACTATTTATCAAGAACTAAAAGAAAAAGTTGGCGATCATCAGATCGGTGTTATCACGGAAGACCGCTATTATCGCGACCAAGGTCACCTCAGCATGGAAGAGCGTGTCAAAACCAACTACGACCATCCCCAAGCCTTGGACCATGATCTGCTGTGCAAGCACCTTCAAGACCTGATGGAAGGTAAAGCGGTTGAAGTCCCTCAATACAGTTACGCAGAACACACCCGAATGGAAGAGACCACCCCATTGACGCCTAAGAAGGTGATCATTCTGGAAGGTATTCTTCTGCTGACTGACCCACGCCTTCGTGACCTGATGCATGCGAGCATCTTTATGGATACCCCACTGGACATCTGTCTGCTTCGCCGTGTGAAACGTGATGTGGCTGAGCGTGGCCGCACTATGGAATCTGTGCTTCAACAATACCAGCAAACTGTCCGCCCGATGTTCATGCAATTTATCGAGCCATCAAAACAATATGCGGACATTATCGTTCCGCGCGGTGGTAAGAACCGAATAGCGATTGATGTGCTCAAAGCACACATCGCCAAATTGCTGAAAGCATAAAAGAAAAGCCGGTTTAGACCGGCTTTTTTTATACCTGAAGTTGGTTAAAAATAAACAAAGGCCATTATTCGAAGGAACGCGCGATGAGATTGAGTGACAGACACATCAAAGAATATCTCGATGATGGCAAGATCGTCATTGAACCTAGACCTTCTGACGACGCTATCTCTGGTGTCACAGCAGATGTGACCTTGGACAACAAGTTTCGTGTCTTTAGTGAGCATGGCGCGCCGTTTATTGATTTATCCGGTCCAAGGGAAGAAGTCTCCGCACAGCTTGAAAAGGTGATGAGCGATGAAATCGAAATCGCGGAAGGCGAGGCATTCTTTCTTCATCCGGGGCAATTAGCACTGGCGGTGACCCATGAAGTCGTGACTTTGCCAGACGATATCGTAGGCTGGTTGGACGGACGCTCTTCCCTTGCGAGGCTTGGATTGATGGTGCACGTCACTGCTCATCGCATAGACCCCGGTTGGCAAGGCAAGATTGTGCTGGAGTTTTACAACAGCGGACGGCTGCCTCTGGCACTTCGACCTGGTATGCCAATTGGTGCGCTAAGCTTTGAAACCATGACCAGCCCAGCGGAGCGCCCTTATCATAAGCGGCAGAATGCTAAGTATAAAAATCAACAGGGTGCGGTGGCATCACGGATTGATGAGGACCAGAAATGACTGAAATTGCTGAACTTAGAGCAGAAATTTTTGTCCATTTTGGTTAACCTCAACCGCATCTCAAAAGGAAATGTGCATCATCATGAAAAAGCTTCTCTACATTCTACTCGGACTGGTGCTGTTGGTGGTCGTGGCCATTGGTGCCATCGTTGCATTCATCAACCCCAATGATTTCAAACCGCTGATCACTGACGAAGTGAAAAAAGCGACAGGACGTGAGCTGGTTATCGATGGCGATATCAGTTGGCGTTTCTGGCCTAGCTTGGGCCTGTCCGTTGAGCAACTGGCGTTCAAAAACCCCGAGGGCTTTGCCGAGCCTGACATGCTGAAACTGAACAAGGCGGAGATGTCAGTAGCGGTCATGCCGCTACTGTCAGATACGTTGGATATCGGCCTTGTCAGCTTGCATGGCACTCACGTATTTATTCAGACGCTGCCAAATGGGGTGAGCAATCTCGATGGTCTGAGCGGTGAGCAAAGTGCAGAGACAGCCCCGTCGGAAAGCAATACTCAGTCGGCCTCTGAGCCTGCACCCGCTGGTGAACCAGCAAAAGCGTGGACGATTTCTATCGGCGGTTTGGAGTTGCTGGATGCCAGCGCCACCGTGCGGGATGACAAAACGCATACCAGCAGTGAAATCAGCTCGCTGAACCTGACTATCGGCAAACTTGAAACCGGTATTTGGGTGCCAATCGAATTTGATGTGGTGGGCAAACAGAACGCTTTGGCTTTCTCCGCCAAGGGTGACGCTGAAGCTATGATTGACAAAGAGATCATGAAATCTCAGCTTCGCACTCTCACACTGGAAGCCAGCGCCAATGATGCGGCGACAAAACTGGAAAGCTTCACGCTGAAAGCAGATCGCCTCGGCCTTGCGATTCCTATGGTGTTTGATTTTGCGGCCAAGGGTAATGCCAGCGACATGTCGTTTGATGCCCAAGGTAAGACAACAGTGCAAGTCGACGAAGCGATTTCTCTGATCACCGCAAAAGCGCTGGAACTGAATACGACAGTCGCAGGCAAGTCATTGCCTCGTCCTGAAATGAAAATCAGTATGGGCGGTGACGTGGCCTTCGATAACAAGGCGCAGAAACTGTCTCTGGAAAATCTGAAAGCGGCAGTCGACGAACTGAATTTTGATGGTAAAGCGTCAGTTGCACTGGCAGATATTCCAGCCATTCGATTTGACGTTCACAGCCCGAAAATCAACCTGGATACTTTTCCTGGTGGTAAAGCGGCAGCTGCAGAAGATAAGCCAGCAGCATCGGGTGATTCGCAAGGCGGCTCTGCTGAAAAGCCAGCGGAGAAGAAACCGCTTAGTGATGTTGAACCTGACCTCTCTGCTCTGAAAGGGTTGGATATCGCAGGTAAAATCGTTATTGATGACTTCGTTGCGAGCAACGTGGAAGTGACTGATGTGATTGCCAACTTTGCCGTTAACCGTGGCAAGGTTGATGTCAAACAGTTCGATGCCAAGTTATACGGTGGGACAATCAAGGTAGAAGGCAAGCTCGATGCGACCACTTCTCCTGCCCGTTATCAGGTGAAAAAAGACATCAAGAACGTCAATGTGCTCCCACTTCTTCAGGCGGCAGCAAATCAGGATATGTTGGTGGGTAAAGGCAGCATTGACGCAAACGTCAGTGGTGTTGGCCTGTCTGAAAAGCGCTTGCGTACAGGCATTACCGGCACGGTAGCGATTAACTTTGCAGACGGTGCCATCAACGGTATCAACATACCTGAAATGATCCGTGAAGCGAAAGCAACGCTGAAAGGCCAGCGTGCAGAGTATGTAGAAGAAACCCGTAAGACAGACTTCAGTGCACTGACGGCGACTTTCAACCTCGGCAAAGGTATCGCTTCTACCCGTAATATGAAGATGGAAGCGCCAGCGCTGCGCGTTCGTAGCGAAGGTCAAACCAATCTGGTGAAAGAAGACCTCGACTTTGAAGTGTTTGTCTCTGTGGTAGGCACCAGTAAAGGTCAGGGTGGCAAAGATATCGATGAGCTCAAAGATGTCACGATTCCTGTGAAGATTGGCGGTACGTGGACAGCGCCTAGCTATAACCTCGATGTGAAAGCATTGCTGACCTCTAACAAAGTGCTGGAAGAAAAAGCGCGCAAAGAAGCGGAGCGCGGTTTGAAAAAGCTGTTGGGTGATAAAGCAGAGGACGATAAAGTGAAGGATGCGGCCAACAAGCTACTTCAAGGCTTGTTCAACTAACGCTGTATCGATAAAGCTCACAAATGAAGAAAGCCGCGTAATGCGGCTTTCTTTTGTAAAGGTCAACAGCCTCTAGGGGCTGTTGACCTTTGGTGATGATTTTTGCAGCAGTTTGTGGGGATTTTATGCAAGGCAGAGGCTTCGATGTGTAGCTGGCCTACATGAGAAGCTGATAACGCAGCAGAAATTCCCCACAAACGCTGCCCAAAGGGTTCTGCTCTAAGCGTTTTATGCTTTGTTGAGGTGTATTTGCTTAGACCACTAGGCGGCATACACCTCGCCGCGCCTAAAACGCTTATAGCGAGAACAAAATTTAACCACCAAAGATCAACAGCCCCTAAGCACGAAGCTTTTTCTGACTCTTCTCGCGCTGAAGCATATCTTGCAAAGCGCAGAGCAAATCGACGGCAGACAAAATACCGACCAGTGTCTCTGTTTTGTCCAGAACTGGCAGGGCACCGACGTTGTGATCGAGTAGTTTCTGGTTCGCTTTGGAAAGGGTTTCGTAGGTGTGACAGGAAATCACATCTGTCACCATGACATCACCCACATTGAGGTCATCTGAAAGCAGATAAGGGTGTTCGATGTCAGGCGCTTCATCGGCCCAGTTGGGGCGACGAAGTTGTCGGTCACTGATGATCCCCACCAATTCGCCGTTTTCTACGACAGGAAGGTGGCGAATGTCTTTGTCCCTCATGAGGAAATACGCTTCACGCACTCCCATGTCGGGGCTGATGGTCACCAGTTTACGTGTCATGTAATCGGAAACTTTTCCTGGCATCGTGTAGACCTCTCCTCATTGTTTGGATTGACTCCTTTAAACCTACAAAAAGTAAGGACGTAATGTTGGGAGGCACCGCCCAGAAATCCAGTAGGAACAACAATGAGCACGGCGTCAGTCAACTCGCCCGAAGGGAGGCCCTCAATGCGCCCACTTCTTCGTTAAACTCCACGGAAATAGAATGACTATTCCTCGCGGAATTTGCCTCGAATTGAGCGCATTGATGACCTCTGAATTCAATTATCTTCAGGTCGTTTGGGTATATTTGATTTACCCAGTCAGAATGTGCGCTAGAATCAGCCACCTGAACAAGAAAAAGAAATGCCTTCAGCTTTAAAGGAAAACGAACGTTCATGGACTCTATTTCTCAGGCAGCCCTTGGCGCTGCAGTCGCCGGTTTAGTCGCCGGTAAACGTTGCTCTCCAAAAGTGCTACTTGCCGGTGCTGCGCTCGGCACAGTGCCCGATCTGGACGTGGTACTGGATTATGGCGACCCGATTTCCAATATGATTAAACACCGTGGGTTTAGTCATTCCCTGTTTGTTCTGTTCCCGTTTGCTGCCGTATTGGCGGTTTTCTGGAAGCGACTTTTTGCCAAGGAATGGCCGCTATGGCAACTCTGGGCGCTGTTTACTGCAGTGTTGGTGACGCATCCGATTCTTGATTCTTTCACGACTTATGGCACCCAACTATTCTGGCCATTAGATACACCACCTGTGGCTATCTCCAGCATCTTTATCATTGACCCGCTGTACACCATTCCATTGCTCATTCCTGTGTTGGCCGCATTTATCTGGCGTAGCCGTGCTGCCAAACTCTGTGGCGTGGGGCTGGCGATTTCTACGCTGTATCTCGCCTGGTCGCTTGTAGCGATTGGCGTGGTGAAAGACCGGGTGGAAGAAAACGTCGCAGGTACGCACCTTGAAGGACAGCCGGTGTTTATTGGCCCCACACCTTTCAACACCGTGCTTTGGCGCGTGGTGGTGTTGGATGGCGATAAATACTGGGAAGGCCTGACATCTTTGCTGGATGAAGATCCAACCATCGATTGGATGCCAATGGTACGAGGCGATTGGGCATTCCCGAGCAAGCCAGAACTACTCGCAGACTTTGAGAACTTCACCCGTGGCTTTGTGCGTTACGAACATGATGGTGGTGCGTTGACTGCGACGGATTTGCGCCTTGGTATGGCCATGTATCACCCGTTTAGCTTTGTGGTGGCAGAGCAGGGTGAGAATCAGGTTTGGCAATTGGTGCCGCCAGTACAGTTGGATCCAGGCCCAGTGTTGCCGCGACAAATCCCTGCACTGTGGATGCGTCTTCTCGGCTGGCAAAGCATTGATGCCATGCTATGTAATGAGCATGATTGCTTCCGTGATGAATTGTCATCCAACTAACAGTAAGCCCAGCAATGCTGGGCTTTCTTCTACCTAGTGTCACGGAAAGGACTAATTACCAATCGATGCCTTTGCGTACCTTGATGCCAGAATCAAAAGCATGCTTCACATTGCGAACTTCAGAGACAGTATCTGCCATCTCAGTCAGTGCACGGTGAGCTGCGCGGCCAGTGATGATCACTGACTGCTCGCTTGGACGGTTTTCCAGCGCTTCTACCACTTCGTCCAACTCGATGTAGCCGTAGGTGACCATGTAGGTCATTTCGTCCAGTAGCACGACGTCGTAGCTTGGGTCTGCCAACATGCGTTTACATTCCTGCCAAACCTCCTGCGCTGCTTGGGTGTCAGCGGCTTTATCTTGTGTGTCCCAGGTAAAGCCGGTCGCCATAACGTGGAATTCAACACCGCATTTTTCCAGCAGATTGCGCTCGCCACATTCCCAAGTGCCCTTGATGAATTGGGCCACACCGCACTTCTGGCCGTGACCGGTCGCGCGAGTGATCATGCCGAACCCTGAAGTTGATTTCCCTTTGCCGTTTCCGGTAATCACCAACAGCAAACCTTTCTCAATCTGTGCAGCGGCAACGCGCTCATCGACTTGTTCTTTGACTTTTTGTTGTCGGGCTTTGTAGCGCTCATCGCTCATTAGATTTTCTTCCTTTCAAAATTATTTGGCTGAAGCAGTATGGTTGGCCAGCAATCGTGGATCACAACATACCAAAACCCACTTGTATTGGAAGAGTGTAAACCTGAGTAAATCGCTCTGGTATTGGCGTTCGTACAGAAATTGGTCAACTACAATCAGTCAGAATATACCCAAACAATCTTAAGATGCAGGATTCAGCGAGCATCTTCAGGTCGTTTGGGTATGAAACCACGAGGGATAAAAGATGAAAAAGTTAGGATGGCTGTTGGTGGCCCTGCCTTTTAGTTTAATGGCAGGGGAAGTGGTCGATTACAGTTCTAATGGTATGGCCTTAGAGGGTTACTACGCGCCTGCTGATGGCGACGTTAAAGGCTCAGTGATTTTAATCCATGACTGGGATGGACTGACTGGCTATGAGCAGAAGCGCGCCGATATGCTGTCTTCGATGGGTTACAACGCCTTTGCGGTCGACCTATATGGCAAAGGCAACCGTCCTGTTGATAGCAATGCCAAGAAAGCGGAAACAGGAAAGCTTTATAAAGATCGGGAGAAAATGCGAACCCTGATTCTGGCGGGTTTAGATAAAGCCCGGGAAATGGGTGCAGAAGATGTGGTGGTTGCAGGTTATTGCTTTGGCGGCGCAGCAACGCTAGAGCTTGCTCGTTCTGGCAAAGGCAGTGGTATCAATGGTTATGCCACTTTCCACGGTGGACTGGCGACACCAAGCGACCAGAGCTATGCCAAAGACACGGCACCGATTTTCATCTCCCACGGCGGTGCAGACAGTGCAATTCCAATGAGTGATGTGGCGGATCTCTCTGAAGACCTGGAAGCAGCGGGTATACCGTATCTGATTGAAGTTTATTCAGGTGCACCTCACGCTTTTACAGTGTTTGAGTCTCCTCGTTATCGTGAAGTAGCGGATAAGCGCTCTTGGGCGACCTTCACTGGCTTCCTAGAAGAAAATCTGTAGGGCCTCTCAAACAGCTGTTTCGGTGACTTTGCCCTCCGTTCCTTGATTCGATACAGTGTTCGTAATGAATGGGGAACGGAGTGCCAATGTCTAATAACAAACCGAAAATTCTCGTTGTCTGTATGGGTAACATTTGTCGTTCGCCTACCGGAGAAGCAATACTCCGTGCCAAAGCCAAGGCGCGCGGTTTGGATGTTGAAATCGATTCGGCAGGCACCATCGGTTATCACTCAGGCGCTAAGCCTGATGAAAGAGCAAGGAAAGCCGGAGAAGCCAGAGGCTATGATTTCACGGGCATATACTCGCGTCAGGTTGAAGATGATGACTTTGAAAAGTTCGACATGATTCTGGCTTCTGACAAAGCGAACCTTGCTGACCTGCTGGACCGTTGCCCAGATCATCTTCGTGACAGAGTTTCTTTGTTTTTGAGCCATGGCAACTCATCGTTGGCTGAAATCCCAGACCCATACTATGGCGGTTCAAAAGGCTTTGAGCTGGTGTTGGATCTTATCGAAGAAGCCAGCGACAGTGTGCTGGATGAAGTGATGGCGAAATAAACCTCTGAGTCTTGCTGAAGCCCGCTGACAGCGGGCTTTTTCGTCTTTAACGGAACAATGTTCGCAGCAACAAGCAAATTCCTACCTTAGTGCTTGTTTAAATTTGATCGCTCTTATAAATTTAAGATCTATAGCTGATAGCTTTTTGTGAGGTAAGGGATTGAAACTTCAGCAGCTTAAATATCTAAAAGCGATAAAGGACAACAATTTAAACGTGTCCGCGGCCTCCCAGTCGCTTTTTACAACCCAGCCAGGCGTCAGTAAACAAGTCGGATTGCTGGAAAAAGAACTGGGCGTGAGGATTTTTGAACGTCGTGGTAAAAACCTCAGCGGTATTACTCCGATCGGTGAACGAATCCTTGAGCAGGTCGAGCGCATGCTGGCGCTGGAGCAAAAAATTAAAGCGCTGGCGAACGAGCATCTGGATCCGAGTGTAGGTACGCTGAATATCTATACCACGCATACCATTGCACGTTACTTGCTGCCAAACAGCGTGTCTTACTTCACTAAAAAGTATCCGAACATCAACTTCCACTTGCATCCGACACTGCCGTTGCAAACGAAGGGGGTGATCAGTAAGGGGCATTCTGACTTTTCCATCGTGGCCCACGATATTGGTGCAGACAACGATTTAATCCAGCTGCCTGCGTACCTCTGGACGATGGGATTGGTGGTGCCGGAAGATCATCCGCTGGCGGATGTCCGCAAGCCAACGCTCAAGCAATTGTCTGAATATCCGATTCTGAGTTACGAGCCGGGTTCAACTGGCCGTCAGGTTCAGGATGAAGCCTTCAGACGCGCGGGTATCAATCCGAACTACTTTATGACGGTGATGGATGCTGACGTGATTAAGCGTTATGTCCAGCTTGGTTTTGGTATCGGCATTATCTCTACCTTGGCAGCACGCGACATTGAAAACACGGGTCTGACTTATATCAACCTCGATCACTTGTTTGAGCCGTGTAACGCTTGGATTTGCTTTTCGAAAGACATCTTGCTGCAAAATTACATGTACGACTTCCTGATGTCGTTCTCGCCTCATCTGACCAAAACACTGATGGAAAGTGTGTTGATGCAAAACAGCAGCGAGAAAGTCGACAAGCTGTTTGAAGGTCTGGAACTCCCCGTTTACTAACCTGAAAGAAGAGTGAAGAACGCCAGCGAATATGCTGGCGTTTTTACGTTCAATTGTTGGAGGTCTCCCCACTTTCCGGCGGTGGTGTCCGAATGACTCTGCCCTGATTGTTGTTGAGCTCAGGATGATCCACCAACAGGTGCTTGCGGATCGCGGGAGGTTCAGGTTCATTTTCCGGATGGTTCTGATGGAAGATGGGGGTTTTCGGCCGATAGACATGATGCGGCCTACCATCTTCCAGCACACTGTCGGGAATACGTTTGCCAATGATGATTTCTATCGCTGTCATGGCATCATCCGTAGGGAGCGTCACGGTTTCCGATTCTTCAATCACCACTTCCTCGGCAGCGTACAGTGCAAGTGGTGAAATCGCGATAACCGTACCGATCAAAAGGAACGTCGCCAGTTTCTTCATTGTTTGGACTTCAATGTCTGACATATTTCCTCCTAAGCGGGCGTGCCGTCATTTCTGTCGCGTGCAGCAACGAATCCATAGAAGATGTAGCCGAACATGGTGAGGATCGAGCCCCAGAACACGGCAGATTGACCACAGGCATACACGCCGTAAATACTGTAAATCACGGCGAAAGTCCCGATCGTAGCTGCCGTTTTATACTCTTTCTGGCTGACATTCTGCTTGCGGAGAATGACTTCGAGACCGGTCAGCGACAGTATGTATGGAACCATATTGATGAATACCGCGAGGTTAAGCAGTACATTGAACTGCTTGACCAGATTTGGCGAAATCGTCATCACAGCCAGCAACAATTCGAGCCCCAACATAATCAACATGCCTTTGATGGGCGCATTGTTTTTATTCACTTCACCAAACACTTTCGGGAACAGGCGAATGTCTGCTGCGGCTTTCGATACCTGCGCATTGGTAAACTGCCAACCAAGTAAGGAACCGATACAGGCAATCACGGCCAGTGCGGTGATAATACTGCCCACAGTTTCGTTAAACATGTAGGTATAAACCAACCCGAAAGGCGCATCGGATTTGGCCAGTTCGGCGTTCGGGATAATGCCCTGAATCACTGACGTTGATGTGATGTAAACGATGGCGGTGAAGCTGGTGGCGAGCATACAGGCCAAAGGAACGTTCTTTTCGGGGTTTTCTACGGCCCCTGAATTGGCCCCGGCTGACTCAATCCCTAAAAAAGCCCATAGCGTTAATGCGATGCCTGATGAGACCGCGGTGATGGTCGTGTCCTGATGGGGATTCCACGCTTCGGCGAAAACATCAGGCTTGAACCAGAACCAGCCGGCAACGGATAAGCCAACCACTGGAATGATGATGCCCCAGACCGTAATAGCAGAGATTTGACCGGTGATTTTCGGCCCCCAGAAATTGGCAACCATGGTGACAACCAAAATGGCGACCACAGCAATAAAAGTGTGTATCGGAGTGGTTTTAATCCAAGGGAAGAAGGGCACCAAATAACCAGCCGCTGACACAGCAATCGCCACCGCACTGATCACCAGACAGACATAATAGGTATATGAAGCAATAAAGAAGGATGACTTTCCGTGCGCTTCGTTGGCATAAGCAGACATGCCGCCGTCTTTGTTGCAGTACATGCCACACTTGGCAAACGCATAGGCAATACACATTGCGCCCAGTGCCGTCACAACCCATGAAAGCAGCGAAATTGCCCCGGTTTGAGCCAAGCTTGCTGGCAGCATGATGATGCCAGAGCCCATCATGTTTACAGTCACTATGGTGGTTAATCCCACCAGTCCCATTTTATTTTGTTCTGACGCCATACTGATTCTCCACTGCATTATTTGGGCAAGAAATGCAGGTATTCAGCCTTGCTGCATACACGTTCGATTGACGATCTCCCGCCGCTGCATCGAAACAAGTGAAAAGGCTTTGCCTGTCGAATTGAAAGTAGAAGTGGAGTAGTGAGGTGTTTGGTTCTTTTACAAGACAAAAGCACAGTTCGTCCTAATGAAACTAATTACCCACATTTCTGTAAGCCAATAAAAATAGGGGATTGATGATGCGCCCTATCGGCAATGCATCAATTTTCACTTTGGTTTTTTCTTCAAATTTGTCTTTTTTGCGACTTTGTCTGCCAGAGGGCTCTTCTATGGTGAATGGGACTCAAACAAAACACTTCTCCTCATTCAGTGTCGGAGCTGGCTATGAAAACCTACGGAAAGAAATTTAATGTTCTGATTTTGGAAGAAGCCCATAAAGAAGGTGTAGTGGGTAATGCGATTGAAAGGCTGATTGCAGAGCTGGAAAGCAGCGGCGCAAGAGTCATGGTGGCGACAAGCTTTGATGATTGTTATTCGGTGATTTTTTCGAATACTGCGCTTGATTGTCTGATGCTTACATCAGCCATGAGCGGGTCCCAAAGCGAAGAAAATGAGCGCTTTTATGTGCTGATAGAAAAGCTCAACCGTCGTCAGCAAAATGTCCCTGTGTTCCTGCTGGCTGAGCGTAAGAAAATCACCCTTCACGTCACCCGAGAGATGATGGAAAAAGTCGATGAGTTCGCCTGGATTCTGGAAGACACGCCAGACTTCATAGCAGGCCGAGCCGTCGCCGCAATGAACCGCTACCGTAAGCAGCTGCTACCTCCACTGATGTCCGCATTGATGAAATATGACGATATTCATGAGTATTCATGGGCAGCACCAGGTCACCAAGGAGGCGTTGGCTTTACCAAGACCCCAGCAGGACAACGCTTTTACAATTACTACGGTGAGGGACTGTTCCGCACCGACATGGGGATCGAGCGTGGGAGCTTAGGTTCATTGCTCGACCACACGGGCTATTTTGGTGACAGTGAGCGTTATGCGGCCAAGGTCTTTGGCGCTGACCAATCTTACTCGCTGGTGACGGGTACATCAGGCTCCAACCGCACCATTATGTCCGCCTGTATGAACGAGAATGATCTGGTGATTTGCGACCGCAACTGTCACAAGTCGATTGAGCAGGGACTGATGCTTTCCGGTGCACGGCCCGTTTACCTGCTGCCAACACGCAACCGCTACGGCATTATCGGCCCCATCTATCCTGACCAGCTCTCCAAGCAGGTGCTCGATCAGCGGGCGAAAGATTACTCACTCACCAAAGATTACGCGGACCAACGCGCGGTGTATGCTGTGCTGACAAACTGTACCTACGACGGTCTTTGTTATAACGCTGAAAGGGCACAGGACATTCTGGCCGAGAGCAGCGACCGTATTCATTTCGATGAAGCTTGGTACGGTTATGCACGCTTTAACCCTATCTACGAAAAACACTATGCGATGCGCGGCGAGCCAACCGAAGACCCGGACGCGCCAACCGTGTTTGCGACTCACTCTACCCACAAACTGCTGAATGCCTTGTCCCAAGCATCTTGGCTACATGTGAGAAACGGTAAAGGCGCCATCAGCTTTGAGCGCTTCAATCAGGCGTACATGATGCACGCGACCACTTCTCCGTTGTATGCGATCTGTGCATCGAATGATATAGCCGTATCGCAGATGGCCGGTAACCGAGGTCATTCGCTGACGCTGGAAGTGATTCGCGAAGCGGTGGATTTCCGTCAGGCGATGGGGCGGCTGAATCGTGAATACACAGAAAATGGTGACTGGTTCTTCACGCCGTGGAATGCGGACACTGTCAAAGACCCAGAAACCGGGGAAACTTACGCCTTCGAAGATGCGCCTGCAGACTTGCTATGCGAGAGTCAGGATGCCTGGGTGATGCACCCTGGCGACAACTGGCACGGCTTCAAAGATATGCCTGCAGACTGGTGTATGCTCGATCCAATCAAGGTCAGTATTCTCGCGCCGGGCATGGGCGATGATGGCAAACTGCTTGATAAAGGTGTGCCAGCCGCACTGGTTACACTCTACCTCGGACGCTTCGGTATCGTGCCGACCCGTACCACAGATTTTCAGGTGATGTTCCTCTTCTCAATGGGTATCACCAAAGGTAAGTGGGCAACGCTGGTCAATACGCTGATGGGTTTCAAACGTCACTACGACAACAACACGCCACTGGTGGATTCGCTGCCTGATTTGGCGTCAGATTTCCCTGATGTCTATGGCGAGATGGGGCTTAAGGATTTGGGCGACAAGATTTTCAGTTATCTGAAACAGCACAATCCGGGTGAAGTATTGAATGCGGCTTACGAAACGCTACCAGAAGCCGTGATGACGCCACGCGCCGCCTATCAGGCTATCGTCGCTGATAACGTGGAAATGGTGCCTTCGCATCAACTCGTTGGGCGTGTTGCTGCCAATGCGGTTATCCCATATCCACCGGGCATTCCGATGTTAATGTCCGGAGAGAGCTTCGGTGACGAGAACAGTCCGCAAATCAAATATCTCAAGAGCCTTGAAGTGTGGGATGAAGAATTCCCAGGCTTTGAAAAAGAAACCGAAGGGACAGAGATGCATGATGGTATCTATCATGTGATGTGCGTGAAATCGGTTTAAACGCCAAAGAAAAAGGGGAAGCTAATGGCTTCCCCTTACTTGTTTTGTTCTACCAGGTTTACTTAACGACGGTGAATTGCCCCATCATTCCCATATCCTCGTGCTCCAGAATATGGCAGTGGTACATGTATGGCCATTGCTCGGGAGCCTCATATTCGAACTTCAGCAGAATTTCGGCCTCACCATTTGGATAGATGGTGTCTTTCCAACCTTGGTCTTCTGGCGCTGGCGGGTTTCCGTTCATCGACAAAATCAGAAAGGACGTGCCGTGCATGTGAAATGGATGCCTACCTGAATTGATTGTCCACTTTTCCAGCTGTCCTAACTTGGATTCATGGTTAATGACATTCATGTCCATCTGTTGACCATTAATGGACATATCATCCAGCTCAAAAATACGCTCTACCTGAACGTCTTTTTCAAGGTAAGGGGTAATGGTATTGAGTTGTTTGGGTAACGCAGATGCTAGCGCCTCGAGCGAGCTATCAACCCGGAGTTCAAGAACAGATTGGCTTTCTGAGAAAGGAACGAGCGCAGCGTTGAATCCGCTATAATTCATGGGTAACAGCCTTGCCAGCACCCTCTGGTTTTCGACGGCTGACATATCAACGACGATGTCATTCCGTTCTCCAGGTGCCATTTTCAAAGATGTTAATTCTACCGGGGAGGCCAGCAAGCCGCCTTCTGTCGCTATTTTATAGAAAGGTTGGTCGCCTTCCAGATAGAACTCATACGAGCGGGCATTGGAGCCGTTGAGTAAACGTAATCTGACAAAAGATTGAGGTACCATCGTGTAGGGATTGATGGTGCCATTGACCACAAGCGTGCCTTCTCTCAAATCCTCCGGCATGTCGTTAGCCGGGTATGGCGTCATCTTTCCATCAACAAAGTTTCTGTCCTGAATGACCAAAGGTATGTCATCAACGCCGTAGGTGTTTGGGAGCCCCAAAGACAGTGAATGCTCATCCTCAATAAGATAAAAACCCGCCAGTCCAGAATGAACCTGCTTGGCAGTGGAGCCTTTAAGGTGTGGGTGATACCAGTTAGTGGAGGCCTGTTGCACGACAGGAATGGTTACGTTCCATGTATCTCCGGGTAGGATTTTGTTTTGAGGACCGCCGTCAATCTTTCCTACAACGTGTAAGCCATGACCGTGAATATTCGTTGGTTCATCAAGATGGTTGGTAAACGCAATGGCTGTACTTTCGCCTTTGTACATTTTTATTGTTGGACCCAGATAGCCACCATTGTAGCCACTGGTTTTACTCTTAACCCCGGGATAAAACTCGTGCTCACCTTCTTTGATATCGATGACTATCAGGCCATTTTGAGTTCGGCTGTCAATGAGTGTCGGAATACTCAAGGGTGTTACTGCTGCTGTAGTTGGTGGAGAAGCGCGCAGAGCAGTGCTGGCAACAATAGCAGCAAAAATAAGTGCGGAGACCATTAGCATGACTAAGGCTACGCGTCGGCTGGCAAAACCTTTCTGGCGCTTATATGCACCTTTTATTTGTCTGAAACAGGTCATCCTTTTTCCCTAAATAACTTAAATATGTTTTGGTGGCGGATTATTTAATATCAGACTGTGTTCGTCCATTTAGAGCCTAGCTCAAAAGTGATACAAACAAGAAAAAGACTACGTGTTGTCCAGATTCCACCGTCTTTAAGTATAAGAAGTTGTAGAGAATAGAAAAAAGGCCAGAGCAAAAAGCGTCTGGCCTTTGGTTTTTATGGGGGAAGTTAAGCTTAGTGGCAGGCGATATGGATAAAAATCTGCGCACCGACCAACAGAAAGTCGTCATCCACATAGTAAGGGTTTGAGTGCAGGTAATTACAAATGCCTGCCTCTTTGTTACCACTACCTAGGAAGAACATCGCGCCTTTGCGATCTTCTGCTGCATTCACCATCAGGCTGAAATCTTCAGAACCTGTCATTGGATTGCCATTTGGATCCAGACGGTCAGCAGGCACGATAGCGCGCGCTGCATCTACCACGCGCTGGTAAGCCTCTGGGTGGTTGATGACTGCTGGGTAGCCTTCGCAAACCATCGTGGTTTTGAAGCCACGGATTTCACTTTCTTTTACGAAAGTTTCAAAGCTGTCTTTCAGGATCTGATCAGTTTCAGCGTCCATAGCGCGGATGGTGCCGCGAGCCTGTGCATAGTCAGGCACAGCGTTAGGAATGCTGCCGCCGTTGAACATACCACAACCGAATACTGCAGGGCTGAACGGGTTAGTGCGCTTGGCAACCACGTAGTCCATGTCCATGATAATACGGCTGGCTTCGCGAATCGCATCCAGACCTTTCTGCGGGGTTGAACCGTGAGCAGAAACGCCATGAACGTCCAAAGTCCACGCAGAGCCATAAGAAGACATGATGCCGTTGTTGATTTTCACGAAGCCGTATTCCAGAGCCGCGTCATTGTGCAGTGCATACACTTCCGCGATGCCTTCCATACAACCCAGCTCAACCATTTTGCTTGCGCCCGGTACACGCATGTCTTCTTCCGCCATTTGGAAGATAAAGCGTACGTTGTGTTTCAGCTCGGTCTGGTTTTCGGCAAGGTATTTCGCCGTGGTCAGGATGATCGCCATATGGGTATCGTGACCACAGTTGTGTGAGCGGCCTTCATGCGTCGAACGGTATTCGTTGTCCGTCATGTCGTCCATTTCCAGTGCGTCCATGTCCGCACGGAAGCCAACACGTTTCCACTCAGGGTTCACGGTCAGATCAGCGATGAAGCCAGTGAAACCTTCGTAAGTGGTCAGGCTGTAACCCATCTCAGTCATCAGCGCCTGGCAGTAAGCCGTGGTTTTGAACTCTTCACCGGAGATCTCAGGGATCTGGTGCAGGTCACGACGTGTGTTGATGCTGAACTCATGCAGGCCAAGCAGCTTGCTGTCCAGATTGAAGTTTGAGTACTTAGCCGACATTTAGATAATCCCTTTCATTTGGAACCCGATTTGTGCAATCACAGACGCTCCGAAGAAACAGCTGGTCGCCACAATCAGGAAGATAACGATAACTTTCCAAGACATCTTTTTCAGCTCTTCCATCTGTCCGCCAACAGACAGACCTGCAAATGCCAGTAGCGGCACACACACAGACAGGAACTGGATCTTACCCACTGATTCCAGGAAGTAAGTGCGAACCGGGGTCTCAGGCAGACAAATCAGAATACCGATAATGGTCGCGTAGGCGAACGTTGGAAGTGAAGAAGGAATGAACTTCTTCGCAACCAGAGAGAGGAACACAATCACAGACATAGCAATGAAGCTGTGTACCATCTCAGTCGGCGCAGTGCCGTTGGTCAGAAATTGGGTAAAGCCAGCCAGTACAATCGCAAGCGAGACCAGCTTCATGTCATTCATAATCACTTTCATGGCTTATTTACCTTTATTGCAAATTTTGTACATCAGCTCAGCCAATGGCAGGCCAAGGAAAGTCAGCGACAGTGCGCCCAGAACAGATGAAAGCAGGTTAGATGCCGCAGCAATACTCAGCACTTGTTGTGCAAGCGCTGGCTCAAGGCCTGATACCAATGCACCTGATGCTGCGCTCAGCATTGAGCCAGAACCTACGCCTGAACCTGCAGCCAGTGCCAGTGGGTGAAGACCCGTCAGCGGAGCGATACTGCCCAGTACAGAGAACCACAGGGTGCCGATAACAGAACCACACAGGTAGATAGCCAGTACACCAACGTACTCTGGGCTGCCTGTGCCGAATTTGCCTTGGATAACCGCGATAGAAGGCTCACGGCTGATCGATGAACATGCGCCGATCGCTTTGCGGTCGAACTTGAATTTCACCGCCAAAGGAATGGCAATCAGGATTGGAAGCAGGTTGCCCAGCTCTTGGAACAGCAGTGGAACACCAGCATCGATGATCATGTCCAGGTTAGGGATAATCATGCCCGCGTATTGGGTACCCAGCACCAGCAGACAGTAACCCACCATCTTGCCGCAGAAACCTTCTTCTTTCTCAGTGAAGACTTTGCCCCACGCTTTGATCTTGGACTTGGTCCAGTTTACTGACAGTGCCATACCGAACATCACGGCAAACAGCATTGGCAGGATAGAAATAGTGGCAAATCCCAGATCAATCTTCTTGGTACCGATAACAAACTGGGATAGGAAAATCAGTGCGGATACCGCGATGACACTGGTCATGATGACGCGTGCCTGACCGCTTTTGTTTTCTTCTGTGCTCATAGTTATTCAACAGTAAAAGTGGAAATCGCCGCTGATTATAGGGACGGATGAAAAGCGAAACGTGAACAAGATCAACGGTCGGTATCGGGATCTAGATGAAAACTAAATATGATATTCCCTTACGGAATTAGTGGTTATAGGCCGGTAAAATGCGCTTAGGTTTGGTGTTGTAACTGTTGGTTTTCAGTGTCATTCGGTAACCGGATTAACTGTTCATGACAGCTTAGGTAACAAGGTCGGCAAGCCGCAGATAAAAGAAAACCCGGCGCGGGAGCCGGGTTTGATTTCGTCAATATTGATTACAACAAAGGCGCGCAGTTACAGTTGCCGTTTGAGGCACTTTGCTTGCTATCTTTCTGAGGCTGATACCATTCCTCAAGGCCATCTTGCAGTTGCTTAGCGGCTTGAGCAGGGCTCATTTGGCCTGTCATCACACCTACGCTGGTTTCCCAAATCTCAAGCTCGAAGTTTGGCTCTCCACGAGACAGAACCTGTGCCGAGTTACGGATGGTCGAATCACACTGGTCGCGCCAGGAAATCATTTCCTGAGCGATTGGGTCTTTCACATCAAAGAAGTGGTTCGACAGTGAGAAGAAGCCAGAGATTTCGTTGGTTAGAAGCTCTGCGAACTCTGCGGTGGTCATCCATTTCAGGAAGGTCTCTGCCGCTTCTGGGTTTTAGACTTGGAGTAGATGCCCATACCAAGGTCTGTGTGGTCGCTGAAATAACAAGCATCACCACGTTTTTCAACCGGTGGTGGGAACACACCCATGTTGACTTTTCCACGGAAGGTGCCGATATCCCAAGAACCTGCCGGGTAAACCGCCGCTTTGCCGTCAGCAAACATTTTGATCGCGTCGTTATAGCCGCGCTGATCAAAGTCATCGCCCATGTAGCTTGCCCACTTACCGAGTTCGCGGAAGGTGTCACGGTAAGGTTTGCTGTCAACGCGCTCTTTACCTGTCAGCAGGCCGTCACGGCCATCTTCACCTTTCCAGTAGGTTGGACCAATGTTCTGGAAGCCCATGGTCGCTGCTTCCCATTTGTCCTTGGTGCCCATTGCCAGTGGCAGGTAACCCGCACGCTTGGCTTTTTCCAGCGCCCAGTAGAAATCAGCTTTAGTCACTGGTTCATTCACGCCGACTTCTTTAAAGATGTCTTTGTTGTAAAAGAAACCATGAATAACAGATGCCATTGGCAAACAGAACGTCTGTGCGCCAGAGTCCGTCTGCCAAGGTGCCAGAGCGAAACTCGGGAAGTTCTCCATGCCTTCCATTTCGGTCACTTCTTTCAACAGACCGCGCTCGAAAAGGCCCAGCGAGCCATCAAAAGGGCGGCAGGCAATCAGGTCACCTGCGGATTCGCTTTTAAAGCGCGCTTCCATGTCACCGTTCCACTTGGAGGCATCCAGATCTGGTGGTGAGCGGTATTCCACTTTGATGTTTGGGTAGTGTTTGTTGAACGCTGGGATGATTTTCTCGTTCCACACTGCGTCATCACTACGCCATGAATCAATCACCAGCGTGGTTTGTGCATTCGCCAGCGTAGAAGCGGCAAAGGTCAGTGCTGCGATAGGCAGCAGGGCTAATTTCTTCATTCTCTGCTCCTTAAACGCGGAAGTTTGCAATCAGGTTTTGCTGGTCTTGTGCCAGGTCCGCCAGTGCTTCACTGCTCGAAGCTGATGCGCGTGCATCTTTCTCTGCTTCGTAGGCCACGTGTGCGATACCGTTGATGTGTTCTGCGACATCATGGCTCACCTTGATCTGCTCTTCGGTGGCTTGAGCAACATGCACTGCCATCTCATGGATAGACTTCATGCGTGACACGATGTCTTGCAGGGTTTCGTCCGTCAGGCGCGTCTGGGTCAGACACTCTTCCATTTGCTTCTGACTGCTGCTCATGGTTTCCGCCATGCGTGACGCATTACCTTGCAGGTTGTTGATCATCAGCTGGATTTCTTCCGTCGACTGCTGGGTGCGAGTTGCTAGGGCGCGCACTTCGTCTGCGACAACGGCAAAGCCACGGCCATGAGAGCCTGCACGCGCTGCTTCAATCGCTGCGTTGAGTGCCAGCAGGTTGGTTTGCTCTGCGATGTCCTGAATCACGTGCAGGATTGAGCCGATGTTGTTGGAGTACTGGTTCAACTGTTGAGTATTGTTCACGGCTTCTTCAATGTTGCCAGAGAGCTGTTCAGTCAGCTGACGGCTGCGGGAAACCTGCGAACGACCACTGTTCGCCGCATCGTTCGTGCTTTCTACTTCCGATACGGTCAGCTCGGTAGAGCGGGAGATTTCCTTGGCGCTCACTTCCATCTCAGAAATAGCCGCGGCAACCTGATCGGTACGTGATTTCTGGTCTTCCACGCGTGACATGGCACTTTCGCTAACATTCGCTGCGCGGCTTGCTTCATCCAGCAGGTGCTGTGCGCCGTCGCCGAATTTTGCCAGCGTTTGTGACATGGTGTTCGCCAGTTCATCTATTGAACGGCTCAGCTCACCGAACTCATCCTGCGCGTTGTAATTTGCACGGGTGCGCATGTCGCCGTCGGTCATTTTGTCCAGCACGTTTCGGATCAGTGCCAGTGGTTTTTGAATACTACGCGTGGTGCTGACACCAACCCAAAGGCTGACAGCAGCGGCAATGGAGGTCATCAGGAACACATAGAAAAACGCTTCGCTCACCGCGGATTCTGCGTCTTCACGGCTGCTGGTCGCCAGTTGCTGTGCATACTGAGCGTAGCCTTCAAGCTGACCTTGAATATCATCCATCAAACGGTTTGTGCGTTGGTTCTCTTGCTGGAGACGCGCGTTGATTTGTTGTTGTTGGCTCAAGACATCAATCAGACCCTTGTCTCCCAATGTTAGGGATTCAACTTTTTTCAGATTGCGTGAGTAACGGGCTTTAACATCATCTTCTACGTTAATCAGCTCAAGGCGTTTGAACGCGATTTCGATGTCTTTTGCCATGGTGGCACGCAGCTTATGAAGGTTGGTGTCTTGATCAGCTCGGCGCAGCATTTTCAGGTCACGGGCAATACCACTGGTAATGAGTTCTGCGCGGTTGTGCAGTGAGCGCTTCACAGAAGCTTTTTGCAAAAGAAGGTTAGCAGCCCACTGGTAGGTATCTTCTAAACGCAGGAATTTAAGATCCAACGCTTCTCGCTCAGCGATCAGTTGGTTGGATTGCTTCTGCAGTTCAATCAGTACTTTTGCTTGCTCAAAGTAACCATTAGACGCCTGAGTGATCGCGTTCAGTTGCTGACGCTCAGCGTCCGTTGGGCGGCCCTGTTGAGCAGTATTGAGCGTGTCGAAGAAGTGGCGTTTTTGCTCTTCGAACGTTTGGTCAATCTGACTCGCTTCAGATGGGTCGTTATGAAAAGTTCTGACCAATAGATTGGTGCGCATCAGCTGAGTGATCAGGTTTCCGGATGCAACAACCATAGGGGTGGATTGGTCGGTGATTTGTTCAACTTTGCCCTGTAGGGTCTTGGCGTTGAACAGGCTAACGCTGCTAAGTAATGCCATTAATACGAACATTAAGACAAAACCCGCAACTGTTCTCTGTACGACGGACAACTTCATTGTTCTCTCACTCTACGACAGTCTGGCGATGGGGATTCAAACACTGCGCGGCTTAGCTCGGCAGCCTAAGTCACAACGGCTTCTAAATTTACGCCTCTAAATAAAGACTTGGGAGAAGCCAAAAAAGGCCGAGGATTGTGACATCAAACATTCTTATCGGCACACCGTACGTTGTTCTTTAATAAAAAAATGCTATCTGACGCACAAATAATTCGCAGATTAAAATAAATACTGAACAAATGTATCGAAAGTGATTCTTGTGTGTATGGATTATTACCTATTCAGTCTGGAGGAGTATGGGATTGCGGTGACGAGTGACAGGCACAAAAAAGCTCCATAAAGGAGCTTTTGCGCACAAGAGAAGAGAGGCTACCACTTTTTCTTGGGAGCAAACAGCTCGTCCAACTCGTCGCCTTCTTTTTCTTTTGGTTGCTGGGCAGCAGTGGATTTATTCAGGTCGGAATTGACATCTTCCAGCATGGCGGAGAGGCTTTCTTTCGCTGATTGACAGTATGGGTCATTCTTAGCGCTCACCACATCCAACGCCTTTTTCAGCAATTGTTGGGCAGTACCCATCTGGCCTTTGATCTTCGCATCGTTTACACGTTTCAACACATTCTCGATGTTGATCTTCATTTGCATCTGCTCGAGGCGCGAGTTCTCTGCCACGAACGCTTGTGTTTGCATGCGACCTTTGGTGTGCTCAGCTTTGATGACTGCGCGCAGACGTTTGACCAATTTCAGCATTGAAATCGCTTCTCGATCGCTATCTGGTACGCGGAAAGAGGTAGACTCTTTGTTTTGATAAGCCTGTTTGATTTGGTTAATTTGCTGCTGCACATCTGCGATGCGTTGAGGTAGGGAACGATCGTTCTTGTCTATCTCATGCATGGTTTTAAGGGCGTCGAGAATTTTCTGGTTCAAACAAACCAGCAGGGTTCCGCTATAAGGCAGGTTGTGTGCGTTACCGATCAGCTCTTCAGTGGCATCAATAACTGCAATATATTTAGCCATTTCTTGGCGCTTTGATGACTCTACGCGCTGGCGCTGTTGGGCCATGATGTTGTAGCCAACAATAAGACCAAGCAAAATGACGCAGAGGCCAACAATTAAGGCGATATTCATAAGTGAGCGTCGATAATCCCAGTTAAAACGATGACTGCCTAAGATACACGATCTGTAGATAGGGTCATAGTTTGTTAGTACTATTTTCGATCTTAGCTAAATTCTGACGTTGCGTAACCCTTTTCTCCAACTTACTGCGTTTGAACGCACGTTTATTCACAGCGCTATCATTAAGTTATTTCCCACATCCCATGTTTATAAAGCCTGAACGGGACAAGGTATTTTGGGCGCTGGATAAAGGTTACGTGCGATAAGGCTACGCCTCCGCTAATTTTAGCGCTATAACAGCATTAGTCCCATTTATTGCTTGCTGCAACATTATGAAATTACAACAACTAAAATATATCGTCGAAGTGGTTAACCACGACCTCAATGTTTCTTCTACCGCAGAAAGCCTCTATACCTCCCAGCCAGGCATCAGCAAGCAAATTCGTTCGCTAGAGGATGAACTGGGTGTGCAGATTTTTGGTCGCAGCGGGAAACACCTGACCAAATTGACGCCAGCAGGTAGCCAGATTGTCGAGATTGCGCGGGATATACTCTCCCGCGTCGACAGCATTAAATCTGTGGCGCAGGAATACACCAATCCAGAGCGTGGCCAACTGAATATTGCAACAACCCACACACAGGCACGATATGCCCTGCCTGACGTGATTTCACGATTCGTGAAGCGTTATCCGAAAGTGTCCCTACACATGCATCAAGCGCGCCGAGTCAAATTGCGGTTTTTGTTTTAAAAGGTGCTTCTGACTTTGCCATTGCGACGGAAGCATCACACCTTTATGAAGATCTATTGATGCTGCCTTGTTATCACTGGACGCGTTCATTGATTGTTCGAAAGGATCATCCACTGGCACAGCGTTCTTCCATCACCATTTACGATATTGCTCAGTACCCGCTGGTGACTTATGTGTTCGGTTTTACCGGTCGCTCCAGTCTGGATACTGCGTTTAATAAAGCCAAACTTAAGCCGAATATTGTGTTTACCGCCACCGATGCGGATGTGATTAAAACCTATGTGCGGTTGGGTGTCGGTATTGGTGTGATGGCGCGTATGGCCTATGACAATGAATTAGATAGGGATTTGGTGGCGATAGATGCCAGCCATATTTTTGATGCGAGCACGACACGTATTGGGTTTAGAAGGGGGACTGTCCTTCGCAGCTATATGTATGACTTTATCGAGAGTTTCGCACCACACCTGACACGGGAAACCATCGAAAAAGTGATGCAGATGAAAGACCCCAACGAGGTCGAGCGGTTCTTCGACCAGTTTGACCTCCCTGTGCGTTAGCCAGCTCTGCATCTTCAGTTTGTTTAGGTATATACTTCGCCTGTTTTTCCGGTGATCCCGCATGGCGGGTGGAGTACTTTCTTGTCGCTATCTCTCAATGTTCTCGCCGAACGTTTTACTCAGTTGGATGGTTTGCTCTCTTCGCATACCTCGTTTTGGCAAGGCGTACCATTTGACTGTCTCGATTTGCCATGGCGTGAGAGCCATCCAGAACTTTGCGAATGGTTAGATACACAATCTCTCGATGAATTGGAAAGCTGGAAAGCAGACCCCGCAGCGTTGTCCAAAGTGCTCAGCAAGTGGCTTCCAGATGCAGAAACCTTGGTTGGGTTATCGGCAGTAGCGACTCCGAAATCCAGTGATGCTCCCTGTGATGCCCATTGGTCGACTGGCGTTCCCGGTCGTAAATGGTCGCAAATCAGCACATTTACCTCGGCTGTAATTGGTGGAGAGGGGGAGCGTTGGCTGGAATGGTGCGCGGGGAAAGGATATCTCGGACGTATTCTCGCGGTGACGAAAAACGCCAGGGTTACCAGTCTGGAATGGCAACAGGCGCTTTGTGAAGATGGGCAGGCGTATGCCGACAAACATAAGTTGCTGATGCAGTTTGTTCAAGGCGACGCCTTTGCAAATGAAAGCCGACAATTGGTTGAAAGCTGTGATCATGCGGTGGCGTTGCACGCCTGCGGCGATTTACATGTGACACTGTTACGTCACGCAGTGGAAGCCAAACCGACTTCAGTGTCGGTTTCACCGTGTTGCTACCACCTGATCCAGAGCAAGCAGTATCAACCGTTGTCTTCGTTAGCAAAAGCATCCGAATTGTCGCTCACCAAACATGATTTAAAGCTTCCCTTGCAGGAAACCGTGACGGCTGGGCAAACCGTGAGGAACAAACGTTTTATCGAAGTCAGCTTTCGATTGGGCTTTGATGCCCTACAGAGGCGCCTATCTAAAACTGAGAAGTATCTTACGGTTCCTAATGTACAAAAGTCTTTGTTAAATGAGGGGTTTGAGGCATTCTGCTGTTGGGCATCTGAACAAAAAGGCATCACTTTGCCAAAAGATGTTCAGTTCGATGATTTCCTAAAAATCGGAGAAAGCCGGTTCCATACCGTAGAGAAAATGGAGACCGTTCGGACACTGTTCCGCCGTCCACTCGAAATTTGGCTGGTTCTCGACCGAGCCCTGTATCTGACGGAAAACGGCTACCACACTGACGTCTCGACATTTTGCTCTCGGGAACTGACACCGAGGAATTTGCTGATTCATGCCATAAGGAAAAAATAAATGGCACTGAGCATGGAAGAGCTCGTCTTAATAGTGCTGGCATTAAGTGCCGGCGCTTTTGTTCAGAGCCTGATTGGTTTCGGGCTTGCCATTGTTTCCGCCCCCATTCTTATGTTTATCGACCCCTCGTTGGTGCCAGCTGCCGTCACATTGGTGACCTTGGGGTTAGCGATAGTGAATACTTGGCAATATCGCAGCCAGCTATCACTCAAAGGGATTGGCTGGGCGTTCGTTGGGCGTATCCCCGGTACCTTTGTTGCTTCTGCTTTGCTTTTTTATCTCTCCGTGAATGCACTTGAGCTCCTGATGGGCATTGCAGTTCTCATTGCGGTTGTGGCTAGTATCTTCAAATTTGCGGTAGAACCGAACAATAGGAATATGTTCTGGGCGGGGTTTGCTGCAGCCATCATGGGAACGACAACTGGGATTGGCGGGCCACCCATGGCCTTGGTGCTTCAGAAGCTGGATGTCGTTAAACTCAGAGCAACGCTCGCGGGTTATTTCATTTTCAGCTGCGCGATTTCATTAGGCGCACAAGCGCTAGCGGGGTATTTCACCTTGTGGCATTTGAAAGTCAGCCTGATTTCACTGCCATTCGTTTTATTATCTTCGGTGTTGGCGCTCCGCCTTGCGCCTTTTGTCAGGGCTGAGTGGGTGAGATATGGGCTGCTGATCTTATGTGGCTTTGCCGGTATCGCACTTCTCAGCAAGGGGCTTGCTTAGCCGATTGAAACCAGCGGTGCTTTGTCAGTTTCACAGATGCAAAAAAGCCAGCGATAAGTCGCTGGCTTTTTGATGGCTCGAAGGCCTTTTAAAACTTCAGGCTGACCTGCATACCAATAAACTGGCTGTCATATGGAGCACCGGCATCTGCTGCGTAACGCGCTGCATCCTGGTTGTTAAACCAAGGGTCGTAGTTCATGCGCACTTCGGTGTCGCCCTGCCACAAGTTGGTCACCCAACCGTGAATATGACCCACAGGGTTTAGCAGGAACAGGCTGACGCCACCTAAGGTGTCTGAGCCCAGCACTTCACCACCGTCTGCGACGATGTTTTGCTCGGTCAGGTACATCCATTCACCCACTGCAGCACCGAACAGCGGTGTCACGATGATGTCCTGAATGGATGGCACTTCCGCGAAAGCTTCAACACCATACTCCCAGAAGAAGGTCGACATGGTGAACGAGTAGAGGAAAGACTCAAACTCAGTGAAACCAGAGTGACGGGCTGCGGTGTAGTAAACACCCCCAAAATAAGGGTGCATGACATAGTTCAGATAGTGGTCATCTTTGTCCCAAACAGGACCTTCTGACACGTTGTCCCACCACTTTTTACCGAGGTTAGAAAAGTCGCGGTCTTCCGGAGTCCAGTTGGTCACGCTCTCCGGCAGGAAAGTCATCAGGCCAACGGTAGCCACACTCAACCCTAAAATGGTGTAGGTCTGACCCATCAGATAATCCCAGTCTTTACCTGAAGAGGTTGACAGGTAACGAGGTAAGCCTTGTGAACGGTACTCATTGACATCGAAAGCGTAGCCAGTATCTACAGGCTGAGCATTGTCTAACGCGGGCAGCGAATAGGCGCTGGTCGTGTTGTAGTGATATGCCTGCTGTTCGAAGTTGATAGTGGACGCATCGAAAGCGGAAACAGAATGAGTTACAAATAAAGCGGCCGCGGCGATAGTAGAGCGAAAACGCACGTAGGATCTCCCACACAAACAAAATGCCAAACCTCATCACATCGTCAAGAGTGGGGGGCTTGGCATGAAAAAATGTCGAATTTAATGACGCTGAGTCATTCGGCACTATTCGGTACGTCCTTTAAGAAGAATGCCGAGACAATTGGTTACTACCCGATACCGTGTGCTAATTGTGAGGCAATCACGGAAAGGCCGCCAATCATAGCAATGGAAAGGGCTACTTTTCCACCGAAAACTTGATATTGGTCGCGATTTAAACCTAAACGGCGTACTTTTTGAGCCATCAAAACGGGGAGTACAACGGCCAGGATCACCAAAGCTATTGACGCAAAACCCAGCGCGGTAATGAATCCTTGCGGATAGAACAAAGCGACTAGCATGGGTGGAAGAAAAGTCACTAAACCTGTCTGAAAGCGGCCTCTTACCGAAGCCGGGCGCTTTAGCATGTCAGCGATGAAGTCGAAAAGCCCCAGACTGACACCAAGAAACGATGTTGCCAGTGCCAAATCCGCAAACAGTGAGATCGCATTGGCGATCCGAGTTGAATCTACCGCAACACTGATGGATTGAATAAACATCCCCAAGTTTGTGTTTTCAGCAAGCGTAGACGCACCCAACACGCCAAAACTTGCAGCTTGCCAGAGCACGTAAATAATCAGTGGCAGGGCGGAGCCAATCAACATCACTTTTCTTAGTGCGTGAATATTGAGCCCGGTGTAAGCCACCACTGACGGAATACTGCCGTGAAAGCCAAATGAGGTGAACATGACAGGAATCGCTGCAATCAATAGCCCTTCCTGCAGTGGCAAGGAAACCAGATTTTGGCTCTCTCCCAAGGGAAGAAGTAATGCCAGGGAAAGCCCAAGAAGCACGACTTTCAGCAGAAACAACCCTCGGTTAATCACATCAACTTTTTGAGTGCCCAACATCACCACGGTCGCCACCAGGCCGGTAAACAGAATGATACCTGCGCTTGGTGGTATCGACTCCGTCGCTGCAAATGCGGTCAGTTTATGGTGGAACTGGCCTCCGCCACCTGCAATGTAGGCAGCACAAAGCGCATACAACAGAAACAGAGTGGCAGCGCTCGCCACCCATTGGCCCTTTTTCCCGAGAAACTGTCTGGCGAGACTGTTTAAGGTTGCGTTAGCAGGTGCATGTTGGTGAACCTCAAGCATCAGTAAAGCGGTATAGCTCATGAGCATCCACATCGCGATCATCAGAATCAGCGAATGAGTAAATCCCAAGCCTGCAGATGCAAGGGGAAGGGCTAACATACCTGCACCAATCGTGGTGCCAGCGATGATCAAAGTGCTTCCTAAAAATTTATTGCGCATAATCGACTTCTTGTAATGATATGTTTACATTTTAAGTGTTGTATAGGGTGAATGCTGCTATAACCCTGCCAGAATATAGAATCCTGTTTTACTGTAAAGTCATATGTAAGAATTTAGGTACGATTGGTGTAATTTAATGTTTACGTCCGTGCTGGGGCATCTATTGCTGTGAAAGTGGGTTGAATTTGAATCGCATCTGGTGAGTATTTTTTGTGCTTGAACGGGCTTCCTGATAACGTTTGAGTATTAATACAGTCTGAACAAGGAGATATCGGTGGAACACAGCAAACTTCGAGTTGCAATGCTCAGCACGGGTGAGGAAGTGCTTCACGGAGACATCACCGATACCAATGCAGCTTGGCTGTCGAGACGTTGCTTTGAAGAAGGGTTCGCCATGCACCGTCGTGTGACGGTGGGGGATGCTCTGGATGACATCGCCATCGAACTCGTTAGGTGCAGTCAGGTGTCAGATGTGGTGATCGTCAATGGTGGTCTTGGGCCAACCACGGATGATTTGACCACAGAAGCCATGGCAATGGCGATGGATGTCGATCTGGAACTCAATAGCCATTGGTTGTCGGAGCTGAAAAGCCGTTTTGAAAAGAACGGTAAGACGATGCCCAAAAGTAACATCAAACAGGCGATGCTGCCGGAAGGCAGTGAGCTGGTGGACAACCCGGTTGGCAGCGCTTGTGGCTTTGCCGCCAAACTCAATGCCTGTTTGTTCTTCTTCACGCCAGGCGTGCCAAGTGAATTTAAGCAGATGTTCGATAATGAAATCCTGCCAAGGCTCCAAGAGCGCTTTCCGAACACTTACCGCCGGGAAATTAACCGTTTCTACACGTTTGGATTTTCAGAATCTCTTCTGAATGACAAATTTGAGTCTTTAGCGTTGCCAGAAGGTTTCGAGCTGGGATACCGCTCTTCCTTGCCTTTTATCGAGGTGAAAGTGTTCTCTCCTCGCCAACATTCTGAAATATCGCTGGTGGCAGACGGTATAAGGAACGTTCTTGGCGATTTGATGGTAGGGGATAACCTCCCCATGTTGGAGTCCGTCGGCGTATTGCTTGAAGAGTCGGGCCTCAAGCTTGCGGTTGCCGAGAAGTTTTCCGGTGGTTATCTCACGAATTGGCTGAACCAAGATGACGATACGCGCCAGGCACTTGTCCAGTCTTGGGTGTTGAGTGAATCTACACTGACTGCAGACGGGGATTACAATCCGCTGGCCGCTGTGCTCGCCATGGCAGCTGCTTCCCGCGAAAATGCAGGTGCCAATATTGGTCTTGCCTGCGGAAATCTCGAAGCAGGTAGAGTGGCGCTTGGTTTGTCGTCTCAGGAAGGTGATTGGGGAGTGATTGTGAAGCCGCGTCGCAACCAGACACCGGAGAACTTTCGGATTTACTGCAGTACCATGTTGCTCGACCTGTTGAGACGTTATCTAACCGGTCAAAACATGTTCCCAGAGATTGCCTCACTGGTGACGTTGGAGTCGCTTCATATTCCCGTCGAGGAAGCAGAAGACCCTGAGCAATGAAAAAATGGCCTGATAATCAGGCCATTTTTCTGCATACCTTTCAACGCTATCGGTAGATGTTTAGATTGAGTGCTTTCGCGAGTTCCGCAATCATCCTCTGCCCGCGCACACTGTTGCCGGATTCATCCAAGGGCGGAGAAAATGCGGCAATGCCACATTTCCCCGGCGCAACGGCAAGCAATCCGCCACCCACGCCACTTTTGCCGGGAAGGCCCACTTCAAACGCCCAGTCACCGGAGTAGTCATACAAACCTTCCATGGTCATCTCTGCGAGTAAAGGTGCCACATTGTCTCGAGACATAACCTGTTCGCCAGACACTGGGTTGACGCCTTTGTTCGCAAATGTGGCGGCTAGCACAGCCAGATCTTTACACGTGACGAGTGTGGAGCATTGTCTGGTGTATACCTCGCAAGCTTCCATCGGGTCGCAGAAACAGTTCCCTGCGGCGTAAAGCAGCCATGCAATGCCACGGTTATGGAAGTTTGTTGTCTGTTCTGACTGGTTGATTTCCTCTGACAGTGTGACGTTTCCCGCGGTGATTCGACGCTGCATGTCCAAAATGCGCTGCCACCTTTGTTCTGGATTGTCTGCTTTCAGCAGACTGACACTGGCCATTGCGCCCGCGTTGACCAACGGAGAGAGAGGCTTGTCTTGATGTTCACATAAAGCCAATACCGAATTGAATGGAAGGCCAGTAGGTTCCGCTCCAATCTTTTCACGAACCGTTTCGGTCCCGACATCTTCCATCAGCAAAGCCAGCGTCACCACTTTAGATATGGATTCAATGGCAAAGCCGAAGTCACTGTCGCCAGCTTGATAAACGTCACCATCAGCCGTGACCACGACTAATGCTGCCAATGCTGAAGGAACTGAAGCGAGACAAGGAATGTAACTGGCATTCTCACCACCTGGGAGATCGCGAAACTGATGGTAAGTATCGTTAACCAAAGCCTGAAGCTCGCTGGGAGAAGGGAGATGATTCATTGTGCGTCTCCTTTCCCTTCTCGATGCATTTCGGTGACAGATTCCGTGTGACGGTCAGAGTGGTTCTCCACACCAGGATGCACACCTTCTACCTGCCATGTAAATGGTGCAAAGTCAGAGTTTTCGCTCCGCCAGTGCGGTTTTCTCGCGGCATATATCAGAAAAGGAATAATGGCGAACACCAGACTGAGGCCAACAAGAATAGAGATAAAGGTTGTTGGGCTGCCTACGGCAATTTGACTGGGTGGGATAAAGCTAAAAGCAAAGGCAATCGCCGAGCTGGTAAAACCCACTCCGGCAAACACATACAAGCCTTTCTTTCCTCCCGGCACACGATATGGGCGTGGGCGATTGGGTTGACTGAAGCGGAGGTAAATCGCCGCTGAGAACATCAGCATATACAGAGTGAGGTAGATAACGGCAGCTAGCTGACTCAGGATTTGGTAAGCGGCTTCTACGGATGGTAACACCACGAAAGTAACGGCAAGGAAACTCACAATGATGCCTTGCACCAAGAGAATATGAGTTGCCATGCCGTTCTTGTTGGTGTGTTGCCAGAATCTGGGCATATAGCCCGCCTTGGCGACTTCAAGCAAACCAGTGGATGGGCCTGCTACCCAGGTGACGATACCAGCCAACACGCCGATGGCGAGGCAAATCGCCATAATCGGACCGAGGAAACCCAGTCCTGCCCATTTGAACATATCGAAGTAGGCCACCAACAGACTTTGGGTCAGGTTGATGTCTGCACTTGGGATCACAAAGGCGATGGCGAGAGTGCCAAGCACAAAGATTACCACAGTACCTAATGCCGCCATACCAATGGCAAGGGGATAAGAGCGGGTAGGGTTATCCAGATCTTTAACGTGGATGGCGTTCATCTCCATCCCGGCATAAAAAAGGAAAATACTGGCTGCCAGCACCACATTGTTGAAGTTGGAAAGGTCAGGTACTAAGTCTTTCCATGCCAGCTCAATCTGGATTTTTTCTCCGCTGAACAGAAAGGCAAAGCCAAGTAGTATCAGGAT
Organism: Grimontia sedimenti; assembly: GCF_011045095.1. GTDB lineage: Bacteria > Pseudomonadota > Gammaproteobacteria > Enterobacterales > Vibrionaceae > Enterovibrio > Enterovibrio sedimenti. The sequence continues at coordinate 67,139 of NZ_JAALDL010000005.1, forward strand.
AATGGCGGGAATAATGGTACCGATGATACCACCCCATTTAGACAGCAAGGTAAAGGCCGCTACCCCGCGAAAAGCGACAAAGGTTGCGAACCAGTAAATCGCGAGCACGATAGCCAGTACGAAGAATTTGTTTTCTGATAGGGCGGCATCAAAGGTTTGATCTGGGCCGATAAAGGCCAGTGAAACCGCACCAAACGTCAATGCCGTGGGGAACCAAACGCAAACCTGAACGAAGAGCAAGAACATTGCCATAAAGGCGAGCTTTGGCCCAAAGGCTTCACCCACCCAGCGGAATATGCCGCCTTTTTCTGGCCAGCCAGTGGCAAGTTCAGCGGCGACCAATGAGACAGGCACCAGAAAGAATGCCGCAGCGAAGACATAGAAGAACACTGAGCTCAATCCATATTCGGCTTCGGCTGGCAGCCCTCTGAGACTGACTACGGCCACAATATTCATAATTGCGAAGGTAACGACGCTGATTTTTCCTACTTCTTTTGCGCCAACTGAAGATTCTTTTTTGTTATTCATTTGGATAGTCCTTTACCTGTCAGGCCGCCTCTGGCCTGACAGTGGGTGATGTAAAGCGCTGTGAGACAAAGATCAGCCGTGGTGGAAAGTAGAAGTCGCACCAGAGTGGACTTGTGGAAATTGCTTGAAGTATTCAACGCTGCGCTTCAGATCTTCCAGTAGCAAAGCAACCATGTCTTTGCTGACGCCATGTCGGATCATAATGCGTTGAATGACAGTGTCCTGACGATTGCCAGGAAGAGGATAAGAAGCAATTTGCCAGCCTCGCATTCGCATGCGATCAGAGAGGTCATAGAGGGTAAATCCCCAATCGCCTTCTTTTAGGCTGTAGCTTAGGGCTGGCAAACCTCCCCGTCCGTCGTAGAAAAGATCGAAGGGCCCAATCTTAGCGATTTCATCTGCGAGCCACTGAGCGGTATTCAGACACGTCGTCTGAATGCCCTTATAGCCATCAAAGCCAAGACGGAGGAAGTTGTAATATTGCGCCACGATTTGTCCACCAGGACGAGAGAAGTTAAGCGCGAAGGTCGGCATGTTCCCACCGAGGTAATCCACGTTGAACACCAAGTCTTCCGGAAGATGCTGTTTATCGCGCCATACTACCCAGCCAACGCCGAGGGGCGCGAGACCATATTTGTGACCAGAGCTGTTGATGGAAACCACGCGGGGCAACCTGAAATCCCATTTCAATTCAGGATTAACAAAAGGTGCAATAAATCCACCTGAAGCGCCGTCAACATGAATAGGAATGTCTAGACCGGTTTCCGCTTGGAGCTCATCCAGCTTTTTGGAAATGGTTTCTACTGGCTCGAATACACAGGTGTAGGTCACCCCAAGAGTCGGAACCACCCCGATGGTGTTTTCATCGACATATTCTGAAAGCTTGTCTGGGTTCATGCAGACTTCGTCACCATCAAGTGGAATTTCGCGCATTTCCACATCGAAGTAGCGGGCGAATTTGTGCCAACAAATTTGCACAGGTCCACAAACAATATTGGGTTTATCTGCGGGTTTTCCCTGAGCCTCGCGTTTCGCTCGCCAGTTCCATTTCATGGCGAGGCCGCCCAGCATGGCTGCTTCCGAAGAGCCAGTGGTTGAACAGCCGACCGTTGTGTCACTCTCCGGGCTGTTCCAAAGCTTGGCGAGGATATGAACACAGCGGGCTTCAATTTCTGCGGTTTGGGGATATTCATCTTTATCGATCATGTTTTTGTCGATACAGACATCCATCAAATCGTGAACACTGGGCTCCATCCAGGTCGAGCAGAACGTCGCCAAATTCTGGCGCGCGTTGCCATCCATCAACAACTCATCTTTCAACAGTTGGGCAATCAGCTCCGGTGATTGGCTTTTTGGGGAAGGGAATACTTGGGAAGCTGGGTTTGAGAGAGGGCCTCTTCGTAAATATCTTCTATTTCAGGGTATTGTTTGTTGGTGAAGTGCAATCCCATTGTCTGCTCCTTATAAGGGTTTTTATTGCAGTCCTGATTGAGTTTTCAACGGTATGGAAAATCGTAGTTGCGCCTTACACGTTGAGACCTGTTTCAGTATTGGATTGCATATTTCTATGAAGTGACTGAAATATGAGATAAGCCGGAGAGAAGTCCTGAAGGTGACATATCTGTGAGCAGAGAATAAAGTGCGCCTACTTTAAGGTAGCAAGGTTGTCTGATTTCACTAAGGTATATACCAACCAAGATTCGCTGCCTTCAGATATTGCTGTGTGTGATGTGAAATAGCATTCTGCGAGGCAGATATTCAGGTGGTTTGACTGTAAGAAGAAAAAGAAGGCCGCGACCGAGTCAGAGGTTCGCGGCTTTTTTTGCTACAAAAGAAACTTGGTAATCGAATTCCAATGAAACATCTTCACTGGGGGTAGAGCGGCATGTCAGGATTTCACCGGCGGCGAGGTATGCCATCGCGTCGTCCTGAGCAACATTGCCCTTGTCTAACTTGCAGCGACAGGCTCCACACACACCATTCCTGCATTGGAATTCTGGCTGCAGGCCTGCTTGCTCGAGTTGCTCAAGCAGAGGCTGGTGGGTATTGCCCACCAGCGTTTGTCCGTTCACTGTAATAGCGATTCGGCTCATAGTTCGAAATCACCCAGATCGTCGATATCAACGTCGTTGTCGATTTGGCCAACCAGGTAAGAACTGATTTCTGCTTCCTGTGGAGCAACCTGAACGTTGTCAGAAGACAGCCAAGCGTTGATCCAAGGAATAGGGTTTTGGCTCGCGCCTTGATAAGCTGGCTTAAGACCAACAGCCGCCATACGCAGATTGGTGATGTACTCCACGTACTGGCACAGAATGTCTTTGTTCAGGCCAATCATAGAACCGTCTTTGAATAGGTATTCCGCCCACTCTTTTTCTTGCTCAGCCGCATCTTTGAACAGGTCAAAACAAGTTTGCTCACATTCTTTAGCAATCTCGGCCATTTCTGGATCGTCGTCACCGGAACGCAGAATATTCAGCATATGCTGGGTACTGGTCAGGTGAAGCGCTTCATCGCGGGCAATCAGTTTAATGATCTTGGCGTTACCTTCCATCAGCTCACGCTCAGCAAACGCAAATGAACAGGCAAAGCTTACGTAGAAACGAATGGCTTCCAGTGCGTTAACAGACATCAGGCAAACATAGAGCTTTTTCTTCAGCTCGCGCAGAGACACAACAACGGTTTCACCGTTAACCGTGTGTTCACCCTCGCCTAAACGGTGGTAATCGCTGGTGGCTTTAATCAGGTCATCGTAGTAACCCGCGATGTCATTCGCTCGCTTGATGATGTGCTCGTTCACCACAATGTCATCAAACACCAGTGCCGGATTGGTTACGATGTTACGGATGATGTGGGTGTAAGAACGCGAGTGAATGGTCTCTGAGAAAGACCAGGTCTCAATCCAGGTTTCCAGTTCTGGAATAGAAACCAGCGGCAAAAGTGCCACATTCGGGCTGCGGCCTTGAATTGAATCCAGCAGCGTTTGGTATTTCAGGTTGCTGATGAAGATGTGTTTCTCATGCTCTGGCAGCTTGTTGTAGTCGATGCGGTCACTGGAGACATCGACTTCTTCGGGGCGCCAGAAGAAGGAAAGCTGCTTCTCAATCAGCTTCTCGAAAATTTCGTACTTTTGCTGGTCGTAGCGAGCAACGTTAACCGGCTGACCAAAGAACATTGGTTCTTTGAGTGCGTTATTGTTTTCTTTAGAAAAAGTGCTGTAAGCCATTGCCGTAAATTTACCAATCAGGTTGAAACTTCAAAGAGGGAGCTAATGCTCCCCCCAAATTCTTTACTTAGATTTTGCAAGCGCCGCCTGCGCAATCATCATCTTGTGCTGCGAGATCTTTCTGCGCATCGTCTGCACCGTCACGAGTGTTGTGATAGTACAGGGTTTTCACACCCAGCTTATAGGCAGAAAGCAAATCTTTGAGAAGCAGCTTCATTGGTACCTTGCCACCAGCCTGTTTGCTTGGGTCGTAGTTCGTGTTGGCAGAGATTGCCTGGTCTACGAACTTCTGCATCAGACCAACCAATTGCAGGTAACCGTCGTTTGATTCGATGTTCCAAAGCAGCTCGTAGTTGTCTTTGTACTTGTCGTACTCAGGAACCACCTGCTTGAGGATGCCATCTTTAGACGCCTTAATTGATACGAAGCCGCGTGGAGGTTCGATCCCGTTTGTGGCGTTAGAGATTTGCGAAGAAGTCTCTGAAGGCATCAGTGCAGAAAGCGTTGAGTTACGCAGACCATGCTCCATGATCTCTGAGCGAAGCGCATCCCAATCATAGTGCAATGGCTCATCGCAGATTGCATCTAGGTCGCGCTTGTAAGTATCGATTGGCAACAAGCCTTTCGCGTAGTTGGTTTCGTTAAATGAAGGACATGCGCCTTGCTCTTTCGCCAGACCAACAGACGCTTTCAACAGGTAGTACTGAATCGCTTCGAACGTGCGGTGAGTCAGGCCGTTTGCACTGCCGTCTGAGTAACGCACGCCATTTTTCGCCAGGTAGTAGGCAAAGTTGATCACGCCTACACCCAGTGTACGGCGGTTCATGGTCGCTTTACGCGCTGCTGGTAGCGGGTAATCCTGGTAATCCAGCAGGGAGTCCAGAGCACGGATAGTCAGGTCAGCCAACTCTTCCAGCTCGTCCAGCTCTTTAATCGCACCCAGGTTGAATGCAGACAGCGTACACAGTGCAATCTCGCCCTGATCGTCTTCAACGTTGGTCAGTGGTTTGGTTGGCAGCGCAATTTCCAGACACAGGTTAGACTGACGAATCGGTGCAACCTGAGGGTCAAACGGGCTGTGAGTATTACAGTGGTCCACGTTCTGAATGTAGATACGACCCGTTGAGGCACGCTCTTGCATCATCAGCGAGAACAGCTCTACCGCTTTACGGGTTTCACGCTTGATGGATGGGTCGTTCTCGTACTGAACGTACAGGCGCTCAAATTCTTCTTGGTCCGCAAAGAACGCGTCGTACAACCCCGGTACATCTGATGGTGAGAACAGAGAAATGCTCTCGCCCTTGATCAGGCGGGTGTACATCAGTTTGTTGATTTGAACACCGTAGTCCATGTGACGAACACGGTTCTCTTCAACGCCACGGTTATTCTTCAGAACCAGCAGGCTTTCTACTTCACGGTGCCACATTGGGTAGAACAGGGTCGCTGCACCACCACGCACACCACCTTGTGAACAACACTTCACCGCTGTCTGGAAGTATTTGTAGAAAGGAATACAACCAGTGTGGAAAGCCTCGCCACCGCGGATTGGGCTACCCAGTGCACGGATGCGACCAGCGTTGATGCCGATACCGGCACGCTGACTCACGTAGCGAACAATTGCACTCGCCGTTGCGTTGATAGAATCCAGGCTGTCATCACACTCAATCAGTACACAAGAGCTGAACTGACGGGTTGGTGTGCGCACACCAGACATAATGGGTGTTGGCAGAGAAATCTTGAACAGAGATACCGCGTCATAGAAGCGACGGATGTAGTCCAGACGGGTCTCTTTCGGGTGGTTAGCAAATAGACATGCTGCAACCATAATGTACAAAAACTGTGCACTTTCGTAGATTTCACCAGTAACACGGTTCTGTACCAAATATTTACCTTCCAACTGCTTCACTGCTGCGTATGAAAAATTCATATCTCGCCAGTGGTCAATGTAGGTATCAAGAATGTTCAATTCTTCAGCAGTATAGTCTTCAAGTAGATGCTTATCATACTTGCCCATATCAACCATTTTGTTGACGTGGTCGAAAAGCGTTGGTGGCTCAAATTGGCCGTAAGCCTTCTTGCGCAAGTGAAAAACGGCAAGGCGTGCAGCCAGATACTGATAATCCGGCGTCTCTTCAGAGATCAGATCGGCAGCCGCTTTGATGATAGTTTCGTGAATGTCTTCAGTTTTGATACCGTCGTAAAATTGAATGTGAGAACGGAGTTCGACTTGTGATACAGAGACATTGTCGAGGCCTTCAGCGGCCCAGGTGATGACGCGGTGGATTTTGTCGAGATCTATGTTTTCCTTAACACCACTGCGCTTTTGGACGGTAATTTGTTGGTTCATTTATCTTGTTCCCGGTATTTCCTTGCCTGAAGACCTGTTTTTGTAAAATTTCACAAATTGCAAGGATGATTTGTGATCAATATTAAACTTATGGCGTAGTCATCAAAACACTATATATAGGGTCTACGCTCGACTTGAGTAACAAGATAGTGGTGAGGCGGAGATAATGCAAGTTCCCCCTGAGACAGGTGTCTGTGGATATCTTGGGGATGGGAATTGTTATGTTAGTGCTTACTCACTGTTTTATCCCAAGTAAGGCAATGGTATAGAAAAAATCAACGATTTTTACGGTACGAAATGAAATAAAAAAAAATATTCTGCTTGCCTGATGACGCTTTCGGTGCATCCCGTTAAGCGTCTGAATAGTGGTTATTTTCTGTTCTGGACCAGTGTGATTGGGATCAGAATAATGACAGAATCTCTACAGGTTTATTAAAAATCTGATCGGCCTCCCATTCGGTTGGTCGATCGGTTTCACCGATATACCCCCATGACGCTACCGCAGACATCATGTTGGCCGCTTTGGCAGCCACAATGTCATTCTGTATATCCCCAACATATAGGCATTTTTCTGGTTCGATAGTCAGAATCGACGCACCGTGCAGTAACGGCGCGGGGTGGGGCTTCGCATGTGGTGTAGTGTCGGCACAGACAATGGTTCTGGCCTGTAAGAGCAAAGGGAAGTAGGGAAGGAGCATTCCAGTCAGAAACCCCGGCTTGTTGGTCACAATACCCCAGGGGATCTGTCTCTCGGTGAGTTGTTCCAGTAGTTCAACCACACCACTATATAGTGTGGTTGTAGTACAAATATTTTCTGCATAGTGCTCGAGAAAGGAAAGTCGCAGTTGGTCGAGGTCTTTTCCTTGCAGCGCATCGCCAAAGCCCGTGCGAAGTAGACCTCTGGCACCGTGACTGGTATTGGCCTGAATCTGGCTTTCAGAAAGAGGAGGGAGTCCGTGATCTTTCAAAACACAGTTTGCGGCGTTGGCCATATCGGGCGCGGTATCCAGTAAGGTGCCATCCAAATCAAACAGAACTGCTTCTACGTTTCCTTTCATTAATTTTCCTTGTTCAGGTTTTGGCGCTCAAAATAAAGCCCGGATTATTCCGGGCTTTGAGTATGTACGATGTAATTCACGTCCACATTACGCGGTGACAGCCAGTATCGATCCGTCAGCGGGTTGTAATGTAACCCTGTCATGTGCTGTTCCTGAAGTGGCGTATAGTCGATCATCTTCAGCAACTCAGAAGGGCGGATGAACTTGTTATGGTCATGCGTGCCTTTAGGCACAATCTTCATCACATGCTCTGCACCGACAATCGCAAACAACCAGGATTTAGTATTGCGGTTTAGAGTAGAGAAGAATACGTGACCGCCCGGTTTTACCATCTTCGCACAGGAAGCAATCACAGAAGCAGGATCGGGTACATGCTCTAGCATTTCCATACAGGTCACCACATCGTAATGGCCCTGATGTGCTTCAGCATGTTCTTCGGCGGTAGATTGTACGTAAGAGACTGTCGTACCTGTTTCCAGTGCATGCAAACGTGCCACCGTTAGCGGCTCTTTGCCCATATCCAGGCCAGTTACATCGGCACCTTCTCGTGCCATGCTTTCTGCCAGGATACCGCCACCACAACCCACATCGAGTACTTTCTTGCCAAAAATCCCTCCGCTTTTCTCAATCACATAGTTGAGGCGAAGGGGATTGATTCGGTGTAAAGGTTTGAACTCGCCTTCCAGATCCCACCAACGGGAAGCCATGTCTTCGAATTTTTGAATTTCCGCCGGATCGACGTTGAGTTGGGTTGTCATCTACATCTTATCCCTAAAAATTTTTTCCATTATACCCGTTTTGATTGCTATTGCAGGTGGAAGATTTGTTGCTAAACACAGCAAGGTTGAAGTCTTTATGCTTTGAATGTTACTACGGTTGATGGATAGATAGAGATTGAGCGAGGAGATCACAAAGCCGGAGGCAGACCCCCGGCGAGATTGGAAAAGTCGTGGTTATCGTGTTGGAGAAAAGTTAAGCGGCATTGGTTACTGCAACGGCAGCCAGAAGCCCTAACAAAGTGTATTTTCCAACAATGATGGCCATACCCACAGCATTGATAGCTTGATGTAACATAGCGCCCCCTGATTTTTCTTAGCGACACTTTTTTGTGTCATGGGCATTTTCCCCTACATAATTAGGGGATATTGAGACCAGGTTCCCATTGTACTTTTCCTTCCTTTATTACATCCGGATCCGTGAAGTGGGTAGTTTTCTCTTCTTACATGCGGTTTCACGACCTTTTGATATGAAAAAGACGCCTGAGCGTCTCTCAGGCTTTCTAGCAAAATTTGCTGGTTCCACCCTGTCATTGAGCGTTTTTTGGCCCTGTCGTGCGTTAGAGCGCCAAAATAAGAGTAATTCGTGATTTATCTCGGGTTTAGGCTGTGACTCTTTGCCCGCTTTTATGGTATTCTCACCTGTCTTGCACGTAGTCATTTTTGACATACTTACCTGAGGGATATTGGCTCCATGAGCGATCTTGCTAAAGAGATCACGCCCGTCAACATTGAAGAGGAGCTGAAAAGCTCATACCTCGACTACGCGATGTCAGTTATCGTGGGTCGTGCTCTTCCAGATGTGCGTGATGGTCTGAAGCCTGTACACCGCCGCGTTCTTTTCGCGATGAATGTACTTGGCAACGACTGGAACAAAGCATACAAAAAATCTGCGCGTGTTGTTGGCGATGTGATCGGTAAATACCACCCACACGGTGACAGCGCTGTTTACGACACCATTGTTCGTATGGCTCAGCCGTTCTCACTGCGTTACATGCTGGTCGATGGCCAGGGTAACTTCGGTTCGATCGACGGCGACTCAGCGGCAGCAATGCGTTATACCGAAGTTCGCATGGCGAAAATCGCCCACGAACTGCTGGCTGATCTGGATAAAGAAACTGTCGACTACGTTCCTAACTACGACGGTACTGAACAGATCCCAGAGGTAATGCCAACCCGAATTCCTAACCTGCTGGTGAACGGTTCTTCCGGTATCGCCGTAGGTATGGCGACCAATATTCCTCCGCACAACCTGACTGAAGTCGTTAACGGCTGTCTGGCGTACATCGAGAATGAAGACATCACTATCGAAGAGTTGATGACGCACATTCCGGGCCCAGACTTCCCAACAGCGGCAATGATCAATGGCCGTAAAGGCATTGAAGATGCGTACCGTACCGGTCGCGGTAAGATTTACCTGCGTTCGAAAGCCGATATCGAAGTCGATAAAAACGGCCGCGAGACCATCATCGTTTCTGAGATCCCTTATCAGGTCAACAAAGCACGTTTGATCGAGAAGATCGCCGAACTGGTGAAAGATAAGAAGATTGAAGGCATCAGTGCGCTGCGCGACGAGTCTGACAAAGACGGTATGCGCATCGTTATCGAATGTAAGCGTGACGCAGTGGGTGAGGTTATCCTCAACAACCTGTACGCACAGACGCAACTGCAAACCTCTTTCGGTATCAACATGGTGGCACTGGATAACAACCAGCCACGACTGTTCAACCTGAAAGACATGCTGAAGTGCTTCGTGAACCACCGCCGTGAAGTGGTGACACGTCGTACGATTTTCGAACTGCGCAAAGCACGTGACCGTGCACACATCCTTGAAGGCCTGGCGATTGCGCTGGCAAACATTGATGAAATCATTGAGCTGATCCGTAACGCTCAGACCCCAGCGATTGCACGCGAAGAGCTGCAAAACCGTGGCTGGGATCTGGGAACCGTTGCTGTGATGCTGGAAGCGACCGGTGTTGATGCGGCGCGTCCTGAGTGGCTGGAAGATGAGTTTGGCGTCCGTGACGGCAAATACTTCCTGACCGAGCAACAAGCGCAAGCAATTCTGGATCTGCGTCTGCACAAACTGACCGGTCTTGAGCACGAGAAGATCCTGGATGAATACAAAGAACTGCTGGCACTGATCGGCGAGCTGATGTTCATTCTGTCCAGCCCTGAGCGTCTGATGGAAGTGATCACCGAAGAGCTGACTGCTGTTCGTGATGGTTTCGGCGATGAGCGCCGCACTGAAATCACAGCTGCAAGTGCTGACATCGACATCGAAGACCTGATCAATCAGGAAGATGTTGTTGTGACCCTGTCGCACGAAGGTTACGTGAAGTATCAGCCTCTGACTGACTACGAAGCGCAGCGTCGTGGTGGTAAAGGTAAGTCAGCGACTCGCATGAAAGAAGAAGACTACATTGAGCGTCTTCTGGTGGCGAATACACACGATACTATTCTGTGTTTCTCAAGCCGCGGCCGTATGTACTGGCTGAAGGTTTACCAATTACCTCTGGCATCACGTACTGCTCGTGGTAAGCCGATTGTTAACCTATTGCCTCTGGAGCAGGACGAGCGCATTACTGCGATCCTTCCTGTTAAAGAGTACGAAGAAGACAAGTTCGTCTTCATGGCAACCGGTGACGGTACTGTGAAGAAGACGCCGCTGACTGATTTCAGCCGTCCTCGTAGCGCAGGTATCATCGCAGTGAATCTGCGTGAAAACGATTCTCTGATTGGTGTTGATATCACCACTGGTGATAACGACATCATGCTGTTCTCGAAGTCTGGTAAAGTTGTTCGCTTCAACGAAGGCCAGGTTCGTGGCATGGGCCGCACTGCGGCTGGTGTTCGTGGTATCAAACTGGCAGAGGGCGACAAAGTTGTTTCTCTGATTGTTCCTCACAACGACGGTGATGTTCTGACCGTAACTGAAAACGGTTACGGTAAGCGTACCGAGCTTGTTGAGTACCCAGCGAAGAGCCGTGCAACCCAAGGTGTGGTATCGATCAAGGTTTCTGAGCGTAACGGCTGTGTAGTCGGTGCCGTTCAGGTAGAAACCGGTGATGAGTTCATGATGATCACCAACGCAGGTACGCTGGTACGTACCCGTGTGGCAGAAGTCAGCCAGGTTGGCCGTAACACCCAGGGTGTGACGCTAATCCGTACCTCTGAAGACGAAAAAGTGGTTGGTCTTCAGCGCATCGATGAGCCTGATGAAGAGTTACTGCCATTGGATGAAGACGGTGACGTTGACGCAGAAGCGCAATCAACTGCCGACGCACCATCAGAAGACTCAACAGATGGAGAAGCGACCGAGGAGTAATTCCTGGCCTGCATTCATCAATCTGAAAAAAACGCAGCATTCGCTGCGTTTTTTTTTATTCCCTTTTTAATTGTGTCGTCATTAGATCAACACTTTCCGTTCCAATCGCCTGCGAAAGGTGATAAAACAAAACGAACAACAATTCATCACGGCTTCTCACTGCCCCCATTTGCGGGCGTTGTCGGGAATGAATTTCCTCAGTGACAAAATTAGAAAGCCATAAATAAGCGATTTAATGCAGGAGCATTCAAAAATCATGGAAAAGGTATATAACTTCTCTGCTGGCCCGGCGATGTTGCCGGAAGCGGTTCTGGAAAAAGTACAGGGTGAACTGACTAACTGGAACGGCTTGGGTACTTCCGTCATGGAGATTTCCCACCGCAGTAAGGAATTTCTGGCTGTTGTTGATGACGCCGAGAAAAACCTCCGTGAACTGCTGTCTATTCCTGATAACTACCATGTTCTATACGCACAAGGCGGTGCCCGTGCGCAGTTTGCTGCAGTGCCAATGAACCTTTTGGGCAGCAACACCATTGCTGACTATGTAGACGGCGGCTACTGGGCTGCAAGTGCAGTAAAAGAAGCCAAAAAATACTGCACACCTAACGTGGTAACAGTAAAAACGGAAATCGATGGCAAACGCGCGATCTTGCCTGCGAAAGACTGGAAGCTGAGCAACGATGCTGCGTTTGTTCACTTCTGTCCAAACGAAACCATCGATGGGATTGAAATCCGGGATTTGCCAGAAACAGACAAGCCAATCGTGGCAGATATGTCCTCAACGATTCTGTCTCGTCCTATCGATGTGTCTAAGTACGGTGTGATTTACGCGGGTGCGCAGAAAAATATCGGCCCTGCTGGTATTACGCTGGTGATTGTTCGCGACGATCTGCTGGGCAAAGCCAAAGATTTCCTGCCGAATGTATTGAACTACACCACGTTGGTAGATAAAGAGTCTATGTTCAATACGCCACCGACATTTGGTTGGTATTTGGCGGGTGAAGTATACAAATGGCTGAAAGAGCAGGGCGGTGTGGAAGCCATGCAGAAGAAGAATGAAGAGAAAGCTGCGTTGCTTTACGACTTCATTGATGGTTCTGACTTCTACGTGAACAACATCCATGCTGACAACCGTTCATTGATGAACGTGCCTTTCCAGTTGGTGAATCCTGAGCTTGACGCGAAATTCCTTGCTGAATCAGATGCGCTTGGTCTGAAAGCGCTGAAAGGCCACCGTGATGTGGGTGGTATGCGTGCATCTATCTACAATGCGATGTCTTTGGAAGGTGTTCAGGCATTGGTTGCCTTTATGAAAGACTTCGAAGCCAAAAACGCGTAATAAGCCAGGTTTGCGCTTACCACCGTGTTCTAGAAACCGCCGCTAATCGGCGGTTTTTTTACGCCGCTTTTTTGAAAATTGCACGCCTGACTTTCGCTTTCACCGAGCGCCAATGGGTGATCGGGCGGTTCGGTGAACGCGCTCTCAAATGAGCGATAACTTCTTCCGTCAATTCAATTTCACCGCCATGGGCAAGCCAGACGCCTCGAGGCTTTAGTTGTACGATTTTATCGACCGACGCTTTGTAGCGATTAGGGTAGAAGACGGGGAAAGGCGGAATGTAACGTCCTTTGACTGTGACCATTAAGTCGGCCACGTAAACGCGATGTGTCGGTGCATGGTAGAGAGACAAATCGCGATCGGTATGCCCTTGGGTAAAAAGTGCTTTCCACTCAGTAAAGCCGGGCAGTGGCTCTTCATCATTCAACATCACATCTGCTTTCAACTTTCTGTTGTACCAAATGTTTTTTGCTGGTTTGCCTTTCCGTTTGGCCACCCACTTTGCCAAAAGTAAGTCGCTCCAATGCATCAGCACACCATCCAGCCCTTGATACCAATCGCCTGGAACGTTGGCTGTTGCTATCTGACAGCCCGATAACTCTCGAAGTTTTACCGCACCACCTGCGTGGTCGGGGTGCATGTGAGTGACGACGATTAACTTCAGATCATTTAAAGAGCGGTTCAGCTCTTCGGTGATGAACTTGCAAACCTTATCAACGTCAGCCCTGCTGCACCCATCTAAGAGCAAGAGTCCATGATGATGCTCCGCAAGGTAAATGGATTGAATGTAGCCATCTAACTGGTGCAGTTTGATCAGTGTCGACACGTGGGACTCCTCTCTCATCAGACCAGTGAGAGTATACCCATTCGTATCAATTTTTCTGCACATTTGTAGTTGAAGTGTTAAATCAGAACAAAGCGTAAGCACTTGGCGCAAACGGTTTCCGCAACCGATTGCTTTTGGTTTTTTCCCGGATAGAATGGCGCGAAATTTCCTTCAGCCCAATCACTTAACTGATTGAATGCTCTGAGTAACAGCAATCACAGAGAGAAGCATTCCATCAACTGCTCTACCCATTCAGCGTATTGCAGCGAGTGAGTTTAAATAGGTATAACAATGAGCTCTCAGCGCCCATCAGAAAACGTTCGTCCATCGGAACTCGTCTATCGATTGGATGACAGACCACCCTTGCCACAAACACTATTCGCTGCTTTCCAACACCTTTTAGCTATGTTTGTCGCAGTCGTGACGCCCTCTTTAATCATCTGTCAGGCACTTGGGCTTCCTACGAGTGACACCAACACTATCGTGAGCATGTCACTGTTTGCGTCGGGTATTGCCTCGTTTATCCAAATCCGTACTTTTGGCCCATTAGGGTCAGGGTTGTTATCCATTCAAGGCACAAGCTTTAACTTTCTGGGGCCAATTATTGGCGCCGGTTTGGCGATGAAGGCAGGCGGTACGCCAACGGAAACCATGATGGCCGCGATCTTCGGTACCATTATGGTCGCTTCCCTAACAGAAGTTTTTCTTTCCCGCGTGCTGGAACATGCGCAGCGTATTATTACGCCGCTTGTATCCGGTATCGTCGTTACCCTGATTGGCTTGACGCTGATTCAGGTAGGATTAACCTCAATGGGTGGTGGTTATGCCGCGATAGAAAACGGCACCTTCGGTGATTTGAAAAACCTGTTGCTGGCGGGTTCAGTACTGGCTGTGATCGTCTTTTTGAATCGTATCGATAACCCTTATTTGCGTGTATCGTCGATTGTGATCGCAATGACAGTCGGCACAATCATCGCCTATGCCTTGGGTATGGTGAACAGCGCACCAACAGAAGATGTCGCCTTCTTTGCCATCCCAAAACCGATGCAGTACGGCATTTCATTCGACTTTGCGTTGCTAATTCCACTGATCATCGTCTTCTTGGTGACCTCGTTGGAGGCAATTGGTGACATTACAGCAACATCGGAAACATCCGAGCAGCCCGTGTCAGGGCCGATTTACATGAAACGAATTAAAGGCGGTGTATTGGCGGATGGCGTTAACTCGGCATTGGCAGCGGTATTGAATAGTTTCCCTAACTCTACGTTTAGCCAGAACAATGGCATTATCCAGTTAACAGGTGTTGCAAGCCGTTATATCGGTTACTTTGTAGCGGGTATGCTGGTGATTTTGGGCCTGTTACCGGGAGTAGCAACGCTGGTACAACTCATTCCAGAACCTGTCCTCGGCGGCGCAACCATTGTGATGTTCGGCACCATTGCGGCCTCGGGTATCCGTATCATTTCCCGATGTGAGCTTAACCGTCGCGCGATTCTCATCATGGCGCTTTCATTCTCAATGGGATTAGGTATCGCTCAGAAGCCAGAAATCCTTCAGTTTATGCCTGAGTGGATTAAAAACATTCTCTCGTCGGGCATGGCGGCAGGTGGTTTGACAGCGATTATCCTGAATTTGGTGTTGCCACCGGACAGCGAGCCTAAGGAAAGTTAACGCACTTTGCTATAAGGGTAGCGGTAGCAATACTTAACGCCGCTATCCTTCTCTAATCTCTAATCTCTAATCTCTAATCTCTGACCTCAGATCGTTTTCTTGTTTTTTCTGGCTTGTCTCTATACTGAGAAAGTGGAGGTGCAGTTATGTCGAATCGTTCTGAATCACTTGACCTGAAAGGTGCAGACATGGAGTCGCAGATAGAAGGTACGCAGGGAAGTGAAAAGGAAAGTCACGCCGGCCATACTACCGACAATCCAGAGCAAGAAGTCATGACATGCCAATATCAGGATCCTGATGGCGAGGCTCATTGCTGTCATGAGCCCGCAGGAGAATCGGGTTTTTGTTTCTGGCACGATGAAAATGCGCCGAAAGACCAGCCGGATGTGAAACAGAGGCTAGAAGAGTTCGCCAAGCAGGGTGGGCAGCTTAGAGGTATTGTGTGTAAACGTGCCAACCTCGTGGATGTGAATTTGGTCAAGCATGGTCCGGGTGGCGGTTATGACCTCAGCTACGCGAACTTTTATCGCTCGAATATGACTAACGCTCACCTGTTCAACGCCAAATTTGATAACGGCAGTTTGATGAAAGCAGACTTGCATGACGCTAATATTCACTGTGCCAGCTTTCTAAAGTGCAACTTGCTTGGTGTGAAACTCACTGACACCAAGATTGATAACATCAAGATTGGTGACACCTTACAGCAAGAAGTGGAAGGGCGGGTCGCAGAGAAAAAAGGCGATATGGAAAAAGCGCTCGATCTCTATGAGCAGTCTGAAGAAATTTACCGGGATTTGCGCAAAGCTTCAGAAGCTCAGGGGATCTTTACCATGGCGGGACATTTCCTGCAAAAAGAGCTGACGATGCGCCGTTATCAAATGCCGCTTTTTTCCACGCAGCGCGCCATGTCGAAAACTGTCGATCTGTTTTGTGGCTACGGGGAAAGCCCCATCCGGGTCGTGTTTTTCTCGCTCGCGCTAATTTTACTGTGTGCCATGATTTACTTCTTTACGGGAATCCAGTTCTCCGGAGAATATGTCGGCTTTCAGCAGTCTCAAACATTTGAAGGCAATCTGATAGCGTTTTTTGACTGTCTTTATTACAGCGTGGTGACCTTTACGACACTCGGCTATGGCGACTTTATACCGATTGGAATGTCGCGGTTGGTCGCTGCATCAGAAGCATTCACTGGAAGCTTTACGATCGCCTTGTTCGTTGTGGTTTTTGTGAAGAAAATGACCCGTTAGACTCCAAAAGACCAATTGATCTTTAAAAGCAGCAAAGGGTAGCCCCGGCGCTGCTTTTTCGTTACTCTCGAGGTACGAAAAATTAAGGATTTATTTTGTTCAGATGGAGCAGTTGACGTTACAACCCATTTCTAAAATTAACGGTGAAGTGAATCTTCCCGGTTCTAAAAGTGTTTCTAACCGTGCGCTTTTACTTGCCGCGCTGGCTAAAGGCACAACCCGCCTGACCAACCTGCTGGATAGTGATGATATTCGCCACATGCTCAATGCACTGAGCAAGCTGGGGGTGACTTATCGTCTTTCAGCCGATAAAACCGAATGTGAAGTTGAAGGTCTGGGCGGTGCATTTAAAACGTCTGAACCCCTCGAACTATTTCTAGGTAATGCAGGTACTGCGATGCGCCCGCTGGCGGCGGCGCTTTGTCTTGGCGAAGGTGAATATGTACTGACGGGCGAGCCGCGCATGAAGGAACGTCCTATCGGACACCTGATTGATGCGATGCGCACTGTTGGTGCAGACGTGACTTATCTGGAAAATGAAAACTATCCACCATTGAAAATCATCAGTCAGGATATCCAGGGTGGTGATGTAGAAATTGATGGGACGATTTCAAGCCAATTCCTAACAGCGCTTTTAATGACGGCTCCGCTTTTCAGTGGCGATACCAATATTCGTATCAAAGGCGATCTGGTTTCCAAGCCTTACATCGACATTACTCTGCACATAATGGCGCAGTTTGGTGTTGAGGTCGCAAATAGCGATTACCAGACTTTCCATGTGAAGGGTAACCAATCTTATACCGCGCCGGGTGATTTCCTGGTCGAGGGCGATGCTTCATCTGCTTCCTACTTCTTGGCTGCTGCGGCAATCAAAGGCGGTGAAGTTAAAGTTACGGGAATTGGTAAAAAGAGTGTTCAAGGTGATGTGAAGTTTGCTGATGCGCTAGCTGCCATGGGTGCTGACATTGAGTGGGGTGATGACTACGTGATTGCCCGCCGCGGTGAGTTGAAAGCAGTGGATTTGGATTTTAACCATATTCCGGATGCAGCGATGACGATTGCCACTGCAGCGCTGTTTGCGGAAGGGACGACCTCAATCCGCAACGTATATAACTGGCGCGTTAAAGAAACGGATCGCTTGTCTGCGATGGCGACTGAACTGCGAAAAGTCGGTGCAGAAGTGGAAGAAGGGGAAGATTATATCACCATCACCCCAACACCAAACCTGCAGCATGCCGCGATTGACACTTACGATGATCACCGTATGGCAATGTGTTTCTCTCTGGTGGCATTGAGTGATACGCCAGTGACCATTAATGATCCGAAATGTACCTCTAAAACCTTCCCTGACTACTTCGACAAGTTGGCATCATTGTCGGAAAGTTAAAGAAACAGGTTGGAATGAACAGACAACAGGTCAGCGATTCGCTGGCCTGTTTTTTTTGCCCAGACTTCCCTATAATACGCCACCGATTCTATGGAGTAACTCGCAGTGAGCTGATGAGTATTTATCAACTAAGTTGCTCTGTTTTAAAACGATCTGGAGAATTCTATGTCTACCCACGCCCCCGTAATTACTGTTGATGGCCCAAGCGGTGCCGGAAAAGGTACCCTTTGCATGCTGTTAGCGGAGAAGCTGGGCTGGCATTTGCTCGATTCAGGCGCAATTTATCGCGTACTTGCGCTGGCTGCGATTCATCATGGCGTTAACCCAGATTCGGAAGATGCTTTGGTTCCTTTGGCTGCCCATTTAGACGTACAGTTCAAGGCGGAAGGTGAGTTGGTAAAAGTGATCCTCGAAGGTGAGGACGTGTCCAGCGAACTGCGCAAAGAAGAAACGGGCATGGCGGCATCTAAAGTGGCGGCTTTACCGCGCGTTCGCGAAGCTTTGCTCCGTCGTCAACGTGCATTTGCCGAAGCCCCCGGATTGGTGGCTGATGGTCGTGATATGGGCACGGTTGTTTTCCCGAAAGCGGAAGTGAAAATCTTCTTGGACGCAAGCGCTGAAGAGCGCGCCCAGCGCCGCATGAATCAGTTGCAACTAAAGGGGTTAGATGTTAACTTTGACCGCCTTTTGAGCGAAATTCAGGAACGTGATGACCGTGACCGCAACCGAGCAGTCGCACCATTGCGTCCCGCGGACGATGCTTTAGTTTTGGATTCCACCTCTCTCAACATTGAGCAGGTGCTAGAGCAAGCATTGTCCTATATTGAAAGTAAACTTACCGTTGCTTCTTAAAAGCAGCGGCTTTAACCGTTGGTCGCAAGGATGATGACTGACATTACTATCAACCCCATGTGGTAGGACACCCGTGGTAGTTTAAATATTGAAGATTAAATTAATGACTGAATCTTTTGCTTCACTCTTTGAAGAATCTCTTAAAGAGCTAGAAACCCGCCCAGGTGCGATCGTTAAAGGTACTGTAGTTGCTATCGAGAACGGTTACGTTCTGGTTGACGCAGGCCTGAAATCTGAATCTTCTATCCCAGCTGAGCAATTCAAAAACGC
Organism: Grimontia sedimenti; assembly: GCF_011045095.1. Lineage (GTDB taxonomy): Bacteria > Pseudomonadota > Gammaproteobacteria > Enterobacterales > Vibrionaceae > Enterovibrio > Enterovibrio sedimenti. The sequence continues at coordinate 85,991 of NZ_JAALDL010000005.1, forward strand.
TGCTGGCGAGCTGGAAATCGAAGTTGGTGCTGAAGTAGACGTAGCACTGGACGCGATTGAAGATGGTTTCGGTGAGACTCAACTGTCTCGCGAAAAAGCGAAGCGCCACGAAGCTTGGATCCAACTGGAGAAAGCTTACGAAGAAGCTGAAACTGTTATCGGTGTTATCAACGGTAAAGTTAAAGGCGGTTTCACTGTTGAGCTGAACGGCATCCGTGCGTTCCTGCCAGGTTCACTGGTTGACGTACGTCCAGTACGTGACACTGCTCACCTTGAAGGCAAAGAGCTGGAGTTCAAAGTTATCAAGCTGGACCAGAAGCGCAACAACGTTGTTGTTTCTCGTCGCGCAGTTATCGAATCTGAAAACAGCGTTGAGCGTGATGAACTGCTGGCTTCTCTGCAAGAAGGCATGGAAGTTAAAGGTATCGTTAAGAACCTGACCGACTACGGTGCATTCGTAGATCTGGGCGGTGTTGACGGCCTGCTGCACATCACTGACATGGCTTGGAAACGCGTTAAGCACCCATCAGAAATCGTTAACGTAGGTGACGAGATTCTGGTTAAAGTTCTGAAGTTCGACCGTGACCGCACTCGCGTATCACTGGGTCTGAAGCAACTGGGTGAAGATCCATGGGTAGCAATCGCTAACCGTTACCCAGAAGGTCACAAACTGACTGGTCGTGTAACCAACCTGACTGACTACGGCTGCTTCGTTGAAATCGAAGAAGGCGTTGAAGGTCTGGTACACGTTTCTGAAATGGACTGGACTAACAAGAACATTCACCCATCTAAAGTTGTTAACGTGGGTGACGAAGTTGAAGTTATGGTCCTGGACATCGACGAAGAGCGTCGTCGCATCAGCCTGGGTCTGAAGCAATGTAAAGCTAACCCATGGCAGTCGTTTGCAGAAATGCAAAACAAAGGCGATCGCGTAACTGGTAAGATCAAGTCAATCACTGACTTCGGTATCTTCATCGGTCTGGACGGCGGTATCGACGGTCTGGTTCACCTGTCTGACATTTCTTGGAATGTTGCTGGTGAAGAAGCAGTTCGCGACTTCAAGAAAGGCGACGAAATCTCTGCAGTTGTTCTGCAAGTAGATGCTGAGCGTGAGCGTATCTCTCTGGGCATCAAGCAGATGGAAGAAGACCCATTCAACAACTACCTTGCTGACAACAAGAAAGGTGCGATTGTTAAGGGTAAAGTAACTGCAGTTGACGCTAAAGGCGCAACCGTTGAGCTGATCGAAGGCGTTGAAGGTTACCTGCGTGCTTCTGAAGCATCACGTGACCGCGTTGAAGATGCAACTCTGGTTCTGGCTGTTGGCGACGAAGTTGAAGCGAAGTTCACCGGTGTTGACCGTAAGAACCGCGTAATCAACCTGTCTGTTCGCGCGAAAGACGAAGCTGAAGAGCAAGAAGCAATGGCAACTCTGAACAAAGCTGATGAAGCTTCGTTCGGTAATGCAATGGCTGACGCGTTCAAAGCTGCGAAAAGCGAATAATTAATGTGAAGTGAGGGGGAAAAATTCCCCCTCTACAGTTATACTGTTGAGAAACATACTAAAAGCGGGGTGATCATGACCAAGTCTGAGTTGATCGAAAGACTATGTAGTCAACAAACCCATCTTTCTGCCAAACAGGTAGAAGATGCCATCAAGGAAATCCTTGAACACATGGCCACTACACTCGAGGAAGGTGACCGAATCGAGATTCGTGGTTTTGGTAGTTTCTCTTTGCATTATCGCGCTCCTCGCGTTGGACGCAATCCAAAAACGGGTGACAAAGTTGAGCTCGACGGCAAGTACGTCCCTCACTTCAAACCGGGCAAGGAGCTTCGCGACCGAGTCAACATTAGCTGATTCGATTCCGAATAAAAAAACGGCATGCTATTCGTATGCCGTTTTTTTTATGTCTATTGCAATGGTCTGACAAGCCAAATTGCTGCATAATCACATATATACCCAAACAACTTGAAGATACGCGCATTCAGAGGTCATCAATGCGTTCAATTCAAGGCAAATTTGGCGAGGAATAGTGATTCTATTTCCGCCGAATTTAACGAAGAAGTGAGCGCATTGATGGCCTCCCTTCGGGCGAGTTGACTGACGTCGTGCTCTTTGTTGTTCCTTTTTGATGGAGGTGCCTACACCTACAAAGGAACGCCGCGATCACAACGCCAGTCAATCTCGCTGAATCCTGTATCTTCAGGTTATTTGGGTATATACCCAAGCCCCTTCTCCTGCAGTGTAAGAAAGGTGAGGTGGTTTAGGTATAAGATTCTGGTAAGTGTTTGATGCAACATGTTGAGCATCTTGAACCGGAGAGAATAATGAGGGAGTGACTGTGAAGATTATTGGTATCGTATTACTCGTCCTGTGTTTTCTTATCACACTCGCCCTTGGTGCACAGAATCAGGAAGTTGTGAACTTCAATTATCTGGTGGCACAGGGAGAGTTTCGATTATCTCTACTTTTGGGCGTAGTCTTTGGCACTGGTTTTGCGCTTGGCTGGTTGATCTGCGGCATGCTTTACCTAAAAGCACGTATGTCTGCAGCCATGCTGAAAAAGCAGGTAAACAAGCAGCGCCAGGAATTGGACAAACTGCGTACGGACCCTGTTAAGGAATAAGCGTAAATGCTAGAGCTGCTGTTTCTGTTGCTGCCAATTGCTGCCGGTTACGGTTGGTATATGGGCAATAGGAATGCTCGTCATCGTCGACAGGATCAGTCGCATCATCTATCAAGACAGTATGTCGCAGGTCTTAACCTACTTTTGTCAGACCAATCTGACAAAGCGGTGGACCTTTTTATAGAACTGCTCCAAGTCGATAACGAGACGATAGACACCCACCTTGCTCTCGGTAACCTTTTCCGCTCCCGCGGAGAGGTAGACCGTGCTATTCGCATTCACCAAAATCTGATTGCCCGTCCCAACCTCACGCTTGACCAGCGCAATCTTGCTCTTCAACAGCTTGCCAAAGATTACATGGTCGCGGGCTTTTTCGACCGCGCAGAAAAAATATTTCATCAGTTAGTCGATGAGCCAGACTACAAAGAGTTTGCGTTGCAGCAGCTTCTCGCTATTTACCAGCAAACCCGCGAATGGGAAAAGGCGATCGATATTGCCAGCAAGCTGGTTAAAGGCGGTAAGAGTAAACTCAAGCGCGATATCTCCCACTTTTACTGCGAGTTGGCAATGCAGTCGATGGGTGATAATGATGAGAAAGGAGCCCGTCAGCTTCTAAAGAAGGCTATGGCTACGGACAAAGCCTGTGTGCGAGCTTCGCTGATGCTGGCTCGCCTCGATATTGGCAATGAAGATTATAAAGATGCAGCCAAAGTGCTCGAGCAAGTGCTTGAGCAAGACCCAGACTTTGTCAGTGAAGCGTTGCCTTTACTAGAAAAATGCTACAGCGAAATGGGCAAAGAAATGTCCTTGGTTCGCTTCTTGAAAAGCTGCATTGAAAAAAATACCGGTGCTTCGGCAGAGCTGATGATGTCAGACATTATCACTGACCATGAAAATGCTGCCATGGCACAAAGCTTCCTCACCCGTCAGTTGACGAAAAATCCCACGATGAAAGGCTTCCACAAGCTGATGCAGTTGCATGTTGAACAAGCAGAGGAAGGCCGTGGAAAAACCAGCCTGAATACGCTGAAACATCTGGTTGAGGAGCAACTTAAAGTGAAGCCACACTATCGTTGTCGAAAGTGTGGCTTTTCGACCCACTCGCTTTACTGGCATTGTCCGTCCTGTAAGGGGTGGGGGTCGATAAAACCGATACGAGGCCTAGACGGAGAATAATTTGGAATGCAGGACCCTAAAGTAATTGTTGCATTGGATTACCCAAACATTGATCAGGCACTGGCGTTTGTTGACCGCATTGAGCCAGGTAGCTGCCACCTGAAAGTGGGTAAGGAAATGTTTACCCTGTATGGCCCTGACTACGTTCGTAAACTTCATGAGCGTGGACATACTGTCTTTCTGGACCTTAAGTTCCATGATATTCCAAACACCTGCGCGCGTGCAGTTGCCGCAGCGGCAGAACTCGGTGTTTGGATGGTGAATGTTCACGCCAGTGGTGGTGAGCGAATGATGGTGGCGGCGCGTGAAGCGCTTGAACCATACGGTAAAGATAAGCCAATGCTGATTGGTGTGACAGTCCTAACCAGCATGGAACAAAGCGACTTGGCGGGTATCGGCATTAGCCGTGAACCTCAGGATCACGTGATGTCACTGGCGACGTTGACTCGTAACAGCGGTTTGGACGGTGTGGTTTGCTCAGCGCATGAGTCTGCGATGCTAAAGAATACCCTTGGTCAAGAGTTCAAACTGGTCACGCCAGGCATTCGTCCTGTGGGCAGCGATGCTGGCGATCAACGCCGCATCATGACACCCGTTGAAGCCGTGACTGCAGGTTCTGATTATCTGGTGATTGGTCGCCCAATTACGCAGGCGGCAGACCCAATGGCTGTGCTGACGGAAATCAATGCCTCTTTGGCGTAGAACCTGCCGTTTAAGAACCGTAAGTAAAAAGCCCTGCAATGCAGGGCTTTATTGTTTCAGGCGGTATTGTAGCGGGAGTGCCTGTCGAGCGTGGGCGCAGTGAAATGGCTTTCAATCAGCCTTTGCGTTAAGGCATGCTCAGGTGCAGTAAATACCTGTTGTGTGGTCCCCGCTTCTACCACTTCTCCGTTTTGCATCACCATCACTTTATCAGCCATATGTTTTACCACGCCCATGTGCTGAGACACGTAAACATAGGAAAGCCCCATCAACTCCTGCAACTCCAGAAGGAGGTTGAGGATCTGCGAACGCATAGACATATCCAATCCGTTCAAAGCCTCATCAGCTACAATCACACATGGCTGAAGAATGAGTGCCCTGGCTAGCGATACACGTTGCTTTTGGCCGGTCGCCAGCATTTGGGGATAGAAATAAGCATGTTCTGGGAGCAAACCCACCTGACGTAGCGTATCGACAACACGTCTTTCACGTTCTTGTGGTGTCATGTTGGTGTTTCGCTTAAGCGGTGCTTCCAGGATTTGGCCTATCTGGTTTCTGGGATTCAATGAAGTATTGGGGTCCTGGAAAATCATTCGGATAAGCTTGCAGCGGGTTTTGTAATCATTCGCCTGCAGAACTTCGCCATTCACGCGAACTTCGCCACCTGATGGCGACACCACACCGGCAAGCATTTTGGCCAGTGTAGACTTGCCTGAACCGTTCTCGCCGATAAATGCCAGAGTTTCACCTGCTTCAAGAGAAAAAGACACCGGTTTTACCGCCTCTATCACCCGCTTGGTGAATAGACCTGTGCGGTATTGATAGTTTTTACACAAGCCATCGACTTCAAGCAGTGCGGTCATGCTTTTTGACTTCCATATTGAGTGGGAAATGACAGGCAAATTTGTGATTTTTCACTTTACGCGTCCGAGGGACCTCAACACATTTGCGTTGGGCGTAAGGACACCGAGGACCTAAACGACAGCCAATTGGCAAATGCTGCAAAGGCGGGATCGAGCCCGGTAAGGCCTCCAGTTTGCTCTTATGCGGAATATCCAGACTGAAGTCTGGCATCGCACGAAGCAGCGCGTCGGTATAGGGGTGATGAGGAGCCTGCAGGATTTGTTTTCGCCCTGCGGATTCTACGGATTGCCCGCAGTACATTACCGTAATGCGGTCAGCCCACTGGGTAACCGTTGTCAGGTCATGGCTGATCAGCAAAATCGTCGTATTCGCTAACTGGTTGGTACGACTGAGCAGACGAAAGATTTGCGCCTGTGTGATCGGATCCAGATCGTTGGTTGGTTCGTCTGCGATGAGAAGGCGAGGGCGGTTGGCAATCGCCATTGCAATCATCACCTTCTGACATTCACCATCGGTTAGCTCATACGGATAACTTTTCATGATGCGCTTGTGGTCTTTGATCCCCACTTTGTGCAGCAGCGCGATGGACTGTTGTTTGCGCCATGAAAGCCTTTGCCACCAACTTCCACTGAACGAGCCTGAAGGTATCGCTTCTTCCAACTGATAACCCACTTGCTCCGAAGGATCGAGGCAGGTTGATGGTTCCTGGAAAATCATAGCGATATCTTTGCCGACCACATGGCGCCGCTCTCTGGCTGGCAGAGCAAGCAGATCGATATCGCCAAGACGCAAACGGTCCGCGGTCACACGCCAGTTATCTTTGGTGACGCCACAGATGGCTTTAGCTACCAGACTCTTACCTGATCCGGATTCGCCCACCAAACCGCGGATTTCACCTTCACTGATGGTCAGGCTCATGCGGTCTACTGCTTTCACCAAGCCTTGAGGTGTTTCGATTTCTATCGTCAGGTGTCGAATATCTAACAACGGCATTACTCTGTCCCCGCGTTAATCGCCTGCGTGATGCCATCACCGACGAGGTTGACGACAAGTACACTTATCATGATAGCCAGTCCTGGCAGGGTCACTGTCCATGGTGCAGTGAACACCAGTTCGATTGAATCACCCAGCATCGCGCCCCACTCTGGAGACGGTGCCTGCGCACCAAGTCCCAGAAAACCAAGCGCGGCAATATCCAAAATCGCAACCGATATAGCACGGGTTAACTCCGTACTGAGCGTCACCAGAATGTTCGGTAATACAGAGTGGTAGAGCAGATAGAAACTGTTCGCACCATCCAGACGGGCTGCAAGGATATATTCCTTCTCCATTTCCGCATGCACAGCGGTATACACAGCACGTATAAAGCGCGGGATCAGTGCCAGCCACACAGCCAGTAAAATGCTCATCTCTCCGGGGCCTTGGAAAGCGACCACGATAATTGCCAGAAGTAGCGAAGGAATGGTGAGCACGGTATCCAGAAGGTGATTAAGGAAACTGGATTTCAGGCCAGAGGTCATCCCTGCAAGAATACCAATAAGCACGCCCAAGATACTTGCGGCCAGAGCGACAAGAATGGCATATCCAAAGGTCAGGCGAGAACCTTCAATCAGGCGGGAAAGCATGTCCCTTGTCAGGTCGTCGGTACCAAGGAAGTAGTCAACGGTACCTTTGGTATCCCAGGAGGGTGGCATGAGCAGCTCACCGGTTTGAAATTGTGCGCTGTAAGGGGCAATCCAAGGCGCAAGTATGGTCACCAGAACCAGAATACACAGACACCAGAAGCCGAACACTGCAAGTGTATTTTCCCTAAATGCTTTCCATGAGCGCTCAAGTTGCGTTGGGATGCGCTCTTCTAAATAAACACTATTTGAGGGCATACCATTCCTTCCTTGCCAGCGGGCTGATCGCTGCACCGGTCAGATCAGAGAAAATGTTCGCAATCAGTACCACACTGCCGACTGCAAGTACTCCGGCCTGCACTGCGACATAGTCCTGGAAGCTCAGTGCATCCAATAGCCAGGTACCAATGCCCGGCCAGTTGAAGACAGACTCGGTAATGATGGCAAAGGTCATCATGGTAGAAATCTGGATGCCGAACTTAGGAATGATGGGTGGCAAAGCGTTTTTCAGTACATGGCGCATGACGATTTCTGATTTAGACAACCCTTTGGTTGCGGCCGCTTTGATGTAGTTTTGGCTCATGACTTCCGCGACTGAATCGCGCAACAGCTTGATGATTTCAGTCGTCGGCGCTACCGCCAGCACCAGTGTAGGCATGATCAGGTGGCGGATAATATCTTCCAGTGCCTGACTGCGTTGGGGGTGGTTAGACAGCAGCACGTCAACGAAGGCAAAACCTGTTACGGTCGGGATCTCAAACAGCAGGTTGTAACGGCCAGAAACAGGCAACCAACCCAAGTACAGAGAGAACACCATGATCATCAGAATAGCCATCCAGAAGATTGGCATCGAGAATGTCACCAGCGTGAGCGATGAAATCACCATGTCTGCAGAAGAACCGCGACGAATTCCAGCCAAGGTACCAAATGGAATACCCAGAACCAACGCGAGGATGAAAGCAAAAAAGCACAGTTCTAAAGTGGCAGGAAATACACGTGATAAGGATTCTGTAACGGGCTGACCATTGGCTGCAATACCAAGATTGCCTTGCATGAGTTCGCGTAGGTAGTGGACCCAACCCGCCCAGAATTCGTATTGATTAAACACCGAAAGCGGATCGAGCTTCACGATGTTGTAGCCGATCATCGTCAGGATCAGCAGGGTAATAATGAAAAGATTGAGCCGGCGAATAGCATAGATCAACATAGATCAGCGGCTCCTGGATACGTTAGCAAAAGATTTGTCTCCAAACGGGCTTAACGTGATGCCCTGAAGTGACGCATTTCGCGCCTGGTAGTGAACACCGTGTGCCAATGGAATCACTGGCATACGGTCATTTAGAATGCGTTGCGCCTGTATATATAAGTCCCGACGCTCATTGCGCTGTTCAATCTCTATTGCGGTGTCGAGAAAGCGGTCAAAGTAGCGATTACACCAATTGGAAAGGTTCCAGCCAGTGAATTTGGCATTACAGGAGAGCAAAGGCCTCAGGAAATTATCCGGGTCGCCGTTATCTGCAATCCATCCGGTTAACACCATGCCCAATTCGTTAATATCGTCCCTCAGTAATTTTCTGTTGATGTCTTCCAGCGCAATGATATTCACTTTGATACCAATCGGCGAAAGATTCGCTTGAATCAACTCTGCCGTTTTCCGCGGGCTAGGGTTATAGGCTTTCGGCGTTAAAGGCACGATCAGGTCGACTTCAAAGCCATGTCGGTAGCCGGCTTTCGCCATCAGGCTGAGGGCGAGTTGCGGGTCGTAAACCACATTAGATTTTTCGTTATAGGCCCAAGACATAGGTGGCAACATGCCGTTAGCGGGTGTGCCAGTACCGTAATAAACCGATTGGATCAATGTGTCGCGGTTAATGGCCAGACTAATGGCTTGCCTAACTTCCAACTCAGAGAGCGCGGGGTGACGGGTATTGAGTGCGAGAAACGCCACATTCATGCCTGTCTGCGAGGCCAGTACAAAATCAGGATTGTTTTCAATAACGGAAAGTTGGCTGGCAATGGGCGATGAAAGCACATCGCACTCGCGGGTGATGAGTTTACTCAGAGAGCCTGTACCGCGGTTACTGATGTCGTAGGCGATTTGCTCCATCGGTGCTGCGCCATTCCAGTAACCCCAGTGCCTTTTTAGTCGAATGAAGCGGTGAGGTTCATACTCATCCAGATAAAACGCACCAGAACCCACAGGGTGTGAGTCAATCTCTCCCGGTGTGCCTTTAGTTAAAAGGTGTTCTGCATATTCTGCTGAGTGAATGACCGCATAGGTGGTCGAGAGGGTCGACAGGAATGACACATCAGGTCGAGATAAGACAAACTTTACCGTGTAATCATCGAGGGCGATAACATCGTCAACCAATCCTGCGAAATCCATGCTTTCAAACCACGGATAGTCGCCACCTGAGACATTGTGAAAGGGATGCTCTGGGTCAATCAACCGCTTAAAGCTGAAAACGACATCATTCGCTGTGACGCCACGGCGGGGAATAAACCAGTCAGTCACCTGAAAGCTGGCACTTTGGCGAAGGTTGAAAATATACTCTTTGCCGTCTGGACTCACTTCCCAGCTCTGCGCCAGCATGGGCACAGGTTTATAGGTTCGTGAATCAAGCTGAAGAAGCCGATCGTAGATTTGACTGGAGAGCGCATCAGCAGTGAGGCCGCCATCGGTCAGCTGTGGGTTAAAGGTGTTCGGTTGACCCGGGCCGCAATAGATGAAACCACGGTTACGCGCAGCGTTATCGGAGAACGGGTCTTCACATCCAGCCAAAAAGAGGATGGTTACGCTTGCCAGCAGCAAGCGGCCTAGAGCGCTCATAAGCCAATGATTAGGTGATAAAGTTAAGTGTTTTAATTTACCACTGAAGCAACGGAGTCACCAAGTGGCGGCGCAAATATCTGGGTAATTTCAGAACAATTGGCGAAAAACTTATGCCGAATCGGTGTTTTCCTCACCAACCAGATTGTATTTTCGCAGCAACCCTCTTATTTGATGGTAGCTTAAGCCAAGCAGCTCTGCGGCGCGTCGTTGATTAAAACGTGCCTGTTCCATCGCCTTTTCAACAATTTCCTTCTCCTGATCCTGCTGCCATTGACGTAAATCGAGTGGGAAGGTGATTTCTGATTTCGACTCCGCCTTCTCTGCAGGCTTTTCGTTTCGCCAGGGTGCTTTGAATGGGTCGAGTTGAATATCTTCGGCATCAATCTCGCTGCCTTCGTCTGCGTGACGGTATATAGCGCGTTCTACCACGTTTTTCAGCTCACGTACGTTACCCGGCCAGCGATAGGTGTTGAGAAGCTTCGCCGCTTCCGTCGAAAAGCCGGAAAAGTAACTGTAACCAAGCTCCCGACACATTTTAAGCGCGTAATACTCGGCAAGAAGCAGAATGTCTCCCTGACGTTCTCGCAATGGCGGAAGGTGGATAACATCAAAGGCAAGCCTATCCAAGAGATCAGCGCGGAACTCACCGTCATCTGCCATCTGGGGCAAGTTCTCGTTAGTCGCGCACACCAGCCTGACATCTGCGCTTAGCACGTCACTGCCACCGACTCGCTCATATTCACCGTATTCGATGACACGAAGGAGTTTTTCCTGCACGCCAAGTGGAGACGTTGCTAATTCGTCCAGAAACAAAGTCCCACCTTCCGCCCTTTCAAAACGGCCTTTGTGCTTTCCTTTCGCGCCACTGAAAGAGCCGGCTTCATGGCCAAACAGCTCAGAATCAATCAGGCCTTCACTCAGTGCAGCGCAGTTCAGGCTGACCAGTGGGCCGTCCCAACGGCGTGATAAATAATGCAGGCGCTTGGCGATGAGTTCTTTACCTGTACCCCGCTCCCCCAGAATCAGTACAGGGCGGTCGAGCGGCGCAAGGCGGGAGACATGATCGAGGACGGAAAGGAAGTGATCGGATTCGCCAATCAGGTTGTCAGGTTTCTGCATGGTGAAATTTGCCAACTGTTAGTTTATTTCATCATACCCTTATAAGGGAAAAATGCACGTAATGAGTTAACTTATTGTAATTTATAGGATATAAAAGTTGGCACGGGGCTTGATATATATCTGGCAAATGAGGTTTTCCCTCACCTGTAAGCGCACAGAGCGCATTCGGCAATAAGGAGCATCACAATGGGTATTTTCTCTCGCTTTGCAGATATTGTTAACGCTAACGTCAATTCACTGCTGGATAAAGCAGAAGATCCACAAAAAATGGTTCGCCTGATTATTCAGGAAATGGAAGACACACTGGTTGAAGTTCGCACTTCCTCAGCACGTGCGCTGGCAGACAAAAAAGAACTGGCGCGTAAAATCGAAGGCATTGAACGTCAACTGACCGATTGGCAGGAAAAAGCGACACTGGCCCTTCAGAAATCTCGTGAAGATCTGGCTCGTGCGGCACTGATTGAAAAGCAAAAAGTGCACGATGTCCTGCTGACCCTCAAAGAAGAGTACAATCTGGTCGAAGAGACTATCGGTAAACTGGGTAACGAAATTGCAGAGCTTGAAACCAAGCTGGCAGAAACCCGCGCCCGTCAGCAAGCACTGGTAATTCGCCGTGAAGCCGCTGGCAAACGCCGCGACGTGCGTCGCCAACTGGATACTGGCCGCACTGATGAAGCGCTGGCAAAGTTCGAGCAATATGAGCGCCGCATCGATGAGCTGGAAGCAGAAGCAGACAGCTACAGCATCGGCAAAGGAAAGCGTCTTGAAGACGAATTTGCAGACCTGCAAGCGCAAGACGAAATCGAAAAAGAACTTGAGCGCATGAAAGCGGAACTTAAGGACAAAGAATAAGCCCTCGCAAAGGTAAGGAGTAGGCATGTCAATGGCGTTTCTTTCAATTCCACTGGTGGTGTTTTTTGTATTCGTTGCACCACTGTGGTTGTGGCTCCACTATCGCAGTAAACGACAAGTCGGTCAGGGCTTGAGTGGTGATGAGTTTGAGCAATTGCAAGCCCTGGCAAACCGCGCGGAAGCATTGCAGGACCGCATTCATTCTCTGGAGCGCATTCTTGATGAGGAAGCGCCAAATTGGAGACATAGACAATGAGCAAAACGTTGTATCGTGATCCTATAAACGGGAAGATCGGTGGCGTTTGTGCAGGTGTCGCTGATTACTTCGGGATGGAAATCTGGCTGGTAAGGATCCTGACTGTGACGGCATTTCTGATAGGACTGGGCTTTTTCGTTGTCGTGGCATACATTGCTGCCATGCTCATCCTTGAAAAAATGCCGCCGGAAGAGGCAAAACGGACTTTCCATTACAAAGAACATCAAGTGAAACAAAAACCTTGGCAACAAGGTAAATCAGCAAGCCAATTACTGGCTGATATTGATAATGAAATGGGCGAGATGGAGCGGGACGTTGGCAAAATGGAAGCGTACGTGACATCAAAAGAGTATGAACTGAATCGACAGTTCAAAAAGCTCTAAACAAAGCAACAATAGTTATTGTGTCCTCATCCCCCGCTTTTATCGCGGGGGATTTACCTTTTGAGGGGTGCTGCTATTTATGAATTCAGTGAAGCGTCAGGTGAATAAATGGGTGAGCCGTAGTCTGGATAGGCACGTTCGTCTCGCCGTGACGGGGCTTTCCCGTGCAGGTAAAACCGCGTTTATCACCTCACTCATCAATCAACTTCTGCACAGTGCGACCAATCCGCGCATGCCTTTGTTTGCGCCCGTCCGCGAAGGACGTGTTCTCGGTGCGCGACGTGTTCAGCAGAGTCAGCTGCATATTCCCGCCTTTGACTACGATCTTGGCATTCAATCATTGCGCGCGCATCCGCCAACATGGCCTTCTCCAACGCGCGATGTCAGCGAGATCAGACTGGAAATTCGATACCGCCCTGAGAAAGGGGCGATGAAGTTATTGCAAGATACCGCAACGCTGTATCTCGACATCGTTGATTACCCAGGAGAATGGTTGCTTGATTTGCCACTGCTCTCCATGAGTTTTGATGAATGGTCGCGTAAACAAAGTGGCATTTTGACTGGAAAACGCAAAGAGCTGGCAGAGGCTTGGCTGGAAGCGGTCGACAGCTTCGACCCGTTGGCAGATGCGGATGAAAAACTGATCGGCGAGATAGCGTCGAAATTTACCGCTTACCTCCATGCCTGTAAGGAAGAAGGGGGGCTGCATTGGGTACAACCGGGCCGATTCGTGCTACCGGGTGAATATTCAGGCGCGCCCGTGCTTCAGTTTTTCCCATTGGTTGGCAACAAGTACGGTGAAAGCCAACTGGCGAGTGCGCCGAAAGGCAGCAACTACGCCATGCTGAAACAGAGATACGATTACTACTGCCAGCATATTGTGAAAGGCTTCTATCAAGAGCATTTCTCTAAAGTCGATCGACAGATTGTGCTGGTGGATACCTTGCAACCACTGAATGCGGGGCCAGCGTCGTTTAACGATATGCGAATGGCGTTGGAGCAGTTAATGCAAAGCTTCCGCTACGGAAAAAGCGGTTTGCTACGCCGGCTTTTTGCACCGCGCATCGACAAGATACTGTTTGCGGCGACCAAAGCTGATCATGTGACGCCAGACCAGCATCCGAATCTGGTGTCCCTTCTTCAACAACTGATCCACGAAGCTTGGCAAACAGCGGCATTTGAAGGCATTGATATGGAGTGTGTCAGCCTGGCGTCGATTCAAGCGACTGAGCCCGGCATGGTAAACCATCAGGGTGACACCATGTCTGCATTGCGCGGCACGTTGGAAAATGGCGAGCCGATGTTGATGTACCCGGGTGATGTGCCGTCGAGGTTACCGGGCGAGGCTTTCTGGCAGGATAACCAATTCGAGTTCCGTCAGTTCCGTCCGCAGCAAACCGATGTGGATGAGCCATTACCACACATTCGCGTGGACAAGGCGCTGCAATATTTACTGGGCGACAAACTGAGGTAGGAGGCGAGATGAACGATTATAAAAAAGCCGTCGTGTTTGATGAGCCTGAGAAACAGCAAGACGAGTCTCCCGAGCTGACATTACAACGCCAGTTCGAACAAGATAAGGTTTCGTTCGCACTGGCTGAAGTGGAAGAAGAAACCGATGCTGAGCAGGCACTCGAGGCAACGCTCACGTCACCGAAGAAAAAGCGTTGGGGATTGCGAGCGCTCGCCGTTGCAGGCATTGGTTTGGTTGGCTGGCAAACGGTTGATTCTGTTTGGACAGCAGTACAGGCTGGAGATTGGCTGACTGTCGGCTGGAGCGGTTTTGTTGCCGGTATCGCGGCGATGGGCTTAGGCGCATTGGGGCGCGAATTTCTGGCACTCCGTCGCCTGAAAGGCCGACAGGACGAACGCGAAGAAGTCACCGCCATTATGGCGGCTGAAGGCATTGGTAAAGCCAAAGGCGTTTGCGAGAAGCTTTCCAAACAGTCAGGCGTTGAACTTACTGCGGGCTATGACAAATGGCAGACATCGCTGGCGGCGACGCACAACGACCGGGAAGTGTTCGAACTCTACGACCAGATGGTAGTGACAGAACAAGATGCCCGTGCCAAGAAAATGGTGACCAAATACGCCTCAGAAGCTGCGGTCATGGTCGCCCTCAGCCCATTGGCTGTGGCTGACATGTTGTTGGTGGCGTGGCGAAACTTCAGGCTGTTGGAGCAAATCTCCAAAGTGTATGGCGTAAAGCTAGGCTACTGGTCGCGCATTCGATTACTCAAGTTAGTGCTGGCTAACATGGCGTTCGCCGGAGCCAGTGAAGCGATCACGGATATTGGCACGGATCTACTTTCGGTCGATATTGCGGGCAAGCTTTCCGCAAGAGCTGCGCAAGGGCTTGGTGTTGGGCTGTTGACGGCAAGACTCGGTTACAAAGCTATGTCGGTGATGCGCCCGCTGCCTTACATTGGTACAAACGCGCCGAAGCTGTCTGATATGCGTAGGCAGTTACTCACCAAGCTGACCCCAGGAAATTAGCAGCGCCAATGGCGCTGTTTTCCTTTTGCAGGGAGAGGATTAGCTCTCTCACGTTTTCATGGGCACCGCTTGACTCAATCGCTTGAGAGGCGCACACTCCTTTCACTGTCAACAATTCCTGACACTTTTTTATACAGTTAATTGAATATGTCACGCTCTCAGGGATTATGGCGACTTTTCAAATCAACGTGGCTGACACCGAAAGACAGGATGCCGTCAGCCCCACTGCATACAGGACACTACCGTGAGATTACAGGTCTTTTGCGAAGATCGACTTGGATTAACCCGTGAACTCCTCGACATTCTGGCGCGTCGCAATATTGACTTGCGTGGTATCGAAATCGACCAAGTTGGCATTATCTATCTCAACTGCCCCGAAATAGAATTCGAAGAGTTCAGGCAATTGATGTCCGAAATCCGTCTTATAAGCGGCGTGACTGATGTACGGAAAATTCAGTTCCTGCCCGCTGAGCGTGAACACCGCGAACTGCGGGCACTGCTGGAAACACTGAGCGATCCTGTTTTCTCCGTCAATCTCAGCGGGAAAGTCGACATGGCGAACAAGGCCGCATTGCGTCTGATGGGCAGTGAAGAGTCTGACCTGATTGGCGAAACGGCCAACAGTGTGTTTCCTGATTTCAACTTCACCCATTGGCTGGAGCGCGACAACGCCGGTCAAATCCACCGCCAGGTTGTGCTTTCTGGCATGGATTACTTGATGGAAGTGATGCCGGTTTATGTCACTGACAGTGAAGATAAAGATGTGCTGGCCAGTGCCGTAATTCAGCTTAAACAAGTTTCAATGAACCACTTGCCAACCACCTTGTACCGCACGCCGGGTGAGCATGGTTTTGAGCATTTGGTTGGTCAATCCAGCAAGTTCCGCACTTTGGTGAATCAGGCGAAGAAGTTCGCGACCTTGGATGCGCCGCTTCTGATTCAAGGGGAAACCGGCACGGGCAAAGAAATGCTGGCGAAAGCCTGCCACCAAAGATCTCACCGAGCTGAGCATCCGTTCCTGCTGGTGAATTGTGTATCCATGCCGGACGATGCCGCTGAAACTGAGCTTTTTGGCTGTGCGCCAATGGAAGGACGAGAAGGCAAGAAAGGTCAGCTCGAGCAGGCTGATGGCGGAACTGTGTTCCTCTATGAAGTAGGTGAAATGAGTCAGCACCTGCAGATCAAACTGCTTCGTTTTATGCAAGATGGCACTTTCCGCAGAGTGGGCGAAGAGAAAGAGATTAAGGTTGATGTGCGTGTGATTTGTTCAACGCAGAAGAATCTGTCTGAACGCGTCGCTGCAGGGCAATTCCGCGAAGATTTGTATTATCGACTGAATGTTCTCTCGCTGACGGTGCCACCACTTCGTGAGCGCCCCTCTGATGTTCAACCGCTGGCAGAGTTGTTCCTGAATCAGTTTGCTGCTGAGTTGGGGCAAGAAAGGCCCATGCTACAACAAGGCGTTCTGGAATTGCTGAACCAATACTCTTGGCCGGGTAACGTCAGACAGCTTCGGAATGTATTGTTCCGTGCGATGACGCAAATCGAAGAAGGGTGCCTGACCAAAGATGACATTCAGTTGCCAGAGACAGAACAAAGCGCGTTCCTAACGGAAGAAACGCTGGAAGGATCGCTGGACGACATCATGAAACGTTATGAGTCGGGGATCCTGTCGAACCTTTATCGCAGTTATCCTTCGACCCGCAAACTGGCGAAGCGTCTCAGCGTTTCCCATACCGCCGTCGCGAACAAACTTCGCGAGTACGGCATAGGCAAGAAATAGAAAAAATGGCGACTGTATCAGTCGCCATTTTTTCCATAGTCAGGAGCTTTTGCTTTATCTCCAGACCATAGCGATATCCAGTGAGCTCACCATCGCTGCCGATCACGCGGTGGCAGGGGATAACAAGAGGAATAGGATTCACATTGTTGGCCATCCCAACCGCTCGACAAGCTTTTGGATTGCCAATTTCCCTTGCAATGTCAGCGTAAGACCTCGTTTCCCCATAAGGAATGCCACGAAGAATTTGCCAGACTTTGTGCTGGAATTCCGTGCCGTCGGGGGCGAGAGGGATGTCGAATTGAGCACGTTCCCCGTTGAGGAATTCGAGAATTTGCTTCTTAAAAGGGGCGAGGTGCTTAGGGGAGTGCTTCCACTGTTTGCAGGATTCAACAGGATGATGAAGGCATAAGGTCAATTGTCTCAACCCTGACCCATCAGCCAGTAAGTGAATTTTCCCCAGCGGTGATTCAAAGCTATCGTAATACATAACAACGACACAGTTGGATAGGAGGCGAATTGTCAGTCGAAATTATAAACCCATTCCCGCAATTACGTATTGATAATCTTATCATTCGTGCGATCCAGAAGCCTGATATCCCACTTATCGTGAATTATTTTCAGGTTAATCGCCAATACTTAACACCTTGGGAGCCGTTGAGACCAGACAGCTTTTTCACTTATGAAGGTTGGGAACGGCGCATCATTCAACTAACCGAATTGCAACGTCATGGGTTGGCGTATTACTTCATGATTTTTGAAGAAGGAAGCGATGAAGTTTGCGGGGTGATCACTTACAACAACATCATGCAGTTCCCTTTTCACGCCTGTAATGTGGGCTATTCGCTGGCTGAGTCAGCGCAAGGGCGAGGCATTATGCGCCGGGCGCTCAAAGCGACCAACCAATGGTTGTTTGATAACCTCAACATGCACCGTGTGATGGCTTCTTACATGCCAAGGAACAAACGCAGTGAAGCCGTGCTTCAGGCCGCAGGATTCAAGAAAGAAGGTGAAGCCAAAGACTACCTCCTGATCAACGGGAATTGGGAAGACCATATCCTTACCTCTGTCATCAACACCAACTGGGTAGCGTCCACCAATGAATGAAACATCGGCATTTGAAAGGCTGGAAAAGCAACTGGCATTGATTGTCGAGATTGATCAACTCAAAGCCGTACTAAGACGTACTCGAATTAAAAGTGATAACGACCGTTTGGAGAATTCTGCTGAGCACAGTTGGCAGGTGGCTTTGATGGCACTGCTATTAGAAGAACACGCCAATGAACCAGTGGATGTCGCGAAAGTGGTTAAAATGCTGCTGCTCCACGATGTGGTGGAAATCGATGCGGGCGATACATTCGTTTACGATTTGGAAGCCGCTAAGCTTCAACCTGAGAAAGAGCTGAAAGCGGCGAAGCGTATTTTCGGTATGCTGCCAGACGATCAGCGAGATGCGTTGATGGCCCTATGGTTAGAGTTTGAAGCAGGTGAAACGCCTGAAGCGCGGTATGGTAAGGCGCTGGACCGCATGTTGCCCATGTTGCTCAACTATCACAGTGACGGACAAAGCTGGAAGGAGCATGGTGTGCGCTACGATCAGGCACTGAGCATAAACAGCAAGATTGAAAAAGGCTCTGAACTGCTGTGGGAAAAAGTACAAATGATGCTGAGTGAAGCTGTCGACAAAGGCTGGCTGAAAAAATAATCCCGGCACTCGCCGGGATTTCTCTGTTTGCAATGAACCAATTTCCCGTTAGGTCACCGTAATCATACGCATGGTGTTGGTTGCGCCTACATAGCCCATCACATCACCTTGAGTGAAAATCACTACGTCCCAAGGCTTGAGATAGCCTTTCTCTTTCAGCAGAGCGATAGCTTTATGCGCCACTTCTGCGCCAGCGCCAGTGTCACTTTCGAAATAGACCGGTGTCACGCCACGATAAAGCGCAGCACGCGATAGCGTGGATTCATGTTGGGAAAGGGCAAAAATGGGTTTGCCCGAACTGATACGAGACATCATGAGCGCTGTTTTGCCGGATTCTGTCAGTGAGACCATGGCTTTCACTTTCGGCATGTGGTTTGCCGCGTACATGGTTGCCATAGAAACTGTTTCTTCAATCAGTTCGAACTCTTTGTTTAAACGGTGGTTGGAGACGTTAATTGATGGCATCTTCTCTGCGCCAATACAGACTTCGGCCATGGATTTTACGGTTTCCAGTGGGTAATCGCCCGCTGCGGTTTCTGCAGACAGCATGACGGCGTCTGTCCCATCTAACACGGCATTTGCCACATCCATGACTTCCGCCCTCGTTGGCATGGGGGCTTTGATCATCGATTCCATCATTTGTGTCGCGGTAATCACACAGCGGTTCATCGAGCGGGCGCGGCGGATAAGTTTCTTCTGTACACCCACGAGTTCTGGGTCACCGATCTCCACACCCAGATCGCCACGGGCCACCATGACAGCATCAGACGCTTCGATGATGTCATCAATATTCTCATCTGTAGCGACGGTTTCCGCCCGCTCTACCTTGGCAACCAAACGGGTATCAAGGCCTGCATCGCGCGCTAACGAACGGGCCAGACGCATGTCATCGCCGTTACGCGGGAAAGAAATCGCCAGATAGTCCACATTGATTTTTGCAGCAGTGAGGATGTCCTGTTTGTCTTTATCGGTCAGAGCGGGTGCTGATAAACCGCCACCTTTCTTGTTGATGCCTTTGTTGTTGGAAAGGGGGCCACCTACAGTGACTTCCGTGTGGATACAAGTACCGTCTACCGAAATGACTTTCAGCTGAACGCGTCCGTCATCCAGCAGCAAGATGTCATCTGGAACGACATCATTCGGTAGGTTCTTGTAATCGATACCGACGCGTTCTTTGTCACCTTTTCCTGGTTCGAGTGCAGCATCCAACACAAAGCGATCACCGACCGCGAGCTGAATTTTGCCATCCGCGAAGGTGGATACACGAATTTTTGGCCCTTGTAGATCACCGAGAATACCGACATGACGTCCGAGCTTCGCAGCGATAGCGCGAACCTTATTAGCGCGGTCGATATGGTCTTCAGCGGTACCGTGAGAGAAGTTCATCCTCACCACGTTCGCGCCGGCAGCGATGATTTGTTCCAGCATACCTTCCTTATCGGTAGCCGGGCCCAATGTAGTCACGATTTTTGTTCGACGTAATATCTCAGACATGAAAGTCTCCTGAGTAAAAATGCATACGAAAGAGCAATGAGGAATTATTGATATTTGTATTTATATAAAGAGTGTAGATGAGTGGGCGTAAGAGAAAGAAAAAGGGCAGACTTTGCGTCTGCCCTTTAAAGTTTATGTCAGTGATTCTTTGTTGAATCGAGAGTCCTTAATGGCCTCTTTCACACGTTTGAGGTTTTCGCGGAACCCTGGACCACGGCGCAGTGTGAAGCCTGTTGCCAGAACGTCAATCACGGTCATCTGAACCACACGGCTTGCCATCGGCATATAGATGTCAGTGTCTTCCGGCACATCCAGCGTAATGGTCAGCGAACAGACTTTGTCCAGCGGAGAGCCTTTCTCGGTAATACCGATAACGGTCGCGCCGTTTTCTTTGGCCAAAGTCGCAACGTCTACCAGCGATTTGGTTCGGCCAGTGTGTGAAATGACGACCACAACATCACCGTCTGTGCAGTTAATGCAGCTCATGCGTTGCATAACAATGTCGTTGAAACAGACGATGGGGATGTTAAAGCGGAAGAATTTATTTTGTGCATCGTGGGCAACGGATGCTGAAGCGCCCAAGCCGAAGAAAGAAATTTTCTTAGCTTGAGTCAGCAAATCTACTGCCCGATTGATTTGGTGGGCGTCGATGCTGTTTTTCGCTACATCCAGGCATGCCATCGTCGATTCAAAGATCTTCGAGGTGTAAGCGTCGGCGCTGTCGTGCTCTTCAACGTTACGGTTCACGTAAGGTGTACCGTTTGCCAGGCTTTGTGCCAGATGAAGTTTAAAATCAGGGAAGCCTTTCGTGTCTAGCCTGCGGCAGAAACGGTTTACTGTAGGCTCGCTGACATCAGCCATTTTGGCGAGTGTCGCGATGCTGGAATGAATAGCAGTCTGAGGAGAAGCGATGATCACTTCAGCGACTTTCCTTTCCGACTTACTAAAGTTTTCAATATTTTTTTGTATTTTTTCTAGGGTGTTCATTCAGATTACCGCGTTGCTTCCGCTGTCTGTTTTGTCAGTCTTTCCTGCCTAAAATCACTGGCGGTAAGGTCTGACGCTATTGGGTGAAATATTTCGACGTCCAACGATGTTATAGTCGAGTCTAACGGTTGGAGTCGTTTAATAACATTTTAACCAAAAAATACCTTCAAAAAATTTGTATTCATTCACGCTTTTAGTTGCTTAATTACACAATACCGAAGCTTTTTTTCACCAAATGCGAAACGGGTTCGGTTTCTTGTGGCACGTCTCGAATGAATTAAGCGTAGAAATGAAAATGGCTTACAAGGAACTTTCGATGTCGAAACCATATAAAACAGTTTCAATAAGCGGATGTGGTTGGCTTGGTCTTCCTCTCGCGGAACATTTGCATCAAGTTGGATATTCGGTCACTGGTAGCAAACGTAGCGTTGTGTCTCTCAACGAATTGGAATTGAAGCACATCAATGGTGTGGTGTTCGATATATTTAGTGAGGAACACGACCCGTCATCACAACCTCTTTTTGAAAGCGATGTTTTTGTAGCCAACATTCCGCCCGGCAGACGAACAATCGATGGAAATGTCTTCGTTATTGCCATGAAGAGAATGGTGGATGCCGCAAAGTCTGGCGGCGTGAAACAATTCATCTTTATCAGTACCTCTTCGGTCTACGGCAGTGTCACAGGGTTAGTCACAGAAAAAACAGTCTGTGAGCCCAACACAGAGTCTGGGAAAGCCCATCGTGAGATTGAAGATTATGTATTCGCTGAGTTTGGTGATCGTGGCGTTGTGCTGAGATTATCGGGTTTGATTGGTGATCAGCGCCACCCTGGAAAACATCTCGCGGGCAGGGAAAATGTCAGTCGAGGGTTGGATCCGGTAAACCTTGTTCATCGTGAAGATTGTATTCAGGCGGTCAGTGCCATTATTGCTCTGCAAAGCGGTGGCGAAACTTTCCATCTCAGCGCCACCGATCATCCTACTCGTTCAGCATTTTACCGTTGGGCCGCTGCAGGACTGGGTTTGCAGGAACCGCAATTTATTGAAGACGGGGGTGAAGGGAAGGTGATAGTTGCTGATCACACGCTGCAAACGTTGGGTATGACGCTGAAGTATCCGTCGCCCTTTGACATGCCATTGCCGACGTTGGGGTAAATGGCAGCATAAAAAAAGCCCGCTTCATCTGAAGCGGGCAACATAAATGTTTTTTAAGCAGGAGTAAGAAAAAGCAGCAGCATCTAGCGATAAGTTGGAAGTCATGTGTGGCGGCCAGCTATACATTAAAAAGGCACTTATCCGCTATCTACATACATTCAGACTGGGCCATTTTCATTTAGTTCAAAAAAATTCGAAAAAAATTTTCTCTCTCCAAAATCCCCAATCTCTGACGCCAGACGAAAAAAAGCCCGTACTCAATATCAGTGTACGGGCTCCAGAAGAATAAAAACTTCTAAGAAAAAGCAGTGGCATTATATGTGACCTGATGAAGTCCAGATTGTTCCCCAAAGAATCGATTTTTTTCTCACATTTGAGTGTGACTGAGTGCCGTTTCAGCGAATGGCATTAATTTACAGACGCTTACATCCAACAGATTTTTTTCGTGGCAAGGACAACTTTTTTGATGATTGTTTAGGGGTTGTTATTAATGCTAACGGGATGTAAAGTTAAACAAGTGTTTAATACAGGTGAATGAAAATGGCTGGGAAAGGCGAAACCAAAGGAAAAATTCTTGATGCTGCGGAGCAGTTATTTGCTGAGCATGGTTTCAAAGAGACCTCTCTTCGCACCATCACGAGCAAGGCTGGGGTAAACCTGGCGTCGGTCAATTATCACTTTGGTGATAAGAAGTCGCTTGTGCGTGCTGTCCTCGCCCGTTATCTCGAACAGTTTATGCCACAACTGGAGCAAGAGTTGAGGCTGCTTTTAGTGAAAGATGACATTTCAATGGAAGAAGTGTTCGCGTGTACCAAGCGTCCACTATTAGGGTTAGACACTTTCCGCCGCCATGGTGCTTCCACGTTTATGCAGCTTATCGGCCGCGGTTATACCGATGTTCAGGGCCACCTTCGTTGGTTTATTACCACCCGCTACGATGCTGTTTTGAAGCTTTTTACAGAAGCGGTGATAAAAGCCAACCCATCACTGAAACCTGAACATGTGTTTTGGCGACTTCACTTTACGCTGGGCGCGGTGATTTTCACCATGGCGTCTAACGTTGCACTCAGTGAAATCGCAGAGAATGACTTTGGTTCCGATGTGACGACAGAAGACATTCTCGACCGATTGATCCCTTATCTGGCAGCAGGTGTGGACGCACCGACCAGTCAGGAATTGTCTCTTGTGCCAAGCGGCGTGCCGCAAAGTGCAGGATAAAGCTTAAAAATAATAAAAAATTAACGTGTTACAAATACAAGGATCTGAATCATGAGCTCTCAACCATCACTTAGAAGACGTTATTTAAGCGACCCTGCATTTAAGTTTTTCAAGAAGGTTCTTCCGCCGCTGTCTGAGACAGAACGTGAGGCGATGGAAGCTGGCAGTGTATGGTGGGATGGCGAACTGTTCGCCGGTAATCCCGACTGGCGTAAGTTGCTGCAGTATCCAAAACCACGTTTAACTGACGAAGAAAAAGCGTTCATGGAAAACCAGCTGGAAGAACTGCTGGGGATGCTGGATGACTTTGAAATCGTTCAGGAGCGCAAAGACTTACCGCCTGAAGTGTGGGAGTTCCTGAAGAAGGAAAAATTCTTCTCGCTGATCATTCCAAAAGAGTACGGCGGTCTCGAATTCTCTGCCTATGCGAACTCGACCATTGTTTCACGCATCGCCACGCGAAGCTTGAGTGCAGCGGTGACTGTGATGGTACCAAACTCTCTGGGCCCAGGTGAGCTATTGACTCACTATGGCACTGAGGAACAAAAGAACTACTGGTTGCCGCGTTTGGCAAACGGTCAGGATGTCCCATGTTTTGCGTTGACTGGCCCTGAAGCGGGCTCAGATGCGGGCTCTATCCCGGATAAAGGCATCGTATGTATGGGCGAGCACGAAGGTAAAGAAGTGCTGGGTATCCGCCTGACGTGGAACAAACGCTACATCACGCTAGCGCCAGTGGCCTCTGTGCTTGGTCTTGCCTTTAAATTGCATGACCCAGAAGGTCTGTTAGGCGACAAGGAACAACTCGGTATCACCTGTGCGTTGATCCCAGCGGATCACGAAGGTGTTGAGATTGGTGAGCGTCACAACCCGCTGGGTTTGTCGTTCATGAATGGCCCAACGCGTGGTCAGGATGTGTTCATTCCAATGGAGTGGGTCATCGGTGGTCAAGATTATGTCGGTCGCGGCTGGCGTATGCTGGTGGAATGTCTCTCAGCAGGTCGTGGTATCTCACTGCCTGCACTGGGCACCGCAGTTGGTCACCTGACGGCACGCACGACAGGTGCTTATGCTTATGTTCGCAAGCAGTTTGGTATGCACATCGGTAAATTCGAAGGTGTGGGCGAGGCGATGGGGCGCATTGGTGGTTACACCTATATGCTCGAGGCAGCGCGCACACTGACCACGACTTCTCTGGATATGCATGAGAAGCCGGGTATTGTGACTGCCATTGCCAAATACCACATGACTGAACTGGCGCGCACCATCCTGAATGATTCGATGGACATTCATGCCGGCCGTGCAATCCAGTTGGGGCCTTTGAATTATGTTGGTCACCACTACTTTGGTATGCCTGTGGCAATCACAGTAGAAGGGGCGAACATTCTGACCCGTAACCTGATGATCTTCGGACAGGGTGCGACACGTTGTCACCCATACGTGTTGAAAGAAATGGAAGCGGCGGCAGAGAAAGATGAAGCAAAAGGTGCAGAAGCGTTCGATTCACTGCTGATCAAACACATTGGCTTTGCCACTAAGAACGTGTTGATGTCTTTCACCAATGCATTTACTCGCTCAAGCTTTAACAAATCACCGGTATCGGGCGAAACGGCGGCATACTATCGTCAGCTGTCCCGCATGAGCCGCGCGCTGGCAGTTACAGCCGACGTTGCCATGTTGACGCTGGGTGGTGAACTGAAACGCCGTGAAATGCTGTCTGCCCGCTTGGGTGATGTACTGAGTCACCTTTACTTGGCTTCTGCAGTATTGAAGCGCTACGAAGATGAAGGTCGTCAGCAAGCTGACCTACCATTCGTTCACTACTCACTGCAGCACTGTTTGAACAAATGTGCGGAAGCGTTTGACGGTGCGTTCAACAACTTCCCGCAGAAAGGTGTTGGTTTCTCGCTGCGTACCATCCTGTTCCCTCTGGGTATGCACTACAAAGCGCCATCAGACAAACTGGCAACGCAAATTGCTGATCTTCTGATGACTCCGGGCGCACACCGCGAGCGTCTGACGCACCTTTGTTATGTCGGCGACAAAGCAACTGACCCGGTAGGTATCATGGAACGTGCTTTCGAAGCCATGGTGGCGGTTAAGCCGCTGGAGAAGAAAATGGCGGTTGCAGCAAAGGCGAAGAAAATCCCTGCGAAAGGTTTACTGTCCGAACGTTTGGATGCTGCCCTTGAGCAGAATATTCTGACCCAGGAAGAAGTCGACCAAATCAAACACGCTGATGCGCTGCGCTACGAAGCGATTCAGGTGGATAACTTTGACCCTTCATGGTTCAAGTCAGAATCTGAGTCTGCACCGGCTAGCCCGAAGAACGGTAAAGCTGCATAACAGCAGATTTGTTCTCAAAAACGCCGCAACTGCGGCGTTTTTTCTTGCTAACACCTCCAACCACTACCCGAAATCGGGGTTTTGCGACAAAAACAAGTGCCAAAACAAGATGAAGTATTTATCCTAAGCCCAACTTTGAAAGGAAGGTTGAATATGATCATCAAACCGAAAATTCGCGGATTTATCTGTACGACTACCCATCCAAAAGGATGTGAAGCTAACGTAAAAGAGCAAATCGAATACACCAAAGCCCAGGGCCCAATTACTAACGCACCAAAACGTGTACTGGTAGTAGGTTCATCTAGCGGCTATGGCCTGTCATCGCGCATTGCTGCTGCGTTTGGCGGCGGTGCAGCGACCATCGGTGTGTTCTTCGAAAAGCCAGGCACGGAGAAAAAGCCGGGCACAGCGGGTTGGTACAACTCTGCGGCATTCGACAAATTCGCCAAGGAAGAAGGTCTTTACTCAAAGAGCCTGAACGGCGATGCATTCTCTGATGAAGCGAAAAAGAAAGCGATCGAGCTGATTAAAGAAGATCTTGGTCAGGTTGATATGGTGGTTTACTCACTGGCTTCTCCAGTTCGTAAACTGCCAAAAACGGGCGAAGTGGTTCGTTCATCACTGAAGCCAATTGGTGATGTTTACACTTCTACAGCAGTAGACACCAACAAAGACCAAATCATCGAAGCCAGTGTTGAGCCTGCAACTGAGCAGGAAATCAAAGATACGGTTACCGTAATGGGTGGCGAAGATTGGGAACTGTGGATTCAAGCTCTGTCTGACGCAGGCGTGCTGGCTGACGGTTGTAAGACCGTAGCCTACAGCTACATCGGTACTGAGCTGACTTGGCCAATCTACTGGGACGGCGCATTGGGTCGTGCGAAGATGGACTTGGATCGCGCAGCAGCGGCACTGAACGACAAGCTTTCTGCCACTGGCGGTACTGCAAACGTAGCGGTACTGAAATCGGTTGTGACTCAAGCGAGCTCAGCGATTCCAGTGATGCCTTTGTACATCGCTATGGTGTTCAAGAAAATGCGCGCTGAAGGTGTTCACGAAGGCTGTATGGAGCAAATCTACCGCATGTTCAGCCAGCGCCTTTACAAGGCTGATGGTTCAGCAGCAGAAGTAGACGATAAAAACCGTCTGCGTTTGGATGACTGGGAACTGCGTGACGACATTCAGCAACACTGCCGTGACCTGTGGCCACAAATCACTTCAGAGAACCTGAAAGAGCTGACAGACTACGTGGAATACAAAGAAGAATTCCTGAAACTGTTCGGCTTTGGTGTTGAAGGTGTGGATTACGACGCTGACGTTAACCCAGAAGTGGATTTTGACGTTCAGGCTATCTAATCAGCCACCTGAATTTGAACAAAATGAAGCCAGCGATCATTCGCTGGCTTTTTCTTTTGAGCGTTTGCAAGCCGCGCTACATAAGGGCTGCGATGAAAAATGCCAGAGATTTTTGCTAAAAGTTTGATCAATGTGGCTGATATTTATCAGATTTGCTCGATAAAGAAGCAAACAAACCAAAACGCCGAAATTAGTGCGTGACAGCCCAAAAAACTTATGTAGAATGCCAACCCGTACCGCAGAAGAAGGCAACTTACTGAAGCGGGACAAACGAAGGCGCGTTGGCAGAGTGGCTATGCAGCGGATTGCAAATCCGTGGACCTCGGTTCGACTCCGGGACGCGCCTCCATGATGCGACACTAGCTCAGCTGGTAGAGCGCAACCTTGCCAAGGTTGAGGTCACGAGTTCGAACCTCGTGTGTCGCTCCAATCTCTTTTAAGGGATTGAGAAATGGGAATCGCTGTCATTGTGCGAGAACAATGAAATACGGACGCGGGATGGAGCAGCCTGGTAGCTCGTCGGGCTCATAACCCGAAGGTCGTCGGTTCAAATCCGGCTCCCGCAACCAATTGCGACACTAGCTCAGCTGGTAGAGCGCAACCTTGCCAAGGTTGAGGTCACGAGTTCGAACCTCGTGTGTCGCTCCAAATTATTTGCAGATGGTGCCTATCATCGCAATCACAGAATTGCGTGCCCTGGTGGTGGAATTGGTAGACACAAGGGATTTAAAATCCCTCGACGTTCGCGTTGTGCCGGTTCAAGTCCGGCCCGGGGCACCATTAAATTAAGGCCTACAAGCACAAGCTTGTAGGCCTTTTTCTTTTGGTCATTTCTCGGCGGAAAAGTGAAGGGGGCTGGCTCCGATTTTCTGTCGCAGTTGCCACCTACTTCCCCGTTACTAACTGCTGATGATCTCTCGCGTGTTAAGCTTCGCGAGTTGTTTGTCATGTATCTTGCCCAATAGAACCAGCGATGTGATCGCACCAATCATCGCCAGGAACATATCTGATTGCGTGTCCCAAACGTAGCCCTGAGTGCCAAGGAAAGCTTCAGCAGACTCTCCAGACATAACCGCAACCCACCACTCGATAAGCTCATAGAACGCACTGAAAGCCAAACAGAATGATACGATAAAGAAATTGCGCCAGCGTGGTGAAGGTATCACTGAGTTTCGAATCAATATTTCACGAGCCACCAAGGCAGGAATGAACCCTTGCGCAAAGTGACCCACTTTGTCGTAGTTATTGCGTGCGGTATTGGTTATCTCTTTGATGTAATCAAATAGCGGGACTTCCGCATATGTGTAGTGCCCACCTACCATCAAAATCACGCAGTGAACCAGAATAAAGAAGTAAGTGACTTGGGTGAGCGGAAAAGACTTTCGGGTCATCGCTAGAGCGACAAGTGCAATAAGCGCTGGCGCCACTTCAAGGAACCAGGTGAACTGATCTTTTGGGTTGATTGCAGACCAAATAAAAACAGCAAAGAAGATAGTAAGCCAGATTGTTGAGTTTGCTTTCTTCATTTAGATACCTAATGTTTTAATAACAGTCACTTATCTACACGTGTCAGCTAGCTTAGGCTATTCGCGTAGTGGGCGTAAAGTATTGGTAAGTCTGATGACTTTGACCTGAGATTGATGTAACCACCTGATATGTCACAAGAAGACTCTTGGCGTTGGGCTGAATGACACAAAAGCCAATACTTGGTTTACCTCTCCCAAAAGAATGGCATCCCCAAAAAGCGTTCAATTAGCGTCAGAATCGAAATTGCTTTCCCCCATGTTTTGCCAGTTGCCATGACAGTGGAGTTGAATAGCTTTCTAGACTACCTCGGTAAGGCGGAATAGCCACAATTGGTAACAGATGTAACCGAAATAATCGAAATTTAACTGAATGGAAAAAAACGCTTGAGTTCAAAAAAGCGACTATGTTACCTTGCGCGACAATCTCGAACGTAGAGCTTTTCGAGACACACGCGGCGCAATGTTGAAGAAGTTGTCGTCGCACCGTAGGTACTAGGAAATGGTTTCCTAGTAGAAGGGCATTAATAGAGCTGTCTGGCTTCAACGAAGTCGGGGCATATTGAGGAACCCAACAGTGATTATGTATTACCTCCACTTCAGCTTCGTTTTACCAAACTGCAGTATTATTACTGAGCCTTGATCCATCCGATCACAAGAGACGCTTTCCAAACGTTTTAAAGCTGTTCCCCCACGACTTGATCGTGATGCTTTGCCGTACTTGTTTTAGCGCGCTCGAACACACTATGGTTTCCGCCGATATCGCATGACGTGATTCTGCGGGTATTTCCCGAACTTTCGGGGGTGTGCTCCACGACTCATCTGCTGAATTCCTCTTAACACAAGATTTGTGCGAAGGGACTGCTACACGCAAATTCTGTAGAGCGAGGGTGGTGAACATGGAAGATCAACAACAATGATTAACTTTCCTAACGAAACACAGGACAAGCTGGCGACGAGCCCTGTCCCGGTTTTACAAGGCCTTCACGACCTGACACCAGACGAACTGCTGCTGAGTCAGGAGCATTACGAATCTGAGGTTCGTTCTTATCCTCGCCGCTTGCCGGTTGCCATTGCAAAAGCGAATGGTGCACTGGTCGAAGACAGCCGCGGTCAGGTTTATCTGGACTGCCTCGCAGGAGCGGGGACTCTGGCACTTGGCTACAACCATCCTGAAATCAATCAAGCTTTGATTGAACAGCTTCACGCTGGCATTCCTTATCAAACGCTGGATATTACGACGCCAGCGAAAGATGCATTCATCCGTGAGCTGATGGCTTTTCTTCCACAGGACTTTGCTGAAAACGCGAAGGTTCAGTTCTGTGGTCCTTCCGGTGCTGACGCCGTAGAAGCGGCAATCAAACTCGCCAAACAAACCACTGGCCGTAACACTATTGCCGCGTTCCATGGTGCTTACCATGGCATGACTAACGGTACCATGGCGCTAATGGGTAACCTTGGAACTAAAGCGCGCCGTCAGGGTTTGATGGCAGATGTTCATTTCCTGCCTTTCCCATACGATCTGCGCTGTCCTTATGGCCTGCATGGTGAACAAGGTGCGCGCCAGGGTTTGCGTTACATCGAGCGTATGCTGGCTGATGACGAAAGTGGTGTGCAAAAACCTGCTGCTATTATCGTTGAGCCAGTGCAAGGCGAAGGCGGTGTAATTCCTGCGCCAGCGTTTTGGTTGAAAGAGCTGCGCCGTATTACCCAAGAGCACGGCATTCTGCTGATTTTCGATGAAATCCAATGTGGTATCGGTAAAACAGGCTCCCACTTTGCGTTTGAAGATTCAGGCATCACCCCAGACATTCTTTGTCTTTCTAAAGCAGTTGGTGGCGGTTTGCCAATGTCGCTGTTGGTGTTCGATAAAGAAATCGACACCTGGCGTCCGGGTGAACACACTGGCACTTTCCGCGGTAACCAGCTTGCGATGGTCTCTGGTGCGAAGGCGATGGAAATCATCCGTCGTGACAACCTCGCAAACCAAGCGGCAGTGACGGGAGAATACTTGCGCCGTGGCCTGGAAAAGATTGCTGAGAAAACGACTTGTATCGCGGAAGTACGTGGCAAAGGCTTGATGTTGGGTGTTGAGATTTGCGACCCAGAAGGTACTAAGAACAAATTTGGTGAACCTCAGTCAGCGCCAGAGCTTACCGTTGCGATTCAGCGTGCGGCGCTTGAGCGCGGGTTAATCATTGAAAAAGGTGGACGCGACGGCTCAGTGCTGCGCTTCCTGCCGCCAATCATCATCACTTTTGAGCAAATCGACTTCGCGCTGAAAGCGCTGGAAGACGCAATTGACTCGCTGGTTGAACCAAAACCTGTTTCTCAGCCGATGGACAGCATCCAGCAAAGCTGGCGCGAGCACTTCATTCATGTCGGCAAAAACGGCGCTGACGGCTTTGAGTCTGCAATGAATCAAAGCACCTTGGCACTGAAGAAACTGTTCGAGTCCACTGAGTCACCATACAGCGGTCTCGACCCTATGGTGCTGCAATCGCAGATCCGCCGCGCGCAATTGGGCGAAAACCCTCAGTCCTTGAGCGACGTAATCGAAGAAACGACAGATCTGATCGGCAAAAATTCGATCATCGTCCAGCATCCTCATTGCATCGCGCACCTACATACGCCGCCAATGCTGCCTGCTGTGGCTGCAGAAGCCTTTATCACTGCGCTTAACCAATCTATGGATTCTTGGGATCAGGCAAGTGCGGCGACCTTTGTAGAGCAAGAAGTCACTGACTGGCTGTGCAAGCGTTTTGGCTTTGACGAGCAATCAGACGGTGTGTTCACCAGCGGTGGTACCCAAAGCAACCTGATGGGTCTGCTGATGGCACGTGACCACATCATCAAACAAACCAGCGGTCATGATGTGCAGAAAGATGGTTTGCCGGAATATGCCGATAAACTTCGCGTGATTTGCTCCAAGAACTCTCACTTCACCATGCAGAAATCAGCGTCATTGCTGGGTCTGGGTGAAAATGCAGTCGTCTGCGTTGACACTTACACTGATGGAACTATCAGCATCGAATCAGCAGAAGAAGCGGTGACATCGCTCAAAGCTGAAGGTTTGATTCCGTTTGTGATCACCGGAACCGCGGGCACCACGGATAACGGATCTATCGATGATCTGGATGATGTGGCGGATCTTGCTGAAAAACACGGTCTGTGGATGCACGTAGATGCGGCATATGGTGGTGCGTTGATCCTGAGTCGCCACCACGCACGTCTCGAAGGTATCGAACGTGCAGATTCCGTGACTGTCGACTTCCACAAAATGTTCTTCCAACCAATCAGCTGTGGCGCTGTGCTGTTGAAAGACAAAGCGCACTTTGGCTATATCCGTCACCACGCAGATTACCTGAACCGCGAAGAAGACGTGCTGCCGAATCTGGTGGACAAGTCTATCGCGACAACCCGCCGTTTTGATGCGCTGAAAGTATGGATGACGCTGCAAAACGTCGGTCCACAGGCGCTGGGTTCCATGGTCGATCATCTGCTCAACCAGACGCAACAGGTTGCTGATTTGGTGAATCAACGTCCAGACTTTGAACTCTTGGCTGTGCCTTGTCTGTCTACCGTTCTATTCCGCTACACCGGATCGAACAAAGGGATGGATTTGGACTCGCTCAACAAGCAAATCCGTTTGGATGCCTTGGTACAAGGACGCGCTGTTGTGGGCGAAACCGTAGTCGATGGTGACATTGCGCTGAAATTCACGCTGCTCAACCCTTGTCTGTCTTTGAACGACTTTGAGCAACTACTCAACGAACTTGAAACGCTGGGCGGCGAAATCGCCAAGCAATCTCTCTAATTTTTTGCTGGGGGATTTGCCCAGCTGTTTTTTTGAAAGGAATTTAACATGGCAGTTCTACAAATTGGTGCAGGTGGTGTTGGTTGGGTTGTTGCGCATAAAGCAGCGCAAAACAACGATGTGTTCGGCGACTACACCATTGCATCCCGCACAGTAGGGAAGTGTGAAGCGATCATTGAGTCAATCAAAGGCCGCAACAACCAGAAAGATACCAGCCACAAGCTGGAAGCCCGTGCGGTTGACGCCGATGATGTGGAAGCGTTGGTTGCGTTAATCAACGACGTGAAACCGGATCTGGTGATTAACGCCGGTCCTCCATGGGTCAACATGACCATTATGGAAGCATGCTACCAAACCAAAACGTCTTATCTCGACACGTCTGTCGCGGTTGACCTGTGTTCTGAAGGTCAGCAGGTACCACAAGCTTACGATTGGCAGTGGGGCTACCGCGAGAAATTCGAAGAAGCAGGCATCACAGGTATTCTGGGTGCGGGCTTCGATCCGGGCGTAGTGAGTGTTTTTGCAGCTTACGCATACAAGCACCTGTTCGACGAAATCGACACCATCGACGTGATGGATGTGAATGCCGGTGACCACGGCAAGAAATTCGCGACCAACTTTGACCCAGAAACCAACATGCTGGAAATCCAGGGCGACTCTTTCTACTGGGAAGACGGCGAATGGAAACAAGTGGGTTGTCATACCCGTATGATGGAATTTGATTTCCCGCTGGTTGGCAGTCACAAAGTTTACTCTATGGCGCATGATGAAGTGCGTTCACTGCAAGAGTTCATTCCTGCTAAACGCATCGAATTCTGGATGGGCTTTGGTGACCGTTACCTGAACTACTTCAACTGCATGCGCGACATTGGCCTGCTGAGCCCAGACCCAGTCACTCTGGGTGATGGCACTGTGGTTGAGCCGTTAAAAGTACTGAAAGCTCTATTGCCAGACCCAACATCTCTGGCGCCGGGTTACACAGGTAAAACCTGTATCGGTACCTGGGTTCAGGGTAAGAAGGATGGTAAGCAGCGCAGTGTATTTGTTTACAACAATGCTGACCACGAAGTGGCTTACAAAGATGTTGAGCATCAGGCGATTGCATACACTACGGGTGTTCCGGCGATTACTGCAGCCCTGCTTTACTTCAAAGGCGAGTGGAATGGCAAAGGCGTATTCAACATGGAACAACTGGATCCGGATCCATTCCTAGAGTTGATGCCATCAATTGGTCTGGATTGGGGCGTTGAAGAGCTGTCACCAAGCGAGCCAGTTATCAACATCCTGAAATAAGCCAGCGTTAACGAATGCCTGCACAACAGAATCTGTTGTGCAGGCTTTTCTGTAGAGAAAGACCATGAATCCGACAGAATTGAAAACCCCTTATTTTCTGATTGAAGAAGACAAGCTGATTGAAAACCTCGAGAAAGCGAAACGCCTGAAAGATCTCTCCGGTGTGAAGCTGGTGCTGGCACTGAAATGCTTCTCTACCTGGGGTGTTTTCGACATCATCAAGCCGTACCTAGATGGCACGACCAGCAGTGGTCCTTTTGAAGTGAAATTAGGCTACGAAACTTTTGGTGGCGAAACCCACGCCTATAGTGTTGGTTACTGCGAAGATGACGTGCGTGAAGTCGCGGATATATGCGACAAAATGATCTTCAATAGCCAATCCCAACTCACTGCCTACCGCCATTTGGTGGAAGGCAAAGCCTCAATTGGCCTTCGCCTTAATCCGGGGGTCAGCTACGCAGGTCAGGATCTGGCGAACCCAGCCCGTAAGTTCTCTCGCCTGGGTGTTCATTTCGATCAGATTGATCCTGAGATTTTTGCATCACTCAATGGCGTGATGTTCCATATGAACTGTGAAAACAAGGATGTGGATGCGTTTGTTGGCCTGCTTGACGCCATCTCAGAGAAATTCGGCAGCTACCTCGATAAGCTTGAGTGGGTAAGCCTCGGTGGTGGTGTTTTCTTTACCTGGCCGGGTTACGACATCGAAAAACTGGCAGCTGCACTGAAAGCGTTCGGTGAGCGCCATGGTGTGCAGCTTTACCTTGAGCCGGGCGAAGCCATTATTACCAAGACGACTGACCTGGTTGTTACCGTGGTGGATATCGTCGAAAACGAAATGAAAACCGCGATTGTGGACA
The DNA here is from genome assembly GCF_011045095.1 of Grimontia sedimenti. Classification (GTDB taxonomy): domain Bacteria; phylum Pseudomonadota; class Gammaproteobacteria; order Enterobacterales; family Vibrionaceae; genus Enterovibrio; species Enterovibrio sedimenti. Next base: position 120,456 of record NZ_JAALDL010000005.1, read on the forward strand.
GTGCAACCGAAGCGCACAGATTGGACACGCTGATCTACAACGAGCCTGCTTCCATAGGTGAAGCAAGCGAGAATGGCGAGCACACCTATGTGATTGGCAGCTGTTCTTGCTTGGCGGGCGATCAGTTCTGCGTGGCGAGTTTTGACGAACCACTGAAAGTCGGTCAACGTCTGCACATCCTAGACAGCGCAGGTTACACCATGGTGAAACTGAATTGGTTTAACGGCCTTCGTATGCCATCAGTTTATTGTCAGCGCAGTAGCGGCGAAATCCAGCTCTTAAACGAGTTTGACTATCAGGATTTCAAACGCACGCTGTCGCAATGGTCGGTGAAGTGATTTTGCAGTCACACATGTCAGGGAGCTTCGGCTCCCTTTTTTCATCTTTACTGCAGGGAGTTTTTCGAGCTTGGTCTGAGTGTGAGTGATAAGTGCTTGGCATTCACGAAAGAAGTGTTTGAAAATCGGATGATTGTTGGAACTAATCGGTACACTGTTTGAAAGAGCAGTGTGGGCTAAGGAGGAGCAAATATGGTTGAACCGTTTCTATCTATCGTTGTGATAGTAGCTATTGTCGTCACAGCGAGAACCATCAGAGGTTATATTGCCTACCGAGCTCAGATTCATGAGCTTCAGATAGCTCAGAATGAAAACAATTCGGATGTATTGTCGACTCACGTTAAACAGTTAGAGTCGCGAATTGAAGTACTTGAAAAGCTGGTGACTGATCAAGGGTACGAGTTGGACAAAAAAATCCGCGCGCTTTAATTACTTCATTGCCATGTAGTGTTGCCTTTCCTCCGCGGTCATTTTTTCAATGGCATAGCGCAGCATAGTTCTGGGCATAACAGAAGCATGCTTATCCAGAAACGTGCGTAGCAGGGGAAGGTCCCTTTTCCCTAATTCCCGCAACATCCATCCGCACATTTTGTGTATTAAATCCTCTTTATCGTCTAGCAGCGTTTCCGCCAGCTTGATGGTGTCGTCAAACTGATTCAGCCTAATAAAAGGGAAGGTCGCCATCATGGCGATGCGCCTTTCCCAAAGGCTGTTTGACTCTGCCAGTGAATAGAGAATGTCGCGCTTTTTATCAACCAGATAGCCCCCGACAATATGGTGAGCAGAGCTGTCTACTAGATCCCAGTTATTGATTAGGTGAGTACGGGACAGGTAGAAATCAAAAATGACTTTTTGGAATTCAGAATCCGCTTTTTTGAATTGTTCGGAAAGCATCACCAGCGCCAGCAGTCTGATTTCATGCCATTCACTTTCAAGCAATACAGAGATGGTTTTGAGCGAGGCAGCCATATGGCGTTTGGCTAATGCCCTGACAACCGGCACACGGATCCCGATGAACTTATCACCTTCTGCATATTCTCCTGGCCCGGATTTGAAAAATCGACCTGAGTGTTCAGCGACCTTTTCGTCACCGAGTTGTTTGGCTTCTTTAATGATTTGATGCGCGTCAGTCATGTCCTTCCCTCCAGCAAGGACATTATAATGCCCAATACGCTAGCCTACTGATAAATTGGATAATTTCGTCTAAAAAAGATGACATGGATTCAGTTTGTGATAGCCCTCACCGTACAGTGATTAACTTGCTTTACTTCAAAAAATAACCCTACAACGCACCATGAATTATCAAGATTTAGTCAGGTTGCATCCAGTCTGACATTTCTCTGCTGGATACTTGTCGAGTCTTATCATGCTTGATGCATATAGTTGATGTGGCAGAAAAATTCGCTTTCCGTAAGAGATCTTACGGAGCGAGAAAATCGCTAAATACCAAAGGTCAACAACCCCTAAGAAGTAGAAGCGAAATAAGCTGCCAACCAATTATTTTGATAAGGACTTTAGAAGATGAAACAGACCGCTTTTCTAAGCGCGATGATCGCTGCAACCGTTGCTCTGCCAAGTGCGATGGCAATGAACCCGCAGCCTGATCCGCAAAACCCCGACGGTTATGTTGTCACCCGGGCAGAAGTGCAAGCCGCAGAGGCCGCACAAACCCAAGATCCGATGTACACCATTTGGGCGCAGGCATTGCGCACACGCACCAATGATGTGGTGGAAGCGATTTTACCGGGGGCAGCCAGTAACCCTGAAAACGTCAAACGTGTCGAGCGTGTTTTCCCAGAATCTGATTGGGATTTCCTGACCCAAATGGCAGCACCTGAATATACCTATACCCGATTCCTGCGTGCGATTGGTAAGTTCCCTGCGTTCTGTGGTGAGTACACAGATGGCCGTGATTCTGATGCGATTTGTAAAAAATCCATCGTGACTGCCTTTGCGCACTTTGCTCAGGAAACCGGCGGCCACATTGCCAAAGACAATTACTGGGACAACCCACTTGGTCTCGAAGAGTGGCAACAGGCGCTGGTGCATGTGCGTGAAATGGGTTGGTCAGAAGGGCAGGCAGGCTACACAGCGGGCTGCGGACAGAATGACTGGCAAAATAAGCGTTGGCCATGTGCGGCGGGGCAAGGCTATTTCGGCCGTGGTGCGAAGCAGCTTTCCTATCACTTTAATTACGGCGCATTCTCTGAAGTGATGTACGGTGGCGACGCAACCAAGCTGCTTAAGGAGCCCGGTCTGGTGGCGGATTCCTGGCTGAACCTAGCTTCGGCAATTTGGTTCTTCCTCACGCCGCAAGCGCCGAAACCCGCGATGCTGCATGTGATTGACCGAACCTGGGTACCTTCGCAGCGAGAGTTAGATGCAGGTATTGGCTACGGCTTTGGTACCACGATTAACATCATCAACGGTGGTATTGAGTGTGGTGAACAGAACAAAGATAAAGGCCAGCCGGTTAACCGTATCCGTTACTGGGAAGGGCTGGCGAAACATTTCAATATTCCAATTGAAGCTGATGAAAGCAACACCTGTTGGCAACAACTACCTTACGGAAGCCTGAACCTGCAAGGCGCAACTGATGTGCTTTACACCAACTGGGATGGTAACTGGAAATACTATGCTAATCGCCCGGGCGGTTATTCGTTCGAGTGTGAGCTGGTGGGTTACCAAACGGCTTACTCGGCGTTGGTAGAAGGCGACTACGAGAAATGTGTCAGCAACTTCTATGAATCCCATGCGGGTTGGCCTGTGGTTCGTGTTGTTGAAACCATTGATACCAATCCGGGAGATGGTTCAAACCCAGGGGATGGATCAAATCCGGGTGATGGCGGTACTCCATCGGATAATACCTGGGATGATAAAGCTGTTTACCTAACCGGTGACCGCGTCACGATGAACGGCGTAACATACGAAGCCAAATACTGGAATCAGGGTGTAAACCCAGAAACAGCAGGTAAGTGGGGCGCTTGGAAGGTCGTTGCAGGCGATACGACTGGTGGTGGTACATCAACTAACCCAGACACGGGTACCAACCCAGATGCAGGGACTGGCTCTGGTACAGACACAGGTGGTGACACCGGAACGGGTGGTGATGCAGGCTCTGGTGGCGACACTGGCGGTTCAAATCCTGATACGGGCACCACGCCAGATCAGGGTGAAACCACTTGGAGCGCGAGCACGGTTTACTTTGGTGGGGATCAGGTGTTGGTTAACGGCGTCACTTACCAAGCGCGTTACTGGACACAGGGTGATGACCCAGCTTCCGGTGCGCAATGGGGACCTTGGAAAAAGATTTAAACGTACTTTTTAACCAAGCTGCGTCCAGCAGGGCGCAGCTTGTCGAGAAGAATTATCCTGTTTTAAATGACCTGCCTCGCAGAATAAACCTAATATTAACTGCCAAAAATTCAGTGCATTGTGTTGTATTTTCTTGTTGATACAAGGTTCGTGGTCAAAAAATCAATGCACAATAATGTAAGCGTCTCACTTTTCGTCGGCGCACCATTCATTCTGACATTCCTGCCCTCAATAGTTGTCGTCTTGTGTATTCATGCATGCATATAGTCGTATTGTCCGCGCTATCAATAAAAGACCTCTAAATCGCCACGGGTTACAGCGAATCGCTGAGAAAATCAGCGCTGAGCGGTAACGCACAAAGAGCAAAAAAGCGCGAAGCAGGCACGTCGTAAAGACGGTTGCAGAAAAAGTTTTGATAAGGAATTTAAGATGAAACGAACGGCTTTATTTACTGCCATGTTCGGCGCGAGCTTCTTCGCTCATAGCGCAGTGACCATGGACCCTGTGCAAGATCCAAATAACATGAACGGGTTTGTGGTTTCCCAGTCTGAAATCAAGGCAGCGGAAGATGCGTTAACGTTGGACCCAATGTACGACACCTGGTCACAGGCACTGCGTACTCAACCAAACTCTGTGGTTGATGCGATTTTACCTGGAGCAGCAACCAACCCAGAAAACGTGAAGCGTGTTGAGCGCGTTTTCCCAGAAACAGACTGGAACTTCCTGACCCAAATGGCCGCACCGGAATACACTTACACCCGCTTCTTAAAAGCGATTGGTAAGTTCCCGGCTTTCTGTGGTGACTACACCGACGGTCGTGATGCAGATGCTATCTGTAAGAAATCTATCATCACCGCATTTGCACACTTCGCGCAGGAAACTGGCGGCCATATTGCAAAAGACAACGTGTCTGACAACCCGCTGGCGCTTGAAGAATGGCAACAGGCTCTCGTGCATGTTCGCGAAATGGGCTGGGCAGAAGGGCAGGAAGGTTACACCACAGGTTGTGGTCAGGATGACTGGCAAAACCGTCGTTGGCCTTGCGCAACAGGTCAGGGATACTTTGGTCGTGGTGCAAAACAGCTTTCCTACCACTTTAATTACGGCATGTTCTCTGAAGTGATGTTTGACGGAGATGCCACACGCCTGCTGAATGACCCAGCACTAGTGGCAGATTCTTGGTTGAACCTGGCTTCGGCAATTTGGTTCTTCCTCACGCCGCAGGCACCGAAACCAGCAATGCTGCACGTTATCGACCGTACCTGGAAACCTTCGCAACGTGAAATTGATGCAGGTATCGGTTACGGCTTTGGTACCACAATCAACATCATCAATGGTGGTATCGAGTGTGGCGAGCAAAACAAAACCAAAGGCCAGCCAGTTAACCGTATCCGTTACTGGGAAGGCTTGGCAGCGCACTACCAAATCCCAATTGAAGCTGACGAGAAAAACACCTGTTGGCAGCAAACGCCATTCGGCAGCCTGAACCTGCAAGGCGCTGCCGATGTGCTTTACACCAACTGGGATGGTAACTGGAAATACTACCCGGATCGTCCAGGCGGTTTCTCGTTCGAGTGTGAGCTGGTGGGCTTCCAAACCGCATACTCTGCGCTGGTACCGGGTGACTACGAGAAGTGTGTAACTAACTTCTATGGTTCACACGCTAACTGGCCAACCGTACGTGTTGTCGCTGATGCAGACAAGCCTTCTACCGGTACTCCGGGTGGCGGCGGTGAGCCAGTAGACCCGAATGCATGGGATGCAGGTAAGGTTTACAACACAGGCGATCGCGTGGTCGTTGCTGGTGTGACTTATGAAGCGGTTTACTGGACACAAGGTGATGATCCACTGCTGAGTGAAGCGTGGGGACCGTGGAAAAAGGTACTTTAAGGACGAATAAGTCTTAAAAATCAGCCGCGTGTTTCGATAAGGAATGCGCGGTTTTTCTTTTTATATCAGTAGGATAGATTGAAAATCTGGCGTGATGATTAAGAGGGAAAAAGCAGTTTTTCGAGGTTGTAATCTGTCAAAAGGTATCACAAAAAATTATAAATATCAGACTTGCCTGAAAAATTTCTGTGCCTATAATGCTGAAAACCGGAGCGTCTGCCAACGCTCCGGTTTTTTTGTGCCTGCTTTCTGGTTACGTAATGAACAATCTGCCAATTGATTCATACGTGGGAAAGCAATCTGTCCGAAAGGGCACATTGTCTAAATGATGTAAGGAAAGACAAATGCGTATCGAACAAGACTTGAAGTTGGGTTTCAAAGATGTACTGTTTCGCCCGAAACGTTCTACCCTAAAAAGCCGTTCTCAAGTTGAATTAACCCGCGAGTTTACCTTCAAGCACAGTGGCCGTCAATGGTCTGGTGTTCCTGTTATCGCTGCAAACATGGACTCTGTAGGTTCATTTGATATGGCGAAAGCACTGGCTGAACACGGCTGTATGACAGCAGTTCACAAACATTACACGGTTGAAGACTGGGCAGCGTTTGTCGCTGGTGCAGATGCGAAAGTGCTGAACAATGTGATGGTATCTACCGGTACGTCTGAAGCTGATTTCGTAAAAACCCAGGAAATCATGGCTCTGTCAGATGAGCTGATCTTCATCTGTATCGATATCGCTAACGGCTACTCAGAGCACCTGGTTGAGTACGTTGAGAAAGTACGTGCTGAGTTCCCAGACAAAGTGATCAGCGCAGGTAACGTAGTGACCGGTGACATGGTTGAAGAGCTTATCCTGGCGGGTGCAGATATCGTGAAAGTAGGCATTGGCCCAGGTTCTGTTTGTACAACCCGCGTGAAAACCGGTGTGGGTTACCCACAACTGTCTGCCATCATTGAGTGTGCGGATGCAGCGCACGGTCTTGGCGGCCGTATTGTCGGTGACGGCGGTTGTGCCTGTGCTGGTGACGTTGCAAAAGCGTTCGGTGGCGGTGCAGATTTCGTCATGCTGGGCGGTATGCTGGCAGGCCACGAAGAAAGCGGCGGCGAAGTGATTGAACAAGACGGTAAGTCGTTCATGAAATTCTACGGCATGTCTTCACAATCAGCGATGGACAAGCACTCTGGCGGCGTGGCGAAATACCGTGCAGCAGAGGGTAAGACTGTTATGCTTCCTTTCCGCGGTTCAGTTCACAACAGCATTGCAGATATTCTGGGTGGTGTGCGTTCAACCTGTACTTACGTAGGTGCGGCGCAACTGAAAGAACTGACTAAGCGCACGACTTTCATCCGCGTACAGGAACAAGAAAACAACGTATTCGGTAAAGAGTAAGTTGTTCGCATAGCGAAACCGCTAAAACAAGCATAATTTGAAAACGCCTCTTTTTGAGCCACGCCTTCGAATGAAAGGCAAGCCAAAAGAGGCGTTTTTGTATTTTGGAGTTGATGCTGGTTTGGAATTGCCTCTTTTCGTGCTAGGCCGATCTGCTCTAGCACGTTCTTGCCCCTTTTTAAGCTAGTCTCATTTCTAGCACAGCATTAAGAAGCCTACGCTTACCATACTTTTCCTAATTCTGAATACATAATTCACCCATATAATATGGTCTCTATTTTATATTGATTAAAAGCGGAATCTATCTCAAAAGTAAGTAGTAGAAATAGTTTTCAAAATCCAAATGTTTTTAATTCTTGGAGAGTTGCTATGAAAAACCTCTTATTATTTGCAGTTGTACTATTCGCTTCACAATCTAGCTTTGCGGAATCTGAGCCGAAGATAACCTACTCAGTAAATGGGATTAAATCAGCAATTTCACTTGGACCAGTGGAGACAAAAACTCAAAGTATAAAAACGGGTGATCACCATTGTGAAAGTGATTGCAAAGGAGAACCTACAAGAACGGCTTATCGAATTGACTACAGTGTCGATCCGGCGAAATACATTATCGTTGGCGTAAAACTTAACTGTGATGGTGGTGCATCTTGTAGTTTCAATCAAGTAAGAAATGTTAATCATTCTGAAACCGCCGCATGGGGCACTTTTGATGTCTGGTCAAGACCGAGCACTTGGACGTTAACCGTCGATGTGAGAAAGAAAAATATAGTGGATGGTGATGTCATTCAAATTGACAGTGATGAACTAAAAGCTGGTAAGTCGTTTATAGTGACCCACGATAAAGACACGTACAAAGATATTGAATTGGAGGCAAACATGCCTTTTGGCGTTCTTTTGATGAACCCTAAAAAACCCAACGAAAGGTATTTTGAACTTCTTGGCGAGTCTAAACTAGGGAATTCAGTCAGATACACAATACTCTTCAAAGGCTTATAGGATAGGTTTAGGATGGGAACAGACAACAATGGTAGCTCCAACGAAGAAATAACCAAATTCGACCTTGATGCACACAGAGCAATTGTCATGTGGTTGTTTCTTGCTACTTCCGTTATTACTGTTTTGGTTGCGGGTGCCCTTATCTTTTCAGGAACAACTGGTCAAAAGTTATTATCAATTTTACCAGTGGTTGTTCTTGCTGGAGTGCTGGGCGCCTTTGTTAGTGCTTTAAACCGAATATATTCCTCATCTTCAGTATTCCCCCTCGGGCGGTATAAAGAGCTAATGAAAGACATAAATGGCTATCTAATTGCCTATTCGTCAATCCCACCGCTCGTAGGAGCAATTTCCGCTACTGTGCTTTATGTTTTGTTTGCGGGTCAAATCATCACTGGCCCATTCTTCCCAACATTTGCATGCGAGAATGACGCTGGATGCAATGAGTTCCAAACTTTTCTGCAAGATTGGAGCCCCGACAAAGCACAAGATTATGCTAAAGCGATTGTTTGGGGCTTCATAGCTGGATTCAGCGAAAGATTTGTCCCTGATATTCTCAATCGGGTTGTTAATAATGCTAATGAAAAGGTCTAGAAAGGTGCTTCACAGGTTGAGAAGTTTTCAATGTCTGTTGATGATATTTAATCTTGAATATACACGATCTAGCCGACCGTAATGAGTTAGATTATCCCTAACTCAACTTATCCGAATTCGGTGGTTATAAACACAGTCACCAACTCATTCTTGTCCAAAAACGCACTGGAACTAAAAGCCAAACCCCGCAGGTTCAAAGCCAAAAATTTGTCGAAGAGTCCAAAACCAAAAACGCCACTTCTGATGAAGTGGCGTTTTGCTTTGAAGTTGGCGTTAACCTTTCTTCTTTTTGCTGATCTTTTTGGCTTTTTTGATCGCAGATTTCTTAGAAGCCTGCTTTTGGGCAACTTCTAGCGATTGGGCGGCTTTTAACGCCTTTTTCGCCTCTTTCAGTTTTTTCCCTGTTCTGCTTTCACTTTTTTCCGCTGCGTGAAGTTTTTCTACCGCGTGTTTCACCGCGGCTTGTGCGGCAGAGGTCGATTCTGATGCCTGTTTGGCTTCTTCTGAGCGTTGCTGAACCTTGAGCTTTAATTTGGCGACACTGACTTTCTTACTCATCTTTATTCCTTTTCTTAAGGCGCTTTAACAATTTGTGAATCCAAACGATTCACGACATCCATATCTTTGCCGGGGTAATCGAGTTGGCTGAGGAAATGACGCATACAGTTGAGGCGTCCGCGTTTCTTGTCATCGGAAAGAACCACTGTCCATGGAGCGTCTTTGGTGTGGGTATGGAACATCATGGTGTCTTTGGCTTTGCTGTAGTCATCCCACTTGGAAAGCGAGGCCAAGTCTACCGGACTCAATTTCCATTGTTTAAGCGGGTCATTTTTACGTGATTTGAATCGGTGGAACTGTTCTTCCTGACTCACGGAGAACCAATACTTGAATAGCTTGATACCACTGTTGGTGAGCATGCGCTCTAGCTCCGGAGCCTGTCGTAGAAATTCGAGGTACTCGTTGTCGTCACAAAAACCCATCACCTTTTCAACGCCAGCGCGGTTATACCAGGAGCGGTCAAACAAGATGATTTCGCCCTTGGTTGGGAGGTGTTTAATGTAACGTTGGAAGTACCATTGGTTGCGTTCTCGGGCATTGGGTTTTTCCAATGCAATCACATGCGCCCCACGGGGGTTGAGGTGCTCCATAAAGCGTTTGATGGTGCCGCCTTTACCCGCTGCGTCGCGGCCTTCAAACACGATGACAATGCGCTGGTTGGTGTCTTTTACCCAGCCCTGCATTTTCAGCAGTTCGATCTGAAGTTCATGCTTATTTTTCTCATACTCCACCACGTTCATTTTTTTGCTGTAGGGGTATTTGCCGTCGGCATTCCATGCAAGGTTTTTCATTTTTTTATTCAGGTCGTATTGGAAAGAGTGGCTGTTATTCACTTCGATACCCGGGCTGGCATGTTGGGTTTGATGCATGTTTTGATGCTGCGTCATATTTTCCACTCCTTCTTGGGTTTGTTGCTGAAATAGCCAGCAACTCCTTTTGTCTATATATTGAGAAATATGTCAGTTAGGTTAATTATGCATGACGGCTTGGTGTAAATAAATGTTATTAATCTATGACTTTAATAACTAAAAATTATTGCCATGAACTTAACCCAACTGAAGCTTTTCAATGAATTAGCGCGGGAGTTGAGCTTTGTGAAAGTGGCTAAGCTGAACCACATCAGTCAGCCTGCCGTTAGTGTGCATATCAAGAAACTGGAGCATGCGCTTGGCCAGCAGTTGCTTTCACGTACCTCACAAACCACGCAGTTGACGCCGGAAGGCTTGCTGATTCTGGAAGACGTGAAAGAGATCCTGCGGCTGTGCGAGAACATCAAGGTTCGGTCTCATTACCATCAAGGTGTGATGGAAGGGCATGTTCGTGTGGCGGCAATACACAGTGTGGGCATGTACGAATTGGGGGATTTCCTCGCTTCATTTATGAAGACGTTTCCTAATATTCGGGTACACCTTGAATATCGTCACAGCGAAGAAATTTATGAGGATATTCAAAAAGAAAAAATCGATGTCGGCATTGTTGCCTATCCGCAAAATAGACCCACCATCGAGGCGATTCCTTTTTCTGAAGATCAATTGGTTTTAATTACCGGAAATAAACACCGGCTCTCCCATAAAAAGTCCATTTCTTTATCCCAACTTGAGCAAGAGCCTTTTATTGCCTTTGGGGAAGGGATCCGACCCGGGTGGCGATAGATGCGTTGTTAGGGAATCACAAGGTTAATGTGGATATCCGTATGACGCACAACAATATCTACACGCTGAAAAAAGCCGTTGAAGCAGAAGTCGGCGTGGCGATTGTGCCATCAGCAACTGTGGGTGAAGAAGTGGAAAGAGGCACATTGAAACGCATCAAGCTGAATGTGGAGGACACAAGGCGTCCGATCTCTGTGATCCGGTTGGCAGGAAGAAAGGGGAGTGCACCTGTTAACCTATTTGTTGAACGGCTTTTGGCCTTTTCGCGAGGATAAAAAAAGCCGCATGATGCGGCTTTTTGGGGCGTGTTAGACACAGTTAGATGGTGGTGAAATCGAACATGTCTACGGTGACATGATTCGCATCAAACTGCTTCAGTGTGATGACGGTGTTGTCGCCATCGAAGGTGATCACTGTGGATGCACCAACCTGTTCTGTATTGATTTGACTGAAGCGTGTGACCAGAGAACTGTCGATCTCAATGGTATCTTGGAAACGGTTAAAGTCTTGAATGGTGTCGTGACCGTCATTATTACGGAAGACGAAGACATCCTTGCCCAAACCACCAATCAGGTAGTCATCACCATTGTGACCCATGATACGGTCGTTACCATCTTGTCCAGCGAGTTTATCGTGACCAAGACCGCCCATTAGGATGTCATGCCCAGCACCCGCCCAGATGGTGTCGTTACCGTCATTGCCACCTAAATAGTCATTGCCGTTCTGACCGCGAATGATGTCGTCGCCAGTGCCGCCTTTAATGTTATCAGCACCTTCACCACCATCAATTTCGTCATTATCAGCGCCACCATCAATGATGTCGTTGCCAGTGCCACCGAAGATACGGTCATCGCCCAGGCTTCCGCGCAGGGTGTCGTTACCTTCACCGCCGATAATCCTGTCGTTACCGCGCGCGCCACCAAAGTTATCGTCACCGGCACCACCGTGGAAGTAGTCATCGCCCCAACCACCGTCGCCGTAGTCGTTACCATGACCACCTTGGATATAGTCATTGCCGTCGCCACCCCAGATACCATCGTCACCTAAGCCACCCTGGATTTGGTCGTCGCCGCCATCACCTTTAATGATGTCGTTGTCCGCACCGCCGTGAATGGTGTCATTACCCTCACCGCCGAGCAGCATGTCGTTTCCGCTGTCGCCGAAGATAACGTCGTTGCCGTTATCGCCATTGATGGTATCGTCGCCCGCATTACCATGAAGGTAGTCGTTATGATCGCCACCGCTGATGGTGTCATTACCTAAACCGCCATCGATGTAGTCGGTGCCGACTTCGCCATTGATGGTGTCGTTACCACCATTGCCGTAGATTTCGTCCGCGCCATAACCACCGTTGATCACATCATCACCGTCACAATCGCTGACATGATTAAGCACCACGTTGTCAATCAGCGCGCCGTAGCCATCAGCCTCGCCAATACCACCAAAGCTTACGGTGAGGCTAGTCGTGTCAGGTGAAACGGCAAACGTCGCATCGTGAGATTGGTAAATGCCATTTTGAATGCGATTTTGCAGGTAAATGTCATAGACAACTTCACCGTCTTGATCGGTGATAGTGACTTTGAATCCACTGGTTTGGTAATTGTCGCCTTTGATGCGGTTGCCGTAGTCAAAGGAGAAGGAGAATTCTGCGGCGCTTTCAACCGTGAGGTAGCTAACATTGACAGTCTGTTCGACCGTTTTACCTTGCGCCATGTCCAGTTCCATGACGGTATTGGTCTCTGAGTTCTTTGGTGCTCCAGCAAGCTGGCCTTGCTGCATTTCAACCGCGTTGCTGCCTACAGCTTGCCAGCCAACGAGTTCACTGTTGCTGACTCGCTCAAATTCGTTGCCGACGTTATCTCCCCAAGCTTCGAAGTTACCGTTCACCAACAGATTGATGGTGTCACCGTAAATTACGTCATGACCAGAACCACCATTAATGGTGTCGTCGTCGCAACCACCGGAAATCACATCATTGCCGTTGCCACCTTCGATGGTGTCGTTGTCATCACCTGCCCAAAGGTCATCGTCGCCATTACCGCCGATGAGAGTGTCATCGCCGGTGAAGCCTTCGAGTTTGTCGTTACCTTCACCGCCATGCATGTAGTCGTTACCAGCCTGACCGAACAACATGTCGTCGCCATCACCACCATACATAGCATCGTCGCCATCACCGCCAGCCAGCAAGTCGTTGCCTAAGCCTGCCCATTGGGTGTCGTTGCCGCTGTCGCCCCAGAGTTGGTCATCACCTTCTCCGCCGCGTTGAAGGTCGTGGCCGTCACCACCCCAAAGTACATCATTCCCCGTGCCACCGTTGAGCTCATCATCTCCAGCGTCACCGAACAGAATGTCGTTGTCTGCACCGCCATAAAGCACATCATTGCTATCACCACCGAACAGGCGGTCATCGCCATTTTCACCGTGCAAGATATCGCTGCCTTCTTGACCATAAAGGAAATCGTTCCCGTTACCGCCATACAGTACATCATCACCTTCGTTGCCTTCTAAACGGTCATTTCCTTCTTCACCGTAGAGAAAGTCGTTGGCGAAGCCACCGCGAACAATATCATCACCGTCACCACCATGTAGTTCGTCGTCATCCTTGCCACCCACGATGGTGTCGTTACCTGCGCCGCCATCTACATAGTCAGTACCATCATCAGCTCGAATAAAGTCATCGCCATCATGACCATAGATTTCTTCTGAGTCGTTAGTACCAATAATAATGTCGTCGCCATTTGTTCCATTGATAATGTTCGCCATTTACTTGCTCCTTTGTCCTTCAGGATGTTGCATCGGTATTTTTATGAGTTTTGATGCCATGTTTGTCGCCCAATATGACAGTTGGCGTGCGATTTTTCTCTCTGCTGGTTGGGCGGGCAGGAGTAAAATTAGCGAATGCTAATAAAGTGATGACAAAAAACTACTGATAAAAGTATGGGAAAGGAGGGATGCGCTAAATGCTTTGGTGAATTGGAGATGATGAAAACTTCGCCTGAATATAGTTATAACCATAGAGAAAGAGGGGGATTTCGGTTGGCGCTTTTCAAGGTTGCGCAGTTTCTTCTTTGTTCGGCAATAGAAGCGGTTCAGGCAAAAACAGTAAGGATTAAATTAGTATGAAAATTAGAGAATCTTAAAGTTGCATATGCTTATATACAGAAAACCTTCTCTTTTATGGGAATTTCTTTGCACCCCCAAGTGGACATGCGCTTGGCTTTTATCTTGAATGCGCTTAACGTTGTTGAGTTATCAAGGAGGAAACAATGTCAGAGTGTGATCAGGTCATTCAAGCGCTTAAAAAACAATTAAAATCACGGGGCGTGAACTACCAGGATGTCGCCAAAGCGCTCGGTCTGAGTGAAGGGTCAGTAAAACGGCTTTTTTCCAACGGCGGTAGCATGAGCCTTGAACGTTTGTCCGCGGTGTGCAATTTAATTGATTTAGAAATGACCGCGCTATTTAAGCTCGCTGAAGAGGAAAGCCAGAACCTTTCTTCGCTGACTTGGGAACAGGAAGAGCAGTTAGTGGCCGATAAAGCTCTGTTGCTGGTGGCAGTATGTATTACCAATGGTTACCGTTTCGAGCAGATCTTGAGCCAATATAACCTGAGTGAACCTCAGTTGATCCAAAAGCTGGCGCACCTTGACCGCATCAAGGTGATCGAGCTGATGCCGGGAAACCGCATCAAGCTTAAAATATCTCCCTCCTTCTCTTGGATTGCGGGCGGTCCGATTCAGCAGTTCTTCCAGCAACAGGTGATTAAAACCTTTTTCCGCACTCACTTTTCCAAAGACGATGAAAAGCTGGTGATGTCGACCGGGTTGATGTCTCTTCCAACCAATTACAAATTTCAGCAGCGCATTCAGCGTTTGGTGAAAGAGTTCTATGAGTCGTGCAACAGCGACAGTGATTTATCTATGCAGGAGCGCCACGGTACTTCCATGGTGATTGCGATGCGTCGATGGACATTTCCGCTATTTGATGAATTTGAAAACGAAGCCGGTTCAGAAAAAAGTCGCGCTGGGTAATACTCCTCGTACCACAATCTGCCACTTTGCCTGCCACGCTTGGTGGCACCGATGCCTTCATGCAACCTACTGAGCAACGGGAGAACGACTCTCCGATGACAGAAGGTAAAGGAGGCTATCATGCTGAACCGACCGAAACTAATTTCACGCATTGCCGTCTGGGGCATGTTTGTTGTCACTGCGCTCGTCGCAGCGTTTTCATCAAAGGTGTTGGCTGCAGGGCTACTTAAACCCGTTAACAGCCAATACCAAGATCTCCAAATTGAATCACACCATGTTGATGTCGCCATTCAGGATGGCTACGCCACCACCTCGATAGAACAGACGTTCTACAACCCAAACAATGTTGAGCTGGAAGCCCTGTATTCCTTCCCTGTCCCGCAAAAGGCGGTAGTCGGGGAGTTTATCTATTGGATTAACGGCTCGCCCGTGATTGCGGAAGCGGTCTCTAAAGAGAAAGCCCGCAAGATTTACGATGACCAAAAAGCGCAAGGCAATGCCACTGCGCTGACGGAAAAAGACGAGTACAGAACCTTCGATATGAGGGTGTACCCGGTGCAGCCTCAGCAGAGCGTAAAAGTGAAGCTGGTATATATGCAGGACGCTTTGCTGGATCACGGTATTGGGCGTTATGTTTATCCCTTGGAAGAAGGGGGGGTGGATGAAGCCAAAAGTAGCTTTTGGACGCGCAATGACAAAGTGGAGCAGGACTTTTCGTTCAATGTGACACTGCGTTCGTCATATCCTGTTGATGGTGTCCGGTTGCCAGCGCATCCGTCAGCGGTGATAACGCAAGAAGCGGATGGTGAACACACAACGTGGAAGGCAAATATCAGCAATCATATTGCCAATGCGGTGCAAGAAGGGGAGACACAGCAAGCGGTAAATACTTCAATGCGACTGGATCAGGATATGGTTTTCTACTGGCGCTTGCAGGATGGTTTACCCGGCCGTGTTGATATGGTGGCCTACCGCGACCCAGAAAACTCGAAACGCGGTACGGTGAAGCTGACATTCACGCCAGGTGACGACCTGACCCGCGTAACGCAAGGACGTGATTGGGTGTTCGTTCTGGATAAGTCAGGCTCCATGTCCGGCAAGTATTCCACACTGGTGGAAGGTGTCCGTCAGGGATTAGGGAAGTTGCCGTCTGAAGACAGATTCCGCGTCGTGATGTTTGACAGTAATACCTACGATCTCACTGGTGGCTTTGTGGCGGCTAACCCTGCGAATGTGAACAAAGCACTGCAGTCCGTTGAGCAGGTTGAACCCAATAACGGCACTAATCTCTATGAAGGCATGTCGGCTGCAATCCGCAAACTGGATGACGACCGTCCGACCGGGATTGTGTTGGTCACCGACGGGGTAGCAAACGTAGGTGTGACGGAAAAGCGCCGCTTCTTCGATTTGATGGAAAAGCACGATGTGCGACTGTTTACCTTCATCATGGGCAATAGTGCCAACACGCCGCTGCTAGTGCCGATGACCAAGTTGTCGAACGGCGTGGCAACGTCAGTATCTAACGCGGATGACATTATCGGCCACTTGATGAACATCACCAGTAAGTTAACGCATCAGGCGTATCGGAACGTCCAACTCGATATTGACGGTGTGAAAATTAAAGATCTGACGCCGGAGCAAATCAGCAGCCTGTATCGCGGGGAACAACTGACTGTATTCGGACATTACTTCAAAGGCGGTGAAGCTGATATCAAGCTCACTATGGATATTGCCGGTGAGTCACGTGAATACCGTACCAAAGTGATGTTGCCTGATTCTGCAACTGTGCATCCTGAGCTTGAGAGAATGTGGGCGTTTTCAGCGATTCGCGACTTACAGGAGCAAATGGATTATCTGGAGCAAAAAGACGGCGACAAAGAGCAGGCTATCGAAGACATCGCACTGGAATATGGTTTGCTGACTGATTACACCTCGCTGCTGGTTGTGGAAGAAGAGGTCTTCCAACAACTGGGCATAGAACGTAAGAACCAGACGCGAGTTCTCAAAGAGCAAAGTGCCCGTGAGGTGAAAAAGAATAAACCCGTCGAACCAACCCGAGCGGATAACAATCAGCCCATGTTTACCCAACCGGCACCGACCCATTCCGGCGGTGGCAGCAGTGGCGGTAGTATGAACATCTTGGTCTTGTTGAGCATGGTCCTGTTAGGTGTCGGCCGTTTGGTGATGGTAAGAAAAACGAGCCAATAAAAGCAGAGCTAATGAAACGAAAAGAGGCTGCAGATGCAGCCTCTTTGTTTTGTTCTTTGATGTTTAAGTCAGGCTCAATCCGCCGTCGATAACCAGAGTGTGTCCCACAATGTACTTCGCTTTGTCTGAACTCAGCCAGATAATCGCATCGGCAATTTCTTGAGGTTCGGCAAAGCGCTGGCACGGCACCTGACTTTCGACAGTCTCTTTTAAAGAGGTTCCCATTTCTTGCTGCTTTTGCTCCCAGCGAGGCGTCCAGGTGACGCCCGGCGCGACACTGTTGACGCGAATCCCTTTGCGGATTGCCTCCACCGCGACAGAACGTGTCATTCCTTCAAGGCCATGCTTGGTGCCGGAATACATAGCGGCATTTGGCGTGGGACGAATGCCGTTTACTGAACTGACATTGATGATGCAGGCACCTTCCCGCATCAAAGGAAGCTCGTAACGCAGGCAAAGCGCAGGCACCCAATAATCGCTGATCATAGTGCTGTAGAGTGAATCAATGGGCAGACTGGCGTAGTCTCCACGCGACTCAATCACTGGCGAGGCGTTGTTAACAGCGATATCAATATGTCCGTAGTTCTCGCGAATGTAGCCGAAGAACCGGTCAACTTGATGAACGTCTTTTAAATCTAAAGGCAGGTAATCTACCGCAGAGAGTTCCGGATACTTTGCCAGTGCCTGATTCCATTTTTCTTCGTTTCTGGAACAGGTAATAACCTTGTAGCCCGACTGATGGTAGGAAAGAACTGTTTGAAGACCAATACCGCTGCTGCCGCCAGTGACGAGGACTATTTTCATGCGCGCTCCGGTTCTGCGTGGGTGTTGCCTGGCTAGCGGTGCGTGAAAATATCGTCCACCATTATCCGCTGTGTGGTGCGAACATGTTTGTCCGCTTCATGTTCTTCATGGAACTGTTGTTCGCCAAGCATGATGAGAATGTCAAAGAAATACCGTACGCTACCTCTTTGATTATTCATTGTTTTAAGCATAGCATCGCTAAAAACATCTGGCGCAGTATGGGTCAAATCCGAGGCGATTTTTCCGATTTGTTGGCAACAATAAACCGTTCTTGTGCGGTCTGCCGTGTGCGCGTAACTGACGCACAATGACCACTCTTCACTGCGTAACGCATCCCAAATGCCATTGGCGACCTCAAGGCGGTCATTGATAGGGGTATTCGCTAGCGAACGTAGGTAAAACTGACGTTTCTTCCTCTTCATTTTCTTCATGACCCGTTCCGACGTGACATACGCCTTCGTCAGTACTGGCATTGAAATCATATAGATAAACAGGGTGCCAATCAGGGTTGCGATGAAGAATACGTCGGTGGTGAGACCGAAGTAGTAACAGGAAAGGGTCGTGATCACTGCAAACAGCATAAAAGCCGCAGAGATCATGAGTCTCGCGTACCATTTTGCGGTGGTGACATAACTTGGCGCTTGTTGATTAAGAGACTGAAACGACACCCCTTTGAAACCGAGTTTGGGATATTCAGGGATAGGGAATTGTTCTTGATCCATAACAACCCTCCATCATTCAGTTCAATAAGTTTCTATAGATTACTTTTTTCGGCAGGAAATTCGTTAGCTTTAGTCAAAAAGTGAGAGGGAAAACCATCAAAGAATCTGCGTGTTATTAGCAATTTAGTCGGATATTAAATATACCTATGCCAAAGGCTGTTGGGATTGTCCTGATGAATCATTAATGCTCGGTTTCTCCTTTGACCCAGCCTTGCTCAATAGCGTATTTGACCAGTCCGGCTGTGGAGGTTACGCCCAGCTTTTTCTTCACCCGTAGTCGATGGGTTTCCACCGTGCGCACGCTGATGTTTAATTCTCGGGCGATGGTTTTATTGCAAGCGCCATTGGCGATGAGCACCAACACATCTTTTTCCCGTGGGGTAGGGACGTTGTCTTCGTGTTCTCTGTTTTCCATTTGGCTCATGCTTTCCATGAGCGTTTCAGAAACGCCTGCACTGAAGTAAGATCCGCCGCCAGCAATGATGTCGAGCGCCTGCACCAGCTCTTGTGATGAGACGTCTTTCAGGACATAACCTTTCGCACCGCCACGCATGGCAGAGACAATGTACTCTTTGTTGTTGTGCATGCTGAGGATCACAACCTTGATTTCCGGGGCTTTCTCCCTCAGTTCACTCAATACCTCCAAACCGGTTTTTTTCGGCATGGAAATGTCGGTAAGCAGGATGTCAGGTCGTAAAGCCAGAGACTGTTCAATGGCAGATTCACCGTCACTTGCGGCACCAATAATGGTGAACTGAGGCTGCTTGGATAAGCGTTCCATCAGTCCGTCCTGCAGCAGGACATGATCGTCTGCAAGTAATAGCGTGGTCATGATTTCTCCTTATGACTCTTAAATCCTTTCTGCGTCTATATAGCAATGGGCACAATTGCCCGCACTTCCGTCCCCTGATCATGCAAGCTACTGATAGAGAAAGTGCCATCGAGGTTTTCGATGCGCTCCCGCATATTTTTTAAGCCCATCGACTGGCTGGTGTTCGACACTTTATGTTCTTCGAATCCGATGCCGTCATCAGCGACGGTGAGCACGATTTCACCTTCTTCTTCCTGCAAAATCATGTCTACCGCTTTCGCTCTAGCATGTTTTTCTGCGTTGTGAAGCGCTTCCTGAGCAACACGGAATAGGGTAATTTCAGCCGATTTAGACATATTTCTCATGTCCAGATGATGCTCAAACAACACTGTCATACCAGAGCGCTGCGAGACTTCTTTGGCGAGATCTTCCAATGCCACCAATAGCCCCAAGTCATCAAGCAATGCAGGACGTAGGTCTTTGGATATTCGACGAAGCTCGCGAACGGCTTCGTTGAGAGTCGATTGGCCTAATGCGATATTCTGTTCCCGTTCTTTGTCGGTTCTGGCTTCTTTGATGTTATCGAGGCGGTATTTCACTGACACCAGAATCTGGTTAATACCATCATGCAGTTCCCTGGCGACACGGGTGCGTTCTTCTTCCTGTGATTCAATCAACTGACGGTTAAGAGCTTGCAGCTTTTGGTCGGCCAGTTCCCGGGCATTGATGTGGATGCTGGTGGCAAGGCTTGCCATGATGCCAATGGTGATCACCAACGCAATCCCCAGACCGATAAAGGTTTTGCTGATGGTTTCGTCAATTTTGCTGTGAACAGATTCGACCTGAATCTCGATGTCATCGATATACACACCGGTTCCCACCATCCAGCCCCACTTATCGAGCCCAATGGCGTAGCTGAGCTTTTTAACTTGCTCTTTACGGGAAGGTTTGTGCCAGTAGTAATCCACAAAGCCGCCACCTTGTTGGGCGGTGTGGATCAGTGCCTGAAGGAGTTTAAAGCCTCGAGCGTCTTCTACTTCCCATATGTTTTGGCCGACGAGTTCCGGTTGATAGGGAAGCACAAGGTTAGTGCCATCGTAGGTGTATGCGAAGAAATAGCCATCCTCGCCGTATGTGAGGTTATTCAAAATATCGATGACTTGCTGTTTCGCATCTTCATCATTTTCGCCAGCGGCATCATAAACCGGAGAAATAGATGCGCGAGCGAGTTCTACGTATTTCAGCAATTCTTGTTTTTTGGACGCCAGCGTTTCCGAGCGGATGAGATTGGCCTGATTCTTAGACAGACTATCTGACTGAATGACCACCAGCCCGATAATCAGACCAAACATCAAGAGCAAAGGAAGCATTGCCAGCACCAGCAATTTCATCCTGAGCGGCATCATCATGCCTGATAACTTTGTCACTATCACTCCGTCAGCTTCGTAAAAAATCGCTTTGCTACGTATAACTACGTACAGCGATTACGCAATGCTATGGACGCTAAGTCCGTTTTCTACCTGATATTTTTTTATTTGTTGCAGGCATAGTCTAGATGGTAACAACTTTTTAACAGCGTCAATGTGCTCTAAACCTCAACCCTACATGCAGCATTTTTATACATCCTAAATAGTGAAGCTGCGCACCAAGGAGTGGACAATGAAAACGTCAATCTCGACCCCTATGAAGGCAATCGCTTTAGCAACACTTTGTTTCTCAGGCTCAGCGCTGGCTGACAAAGTATTGCTAAAAACGCCTATTGCTTTCGGCACTCATTTACCAGCGCTTGGCACCCCAATTAAGTGGGTCTCCGAACGCATTCAGCCTGTGTCGGGCAATACCATCAAAATGAAAGTGTACGAGCCGGGTAAGCTGGTGGCGCCACTGGAAATTCTTGATGCGGTATCCAGCGGTAAAGTGAATTCCGGGTACGCGACTGCAGGCTACTGGCAAGGGAAAATGCCGGCAGCGGCTTTGTTCTCCGCTGTGCCTTTTGGTCCTGAAGCACCGGAATATATGGCGTGGATGTTCTACGGCAACGGTCTGAAACTGTATCAAGGCATGTATGACGAGGCGGGGTACAACGTGAAAGTCTTGCCTTGTGCGATCATTTCACCTGAAACATCAGGTTGGTTCAAAAAACCTATCGAGAAGCCTGAAGACTTAAAAGGCCTGACGATGCGCTTCTTTGGCCTCGGTGGTCAGGTCATGGAGAAACTCGGTGTCGGCACGGTTCAACTTCCGGGTGGCGAGATCTTCGGTGCACTGGAAAAAGGTGCCATTGACGCGAGTGAGTTCTCCCAGCCAGCTATTGATCAGCGTTTGGGCTTCCACAAGATCGTTAAGTACAACTACTTCCCAGGCTGGCACCAGCAGGCCACCATGTTTGAACTCCTGATCAACAAAGACACCTGGAACAAGATGGATGAAGATCAGCAATCTGCTGTAGAAACACTATGCCTGGCTTCAATGACGAACTCGATTGCCGAAGGTGAAGCGATGCAGTTTGAAGCCATGCAAAAAGCGCAGGAGCAGGGTGTTGAGCTCCGCTACTGGAATGACGAAATGCTGAATTTGTTTGAATCTACCTGGCTGGAAGTGGTGGAAGAGCAGAAGAAAGACCCTTACTTCGCAAAAGTATGGGCTGACATGTCTGACTTCCGTAAGAACTACCAGATTTGGGAATCGAAAGGGTTCCTGCCGCGCGGTCAATAACAGGCTGTGTGGTTTTGGGCAGCAGGATGCTGCCCATTTTTCCTTTTTCTATGGGTGTAGGAGCTCGTTATGACCCAGCCTTCTCACTCACTCCCTGCTTCACCACTTGCAGACAGCATTGAGCATGTCGTCCGGGTTGTCGGACGCACACTGGCTTGGAGCTATTTGGTTCTGGTTCTGGTTATCATCACGCAGGTAGTGCTTCGAAAAGTTTTCAACAATGGCCAAATTGCGCTGGAAGAGTTGCAGTGGCACCTCTATGCCATCGGCGTTTTGTTTGGTTTGTCTTATGCCGAGATCACCGGAACGCACGTCCGGGTCGATATTTTCTATCACCGCTTTTCGCAGAAAACCAAATCCTGGATAGAAATCATCACTGTGCTGTTTTTCGTGTGGCCGTTTATGTACGTCATCTTTATTCACTCTCTCGATTTCGTGTATGAAGCCTGGCGGGTAAATGAGCGTTCCAATGCGCCGTCCGGTTTGCCTTGGCGATGGTTGATCAAATCCGCGATTCCATTCAGTGCAGCTTTGTTGGCTTTTGCCAGCCTTGCCCGATTGCTCCGTGCAGTGGCTTACCTGAGAAAAGGAGGTTCGCATGGAAGCGAATGAGATTCTTATTCTGGCGATGTTCGGCAGCTTTATTGTGCTGTTGTTTGTCGGTATTCCAGTCGCATGGGTACTAGGCGGTGTGGGCGTGGCGTTTGCCTTCATTGGTTATTACAGCGATATCTACCTCGACACTTGGACAGGGTTGGATTTCACCACCCTTGGGCTTGTGGTTAACCGCCTCTACAAAATCATGGATAACTGGATATTGGTGGCCTTGCCGATGTTCATTTTCATGGGGAACATGCTGGATAAATCCGGTGTGGCGGACCGATTGATGCATGCGATGCAGGCGTTGTTTGGCCGGGTACATGGAGGTTTGGCCATTACCGTGATGGCAATTGGTATCATCCTGGCAGCGTCGACAGGGATTATCGGTGCATCGGTGGTGTTACTGGCGACCATGTCTCTGCCTGCCATGATGAAGCAAGGTTATAACCTTCCATTAGCACTGGGTACCGTCGCCTCGGCAGGCACACTCGGGATCTTACTGCCGCCTTCTATCATGCTGGTGATCATGGCCGATCAGCTGGGGCTTTCCGTGGGTGACCTCTTTATGGGGGCCATGTTCCCGGGCTTGATGTTGGGCGCGATTTATATTGTGTACCTGTTGATCATGGGCGTGGTGAAGTCAGACTCCTTGCCGTTACCGGAAGATGCGAAAGGCGTTGATTGGGCAGTCATCAAAGATGTAGCCAAAGCGATTGTGCCAACCTTCATGCTGATCATTGTGGTGTTGGGTTCTATCTTCGCGGGGATAGCGACACCAACGGAAGCTTCAGGTGTGGGTGCATTCGGTGCGATTTTGCTGGCGGTTTACTACAAACGTTTTTCGCTCGCGGTGCTGAAAGAAGTGCTGCTCGATAGCTACAAAACTACCGCTTATATCTTCGCGATATTTATTGGTGCGACCTGTTTTGCACTGGTGTTGCGTGAACTTGGCGGCGACGAGTTTATCGAAAGTGCCTTTGAAGCCTTGCCATTTGGTCCTTACGGCATTGTGGCTTTCATTCTGTTGGTGATTTTCCTCCTGGGTTTCTTCCTCGACTGGATTGAAATTACCTTGATTGTGCTGCCGCTGTTAGCGCCTGTGGTATTAGGATTGGATTTAAGCATTGGCGACTATCCAGGGCTGGATAATCCAGAATTGGTTTGGTTTGTCATGCTGGTGGCCATGGCTTTGCAGACCAGCTTCTTAACGCCTCCCGTTGGGTTTGCGTTGTTCTATCTGAAAGGGGTATGTCCACCGGAAGTGAAATTGATGGATATCTATAAGGGTGTGATTCCTTTCATTATCCTTCAGCTGCTGGCATTGGTAGTGTTGGTGTTCTGGCCGAATCTGATACTCTGGTTACCGTCGATTGCTTATGGTTAGTCTGGGCTAGCCAATAAAGATAAACAGACCCTCACCACAAAGAAAAAGCCGACTTTTCAGTCGGCTTTTTACTCTTTCTAATGCGATTAGGCTTTTGAACTTTTCTTTCTGAGTGCATCCAGCTTTTCTGCGGCTTTATGCAGCACAGTATCAGTCTTGAATTTGCCTTTGCTATCTGGTTTTCCTGCTGGGATACCCGTGAACAGTTCGATAGCTTCACTGACATGATCGATGGCATAGATGTGGAATTTCCCTTTTTCTACAGCATGGATGATGTCTTTACGCAGCATCAGGTTATGTACGTTAGAGCGCGGGATAATCACCCCTTGCGTCGATTTCGGTCCTTTGATGGTACAAACATCGAAGAAGCCTTCGATTTTCTCGTTCACACCGCCAATGGGTTGCGCCTGACCAAACTGGTTCATTGAACCTGTAATAGACAGATCCTGACGCAACGGTACGCCGGAAATCGCAGACAGAATCGCACAGAATTCCGCCATAGAAGCGCTATCGCCATCTACACCGCCGTAAGATTGCTCAAACGTAATGCGTGTGGTCAGTGGGATTTTCGCTTGCTTACCGAGCAAAGATGACAGGTAAGCAGTCAGGATCATCACACCTTTAGAGTGAATACTGCCGCCCAGTTCAACACTGCGCTCGATATCCAGCACTGCACCATCACCAAACGAAGTTGTTGCAGTGATTCGATTAGGTGCACCAAAGCTGAAGTCGTTGGTTGCCAGCACAGACAATGCATTCACCTGACCGACGGCTTTGCCTTTGGTGTCAATCAACGTGGTGCCTGTGGTGAAGCCTTCCATCACGTGGTCACGCAAGCGGCTAACGCGCATGTCGCGGCTTGCCAATGCTTTCTCAACATGGGATGCACGGATGATATTGGCATTACTGACTTTGGCCTGATAGTTGGACTCGCGCAGCAGGTTGGCAATGTCAGCAGAGTGCAGGGAAAGCTTATCCTGATCACCGGACTGACGGCTGCTGTGCTCAATAATTCGGCCAATGGCACCGGGGTCGCAATGCAGTAGGTTGTTGTCGTGACAAATGCTGGAAATGAACATGGCGTACTTCATTTCGCTATCTTCATTGCGCGGCATATCGTCTTCGAAATCTGCAGTGACACGGAACAGCTCACTGAACTCTGCATCATAGTGTTGCAGCAGTTTGTAGGTGTGATAGTCACCAAACAGGATGATTTTCACATCCAGTGGAATTGGCTCTGGCTCGAGCGAGATTGTGCCGCTGAGTGTGACTTCGCGCTCGAGTGAACTCAGCGAAGCTTTACGCGAGCTCAGCGCACGCTTCAAGCCGTCCCAAACGTAAGGACGCTCAAGAACTTTCACCGCATCAATCAGCAGTACACCGCCGTTGGCACGATGGATACTGCCTGGGCGGATCAATGAGAAATCGGTGAACACCGTGCCTTTGTAGGTCGCGTTTTCTACGTAGCCGAAAATGTTGTGGTAGGTCGGGCTATCTTCCACGATCACCGGTGGCACTTCTTCTTCCTGCGCGACCAACACATTAACCTGATAGCGACGCGGCAATTTCTTATCCAGCGCGGCATAGGCGAGGGCGGCTTGTTCTTCGCTTTCCTGCAGGAAGATATCGAGATTTTCCAGCACATCGCCCTGCATTTCTTTCAGGTATTTCTTCACCTGAGGCAGGTCAGAATAGGACTCGATCAGCTTCACCATGTGATGGGAAATGGCTTCGGTAGCAATTTCTTCATCCAGCTTTTGCTGTTTCTCAGCGTAGGTTTCTTCCCATTCGGTCAGCTTACGCACCAATCCGCGGAGCTGGATTTCCAAATCGCGAATGGCCTGATCGAAATGCTCCTGTTCTTTCTGAGAAAGAGCGTCGAAGGTTTCTTCGGTATGCGGCTCTTCGCCATTCAGGGCAATGAACTGATAGTCACCGGAGGTGGTGATGGAAAGGCTCACGCTTTGCAGTTTGGCTTCCTGACTAAGCTCTCCCAAGGCACCTTCCTGCATCTCTGTCAGGCGGTTTTTGAGTGCATCAGCGCGGGAGTAATACATCTCGTTGTCAAAGGCGAGCTGCAGGGATTTCCCTAAACGTCCCATCATTTTCTCAAGATCTTTTTTCAGCTTGAGACCGCGGCCAGCTGGCATTTGCAGCACTTTCGGTACGCGGGAATCCTGGAAGTTGGCGACATAACACCAGTCATAAACCGGATGGGTATATTGCCAATGGCGGCTGAGATAGCGCATCACCATGGTGCGCTTGCCAAGACCGTTCTGGCCGACTGCGTAGATGTTGTAGCCTTTTTCCTTAATGGACATCGCAAACTCAACGGCCTGACGAGCACGATCCTGCCCCACAATCTCTTCGAGTGGTTCAAGATGCTTGGTAGATGAAACGTCGAGTTTGGTCAGCTGTGAAGTGCGATAGAGCATGTCACTGGTTAATGGCTGATGTGGCATAGCGCTCTCCTTTCACTGTGTTTCTCATAAAACTCAGTGTAGCGCCGTTAACTTACTGATTTTGAGATAAAGAATCGCGGATGTGTTGGCAATGTGGACTGGCGCACTTTATTCACCGGATTATAGTGAACAAGTGCGCAAAAAGTAGTCGATATGGTTCAGCTTTGGGAGCAAGGAATCAGTGTGCTGTCCAGCCACCGTCGATGGTGATTGCCTGTGCTGTGATATTTTTTGCCGCTGGGGAACATAGGAAAAGGGCGGTTTCGGCAAGCTCACTCAGATCGATGAAGGCTTTTTTCGGCATCGGTTTAAGCATAATAGTGTTGATCACTTCTTCTTCCGTAATGCCGTGATTCTGCGCCTGTGCCGTGATTTGGTTTTCTACCAAGGGGGTTTTCACGTAAGAAGGGCACAGTGTGTTGATGGTGACATCATGCTCTGCACTTTCCAGCGCGATGGTTTTGGAAAAGCCCAGCAAGCCATGTTTCGCAGACACGTAGGCGGACTTATACGGCGAGGCGACAAGGCTGTGAATGGAGCCAACATTGATGATTCGTCCAAAGTTGCGTTCGTACATGGAAGGGAGAAAGGCTTTGGTCAGCATGGCTGGGCCACACAGCAAAATGTCGATGATAAGACGCCATTTGTCCTCAGGGAATTGCTCCAGCGCGGAGACAAATTGGATGCCTGCATTGTTAACGAGAACATCGACGGGTTCATCGACACGTGAAGGAGCAGAAGCCAATTGTTCGGAGTTGGTGACATCCAGCTCTATACCCCGAACATCCACATCGAATTGGCTTTTCAATTTGCTGACGGCGTTATCCAGCGCTTCTTTATTGATATCTGAAAGGGTGATTTTATGGCCTGCTTGCGCAAAACCCTGCGCCATGCCAAAGCCAATTCCACTTGCACCACCGGTAATAAATACATGTTTTGCCGTCATTTCCGTTCTCCCTAACGTTGGCTGGTTTATCCAACGTTAAGGGTAGTTAAAAATTCAGGCAATCCGTAGTAGTACGCAATTGCGGTGTTTAATCTCAGGATTTAGGTGGTTTTAATTTGCTGGCAACACTGAAAAGTCCAACGATAATCAGCCCGGCAACCAATCCAATCAAACCATTGAGTAGAGTTGGTACCAGCGCAGAAATCACTGTGCCCACTGTCGGTATCAGTGCAGTCTCTTGTGCGGCGTCTGTAATGAGTTCAGACAGCACATGTACGCCGTGGGTGAGGATGCCACCGCCCACCAAAAACATGGCGATGGTGCCGACAATAGATAGCCCTTTCATCAGGTAGGGTGCAAAGGAGAGCAGGCCGCGGCCTACGGCTTGTTTGATACTGCCTGCTTTTTGGCTGAGATAAAGTCCGGCATCATCGATTTTGACAATCACCGCGACCAAGCCATAAACACCTATCGTCATCAAAAACGCGATGCCGAATAGGGTGACAACTTGGGTGAGGAAGGTGGCTTCTGACACGACACCTAGCGTGATGACAATGATTTCAGCAGAGAGGATAAAGTCAGTCCGGATCGCGCCTTTTATCTTTTGCGCTTCGTATTCTGCGGCATCCAGCGTAGCGGTATTGAAGTCCTGCGCTTTACCGACTGGGTGTTCTTCTTTTTTGTGAAAGAAGGTATGCAGTACTTTCTCAGCACCTTCGTAACAAAGGAAAAGACCGCCCAGCATAAGAAGAGGGGTGATCAGCCAAGGTGCAATAGCGCTGATTGCCAGGGCCGCTGGAACGAGTATGAGTTTGTTGAGGAAAGACCCTTTGGCAACGGCCCAGACGACGGGTAACTCCCTGTCGGCTTTGACTCCAGAAACTTGTTCGGCATTCAGGGCAAGATCATCTCCCAATACACCGGCAGTTTTCTTCGCGGCGATTTTACTCATGACGGAGACGTCATCCAGAATCGTGGCAATGTCATCAAGCAGTGTAAGAAGGCTGGCTCCTGCCATGGTCATTCCTCTTTTATCTATACAAAAAGAGGCGGAAAACCGCCTCTTTCTTCGTTAATTCAAAAACGCTTAGAGCTGTTTTTCTATGGCTGCGAGCAGCGTATCTATGTCAGATTTTGTCACGTCTTTGTGAGTCACAAATCGCATCGCCTTGTGAGAAGGCGAGAACAGAATCCCCTGTTCTTTCAACGCCGAAGCAATCGCGTGAATGTCGATATGCGTTGCAACGTCAGCGTAAACAATGTTGGTTTGAACCGGGTAGATGAAGGTATTGAATCCCGGAATCGCACCGAGATTTTCAGACAGATAACGGGCGTTGTCGTGATCATCTTTGAGACGTTCGACGTTTTCCGTCAGGGCAATCTTACCGGCTGCCGCCAAGATGCCAGCCTGACGCATGCCGCCACCGACCATTTTACGCAGTCGACGTGCACGCTGAATGTAGTCAGCATCGCCTAACAGCAAAGAGCCAATCGGCGCACCGAGACCTTTTGACAAACAAATGGTCATGGAATCGAAGTGCTGGCTGATTTGTTTGATGTCTACGCCCAATGCCACGGAGGCGTTGTAAACACGTGCGCCATCTAAATGAAGCTTTAGGTTGTGTTGATTCACGAACTCCCGGGCTTTCGCCAGATATTCCAAAGGCAGAACTTTCCCGCCGATAGTATTTTCTAAGCTGAGGAGCTTGGTGCGCGCAAAATGAGAGTCATCCGGTTTAACCGCTGCCGCGAGCTTTTCAAAGCACAGGGTTCCGTCTTTGTTGTTTTCGATGGGTTGAGGTTGTACTGAGCCCAGCACTGCTGCGCCGCCTGCCTCATACTTGTAATTGTGCGCTTGTTGACCGCACAAATATTCGTCACCACGGTCACAATGTGCCAGAATACCCAGCAAGTTTGCTTGGGTGCCTGATGAGGTAAATACCGCTGCCTCAAAACCGTGGCGCTCAGCAGCCCACTGCTCCAGTTCATTGACCGTTGGGTCGTCACCATATACATCATCACCCACGGGC
This sequence comes from Grimontia sedimenti, assembly GCF_011045095.1. Taxonomy (GTDB): domain Bacteria; phylum Pseudomonadota; class Gammaproteobacteria; order Enterobacterales; family Vibrionaceae; genus Enterovibrio; species Enterovibrio sedimenti. The sequence continues at coordinate 149,897 of NZ_JAALDL010000005.1, forward strand.
GCATTAGCCATGGCTTCGCGCATTTTTTGATCCGGCTGTGTCACTGTGTCTGAGCGAAAATCAATCATTCTTATCTGTCCTGATTACAACTATGATCGAGTAAGCAGATTACTCCTGATTGAAGAAAAAGTAATTACAAAACATTGGAATCATCCCACTCGTCTATATCTTGAGCCACGGAATGGGCGACGGTAAAACAAGGAAATTATGCCCATGGAATGGTCTTGGCTTTTCATCTCTTTAGCTTGTCTGGTCACGGGTTTTTCCAAATTCTCCGTCGGTGGATTAGGGCTGGTTATTCTCCCGTTGATGATGCTCGCTTTCCCAGGGCCTGAGGCGTTAGGTGTCATTGTCCCGCTATACCTACTTACCGACTTCATCGCCGTCCTGACTTATCGTAAGAACATTAATTGGTCTGTTTTAGCAAGGCTAATCCCTTTTGGCGCGGTGGGTGTGGCACTGGGCACCGTTGTGCTTGGTAACATTGACGCGCGAACATTTATGACAGTACTGGGGCTGCTTATTTTTGCGCTGCTGGGGCTTTCGATTTGGCTGGACTATCGTCCGCTTCCTATTTTTACCAATCGTTACGCAGCAAGTGTAGCTGGGATGCTATGTGGTTTTGTTGGGGTGTTAGCGAATGCGGCTGGCCCGTTGATGGGATTGTTTCTTCTTGAACAGAAAATGGAGAAGTCTGCTTATGTGGCAACCCGTGTTTGGGCGTTCATGACGCTGAACATTTTGAAGCTGGTGGGCTTGGTGTACTTGGGCTTAGTCAATGCGGAGACGTTACAGGGGAGCGCAGTTGGCTTACCTGCTCTGTTCATTGGTATGTTCTTTGGCTATAAGTTCTTTGCCCGTATCTCGCCAGAACAACTGAAAATGATTGTCCGGGGAGCGATTTCGCTAAGTGCTGCGCATATGCTGTTTTTCAAATCGAATTGAACACAGTAACAAAGCAGAAAGCCGCGGCAATCACCGCGGCTTTCTTATTTCACGAAAAGCGAATTAGCTTTTTAGCAGTTGCCAGTAACGGTTGTAGATGCTGACCGCTTCGCCCACATCGTTAGTGAATTCGCCTTTTTCAACATCTTCGTCTGATGGGAAAATCACGTTGTTTTCGGTGTATTCCGCAGACAGTTTTTCTTTTGCACGCTTGCTTGGTGCTGGGTAACCCAGTTCTTCGACCATTGCCGCTTGGTTTTCAGGGCGGTACAGGAAATCGATGAATTTATGTGCCAGATCGACCTTCTCCGCGCCTTTCGGGATGATGAAGTTATCCATCCACAGGATTGAGCCTTCGTCTGGGTAAACAAACTCGATGTTTTCCATCTCAGCTTGTGCCAGGTAGGCGTTACCGTTCCACTGTTGACCGATACCGACTTCGCCCGTCACAAACGGTACGTGCGGTGCATCTGAGTTGTAAACCACGACATTTGGACGCAGATCTTTCAGCATTTCATAAGCTTCTTTGATCTCTGCTTCGTTGGTGGTGTTGATGCTGTAGCCTTTGGCTTTCAGAGCCATGCCGAAAACATCTCGCACATCGTCGAGCAACATGATTTGGCCTGCGAACTCGTCGTTCCACAGATCAGCCCATTTGGTCACATTGCTGCCATCAACGATGTCGCCGTTGTAACTGATAGCCGTCACGCCCCAGATGTAAGGCAGGGAGTAGTCATTGTTTTTGTCGAATGGTTGACCCATCAGACCAGGAATAATGTCCTTAACATGTGGGATTTTCGATTTATCGATTTTCGCCAACATGCCTTCGTCGCTCATGCGCTGGATAAAGTATGTCGATGCAAACGCAAGGTCATAGCCTTTTCCATCAAGCAACTTCAGCTTGGTATACATGGATTCATTGTTTTCAAACGTTGAATAGTTAACTGAAACATCGTACTCCTTTTCAAACGCCTTAATCACACCCATTGGCATGTACTCGGCCCAGTTGTAGATATTCAGCACTTCATTGTTTGCAGAAACGTTGAAAGAAACTGTTGCGGTAAGTGCGATGCTTGCCGCTTTCACCCCTTTAAGATATTGGTTCATTTGGTTTTATCCTTAAGTGGCATACCCAAACTACCTTAAGGCACAGGCAGACATCCTTCCTCTCGCCTACGTGCTTCACTTATAGTGCCGTGTGGAGTAGAACCATTTACTCCGGAACCACAGAACCCCTTGTGAAACCAGTCTTTTCGCTGAAAAAGCGCCTTGAGGTAGTTTGGGTAAATACCAAGCTGAAAAATGAACGCGCATCATCAAAACATTTGTCCCCTCTGTCAATGAGAATCCCTCTGAAAAGGTAACATTTTGTGCACCACGCACAGCATCAACGAACGCAGTTATTTTTGAGGCTCATGAAGGGGTAAGAATCCCTTGCTTGCCGTGTGGCTTAGTGCGAATATTCGCCGTCTTTTTAATTAACCCTTTTAGCAGGATTTAGTCGCGAAATGGCGAAAGAACACGGGTATATCGATAGCTACTATCAAGCAACGGCAAATGTTTTGCCTGAACAACCAGAGTTAACCAGTGATATTCAAGCGGACGTTTGTATTATCGGCGCGGGTTTAACAGGCACAAACGCAGCGATTGAACTTCGTAAGAAGGGCATGAGTGTGGTGGTGCTGGAAGGCCAACGCATCGCGTTTGGTGGCTCAGGTCGTAATGGTGGTCAGGCGCTGGTGGGTTACTGTCTGGGTCTTCGCGAAGTTGACGAAGAGTACGGCCCAGAATGGGGTAAGCAGCTTTGGGATTTGTCCGTTGAATCTATCGATATCATTCGTGAACGTATCAGCGAGTTCAACATCGATTGTGACTTCCAGGAAGGTTACATCGAGCTGGCGTTGAATAAAGGTCAGGAGAAAGAACTGAAATCCTGGCATGAACTGAAGCACGGCCGTTACAACTATCCGGTTGCCGAGTGGTGGGACACTGACAAGATTGAGCAGGTAGCGAACACCCGTCGTTACTTGGGCGGCTTATTCGACCCAAACAGCGGTCATGTTCACACCCTGAACTACACGCTAGGTTTGGCGCAAGCGGCTATTTCCGTTGGCGCGGAAATCTATGAAAACAGCCCAGTGATCAAACTGAAAAAAGGCGCAGGGTATAACACGGTAAAAACCGCAAAGGGCAGCGTGAAAGCAAAACAGGTTCTGCTGGCTTGTAACGCATACCTTGATGGCCTGCACCGCAAGGCGCAATCAAAAGTGCTGCCTGTGGCTTCTTACATTGCTGTGACTGAGCAGCTTGGCGATCGCCAGCCAATCTCTAACAAGATGGCGATGTCTGATCTGAATAACTGTCTGGATTATTTCCGCCCGACTGCTGACGGACGCATTCTGTTCGGCGGTGTGAACCATCCGTTCAATGGCGAGTATTCAGACAGTCAGGAGCGTCTGCGTCAACGTATGCTGAAAGTGTTCCCACAGCTGGGTGATGTGAAGATGGAATATCACTGGGGTGGTCTGTTTGCAGTGACCCGTAGCTACATGCCGGAAATCTCGCATTTGGGTAACGATATCTATACAGCCCATGGCTACACTGGTCATGGCGTTGGTTTGACCAATATTGCAGGCCGCGTTGTTGCTGAAGCAATGGCAGGGCAGGCGGGGCGCTTTGACGTGTTCTCACGTATCGATCATGGCTGGATCCCAACGCCGAAAGTGCTGCGTAAACCTGCGCTCGCGATGGCGATCTGGAAAGCCAAAATGGAAGACGCTCTGGCGAACTAATGGTACATCCATCTCACGATTAGATTTTTAAATCCTTTCCATAAAATCTGTGATTTGAAGCAGCACTAGCACAAGGGGTAGATTCGCTACCCCTTGTATTTAGAGGTGCAGACAATGAACACAGATAAGTTATTAGATGCACTTCATACCCAAGGTTGGTACGTGTGGGATGATTTCCTGAATGCAGAAGAAGTAGAACAACTTCGTGATGCCATTCCTGAAAGCATGAAACCTGCTGGCATCGGACGACACCTGCAGCACCATACCAACAAACAAATCCGTAGTGACAAGATTTCCTGGCTGGAACGCGGAAAGCATCCTGCCTCGGACGATTTTCTCTCTCGAATGGAAGCGATAAAGAACGACGTCAACCGCCACTTCTTTTTGGGTTTGTTCGAGTATGAAGCGCACTTCGCGCGTTACGACATCGGCGATTTCTATCAAAAACACCTCGATACTTTCGAAGGCCGTTCCAACCGCCGTTTAACCACGGTGATGTACCTCAATGATGAGTGGGCGGATGAAGATGGTGGCGAGATTGTGATTTATGATATCAACGATAATCATCTCAATACCCTCTGGCCGAAAGCTGGGCGTTTGCTGGTGTTCCTATCGGAGGAGTTTCCCCATGAGGTACTTCCGACCAACCGGGAGCGTTACAGCATTGCTGGCTGGTTCCGTGTGAACGGAATGCGTGGCAACCGCGTCGACCCATCTCGCTAATTTGTTATACCGTTTTATCTCGCTCGATTGTTAAGAGGTAAAACGGTATCTTCATCTCACACAAGCAATATTGGAGATGAGATGTTTCAGGGCGATCTTTTTCAGCAAACAGGATGGATAGACATTCCAGACGGGAAACTGTTCTGGGAACCTGAGTTCATTCCCACCAATATCGCTTCTGATATTTTCCAACACCTCTCTGAATCTCTTCCCTGGGAACAGTTACCCATCAAAATGTTTGGTCGCGAAGTGCTGCAACCTCGAATGCAGGCGTGGTTTGGTGACGCCTACTCATATTCAGGGCTTCACCTGAAGGCCGCACGTATGCCTGAATCATTACTTTCCTTGAAGTTGCAATGTGAGCAAACGTCTGGTGTGGCATACAATTCTGTGCTCGCGAACCTTTATCGTGATGGACAGGATTACATGGGGTGGCATCAGGACAATGAAACGGAGTTAGGTACCGAGCCGAGTATCGCTTCGCTTAGTTTTGGCGAAACTCGCCGCTTTGTTCTTCGTCATCTTCAAACTGGAGAAAAACGCGAATTTGAATTAGGTTCTGGTTCTCTGCTGATTATGGCGGGCAAAACCCAGACTTATTGGCAGCATGCAGTGCCGAAAACCGCAAAACTGAGGGGGCCGAGAATCAACCTCACTTTTCGGAATATTAACTTCTTAACGAAATCCTGACCAAAAAAGGCTCGATATGGTCGATTTATATCGACTTTGCCGTGAAATTGAGCGAACGAACTTTTTTTTCAAAATTAGTGTTGACTAGATCACGTGAATCCGTAGAATGCGCACCGTACCGCAGAGGAAGGCAACTTACTGAAGCGGAACAAACGAAGGCGCGTTGGCAGAGTGGCTATGCAGCGGATTGCAAATCCGTGGACCTCGGTTCGACTCCGGGACGCGCCTCCATGATGCGACACTAGCTCAGCTGGTAGAGCGCAACCTTGCCAAGGTTGAGGTCACGAGTTCGAACCTCGTGTGTCGCTCCAAATTCGAAGCTTTCGATTTATCGGAAGTTTGATACGCAAGGAACCTTGCCAAGGTTGAGGTCACGCCTAAGCCTTGAAGATCGGGAACCTCGTGTGTCGCTCAAATCTCTTTTAAGGGATTGAGAAATGGGAATCGCTGTCATTGTGCGAGAACAATGAGATACGGACGCGGGATGGAGCAGCCTGGTAGCTCGTCGGGCTCATAACCCGAAGGTCGTCGGTTCAAATCCGGCTCCCGCAACCAACTGCGACACTAGCTCAGCTGGTAGAGCGCAACCTTGCCAAGGTTGAGGTCACGAGTTCGAACCTCGTGTGTCGCTCCAATTAAGTTGTCATCGTACTTGAACGGTGAAATACGGACGCGGGATGGAGCAGCCTGGTAGCTCGTCGGGCTCATAACCCGAAGGTCGTCAGTTCAAATCTGGCTCCCGCAACCACATTCAGTTTATTCGGCTTAGCCGGGTAACATGCGACACTAGCTCAGCTGGTAGAGCGCAACCTTGCCAAGGTTGAGGTCACGAGTTCGAACCTCGTGTGTCGCTCCAAATTTAAAGCTTTCGATTCATCGGAAGTGTGATATGCAAGGAACCTTGCCAAGGTTGAGGTCACGCCTAAGCCTTGAAGATCGGGAACCTCGTGTGTCGCTCCACTTTCTCTTAGAAGAGGTGGGTAGTTGTCATCGTACTTGAACGGTGAAATACGGACGCGGGATGGAGCAGCCTGGTAGCTCGTCGGGCTCATAACCCGAAGGTCGTCGGTTCAAATCCGGCTCCCGCAACCACATTTAGTTTATTCGGCTTCGCCGGGTAACATGCGACACTAGCTCAGCTGGTAGAGCGCAACCTTGCCAAGGTTGAGGTCACGAGTTCGAACCTCGTGTGTCGCTCCAAATTTTGACTTTCGATTCATAGGAAGTTTGATATGCAAGGAACCTTGCCAAGGTTGAGCTCACGCCTAAGCCTTGAAGCTCGGGAACCTCGTGTGTCGCCCCACTTTCTCTTAGAAGAGGTGGGAGTTGCCATCGTACTTGAACGGTGAGATACGGACGCGGGATGGAGCAGCCTGGTAGCTCGTCGGGCTCATAACCCGAAGGTCGTCAGTTCAAATCTGGCTCCCGCAACCACATTCGAAAGCCCAGACCTAGGTCTGGGCTTTTTCATTTCCAAATTCTATGTTTCTCTCCGTTATTATCGCCTAATTGTATGACGAATATTAATTCGTAAATTATATATTTATATTCAAGACGCAAAAATATTCCCGATTAATAATTGAGCAAATCTAGATCTAAGTTTCAAGTGATGAGATCTTGAATAAAACCATGTTTAGTTTATCTGTTGATATAAAGATTGTTTAGTGGACTTATTCAGTGTTGCTCACTTTTTCTACGATTTTTCTTGATAATTTCTCCTGAAAGTAACCCTGCTTGTTAGTGTTCAGTCAGACAGTTGCACTGCTTCCATCAGAAATCATAGTTTTACAATCCGCAATTACTTTACAGTCCAGTCAGTCTATTTTTTCATTCATTACGCCTAATTAAGTTTACTTTCTTATTTTTTGCGTTTTATGAGATCGCCAGAAATATATTGAAACATTGTTTATTACAGATTTGTTAAATATGAGACATGCTTCGAATGGTGTCTATATGGCGCATGATCTCTAGCTATGAATTGATGTACTACTTCAAAAGTACAAAAGTGTGCATTGGTTCCACTTTGATGGTGCCTAATTACTTATATATAGAAGTCCAATAAATAAAAAATCAGCGTTTGATTGGTATTTAGACAATAAATTCGGATTGCATTACAGGGAAAATAGGTATGCAAAAATTGCAGCTAGGATGCGGCACTGCTTTGTTGTTGGTGGCTTCTATGCCCATGACGGCAATGGCTGAAACTGACGCTCCAAGCCCTTGGGGAGGATCAGCGAGCGTCTTTTACAGCCAGAACGGCTACGACAAAGATGATTATCGCTCGCTCCGTTCTCTTCACTGGAGCGCGACGGCAAATTACAAAATTAGCGATAACTATTCTGGCTACCTGAGCTCAGGTGGCTATCGTACTTATGAAGACAAAACAGGAGATTTTTTTACTGACAGTGTGATTGGTTTGTCTCGATCCTCTCTTTTTTCGTTCGGCGACACAGGTAAAGTCGGGGCATCTTTACAATTCACTATTCCGACTTCAGAAACTTCTAGAAAAGAAGATCTCAACACCGCGGCACGTCTGGGGTTCTCGGTTTCGGGTCAAGCAGTTGGCATCAACTTCTCGATTGCCCCTCGATACCGCAAAAACTTTCATCAATACAAAACAACGGTCAATGGAAAAGTGCTGACAGAGCATGTGGTTTCTGTTGTTTCCAGTGTTGGCTACGGCATAGGTGACGCCTACTTATCTGGTTCCATCATTGGTGGTACTTCGTGGACCTATTCCAGTGTTCGTCGCGACTGGACATATGTTGGTCAGCTGAGCGCTAGCTACAAGTTTACCGACGCATTGAAAGGCGCGTTGTCTGCGTCTAACTCGGGCGTTTACTTCGATGCAGAGCGAGGCACGCTCGGCAACATCGATTTGTTCAACGAGAAAGCGGCCACTTACACCGCCACTTTAACTTATTCATTCTAAAAGGACTTTGGCATGAAGTTTAATAGACTATTTTTGTCTGTTTCCATCACTGCTGCTATAGCAGGGTGTGGAGCAGATGACCAAGCCTACGACACTGTCGATAGGGATATATATCAAAGCTCATTTGCAGACATTACAGATAATGCACCCGTTAGAATCGGCGACTGTGCTGACTGTTACGAAATACCTCTTGATGGTGTTTGGGCTTTTCAGCAAACATTCGGTGACGTAACGCGTACATCAGATGTTCACCCATACATGTACGACTTCCTCAATGAAGAAAATCTGGTCACTCTCAAGCTTCGCAAAGATGGCTTGGTCGCAGAGAAGTTAGAGGGTGATATTACCTTTGAAGGTGAGGTGTCGCGCTTCCCGGGTGATCATAATGAACCAAGGTTGCTCACGCTTGCGGGCGACTATGAAGCCTATCAGTGTAAGGAAGACTCATACGGCGATTGTACGAATAAAGAAGAAAAAGTTACTGACCCATCAGTCCGCTGGTGGCAGAAAACGCATTTCACTCCAGAATACGACCAAATCACACTCCATGATGATCAACTGCTTTTCAACCACTACTTTGACAAGCAAATAAACAAAGTACTGACTCATGTCGAGTTCTTGCCGAAAGAAGGCGTGATCAATATTGAGTTTGAACACAACATTGTTGGAGATAATACTTTTTTAGAGCTTGGAGAGCCTGAGAAGAACACGGTATTTTACTCTCTGGTTAGGCTAGATACGGTCGCAACGCCTGGCTACCAGCCAGTACATTATGATCTTGCTGAGCATGACAAGTTTGGATTTTTCAAAACTTCCTACGAGAAGCTTGACCCTAACTTTGTAGAGAACCAACAAGGTTACGAGGGTTACTTCCTTAATCGATTCGATCCTAATCAGGACAAAATCGAGTATTACCTCAGTGATGAATTCTTCCGCAAAGATGATAAAGGAAACTTAATTAACAAGCTTTGGTTGGATGCCACCATTGAAGGCTTCCATTACATGAACAAGAGCTTGGAAGATAAGTTTTCCAAAAACGGTCGTGTTGTTCCCGAGCTAGTATTAGTCAATGCGAACGCCACAGAGCCAAGTGGTGTTAAAGTCGGTGATTTACGCAAGAATGTCGTTCACATTGTACCAGAGGCTAGCAATGGCGGCGGCGGTGGCTTAGGTCCAAGTTTCGCAAACCCACTGACAGGTGAAATACTCAGCGCATACACGATTATGTTCCCTGGAAACCTAATCCAATCGACAGCAAGGCATTGGGATGTTCTGGCAAATCATTACAACAATGATGAACTCACCGCTGATATCTCATCGGATGCCGGCTCTAAACCTCAACCGACGAGATCTTCGTCCAGCGCGATCTCGTTAAGCGATGATCTTAATGCGGCGGTAGCAGGAAGCTCTTCAAACGAAGCGCAGCTATCTTTTGAAAAATCAATCAATGACACATCTTACAATAGTGCTGAAGAAATTGATTTCGCCGAGTTGAAGGAGAAGCGTGACCTTAGACTGGAGAAGATGATTGAAAACAACATCTACCCAGTTGACCTGCACTCTATTTCAACAGCCATTGAAAAAACTAACATCACAAATCTGGATTTCGTGAAAGAAGGTTTTTATCAAGAGCAGACGGATCAACAGATAGCCGATGGTGAGCCTCGCAAGTTGAAACTGTGGGATCAGTTAACAGCTTCACAGCGCAAAGCCGTGACTGACGACATGGGTGCACATTACTACCGCCATGTTCTCGCTCACGAAATTGGTCATAACCTGGGCTTGCGCCACAACTTTGCCGGTAGTTACGATGGACACAATTTCTATTCGCAAGAAGAAGTACAGCGCATGGGGCTCAAAGGTGTCGCGTCTTCTTCGAGCGTGATGGACTATTTGCCGTCGAAGTTGAACATTCAGCCAGCATTCGGCCACTATGACCGCGCGGCACTTCGTTTTGCCTACCAGCGTAAAGTAGAGGTTCATGAGAACATCGACGAAGCCGTTTTGTCTGATGAAGAGGTTGTGTCAGCCATTCGCGATCTTCGTGAGAATGACAAAATTGAGCTTGTTGACCTTTCTCTGAAAGATGCCATCAAGAGTGTGGATCTCAGCCAGCCATCTGCTTTGGTTGCGTTAGAGAACTCCGATGAGCTTTGGGCGCAGAATAAAGAGCTGAAAAACTATCAATACTGTACCGACGGACGCGGACGTGTGGCGTTGGAGAGTGGTTGTTTAGTGTTTGATGAAGGGGCGAGTTTCGAACAAATCGCCGACTATCATGCACAACAATATGACGATTTCTTTGAGCTGCGTAACTCTCGCGATGGACGTGTAGAATTCAATGAGAACGATCGTTCATTAAGCAAGTACTTTAGACTTCTTTACCAGTTCAACAACATGAACATGGTGGTGGACGATTACTACCGAGAGTTCCGTGACTTCGAAATTGACTACTCGGAAGTGTGTCCGTCAGGCAGCTCTCTAACAGGTGAAGAGCAAAAACGCTGTGACGTAGCAACAGCCGCCTACAAGCAAGCTCACTTCTATCTGGACATTCTGAAGACGCCGGAGAAAACCTGTAACGTCACCATTGAACAACGTGTCTGGTCTGATGGTTCATTTGGCCCTGTTAGTGAGTTTCTTAACGAGAAATTCGGTTTGGCGACGATGAACTTCTTTGCAGGCTCTGCTGGTGGTAAGGCATATACAAGCCAACTTCATTTACCAACATCATGTTTTGATGAGAAAATGAACGATGCTTTGGCAAGTGGTACACACTACTTCACAGGATCTTCTGGTACAAAATATGCTTTGAACTTTAAGGTAACTGGTGAGTCTGTCCACGGCGAGTACCTGAATAAGGTAACCTTTGCTGATAGAGCAAGCACCGAAGATGCACCTAGCATTGGTTACGAAGTAGAACACCTTGGCATCTGGATGGACAAAGTACTTGCCCTCCAGCATCTTTTGATGCCATCTGGTTTACGAGGAGTTGACTTCGCACTAGTAGATCTTCCAGGAATTCGAGAAGAGCTTAACGCACTTATCGATCACTGGAATCTCAATACACCGCTGCCAGAAGCTTCCGCTTTGACGCAACGTTTCAGTACAATGCCAAACCCTTACGAGATGTATAGCGTTGACGGAAATGGTGTGGTCAGCAATGTCAATTGGGCGCCAAGTTGGAGCAATACAGAAATTTGGGCTGTTCCAAACAGACTTAGCTGGTGGTTCAATTCCCGATACGGGTTAAATCGCAGTGGTTCAACGCCTTTCGCGAAAGCAATGAACCAAGTACTGGTGCGTTACGACAGCTACCGCACTGACTTGTACAAACCAGAAGCGTTTGCCATGCGTTCTAAGGTTTCTGTCTATGACTACAATGGGCGAGTGCCGTTCGGACATGAACTTATCGATGTGCAGGGTCAACCTATCGCGGTAGATGTTCGAGAAGATTCTTTGGCGCTGGGTAAGGAAATGCTTGAATCTTATAAACAGAGTGAAGCGTACCTATTGTCAACCTATACAGCTAACCAACTGGTTTCGTTCCAATCAGCACGCACAGCAGCTAAAGACAATGCTCTGGCAGGACTTGCGAATGCTGAACAGCTTAAATCTAGCGATGACGTTAGTGCGTTGATTGAGTTTGGTCCGGGTGTCGAGAAGTTTGTAGCTGCCTTGAGTACTACGTTGACGGATGCGCAGCCATTCCTCACCGGTGGAGAGTTGATTGGTGCAATTAACCTGCTTTACTCAAATGGTGACATTGTGTTCCAAAATGGGTGTTATTTCCTTGCTGATGTAGGCTGTGTATTCACTGCAGCTGGGTTTACTCAATCAGCGATCGACATGGGGGTTGCGTACAAGAACATCTGGCTTGCTAGTATAGATGTTGCAAACGATACTTTGACGTACCTTACCGCTTACGTTGCTGAAGTTAACAACATGTCAGATGCTAATAAAGCGCTACTGGGCGTTTCTAATGAAGCCATCGATGAATACGTTCAGAATCCACTTAAGCGTGAAGCTAAGAAGCTTGAAGCATTGGATGAAACAGGCTTTAGGAACCTTGTTGTTCTTTGCGAAGACGACTGCATCTCTAGCTTCTAACGACTAACCGAAATATCTAATCAAACCCCAGCGAATTCGCTGGGGTTTTTACTTTACACTGTGTTTGTGCTTCACTGTTTTTATTCGATTTATCAGTAGATAGTACACCTCAAATGACCAATCCAAGCTCCACCCTCGACCGCACAGATATCGAAATCCTCCGCATTCTCCAATCCAATGGCCGCCTGCCGGTTGTTGAACTCGCTAAGCGGGTAAACCTTACCACCACCCCATGTTCTGAGCGGGTAAAACGTCTCGAAAGGGAAGGGTACATCTCTGGGTATCACGCAGATATCTCCGCAGAGAAACTGGGTTTAGACGTGGTTGTGTTTATTCATATGCGCCTCGACCAAACAAACCTGTCTATCTTTGATAAGTTCGCTAAATCCGCGATGTTGATTCCGGAAATTGAAGAGTGCTACTCACTTTCTGGCGATTTCGACGCCATGGTGAAAGTGCGTGTAAAGAACATCAAGGCTTATCAGAAGTTCATGTCGACCCGTATTATTCAACTTCCTGGTGTTATCCAAACTAGAAGTGAAATTGTGATTGCAGAATATAAGCGGAGCGCTGGAATCAACCCAGACCTCATTGCGATGTCTTAAGAGCGAAACGTTAAGACAAAGTAAAGGGCATTTTTTGTGCTGCATAGGTATATTACCTATGGGTTCTATCATTGATAGTTAATTTATTACACCAGTCGACATATTTTCTTCGTTTTCAGGTAACTTTCCTTTGTGACCATGGCTAAACTAATCCCTATAACAACAATGTTAATAAAATGTTGAGGTGTTTAGATGGTCGCACCCATTCCGAGAGATACGATCAACTCTCAGGCCACTGTCCACGCAGCAAACGCTGTGGTGATGGTGCCACCTATTGATTTCAAATTTAACGTGGAAACTAGCGCAGACAACGAGTTCCAGAAATCCCTGACTCTTTCTGATGCAGAAATCCGTACCAAAGCGCTAAATGAGTTCTATGGAATGGTAGAGCTATTGCGGTCACACGGAGTGAATGTGACAGTAATGGACTATTCCTCAGAGCAAGGCGAAACACCGGACGCCGTATTCCCCAACAATTGGTTTTCTACCTCTATTACTGGTGATATTTACCTCTTCCCAATGGCATGTGAAAACCGCCGTCGTGAAGTTCGATCGGATACCTTAGTCAAGGCATTGCGAGAGTCCGGATTCAAAGCTCCAAAAGTACATAGCCTTGGTGATTTAAATGCACCAAAAGCCTTTTTGGAAAGCACCGGAGTTATGATCATGGATCATGTTAACTCCACCGTTTACGCAGCTCTATCAGTGCGCTGTGATCGTGATTTACTCCAGCAGTATGTAAATCGCGCGGGATTCAAAGAGGTGATTTATTTCGATACCCGAATGTCTTCTGGCTCGCCTGTCTATCACACCAATGTGATGATGGCTGTGGGTGAGGGATTCGCAGTAATATGCGATGAAATCATTGAAGAATTCGAGCGTCGCAGAGTGTTGAATTCATTACAAAAGACGAAAGATGTCGTTTCAATTACTGAAGAGCAAATGGGTCAGTTTTGCGGCAACATCCTCCAACTTCAAAACGACAAAGGCGAGCGACTGATCGCGATGTCACTTTCAGCCTATAATGCGTTTACCTTGGAGCAAAAACGTGTGTTACGTAAACATGGCAAACTGGTTCCAATCGATGTTTCAATCATCGAAACCATTGGTGGCGGCAGCGTAAGGTGCATGTTGGGCGAGAATTTCTTGCCGACGCATTAAAAAAGAGCCTGACAAATGTCAGGCTCTTTTTTTATTGGGTGATGGTTTGTGACTCAAGGGCCTTTTCAGCTTTTTGAGCCATAAACTCTTTATACATCGCCGCTTTGTCATCTGGTGAAATTGGTGCGTCCGTCTGGTCTAAAATGCCATCGAACATTTCACTCATTGCTTTTGTTGGCATACTCATAAGTACACACATTTGCGGCTTGCCAGCAATGTCGACGATCGTAGTCTTTTCAGTCACTGCCATTTGAAGCTTACCATCAGCAATGGTTTTTGCGATTTGTTCGAATGAGCCGGCTGATTGGTTTCCAGCATCGCCTTTATTGATCTTCTGATAGCTTTTTTCCAGAACGCTCACTTTTGAATCAAGTGATTGCATCAGCTGAATTCGAGCCTGCATTTCAGCCTGATTACGGTCAATATTAAAGTTTTCTGAATACTCAACGCAGCTTGCTACGGCCAGTCCTTTTTCAGAGAAAGGATTAAATACCCAATCTGGGATGTTGGTTTGTGGTAATTGTGGTTCGCTTTCTTGCGCTGTTTGTGTTGAGCCACAACCAGCAAGAATGGCAGTGAATAGAATAGATACCAATGCTTTATATTTCATTTTTTTGCTCTCAGATTGATGAATAGGTTTCTAGTTTTTCGTATTCGCTAATTTTTTTGCGAACCTTACGGACGTACTTTCGCGTTTCGTCATAGGGAAGGTTTGCAACCAGAGTGTTGTATACTTCTTCCGAAGACATGCTATTGATACGTTTTACAGCTGCTCTGACACTTCTTTCTCCAAATGCCTTAGCGACATTTCCTGCCCCCGTGTTATACGCAGCGATGATTGCGTAATTGGCGCTGACTGGGTCGTTAATACCTTTCAGGTATCTGCGTTTCAAAATATCGAGATATGCCACGCCTGTTTCCACGTTAACACCAGGAACATAAAGTTCCTTTGCAGTCATCGGAGAGTTTTTTCCACGTTTGAGTTTATTCACATCATGGCCTGCAGTTGTTGGTACGATTTGCATCAAACCGTATGCAGGAACATGAGATTTAGCTTTCGGGTTAAAGTGTGACTCTGTGTGCATGATTGCCAAAATAAGTGACTGCTCAATATTTTGACGCTCACTTTCTCGTTGCACATAAGGCATGAAGGTTTGAGCCCGCTTCGATACAGAGTTTGAGGGCATGATCATGGAAAAATCGACCACTTTTCCTGATGTCTTCTGAAATTTAGCCTGAGATTCTTCAACGGCTTTTTCAGCAGCTGCAATGCGCTCTTGTTCTACTGCTCGCATCTTAGCTTTTTCCTTTTCAGCCATTACCTTGGCAGCATTTTCGTCAGGCGCGATGCTCTCAACCAGTTGATCCAACTGGCTCATTTGCCTTTCAGTCTGCTGATTGATTGTTTCTTTTAGCTCGGCGATGACGGCATCTTGGTCTTGCACAGGACGCGGCTTGATTTGTTCCTTAGTGACTTTCTCAGGGACGGATTGAAAGCCCATCTCTTTGAAAAGCTCTTCATTCTTCTTAACGACTTCTTTGATTACCTCTGTGCTTGATACCTTGGTGCTATCGATGTTGTGGCTAATCGTAACTTCGCCTTTTTCAAGATCAATAACTGTGCGGGCTGCAAGCTCAGGATCGTTTATCACGACGGTTGTTGCGCTATCAGTCTTGTGGCTATTCCAGGTTTTTATCGACTTGTCGGTTTCTTTATCCCACCGCTTCAAATACTCTGCTTGCCAGGCTGAGAATTCTGCCAGATGAGCTTGATACCACTCCGCAAACTCATCGTCGAAATTAGCATTCAAATCGCTGACTTCTTGATTAAGCTCTGCAAAGGGATCGTTCGCATTGGCAACTATAGAATAAATTGCAAGGTTAAATCCGACAGCAAGTATAAGAAGTTTTGTTTTCATAGCTATCCTGCTTTTTAGTTTAAATAAGCGCCTAGATCATCAACGCTATTTGCTTCAGTTTCCAACAGCTGAATACTGACATTTTCATAGATGTACTGGCATTCATCACTTTGGCACTTCTCGACCATGCGAAGGCTTTCGTGCAAATATCCCGATCTCCAAAGCCAACGGGCTAATAGTGACTTTGTCTCATTACGAGAAATGTTATTTGAGGCGACATACTCCTGGTAATAACTTCTCGATTGTTCAGGTTTTATCTCCGCTAGCATGACGGTTATCAAACCTGCCGTGTCATTAGAAAACTCTGGTAACTTGAGTAACTTTGGAGCGACAGCACGTAAGCTGTCCCAATCAGACGTTTCGGCAAAAAACTGAGCATAGAGAAAAGCTGTACGTTCTAGGTCTTTCTCCATGTTGGAAATTGATATGTCACCTTTACATGTCGCAGACGTCGCTGTGACATTGGAATACCTCAAGTTATCAATTTCGACACTAACATCCGCAAATGGCCAGTTTTGCCATCTCGGTTGAGTTATTACACCTGCTGCTATGATTTCTCTTTCGGTTTTAGCCCGCACGGGTAGTGTTAATGCGCTTCGGCATTCTGCCTTGATGATTGATTCATTTACTGTATTGTCTCGCGTTAAATTGACTTCAACGTTGTTGTCATTCCATTGAACGTCGTATGTTGTTCCCGCGAATTGCCACGCAGCTATAGAAGAGAAAGCTGGCAGCGAATAACTGCCAGCTAATACAACGAGAACTGCCGCCTTACAAATCCTGCGCATTGCTCACTTGTCCAGAAGGACCTTTGTTGGCGTTGTTGCTATCGGATAGTCCGCCATCAACATTGATTTTTGAGGATGAGCCTGAACTCTCTTTCACCCGCTTTTCATTCTGTTTGGCAGCTTTCGCAGCTGATGCTTCGAGTGATGGCGCATAAACGGCAACAGAAAGCATCCAATCACCATCTGTGCTCTTGAATGATTTAACAGACACCCCTTGAGGGAGCTTACCTGAAGCAAATGTACTGTAAGAATCAGTCATTTTGATATTGTTGATGAATGAGTTCTTTGTTTCGCCTAGTGCTTTGGCATCCGCTGGGTTCAAACTGTCTGGCGCATACTCAAATTGCTCATTGCTTTCCATTTGGTTTTCAGAAAAGCCACCCGCCCAATAAACCTGCTCACCTTGCATGGTCGCTAACAGCGCATTTCTTGCTTTGGTTTGCGATTGGTTTTTGGCGAGGGTAAGCATCTTTCGTTGAATCGCTTTGCTGCTATTTTCTCGAATGATGGATGAACCAAACCCCAAAACATAGGTTTCTTGGGTTTCTGGATGGGTAAGAACTTTAGCACCTACTGGAGGAAGAATGCCGGTTTTCAGGTCAGTAATAACTTGTTTGAAAATCTCGTTTGGATTCGTGGTTTCAGTCAATGCACCTGATTGTCTTTTCGTTTGCTCACGAGTCTTTGGTGTTGAAATGAGGCTTACACGAACAAAGCCTTCCTCTGGGTCATCGTAGACATCGAAAGTGACGTAGCCAGCCAGTGCTCCTTTTACAGATTCAGTACAAGTATCAGAAATAGATGAAAAGGTATTTGCGACGCTATCGTTACCTGTATCTATGACATCCATTGTTTCGTTAGATACGGTAGTACACGCACTGTTCATGCCTTCGAAGTTTTCCACCAATTGCTTTTTCGCAATTTGGAATGCTTTAGTGTACGCACCTCTTTTTGACAAAAGTGTTGCGTTACGGTTGTCGTAATTGTTGTAGTAACTGCTGCCCGTCGAAAGTATTCCAATACCCGAACCAACGGCGATCATTTTGACGCCATCTTCACCATCTTCGACCAAGCTTTGATGCGCTGAAAGTACGCCAGATTGCGCATTCTCAGCGAAGATTACATCATCCACCTCGCGTGTATTCGAGGTGTCGACAGTTGTAATTTCTGCAGATGCTGCCGTTGCCGGAACAAGATCTGACAAATCAAAGTCTTCAGCAAGAACAGGTGAAACATAGCCTGCGACAAGCAGGGCTAACAGCGTTTTTTTAATCATTTTATTTCCGGTTATAGCATTGATAATTGGTAATCATTGTGGATTGTCAGCTGAATAGCTTTCCCGTCTGTATGTACTTTCATGGCTGGGGATAAAAGGTGTGACAATTCACCTAGGCTGTTGATAGAGCGGAGTCTTACAAGGGTCGAATTTTTGCCTTTTGAGACTTTTACATCTGAAACATCAGCAAGGCTACTCAGTACAGCATGGAGTTTGGAATGATCGCCTGCGATATGGTTGGCAATGCTAATTTCTCTGATAGGTCCGCCAGCTTGAACCAGAGCGTGAGAAGCCTTTTGGATGGTTTGACGAATCTCTACTTGGTTGTTTTCTGATTGCAGATAAACCTCTGCCAATGTGCTTAACACGTCATCGTGGCTGGGTAGTGCAATTAACGATGGGTCATTTCGCCATTGACCATAGTTATTTCCTAATCTGTCCTTGATGCTTAGATCAAGCTGCAAGCGAGTCCCTGACTTCGAAGGTGAAGGTTTGGCATCTGCAACCAATAACAACGAGGCACTCTCTGGACTTGCGGTGACCGTCATTCCAGAAGAGGTGAGGGCTTGCGTCAAATGGTAGCGAACATTCGCATGCTCGGAGACGACAAAAATATTGGGATTGCCGATTCGTTGCATTGCTTCTTTGAGTTTTGCTTCCAGCCCGCTTTTTTCAACCTCGACATTCAAGGTGACCTCGATCATGCCACCAGGCAAAGACTTGCTGGATATTTCGCTCCAACTCTTGACTGTGCCATGGCTGCTCATTGAGAGAGATTGGCGAACCATTTCTGCTGATTTTAAAGACTCATTCGATTCCGTCAGGTACAACTCTGATGACGACGAAGAGGAGAGCGCGGACTTGATGACGACACCAAGAACTTGGCTGATAGCTCTTCTCAAAGCATCCTGCTCGGCAACTTGACGCGCGGTAAGTCCTGCCACCTTGTCATGTAAGCCTTCACCGCTCACGATAATGGACTTGGTGGTGTCTTCCTCCCAGTCGATATCATCCCCTTCAAAACTTTCCGGAGCATCAAGTGGAAGTCTGGCGGTCACACATGTATCGTCGCCTAAGATTTCAGGGTCAGAGAAGTCCAGCACCATGGTGCCATTGGCGAGTCCCGTTGCTATAGCTTCAATGTTTTTATCGCTGAATACTGAATCATCAAAGCTTTCAGAACGTTTGGCCGAAGACAACAGATTGGTAGATTGAAGCACGGAGCGAAGATTGTCCGCAGCTTGCGCTTGTGCTGACTCAACAGCGAGTTTCCCTCTTCCATAAGAACAGCCCTGTTCTGCTAAAACAGGGCTTCCAAATCCAGAAAGCTCAAGTTCAAAAGCTTGGGATTGGATGGAAAAAACAGCGGCATCAATGCCGCTACTTTGCTTAGCTTTGACCTGTCCATGTGCTTCTTTCCTTGAGGAAGTCTGCCGGAACACCAACGCTTACCGCAAAAATACGACGGTCGCGAGTTGGTCGGTAAATGCCTTTATCGGCAGTGTCTTGAATGTCATCAGCAATCGAAGAGTTTTTCCATCTAACGATCTTACCTTGAGCACTTTGTGCACTAGGGTTGACTGTGGCAACACCGATTGGCTCAACAAAGCCTGCACTGTATTCAAAAACCACCATGGTTTCATTTGGTAGAACGCCGGCATTCTGGCCGCGGTCTAATGAAATACGGTCGCCTTTAATACCCATGACTTGTGCAGTGGCTGGCATTTCTTTGAGAAGACGGGTAAGCATGATGTCGAAACTGCGTGAAGCCATCTCATTCAAAACAGCGCTAACGTCAGTATTGCTCGCGTAATTGAAACCACGATAGTAATCACCGTTGACGATCACAGAGGTGTATTCATCTTTATTGCGAACATCGAAGTTTGATACGCGGATTTTACCCACATTTGGGTAGCTGACTTTTTCGCGGGTGTAAGGGTCGATGACACCAGTACTGATTTCGATAGCAGACTGGAAAAGCGACTTCTTGGCACCATACATCATATCTGCAGTTTTCAGCACATCGACTTTAAACAGATAATCTGTTTCTAGCTTGTTGCCTTTAGACAGTTTTTTGGCAACTGTTCCAGCACCTTCTTCCTGCAGAATTTCTTCCAATCCTGCATTGATCATTTGACTGTCGCGGGTCAGGATACGGAATCGGTTAACGCCTGCAAATTGGTTTTCCAGTGTGTTTTCCAGTGCCTTAACGTCATAGCTATTCATGCTGGTGTTTATCTGTTTAAAAACAGTGTCTACACCACCATTGTTTTCTACTTTGTTTTGCACATCACCAAAGTACATTCGAATGGTTTTTTTTGCGAGTGGGCAACGTGAGTCAGCTTCGTTCGGCGTAAACTCACAAAACTGCAGTCCTTGAGTGTTGAAGTAAGCAGGTACTTCAATGTCTGAATCGTTAAAGTCCAGAGCGGATTTAGCGATAATAAGGGACGAGTTTCCGTTTGTGCTCTCTGCTGAGTATGTCTGGCTAGCGCTGTTGCTCTGGCACCCAGCCAGAGCAACAAGAGCTACCAGACTAGCAAGTCTGGTAGGTTTCATTAGCCTTCAACCTTTTCTTCGATGATCTCGTCAATAGTTGCAATGCGCTCGATAAGTGCTTGCTCTTCATTGATCAGATCTTGAGCTTCAAGTGCGAGGTCTGCACGATCTTCCATTTCAAAGTAAGCTTGAACGATTGGCAGATCGTCAGCGACTGATTCATCCTCAGCTTCTTCTGCTTCATCGTCGGAGCTCATTAGGTTGCCAAGGAAGCCTGTAGCATTCGTGGTTACCAGTTCTTGAGCGATAGCAGGGCCGTTATCTTTTGCAATGATTGCGATCTCAACGGCTAAGAGTCCCATTTCTGCCGCTAACTTAAGGTTTTCACTAAAAATGCTGTCTGTAGCTGCTTCATATTTAGCAATCAATGGACCGATTTTTTTGTTCTCAGCTTTGTCCGCATCATACTCGTCAATGGCAGCTTTCAACTCTTGGTCATTCAGGTCAGCATTTGCTTCCATGAAGCCAATAATCTCGGCATAGTTTGCTGACAGTGTTTGGTAGTCATCCAGAACTGCACATTGACGCTCAGTTACAGCCAAAACGGCTTGTGAGGTTTTGTCTACCGCATAACCTGCAGGTGTAAAGGTATCTGTCATCTCAGAGCAGCGTGTCTGCAACTCTTGCGACCAAGCTTTACGGTCGAGTTGTGCAGACTCTTCACCTGTCATTTGACAGCCAGCGAGAGCGGACATCATAAGGCCTGCGATTAGCGTTTTTTTGAACATGATATTTCCTTTGTCAGAATGTACCTGAGAGACCTGCATCCCTCAGTTTTTTTAATAATTCCTTCTCAGCCATTTCCAACGCATCATTTTTGTCCGTTGAAGAGAAGGCTGTTTTTGAAACTGTTTTCTTTAGCCCGCCTGAGTAGGGACTGTTTCCATCAATTAAATTGATCTCGGCAGATGCTTTCCCAGCATATTTTTGCCCACTTTTTCCGGATTTTGATTTGGTTCTAATGAAAATAGTTAATGAGCTAGAGGCATCAATGAAGCGATTATGGATAAGAGAAGTTGCAACCTGAGAGCTAAAAGGAAGGTTATCGCTTCTGACGTTAACTTTGCTGTAAGGGAGTTTTTTTCCCAGCAACTGAGCTGTATTTTCTATTTTAATACTCAGTTCTTTAGCTATTTCTGGTGATAAGTTAACCAATATTAGATGTTGTCTATACGCATCTTTCATATCTTCAACGGCAGAAGCTATCGTAAAGAAAGACGACCAACTGGCATGGTCTATCGCGTTAACGCTACTCGTGGAAACCAGAATTTCATTAATGTTTGACGCTAAAGTGCTTGCCCATAAATCTTTTGATAAAGAATAGGTTATGTTGCATCCTTGGCTTCCGCATTCTTTATCAATAACAGACAGTGAGGGCATTAATACGGGTTCTGCAATACTCGAAACGTCTTGAGTGAATGAATTACTGATAAGGCCATCTATTTTCTTCGTATATAGCCTAGTATCCGAGCTTACCTTACTAAGCATGGATTGAGATAATCTCTGTTTGGCATCAATTAATGCTTCGTCTTCACTTTTACCAAAGCCAGAAACTTTTAGAGTGTTTTCATCCACCGCAAAAACAAAGTTAGGCAAAGAAAAAAATGTGAGGACAAACAATATTGCGTATCGTTTCACAGTATTCATTGTAAAGAAAATAAAAAGGGATTCTATGTCCATATTGAATCACTTTGAAGCGTTCTATTATTTATTTCATGTGACTGCCATCACGCAAACTAAATAGTTTCAATGTAAGAAAATCTAGGTCCTAAAGTATATTATTCTGTATTCATTTTCTTTCATTGAAAATACAATTTATCTCGCAGTTTGTTTTCTGATTTTACAAATTTTTCAAGTGTGAAAAATTAATTGATTTCTCTATCAATAACTCCGATGATGGTTTTTAAGTCATCATCTACCGCTCAAATTACCTCTTAAGCGCCTCCCCAAGTTGCAGAACCGGGCATTCGTCTTATTCTTAAAGTATGTCGCAACATCTAGAACAAGAAACACATCGGGGGCTATCCCTCGCCTATGGGAGTGAAACAAATGCCGGAAAGACGATATCGTCTTATCACACGAAGTGACTTCGACGGATTGGTATGTGCGGTGCTGTTAAAGCACATCGATTTGATTGATGAGATCAAATTCGTACATCCAAAAGACATGCAGGACGGGGTCGTTGAGATCACCGAGTATGACATCACGACCAACTTACCTTACAACGCAAAAGCACACCTCTGTATCGACCACCATGCTTCTGAGATGATTCGTAACCAGGAGCTTAGCGCCAACCACATCATTGACCCAGATGCCCCTTCAGCAGCACGCGTAGTGTGGAAACATTTTGGTGGAGAAAACACATTCCCGGACGCTTGGGAAGAAATGATGGAGGAGGTTGATAAGGGGGACTCTGCGCAATATACAAAAGATGAAGTGCTCTATCCGGAGGGGTGGGGATTACTGAACTTCATCATGGACTCCCGAACAGGCCTTGGGCGTTTCAGAGAGTTTCGAATCTCTAACTACGAATTGATGATGGATTTGATTGATTACTGCAAAGACAAATCTATTGCAGAGATAATGGCACTTCCAGATGTCAAAGAGCGCGTTGACCTCTATTTCAGCCATCGCGAGAAGTTTCAGGAGCAAATCAGGCGTTGTGCTTCAGTGTGTGGGAATCTAGTGGTTCTGGATCTACGAAGAGAAGACACAATATGGGCAGGGAATCGCTTTGAAATCTATGCCCTTTACCCACAATGCAATATCTCCGTGCATGTGTTGTGGGGCTTCCAGAAGCAAAACACCGTGTTTGCGTGTGGCAAATCTATCTTTGATAAGTCATCACAGACAAATATTGGCGAGTTGATGCTGAAATATGGCGGTGGTGGCCACGAAAATGCCGGCACCTGTCAGGTGCCAAATGAAATGGCCGCACAGATTGAAGATGAACTCATCGTCCAAATCAACAAAGATGGGTAGCCATAAAGAATGACAAAGCCCCTCAGTAGGGGCTTTCTTTTTAACTGTCACTTGGCTCTTTCGGGGATAGTGGTAGCCTGTCGAAAGACACGCCTTTCCAACCGGAATGGATGAAGTTGCGAATGTTGAGATGATCTTTACCGCTTGGGTGCGCAAGAACATCTTCCCTGTAATACCTGCCAAAGCAAGCTAATACTGCGCGCTCATCCAGTCCATGAAGCTTACCAAAGGCAAATATCTTACATGAACCTGCGTTTTGACCTGCCTTGTTGGTCAAGTCACCGTTTATAAATTCGGCCGGTGAGTAATGGTAAAACCGGTCAATCACCGAGATGGTGTCTTCAAATTCAACAAGTTCAGGGGTGTTAGATAGCTTGAGTAAGAAATTACTGAGTTGCATGATAGTCCTAACTGCTGATTGCTTAATGAACTGGCTTCTACTGCGAACCTATTCAGCTAGGTATCAGATTATTCGCGTAAAAACCTCGTTAAAGCATTTCCATAACGAAGTGTTTTAACAGGATGATACATTAAAGTGAAGTATCAATTCTGTTTCCTTATTATGTTCGAAAACTTATGGCGGGTTGTCTTTAAAGTAAGGCAAAAATGAATCTGTTTCACTGTTGTTTTGTAAGATTGCGCTTGCTTTGGCATAGATTTAAAGCAGATTGATTTCAAAATCGTCAAACGGACTTTCTCAACGAAAAAAGGTGTTTACAGCTTTCGGAACTGTAGCTAATATTCGCCGCACTTACGGAGAGATGGCTGAGTGGTTGAAAGCACCGGTCTTGAAAACCGGCATACGTTAATAGCGTATCTAGGGTTCAAATCCCTATCTCTCCGCCACATTAGAAAAGGCCGCTGAATTATCAGCGGCCTTTTTGCATTTTTAACCCTCGCAAGAGATAGGGTGCAGAACCCTAGACTCTCTGGGTTCAGCCGAGCGAAGCGAGACAACGTTGTCCGGCGAAGCCGAGTAGGCAACGGCCCGAAGGGCAAGGGAGCTTGCGACCGAGTAAATCCCTATCTCTCCGCCACATTAGAAAAGGCCGCTGAATTATCAGCGGCCTTTTTGCATTTTTAACCCTCGCAAGAGATAGGGTACAGAACTCTAGACCCTATGGGTTCAGCCGAGCGAAGCGAGACAACGTTGTCCGGCGAAGCCGAGTAGGCAATAGGCAACGGCCCGAAGGGCAAGGGAGCTTGCGACCGAGTAAATCCCTATCTATCCGCCATATTCTGGAAGTTGGGCTGTAAAGCTGGATTTCATCAAGAATTGGAGCGGTAGTTCAGTTGGTTAGAATACCGGCCTGTCACGCCGGGGGCGCAGGTTCGAGTCCCGCTGGAGCGCCAGCCCGGCCGTTCCGCCAACGATTGAAGCCCTAGTCGAGAGACCGGTGCTTTTTTCTTATAGGCACCCCGGGAAGTGCTGCGCACGTGGGTTTTCCTACAATGTCTGAACATACTCTTTGGGTGTCAGCCCGAAGACTTCCTTAAACCTTTGCGAAAATCGCGCTTCAGATTGATAGCCACAGGCAAGCGCAATATTAAGCTGTGAGCGGGAATTCTGCATGAGTGAGAGGGCATAAACCATCCGGACGTTGGTCAGGATATGGCGAAACGACGTGTTTTCTGCAGCCAGCTTTCTCTTCAACGTCGCCGAGCTCATTGAAAAGTCGGCAGCAACGGATTCAACACTATGCACATTGCCCGGGTTCAGGCTCAGATAGCTCGCAAGTTTTTCGCTCAGAGATTTATCACTTCCGGGGAAGAGAAGGTGCAAAGCTTTGGCTTCCCGAAGTTCAGCGTAAAATGCCAACAGAAAGTGTTTTTGGGTTTCTTCAGACAGTGATTTTCCCGCCATTTCATACAAGATATCAAAACAGTACGCCAACTGCGGTGTGACAGAAAGACGCGGTTCTTCGGCTATTGGTGTTACCGAAGCATTGTTCTCGAGCCACTCGTTAGGCGGAGGCTCTAGAAAGGTCAGCGTTCTGGAAAAGAAATCGGTTTGTGAAGGTTCGTTGACGAACGTAAGGGTATGACTGGCCGGAACAACCAACCAGTCTTGTGAGGAATACTGACGAGAGCTATCTTGCCACCAAAGCTGTTTCAATCCTCGGTTTACCCAGATAACGGTAGGGGCATAGACAAGTACGTTTCGAAGAGGCTGTTTTGTTACGCCACGAAATTGCCCGTTTTTCACCAGTGCTCTCGTCATCTCGATTCCTTATTCGTTCACATAGGTAGCGGTTAGCGTTGCTTTACCCAATGCAGAAGCATTCAACATGTATCCAATCAGCGCGTTGGAAGGGTTCTCCGGCAACGCCAGCTTTTCAGAAGGCAGTGCCCAAACCGTAAATTGATAGCGGTGCATACCATGACCTTTTGGTGGGCAGGCACCACCAAAGCCGACAGCGCCATAGTCATTTTCCATCTCGCGTGCTTGTTTCAACTTGCCTGATGCACCTTGATTTAGCTGGGTGTTTGAAGCGGGAATATCGAGTGCCAGCCAGTGCCACCATCCACTGCCAGTTGGTGCATCTGGGTCGTATACCGTAATCGCAAAGCTTTTGGTTCCTTCCGGTGCGTCTTTCCAGCTCAGTTGTGGTGAGAGGTTATCGCCTGAACAGCCGAAACCTTGGAATACAAAAGTATCTGCCATTCTTGAGCCTTCTTGAATGTCGCTACTGCTCAGGGTAAATGCTTGGCTATTAAACGCAGCGGCGGCCAAAAGTGGGGCGATAAGTGTCAGTTTCATCATGATTCTCCTTGTCAATAAGTGGAACCATGATGCGGATTCTAGATAGGACTTTATTTACATTAAAGCTCAATATTCGAAACTTAGATAGGAATATTGAGCTTATTGGTGATTTCTGGGCGCTTTTAGAATGCTCACAACCATCCCTTCTTCTTGAAATAAACCAAAGGCGCAACACCAGAGGCGATCATCAATCCGATCGCAAAGGGGAAGCCATATTTCCATTCCAGCTCCGGCATAAAGTGGAAATTCATCCCATATATACTGGCGACCACCGTCGGTGGCAGGAAAACAACCGCTGCAATTGAGAAGATCTTGATGATCTGGTTTTGCTCGATGTTGATAAAACCCTGCGTCGAGTCCATCAGGAAGTTGATTTTGTCGAACAGGAAGGTGGTGTGGGACATCAAAGCGTCAATATCCCGGCCGATTTCGTGTAACGTTTCTCTGTGCTCGTTTCTGCTTTGCAGATGGCGAAGCAGGAAGGAAATCGCACGTTGGTTATCCATCAAACAAAGGCGCACTTTTCCGTTACTGTCTTCAAGCTTTGCCAATTGCTCAATGCTTTCTTCCAAATCGGAATCGTCATCTTCAAGCACAGCATGGCTGACTTTTTCCAACTCACGGTGCAAGTCTTCCAGCGTATCCGCATGGTTTTCGACTTTCTGCTCCAGCAAAGTCACTAAAAGGGTTTCTACATCTTTGCATCGAACTTGTCGCCGTCTTGCGCGAAGCCTGAGTAAGCGAAAATCGGCAACGTCGCCATCACGAATGGTTATCAGACGTTCGCTCTGCAAAATACAGGCGACGGTGACTGTGGTGTGCCGTCCTTCACTTTTTGATAGAAACAGAGAGTGAACATGCAGGCCACTCTTGTCAGCGAAGTATCTGGCAGAAGTCTCAATCTCCTCAACATCATCCGATTCAGGTAAATCGATGCGCAGCAGAGAGCTGACGAGTTCGCGTTCCGTATCGGTGGGATCGTGTGCATCTATCCATTTGGCCTGTTCCACCAACTGTTTGAGGTCAGCGTTTTCCCCAACAGGAATTTCCGTAATCGCGCCAGATTCAATCGTAAACAAACGCAGCATAATGACCCCTTAGCAATGCGGCAAATAAGAAAAAAGTGCAGGGCTGTGTTTTAATTCTGTGTTCAGATGGTGCTGACATTCAAGGTAAGGCGTGGGTATTGGCGTATACGTCACAGTAGAAAGACAGTTTGAATCGGGTGTTACTGAGGTGATTTTCAGGCTGGCGGAGCCGCCAGCCTTACTGATTGGTTTACGTTTTATTGAACCGGTTTGATGTCGATAGTGGCGCCTGCTGCTTCCAGCGCTTTTTCTAATTTCTCGGCCTCGCTTTTTGGTAGCTTCTCTTTGAGCACTGCAGGAAGGCTTTCTACCACAGATTTGGATTCAATCAGGCTCAGGCCTGTCGCGTCTTTGACTGCCTGAATGATGTCGACTTTCTTTCCATCTGCAGCGGTTAGCACTACGTTGAACTTCTGCTCTGCAATTAGCTGGTTTTTCTGCATCAGTTGTTTATCGATGCCCTTAAGCTTCATTTCATCAATCGCGAAGTTGACGGCATTCAGCAGGCCTTGTTCGCCTTTGGGAATCAGGTAGCCAAACTGGCTGCGGGTGAATGGCTCTTCGCACCGAGCCGCTTCCAATTTGTCGTTGGTGACTTCGTAGAAAAGCCCTTCAGGGGTTTCAGTCACCATGACATCCACGTCACCCGCAGCGACGGCTTTTGGCACATCCAGATTGTTTTCAAACTTGGTAAAACTCGCATTAGGTAAGTTCTTATCAGCAAACTTCTCGTTAGTGCCGCCAATGTTCACGCCGACGCGAACAGAAGGCAGGTTCACTTTTTCCAGAGAGTCATATTTTCCAGAATTGCCTTTCGCGACGAGGAAACACTTACCAAAAACCATGTAACCCTGAGTTTGTTCAGCGTTCAGCTGGCGTTGCATCCGGCGGGTAATACCGCCCATGGCAATGTCGTACTTGTCTTCTTTCAAGCCATCAAGTAGGCCTTTCCAGGTTGTCGATACAAACTCTACTTTTACGCCGAGTTGGCCTCCCAAATATTGTGCAACATCGATGTCATAGCCTGAGTAGTTTTGGCCATCATAGAAAGAGAAAGGTTTGTAATCGCCGGTGGTGCCTACGCGAATGACGCCAGCTTCGAGGATATCGTCCAGTTGATCTGCGACTGCAAAGCTGGAAAGGGTCAGAGCCACTGACGCGATGATGTGTGATGCTTTCATAGTGATACGTCTTTTTGGTTATTGGACGTTCTAATCTAGCAATCCTTTCAAAACGATAGGGTCTAACTAATGAGTATGCAACGCTTTTGCATTTTGAAATAACTAGCCTCTTATCCATTAACAAAGCATCAAGAATTGAACAGCACAGAGAATCTGATCGTGACGCCCGTGTTTAGGGCTTGGAAAGAGCGGAGGTTGTTGGAATAGATAATAAACGCCCGCCTGAAAAGGCGGGCGGGGCGGTATGAGATGCGAGAGGCTTTGCCGAAAAAATTAATAAATCCTTTTAGCTTTAGGTCTTGGCTTTTCATGCCGAGCTAAAGGAGGGATATCACTACTTCTTATTTTTGAATCATTTTTGAAGTCAGAAACAAAAATGACACCAACTCAATCGTCATCGCTAGTCCGTAAAACAATGCCCAATAGCTGGCAATTTTTAACCAGATCGTATCTGGAAATACCTTACATATTGAAGCAATCAGCATAACAAGAACATAAGTTATTAGTGGATAGCCCATATCTACAGGCACAATCTCAGGACCAATTGGTGAGCCTTCAGACTTCTTCTCTCTCAAAAATGTGAGAAAATCACTTGGCATGATAAACATGAGCGCATAAACACCTATTCCAAAACCTAGGATACTGGGAAATGCGCCGAGAATAGTGTCTGCAGGGATCCAAGTTGATGTGGCAATACTTTCGTCAGTTATAAAGTCTAACATCAAGACAAAAACTAGAACGCAAAAAGCTTTTTTAAAAATCCGGCTCCACCACTGACTCAGGCTTGCAATATGAATCTGTGCTTGGGGAGCGCCTCTTTGAGCGTAAGCGTTAGCGATGGCAAAAACCGCTCCTAGCACTGGAGTGCTAGTGAGTGTTCGATGCATTAAGCTGGGTTTTTGCTTAGCCATTAATCTACCTACTGTGTACTGCTGTTATCGTTTGATTCCAGCATTGATTTGTTCTGAGTGAGTATCTCTTTGGATACACGTGTACGCTCTTTTGCAATAGGAATCAATCCTAAGATACCGAGTGAATGATTTAGTGCGCCATCTGGTTGAGGAGGCAAAGATTCGCGTACCGGATGATCTTCCATGTGGTAGTGCTTTTTCGCTCCATCTTCAGCAATGTAGCGTGCTTCAGCGTTGCCGTATAATGTCGCGAGCATCATTTGAATTTTTGCCATTCTTGGCAAGTCGCTCATTAGGCTGTCTTTGAAGGATTTATACTTAGTCTCCCACTTTCCGACGCTCATATCCTTTAGTTCTTGTTCGGTTTGTTTGGCCTCGGGAAGTAGCGCATCGTTGATCAGGCTGTCGTAATCATCTGAATTAGAGAAAGTTACACGACCAGAATAAGACGAAATACCTTTCTTAGGTTCTTCGAAAAACTTTTGTACAGAATCTGCAGCGGTAAGCTCTTCGATCTCGAGGTTATGCTTCGGGAACAATCTGGTTGCATGTCCATCTAGCAAATCCATAAGTGCTTCGATCAACGGATTCTTAGAAGGCAATCCACGTGTATCGTGAATGGCCATGATGTGCCTTGCTGGGTCAAATACAAATTCAAGCGAGAACCTTTTGCTACTAGTATTACCGTGCGATCGATATTCTAACTCACCGCTTTCAGTATCGACTAACTCATTGACATCATCGAACTTTAAAAAGTGCCCGCGTACAAATTTATTAGGCTTATTCTTATCTTCGCTTGGAAAATTTTCAATATTGACTGAGAAAGGAGCAAAGTACATATCTCCTCTCATCTTTGAGGCGATGGAGCTTAGTTTTTCTCCATTTTGGCGAACTTTAGAAATTAGCTCATCCACTGCTACAAATAGCTCACAATAACCCTCAATGCCGACTTCATGATAGTTCTTTGTGTTAACGGGAAGTAATTGAATGTTATAGAATTTGTAAATTGCCACTTGTAAACCTTTTTGGGCATTGATGAATGTGTCAGTAAAATATCACTAACATCCTTTTATGCAAATGAATTTGTATTTCGACACGCTTTAACAATTTGATTTGCGACAAAGGCAGAGATATTTGAAACGAGAATTCTAGGTAATACTTGCTTTCTCATTTAAGGGTTATTCTTACGTTATCGACTCGATTTACGCATCAATAACAATAATTGAAACTTCTACTTCTCTTGCCAATTGATATTCTTAATACATAGATGTGAAGAGGGAAGAAATCATGATGAAAAACACCATTGGTTTAGTGATGATGCTGGTTGCGCTTGGTGCGTTTTTTATCAGTGCCTTTTTAGCAGATTCTGTGCTGATGGGTATCTCTATTATTTTGTTTTTGTTCGGTCTGATTTTCCATTTTGTCTACAACAGATCTGCAGAGGTCGATGACTGTGATACCTCAATACATATTGAAGTTCTAACTGAAAGAGCTGAATTGCATGTTGAAGATGAGTGGAGGAAACGTGACAAGATGAAAGGCTCTGATGCTTTCTCTGCGCCGGATGATTCGCATCACTAACTTGCTATTCCTATATTCGATCAACCTTTCTTAACAGGCTCCGGCAAATTGATCGGCAACGCGGTGGTATGCTTCACTTCATCCAACACAAACAGGGTTTGTGCTTCTCTCACCTCAGGAAAGCTTCTCAGTGTTTTTAACACAAAATGCGAAAGTTCTTTGTTGGTTCTGGCAACAACTTTCATCAGATGGTCGTAGGGGCCGGAAAGGGAATAGCACTCCAGGATCAGCGGGTGATCTTTCACTGCTGATTTGAACAAATCAAACGCCGCCTCGCTTTTCTGGTCGATGCTGACCTGAACAAAAGCCGTCACACCAAATCCTGCTTCTTCGGCATCAAGCATTGCGCCATAGCTTTTAATCACACCTGAATCTTCGAGGCTTTTTGTGCGTCGTAGGCAAGTTGATTCTGACATGTCAGTGGCTTTGGCTAGCTCCACAATCGTCATGCGTCCGTTGTCTTGAAGCTGTGAGAGTATCTTTTTGTCTTGATTGGAGAGCATGACGATTTCCTTCAGTAAAGTGTTATAAATTGAATGATAACACCATAAAACATGGTCTCAAGGATGACTTTGACGGCATTCTCCACCTGTTATTGGGTATGATTTGATCAGCCTCTAGCGCATATACCCAAACGACCCAGAGATACTCGTATTCAGAGGTCATCAATGCGTTCAATTCGAGGCAAATTTCACGAGGAATAGTGGTTCTATTTCCGTGGAATTTAACGAAGAAGTGGGCGCATTGAGGCCCTCCCTTCGGGCGAGTTGACTGACGCCGTGCTCATTGTTGTTCCTTTTTGATGGAGGTGACTACACCTACAAAGGAACGCCGCGATCACAACGCCAGTCAATCTCGCTGAATCCTGCATCTTCAGGTCGTTTGGGTATAGAAGGAGAATACAATGTCGAACGAAAAGTTCTTTCATGTTGGCGAGTTGAGCAGTGAGCAGCCCGCGACTACCCAATATCAACAATCTACTTTCTCGAAAGCCCGTCATCCGGAACCGTATCGCTTTGAAGTTAACTTAAGCGCTGAGGCAGGAGACATGCAGAAAAAGACGGGGGTGGTTTCCGTCAATATTCCGGGCTTCAGCCCTGTAAAACTCTATTGCGATGAACAGCCGCCAGTTGGCAAAGACACGGCGCCACCACCGTTAGCATTCTTTTCAGCGGGTATAGGCTTTTGTTTGATGACGCACCTGACGGACATTCTCACTGCCCGTAAAATTCAGGTAGATTCCTTAAAGCTTGAACAACGCATTGTGTTCAGAACCAACCTCGGTCATATGCGCGAGCATGGCTATATGACGGACGGCGGGTGCGACATTGTCGAAACGCACGTGATTATCGACAGTCCTGAGCCGGAAGAGAGAATTAAAGATCTGCTGGATGAAGCTGAAAATGGCTGCATGGCGCATTTTGCGCTGAGAAACCCTATCCCTTGGTCGACGCGACTGGTCTATAACGGTAAAGAGGCAATCAGCCGTTTGGGCGAGTAGACTTCAACACAAACATTGGGTGGCTTGTTATTCTGTGTTTGAGAGCCAATCATCAGACCTATATTTAGGCTCGTGCAGTTCAGTAATAGAAAACCTTTGAATAAACAACGTTAACTAAGCTACGGGTGGCCTATCTAAATCAGAGAAGGGAAACATAGAGTGTTTCTCCAATAAACCGATGAGCTTCTCAGTACCATTTTTTCTAGCGAACTCCAATTCGCTTTTATGAACTTGAACGATGAGCATCATTCCAAAATCGTGTTGTTGGGACGTGCTGTTTTGCAAACCTAACAAAATTGCCCCATACCAGTGTGGCCCTTCGGCGGACTCAATTGTTTGAAAAGGCTCAAGTTGCGTATTTTGTGCATATGTGGCGACGGTTTGTAAAACAGCAGAAAGCTGTTGATTGGCTTTACCAAAGTCAGAGTCACCAAATTTAATCTCCCCGCTTTCCGGCATTCTATGACGGGTTTGAATGACTAACTCATAGCGACCCATTGCAACAGAATAAGCGCCAGTGCCATCGTCCGTGGATAGTTGTTTTGTTGCAATTGATGTACCTCCTCTACCACTATTTGGGTAATAATACATGCAGTAGTTTCCGCCAGCGCTTGCTGGGATGATTGAGAAATAGTGCAGATGGTTTTCTTCACCAAAGAAACTTGCCATTAGCCTACTTTTTGTTTCAAACCATTCATTGTCACTAGGTTGATCACTGTTTTGGTTTGCTTCGCTTTTTGAATGAAGGTGGCTTTCTTTTTTAGCTGATTGAGAGGAAGGCTTTGTAGCCTTTTGGTTTTTTGGCTCTGATTTGCCTAGCGTATTTGTTGTATTTTCAGAGGTTATGTCTGCGGGCGCTTCTATGTCGGAATAATCTATATCGACCACTTCTTCCAGCAACTTTTTTCGCTTTTCCTCGGTATTACTAACATTTTTGTTGGCCTTTCTTTTCTTAAGAAAATCAAAAAACTCACGTTCAATTCCTAAACTTTATTTCCCTACTAACTATTTAATTACATGGAAGTTTCTGCCTCAAGGTTGATGACGCACCAAAGTTAATATTTTAACTGGATATCGCGTAAATGAGACCGACTGAAATAGCAATCCAGAGTT
The DNA here is from genome assembly GCF_011045095.1 of Grimontia sedimenti. GTDB lineage: Bacteria > Pseudomonadota > Gammaproteobacteria > Enterobacterales > Vibrionaceae > Enterovibrio > Enterovibrio sedimenti. The sequence goes on from NZ_JAALDL010000005.1 coordinate 183,518, forward strand.
GAATATATGCAAGTTTGCCGGATGTACAGCTAACGTATTTGCTCAGAGAGCTGATTTAAGTTTTGCCATAACAACCAATACGGAAAGGTGTAAGGAGAGATTCAGTGCTCCTACTAATGAATTGTAAAGTATGAGTTTCCATCTCATTAAACATCCAGAGGGTAACCCATTGACGACCTTCTGGATGTTGGGATTTATTACTAATCAGTCAACAGCAGCAATGCATTCCACTTCGACTTTGGCACCCAAAGCTAATCCGTTTGCGCCAAACGCGCTTCTCGCCGGGTACTTGCCAGAAAAATAGGTTTTATAGACTCCGTTGAATGTCGCCCACTCTGAAATATCAGCCAGCATGACGGAGCATTTCACTAAATCACTCATGCTGTAGCCATTCGCCTCGAGTGACATTTTGATGTTTTCCATTGTTTGTCGAGATTCAGCTTCAATGCCACCGGGAGCCAACTCCAACGTCCCTGGCTTAATGCCAATCTGCCCCGAAAGATAAATGGTGTCATCGACGCGAACGGCCTCTGAAAATGGAAGGTTGGTTGGGAGCACTTTGCCGGAGTTGAGATATTCAATGTCGTCTGATTGTTTAGCGAAAGATGGGAGAGCGAGGAAGCTAAAGCTGGTGGCAACTAACAGCAAGATATTTCGCATACTGGTGTCCTTAGGTTTGATGATTTGGCGATAAGCGTCGTGACTATGAAGGTGAAAGCTGACGCTCGGAAAACGCTATCTCCACAGGAATGTCTAGATAGCGAGTAATGAGACGAGAGAAAATGTCATCCAGATGCGCCAGTTTCTGCAGACAGCTATCCAACGGATGATCACTCCGCATGGTGTGGTTTGAACTTGGGCTATCAACGCCGCTGCAATTTAGTCTGACTTTCTGGTCTTTTCCAGAATCTGACAGAGGAATCACAACATTTCGCCTAGCCAAGACGGTGAGGTGTAAGCAGAGATTCAGTACTCCTACTAATGAATTGTAAAGTATGAGATTTCATGCATTTTAAAACACTGAAAATTTGGTACGCTCTCAGTTTACGCAATTCGCTGTCTTTGCTGTGTGACTATTTGGTCAGTCAGAAATGTCAATTTATTCACATAAAAATCAATTAATTAAAAAACTCATTATTCGCCAATGTTTCAATGGCTTGCTGTTTGTTGGTCTGTATCTAGATTATTTTACTTAGTACTTTTTTCCTTTCGCACTGTCAGATTCCTGTCAATGACCTTCTGGTGATTCATTAGTGAGAACTAATGGAGTGATTCCTCTGATTTAATTGGGTTGTCGATGCCGCTGTTTCGCATCGTCAGCAAATCATTTGGATAACTAGGACCGAGGGAAGAAACATGGCAACAATAGTGGGCACAAATGACAGTGAAACCTTAGACGGAACAGACTCTAATGACTGCATCTACGCGTATGACGGCGATGACACCATCAATACTGGAGACGGTGTAGATTATGTCTATGCAGGTAATGGTAATGATGTGGTATTCGGCGGCGCACACAGCGATATCGTTTATGGCGGCTGGGGCAATGACAACATATATGGCTACGGCGGGAACGACTATCTCTTCGGTGAAGGCGGTAATGACCGCATAAAAGGCGGCGACGGTGATGACTGCATTAATGGCGGCACGGGAGATGATATCCTCTTCGGTGACAACGGCAACGACTACATGGTCGGTGGTGATGGCAACGACAATATGTACGGTGGCGAAGGTCACGACAAGCTCTACGGCGGCGAAGGTGATGACCACATTCAAGGCGGTGGTGGCAACGACTTCATCGATGGCGGAAACGGTAACGACTATATCTGGGGCTTAGAAGACGATGATGTCATCTATGGCGGTTGTGGTGACGATATTGCCTTCGGTCAAGGCGGTAACGACTACATCAAAGGTGGTTACGGTGACGACATGCTGTTCGGACAGGGCGGTAACGACAAGCTAATCGGCGGCTGTGGTAACGACAAACTCGAAGGTGGTGATGGCTGTGACAAGCTCTATGGCGAGCATGGCAATGACGACCTTTGGGCGGGTGCGGGTGACGATTGCCTGTTTGGCGGCAGCGGTAATGACATCCTTGCTGCTTCTGCAGGTAATGACCACCTCTGGGGTGGCAGCGGTAAAGACCTGTTTTTCTTCAATGAAAACTACGGCACCAATACAATTTGGGACTTCTGCTACTGGCAGGATACGATTCAGATTGATGATGGGCTGGCAACGTCTGTCTCTGAGATTAATGTGTCAGTGAACTCACACGGCACAACACTTGGCTTCTCTGATGGCACAGAAGTGCTGCTCAAAAGCTGGTACCACGGCCTGAATCATGTTGATTTGGACTTTGTCAGCGGCCTATATGACGTTTAACGCACTTATACGAACTGATTGAACTGGCTAGGTTCATTTAACCGCTTTTCAATCGTTAAGGCTCTGGGGTTGTATCTCAGAGCCTTTTGTTTTTCCGCATCATGTTAACCCTTCCGCAGAAACAGGGCTTTTTCGTCAATCCCAGTTTCACCCACCGAGTCTTTTCTATATTAAGTCTTTGGATCAGCTGGCTCATTTCAAGCGTTCTTAACTGCGCGTACGTTGCCGAAAAGAAAATGAATAAGGATATTCTTATGCTCCCTTCGTTCGAACACTTACAAAAAACGGTGCGCCGCTATTATGCGATTGATGAAGCGTCAATGCAGGCGCTCATGGCCTGCTGCAAGGTGACAAACATTGGCAAAGGAGTAACGCTTTACGATATCGGGCAAACTCCCACGTATTTTGCTTTTCTTCACAAAGGTCTGATGCGCGCATTTTTGCTGGATGAAGAGGGCAACGAATACAACAAGAACTTCTTTGATGAAGGCAGGTTTCCCGGTTGCATGAGTGCGCTGCTTCAGCAAAAGCCAAGCCGAATTGCCATTCAGGCTTTGGAGCCTTGTGAACTGGTCGAAATCGACTTCCAAAAGTTTCGCACCGCGCTGTTTACGCATCCGGATTTAATGCGTTTTCATATTCACTATTTGGAGAAGCACTGGCTACTGGAAAAGGAGCCGAAGGAAATCAGTTATCTTGAGCATGAAGCCAAAGACAGATATCAGGCGTTTCTGACCGACTTTTCTGCAATTGCCCCCAGATTACCGCAATACCACATCGCAAGTTATCTCGGCATTACTCCCACTCAGCTGAGCCGGATTAGAAAACAAATTTACTAAATCAACATATGTAAAGGCGTCTGGTTTCTGCATTGCGTAATCTCTCTCCATCAACGCAAGGAGAGACAGAGATGAACGTATTAGATGCATTGAATTGGCGCTACGCCGTCAACCAGTTTTCAGAACAAACACTCAGCCAGGAAGCTATCGATGGGCTTATCGAAAGTGTTCGTTTAGCGCCTTCTTCGTACGGCGTTCAACCGTTTAAATTGTTAGTGGTTGAAAACCCAGCGTTGAAACAAGCTTGCTTAACGCACAGTTATGGCCAGCAGAAAGTCATTGATAATTCTCACCTTCTGGTTCTGGCACACAAGACCTCGCTCAATGAGGCAGACATTGAAGACTTCATTGAACAGCTAGCTGCCAATCAGAACCGTCCAGCGTCAGACTTACGCGCTTATCAAGATCAAATTGCCAGCAGCTTGCTGGGACTTAGCCAGCCGCAACAGGCCGCGTGGGACGCACAGCAATGCTTTATCGCATTGGGAACATTGGTCAGCCACGCTGCCGTTGAACAGATTGATGCATGCCCAATGACAGGGTTTGATTCAGCAGGGCTCAACGAAGTGCTGGGTCTGGATAAGCAAGGGCTGAACGCTGTGATTATTTGTCCTGTTGGCGTGCGTTCGGGCACTGACCGCACAGCGAATCGCCCCAAGTTTCGTTTGTCCCGTGACCAACTGGTAGAAACGTTATGAGCAGCTTAACGCTAATGGCACTTGCCGCCGGTGGCTGCATTGCCATTCAGGCGGCGATGAATGCGCAATTGGGTCAAATGCTTGGTAACAGCTGGATCGCAACCAGCTATGCCTTCCTGACCAGTTTTGTTCTCGTGAGCCTCGCTGTTGCGGTGCTTTACAACGCGGGTGGGATTTCGGCCTCAAACACAGGTCTGGATTGGGAAAAGCTGACCCAGATCCCTTGGTATCTATGGTTGTCCTGTGTATTCAGTGTGATAGGTGTGGGTAGCTTGTATTTTCTTATCCCTAAAATGGGGGTAGGGAACCTGATGAGTTACTCGCTGGCAGGGCAAATCATTATTGCCATGTTGCTGAGTCACTTTGGCGCATTCGACAGCCCAATCAAATCTATCTCAACGGTCAAACTATTCGGCGCCGCATTGCTGGTGCTGGGTATTGTATTAATCAACAAGGACTTCTCATGAACGCTGCGTTGCAAGCCAACCTCGATAATTTGAATCTCTACTGGCAGGCGCTGGGTGCTGAGCAGGAAGGAGAATTGTTTGTTCATCCGAGTTGGCCCAATAAGCGCTGGAGTCCCGGTTTGAGCCTTCATGGTGTGAATTTCTCTTCGGGGCAAAGAGCATCCACGGTAGATGAGTTGGATGATAAATGTCTTCAATTGCTTAGCGCTCAGCACAGCCTCACGTTGTCAGTGGCGATGCAATTGGTGGTGATGACCTTCGAATTACCGCAAGACGCAGAATTTGAGTTTGGACAAGAGATTGAAAGGGTATCGACGCCAAAGCAAGTCACGGACTGGACCGCCGCCTGCTCAAACGCTTTCAACTATGTGATTGATGAAGCGGTGATTCAGCACCTCAATGCTGATAGCAACAGCCATATTTTTGCACTCTACAAAGAAGGTGAAATCGCGGGCACTGTGATCCTCTACAAAACGGGAAACACCTTGGGTATTCATCAACTGGGTACACTGAGAGAGTTCAGGAAGATGGGTGTGGCCTCTGCGCTGATGCAACACAGTTTGGCACTGGCGAAAGAACTCGGTTGCGAATATGTCACCCTTCAGGCATCCAAAGCCGGGCTGCCACTTTATGAACAATTGGGTTTTCAGCAACTGGCGATGTTAACCAGCGTATTGGCGGAGTAACCACCAGAAAAGAAAAAGGAGCCATTCGGCTCCTTTTTGCGTTCCAGCAACAGGGATTAGCTGTTGTAAGTGGTCGATACGGTGTCGCCGCCTTTACCTGTCCAGTTAGTGTGGAAGAATTCACCACGTGGACGGTCAGTACGCTCATAGGTGTGCGCACCGAAGTAGTCGCGCTGTGCTTGCAGCATGTTCGCTGGCAGGCGTGCAGTTGTGTAACCATCAAGGAAGGTCAGTGCTGAAGACAGGCCTGGTGATGGCAGACCGATTTCGAAGGTCTTCGCCACGACTTTACGCCATGAGCCCATGCAATCTTCCAGGATGTTCTTGAAGTACTCATCAGAGCCCAGGAATTTCAGGTCTGGATTCGCTTCATATGCGTCGCGGATGTTGCCAAGGAACGCACTGCGGATGATACAGCCACCACGCCACAGCAGGGCAACGTTACCGTAGTTCAGATCCCAGTTGTATTGCTCAGACGCTTCGCGGATAAGCATGAAGCCTTGTGCGTAAGAGATGATTTTTGCAGCCAGCAGTGCTTTACACAGCGCTTCCAGCCAAACTTCGCGGTCGCCTTCTACTGGAGCAATCTTGTGTTGGAACAGAGCAGCGGCTTCTTCACGCTCTTCTTTACGTGCAGACAGAGCGCGTGCAAATACAGATTCAGTGATCAGCGTCAGTGGAATACCGAAGTCCAGCGCATTGATGCCTGTCCATTTACCGGTGCCTTTCTGGCCTGCGGTATCAAGGATTTTCTCCAGCACGATGTCGCCATCTTCGTCGCGGTAGCCCACGATTTCAGAACTGATTTCCATCAGGTAGCTGTCCAGCTCGGTCTTGTTCCATGCAGTCATGGTCGCCTGCATTTCATCGTGGTTCATGCCCAGACCTTCTTTCATGAAGTGGTAAGCTTCACTGATCAGCTGCATGTCGCCGTATTCGATACCGTTGTGAACCATTTTCACGAAGTGGCCTGCACCTTCACGGCCAACCCAGTCACAGCAGGCTTCGCCGCTGTCGGTCTTCGCTGAAATCGCTTGGAAGATAGGCTTCACTGCTGGCCAACCCGCTGGGTTACCACCTGGCATGATAGAAGGTCCAAAACGTGCACCTTCTTCGCCGCCTGAAACGCCAGCGCCGATAAATACCAGACCTTTTTCTTCCAGGTCTTTCATGCGGCGTGTGCTGTCTGGGTAGTTAGAGTTACCGCCATCGATAATGATGTCGCCTTCGTCCAGCAAAGGAGTCAGGGCGTCGATGAACTGATCAACCACGTCGCCTGCACGTACCATTAGCATCACTTTGCGTGGTTTTTCCAGTTTCTCAACTAAATCTTCCAGTGAGTATGCGCCAATGATGTTGGTGCCTTTTGCTGCGCCTTCAAGGAACTCGTCAACTTTTGACGTAGTGCGGTTGTAAGCAACCACTTTGAAGCCGTTGTCGTTCATGTTCAGGATAAGGTTCTGGCCCATTACCGCCAGACCAATTACGCCGATATCGCCTTTCATTTCTATAAACTCCTTACGCCAATGCCTTCGCGGCAGCAGCATCTAAATACCATTCAGTTGTGCCATGTGTTGATTGAATATGCGCTGCCGGATAAGGCAGGTTTGCGTCGGCGTTTTCACCGTGAATCGCTTCAATCATTTCTGCTTTGCCCGCACCCAGTACCAGGTAGCTGATGCGGTCCGCATTATTCAGCAGACATGCACTTTTCGAAACACGCAGCTGTCCTGATTGCGGGTGCGCCGCAACCACAGTCAGTGCAGGTTCATCGTAGTCAGTTTGACCCGGGAATAGGGACGCTGTGTGGCCGTCGTCACCCATGCCAAGCAAGATCCAGTCAAACGCAGGCAAGCCGTTTTTCTCTGGCACTTCTGCTTTGATTTCGTCAGCCAGTCGCTTGGCTTCCTGCTCTGCATCGTCTTCACCACGAATGCGATGAATGTTCTCAGCAGGGATCTCGATGTGGCTGAACAGCAGGGTGTTGGCTTCGCCGTAGTTGCTTTCAGCATCATCCGGTGCCACGCAGCGCTCATCACCCCACCAGAAGTGGAGGTTTTGCCATTGAATGCTGTTCGCCCATTCTGGCTGTGCCAGCAGTTTGAACAGTAGCTTCGGTGTGCTGCCACCAGAGAGTGAGATATGAACGGGACGTCCTTGTTCACTCAGGCTTTTCATTGACGACGCAAGTTCTAACACCACGGCGTCTGCATTATCTAAAATGCGGAATTCCTTCATTTCACAGCTCGCAATATTCTGTATTGGTTAGGTTTTTACATGGGTAGCGCCACTCGCGTCCATCGCGTTTCAGCAGCGCATCCGCTTTTTCTGGGCCCCAGGTGCCTGCGGCATAACCGAACAGTACATCTGGGTCTTCCTTATAGCGCAGAATGGGTTCAACAAACTCCCAACATGCTTTCACCGCGTCAGAGCGGGCGAAAAGCGTAGAGTCGCCTTTTACGGCATCCAACAGTAAGCGCTCGTAGGCGGTCAGAAGCTGTGCTTCTTGCAGGTTCTGGTAGTGGAATTCCATTGAAACTTCTTTGGCTTCAAAGCCTGCGCCTGGTTTTTTCAGGCCGAAGCTCATCAGAATGCCTTCATCCGGCTGAATACGGATGATGAGTTTGTTCTCAGGAGCATTGGCGCCAAACACTGGGTGAGGGGTTTTCTTGAAGTGAATAACCACTTCGGTCACACGCGTTGGCAAGCGCTTTCCTGTGCGCACATAGAAAGGCACGCCATTCCAGCGCCAGGTGTCGACAAACATCTTCAAGCCGATGTAAGTCTCGGTACGTGAGTCTTCCGCTACGCCCGGCTCTTCGCGATAGCCTAACAGCTTTTCACCGCGAACGTTGGAGCCCGTGTACTGACCCAGTACCAGATTGTTCTTCAGATCGTCGTTACTCAGTGGACGGAAGCTCTGCATAACCTTGGTGACTTCATCACGAATGGAGTCAGAGCGGATAGCCGCGGGTGGTTCCATCGCAACCATGCCCAGCACCTGTAGCAGGTGGTTTTGCAGCATGTCGCGCACCGCGCCTGAACCGTCGTAGTAACCGCCACGTCCTTCTACACCCAAAAACTCAGCGCCAGTGATTTCAACGTAATCAATGAAGTTACGGTTCCACAGTGGCTCAAACATGCCGTTTGAGAAGCGGAATACCAGCAGATTCTGAACCGTCTCTTTACCCAGATAGTGGTCGATGTGGTAAAGCTGCTTTTCGTTAAAATTACGGTGGAGTTTCTTGTCCAGCTCTTCTGCAGATGCAGTGTCATAGCCGAAAGGCTTTTCAACAATCAGGCGTTTCCAGCCGTTGGATTGGTCGTGCAAATTGTGGTCTGCCAGACACTCTGGAATGACGCCATAAAGGCTTGGCGGCGTCGCCAGATAGTAGAGATTGTTGTTGCCGGTGTGGTGTTTTTCGCTCAGCTCGTCCAGGCGGGTAACTAGTTTGCTGTATTCGCTGGACTCAGCAGGATTGATAGGAAGGTAGTATAGGTGTTGGCTAAAACGCGCGAGAACGGCTTCATCCACCTTCTCATTTTCTCTTAAAAACGCGGCGAGTTTGTCGCGGAAAGCGTCGTCAGAGTAGTCGGTGCGGCTAACGCCAAGAATCGTAAAGTTCTCTGGCATCATGCCATTTGCATAAAGGTGATAGAGTGCTGGGATCAGCTTGCGCTTAGCAAGATCACCGGACGCACCAAAAATCACAATATTGTTGTTTTCTTTCGCCATTTGGATTTCCCTGCGATGGGCGATTAATCAGTCTCGAATGGAGAAACGTGCCCAAGGTCGTGAGGCCAATAAAATACCAGCATTTTCCCCAAAATATGATTGTTTCTTCCTATCTTTTTAATAGGCAGTGCCTTTAACGCTTCATTTGTGTACGAACTTGGGTGAATGTGTATGAGTTTACGTTCATATCTTGTGAGCTTGGTTCCCAAGGCGTCGGCTTGAACTTTAGGCTGAAACCGATCCACTTCCACGTTCATTATTCTCGCTGATAGCTATGATTTTCACTTAGTTTTGAGAATTCGCCCATTTTATCTGCCGTTATATTCCGTTAGCGTAGCCAACAAAAGGGATTGGAGCGTGATATGGAAATCTGGCTCATAGGAACTGTTCTTGTATTGTTCACAATGTTGATCGTGAAAGGCCGCAGGCGGCGAAAAGCACAGCGGGTATTTATTGGCACATACCGTTTCAATAAAGTGATCAAAACAAAAGTGCACCAGCGTTATCCTCATCTGACGGATGAAAATCTGTCATTAGTCATTGATGGTTTGAAAGAATATTTCTTTCTTTGTCATGAGGGTAATAAACGCATGGTCGCGATGCCTTCACAGGTTGTGGATGTCGCTTGGCATGAGTTCATTTTGTTCACTAGAGAATACAAAGGATTTTGTGACAAAGCATTTGATCGGTTTCTGCACCATACGCCCACCGAAGCGATGGTGACACCAACGATGGCTTTGGACGGTATTAAGCGGGCATGGCGACTATCTTGCGCTCGTGAAGGTATCAATCCGACGAATCCGTCAAAACTTCCGCTTCTTTTCGACATTGACTCAAGGCTAAATATTGACGATGGTTTTAAGTACTCGCTCGACTGCCAGAGGAGTAACTCAAATACCTACTGTGCCAGTCACATTGGCTGTTCTTCTGGCTGTTCTTCTGGCTGTGCGGGGGGAATGGGTTGCTCAGGAGATGGTGGCGGCTGTGGTGGTGGGGGAGACTGACCAGACATGATTTTAGCGCTCTCCTCTGCAATAGACCTTTACAGACTTTTGTCTCGATAACGCGTTATACATTTCACTCCTGATTATTCACTAACGCTTTGAGGGTCATGGTGCAAATGGCTGCATCTACCCGAATCCTATCTTCGTCTTCAGAAAACAGGTGAAAGAAGAAACCTGATCATTTAGGACAAAATAGGATTTTAGGATGAAAAAGTTAGTGGTGTTGATGGCAGTGTTTCTGTTGTCAGCGTGTGGATTTGAGGCAACGCAAACGTATCACTTAACCTTGAGTGGCAGCCAGGCAGTGCCGCTCAATGATTCAGAACTGTCTACAAAGGCGCGTGTTCAACTTGATGAAAAACGCAAAAAGCTTCGGGCCAGGCTGTATATCGATGGCATCGAAGGCTTTAAGTTTGCCCATATTCATAGCGGTGGAATAGGGGAGGCTGGCGGTGTGGAATACACCTTTGAAGCGCCGAAAAAGCAAAAATGGACACACGGTGAAAAGCGCTATTTGGTGGTTCGTGAGAACGGCTTAAGCTATGCCGAAGTGGAAGCGCTGAAGAACGGCGATTGGTACATCAATGTTCACACCGAAGCGGTGCCTTCCGGCGAAGTGCGCGCGCAAATTGTGCCGAAGACTATCACTATTCTCTCCTTCAAAGCGGATGGCAGCCAACAGGTGCCGTCTGTAGCGACTGATGCCAGTGGACAAGGGTATCTGGCTTATAACAGCGTCGAAGAAACGCTGAATCTAAGGGTGAATTCGCAGGGCATTGAAGATGCAGTCGCAGCCCATATCCATACTGGTCGCGTTGGCAGCAATGGCGGCGTGCTGGTGGTGTTGGATCAAAACGCGGAGGATCCCAACGTGTGGACGGCGCCTGAGGACACGCCATTAAGCGAAGAAACGTTTGAAGACATGCTTTCAGGCGCCTTTTACACCAATTTCCACACGCCAGCGAACCCGCCTGGGGAAATCCGTGGGCAGATTTTCTCGCCTGACTATTCCATCTACACCTTCCCATTGTCAGGCGATCAGGAAGTTCCGCCTGTTACGACAGACGCCAGCGGTGATGGTTATGCCTTGCTAAATGATGTAAACGGTCACCTGTATTTAAGATTGGTTACCCAAGGTGTTGAGGATGCAGTGGCGGCTCATATCCACCAAGGTATCGCTGGCACTAATGGCGGCGTCGTGGTTGGTTTGAAACAAAGCGTGGATGACGTTAACGTATGGCAAACGCCAGTAGATACCACCTTGACCGAAGTACAAAAAGCAATGTTTCAGTCAGGCGGGCATTACGTGAATGTGCATACACCTGCGGTTGGAAGTGGTGAAATTCGAGGGCAGATTGAGCCTTAGTTTTTCGGTTTTACCTAGACAAAGCGGTGCAGAAGCATCGCTTTGTTCTACTCTACATCTTGGCTTTTTATTGAGCCTTCTCTCTAACGCTTGGTCATAAACCTCTATTTTATTGGATAACTATTACTCCAAAAAATCTGTCAACTACTGCAGTATTATGGATGTAGGCTCGCTTTGTTTTGTTAATTGGCAAGGATTATTGAAAAATGTCGAGGGTTGAGGCTCATCTCGAGCCTCAAATAAAAAGCTAACAGCGACATAGTTGGTTGTTAGCTTTAAGTTTTTGGTTTACTGCGGCAGCATTAACTTTTGAGCAACGAGATAGCCTAGACTTGACTTGCCTGATACCCATAGGCTCCCATCTTTGTCAACATGTAGCCCTGAAGCAATTGATAGACTGCTAGGGAGAAAAAACTCTTGAACTTCAGAGTTATTCTTATTCGCTATAGTTAGATAATTTACACAGTCATCTACACAATCTTTCCTGCTCCGTTCAACATAGATATAATTTCCAAAATCCATTTTTAAAGCTGACACCAAGAATCGATTTTCTTCTTCATGTTCGTGATTAAACCAACTCGGGCGTGGGATTGGTTCTATTTCAATCATGATATCATTGTTACTAGAGTCTTTTTCAAATCTTCTTCCGCATCTATTTAGTATGATATCTTCAGTAGATAAAAGCTCATTGCATTCATAGGAGTAAGGATATTCTATACTGTTGATGTCTTGTGCCTCTATATTTCCCTCTCGGAACCTTGCTATGGTGTTCTTATTTGACTCGGTTATACCTGAAAATATATCTCCGTCAAGGCTCGTCAAACTAATCCTTCTAACTTCCGATGTCGATATTTCAGAGTTGCTTTTTATTTCATTTCCAGTTGATATGTTTATTTCTGTTAGATGTGAATCGCTATACAATTGATTGGTGGAAGATAAAAATAAACTGTCATTAATAAATAACGCATCACTTGGTGAAGGAACACTGTTGATATACTCTATTGTAATAGATTCTTGTGGTGAATCGAGATCAGGAGTCAGCTTATAAAGTGCGCTTCGATCGTTAGATGATCTCAAGTAATATATTTGACCTGAGATATCATCGACATGAATCTTTCCGAGCTTTTCGAAAATAGAGGGTCGTAACGGTATTATTACTGTCTCACCACCACTAACTGGCTTTATCATTAGGTTTCTACTGGTTTCAGAACTAGAGCCATAATATATAAAGGCGTTGTAAAATCGACTGTATGTTAGATGGTTGTCTTCATCATATCGGCCAACCAACGCTTTTGGGAGTTCTGAGCTAATTGTTGAAAGCTGTTCACTCTCGAACATCACCGAAATTAATATATTGTCCGAGTTTGAGCCATAGCAGTAATCGGAATAACATAGGTTAACTGATAAAGTATACCCCTGATCCATCGTATAGTAAGACATTGTATTTAGGCTTTCGATAGTAACAGGACATGTTGCTTCAGTTCTGTCAGAGTTTAAAGGACACTGGATCACTGAAAATGAAGCATCTCCAGAAAATTCCACATAGGAGTTTGAGCTTCTGTGAGAATTTTCTATCGGTATTTTTATATCAAACACCATCTCAGTTGGGTCATCGATTCTACGTTTCACAGTATACGAGCGTATTGTATTACTTGAGATGGTAGGGAGCGTCGTATTCACATTGAGAGTTATGTCGAAAGGAGAACCTTCTATCGTGCTGTTACAGTTCTCATCATAACAAAAGTACAGTGTGAGCACTTCCTTGTAGTCGCCTCCAGGATTTGACTCAGGCAAGTAGTAGTCAAAGCTAACGTTAGACTCTCCTCCAAGGACAATTGATAGTGATAAGTTGCTAATTCCTGATGAAGAACCAAAGTTACTTCCCACGTACAAATAAACTTCACTTGTAGATTCAGGTATTGATACTTCTATTGGTAGATTGAAGGAGGCATATCGGTTCTCAGTTGTTACATATAGATCAATTTCTGATTGAAGAGGTAAAATAACTGAACTTGAACCGTTATTATCTGCTCCCCCTCCTGAACCAGAACCTCCACCACAACTAACAACCAGCAAAACAGAGAATAGAGTTAAAACTAGATTTTTCATGACTGCCAACTTCCATGATTCTGGTGAGACTTTCTTGCTAACCAATGAGCTTTTATTAGAACTCCCTTGTCTAATTTGATGCTACTAAATGCCCATCAGCTTGAATGACTTAGTTTTGATACGCGGTGTAAGATTTTTTGAAGTCTAAGGTGGAAAAACAGCGCCAATCGGCGCTGTTTTTAAAACAATAAAGTGATGCATCAAGACAGATAGAAGAAATCAAAATCAGCAGCGCTGATGTCTTCAGCGTTAATGTTTTTCAGTAGTACATTCACGTTGTCATCAACATATTCCGTCTCTCCGCCGAAGTCGAATTTATGGATCATCTGAATCAAGGTGTCATCGCCTTGCTGTGTGATGATGAAATCGTCAAAATTCATTGAGAGATAGGAGTAGTCATTGAATGCTATTTTATCGATACCAATTTCAAAATCGGTGATGGTGTCCATTTCAACGCTGCTATCGTAATCCTGTCGCGAGTCACTTAAGACAAAAGTGTCTGCACCTTGTCCGCCAGTGAGGGTATCGTAACCTTCGTCGCCTTGCAGCCAGTCATCTCCGTCGCCTCCTTCCAATATATCGTTGCCCTTTCGCCCAAACAGGGAGTCATCACTGGCACCACCGACGATGTGGTTGGCGGAGTTTCTGCCAATCAAAGTGAAGGAAATCTGCTCATCCGAAATGTCATCAAGCTGAACATTTTGAAGGGTGGAGATGGCTGTTGATGAGCCTTGAATTACGACGTCATTGCCTACTTGCTTAATCAAATCACTTCCTCTAAATATGTTGTCTTCATTAGCGAGGAACCAGATAGTTTTGTCATCCAGCAAGTGGGTAATATTCAGCGAATCAACGGCCGCTTCAAAGTCGGTGATGGCGTCTTCATATCGGTAGTTATTAAACGAGTTCCAATCATAGCTGTTAAAGCCAGCCAACTCAGTACTGAAATGACCAATCACAAAGGTGTCAGCGCCTTCACCTCCGGAGAGTTGGTTCTCTCCCTCTCCAGCATGGAGCCTATCGTTACCTTGACCACCGTCAAGGCTATCGTTACCACCATCACCAGACAGCTCATCATTGCCTTCACCGCCGAGGAGTGTGTCATGACCTCCGCCTCCAATCAGAGTGTCATTGCCGCCACGGCCTTCGAGAGTGTCGCTGCCGGAGTTGCCATTAAGATAGTCATCACGGTTGCCACCGATAAGTGTATTCCCAATACCGTCCGATGCAGCGCGTAGGAGAAGTGTGATGTCATCTAATGCTATTGAGTCTGGATCAACGCCTTCTAAATAGATTTCAAAGCCTAGGTCAGCTTTGAGGACCGTTCCATTTTCGTAGGCGGTAGGTGCCAAGCTTGATGGTGAGAAAGTCAGACTCGGTCTCTCTGAATAATCAAAACCGTAGTAACTGATAGTCGCTTTAAATATCAATTGGTCTTCGTTAACGTCAAAGTCCTTAATTGTCGTGATACCACTGGACCCAAACTGGAGATCGAACGTATCGGCACCTTCACCACCCACCAAAATCTCTTTTTTACCGTGACTGATTAGAGTGTCATTTCCTGCTCCACCATCCGCATAGTGAGTCGCGGTGATGATGTCGTGCCGTTTATCACCGAAAACCCATTGGTTTGATTGAAAGCTACCGCCATAGTGCCAAGACTCTCCAATGTGCGCTCCCCAGGTACTCAGGGAATCATTGAAGGTCGATGTGCTTGTAAACGAAAAATCGTCGGCGGATAACAAGGAAGCGTTGGTATTGTTCAGGGTAATGGTGGAGCCATTAGACAGGGTAATCACAGCTTTTGAGCCAACTTGCTCGATAACCAGATCATCAAAGTCAGAGGCAATCGCTGTATCGATGGCGATGGTATCAATGCCAATTTCGAAGTCGGCTATTTTGTCATGCCCAGTGAAATAGGAGGGTATCGAATTTGCACTTTTGGCGAGGTCAAAATACAAGGAAGTGCCAAAATGGAAAGTGTCCGAGCCTGCACCGCCATGAAACCATTGATTATTGGCATTGCCGGAAAGGATATCATCCCCTGACCCAGCGAACAGGGCAGCTCCATTTCCTAGACTGCCGACAACGTGGAGGACATCATTTCCCTCGCCCCCCAATAGCGTGTCTTTGTTGCCAAGGCTCGCTAATACGTCATTGCCACTGCCACCCCTTGCAACATCATTTCCATAGCCTTCCACCCAGTCATCACCCGCACCCCCTATAAGAGTATCGGATGAGCTTGAATCTCCATGAACTCTGTCATTTCCGCTGCCACCAATCGCCAGTTCAGACTCAAAAATCACATCGTTGCCAGTACCACCCATGGCGAGATCCTGGCCATCGCCACCATTTAGGTAGTCGTTTCCATCTCCCCCAGAAAGTGTGTCATTACCTCCAATGCTGTTGACTCTATTAATCTCGTAGTCACCATAAAGAATATCGTCGCCATCTCCACCATTAAGCGTATCGTTGCCGGTGACACTACTACGTGAGACGGTTTGATAGTCACCGTATAGGGTATCGTTACCTGTTCCGCCGTTCAGAGTGTCATCACCATCGTCGTTGGCGGGGCGCCAATCGGCCCTAAACGATTCGCCGCCATACAAGGTATCGTCGCCGTCACCGCCATTCAGGACATCATGATCACCGCCGCCACTGAGTGTATCGTTACCGCCACCGCCAGTGAGGGTGTCATTATCGTTATCTCCATCCAGCGTAGATCTATCATTCCCATAAACAGTCAGATTATCGTTCCCATCACCACCTGAGAGAGAGCCTCCATCTTCGTCAATCAGAATGTCGTCTCCAGCCTCTCCGTAGAGGGAATCCCAGCCCTGATTACCATGAAGTAAATCGTTACCTTGCCCCCCATAGAGTGTGTCATGATCTGCACCTCCATTCAGGATGTCGTTTCCGTCACCGCCATAAAGCCTATCGTTACCGGCATCTCCACTCAGAGAGTCATCACCTTCATCACCATAGAGGGTGTCTCTGCCATCGCCACCATAGAGCTTATCCTGGTCGGCACCACCGTATAATTTGTCGTTGTCTTGCTCGCCGAAAAGCTCATCATTACCTTCGCCCCCATGGAGAGTATCGTTTAGGGTGCCACCGATTAGTTTGTCGTTGCCTTCCTCACCATAAAGCTTGTCGTCACCTATGCCGCCATATAACTCATCCTCTCCCAGGCCACCATATAAGGTATCTTTGCCACCATCGCCATAGAGGAAGTCATTTCCACCATAGCCATAGAGCTTATCGTCAAGACTGCCACCATATAGCTCGTCGGTGCTCTCGTGACCATAAAGGGTGTCTTTTCCACCGAGTCCGTAAATACGGTTACTACCTTCGACACCGTAGAGGACGTCGTCGTTTTCTGTACCGGTAATCTCGTTATAGGTAGTGGTTGTATAAACGAAATCGGTGAGTTCAAGGTTGGCTGAACTGAGCGTGAGTGAATACGTTCCTTCATTGGAAAGACTTGGTGCTTGAATAGACATACCTTTCTCCATGGAATGCTTTCCGTCGGCGGTAATATTTAACGTCCAAGACGGAATGAGAAGTTTTAGAATCTTGGCTGATAATTGTTTTTGGCCATTAAAACTGATTACAAAACAAAGCGCGTTAACAAGTCTGTATTAGTATTTGGACAGGTGAGCATTGAATGGTGGCTGTTCACAAATTGAAGCAAAAAGGAGCATAGAGAATGGATGTTCAACAGGAATAGTGAGCATTGAATAGGTTTGGAACAGGGAAAAGAAAAGGGGGTAATAGACCCCCGTGAAAAGACCCTATATCCAAAAAAATTGCCGGATAGCCCGGCAAAAAGTTTTGGTTAGAACTTTAAATTATTTCGGGCATTTTGCATGTTACTGCCCGTTAGAAAAGTTGGACTCTCTTTGTTCATCGCTTTAATTTTGGGAAGTTCTCCCATCTGCGCATTGAGTACGTCGGCAGCATGATTGAGTGCAACCCATTGATGGTCTATTGTCGTTTCGGTTTGCACATAGATATGATGCCCGGCGTCACCAAATTCTTTCAGGTAATGAGTTACATCATCAGTGTTGCTCTCATCTCCAATATCATTCATTCCCAAGGAGTTGTTGCCGAGGATGCAGTTTGTGCCTGCCTCATCAATACATTTTTGCATTAACTCTTTAGTGAACGCTGGTTTTGTTGTCCAAACCAATTCGTCATTAACAACCTCGTAGTCATTCCACATGTTGTACGCCATGGCTATGGGGGTTTTGTCCCATCTCTTCGCAGCAACTTTTATTTGCCAGCGAAGGCATGATTTGTCGCTTTCAAGGGTCATACCTCCGTTTAACAATGATTGCACGTTGTGTTTTCCGTCAGGTCGGCTGTAATCGCCTTTGTTGCGCCACATTGTTTCTGCGTGGTGGGTCATGCAGCCAGAAACAGCGAGCTCCCTAATAACAGAAACATTGTCGTATTTATCAGCAAGTTTCTCTTGTAAGTCTCTCCAGTGTGTTCTGAAAGATTGCTTCCAATGGGAAGGAATGATGCCTTGCTTGTTATTTTTGAAATAGGCTTTTACGCCGCACATTTCTTCCGCAGTAGCGTTCTGTCCCTTCTCACAATTCTTCAGCTTGTATTTCCCATTGTGCTCATGATAAGTGAGCCATTTTGGAGAAAAAACACCTGAGAAAACACGTAATTTGATGCCAAGAGTATTCGTTGTTTCAGGGTCATTGTTCCACTCGTTGACGCGTGCAATCGCCTGATCAATGACATTATTTTCAGTGATTGGTCCAGCTTGTTTTTTTTTGAAGGTGACGCCACTCAACCTGAACAACAAGCCCATCAATGAATTCACCAATAGGCCTTTGTTCTATTTGCCCATCACTTGTTTCAACAGAAACGAGTTGATAGGGGTCGTCGTATCCATTTCGATCAGAGGTAAAGTTGTTGACTGAGCCATCAACATCACCACGCAATACGAAGCCTGTAATACGTTCTTTAGATTCTGCAAAGGCGATGTTTGCATTCAAAACGAGTAACAGCGTTAAGGCTGACTTTACGAAGCTTTTCATTGGCTCCTCCTTGAACCAAGCAGAATGCTGGGGAAGTTTGGAACCCCAGCATTCAAATAGTGAATTAAACGAAATCAAACATATCGCTTGTCACTTTGTTGGCGTTGAAGTCTTCCAACGTCACTGTTGTGTGGTTGCCCAGATCAAGCACGGTATCGGCACCAACCTGAGTAATACTTACTTGATTGAATTTCGTCAGCAGAGAGCTATCGATTTGTATTTTGTCGCCCTGACCTTTGCTGAAATCAGCGATGGTGTCATTGTGATCACGATATTCGAAGAAGAAGGTATCTGCGCCGAAACCACCAACTAGGTAGTCATCGCCGTTGCCACCAACGAGCAGGTCATCACCATTCTCGCCGTATAGACAGTCATCTTCGCCGCCACCATAAAGTTTGTCGGAGTTTGCGCCGCCCTTAAGGATGTCGTTACCCATGTGACCTTCGAGAATGTCAGCATGATAACCACCGTCCAGATAGTCATTGCCTTTACCACCATTCAGGTAGTCTTCACCGGCTTCACCATACAGGGTGTCATGACCTTCCGAACCGCGGAGTTCATCATTGTTGTTGCCGCCATACAGGGTGTCATTTCCCGTACCGCCATGCATGTAATCCAACATATTACCGCCGTACATGGTGTCGTTTCCTGCACCACCTAGCATCCGGTCATCATTGCCTTCGCCGTGCATGATGTCGTCGCCGTCGCCACCGACCAGGTAGTCGTTGCCACCGCCGCCATAAAGTTCATCGTTACCGACATCACCGTAAAGTTCATCACCACCGCTGCCGCCGTAAAGCTTGTCATCGCCTAAGCCACCGCCCAATTTGTCAGCGCCGTTTTCGCCTCTCAGCTGATCGTTGTCGGCGCCACCATAAAGCTGGTCGTTTTCGCTACCACCCCAGAGTGAATCTTGGCCTTCGCCACCACGGATAAAGTCATCGCCTTCATTGCCCCACAGTACGTCATTGCCTTCATCGCCATTTATCTCGTCGTTGCCTTCATTACCGAAGAGGACATCATTACCCAAGCCGCCACTAACAAAGTCATCTCCTTCGTTGCCTCGTGCTTTGTCGTCGCCATCACCACCATAAAGGTTATCTTGGCCTTTTCCGCCATAAAGATCGTCAGTGCCGGTTCCGCCATACAGGTTATCGTCACCATCAAAGCCCTCAACTCGGTCATCGCCCGAATCACCGTAAAGGTTGTCGTTCGACAGACCACCACGTACCCAGTCGTTCCCCGCGTCACCATGCACTTCATCTGTGCCTTTACCGCCGATAACAGTGTCATCACCATCACCGCCATAGATAAAGTCTGTGCCGTCCCAACCTTCGATGTAGTCGTTTCCACCGTTGCCATAGATAAAATCGACGCCATTTGTGCCGATGATGTGGTCATCATTTTCTGTTCCATTGATGATGTTGGCCATTTGATGCTCCGTTTGTCTGATTGAGGAAAAATCGATCGCGATGTAAGCGCTTTCTTGCCAGCGGAATCTGACGTATCAGCGGATGAGTTTCCATAGTAAAAAGTTTCAGAAATGAGACGTTTTTTTGTCGAATTAATTGCCGGACTGTTTAAAGGGGGAATGCGGTGGAAAATGCGCGGTATTTTTTAGTTTTCGCTAAAGAAAATAAATAATTCTATAAAAATCAGATGATTTACTTACTTTTCCGTTTGTAAATTTGATGTTGTTACTAAGAGGATTCTAAAAAAATTAGTCATTAGAAAATAAGAAAGTATGGAATATGAATGAAATGTTGTTGGAAGAGATGAAAAGTGGGAATTTTTTACCATTTTTCTGGGTAT
Source organism: Grimontia sedimenti (assembly GCF_011045095.1). GTDB lineage: Bacteria > Pseudomonadota > Gammaproteobacteria > Enterobacterales > Vibrionaceae > Enterovibrio > Enterovibrio sedimenti. The sequence goes on from NZ_JAALDL010000005.1 coordinate 203,674, forward strand.
TTCGTGTGAATCATTCGAATTAATTGTTGATATGGTACGTTTGAATATATATGTGAGTCTATTGATTACTCTTTCAGTTTTTCATTTAGTTGGTTGATATGTATAAAATAAGAGGCTGGGGAGCCTCTTATTTCAGAATATTTTAATGCTCTTAACTTCAACAATATAATTGAACAAGCTTGGGCAATAGTCTCTCGCTACTTGAGAAGTTTTACATGCGCTTCCATCTCTTCGCCGATTTGTTTACGCATGTTCATCAGGCGAATAGCAGATTGCTCAAGCTCTTTGTCTTCGTCAGTTTCCGGCACCCATTTCGGGATAGGCGTTGGCTTACCGTTTTCGTCCACGGCCACCATAATGACGATACAGTGGGTGGTGAGACGGTTATTCATCTCTTTTGGGTCACTTGCCTGCACATCAATCGCAATATGCATGGAAGATGTGCCCGTGTAGATGACTTTGGCACTGACTTCGACAAGGTTGCCAACGTGAATCGGTTGCACGAAGCGAATACCGCCAGCGTATGCCGTTATGCAATATTTGCCACTCCATGCTGCTGCATTTGCGTAGGCTGCAAGGTCAATCCATTTCATCACGGCACCACCGTGTACCTTTCCGCCAAAGTTAACGTCTCCGGGCTCTGCCAGAAAACGTAATGTCATTTCCCTTTGTCCTGCACTCATTCTTTGTCCTTACTGCATGAGATATCTTGGGTATATTCTATTTATAACAAACGCAGTAAAGGCTGTAGAGCTTTATCGAAATTTCTTATGGTTAGCGATTAACGTTAGCCATTGAAGTGCACACTGGCAGCAATTTTCATTAACTGGCTAATGGCTTCTTCTTCGGTAAAGGTATCGTCGTTGAAATAGTGGTTAATCAGCTCAAGCATGGCTTCCTGAAGTTGGGGGGCGACAGCCATGGAATCGGACATGCTGGGTAGTAGGGTGGCGTTTGCTTCGGCATGAATAAACGCTTGTTTGGACGCTTTGGCGCAGAGATCAAATGGCGTCATGTCGACATCTTTGAGAATGGGAATTGAGCCTTTCTTCTGGTTAAAGCGGGACTGAAAATCAGAGGAAACCAGGGTGTTTGCCAGTTGATTCGCCATGTTTTCAGACCCTTCTGTTCTCAGCCGGAATAACACAAAGCTATCGACATTGTAGATAAAGGTATTGGCAGTCCCCGGCGCGGGCAGGCAGTCATAATCTTGATTAGGGGTGAGCTTCATATAACTGAGCTCACCCTTTACCCAGTCTCCCTGAAGCTGCATGGCGGCTTTCCCCTCTGCCAAATTCAAGGTCGCGGTGTCCCATGAAACGGGTAGTGATGGGTCAGTCATATAAGGCTTGAGGCGACGGAATGTCTTAAATAGCTCAACGGTTTTTTGATTCGTCACCAAAGCATCATCAAACTCAATCAGGAGTTCGCGATAGTAATCGCTGCCATAGAGGCCCAGTGCGAGCACTTCAAACAGAATCGCCAGTTGCCAAGGCTCATTGCCAATGGAAAGGGCGGGGATCCCTTGCCCTTTCAGCGCTTCAGCGACGGTGAAAAACTCATCCCAATTCGTAGGTGGGGTGAGTTTATGTTTGTCAAAAACAGCCCTGTTTACCCATAGCCAGTTCACGCGGTGAATGTTGACAGGGGCGGCGACAAAATGATTTTTGTAAGTGTTGATGCTGGTAGCAATATCAGGGAGTCTTTCGTCCCACTTTTGCTCGATGGCGACAGAGTGTAAGTCAGAAACAAACCCCAATGTCGCCCAGGATTGGATTCCCGGCCCTTCAATCAGCGCCATTTCCGGCGGGTTTCCAGCAATGGCTCTGGCTTGTAAGACGGTCATCGCAGTATCGCCACCACCGCCATGAACGGGCGAACTTTTTAAGGCAATACCTTGTTGTTCGAGCGCAGATTCCAGCTCTGCCAATGCCTCACGTTCGCCGTTCGATGTCCACCAGTGAAGCAACTCGACGGCATTACCCACTGAGGGGAAACTGGCTGCCAGCAAAGCCGTGGCGAGAAGGGTTCTTTTCATTGTTATTCCTCTCTGGGTAGCGACAGAGTGACAACGAGGCCACCATCTGCGTGATTTTGCAAAACCAACTTGCCAGCATGACCACGAACAATATTGCGCACGATACTCAGCCCAAGCCCTGTGCCTTCTTCCTTTTCCTGATGAATGCGGAAGTAGGGTTCGAACACGCGCTCCCGAAGTTCATCCGGAATACCGGGACCATGGTCTCGGATTTTGATGACCAGATTACGGGGAGTATCCAGCACGCTGACATCCACGTGTCCTCCATATTTCACGCCGTTCTCTATCAGGTTGTGCAGCATTCGTTTTATGGCAACGGGTTTACACAGAAACGATTGGGAAGCAGAGCCCAAAACGGCGACCTGACTTTCTCCAGAGCCATAGAAGGCGCTGATTTCCTCGAGGACAGCGTTGATATCCACCCATTCGACCTGTTCGCGGATATCTGTGTCTTTGATGTAGTGCAGGGCACCTTGGACCATAAACTCGAGCTCGTTGAGTGAACGTTCAAAACGGATTTTGGTTTCTTCATCATCCAGCATTTCCGTGCGAAGTTTCAGGCAAGCAATAGGGGTTTTGAGATCATGGGATATCGCGCCGAACAGCAAATCCCGGTCACGTATATAAGCGCGGATGCGACGGTTCATGGTGTTGAATGCATGGACGGCGGCAATGAGTTCGCCGCTGCCTTCTTCTTTAATAATGGGCGCATCCATCTTGCTTCCCATCAATTTGGCTGCGCGGGCTAGATTCTTAATTGGCTTGATCTCCCGGCGCACGATCAGCCAGGTACAAAGTAAAACAAACACCGAGGTCAGCAGGATGAAATTAAGCTGGCGAGCATCGAGAAAGCGTGATTCCAGCGAGACATAGGGTGCAGGAAGGTTGGTGGCCAGATACAACCATTGTTCCGGTGCATCGGGCGCGCTTTGCTTATTGGGGAGCTTGAACTGCATCACCAGCACGGGTGGGTCATCTTTCACCTTTTCGATAGTGTAGCGGGCAAAGGCGCGTGGAATATCGTCAAGTGGCACTTCGGCATCGTAAACCCGCAAATCGTCGCGCTTGCTGAAGTTAATGTCGATAGACATTTGCTGGCCAAGCGTTCTTTTCAGCACGTCGCTGACGGTTTGTTCCAGGTCCCGTTTTCTCTCCGATGCCGCTAATCCTCTAGCGTCAATTCTCTTGCTGTTGAGCGAGATAAAAAAACGGGTTCCGCCCATGCTGCGATTTTGCTCAAGCACCAAATGGCGGCTCGACTTGGGCAATTTTCGGTAGTAAGAGACAGTGAACGCAGCATTGGAGGCAATGCTTTCCAGCGAGGTTTCCAAGCCTTCTTGTTCCTGCAAATAGCTGTATCGATACCAGACCGCGCTGGTCAGTGCCTGCGATGTCAGAATGACCAGAGAAAGCATCAGAATAAAACGGCTGGCGAGACCCAACGGCCAGATTCGGTTGAACAACTGACCCTTCGTTTCTTGCTTATCGTCTTCTTTAGGCTGAGGCTCAGGCTTCATGAATCACATCTGCACTCAGCATATAACCTTCATTGCGAAGTGTGCGGATCAGCGAATGGTCCTGATCTTCCAGTTTGGCGCGAAGACGACTGACTTGAATATCTATACCGCGTTCGAGTGGCATGGCTTCACGGCCGCGAATAGTTTCAGAAATAATGTTGCGGCTAAGGGGTTGGTTAGGGTGGCGGAGGAAAAGACTAAGCAAAGAGAAATCAGCGCCAGAAAGCGTGGTTTCATCACCGCTCGGCGTGACCAGAACCCGTGCCAGCGTATCGAGCTTCCAATCCAGGAAACAAATATAGCGCGCACCCTCTAAGCCCTGATTGAACTGAGAACGACGCAGCAGCGCTTTGATTCGCGCCAGCAATTCGCGCGGGCTGAAAGTTTTGGTGATGTAATCGTCTGCGCCCAGCTCAAGCCCAGTGACTCGGTCGATTTCATCCGTCACGGCGGTGAGCATGATGATAGGAACGTTGGAGGTTTTTCGGATTTGGCTACAGAGCGTGAAACCATCATCCCCCGGTAGCATCACATCGAGGATAATCAGACTCGGCTCTCCCTGAGCCAGCACCTTGTGCATCTGCTCGCCATCGACGGCGGTCACAACATCAAAGCCTGATTTTGTCAGGTAAGCACTGAGCGCATCTCTCAGTTCTTCGCTGTCATCGACAATCAAAATCCTTTTCTGAAATGCCATGAATCATCTCCTTGTTTTCCTATGCACAATCATGGCATTGGGGAAAATTTGGACGGGGGATGGGCGGCGATTATGCGAACGGTTTCACAGCTTTTTTCTGGGGCAATTCGACTATGTAACCGTGTTGATACAAACCGATTTCCAAATGATACCTGCGGCGTATCTCAGCGAAATAAGATGAAAGCATCCCGACACATTGAGGCCGGGAAACACACACTTCATTTAAGAGGGATCTGTTATGTTCAGCTCATTCTTTGGACAAGCACAAAAAATCGGGCGTTCGCTGATGCTGCCTGTCGCTGTGTTGCCAGCGGCGGGTTTAATGCTCGGTGTCGGTAACTTTGGTTTAACACAACAACTGTTCTTTCCAGATGCATTCTGGTCAATCATGATGCAATCTGCGGATATGATTTTCGGCAACATCACACTGCTATTTGTCATTGGTGTCGCGATTGGTTTGGCAAAAAACAACGATGGTACTGCCGCACTGGCTGCTGTGGCAGGGTGGATTGTGTTCAACGCCGCCATGGGCCAAACCGTTGTACTTCGAGGCATAGAGGAGCATCAGGGCTATCTCACCCAAATGATAGGGATAAACAGCCTGAACACCGGGATATTCGGTTCGCTCCTAATTGGTTCGTTTGCGGCTTACTTCTTTAACCGATTCCACACTATCAAGCTGCCAGACTATCTCGCCTTCTTTGCCGGCAAGCGTTTTGTGCCGATCATTACTGCCTTTGTGTCACTGTTCCTGGGTATCGCCTGTGCCTTTGTCTGGCCGCTGGTGAGTGCCGGTATTTACGGTGGTATTGATGCAGTGAGTGGACTTGGTCAACCGGCTGCATTCGGCATTTATGGCTTTGTTGAACGTGCGCTGATCCCACTGGGCTTACACCATGTTTGGAATGCGGTGTGGTTCTTTGAAGTAGGCAGCTTCGTCAACGAAAACGGCGATGTGGTTCGCGGTGAGCTGCAACGATTCTTCGCCGGTGACAAAACAGCAACCGGTCTTGGTGGCGGCTTTATGTACACCATGTGGGCTTTGCCAGCGGCTGCATTGGCGATGTATCACTGCGCTGCACCAGAGAAAAAAGTCATGGTAGGTGGCTTGATGGCATCCGCTGCGTTCACTTCATGGTTAACCGGCATTACAGAGCCTGTGGAATTCACCTTCCTGTTCGTCGCACCGGTTTTGTACTTTGTACACTGTGTGCTGACGGGCATTGGCTTTGCCATCACGAACTACTTTGAAATCCTCCATAGCACCGATTTCGCACATGGTGCGCTGCAGTTCTTCCTCTACTGGGGGTTGTCAGAGAATGCAGCACTTTACGCCATTATTGGTCCTCTTTGGGCGGCGCTTTATTACTTCCTATTCCGTTTCGCGATAACCACGTTCGATTTGAAAACGCCGGGTCGCGAAGGTGAAAGTGAAGCAGAAGCTGCAACATCCAACGTTGTTGGTGAAGAACTGGCTCACAACTTGGTGTTTGCTATGGGCGGCAAGAGCAATATCCAGAATGTGGATGCCTGTATCACTCGACTGCGTGTGAACCTGAAGGACATCAAGCAGGCCAATATCGACTCAATTAAAGCGCTGGGTGCTGTCGATGTAGTAGTGGTTGGTGACAATTTGCAGGCTATCTTTGGTACTCAATCTGACAACATAAAAACGGATATGACTGCGGTACTTGGTTCCTCCTAATTCCCCCAGGAGGGCGGGGTGTCGCTCATATAGGGGCTGGCGAGCTCCTTCTGACTCTTGCGGTGCTTCGGCACCGCTTTTTTTGTTATTTCTCGCAATTTCAATGTTCACCACCGAAACGGAGTGGGATAATACTCGCCGCTTTGTTCTTTTCATTTTTGGTGTGGAATGTTGTCTGAAAGACGCGCTTCTTTGATTTTGTTGTTTGCTACCGTGTTGGCCGCCTGGGGCTGGATTTTCTCAAAAGAGGCAATTCAAGGGCTCCCGCCGTTTGGTTTTGTTGGCCTTCGCTTTATTGCGGCCTCATTGTTTTTAGTTCCTTTCTGCCTAAAGGCATTCAAACGCTCAGAAAAGGCTGATCTCATCGCGCGGGTGGTGTAGGGAGCATCCTCTCTTGCGCTCTGCTCTCGTGGATTTATGCCATGTCTGTGAGTACCTCAATCGGTGAGGGTGCATTCATCATGAGTCTGTCCATGCTGTTTGTACCACCTATCGCGTGGTTGCTGTTTAAGCAGGCACCGCCGCACATCTTTTGGGTGTCGATGCCTATTGCGGTATGTGGACTGGCTCTGCTGTCACTCGGTGGTGTGGGTTGGCAGTTATCTGCAAGCCAAATCTGGTTCCTGCTGGCAGCACTTTGTCTGGCGATTCATTTCAATGCCAACAGCCGTTACGCCCAGCGTATCCCTGCGTTAGTACTGACCTGCGTGCAACTGTTTGTGACAGGTGTAGTGGCAACGATTGCCTCACTTCTCACGGAAACTTGGCCAGAACATGTGCCTTCAAATATCTGGGTGTGGTTTGGACTGAGTGTGCTTGTCGCGACCAGCTTTCGTTATCTGATGCAAACCTTGGGGCAGAAAGGCGCGAGTGCAGCAAATGCAGCAATTATTATGATTCTGGAACCTGTTTGGACGGTGATTCTGAGTGTGGTGTGGTATCACGAAGCCATGCCAGCCCACAAGATTGCGGGTTGTTCGCTGATTTTGGCATCCTTGCTGATTTATCGTGGGGCGCAGCCTATAAGGCGTTGGCTAAGGAGAGCCTGATTTTGTTGAAAGGCAGAGTCATGTTGTGCCTTTAGTCTCAAACATCATTCATTTGCCCCGATAGTCCCTCTGTACGATGTAAAGTATCCATTCAATGGATGAATCATAAAAAGGAGCTAGAAGGATCTATGAAAAAGTTACTTGTTGTAGCAGCAGCGTTGGCGCTAAGTGCTTGTTCAACCATGCAACCACCACGATACGCCGTATCAGTGGACAATATTCAAAAACTTAAGCAGCTGGAAATGGTAGAAGGCGAGTTTGTCTCATTAAACCAAACAGCAGGATTCTCCGCTAACTGCCGCTTAATGGGGCCAATTGAGCCTGCGGATGGCTTGTCCATTCCTGAGTTCATTACGAAAGCATTCAATGATGAACTTAAAATGGCTGAGCGATTCTCTTCAGATGGTGTAGATATCACAGGCGAAATTACCAAAATCGAGTTTTCGTCGATTACTGGATTAACGAACGGTTACTGGGATATTGGTTTGTCTTTGAAGTCATCTAATGGCAAATCGTTAGATGTCAGCAATAAGTACGTCTTCAAGAGCGGCTTTGATGCGATTACGGCCTGTAATGCGACAGCTGATGCACTTTCACCCGCAGTTCAGGATCTGATTAAGGCCACCATCCATAAACCGGAGTTTGCAGCGTTGATGACGCAATAAGAAGCAAAATCTCTATCGGGTTTAATATGGAAAGCGGCTATTTAAGCCGCTTTCTTTTTTAACTTTTATCCGGCGTGCAGTAAATCAACACCCGCTTTTCACTGTTTCCGCGCTTTTCGCAGTTATCGAAGACATTCGCTTCTTTGGTGGAGTGAACAATAAACGCGGGTTGGTTTAACCCTTCAATGGTAGCGTCGAGTTCACCCGGCGCCTTGCGCGCTTTTCCATCCGAATAATACTGAGCAGAAAAAGGTCTGTGGCCGACGTAATACAGGTCTGAAAAATGCGCTTCAGGCTGCTTTTGCCAAAGCGACATCAGTGAATTCTCACCAGTTTTTCCAGTGATGCCGAGTGATATTGCTGTGGCTGCTCCCATGACGAGTGCTGGCGTGATAAAGCCTGTTAGATAGACCTTCGACGTCAGCGGCTTTTCGCTCTGATAGGCTGCAATAAGGAGTGCAAAGGCAGGAATTCCCGGCATGACATAGCTTGAAAGTATGTTCCCCGCGAAAGTGAACAGTAGCAATGGGGCGAGCATCCAGCACCACAGAAACTGGATATAGTTGTTTGAGATACTTTCCGAGCCAGCGCGGAAGCGACGGAAAAGCTGGTAGAAGAAAACGGGTGTCCACGGAAGCGCTGCAAGAATGGCGAACAGCCAGATAGTGCCACGAGCTTCGTTGTGGGCAGTGCCGTAGAGATCGCCTTCCCAACCGGAAACCACGAACCGCATAAAATGCTCGCCAATCAGGAAGTAATTCAAAAAGCCCGGCGTTTGCCACTCGGCAATCAGGTACCAAGGCAGCGCAATGGCTAACATCAGCAGGAGTCCGCTTTTCCAAGGTAGCACTCGAAATGGTTGCAGCCAGCGACCGCCAATGCATATCCAAAGCCCCAGACTGATACCAACCAATACCAGCGTCAGCGGACCTTTTGCCAGTAAGCCAATGGCCAAACCAACGAAGAACAGGTAACCGGCAGTTTTGGATTGACGTTCCAGCGCTAGCCAATAACTGGCCATGCTGATGGTAATACCTAACGTTAAGGCCGTGTCTGTCATTACAGCGCCAGAAATGACGATGAATAGTGCACAGCTCGCCAAAACAGCGGCCGCCAGCGCAGCTTCAGAGCGAGGTTTTCCCGCGTTTACGGCGAAAAGGTAAACCAGCCCAATGATCCCCATACCGACTAAGAAATGAGGGAGTCTCACTGCAAATTCGTTGTTGCCAAAAAGGGCAATGCCGCCTGCACTCAGCCATGTGAATAGTGGCGGCTTACCCCAAAAAGGCACGTCATAGTCGAACATCGGGGTCACCCAGTTTTGGGTTTCGAACATGATGCGCGCCATTTCACCATATCTTGCTTCTGTGGTGTCCATCAGAGGATACATAGCGAGGGAAGCTAAACGGACAATCAAAGAAACAGCGATCACCGCGGTCGCCAATTGCCAAAGGCTCAAAGATGAAAGTTTGTTGAAGAGGGTTTTCATTGTGTTTTCTCAGTAACAGCTTTTGATGGATGTGTTGCGGGTGCGGTGAAATGGGTATCAACCAAATACAGGGGGCGCTGTTTGGATTCGATAAACAACCGGCCGATGTATTCACCCATCAGACCTATGGAGAGCAGTTGAATGCTGCCAAGAATGAGCACGACTAAGATCATGCTTGGATACCCCGCCACAGGGTCACCCCAGATCATGGTTTTCAGGAAAACCACAGCCGCCATGGCCGCTGCACCAAAGGCAGTGGCAACGCCTGCAAAAGTCGCAAGACGCAAAGGTTTGGTGCTGAAAGACGTAATGCCTTCCACGGCGAGGTTAATCAGCTTGGAGGTATTCCATTTGGTTTGGCCGGCAAGACGCGGGTCGCGGTCAAACTGCAACACGGTGCGACGGAAACCCGGCCAGGCAAAAAGCCCTTTCATAAAGCGGGTACGCTCTGGCAGATCGTTGATGGTGTCGACGACACGGCGATCCAGTAGTCTGAAATCACCGACGTTTTCTGGAATTGGCACATCACAAAGGCGGTTCAGCACCTTATAGAAGATGGCAGCGGTGTAACGCTTAAATGCGCTTTCTCCCAACCTTTCACGGCGCTGCATATCGACAACGTCATAACCTTGTCGCCATTGTTCGATCATGTCTGGAATGAGCTCTGGTGGGTCTTGTAAATCAGCATCCAGGAGCACAACGGCTTCACCCGCTGTGGCTTTGATGCCGGCAGACATCGCCGCTTCTTTACCAAAATTGCGGCTGAGGCGGATCAGGCTGATGTCGTGCAATTCAGATGACAGTTCCGACAGCATTTGCGCGCTGTCATCACTGCTTCCGTCATCGATGTAAATGATTTCGCAGTGAGCACCTAGATTATCGAGGGTGGCAACTACGCGGTCATGGCATGCCTGAATCACCGATTCTTCGTTGTAAAACGGGATCACGACTGAAATGAGTGGTGTTATCCGTTTGTCCGAAGCCGGTGAAATGTAGTGAATTACTGTCATCGTCGTCACTCCTTGCTATGTTGAAAGCAAGGTAACGGCGAGCCGTGAAAAAAGCGTTATCGACTTTTTTTCTACATTTTTTATGTGAGAATGACGGTGTAAATCAGCGACATGATGGTGAAGAATGAAAATTTTACTCGTTGAAGATCATGCAGATATTGCGGGTGTGATTTTTGATTACTTTGAGATTCTGGGTCATACCATGGATCACGCTTTGACAGGCTCCCAGGGATTGTCGCTGAGTTGTGATCAGCATTACGACATCATCATCCTTGATGTGATGTTGCCAAAAATGGATGGCATGACGGTATGCAAAAAGCTGCGAGAAGCGGGCGTTGATACACCGGTCTTGATGCTTACCGCCATGGGTGAGAACGATGATATTGTGTCTGGCTTCGATCATGGGGCGGACGACTATTTAGTGAAGCCCTTTGACTTAAAAGTCCTCGAAGCCCGTGTGAATGCTCTGCATCGTCGGCATTCCGGGGACGTATCCGCCAAACGCTTAACCTTTGATGAACTGTCACTGGATTTGTCTTCCTTCACCGCAAGTCGTCGTGGCTGCCAATTCGTGCTTAACCCTTCGATGTTCACCTTATTGCGTCTTTTGATGAGCCGTGCCCCCAAAGTGGTGACTAAAGAAGAACTCATTACTGCGCTTTGGGGCGATGACGAACCGGAAGGAAATGTGCTTCGTAGCCATGTCTACCAGCTGCGTAACCTTATCGACAAACCGTTCGAATTTGGCTACATCCGCACCGTGCCGAAAGTGGGATACCAGATGGTGAAAAGTGAAGAGGATGCAGCGTGAGCAAGATTAAATCAGCCAAGCAACTTACTTTCACCTATTTCTCCGTTGTCGCTTTTGCCATTATCACTATCCACTTCACTGTCTTTGAAACCACGGTCGAGAATCTCGAGCACTTTACCGCTCAATACCGAATGGAGCAGATAGCGCAGGGCTTATCTCCCGACATGCTCGACTCCGACACCGTGCCACTCAATGCATTTACCACCGCTTATGTTGGATTCGATAACGTTCCGGAGAGTTTAACGGTTACGCCCGATTTGCCGCTGAATGTAGCAACCGAAATCTACAAACGTGGCTTAGCGCAAGCAACGGATTTCTTCATCATGAAGGTCAACATAGAGCATCAAGGTATTTGGAAAGATGTGTACATCGTCAATTCAGACCCTATCTTTGAGCTCAGTGAAGATAAGGCGATGAAGTCGCAAACGAATCAGTTGCTGCTTTCTTTTGGGTTGCTCATCCTGAGCTTGCTGGTGGTCCTCAGGATCTCTGAACGCCTGACTTCGCCGTTATCTTCGCTGGTGCAGCAGCTTCGCGATAAAACCAAAGGGGATGTGTCACCCTTGTCCTTGCCTGAGACCGGGAAAACGGTGGAACTGGTAACACTAACGGACAGCATCAACACTTATCAGTCGCAGATCGCTGAAATGCTGGAACGCGAGCGGGCTTTTAACCGATTCGCAAGCCATGAATTGCGAACTCCTTTAATGGTGATGCAAGGTAGCCTGACATTACTTGAGCATTCCAACGATCCCGATTTTGTTGCCAAACAGCGGGTTCGTATGTTGAACGCTGTTGAGGCCATGCAGGAATATGTCGAGACGCTGCTTTCGTTGACGCGGGACAGTCACGATGAGGTGGAGCCATGGGAGCTCACCAAAGCCGAAATTGAAAAGTTGGCTGAACACTTCACGACCTTGCTGGAAGGAAACAAAGTGACTGTTGAGGTTGTAGAAGAAAAAGCGCCGACGCTGACGGTGTCACGTAAGCTGGTCGGCATCCTCATCGGCAACCTGATAAAAAATGCCTTCACATACACCACTGAAGGGAAAGTCACCATTACGCTGACGGAAGACAGTGTTCAGGTGACAGATAGTGGGATTGGCCTGCAAAGTTCTGGTCAGGTGCCAAAAGGCTATGGTCTTGGGCTTGTGATTGCCAACGAAATTGCCCGCATACATCACTGGCAAATTTCGTTGGATGACAATGAAATGGGTGGCTGCACAGCGCAAGTTATCGGGCTTTCTCGAGCATAAATTTATGTTCGATTAGATTGCCTCAGGAAATGGCAATTCAGTGGGTTTCCTTTCCGTCGCCTGCAACACTAGGCAAACCATGATAAGTGCCATGCCCACCCAGCCAATAGGCGCGATGACCTCACCGACGATCAACACCGCGAAACAGGCTGCTACGACAGGTTCAAACAGCGTCAACAAGGTGGCTTTGCTAGCGTCAACGTGACGCAGTCCAAATCCGAAAGCGAGGTAGCCAACAAACATGGGGACCAACGCCATATAGAGTGAGACGCTGGTATTGTTCCAACTAGAGAAAAGGTTATCGCCAGTGAAGAGCAAGGTCGGCAGTAGCAGTAATGCACCCAAGCCAAAAATCGCCGCCATGGCTGAATCAGATTTCACACCAGTATCAATCAACTGCTTTGCCACCCAAGCGTAAGTAGCGTAGGAAAGACCTGCTACTAGGCCCAACAATACACCGAACAATTTTTGGCTGTTATCAGAAGCAACGGCAGCGTGACCGGATTCCGCAAACGTCAGCATGACGATACCGACAGTACCAAGTAAAAAGCTCATCACCCAGCGGGAACTTACTATATTGGCTTTGCCGAAAAGACGATTGATGACGACCGTCATAAAAGGGGCGCTGGCAATCGACACCACAGTACCCACGGCAACACCGGCCATGCGCATAGAAGAGTAAAAGGCGAGGGGATATACCGCGAGTGCGACAACCCCAATGAACAAAGAGGCACGAGACTGGAGAATCCGAGACCAATCGGCTTGAAGTGGCTTTCTTGCCATGAATGCAAGTAATAACCCACTTACTCCCATAGAAAAAGCACCAATACCCAAGGGGCTGATGTCTGGCGCGAAAGCCGCTGCGGTCCCGGTTGTCCCCCAGAGGATCGAGGAAAACAGAATGGCCAAACTGCCGTGAAGCGCGCTGTCTATATTTGGGAGGAAGCCTTTCATTTTTCAATCATCCAATGCTATTTGTTCGAATGAAAACAAGGATAGTGTTGGTTTGGCTGATTAACTTTGCTGAAAGGACGTTTCTTGCCGCTAAAAGGGCGCTTTATTCCCTGTTGCCCGCGAAGACTCTGGGTGACATGCCGAAGTGCGCGGAAAAGCGGCGGCTGAATGCAGAAAGATCCCCATAGCCGACCTTCTCAGCGACCAATTGTACGGGCAAGTCTGTATGTGTCAGCAAGGCTTTGGCTTTTTCCATGCGTTGTAAGGTGATGTATTGAAAAGCGCTCATGCCTAACATCTCCTTGAATCGCTTTTTAAATTGGGTGGAGCTCAAGCAGGCAATCTCAGCCAGGGATTCTATCGAAAGCTCGGCATCCAAATGCTCGACAATGTGTGATTGGACAGCGCGGATTCGGGGATCCGGCACTTCGTTGTTTTCCTGTTGCGCGAGTAAGCGAGAGAAAACATCAAATACAGCGCCTTCCAGCAAATCATCCACCTCATGCTCCAACTGTTTTTCTACGAAATAGAGGTAGCTCAATAAGGGGGCGCTGATGGAAAACACCGCGAAGTCAGGTGCCGTGATGTTTTTCGGCAGATCAGTCATGTCCGCCACGATAAACCGGGCGGCTTCATTGGCGCGGAAGTGATGAAAAGTGCCAGCTTGAATCACCACGCATTCGCCAACGCTAACCCCACCGGAATAGTTATCAAGCTCAATTTGGATCGTGCCCTGAAGAGGCAGTACAAGTTGATGATAGTCATGTGCGTGGCCTTGCCGCTGGCGGGTATAGGCGCGAATGCTGAGGCTGTTTTCCATGAATTCCGTATCATCCTTGAACGTGAAAAGTACGTTGCTATGACCCCGACAGTAAGACAAAAACAAATACGCCGCAAACCATCCTTTCGAAATTCCAAAAGGGGACGTAAAACAAACAAGGCGGCCAGAGCCGCCTTAATGGTGAGTTAAACGAAGGGCTTAAATAAGCTCGCAACCCGTGACGAAGTCGATACAGTTTGCGTCGAAACAACCCCACACGTTGTTTACCTGGACGGAAGTGCCATCACAGAAGTCCAATGTAATACAACCCCAAGACTTGGTGATGTTGATCTGATGGATGGATGTTGCCAGAGAGTCATCTATCTGGATTTTGTCGTCCCAGCAGTTGAAGTCGGTGATCTTATCGTGACCATCATGAGCATCAAAATAGAAGGTATCTTTGCCGAGGTTTCCGGTCAAAATGTCATTGCCCTGACCACCTGCAATCAGATCATTACCCCAACCACCATCGAGTTTGTCGTTACCGCAGCCACCGTCAAGGGTGTCATTGCCACAGTCGCCGTCCAGTTTATCGTCACCGTTTCCACCAACCAGTTTATCGTGTCCCCAGCCGCCATTCAGGTAGTCGTTGTGGTCGCCACCGTGCAGATAGTCGTTATCACAACCACCGAACAGTTGGTCGCATCCTGCGCCACCGAATAACTGATCATCGCCATAGTAACCGACCAACTTGTCATTACCGTTGCCGCCTTTCATGACATCATTGCCGCAACCACCATCAAGATAGTCATGACCGTCGCCACCGAAGAGAGTATCGTGTCCATCGCCCCCCCAAAGTTTATCGTCGCCACAACCACCCTGGAGGAAATCGTTACCCCATTCGCCCTTTAAGGTGTCATTACCATTTCCGCCATAAAGCGCGTCGTCATCACAACCTCCGTAAATCAGGTCGTGTCCATCGCCACCCTGAATGGTGTCGCAACCATTGCCGCCCTCGAGTTTGTCGTCACCGCAACCGCCTTCAATCCAGTCGTTACCATTACCACCTTTGATGTGATCACTACTGTTGCTACCAATGATTTTGTCATGACCGTCACCACCGTCGATAAGACATTCATTCCCATAAGCAACGATGTAGTCATTGCCGCCCTTGCCGTAAATCCAGTCCACGTTGCAATTGCTGATGATGGTGTCAGCACAGGTAGATCCATATATGGCTGTCATTATCTATATCCCTCTATCTACATTATTGACGTTGTTTGTGCCCAAATGCATGAAAGGCCATACCAATATGACTTATTAAATAGGCATTAATCTGTGTCGAGGATAAGAATTATCCTGCTGAATAAAAAGGTAATATGAGATTCTCAGGGCTGGGTTGTCACCTGTCGGTAGGCTTGAATTTGTCTAGCTTTACAGTCATTTGTGGGGAATAGACACATATAAAGTGCGAGGTGATACAACAGTCTTACTAACGCAATGTTTTTATTAAGGAAATAATGAAATTCTAATTCACAGTACCATAAACAGCTGTGATTTGTGATACGCCCCGCGATTGATTGTCACAAAACTGTCGATTTACCGTATTGCTTCTTCTTTAATCAATATATTTTGTGTGGACTATTCATCAGCCTTTACGCCAACTTTCAAGAAGGCATAAAGGGATCATCCAAGGACAGAGATCAGGAGTGACCCATGCAGAATACCTTTGAACACGCGCAGCCAGATGCACAGGGATATTTTGGGGAGTATGGCGGCAGTTTTATCCCGCCTGAGTTGGAATCTATCATGATTGAAATTGCGGCTGCCTATGAAGAATGTCGCAAGGATCCTGCCTTTAAAACTGAACTGGCTCGGCTTTATAAGCATTTTGTCGGTCGTCCAAGCCCTATCTTTCACGCTGAGAACCTTTCCGCCAAATACGGCACCAATATTTATTTGAAGCGTGAAGATCTCAACCACACTGGCGCACACAAAATTAACCACTGTTTGGGTGAAGCTTTACTGGCCAAAAAATTGGGTAAGAAGAAGTTGATTGCCGAAACAGGCGCGGGTCAACACGGCGTAGCGCTGGCAACGGCTGCCGCATTGGTAGGGTTGGAATGTGATATCTACATGGGTGAAGTCGATATTCGCAAGGAGCATCCGAATGTCGTCCGTATGCGTATCCTTGGCGCGAACGTGATTCCCGCTACCCATGGCCGCAAGACACTGAAAGAGGCGGTAGATGCTGCGTTTGAAGCGTACATGAAAGATCCTATCAGCCAGATTTACGCCATTGGCTCTGTAGTGGGGCCTCATCCATTCCCGATGATGGTGCGCGATTTTCAATCCATCATCGGCAATGAAGCCAAAGTGCAGTTTAAAGAGATGACAGGTGGCCTACCCGATAATCTCGTTGCTTGTGTAGGCGGGGGGTCCAATGCGATGGGTTTGTTTACCGCTTTTCTGGAAGACGAAGAAGTAGCCATTCATGGCGTAGAACCAGCTGGTCGTTCGCTGAATGTGGAAGGAGAGCATGCGGCAACCTTGACCCTTGGTGAGCCTGGCATCATGCATGGGTTCAAGTCATATATGTTGAAAGACAAAGATGGCGAACCGCAGGAAGTGTATTCCGTAGCGAGCGGATTGGATTATCCATCGGTCGGTCCGCAGCACAGTTACCTGAAAGACTTGGGGCGCGTAAATTACGGCACGGTGAGCGACGATGAAGCAATTGACGCTTTCTTTGAATTGTCGCGTTTGGAAGGGATCATCCCTGCTATCGAATCCTCCCATGCTGTGGCCTATGCGTTGAAGCTGGCGAAACAGGGAGAGAAAGGCTCAATCCTGATTAACCTTTCTGGCCGGGGCGACAAAGACATCGACTTTGTGGTGGAAAACTTCGGTAAAGACTACGGTATTGAATCGCTGATTTAATGTGAGTGATCAGAATGAGAAACGCCCGCGACTATCGCGGGCGTCTTTTTGTGTGGGTGCAACAAGCCACCTGCATGGCAAGGGATAGGTGGCCTGTTGCGAACTCTGCGTGGATAGATATCTAAGCAGAGTGCACAGCAAGCTGTACGCCTCTGATAGTGAGCGGCTAACTGATTGAATACAATGAATTGTTACTAAAGTCAGACAAAATTGACGCATCCAGAGAACAAGAGCTAATGATTTTGTGTCAGAGTATGGTTCTTTTTTGGTTAATTAGTGTTGAGTTTCGTATACCTGTTTGTATTAATATGAAGGCAATTGATCGTCACAAGATGCATATATGTTTGAATCCTTCACCGTTCTAGTTCCATCGATCCTGACGTTTCACTTCATTTTCGAAGTTGGATGAAAAAGCCTTCATCTTTGCCTGCAGCAATGCTTGCCTGCCTTCGAGGGTTCTTGTGTATATCAGTTCGGAAAGGCTGAGGTGCTGACACCAAGCCTTATAGAAGATCATCGCAGTTTCTTTCTTTGCACCAAACCGAAGAGGAACAGCATGGTAATCGTCGCGCTTGGTGCCTAGAAATTTGCCTTCCCGAATCACCAAATACCTTGGGTTGTCGATCGGCGAAAGGATTTCATGCATGCAATCGGCGAATATCGAAGACTCATAGAAACTGCAGCCAGACAGGGAGAGATAAAATTGCCCATCTGCCGTTTCGTAGACATTGACTTTCATTCTGCGGATAGAGGTTTCTACAAATCCTGCCTGACAAAGCGCTTCTGCCAGTGCCACACCCATTTGTTTGAGTGCCCCATCTACGGGCAAGAAACGTAGCAAGGTTTTGGTGGTCGCGACGGTTTGCGGAAATTTGTAGATAAGGGTGGCAGTGAGTGCCATAGCCAGCAATAACAATATGTTGCTAGAGCTTTGGAATAAGTGCACCGTCCAAAAAAAGGTGCCGGACAAAGCGATCAACAGCTGTGAAAATAAATAGCGCCAGCTGTTTTTTAGCATGTATCCACGGAGCGACTGAATTTGTGGTGTTTTGACAGATGGTAATACCCGCGCAGAGCCTTCAACAGTTAGCGCCTTCTTCCAGCGCTCACCCGCGCGCTCAATATCGTTAAAGCGCTGGGTCATTTGCGAGTTGTTGGCGAAAATCGGCGAGGTCCCTTTTTGGACATAATCATGCTTTAGCCATCTCGCTGCCATACGATCAAAGCCACTTTCAATGGTATCGTCTTTCTCTGATAGGCCGACAAAAGTATCGAAACGTCGTTTGAGATTGTCGTAGTCAGACCAACCGGAAAAAGCCTTTACGTTGATGGCGGCAAGATGCCAAATCGAACTGATTTTATCCGGCGCGCTCTTGTCGATACGGATAGCCCGCCCGCGCATTTGATTGGTGAGCATAAACGAACCGACTGAACTGGCGAGGATCAACGAATTGATTGCAGGTGCATCCCAACCTTCGCCCAACAGAGAACGTGTGCCGACAAGCACCTTGAGTTTGCCTTCCATCAGCAGCGCGGTAAAAGCGATGGTCAGCTGGTTTAGTGGTGCAGTCACTTTCTGATATTGCCCCTCATTGCCCATGGCTTGGGTTTTGACTTTGTCATGACCAATATGCGCGATGAGGTCGGGCAATAGTGAAGTGGGAATAATGCTCAGCCTTCCGGTCAGCAGACCTACCTGCTCACGAAAGGGGGAGTCTGAGGTGATGGTTTTAAACACGGGCCAAGCGCCGAGATTGGTCTCTCCAGCATCGATTTCTGATGTCAGGTTTTCGTCGCGGATATAGTCAGTCAAAAAGACCTGCCGCAAGGAATCGCCACGTTTTTTCAGTTCAAGGTGATGAATCTTGCTGCAGGCCTCTACCTTGGCACCGCTTAACGCAAGCGATCGATCATTGCGACGTGAACGCTCAAGTGATAATTCGCGTTTGTAGAGGAGCTCATTGGCTCTGAGCTGCTTCTTTAAATCATCGATAAATGACTGATGCTCTTCGCCATGCTGGAAGGTATTGGAGAAGAGCACCGTTTCAATTAATACCTGCCACCAATGTCGACCAAGCTCTGGAATATCAGTGGCTGTAAGGTCCAACAGTGTTTTCAGCTGCGCATCGAGGGGCAGGTTTTTGGCTTTCAGAAAACTCAGCAATGCGATGGCGATTTCGGGTTGCTTGATCACTGCCAGCTCAAACTCGCCTTCACCCAACCAGGGGTGGGCAAGCACGACGGCTTCGAAGGTTGGGTTGCCGAAAAGTGATTGGCAAAGCGTAGACACCTGCTCATCGTATTCTTCGATTTGTTTGCTTTCTTTTTGGGTCGCATTGCAGGCCCAGACATAATCCTGATGGGCGCAGAGAGTGCCGGCTTTCACCAATTCGGGGACTGAGATTTCCTCATCAATCGGGCCGCATAGCTGTTCATATCGCGTCCATTCATGACCTTGTGCATCATAAGGAGGCGTCGCAGTCAGGGAAACCAGCGTGATGTCGGGGATTTCCTGACACACTTTTTCGAGTGCTCGCCACCACTCATTGCGAAGGTGATGGGCTTCGTCGAGGATCAGGACTTTAATCTTGTGGGTTTGCAGAAGCTGAATAAAGCAGTCAACTTCTTCGCTTTCCAATCCATCGTCGTCTTCAAGCGTCGCGGCTTCGTCATCTTCACTGTCCAACACGTCAGAGAGCTTGGTATGCAAAGCCTGATAGGTGATCGACGTGAGCGTCTTTGGTTCTGTAATAGAATTGCTGACCCAAGGCAGTTCGCGGACATTGTCGGATTCGCAGAAATCTTTTAGGCGATCAATCCACTGGTCCCGAATGACACGGGTTGGGGAAAGCACCAGTGTCGGTTTCGCTAATAAGCGGAACACTTCCAAACCTAAGGTCGTTTTACCTGCACCAGGGGCGGCAACAATATGAAGCCGCTGATCGTTGAGATGCTCATGAATGGCATCGAGCACGCGGGATTGATAGTGACGCCACGGATAGCAAAACGACATAGATTTGAACGGCATGGATTCCTTTCCACATAATCTTCAGACATCAAGATGTTAACGTATCAGACACGTCTTCTCTTTTGCATGGGCTGGAAAAACGGAGGTTAGTCGGGGGAATTGTCGAGAAAGACAAAAAAAGCCCGCCGAAGCGGGCTTTGATGACAATTATTGAGTGAGCTTATTGCTCCAGTTTGATGTTCCTGATGCGGTAAACCACACCAGCTTGCGAAGCATTCCAGTCGGACAGCGTTGCAAACGGCGTGTTGACCTTGGTGATGTCTAGCGCGCCTGTGTTCAGTTCGGCAACCGGAACCATCACTGAGTGCCATTGACCAGTAGCCAGACTGCCCAGCGGGTAATCGTTACCAGACCCTGCCGTTGACTCCATTTTCACAACAACCTCTTCGGTTTGCGTTTCACCTGAATTTGCAGGCTCACCATAGGTTTCGATGTAAATATCGAATGTCAGGTTGCCTGACAGGAAGTTGGAAAGGTTCAGTGTTTTACCTTTCACCAATACCAAACCTTTGTAGAACTCTGGGCTGGTTGCATCGTAAGTGACTGTGAACTCATGGGTTGCATCAGATGGGTCATTACCTGTCACCACAACGTGGTCACTGAGGTTTTCCCATGTGTCTGTGCGTGCTTGCCAGGTTGTGATATTCGGCTCCCACGTTTCCCATACATCGACGATATCGCCTTCAAGTGGTGGCTCAACCGGCACTTTCAGCTCTTCACAGGTAATGGCGTCTTCAGCCGCATCCAGACTGCGTGGCACATAGCGAACCTCACCCAGATTGAACTCGACTTCCTCGTCGGCATAAATCAGGAATGGGGTATTGAGGATCTGGAAGGCCATGCCTTCATCAGCAAAACACTGCAGCGGGATCTTGATGGTCGTCCACTTGGTTTCATCCTGACCGCTTGGCGCAGGCAACACTTTGTGGATGGGAACCTGACCCAGACACGGCCACTCACAGTGGGTTGCCAGAATCATGCTTTGCGGCGCGGTGGATTTCATGTCGATATCAAACTGCAGCGTCGCATCCGCATTCAGATAGCTTTGCTTGTCGACAACCTGCTCATCCGCAGTCTGCATGTAAACCTGCGCTGGCGCTTCACCCGTGAACTTCACATTGATTGCATCCTGCTGGTGGAGATGATCAATCGGCGTGGTGGTGATTGAGCCAATCGTGGTTGGTGTACCGTTAGACACAGTCACTCCGACCCAGCCATTCGATGAGCCTGCAATGCGAGGTGTAAATTCGTCATCGGCTGAACGACCAAAGATTTCCAGATTGGTGGTCGCAATACCGTCATCTGGTGCATCCAGACCACAACCGTATTCACGCGGATCAAGTGGCAGGTTATCCAAGTCGATATTCAGCTTGCTGCTTTTCTTCTTGTTGTAAGAAAGGCCATAGCCGTAAGCGAACAGCGGCGCATGGTCACCTTCGATATCCTGCTCCATCTCCGGTGTTTCATAGTCCATCAGATTCGGTGCTTTGCGGTTGATGGTGGTAGAACATTTGGTGTTCGGCCAAGAGAATGAAAGGCGTCCACGAAAGTCTTTGTCATCAACACCAAACAGCACGTCAGTGATACCACCCGCTTCCGTGCCTGGCAGCCATGCTGCTACAAAGGCGTCAGAGTGGTTGATCTCTTCATTCACGTAAAGTGGACGGCCAGAGAAGAACACGGTGACGACTTTAAAGCCTTGCTCTTTGAGCGATTTAATCAGACGAAGATCTGCGCCATAAGAGGATTTCAGCGTGGCGTATTCCAGCGTCTTAGTTTTGTTGATGTCGCCAAACATCTCGGCGTAAGGGTCTTCACCAATCACCACGACAGCAGTGGCATCCTGAGGTGCGGAAGAGACATCCGTAAAGACATTCTCTTCGCCGACCTGCGCCTGCATCGCCATTAGCATGGTGGTTGCGCCAGGGAAGTCACGCTCGAGCGTATTCTCCGTGCCTTGCCAGGTGAGAGACCAACCGCCGGTTTGTTTCTGGATATCGCTGGCTGCACTGCCGACCACCAGATACTGTTTCTGGGAAGACAGAGGCAGGGCATTATCTTTGTTCTTAAGTAGAACCAAAGATTGGCTGACGGCTTTACGCGCCAGCTCACGGTGCGAATCCGAGCCCAGAATGTCCTGTTTACCAGCGAGACGACGTTCGGTTGGCTGAGGCTTCTCCCAAAGGCCTGCGCGCATTTTCACGCGAAGAATACGGGTGACTGCATCGTCAATGCGGCTCATTGGAATGGTGCCGTCATTCACTTGATCGATCACATTGCGATAGAAGGCCTGCCAATCTTTACGGGCTGTCACCATAAAGATGTCGTTACCAGCGAGCACGGCTTGAGGACAGTTGCCTGCGGTACAGCCGTTGATTTCACTGTGACCATTCCAGTCGGTGACAACCAGCCCATCAAAGCCCATTTTGTCTTTCAGCACATCGTTGACGATGTACTTACTGCCATGTAGCTTCTTGTTGTAATTGTCGGTGTCCATCACATCGTAGTTGGCTTCGTTATGCCAAGAGTTAAACGATGTCATGACCACTTGCGCGCCAGCATCCAGGCCCGAGAAGTAACCCGTTGCGTGAATATTACGAAGGTATTCTTCGCTGTATTCATTCATGCCACGGTCAACACCGTCAGTGGTGCCGCCATCGCCCAGCCAGTGTTTCACGTTAGAAATCACGTGGCGCTGGCTTTTCAATCCTTTCTCTCCACCTTGAAGACCTTCAACCATTTTTCCGGCGTATTGATAGACGATTTCAGGGTCTTCTGAATAGCCTTCGTAAACACGTCCCCAGCGATAATCGCGTGGCGTGGCGACGGTGGGGGCGAATGTCCAATCAAGACCGGTTGCGGCGACTTCACGAGCCGTGGCTTTACCTATTTGTTTGATCAGTTTCGGGTTGTTGGCCGCACCTAAACCGATGTTGTGTGGGAAGACGGTGGCTTTGAAAACATTGTTATGGCCGTGGACAGCATCGGTTGCCCACATGAAAGGAATACGGAAACCACGGTCTGCGTATGCTTCTTCAAGCGCAAGGTAGTATTTATCTGATTCGTTTGCCCAATCTTGGGCTGTGGCGTATTTGTTGCCGTCAGGCCAGCCACCGCCACCATTGAGAAGAGAACCCAGTTTGTATTCTTTCGCTTCTTCAGGGGTAACACTGCGAAGGTCGGGTTGGATCATCTGTCCGACTTTTTCTTCCAGCGTCATTTGCGCGAGTATTTCCGCGACCCGGCTTTCTATTTCCGGGTCTTTTTTGATTGCGCTGTTGATCTGTGGCCAATCCGGGTAGTAAGGGACTTTCGATTCAAGAAAGCACCCCGACAGAATGGCCAGTGACGTTACTCCTGACACTATGATTTTTCCTTTGAGCATAGAGCCCCTCCGAGGGTAGTCAGTTCTATTTAGACAGCGTGCTCACTATCTTGCCAGCATATGAAAGCGCTTTCTTTGAGTGCAAGATAACTCCCTCGAGCACACTAACTCCTGAGACACTTGGTGTTCAGGAAGCTAGGCATGGTAGGGGCTTTTTCTAATGTTAAACATAGTAAATTAAACAAATATCTTAGCGCATTTGGCTTTAGCAACACTTTCTCAGATGGTGGAAAAGCGTTGTTAAATTGATTGTTACGCATCTCGTTGACGCATATGAAAAAGTTGGAATCGGGTAGAAGCAGAAAAGAAGCCCAACAATTGCCGGGCGATCTTACTTAGGGGGATTTTCTTAGGTGTGATTAGTTATAAGCGCGGGCAAAAAGACCTTCGCAGCTGGTCTGGTAATCGCCGACATACGCTGGAATGAAAACGGATTCGCCCTTACTCAAAGTGACGCTGTCACCATTCGAGTGGGTAAGAGTCAGTGGTGCATCTACAGCAATCAGGATTTCAGCGCTCTGTGTGCTCAGTACTTCATTTTTGGTGTTGCGGTAAACACTGAATTTGAAATCCGGCACAGGAATCGGGTAGTGCTGCGCATTGCCTTGAATGTTAGGTGCCAGCAGGATGGCTTCTTCTGGCATTGGCAAGCATCGTGTGCAGGAAATCAGTTCCGGTACATCCATATGCTTTGGTGTCAAACCTGCGCGAAGCACGTTGTCTGAGTTCGCCATGATTTCCAGCCCCGTACCTTTTATATAAGCATGCGGCGTGCAGGCATCAAGGAACATCGCTTCGCCCGGCTGAAGTGTCAGCGTATTCAGGATCAGCGGCGAGAACAAACCAATATCGCCTGGGTATTGCTCAGATAGCGTCAACAGCAACGCAAACAATTCATCAGTTTGGTTTGCATCTGCATAGGTCAGTAGTTTAGATACCGCTGCGTCTTTGGCTTCGCCTTCCAGAGAAAGCAGCGCACCGAAGAAATCACTCAGACCTTGTTCGCTTTGGTTGTCTTGCAATGCACTTACCAGTGATGCCAACTCTTCAATGTTGAGCTGGTGGAAAAAGCCCAGAATATCGCTGTAGTCGCGGAAGCCGTTCATCGCCGTGTAGCCAGTCAGCGCGAAAACCAACTCCGGTTTGTGGTTAGGGTCTTTGTAGTTTCTAAAGCTCGCTGACAGGGGAATACCTGCCGCTTCTTCTTTTGCAAAACCGGCTTCCGCCTGCGCTTTGCTAGGGTGAACCTGCACCGACAGCGCTTTTTCAGCACACAGCACTTTGAACAGGTAAGGCAGCTCACCAAATTGTTGGGTAGTGGATACGCCCAGAATGTTTTCCATATCTGAACTGATGAAATCTGACAGCAGGGTTTCTTTGTTATCGACAGCGATTTTTGAACAGCCATTTGGGTGAGCACCCATCCAGATTTCCGCTTGCGGTTTGTTCTCTGGGTTTGGCATATCAAACAGTTCAGTCAGGGAAGTGTGACTGCCCCAGGCATAGTCCTGGATAACGTTTTTCAGAGGGAAAAATTGAGTTGTCATTGTTCTTCTTTAAGCCTTCGAAATCTGGCAAGGAGTCTATCAAATTATGACTGTGTGTAGCTGACTTTGAACAAATAAAACGCTCCCAGTAGGAGGGAGCGTTCTTCGTCAGTTTATGCAGTTGCTACTTCGTTTTGCGCTTTCGCCTGACGCATTTTCTTCAGGGATACTGCAACCAGCGCGGTCACCACTGCACCCACTGCCATACATGCCAGGGCCAGTACAGGTTTGTTCATTGCACCCAGAAGGGCAACCACTGGACCACCGTGCGCCACGCTGTTAGTGATACCGAAGGAGAAGGCCATGACCGCAGCAACCATTGAGCCGATGACGTTCGCAGGAATCACTGACATTGGGTCTTGTGCTGCGAAAGGAATCGCACCTTCAGAGATACCGACCAGACCCATCGCACCAGATGCTTTACCCGCTTCGATTTCAGACTGTTCGAAGATGTTGAACTTGCGGCCAATAACCGTAGCCAGTGCCATACCCAGTGGAGCAACAGGGATTGCACATGCCATCGCACCCATGAACTGTGTTTGACCACTTGCAATCATGCCGACAGAGAACAGGAATGCCACTTTGTTGAATGGACCGCCCATGTCGAAGCCAGCCATACCACCCAGCACAATACCCAGCAGGATAACGTTACCTGTGCTCATGTTGGTCAGCATAGTATTCAGGCCCTCCATCAGTCCCGCGATTGGCGCGCCGATAACGAAGATGAACAGACCAGCAATGAACAGAGAACCTGTGATTGGTGCAATCATGATTGGCACCAATGGCTGGATAAACTTGTGATAGTTACGGGTAGCTACCCATTTCACGAAGTAACCCACCAGCAGACCTGCAACGATAGCACCGATGAAGCCTGTACCCGCCTCTGCGCCATAGAACGAACCGTTGTTGGCAATCCAGCCACCAATCAGGCCAGGAGCCAGACCTGGGCGGTCAGCAATCGCGTAAGCAATGTAACCGGCAAGGATTGGGATCATCAGGGTGAAAGCGACCACACCCACATCCAACACTTTGTTCCACATGCTGCCAGGAGGGATCGCCATGCCTGCTTCGGTAGGCTGACCACCAATTGCGAGAGCCAGTGCGATCAGAAGACCACCGGTTACTACGAATGGGATCATGTGAGACACGCCATTCATCAGGTAGCGATACAAATCAGAGCGTGCCTGAGAAGCTTTGCTTTCGGTTGATTCAGATGCTTTTTCATCTGCTGAAGCAACATATGCAGGTGCTTCCAGCGCTTGATTGATCAAGCCTTTTGCATCTTTGATTGGCGCTTTAACTCCGGTTTTGATCAGACGTTTGCCAGCAAAACGGGTCATGTCCACTTGCTTGTCACAGGAAACGATAATCGCTTCTGCGCGGGCAATTTCTTCTGCAGTCGGGCTGTTTTTCACGCCGATAGAACCGTTGGTTTCTACCTTCATTTCATAGCCCAGTTCCGCTGCTCCTTTCTCCAGTGCTTCTGCCGCCAGATAAGTGTGTGCAACACCTGCAGGACAACCCGTCACACCAATCAGCAAACCTTTATTGGCTTCTGGTGTTTCCATTTCTTGTTTTTTCTCAAGTAGCAGAGCGAGCGCCTCTTTAGCGCTTTCGGCTTTCATGAAGCTTTCGATAAAGCCATCTTCAATCAGTTTTGAAGACAGTTCAGCCAGCACTTCAATATGGTGGTTTGCGCCGCCGTCTGGCGAAGCAATCATGAAAAAGAGTTTTGAAGGCAGACCATCTTCAGCGCCGTACTCGATGCCTTCGCGGCTGATACCGATAGCGACAGCAGGCTCAATTACCGCAGTACTCTTTGCGTGCGGCAGGGCAACGCCATCTTCGAAGCCGGTGTTACCCAGTTCTTCACGGGCGTGAATATCAGCCAGGAACTGTGCTTTATCGTTCACTCTGCCCTGAGCATGCAGAAGTTCAATCATTTCTGCAAAAACGTCTTCTTTGGACGTTGCTTTCAGGTTCAGGCAAATCAGATCTTCATTGATTAGCGATGTAATCATGATGTCTATCCCTCAAAAGTTTTTGTTTTTAACGGCTCTCACCAATAGATATATTTTCCCGTTTTCGCATGTACTGTTTGAAGAGGAGAGATAAGGCTTTTACTGGATATTTGTAACATTGAAATTGAGGTGTGATCTTGTTCTCAGTAAGGGAAGAGTTGTGATTTTGTAAGGGATAAAATTTATATATTTATTAATCAATAATTTATGTTTATTTTCTTATCATCTGTTAGTGAGCGAGATCTGGGGGATTTTCAATGTTGCTAGAGATTAGTAACCTATAAGTGGTGCCAGAGACTGCATTTTTGGTGAGCCTAGTCACGCATTAGATATGTGCTGTAGAGATTCTCTGGCTGACTAAAGTGTGCAGGCGCATAATCGGCGCGTTAACGGGTTCTAGGGGCTGTTGACCTTTGGTGATGATTTTTGCAGCAGAAAGTCCCCCACAAACGCTGCCCAAAGGGTTCGACTGCGCGTCCCGTACCCTAAACGTTTTATGCTTTGTTGAGGTGTATTTGCTTAGAGTGACTAGGCTGCACACACCTCGCCGCGCCTAAAACGTTTAGGGCTAGAACAAAATTTCACCACCAAAGGTCAACAGCCCCTAAATACAACAACCATGAGTCAGGTCTTTCAACTACTGCTGGAGAATCTTCTGGCAGAGCGCGAACACTTCAATCGCATCTGGTTTGCGAGCGATCAGGTGACGCCACCTCAATTCAGTTATCAGGTCAACTTTCCCCGCGTTGAACTGGTGATCAGCGGTGAATATCCCAACCTTTTGGAAAACCCCGACAAGTCGATCACTGAATCGAAACTATTGTCAGGGGATGCTTTATATGTGCCGCCAAACAGCTGGAACAAACCCAACTGGGACACCGACTGCTCCGTTTTGAGCCTTCTTTTTGGTAAGCGCCAACTGGGCTTCAGTTTGGTGAGTAAGGCCAAGAATCAACCGGGTTTTTATGACGTGCAAAAACACAGTATACAAACCCGAACCGGGCACGCTATCGACCATATTCTCGCTGCGCTGAATACACTTGCCAAAGAGCCCGTGCAAACCCCGATGGATGGATACCTGCTCCATGCGCTGTTGAGCTATTGCCAGCAGATGCTTACCGCGCCCGCTGCTGGTACACGTAACCGGGTGGAAGATTTGTATCAGGGGATTTGTATCTACATTCAGGAGAACTTTCACCGCCACATCACCCGCGAGTCGATAGCGCACCGCTTCAATATCACGCCGAATCACCTGTCGCGGCTTTTCCGACAGCAAGGCCATATGCGGATGGCGGATTACATTACCTGGGTGCGGATAGACCGAGCTAAGTTCATGTTGAAACGTTATGACTTTCGGTTGGGGGAAGTGGCAACCCGTTGCGGCTTTCAGGATGTGAATTACTTTTACCGCGTGTTTAAGTCCAAAACTGGCATGACACCGTCTGAATATCGGGGCTCAGACTGACGCATTGGAAAGGGAATGAACGATGATGGTTTCCAGAATATCCACATCCTGATTATCGGTGAGATATCTGCAGAAATGTTCTTCGAGTAGCAATTGAGAAAAAACTGAAACGGCGACCACGTGCTCGCGAACTGGCGGCGCAGGGAGCATCATTCCTATCACCCGCGTCACATCACCGCGCTGTGAACCCCAATTCAATGGCAACGCTGTGGTCGCTATCATCAAATGCGCCTTGCTGACATTTGGTGAAATGATATGAGGCAGTGCAATACCGTTGCCCATACAGGTCGCAGAAACACTCTCCCGTTTATACAGCGCGTTGAACAAGTCTTCCTGACTGGCAGATTCATTCACTGAAACTTTCAGCGCGAACTCTGCCAATAACGCGTGTTTATCCAATGGAGATCTATCAATGCGGTGGATGCAACCCGTGAAGGGTAGGGTGACATGATTAGAAGGCTCAAACGGCGCACTGTTTTTGCCACCGGAAAGTACGTGAGCATGTTCATCCAGAAAATCGGTGAGCACCATGGAAGCAAGCTCGGCATCAGACCCTTCAATCAATAACTGGCAGAGATCGCCCGGCTTGATACTCAGGCTCATCATCCTGATAGGGTGTTCGACACTGGCTTGTTTGCGTTGGGAGATATTGCAGAACATCGTGACGGATCGGAAGTACCCCGCCAGTGTTTTCAAACGGTTCAGCCTCCATGCTGCCAGGCCTTCTTCATCAACAAAGAAGGTGATCCTCCGGGTGATCATATCGTCTTGCAGCGCTCCAATACTTTCACGGGATCTGTCAGGACTTCTTCAATGGTCACGCAGTGGATTTTGCTGCCAGTGAAACGGGCGCGGTCTTCTACTTCAATGTCGGAGGCAATCAATACCACATTCGCGCGGGCGATATCCTGAATGCTTAGCGGGTTCTCAATACCCATCGCGCCTTGGGTCTCCACTGCGATTTGAATACCGATTTGTTGAGCTGCTTTTTTGAGTTCAGCAGCAGCCATATAAGTGTGGGCGATACCTGTAGGGCAGGCAGTGACAGCAACGATTTTCATTTTTCTGGATTGTCTTGTTTGAGTGAAAAAAAGCGGCGTATTTTCAGCTAAGAACGTCAAACAGTCCGTGATTTAGCCCACGTTGTTGTAGCCTGATGGTTCTGCTTTGCCGTATGGGCAGTGGCGACAGCCATTGCCACAACAGGTGCCACGGCGTAAATGGTACCAAGCCGAGAATACATAAAGTCCACGTTCGATGGTGTAATCCAGTCCTTCGACTAACTCTTTCTGCTCGCGATAGGGCTTTGCCAGACGAATCAAGTCATTGGTGCTGTATTCCTGATAGAGGGTTTCCAGCTTCTCGTTAATGCGTTTAGCCAGACAGGTTTTACACAGACACGAGAGGTTGTCCTCTGCTGCTGGAGGGAGAATATTGGGATACTGCATGCACCAGCATTGACCAGACTCAGCAGTGCATTCAAGCGCGCTTCCGCACTCAGGACATTGACTCATGCTTACCACGGGTTGGAGAAATGAGCGGGAATTGTACCTGAAAGGACGCTTGCGATCCTTCCCCAATACTCTGCGATCTAATTCACTCTTTTTGAGAACTTATTTTACTGCAAAAAGAAATGATAATAATTTGCATTCAATATTGTTTTGGGAGTGAATCTACATGGCAAGTGAACACGCCTTTCATAGTGACCCTTTGTTAAGGGTTCGAGATCTTTGCGTTGACTACATCACGGATGATGGTCATTTCCGTGCGGTTAAATCGGTCAGTTTTGATATTGGCCTAGGTGAAGTCTTCGGGCTGGCAGGGGAGTCCGGCTGCGGAAAAAGTACCATCGCATTTTCGGTAAACAATCTGCACAAGCCACCTGCGTACATTTCCGGCGGCGAAATCTGGCTGGAAGAGAGAAACCTACGCACGCTGTCCAATAAAGAGTTGGCGGCGGTTCGTTGGAGCGAGATCGCCATGGTATTCCAAAGTGCCATGAATTCCCTGAACCCAGTACTCACGGTCGAAGAGCAATTCGTGGATGTGATTTGCCACCACAAAGGTTGGACGCGTGCAGAAGCGATTGATCGCGCCTACAAGATGTTGGACTTGGTGAATATTCCCCGTGACAGGTTGAGAGACTACCCGCACCAGTTCAGTGGCGGCATGCGTCAGCGTTTGGTGATTGCGATCGCACTGAGTCTGAGTCCGAAACTTATCATCATGGATGAGCCCACAACGGCGCTGGATGTTGTGGTGCAACGCGAAATCCTTCAGCAGATTTTCACCCTCAAAGAAGAATTTGGCTTCTCTGTGCTTTTCATTACTCATGATTTGGCTCTGATGGCTCAACTGAGTGACCGCATTGCCATCATGCGTCACGGCGAAATAGTGGAAGTGAATAGCTCAAAAGAAATTCGCCAGAACCCGCAACACGAATATACCCAGAAGCTTTGGGCCTCTTTCCCGAATATTCACGACCGCGAAGGCAGCAAAGCCAAGTTTGAACAGGGGGTAACCGCATGAGTCAGCCAATTATTGAAGTTAAGAACGTCTCAAAAACCTTCCTTGCAGGTGGCGGTTTCTCTAAAAAAGAACCCTTTGAAGCACTGCGCGGAATCAGCTTTGATCTTCACAAAGGGCGCGCATTAGCGCTTGTTGGAGAATCTGGTTGCGGAAAAAGTACCGTGGCACGTCTTATTACCAAGGTGCATGAGATGACGACGGGAGATATTCTGTTTAAAGGGCAGAGTATCGACACCATCAATTCGGGCAAAGCACTGCGCGAATACCGCAGTAATGTACAGATGGTTTTCCAAGACCCGTTTGGTTCGCTCAACCCGGCTCACACTATCGATCACCATATTGCTCGACCGCTGAAAATCCACAACCAGGCCACGACCGAAGAGGAAGTGAAACAACGCCAACGCGAACTGATGGAACTTGTCGAGCTGGATCCGGATTGTCTCTCCAAGTTTCCTCACCAGCTAAGTGGCGGTCAGCGTCAGCGTATCAATCTGGCAAGAGCGTTGGGTGTGGGTGCAGAAGTGATTCTGGCGGATGAACCAACCTCAATGCTGGATGTTTCAATCCGTTTGGGCGTGTTGAACCTCATGCAACGCATGAAGAAAGAGATGGGAATTGGTTTTCTCTACATCACTCATGACTTAGCGACAGCGCATTACATCGCAGAAGAAACGGCGGTGATGTATCGCGGACAAATCGTAGAGTGGGGCGATACGCAGGAGATTCTCTCCAATCCACAACACCCTTATACCAAGCTTCTCATTTCTGCCGTGCCGGATCCGGACCTGCCGTTCGCGGACCTTATCCATCAAACTGAAAACTACTCCCAGAACGCCGATGAAGTTCGTATTCTCAGTGCGAAATTGCAGCCTGAAATCCAGAAAGTCTCGGACAATCACTTTGTGCGTAATTGGGAGTCGGCGGCATGAATCAGTCCAATGAGCTGACCGTTGATGTGTGGCTGGGTGAAGTTCAGCGTTGGTATTGTAACCAGAACATCAATGAGATTTGCTGTTTGGAAGAAATGGTGAAGCAAGCGCCCCCATCACTGTTTCTTCCATACATTGATGAGTCTAAGAGTCAGGCGATTGGCTACTGGTTGGATGCGTGTATGCGCATCCATCATCATCTTAACGCTCAGGACAGTGTTGAAGGTGCTTACGCTTTCCTCCAATTCGCCTACAGCAAGATGCAGGAAATGGGCAGCAACATTGGGCACGATTTGAAAGTGAAGAAATGGTGCCTGCAACGGATGGATGCCTTAGTTGTGGTATTGCTTGAGTACTGCCAGTGCCAAGAGGGCGAGTACTGGCAAAGTGAAGCCAAAACCTTGATTGAAGCTCACGTGAGTTTCATGACCGCACAGAATCACTTAAACCTTTCCCAGGAAGTCGCAGCAGGATAGAACCTGCTGCAAGACTCGCCAATTCTCTGTCTTTATTCCTATGCAGCATATTTCGTTAATGGCTCGTTAACAAAAACTTCAAAATCACTCAAATTCGAGACAAAGCTGAATTTAGATTCACGATATATCTATTGCCAGTTGTGAGGTTGCCCGAGATAAGTCGCTCACTACTGGTCAATTTTTAAGCTAATTCAACCACTTTCTCATTGAGTGAATGGAATATCTCTCTTTGTGACTAATTATGCGCGATTAGCTCGCGAAAATTTTGCCAATTGCCAGTAAGTCAGACAAAAGAAAGGGTTTTCACGACTGCATAACTTAAGTCATGGAGGCAATATGGTAGACGCTGCATCAAACGGTGATGGCAAGATGAGCCTAACCGCCAAGGTTATTGTCGGCTTGGTAGCTGGTATTATTCTTGGACTGGCAATTAACATTCTGGGTTTAAACCCAGCAGGTGGATTTGTTGACACCTACATCACAAACGGCTTGTTCCACGTTGTGGGAAAGATGTTTGTTAACGCGTTGAAAATGATGGTAGTTCCGCTGGTACTCTTCTCACTAATTTGCGGGGTATGCGGGATTGGTGACATTAAAACGCTCGGCAGGGTGGGCTCGAAATCTTTCGCGCTTTATATTCTGACGACTGCTGTTGCGATTGCTGTAGCAATAACAATCGCATCAATCAGTGGTATCGGTACAGGCATGCAAATGGCCGCTGATACTGCGTTCTCAGGCCGTGAAGCGCCGCCACTTTCTCAAGTGCTTATCGACATCATTCCTAACAACCCAGTGAATGCGCTTTCCGAAGGCGAGATGCTGCAAATCATCTTCTTCGCCATCCTGATGGGTGTGTGTATTTTGATGGTGGGTAAAGAAGCGAAGAAAGTCGTTGAGCTGGTGGAAGTGCTGAACGAAATCATGATGAAGATGGTTACCCTCATCATGGAAATCGCACCTTATGCAGTATTCTGTCTGATCGCCAAAGCCATGGCCAACCTCGGTTTGGGACTCTTTGTTGAGTTGATTGGCTATGTGGTTGTGCTGATTGGCATCCTGCTGGTTCACCTTTTTGTGGTTATCCCAACCATTTTGAAAGTGTTCTCTGGCCTGAATATCGTGACCTTCATGAAGAAGGCGCGCAACATGCAGGTATTCGCATTCAGTACTGCAAGCTCGAATGCGACGATTCCTGTTACGCTGCGTACCGTGACTGAGCGTATGGGTGTGAAGAACTCTGTGGGTTCTTTCACCGTTCCGTTTGGTGCAACCATCAACATGGATGGTACTGCGATCATGCAGGGTGTAGCGACGGTATTTATCGCTAACATCTACGGTATTGATCTGGGTTTAGGTGGCTTCCTGACTGTGATTCTGATGGCTGTACTGGCTTCTATCGGTACTGCTGGTGTTCCGGGTGTTGGCCTGATCATGCTGTCGATGGTATTTGCACAGGTTGGTCTGCCACTGGAAGGTATCGGCCTTATTCTGGGTGTTGACCGTCTGCTGGATATGGTTCGTACCGCGGTTAACGTGACCGGTGATGCGGCAGTAAGCTGTATTGTTGCGAAGAGCGAAGGCAAGCTGGATGAGTCAGTCTTCAACGATCCAAGCGCTGGTATTATTACGCACGTGGAAATTGACCATGATGCGGAAAAAGAACTGGCAGATATCGCGAAAGGCTAATTGGTCTTATAGATGAAAAGAGCGCCTCAGGGCGCTCTTTTTTGTGGCTGGCTCCGTTGTTGAGTGATGTGCTGAGTTATCTGCTGAGTTTAGGAACCAACCAAGATGACAGCACAGCCAACAAAGCAAACCCCAGTGTGGTTGCAGTAAGAATTTCGATACTAGAGTTGGAGACTTGCCCAACGCCGCCAATCAGCCCGGCGACTCCCGCGACACTGACCAATGACCAGATGAATCCCTTCTTACCCAAAGGTGTATCAATAGCAGGGATTTGCTTTTTGGTAAGGAACTGCATCATAGCGAAAGTCAGCGAAAAAGCCGCACAGTAGAGAAAAGTTGGCTGGATCTGGGTGGCGGCAAGTGGAAGAGTGACAACGCCAATCAGTGCCCACAATACTGGCGAAACAACTTTGCTCTGGCGTTGAGTCAAAGCGTGTGAAATTGACACCACCAACGTACCAATCACGGCTCCGGCCAGCACGTCGGTGACATAATGGACACCAAGATAAACACGGCTTAATGCCACCAATACCGACGGTATTAACCAAATAGTGAGATATCCCTTGCCTGCTTGTTTCAACCACAGATAAACCAGTCCCCACACTGCGAAGGCTGTCGCTGTATGGCCACTCGGGAAAGCAAAGCCTGAAGCGCCTGTAAGCTGAAGATCTGGGAACAGATAAAAGGGTCTGGGAACAGCAAAATGCAGCTTTGCGAAGCTGACAATCAAGGTGACAGCGACGGTTGTAAACATCAATTGAGAAACCCGTTTTAAGCCGCCAGATGCCATTGCAATTGGGATAAGCAAGAAGAACAACACGCCGCTTCCCATTGCCGAGGACGCTGTAAGCAGTCCACCAAAAATGGAAGGCATTGCTTTGATGGCTTGTTGGAACGTTTGGTTAATCGACGCATTCCAAACATTGAATTCAGCACTCATGTGGCTGAAATCATCAAAGTGCGTGGTTTCACTGGGGGTAGCTGTTTCCAACCAGGTTGGGATCATTCTTACCTGATTGGGGAATCGGACTTCTTTAATGTCTACAGAGCTTGGCGTCATCATGGCGACATTTCGCACCTCACGGCCAAAATGTTCTGCTTGCCAACTGGCCACCATGGCATTGCCATCTTCCTGATTATGGATAGCAATAGGGGATAGAGCGCGACAATCAAACAAAACGGCTCTATCTAATCGTGCAAACTCTTTGACCACTTCAACCGCAATACCCGTTTCTTCGAGGGTTTCGCGGATCGCAGCGTCAGCAGGATTATCGCTATCTACAAAGCCTCCGGGTATTGAAATTCGGTTATTCAGAATATCTCGGGTGACTAACACACGACCTTGATCATCTGAGACTAAACAGGCTGCACCTCTGATGGTTTCCGGTTGTTCGGTAGCAAATGCAGGTGAAAGGGCAAAAAAGCAAAGAAAGAAGGTGAGCAGTTTTCTTATCATCGTCATGTTCGAATTGTTTTAGATAATGGGCATTCTAGCAGTCACTGACATTCGGGGTGCGAGAAAGTTTAAAATTCGTTTTGAAGGTTAATTTCCCATTTTTAAGATGTTGGGTTTTCTGATGTGCAGCAAGAAAATGCATACTTCCTGGTGGCTTTTTGAGCATTTGAATTAAAACATGCAAAAAGGGGGTTTACAGCCTTCCGAGACCTCGCTAATATTCGCCGCACTTACGGAGAGATGGCTGAGTGGTTGAAAGCACCGGTCTTGAAAACCGGCATACGTTAATAGCGTATCTAGGGTTCAAATCCCTATCTCTCCGCCACATTCTGGAAGTTGGGCTGCAAAGCCGGATTTCACAAGAATTGGAGCGGTAGTTCAGTTGGTTAGAATACCGGCCTGTCACGCCGGGGGTCGCGGGTTCGAGTCCCGTCCGCTCCGCCAACACAACAAAGCCCTGCAGGAAACTGCGGGGCTTTTTTGTATTTATCAGATTCCAATAGGGGGACTCTCACGAGCCATACGGCTTGAGTCCCGCTGGAGCGCCAGCCCGGCCGCTCCGCCAACGATTTAAGCCCTAGCCGAGAGACTGGGGCTTTTTTCTTATACGCGCCCCAGAAAGTGCTGCGCACTTTGGGCCGCGTCCGGGAGCCCGGCGCGCTCTAGTCCGTCCGCTCCGCCAACACAATGAAGCCTCGACAGAAATGTCGGGGCTTTTTTGAGTCTCAATATCCCACTTACTTGAGCTTTTTCGGAACTTTTCACATCAAATCGCTGCCTAAAAACCAAGCAAGAGACACATGCCGTTACACAGGATGGTGTGGTCAGGCTTTACATCTTATGGCTGTCAGGGAACAATTCAACAAAGCCTGAAAAATAACATGGCGCTTTAAACTGGAAGATTATGAGTAATACCGAAACCAAAAAGCCGAACGCACTGTTCGAAATTGTCTTTAACGTATTTTTGCCTTCGTTCATTTTGATGAAGTTCAGCGGTGAAGAACACCTTGGCACTGTAATGGCGCTGGTGGTTGCGCTGGCCTTTCCGGTAGCTTACGGTGGTTTGGAACTTGTTCGTAGCAAGAAACTGAATCTGATTGCCGCACTGGGTTTTGTGAGTGTGTTGCTGACTGGCGGGATTGGGCTTCTTGAACTGGACACGCAATGGCTGGCGATTAAAGAAGCCTTGATTCCTGGTGTGATTGGTCTGGCGGTGTTAATTTCCACTTTCACGCCTTATCCGATTGTGAAGAAGCTGGTTTTTAACGATACCCTGCTGAATCTCGAACTCATTAAAGAACGTCTCGCACAAACCAACAACACGGATGCGTTTGACCGCTGTCTGACCATTTCAAACTATCTGTTCGCCAGCACCTTTGTGTTCTCTTCTGTGATGAACTATTTCCTCGCAACCTGGATTGTGACCAGCCCAGCAGGCACTGTGGCGTTCAATGAAGAGTTGGGTAAGATGACGCTCTACAGCTACCCAATGATTGCGATTCCAAGCACATTGATGATGTTAGGTATTTTCTACTACGTGTGGCGTCAGGTCCGAGCGATGACGTCACTGGAAACAGAACAAATCTTCCACTTGAAGTGAGTTCAGCTCGAAGATACATCGACAAGCCCGGCATTTTTGCCGGGCTTTCTCGTTTTAGTTTTATTTAAATCAGCCTCTTGCGCCTGTTTTGTCATCAGACCGTGAAATTTAACAAAAGTGATCATTGTCACATACGGATTGGCTTTGCTATATTCCCCGCCCGGTTAAAGCGAGCGCTTTTCGTTAACGAATGGCGTGAATAACCAAGCTTTCAATCGGCTGCAAAATGGAAACTTGCCCCAAGGAACTGGGCCCAGCGTAACTGTGAGCATTGATACCCAAACAAATTACAACCTGTATCTCCGGGTCGTTTGGGTATATGGGCCTTTGATATTCGCCTTCGGGTAAGACAGCATCTGCAGCCTCCTGCCATGTTGCCTTTGCCTGCGCGCGTCTTATCAAAACACGCCAAAATCCAGATACATAAGCAAGGTAACATAATGCAAATCATCTACAGCTTGGCCGGCGTATTGGCCCTGTTAGCGTGTGCTTACGCACTTTCAGACAGTCGTCGTGACATTAATTGGCGAACTGTTCTCGGCGCTTTCTCCCTTCAAGCCGGTTTTGCCGCGTTGGTTCTCTATTTCCCTCTTGGTCAATCTCTTCTCGGTTCAATCAGCAACGGCGTTTCAGGGTTATTAGCTTTTGCGGACGAAGGCATCGGCTTTGTTTTCGGTGATCTGGCAAGTGGTAATTTCATTTTTGCTGTCCGCGTTCTTCCTCTCATCATCTTCCTCTCTGCCATCATTTCTCTTCTCTACTACCTCGGTATCATGCAATGGCTAATCAAAGTGATTGGCGGTGCAATTCGACGTCTTCTGGGTACCTCTCAGGTTGAGTCTCTGGCTGCAACCAGCAACATTTTTCTCTCCCAGAGTGAGTCTTCACTGGTTATCCGCCCATTCTTGAAGAACATGACCCGTTCAGAGCTGTTCGCCATCATGGTAGGCGGCATGGCTTCTGTGGCTGGTTCAGTGCTTGGCGGCTATGCGGCGCTGGGTATCGAACTGAAATACTTGATTGCAGCAAGCTTTATGGCTGCACCAGGTGGACTGCTGATGGCGAAGATGTTGGTGCCAGAACGCGAAGTCGCGATTGAGCAGGAAAACATCGAATTGGAAAAAAGCGCCGACGTTAACGCAGTGGATGCACTGGCTTCCGGCGCGATGAACGGTGTGAAAGTGGCAGTGGCTGTCGGTACCATGCTGATTGCGTTCGTGAGCGTGATTGCGATGATAAACGCAGGCTTTGAGATTGTGGGTACTTGGTTTGGCTATGAAGGCCTGACATTGCAGCTGATCTTCGGCTACCTGTTCTCGCCTCTGGCATTTGCAGCCGGTATTCCATGGAGCGAAGCACTGAATGCGGGTGCGCTGATTGGTCAAAAGACCATTCTGAACGAGTTTGTCGCCTTCATGGATTTTGTGAATGTGAAGGACACCCTGTCTGAACACAGCCAAATCATCGTCACTTTTGCATTGTGTGGCTTTGCCAACATCGGTTCTATAGCGATTAATCTTGGCTCTATCGGTGCAATGGCACCAGAGCGTCGTCAGGATGTGGCGAAGTTAGGTTTCCGCGCCGTTGTCGCGGCAACATTGGCTAACTTGATGAGTGCAGCCTTGGCTGGCGTGTTTATCGCGTTATAAGAGGTCCACTGACCCTAGTGACTTAGCCCGTTTGTAGCGGGCTTTGTTTTTCTTCTTCGAGAGAAGTTTTCAGCGCAA
Organism: Grimontia sedimenti; assembly: GCF_011045095.1. Taxonomy (GTDB): domain Bacteria; phylum Pseudomonadota; class Gammaproteobacteria; order Enterobacterales; family Vibrionaceae; genus Enterovibrio; species Enterovibrio sedimenti. The sequence goes on from NZ_JAALDL010000005.1 coordinate 242,414, forward strand.
CATCTTCTTTGTTGTCACTGATTCTCTCAAAGTGCGCAACATAGAATTGCAGGTCATCCCCTTCGCTATGCTGGGCTTTCATTCTTGCTTTCACGCGAACGCCGTATCCGGATTTGTGCCTGAGGCCCAACTCGCCCTCCCAGCGACCGCGCCCCAACAAAGACAACCAGATCTGAGTATGAAAGGACTTGTCTGACGGGTTTTCTGTCAAAGAGCGGGGTTTCTCGCCAATGATGTCTTCCGGTTTATATCCTAACATCTCGCAAAACGCGGAATTCGCTCGGATAACGTGGCCTTTGGCATCGGCTATCAGCATTGGAAATGCCAGTTCAAATGCCTGCGCATTCTGTCGTCGTTCTTCTTCCCGCGCTTTTTGCTTTGAAATATCGCGTATGTAAGAGACGAAGATGTAACCTGCTTTGGTTTTTGCTGAGGATATGGATATTTCAACGGGGAACTCGCGCCCACTTTTGCGCATTGCAGAAAGCTCAATCCTCTGGTCTAGCACCTGACCTTCACCGGTTTGCAGTAAGTGTTGCATTCCCATGATGTGGTTCTTTCGCATCCTTTCGGGAATGATGGTTTCTGCCAGTCTCAGTCCAAGAATTTCGTCTCTCGCCCAGCCAAAAAGCTGCTCTGCCGTCGGGTTGAATTCAATGATGGTATCTTGCTCGTCAACAACAACGATGGCGTCCAGTGATGCGCTGTATATTGCCTGGCTACGTTCTTCGAGGATTTGGGTTTGTTGATGGGAAAACTCATGGTCGCGCAAAGAGGACTGAAGTTTGTTGTAGCTCCTGTCCATCTTTTTCCGTAATTGATTGACTTCATTGACCGTGGTTTCTATTTCATCAACATCGAACAGGCTGAATCTGGATGCGGGTTCACCGTTTTCTTTAATCTGATGAAGTTTCCTTAGCGGGCGTGTGATGGAGTAGAGCAAGATATAAATCACCACGATGGCAAAAAGGCCGATACCACTGGTACCCCAAATGAGAACCTGCCCGATGGGTGACGCCATGTTGTCAGAGTAATGATTGCGATAGCCAACAATCACGGTGCCGAGTCTACCTTCATCACTTTCTACTTCCTTGATCACCACGGTGATACCATCCTCGGGTGTATCCAGGCTTCGGCTGTGTGCTATCAGCGAGTCACCTTGGTCAATCGTTAAATAGGTCAAATCCTCGTGAGCAACGAAGCGATCCGTCATATCTCGGATAATGGTGTGGTTCTTTTCAAGCAGTGGGATCTCGAAGGTCACAGACACAAGCTCTGCGAGCTCTTTGGCGCGGTAGTTCATCTCCTCTTTACGGGCGTCAGCCAGATAGCCAAATGCCAGAGTAATGAACGCAAGAATGACAGCCGTAAAAATGAATGCGGTGTAGAGAACCGCCCTGGCTCGGATATTCACGCTGTCTCCCTTGTTTTGAAATTGTTATGCCTGATTTAACTATAAGACATTTTGCCCAAACTACCTGATAAGGCGGGACTTCAATAGGGAAAGGAGACTCAAAGAGAACGACCCACCCAATATTGAGAAATGTACTCTTCAACAAGGGTGAGTCAGAGAGATTGCATCGTGGCGTAGAATTACAAGTGCTTACTCTTGAATACCAGCATTTTATCGCGCGTCATTTCATGCATGGAATACTGAATGCCACCAAGCCCGACGCCAGAAGCATCACGGCCGCCAAATGGCATCCAGTCGACGCGAAACGCCGTATGGTCGTTAACCATAACAGCCGTTGCGTTGAGTTGTTGGGTGACATTCAAGGCGTCTTCCAAATCATTGGTGAAAACCGCAGCTTGGAACGCATAAGGTAAGCCGTTCGCTCGATCGATAGCAGTTTGCTTGTCGGCGTAAGAGTAAACACAGACCACTGGACCAAAGATCTCCATTTGAGATACGCGGGCATCATCTGGCGGATTGAGCAGTACCGTTGGGGTGTAACAGGTGTCCGAGATTTTCTTGCCACCACAAAGCAACTCCGCACCGCCTTGCACGGCTTCCTGAACCCATTCGTCAACACGATCGACTTCGCGAGGAAGAATAAGTGGACCGACTTCTGTTCCCGGATCCAGTGGATCGCCAACCTTCATTTTCTCAGCAGCCTGAGCCAGTCTGACTGCTAATTCACGGCAGAATCCCTGCTGCGCATACACTCGCTGAACAGACACACAAACTTGTCCAGCATGGTAAAAACCGCCTTTGGCAAGCATAGGCACCACTTCGTCGATATTGGCGCTGTCATCCACAATCACTGGGGCGGCTCCGCCATGTTCCAGTGCACAGCGTGTGCCCGGCGCGAGCTGCGAGCGCAGCATCCAGCCGACTTTTGCCGAGCCAATAAATGAAAGGAAGTTAATCCGAGGGTCAGAGACAAGCTTGCTGGATGCGTCGTTGTCGCAAACCAAAGCCTGGCACCAACCTTTCGGCAAGCCAGCTTCATGCAGGATCTCAACCAGTCTCAGGCAAGAAAGAGGCGTGGTGAGCGCGGGTTTCACAATCACCGGACAACCGACAGCCAGTGCTGGAATCACCTGATGCACGATGAGGTTGAGTGGGTGATTGAAAGCACTAATGGATGCGACCACGCCGATGGGTTCACGAATCGTGAAGGCCAGACGGTTCACGGAAGCCGCGGTTTGTCCCATTGGTATCTGCTCGCCTTTGATTTGTGAAATATGCTCGATAGCCAGTTTGACGCCGTTAATGGAGCGAAGCACTTCCACTTTAGAATCAATGTATGGCTTACCACCTTCTTCCGCTGCCATACGGGTGAGAGATTCAACCTGCGATGACATGATCTCTATAGTCTTTTCCAGAATCTCGATGCGTTGATGCGGTGGCATCCAGGCGCTTCTGTCGAGAAACAGCCCGTGAGCAGTCGCCAGCGCTGTTTCTACGTCGTCCGCTGTCTGCATTGGCAGCGACCGAATCAAACCGCCATCATAGGGGCGATAGACGTTCAGTTCAGACATGATGTTTATACTCTCCCTTTATCCGATTGAACGGCTTTCCTTGATAAGAACATTCAAGATGGAATGGTTCAGTGAGTAATCCACTGGCAAATCGATAAGGTGCACGCCAGGGCTACTCAGAGCGTGCTTCAGAATCGACTGGAACTCGTCGTGGCTATCAGGACGGTGACCAATTGCTCCGAAGCTGTTGGCGTATTTCACGAAGTCAGGGTTACCGAAATCCAGACCGAAATTGTCGAATTCCATGCCTTCCTGCTTCCACTTGATCATGCCGTAGGCGCTGTCGTTCAGGATGATGACCACCAGATCCAGCCCCATCCGCACTGCAGTTTCGATCTCCTGCGAGTTCATCATAAAGCCGCCGTCGCCGTTAACCGACACAACTTTTTTGTTGGGATAAAGCTGCTTCGCCACCATGGCTGAAGGCAAACCAGCCCCCATGGTTGCCAGTGCATTATCCAGCAGCAGAGTGTTATTCGTATGGCATTGGTAGTTACGTGCAAACCAGATTTTGTATACGCCGTTATCGAGGGTGACGATGTCCTCATCATCCAGCTGGTCACGTAGGATTTTCACCAAACGCTGGGGCAGAATAGGGAAGCGGCGATCTTCGAAGTATTTGGTCGTACGCTCATCAACATGGGCTTTGACACGGCCGAAGTAGCTCATGTCTTGCGACAACTCACCGACTTTCTCTGTTAAGCGACCTACTGAAGAACAGATGTCGCCGACAACGTTAAGCTGCGGGAAGTAAACTTCATCTGTACGCGCCGCAAAGAAATTGATGTGAATAACCTTGGTGCCACCTTTCTCCATAAAGAACGGTGGCTTCTCGATCACATCGTGACCCACGTTGATAATCAGGTCTGCTTTTTCAATCGCACAGTGCAGGAAGTCGTGGCTTGAAAGAGCCGCAGTACCGATAAAGCGCTCATGACGCTCATCCACCACACCTTTACCCATCTGTGTGTTGAAGAAGTAGATGCCCGTTTTATCGATGAATTCTTTGAGTGCGCGACTGGAGCGTTTACGGTTGGCACCCGCACCAATCAGCAATAGCGGCATTTTGGCCTTTTTGATCATTTCTGCCGCTTGGTCGAGGCATTTCTCGTTGGCATCGGGTCTGCGGTGCTCAACAACATCGAACACTGTCGCACCTGAGTCTTCGTCCGCAATGTCCTCTGGCAACTCCAGATAACCTGCTCCCGGGCGCTCTTCCTTACATACGCGGAATGATTCGCGCACCATGGCAGTCACGTTGTTACCATCGACAATCTGCTCGGAATATTTGGTAATTGGCTTCATGAGGTTGACCACATCAACAATCTGGAAGCGGCCTTGTTTACTCTTACGAATTGGCTTTTGGCCACCCAGCATGATCATTGGCATTGCACCGAGCTGTGCATAGGCGGCAGCTGTCACGAAGTTTGTTGCACCAGGACCAAGGGTTGAGAGACAAACACCAGGCTTACCGGTCAAACGGCCGTAGGTTGCCGCCATGAATCCGGCTGCCTGCTCATGTCGCGTTAGGATAAGTTCAATTTTGGAGTCTTTCAGCGAGTTCAGAAAATCGAGGTTTTCTTCACCCGGAATGCCGTAGATATATTCGACACCTTCATTTTCCAGCGCACGTACAAACAAATCTGAAGTTTTCATTGTCGTCTCTCTTCTCGTTGGCCAATTACCTTGTGCTTCACGAGATGACCTTCAGACCTTTCTGCGACGTTCAATGTTAAGCAGGAAGTGCCTTCATCTCTTCGGTTATAAAAGTGATACACCTATCAATAACGCAAGGCTTTTTTCATCAGTGTAGTCACAACCTTGAGAAACTGGCTAAATCAGAAGGTTAATTGCGCCTTTCAGCGTTGAAGTTGCGTCTTTGGCTGTGCGGTCTTGGGATTTTGCGTCATATACCGCCGATGCGTTTAAAAAAGAGGCACTTAAACGCGAATGTGCAGAAAAGGGGTTTACAGCATTCCATCACCCCGTTAATATTCGCCGCACTTACGGAGAGATGGCTGAGTGGTTGAAAGCACCGGTCTTGAAAACCGGCATACGTTAATAGCGTATCTAGGGTTCAAATCCCTATCTCTCCGCCACATT
>NZ_JAALDL010000060.1 GCF_011045095.1 Grimontia sedimenti
GGCACCACCACGGATGCGCCAACCCTGACCCTGACGGGCGATGCCTCAGTGAATGAAGGTGAAGCGGCCAGCTACACCTTGACACTCAGTGAAGCGCCAACCGCTGATTTCACCGTGACTATCGTCGTGGCTCACAAGACCACGGAAGATGGCGATGTCACGCCGGTGACCCGTGATGTGGTCATTGCGGCAGGCACCACGTCCACTGACTTCACCGTCGACACCCTGGATGACAGCCTCAACGAATCTGCCGATGATGATGTCTTTACTGTGTCAGTAGACTCAACATCCGGTGGTGACTTTGAGGCTCAGCCAACCGCACCGGCCGCTGTCGAAACCACCATCAATGACGGCACCACCACGGATGCGCCAACCCTGACATTGACGGGTGATGCCTCAGTGAATGAAGGTGAAGCGGCCAGTTACACCTTGACGCTCAGTGAAGCGCCAACAGCGGACTTCACCGTGACCATCGT
>NZ_JAALDL010000061.1 GCF_011045095.1 Grimontia sedimenti
TGGTGTTAACTCCGTAGAGTCAACATTTGAGAACTTTTACAAACAAACTCATTGAGTTTGTTTAGTCAGCTTTCCAGATTTTTAAAGAGCATGTGATGTGTTCTAGTGAACAACCACTTTTTAAGAACACTTAGCACTCTCTGTTTAGAGAAGTGTGCTTAAAGAGTGGTGGAGCTATGCGGGATCGAACCGCAGACCTCTTGAATGCAAATCAAGCGCTCTCCCAGCTGAGCTATAGCCCCACATCGATACTTAGTGCCACCAACCGAATCGATTGGTGGGTCTGAGTGGACTTGAACCACCGACCTCACCCTTATCAGGGGTGCGCTCTAACCACCTGAGCTACAGACCCATCTAAGTATGTTCTTTTTCTTTTTGACCGTAGCAATCTGTGTGGACACTAGCATTAATAGTATCGTTAAGGAGGTGATCCAGCCCCAGGTTCCCCTAGGGCTACCTTGTTACGACTTCACCCC
>NZ_JAALDL010000062.1 GCF_011045095.1 Grimontia sedimenti
GGCACCACCACGGATGCGCCAACCCTGACCCTGACGGGCGATGCCTCAGTGAATGAAGGTGAAGCGGCCAGCTACACCTTGACACTCAGTGAAGCGCCAACCGCTGATTTCACCGTGACTATCGTCGTGGCTCACAAGACCACGGAAGATGGCGATGTCACGCCGGTGACCCGTGATGTGGTCATTGCGGCAGGCACCACGTCCACTGACTTCACCGTCGACACCCTAGATGACAGCCTGAACGAATCGGCGGATGATGATGTGTTTACCGTCTCGGTGAATGCTACCGCTGGCGGTGACTTCGAAGCGCAGCCAACCGCGCCGGCTGCGGTGGAAACCACCATCAATGATGGCACCACCACGGATGCGCCGACCCTGACACTGACGGGTGATGCCTCAGTGAATGAAGGCGAAGCAGCCAGTTACACCCTCACCCTGTCGGAAGCA
>NZ_JAALDL010000063.1 GCF_011045095.1 Grimontia sedimenti
ACGCAGCATAAAGGAAAAGTGGTGGGCGATACCGGGCTCGAACCAGTGACCCCCTCCTTGTAAGGGAGGTGCTCTCCCAACTGAGCTAATCGCCCACATCAGTTTTACATCCTCTGTGGTAGAAGATGGTGGGTCGTGCAGGATTCGAACCTGCGACCAATTGATTAAAAGTCAACTGCTCTACCAACTGAGCTAACGACCCAGTGGCGTCCCATAGGGGAGTCGAACCCCTGTTACCGCCGTGAAAGGGCGGTGTCCTAGGCCTCTAGACGAATGGGACACACGGTTGTTTGGTATTGGGATACCAAACCACTCTTTACTTTTTCAACCTATACAATCTGTGTGGACACTAGCATTAATAGTATCGTTAAGGAGGTGATCCAGCCCCAGGTTCCCCTAGGGCTACCTTGTTACGACTTCACCCCAGTCATGA
>NZ_JAALDL010000064.1 GCF_011045095.1 Grimontia sedimenti
GACGGTGAAGTCAGTGGACGTGGTGCCTGCCGCAATGACCACATCACGGGTCACCGGCGTGACATCGCCATCTTCCGTGGTCTTGTGAGCCACGACGATAGTCACGGTGAAATCAGCGGTTGGCGCTTCACTGAGTGTCAAGGTGTAGCTGGCCGCTTCACCTTCATTCACTGAGGCATCGCCCGTCAGGGTCAGGGTTGGCGCATCCGTGGTGGTGCCGTCATTGATGGTGGTTTCGACAGCGGCCGGTGCGGTTGGCTGAGCCTCAAAGTCACCACCGGATGTTGAGTCTACTGACACAGTAAAGACATCATCATCGGCGGATTCATTCAGGCTGTCGTTCAGGGTATCTACGGTAAAGTTGACCGAGGTGGTGTTCGCAGCGATCACCACATCACGGGTCACCGGTGTG
>NZ_JAALDL010000065.1 GCF_011045095.1 Grimontia sedimenti
ACACCAAATGCGTAAGGCAGCTTGCTAGAACAGTTCTGACACTCAGGGACGAAAGCGTGGGGAGCGATACGGATTAGATACCCCCGTAGTCCGCTACGTGTGTCAGCCGCCGCGGTAAATACAGAGACCTCGAGCGTTATCCGGATTTACTGGGCGTAAAGGGTCCGCAGGTGGTTTTGTAAGTCTTCGGTTAAATTCTTGAGCTCAACTCGAGAACCGCCGAGGAAACTATAAGACTAGAGACTGGGAGAGGCAAGCGGAATTGCCGGTGTAGTAGTAAAATGCGTTAATATCGGCAAGAACACCAAATGCGTAAGGCAGCTTGCTAGAACAGTTCTGACACTCAGGGACGAAAGCGTGGGGAGCGATACGGATTAGATACCCCCGTAGTCCGCTACGT
>NZ_JAALDL010000066.1 GCF_011045095.1 Grimontia sedimenti
AATCCTCGGGGGACCACCAGTGGGCGAAGGCGCTTGACGAGAACGGACCTGACGGTGAGGGGCGAAGGCGTAGGGGAGCGATCGGGATTAGAAACCCCCTGAGCTAGTGTCAGCAGCGCGGTATACCCGCAGCCCAAGTGGTGGTCGCGGATTATTGGGCCTAAAGCGCTCGTAGCCGGGTTGGCAAGTCCCTTGTGAATCGGGCGGCTTAACCGTTCGGCTTGCAAGGGATACTGCCAGTCTTGAGGCCGGGAGACGTCGAGGGTACTCTGAGGGTAGCGGTGAAATGCTCTAATCCTCGGGGGACCACCAGTGGGCGAAGGCGCTTGACGAGAACGGACCTGACGGTGAGGGGCGAAGGCGTAGGGGAGCGATCGGGATTAGAAACCCCC
>NZ_JAALDL010000067.1 GCF_011045095.1 Grimontia sedimenti
GAAACCACCATCAATGATGGCACCACCACGGATGCACCGACGCTAACTTTGACTGGCGATGCCTCTGTCATTGAAGGTGAAGCGGCCAGCTACACGCTTACCCTGTCGGAAGCACCGACGGCTGACTTTACCGTCTCTGTCGTTATCGGCCATAAGACCACGGAAGACGGTGATGTCACCCCAGTGACCCGTGATGTGGTGATCGCCGCCGGCACCACGTCCATCGGTTTCACCGTCGATACCCTGGATGACAGCCTGAACGAATCGGCCGATGATGACGTGTTTACCGTCTCGGTGAATGCGACCTCCGGCGGTGGCTTCGAGGCGCAGCCAACCGCACCAGCCGCTGTCGAAACCACCATCAATGATGGCACCACCACGGATGCGCC
>NZ_JAALDL010000068.1 GCF_011045095.1 Grimontia sedimenti
TCGAGCCAAAAACTTTAATTGAAGAGTTTGATCATGGCTCAGATTGAACGCTGGCGGCAGGCCTAACACATGCAAGTCGAGCGGCAGCGACAACATTGAACCTTCGGGGGATTTGTTGGGCGGCGAGCGGCGGACGGGTGAGTAATGGCTGGGAACCTGCCTGGTAGAGGGGGATAACCACTGGAAACGGTGGCTAATACCGCATGACGTCTACGGACCAAAGAGGGGGACCTTCGGGCCTCTCGCTACCGGATGGGCCCAGTTGGGATTAGCTAGTTGGTGGGGTAAAGGCTCACCAAGGCGACGATCCCTAGCTGGTTTGAGAGGATGATCAGCCACACTGGAACTGAGACACGGTCCAGACTCCTACGGGAGGCAGCAG
>NZ_JAALDL010000069.1 GCF_011045095.1 Grimontia sedimenti
ACCACCATCAATGACGGCACCACCACGGATGCGCCAACCCTGACCCTGACGGGCGATGCCTCAGTGAATGAAGGCGAAGCGGCCAGTTACACCTTGACGCTCAGCGAAGCGCCAACGGCTGACTTTACTGTCACCGTGGTGATTGGCCATAAGACCACTGAAGACGGTGATGTCACCCCAGTGACCCGCGATGTGGTGATCGCCGCTGGCACTACGTCTATCGACTTTACGGTTGATACCCTGGATGACAGCCTGAATGAATCGGCGGATGATGATGTATTTATCGTCTCTGTCGACACTACCGCTGGCGGTGATTTCGAGGCGCAGCCAACCGCACCAGCCGCTGTCGAAACCACCATCAATGA
>NZ_JAALDL010000006.1 GCF_011045095.1 Grimontia sedimenti
TCGCAACGCGTGGCATTTTTGCTATGCGTTGCGTTTAGTGTTTAAGGTGGTATGCGGCGGCATTAGTATTGCGTTTGCTCACACCTTAACAGGGCGTTATATTCAGAACATCGACTAGTAGTGATTAATGAAAGCAAACAGAGAAGTTTACAGAACAGCCCTGGGGTATTTGAAACTTGCTGAATTGGCAGAGGAAATGGCAGTTGAAGTTAATAGCTTTAGGTTTGCTTACAATTCAAACTTGGCTTTTTCAATTGAGTTATTTATCAAATCAATAATGTCATTATCAGAAGATAGGATTGTATTTGAAATCGGAAGTGCTCAGATCACGAAGAAGTTCGCGAGTAGTAGCCTAAGAGGACATGGACTTGGAAGCCTATTCAAACAACTTCCCAAAGATAGGCAATATGAGCTGAGTACATTGTTTTTTAACCATCAATGCAATGTTGCATGTGAGTCCCTTGAGTTGATTTTATCTGGTATCGAGAGCTCTTTTGTTGATAACCGCTATGTGTACGAGAAGGGTGGGATGGTATCTGCTAATGAATCAGATTTACTGCTATGGACAGCGAGGTTTTTCAGGGAGGTTTTGAGTGTAGATTGAATATAACAAGAGCATGAACGAGGGACGTTTACTCGTGGCGCTTTTTTCATAGAAATGCCGTGATTTAGGTGTTTAAATCGGTTTGGGCTAGTAAACGCCCGTTATGCTAACGTTATGAAACAAAGAATCGTCTCTTTTGGACTCTTTTACTAACCCGTTTAACCAAAGGAGTGACGAATGAAAACTTATCAATTCTTGTCAAAAGACGCAGTAGTTATACACCTGGAAGTAGGAACAGAGACCTTCCAAACTGAGCAAGCTCAACTCCTAGAGCAAGGTTTCGAGTTATCAGGGCAAGCACTTGAAGCTGAGTCTTTGCAAGTCGCGTATCGACTGCATCAGGAGACCCATGGTGCAGGTGAAAGTGAGTATCCATTACTCGGCACATTATCAGATGTGCCTCAAGCCATCGCATTGAGAGCAATCCTTGGTGGTTAGCAAGCTTTTGTCATAACAAGGCTATGAACGGGACGCTTTGCCAATGCGGCAGCTTTTCAAAGTGTCCTGAATACGAAGGATTAAAGCAGTTTGGGTGGTTTGGTAAGCGCCCGTTATTGCGACGTTATAAATAGGGGTAGATAAGGCAGATGATAATGAAGAAATGTCCAAAAATCAGCTAACCAATATCCTACACATCTACAATCGGCTAAAGTCGGTCGCTTATGCAACGTCTCATAGGATGAGGCCTTTCTCTCTTTAGCTTTTTACCTTCTGATGCCGTTCGGTGTCGGGTTGCTTGCCTTTGTATTTACCCTTGGCTTTAACAGCTTCTATTCCCTGGCGTTGGTGCTCTCTTCTTGTTTCGTAGTCCTTTCTGACAATGGCAGCCATCAACTCAATCGGCATATTGTCGATAGCATCGAGCACAGATTTGATGATGGGGTCATTGTGGGTGAGGACGTTGTTGACGAGCGCCTGCTAGCTGGTTGGTTGGTACGTCCATGCTGACAATGCGTACGCCTTTTCCCCAATCATGAGCTTGAACTGCAGAACTTGCCAGCTTGGTAATTTGCTTCGGAGTTAAAGTTTGGCTGAGTGCTGCAGGCTATTAGGGCAAGACTGGTTAACATCAACAAGCCAAACTTCATGGTTTTCCGTATCAGAAAGACTGGCACTTATTACGCCAGAACAACGGGCTAATTGAAGAAACTCAAGCAGAGATATCAATCTGTTTGTGTTCATTAACAACCCAGCTCTCAATCATTGAGGCGAACATTTGCGGTTGATCTGCCCATGAAAAGTGACCTGCTTCGGGGAGAATATGTAGTTTACTATTCGGTAGTGCTGCATGGATACGTTCTGCATTACTGACATCAAATAGCACATCTAATTCGCCCCAAAATACTAATGTTGGGATCTGAATTTCACTTAGACGTGCCGCAATGGCTTCTGACTTTGCGTAAAAATCTTTAAACCAATGTATGACTTCAGGCGCCCTACCCGCATAGGCTCTCTTATAATCGTCAATTTCAACGGCGCTGGCTTGATGCCGCACAGCCCCAATCTTGGCGGAATACGCGATCAGTGGACCAGCACCTAGCAGCGCGCTAGTGGCTCGCATGAAACCAAACTTAGCCAGCATACCGATCATAAAACCAAGCTCTACTGGGTTGGGATTACCGATACTGTGGCCTATCACCATACTGGCTAATCTGTGTTCGTGGTCGAGCACATAACTAAGGGCAGAGGCCATTCCTACATCAGGAGCGACAAGATGAATGTCGTTCAGTTCAAGAGCGTCAAAGATTGCAGCAAGGTGATTTCCTTGTGCGCTTGGCGTCATATCATGACGATCACCTTCAGAGCCACCAAAACCCGGTAAATCTATTGCGATGACTCTGAAATTGGCAGTGAGCGATTCCCAAGAACCGGCAAAATTGAGGATACTAGCCGGAAATGGGCTGAGCAGAACAACTGTTGGTGCATCAACGGGGCCTGCTTCTGCCAAGCGAATTTTTCGCCCGGCGATAGTTCGTATTTCCAGCGGTATATTGACAACAGGGTTTTCAAACGATTGCGCTCTCTTTTGAGCTGCTTTCACTTTAGGCCATTCCGGAGAGACCAGCAGCAGTGAGGCAGCATTGAGCTTATCAAACAGATTTAGTTTCTTCATTTCTCATCCTTGAGTAATTTGGTCTGCACCATGAGCCTTGAACGCAGTGTTAGGCACCCATTCTTTATCTCAGTATATTCATCAGACGCTAAAAGTTTACTTGCCGAAACTTCTGATCGTCACATTCTATCTCCTACACTACCCCACCCTATCAACACAAAAAAGCCGCTCGTAGGGAGCGGCGAATAGATACCCGTTTGATTGGGTGTTTGAGTTACTTTGTTTTTATAATGCTAGCTCTGACGTCAGGAAGGCGATCATTTCGTCTTCCGTATTCATCGTTTTCAAGGTGTTTCTGAAATTCTCGTGGATCAGTTTGCGGGCAAGGCCGGAGAAGATGCGCATATGCTGGTCGCCCTGGTTTTTATTCAGGGTCAGCATGATCACGAACTCTACTTCGCCGTCTTCTTCATCGCTCCAACGCACCGGTTTGTTCAGGCGGGCAATGGAAATCGACGAATGAACAATGTTGTCTGACTTGGTATGCGGAATCGCAAAGCCATTACCCAGACCGGTCGTGAAGACTTCTTCACGCGCCCAGATATCAGCTTCCAACTCTCCCACCAAATTGGTGCGGCCTTGAATACCAAGGTTGCCCACTAGCGTTTGAATGGCTTCTTCCTTAGAGTTGAAATCGCAATCCAACAGCACACATTCGGTGGCTAGTAGCGGCTTGTCTTCCTGTGAGCGGCTGAACGCTTCCAGCAAATGCTCCACTTCTTCGATAGTCGCGCAGTTGCAAGCCTGAATGAAAAGCTCACGGCAAAGCTGGGCATCCAGTTGGCTCAATTGCGCCTTGGTGGTCGCAATGCTTGGCGCTGCCATGCTGAGCTCGTCCAATCCAGCACCAACGAGCAGTGGCAACACTTTCTTGTTAGCGCCTAATTCGCCACACAGGCCAACCCATTTGTTGTGCGCGTGTGCACCACTGACGACAGCTTCCAGCAGACGCAGGAACGACGGTGCCAGACTGTTGTAGAGCTTCGCGACGTTGTCGTTGTCACGGTCAACCGCAAGCAGGTATTGGGTCATGTCATTGGAACCAATGCTGAAGAAATCTACTTCCTTACAGAACTGATCCATGATGAAGGCGACAGACGGAATTTCGACCATGATGCCAAGTTCGAACTCACCATAAGCCACACCGTCTTGTTCCATTTGCGCTTTGACTGTGTTGATCTGCGCTTTCACCCAACGGATCTCTTCGATGCTTTGGATCATCGGGATCATCACCTTGGTTTTACCAAAAGGTGCGGCGCGCAAAATGGCACGGATTTGGGTGTGGAACAGGCTGATAAATTGCGGATAGATACGCACGGCGCGATACCCAAGGAACGGATTATGCTCGTGTGGCAGGTTCAGGTATTCGATAGGCTTGTCGCCGCCGATGTCCATAGTGCGGATAATCACTGGCTTGCCTTCTGCCGCTTCCAGTACTGTTTTGTAAGCGTTGAATTGCTCGTCTTCGTCTGGCGCCGTCGCGCGGTCCATAAACAGCATTTCAGTGCGGAACAGGCCGATGCCTTCAGCACCTTTTGCGAAAGCCGGCTCAGCTTCAACGGTACAAGCAATGTTCGCAGCGATTTCAATCTCTTTGCCGTCACGGGTTTTACCGGAGAGATGAGTAAATGCGCCCTCTTTCGCTGCCATTTGCTCGGCGAGCCAGATGGCGCGTTCAAAGTAGGTCGCTACATGCTCAGACGGTGCCAGAGCTACCACACCCAAGCTGCCATCCAGATAAATCAATTCACCTTCCTGCGCAGCACATTCCGCCACTGCCACGCCGGAAACCGCCGGAATATTAAACGCGCGGGCAAGAATAATAGTGTGAGAAGTAGAACCTGCCTGTGTCAGGATAAGACCTTTCAAGTGCTCGCGATCCAGACCCAGGAACTGGCTTGGCGTCAGGTCATTTGCGATAACAATCGAAGGCTCAGTCAGCGTAAATTCCGTCGAGATATTCATCTCAGGATGGGCAGCGACCAGCAATTGAAGTGCGATGTCTTTGATATCCAACACACGCTCTTTGAGGTAGTCAGAGCATGATTGCAACAGGCTTTCGCAAATCACATCTACCGCAAGAATAATCGCCTTAGACAGCGTTTCGCCTTGCTCAACGAACGTCATCACAGAATGGTTCAGCGCTTCGTCTTTCAGAATGCTCAGGTGCGCTTCGATGATCGCTTTTTCCTGACCGGATGCGCTTTCAGCCTGATCCAGAAGTTTCTCTGTCACCAGAGTTTTCGCATGATCAAACGTCATTGCTGATACCGCACTGTCGAACAGTGACAGTTCCACTTCGCTATAACGAATCAGTTTACCCTTGCCAATACCTGCCGACAGACGTTTCGCATTCACCAGTGTCGGGTTATGACGCATCAGCGATTGTGGCAGCGTCACCTCGCCTTCATCCATCACCACCAGCTCTTCGTCGCAGTGCGGGAACTCGTTGTGAAGGTATTTCGCCAGCACGTCGAACGCGGCTTCTGCGTCTTCGCCTTCAATCAGCATGGAGCATGGGTCATTGAGTAGCGTGTCAGTGCCTACTAACGACAGGACGCTTTTTGCTGAACCTTCGTTGTTATTACGCAGGTTTTTCAGGGTAATGGAGCTTTTGAATTGGGCACACACTGCTTCAAGATGATTTGCAGGGCGGGCATGAATGCCGTTTGGCAGCTCACAGGTAAATGCGACTTCTTTTTTCATTTTGTTCACTTAAATTTTTTCAAAAGGGCAATAGGGTGATTGATGGCTTCTTGCACCGAAGTGATGGTGAGCGTTTTTCCCGCATAGCGGTCGCTTTCAGAGGGGGTAATTTCAGTAGCCAACAAGATGTGATCCGCGGAATCAAACTCGCGTTCGGAGATTTTGTTTTCGATGCCCATTGCGCCCTGGGTTTCGACTTTTATTTGAATATTCAGGGTGCGTGCCGCTTCAACCAGTCGGTCGGCAGCCATGTAGCAATGGGCGATACCTGTGTGGCAGGCAGTGATGGCAACAATTTTCATAGCATGGCTTTTTGTTTGATTCGGATGCCCTCATGCTATGCCTTTCACACCCATTCAAATAGATGAAATAACTAACATTTACTGGACAAAAGTCGCATGCGAATCGATGTGTGAAATGCATCACCAAGCCGAAAAGTGCGGCAGCTTCTTGGCCGGTTCTGGAAAAAAGCGACATTGATTCCGTTCTTCTACACTCAGCAATTTTTCGGCTTCAGCTTTAGCAATCGCTCATCAAGTCGCATCTGTGATATTCCTTCCATTGCTAATCGTTACGATACTTGGTGTATAGCGGCGTTACGACGGCCGCATCAGGAAGAAAATAATTCAACAAGGACGTGGCGATAATCAACGACATAGGTATCACCATGGACTTTTCCAAACCCAAGCGCCCTGTCGATAGGGTGTTTTTGCATTGCAGTGCCAGCGATTCAGAGGCACACGACAACATTGAAACCATGCGGAGATGGCATCTTGAAAGAGGATGGCGGGATGTGGGCTATCACTATTTCATCCGAAAGAGTGGCGAGTTGGAGGCTGGCCGCTCATTGGAAGAGGTACCTGCCGCGCAGCAAGGCCACAATACGGGTTCGATAGCGATTTGCCTGCATGGTTTGAAGCAGGAAAAATTCACCAAAGCCCAGTTCGACACCCTTATCGCGCTCTGTCGCGAAATCGACAAAGCCTATGAAAACCAACTCACCTTCCACGGACACTGTGAAGTTTCCGCCAAAACCTGTCCGGCGTTTGACTATAAAACCGTGTTGGGATTAACCGAATCAGGTGACAGAAAAAACGCGCCCGCCAGTGAGCCGCAGCGGGTTGAGCAGCCCATTCTTGAACTCACCGCCAAAGGTGCCGCAGTTGCTCACCTTCAAGCACTACTTAACGAAAAGCTGCAAATAGACCTCACTATTGATGGTCATTTCGGCCAACTCACCAAAGCGGCAGTAATTTCATTTCAGCGAAAGAAAGGACTGGTTGACGACGGCACGGTTGGCCGAAGAACGTGGGAGGAATTGCTGGCTTAAAATGAAATCGCCCAACATGTCGTTGGGCGACTTGCAAACTCAGCGAATTTGCTTGGCAAGTGTCTGGTAGCCGTTATAAATGCGCGAGCCTGTGGTAAACCAGCACATGGCGCCAAACACACAGGCAATCGTCACGAAATGTGCAGGGAATATACACATCAGCATAAAGCAAAGAATCGTCTCTGAACCTTCGGTCAATCCCGTCATGTAATACAGTGATTTGTTGCTGTAAACCGGGTCATCAATCCCCTGCTTGCTCGCCATGATCGCGAAAGCCAGAAAGCTGCTTCCCGTGCCAACGAAAGAGAAAATCAGGAAAGCCCCCGCCACCGCATTCACTTCTGGGTTCGCCAGAATAAAGCCAAATGGCACCAGCGAGTAGAACAGGAAATCGAGGCTGATATCCAAAAAGCCACCAGCGTCAGTAATGCCTTGAATGCGCGCCAACGCGCCATCTAGTCCATCCATCATTCGGTTGATCATGATGAACATCAGCGCCAGTTCGTATTGCTGCATCGCCAGCGCTGGCAAAGCCAGAAATCCGATGCAAAAGCCTGCCAAAGTCACCTGATTGGCAGAAACACCCATCTCATCGACCATCTCAGCAAACATCGCCAGCGGGCGCTTCACCACTTTAATGCCAAAACTATCAAGCATGCTGACGCTCCTGTTGTGTGGCGTGCCAAGGCCAGTTCAGAAGCTGACTGCCTTGAGGAATATCTTCGAGATCATGCGTCACCATCAACGCGGGAATATGGGCTTCTTTCAGCTGCTCAACCACCCAATCGCGGAACTGACTGCGCAAGGTTTTATCCAGTTTGCTGAAGGGTTCATCCAGCAGCGCCACTTTGGGTTTAGCCAGCAACATTCGGGTCAGGCTGACACGGGCACGTTGGCCGCCAGAGATCTGATCTGGAAAAGAATTCGCCAGCTGTGCCAGCGAGATGTTTTTCAACGCCTGCATCGCACGTTCTTTACGTTCCGCACCTTTAACGGCGTCCGGCAAGGCAAACGCCAGATTTTCCCAAACAGATAGGTGTGGAAACAGTAAGTCATCCTGAAACAGAATGCCGACTTCGCGCTTGTGCGCTGCCATGCCATCAAGCTTGATGCCATTCAGTTTGATGCAGCCGGAATATTCGAATTCATCTGACAGGTGACCTGCAACGGTATCCAACAATGTGGATTTACCGCAACCACTTGGTCCCATCAGGCACAGCACTTCGCCCTTTTCTACACACATGTTCAGCGATGAAAACAACACCTCGCCAGAGGATTTACGAATGGCGAGGTTTTCGAGACATAAGCTCATTGTGAAACAACTCTTTGATTGGTTTGCGGCGAAGCGTTAACTGCAAACGGCTTGTCAATATCGCCAGCGAGAAGAACAGGAACGGCAGCAATGCCTGCCAAATAGCGTAAATCGCCGTGACACGACGGTCGAAGCCACTGGAAAGGGCCACCGCTTCCGTGGTCAATGTGGTAATGCGTCCTGCACCCAGCACCAGTGTCGGCAGATACTGCGCCAAACTGACGCTGATACCGATTGCCCAGGCGAAAAGAATCGCAGGCAACAGGATGGGCATCTTCACCTTCAGCCATACGCGGAGTGGCGATTTACCAAGACTCAGCGCCGCGCGGGTTAAACGCTCATCATAGCTGCGCCAAGGGCCATCCAGCGAAAGATAGACATACGGGAAAGCAAAGAACAGATGCGCCCAGCAGACCCAGAAAAAGTGTGCGTCGCCATTCACGTACAGCGTGGCAACCTGCATGCCAAACAGAATGGAAAGCTGCGGTACCAGCATTGGTACAGCAATGATGTAACCCGGTACCTGAATGCGATGACGCAGGCGATATTCGTGCGCCAGTAACGCCATCACCAAAGCCAGCGTGGCGGAAATCAGTGCGATAACGATGCTTTGCTCAATCGAGCCAAGAATGGAATCCCACTCATATTCCCAGAAGCGCAGACTGTATCGGCTCGGCAGTAAATCCGGGAAGCGCCAGCGCTGCGCCACGCTCCAAACCAACATCAGCGGGATCATCGAAATCGAGAGTGTCAGCATCCCCACAAACAGGGTTTTCCCCGGTAACGCGAAACCTGTCCGCCCTGCATATTGCCATTGCTTAAAGCCTTGGGTGACCGCCCATTCAATCAGACGCGCAACACCAATCAGCAAGAGGGAGATCGCCAGCAACACCACAGCGCCTGCCGACGCGCGTGGCAGCAGTGCTAAGTCAGGATCATTGAACCACTGCCACACCAACACCGCAAAGGTTGGCGGGTTGGTCGGGCCGATGATCAATGCCACATCCACCACTGACAAACCATAAGCCATCACTGCCAGCAGCGGAAAACGCAGGTTAGACAGCCACTGCGGGAACACGCACTTCCACCAGGCCTCCGCACGGGAATAGCCCAGTGACGCGGCGACTTTTTCCACCCTGTTCACTTTCACCTGCTGGAGAATAGAAATACTCATCAACAGCAGGAAAGGCACCTCTTTCAATGCCAGCATCAGGATTAAGCCAAGCGCGTGCGGGTCTTTGATCAGCAGCGCGAGATCAGACGCGTTCGGGTCAGCACTGATGCCAACCACATCCAGCAAACGCATTCCCATCCCTGTTGGGGCAAACAGGAAACCAAAACCAATGGCAAACGCCACGTGGGGCACAGCCAGCAACGGAGAAAGGGAAACCTCGACCTTACGCCAGAACTTGGTTCCCCAGGTTGCCTGCAAAATGGCAAATGTTAGCAAACACGCCAGATACGTGCTCGCCAATCCGGAATAGACCGTCATGCCAATCGAGCGCCAAACGCCTTCCCAATCGAACACTTGGGAAAATCCGTTCAGCGAGACGAGCTGCATGTCGAGTGGCGGAATGTAGCCCACAGAAGAGACAGCAACGCCCGCCAACCCAAACAGGGTCGGCAGGACGCAAATAAGAAGAATGAACAGATAGCTCGCGCGTAACATCAAACCTAACTTCCGTAGCGTTGTAGCCACTCTTTTTCGATGGCACTTTGCCAGCTTGGGTGGGTTTCAGGCACTGATTTGAACGGCTTGTGTTCTTTCGCCGAACCAGAAAGGAATTCAGTTTTCAGTACCGATGGATCACCCCAAATATCGATATTGCCTTTGCGTGATTGCGCTTCAGGACACATCAAAAAGTTAATGACCACTAACGCCCCAGCCGTTGAATTGGCGTTCCATGGCACCGCCAGATAATGAATGTTCGACAGCGCGCCGAAGTCCATTGCATAAGCTTTGGTGCTTTCCGCAAGGTTACCCGTGGCATGGGCAGCATAAACCGCGTTTGGGTTGAAAGTGATGCCCAAATCGATTTGACCATCATCCAGCAATTGCAGCGTTTCGGCTGTGCCTGCCGGGAATTGCTTGCCACCACGCCAAGCTACTTTTTGGAACGCATCCAGATAGTCCCAAAGCGGTTTGGTCACAGTTGCATAATCTGTGTCAGAGGCTGACTTTTGCAGACGTGGATCGTTCGATGTCAGCTCAATCAGCAAAGACTTCAAAAAGCTGGTGCCGTGAAATTCCGGTGGTCGTGGGTACGTCAGTCGGTTTGGGTTAGCCTGCGCATATTTAAGCATGTCCGCGTAAGAACGCGGAGGAGACGCAAGTTCTTCCTCGTCATAGATAAACACCAGTTGCCCCATGCCCCATGGCGCTTCCAGCCCGTCTGTCGGCTCAGAAAAATCCACGGTCACAGGCAGTGACTGATCCACGTACTGCCAGCTTGGTAAGTCTTCAACAAACGGACCAAACAGCAGTTGGTTATCTTTGAGGGATTTGAAGTTTTCACCGTTGATCCAGAGCATATCAACGCTGCCACCCTGATCTTTGCCTGCGGCTTTTTCTGCAATCAGGCGCGTGGTGGTTTCGGTAATGTCCGTCACTTTGACGTGATGAAGCGTGACATCGTAACGGCGCTTAAGCTCTTTTTTTGCCCAACCCAGATAACGGTTAATTTCCTGATTACCGCCCCAGGCGTGGAAGTAAACATGTTGTCCGGCAGCCTCGGCTTCAATCTGCTGCCAGTTTTCGGTGTCCGTAGCAGACACTGAGAAAGCGGTGACCGCTAAAAAAGTGCGGTGAAAAGGTTTTTCATACTACTTCGTTTTTATAAATTTTTAGGGCGTTAAAAAGACGAAAATCGCCCCTTACGCGCGGCAAGGGACGATACAATATTCACTTTCAAATCCAGCGCAAGCTTATTTAGACAGTTCCGCCATATCGATGCCTTTTTTCTTCGCGATGTATTTCGGGATCAGAGACATGCCGAACAGCACCAGACCCGCAACCGCGAATTTCACCAGCAACATTGCCGACACGCCGTTAGTCGCGATGTCACCCGCCATGTAAGCGAAGATGAAAGCGCCAGGTGCCATAGTGATCATTGAAACCAGTGCGAAAGTGCTCAGGCTCAGACCAGTCAGGCCGTAAGCGTAGTTTTGCAGGCTGAATGGGAACACAGGAACTAGACGGGTCAGGATCAGGAAGCTGGTACCGTTTTGTGCAACACCATCGTCAATTTTCTTGAAGATTGGGTTAGTACCAAACTTTTTCATGATGGTGCCACGCAGCAGGAAGCGAGCGACAACAAACGCTGCAGACGCACCTACGGTTGCAGCAACCAGTGCCAGAATACCGCCTTGAACCGGGCCAAATACGATACCCGCAACGATGGTGAACGCACTGCCTGGCAGCATGAAGATACAGGCGAAAACGTAAGCAATCAGGAATACCACGTAACCCATTGCGCCGAAGCTTGCGATCCAAGCTTGCAGGCTTTGGATGTCAGTGATGATTTCCAGAATGCCGCTTTGTTTCGCTGCAAACAGAACAGCGGCGATAACCGCAACGATCAGACCGATTTTTAGAAATTTCATGAGTATTTACCCGAAAAATAAAGAATTCTGCTTTTCCCTGAAGAAGGCGTTCGGCCTTGAATGTGCGCTTTTTGTTTGCTTAGGGGCTTACGCATCCTAAAAGCACACCGAACGACTTCTTAAGGCAAGAAACTCGCCGGGCGAAACTGCAGGAGACAACTGCGTATCGCTCAACACCCGGCGGCTTCTTAATTCACACTGACATGCACTTAATCAGGCCAGCTTTTGACTTGTAGCGGTTGAACCAAGCTTTTGCAGGGCTAGCCAGTACGTTCACTGGTGGCGCAGTATCTTGCATCACAACCGGACCAAACATCAGATCCAGAATGTGCCAAGATTTCGCGCCCACACCCATCATGGATGCACGACATGCGGCGCAGTAAACCACTACGTGGTCAGTTTCAAACTCATCAACACGACGCTGAACCACACGGGTTGCCACATCAGGGTTAGCCGGTACAACCATGCCACCGAAGCCACAGCAGCGCGTATTTTCGCGGGTGTGTTCTGGCTCAGCGGTTTTGTAACCCAGCTCGTTCAGGATCCAACGGATGCCGTCTTGCAGTTCTTTCTCGTAGCGGGTTGAGCAAGAGTCGTGAATGGTGAAGACCACGTCGCTGTCTTTTGCTTTGCCCACCAGCTCTTTTGGCAGACCGATCTTTGGCAGCAATTTCCAAAGAGAAACGGGCTTTTGCGTACCACCAGATTTCTTGATCATGCCGTAGCAGCTTTGGCACGCCACGATCACTTCGTCTGCTTGTAGCTTGTCAAAGTCAGCTTGCAACTGGCCGTAACGCTCTTTGAATTTGTCTGCCTGACCAATCGCTGCAGTTGGCTTACCACAACATTTCTGAACCGCACCCATTTCCGGGAACACGTTTTTCAGGTGCTGTGCAATCGCCGCGACACCTTCTGGCGAGTAGGATGGCAGGCTGCATCCTGGCATGAATACTTTATTGGTCATTTTGTGGTTACCGCGCGTTTAGCCATTGTGAAGAATTTCGAGAAGCCCAGCTTCTGGTGCATGTTGATTGCCTTGTGACCTTTCATTGGCGATTCGCCATTGTTCGCATTCACGAAGTCAACACGCGCGCCAAGGAAGATATCCTTCATTGGGTAATCTTTAGGACAAACGATGGTGCACTGGTCACAGGCGTTACAGGAGTAAGCCAGCAGTGGATCCATCTCTTTGTTGTTGACGAAGTCACTGAACAGAGTCTTCGGACAGTCGCCAAAGTCGTTCATCATGATGCACTCGCTCATACACAGTTTGCAGGTACACTGCAGACAGCGGCTTGATTCCTGCTTGATTTGCTCTTGGGTGAAACCAAGGTCAACCTGTGCGAAATCGCGCTTGCGTACTTCAGCATCACGCAGTTCACCGTGCAAACGAGGGACGTCGGTAGTGCCTTTAGGCAATGGAATGTCCAGACGAGACTTGTAGCTGTACTCTGCCTGGAAATCGCGGCCTTCTTCCAGAGGACGATCCGCGAACTGACGCTCGATACTCATGGCTGCTTTACGGCCCAGTGCCATCGCCTCAATCACGATGTTACCGCCAGCCGCGTCACCTGCGACGTAAACACCTTCCATCGACGTTGCCAGCGTGTCTTTGTCGACCACGTAGCGACCGCCACGGGTAGTTTCCAGCGCACCGTCAGTGATGTCTGCCACCAGCTGACCGGTTGCGAATACCACAGTGTCGACTTCGATAGTGCGGGTTTCATCGCTGTAGCTTGGTGCGAAGTTGCCGTTTTCATCGAAGATAGACAGCACGCGACGCAGAGTAATTGAGGTCACTTTACCGTCTTTCTCTTCGATAGAGATTGGACCCCAGCCAGCATTGAAGACCACGCCTTCTTCCAGCGACTCTTCGATTTCAACATGGCTTGCTGGCAGTTTTCCATCGCCTCCAGAGAGCACTGGTAAACTTCATCAGCACCGATACGCCATGATGAACGTGCACAGTCCATCGCTACGTCACCGCCGCCGATCACCATTACTCGTTTGCCTGCGCGGGGGAATGCACGGGTTTCAGAGATTTCTTTCAGATATTCAACCGCAGAGAATACGCCTTCAGACTGGTGACCAGGCAGCGGGATGATAGAACCCACGTGCGCACCGTGTGCCAGAACCACTGCATCGTGTGTATTGCGCAGTTCTTCAAATGTGATGTCTTTTCCGATTTCCACACCGAACTTGGTTTCGATGCCCAGCATATCCAGGTAGCTGTATTCGAAATCGATAACATGGCGTGGCAGACGGTACTCAGGAATACCTACACGCATCATGCCGCCGTACACGTCCATTTTTTCGAAGATCGTGACGTCGTGACCTTTGCGGCGAAGTTCAATCGCCGTCTGTGCACCCGCAGGGCCAGCACCGATGATCGCGATTTTCTTGCCAGTTGGATTCAGAACCGCCAGATCCCAGTTCTCTTTGTTATCCATTTTTTCTGCAACGAAGCGTTTGATACCCGCCACGCTGATGCCCTGACCGTATTCAGTCTGACGACGACATGCCTGCTCACACGGGTGCGCACAGATGCGGCCCAGCGTTTGTGGCAGAAACAGTTTACCGCGGATCACGTCCAGTGCTTCTTGATACTTGCCTTCGCCCGCCAGACGCACGTACTGCTTAACGTCAGTGTGCATTGGACATGCAGTTTGGCATGCTGGGTCTGCATCACCCATGCAGCCGTCTACTACGCGTTGTGCCGCGTCGTAGAGCTTTTGACTAAAAATGACATTGTTCATTGTTGTTATGATTCCGGTATATGTAATTCTTTTGGCAGTACCTACCCAGGCGCAGTGCTCAAGTGCGCCTGAGTAAGTCATTGATTAGCTTTTCTTCGCACCGCTTTGCACTGGAATATCCGCACGATTTTGTTCGTAGTGTGCGTAGCTGTACTCAATCCAAGACCCGTCGTAGTTGTAGACGTCTTGTGCACCCAGAACTTCTTCCAGAACCATCATGGTGTGTGCAGAACGAACGCCTGATTGACAGTAGGCAATCACTTTCTTGCCTTTGATCACGTCGCCGTACAGGGCTTGCAGTTCTTCTGCAGATTTCAGTGTGGTGTCGTCGTTCAGCGCTTTGGTCCAGTTGATGTGAACACTGCCAGGGATCGTGCCCGGGCCAAATGCGCCAGATACTGTGGTGCTGCCATCAAATTCCGCGGTGCCACGGGTATCCAGAATCACCCAGTCAGCGGTGTTTTGCGCTGCCAGAACCATATCCAGTGTTGCCAGTGCTGATTCTTCGCTTTGTGGCGCAGGGGCTTTGTACTGAGATGCAGTCACCGTTGGGTTTGCATTGCCTGTTGGGAAGCCTTCGCCAATCCACGCATTCAGGCCGCCATCCAGGTAGCGCACATCTTCATGACCCAGGTTTTTGATTTGCCAGAACAGGCGGGCTGCATCGTGGTGAGAGTTTGCAGCGTAAACCACAATGGTGGTTTCCGGTGTTGCACCGTAGCTGCTCAGCAGGGATTCCATTTCTTCGACAGAGTTGCGCATGCCTTCAAACTCATACGCGTCTTTTGCTGCAGAGTAATCAGGACGCCACATTGAGAATGAACCTTCGATAGGTGCATCTGGCTTCATTGGGTTCAGCGCGCCGATCACAACCACATCCAGATCGCGATCCATCATCTGCTTCACTTCCTGTGCAGAAACAAACGCTTCTGGGTTCGCGTACTCAGCAAATTTCTGCTCTAACACTTCAGCGCTTACCTGAACCGCCTCTGCACCGAACATGCTGGTGTAGCCGACATAACCTGCTGCCAGAACAGCAGCGACAACGCCGATTGCAACTGTCGATTTTTTCATCGTGAAATTCCCAAGATTATTAAAAATTTTTCTGCCTTCTCAGGGGCAAAAGGAAATCAATAACGGGATGCTGAATGCTCGGCTTTATGATTCGTTTTAAGTGCCAATCTTACTGCCAGCATCGCGTTCAAAATGCGTTGGGTTGACCGCTCCAGGTCAGTAGCACGGATTGTGTGTGAAGGAAGGTTTGCGGGATATTGTGGTTTACCACAATAGTGCGAAATATTTGATCTAAAGCAACATTATTCATAGGGTTTTATAAGGTAAAATGCGTGCCACTATCATTCCCGACGTGTGCCACTCACTTGCCCGGTTACCTACAACGTTTAACCCCATTATTGGGTATTAAAGCGGTTTTCCTTTATATCGTTAGCATGTGCTGCCTTTGTGTTTGTCCTGCACAAGCCGGCGTCCTTCAACATTATGATGTCGGTGTGTTAGCGCTTCGTGGTGATCAGCATGCTGAGCAATCCTGGCAGCCGACACTGGATTGGCTGGAAGAAACTATTCCGAATACCGAGTTCACCCTTCATACCTACGACTTTGAAGAGTTGGATCAGGCATTCGAGCACAATCAGTTGGATTTCCTGCTGACCAGTCCGGGACAGGCCACGCGAATTGCACGGCAATATCCCCTAAACTGGCTCGCCACCCAGAAGACCCCATACAGCAGTAACCTCACCCACTCCATTGCTTCTGTTGCTGTGGTGCGCAGCGACTCGCCTTACCTTGCCCTTCGTGACATTGAATATGCGCGCGTTGGTGCCGTTTCCGAAAAAGCGTTTGGCGGCTTTCTGGCGCTCCGCTATGAAATTGAAAAACGTAATGTGTTTGGCAGTAGCTTCTTTAAGCGGGTGAAATTCTATGGCCCACCAACAGATAACATTTTGCTGAGTGTGATTGACAACGATTTGGATGTCGCTGTGCTGCCCGCCTGTACGCTGGAAAGCATGATTAAGGAAGGACGCATTGAGCGGCATAAAGTGCGTGTGCTTGAAGGCAAGCGTCCGAATGACTCGATCTGTACGGTGACCACCCCGCTCTATCCGAATTGGACCTTTGCCAAAACCGACCGCGCTTCTGACAGCATCGGCAAGTTGGTCACCCAATCACTGCTTTCGATGCATGAGAGTGCTTACGCCGCAGAGGCTGCGGGTAATGTCGGCTGGACGCTGCCAGCAAGCCCGGTCAAAGTCGACCATGTGCTGCATCAACTCGATATGCACCCCTTACAGCGCACCTGGCAGGAAGGATTCCTGAAATGGCTGGATCGTAATCAGGTGCTCGCCTTTGCCACCTTCGTCGTTTTCATGCTGATGAAC
Organism: Grimontia sedimenti; assembly: GCF_011045095.1. GTDB lineage: Bacteria > Pseudomonadota > Gammaproteobacteria > Enterobacterales > Vibrionaceae > Enterovibrio > Enterovibrio sedimenti. The sequence continues at coordinate 16,821 of NZ_JAALDL010000006.1, forward strand.
ATCTATCACTTCTGGTTGGAATATCGCTTTAAACGCAGTAAAGATGACCTCAAGAAGACCCTCTACGAACTCAAAGAGAGAAATGAACAACTGGAACATGCCCAGCGCACCATGATTGTCAGCGAGCTTGGCAGCAGCATTGCGCATGAGATTAACCAGCCGCTGTCGACCATCAAAAACTACTCCGAAGGTCTGCAACGTCGCCTTGCGCAGGGCATGACACCAGATGAACTTACCCCTTTCTTGGGCAAGATCCAGCAACAGGTTACTGTAGCGAGCGGTATCATCCAACGCCTGCGCGGCTTGATAAAACAGACACCGACAGACTATGTCACCTGCGATCCGATCTTCTTCATTAAAGAGTCGATATCGCTGATTGAATACGATTTCCAGGCGCAAAAAATAGCGCTAAACCTGATCGTTGAAGGCGAGCCACTCCAAGGCGAATTTGATGTCATTGGCATGCAGCAAGTGATGATCAATCTTCTGAAAAACGCCAAAGATGCCTGTATGGCCAGTCTGGATTACGAAATCTCACCCACCGTCACTATCGAGCTTTTGTATGGCACCCATGAGGTAGTTATCCGCGTTCAGGACAACGGCATTGGCCTTGCAGCAAGCGAAACCGAAGTGAAAAAGCCTTTCTATACCACCAAAGAGGATGGCTTGGGCCTTGGTTTACCTATCTGCCGTGAAGTCGTCGAAGCCCATCGCGGACATTTTATTATTCAGGCTGCACGCCCGGTTGGCTGTGAAGTCACTGTGGTGCTGCCAATCAAACGAGAACAAGAATAAATGAACAAAGGCCCGGTATTTATTGTTGATGATGAAGATGCAGTCCGTGAGTCACTGGTCTTTATGTTGGAAAGCTATGGCTTGGCGCTGAAAGATTTCGCCTCTGGCCCTGCGTTTTTGGAAAGCGTCGATATATCAGAGCCGGGTTGCATCGTGCTGGATAGCCGGATGCCAGAAATGCGTGGTCAGGAGCTACAGCAGATCCTCAACGATGCGCAAAGCCCACTCTCTATCATCTTCCTGACAGGTCACGGCGATGTACCTATGGCGGTTGATGCACTCAAAGACGGTGCGGTCGATTTCTTCCAAAAACCGGTGGACGGTGATCGCTTGGTGGCAGCGATTGAAAAGGCCCTCACCCACTCTTTCCAGCGTGTTGGTCATGTTTGTGTTGAGAAGAAATACAACAGCCTGACTGACCGTGAAAAAGAAGTGCTTAAGGAAGTGCTGAAAGGCCAAACCAACCAACAGATGTCCAAAACCCTGTGTGTCTCGCTGCGCACCATAGAAGTTCACCGCGCAAACATGATGAAGAAGTTTGATGCAAGTAATGTGGCAGATTTAGTTCTGCGGTTAAGTATCTTGATTCAGCAAGGGAAAATCTAGTCCACCACAAAAGGCGAAGTGCAGAATCGCGGGGGAATGCGAAACTGCACTTCAGGGGGAACCTATTGGCATTTAAATGCCGTTTGATTCGTTTTAATTAGAGAGCGCGATTTTCATCTGCTCGGCAACTTTGTCGACTTTGCCCAACCCGACGACCACTTGAAGGCCACCTTTACCGATTGGAATCACACCTGCCGCGCCAAGTTGTTTCAGTTTCTCGCTGTCAGCCAGTCCAGAGTCTTTCACTGTCAGGCGAAGACGGGTGACACAGTTGTCGACTTCCAGGATATTCCCTGCACCGCCAATGGCTGCAATGTAGTCGTTAGTCAGTTGGCCAATTTCTTCCTTCGTTTCTTCTTTTGAAGCACCTTCTCCACGGCCCGGCGTTTTCAGGTTGAACTTCAGAATCGCAAAGCGGAAGGTGAAGTAGTACACCGCAAAGAACACCAGACCTTGAGCAATCAACATGTACCACTGGGTCGCAAGAGGGTTCTGGCTAGACAGTACGAAGTCTACAAAACCTGCTGAGAAACCAAACCCTGCCATCCATTCCATGCTTGCCGCGATGTAGAGCGAGATACCCGTCAGTACAGCGTGAATGAAGTAAAGTGCCGGTGCCAGGAACATGAAGCTGAACTCAAGCGGCTCTGTGATACCTGTGAAGAATGACGCCATGGCTGCTGCAATCATGATAGAGAATGTCGCGCCTTTGTTTTCCGCATCTGCACAGTGGTACATCGCCAGAGCTGCTGCCGGTAGGCCGAACATCATGATTGGGAAGAAGCCCGCTTGATACATACCTGTTTTACCGGGGATCGCCGTGCCGTCAGCAATAGATTGCGCGCCACCCAGGAAGTTAGGGATATCGTTAATGCCGACTACATCAAACCAGAAAACTGGGTACAGCGCGTGGTGCATGCCGATGGTCAGTGTCAGGCGGTTAAAGAAGCCGAATAAGCCCGCACCCACTGCATCCAACGCCACAAGATGGTTACCGAAAACAACCAGTGCGTTGTAAACCATAGGCCAGACATAAAGCAGCACAAACGCAATCGCCATACCTGCAATGGAGGTCAGGATAGGAACCAGACGTTTACCGCTGAAAAACGCCAGTGCTTTTGGCAGTTCAACCGTGTGGTAGCGGTTGTAGATCTCCGCTGAGATAATACCGACCAAAATACCAATGAACTGGTTGTTGATCTTACCGAAGGCATCCGGCACTTCACTGGCTGTTACGCCCATCAATTGGCTTACAGCACCAGGAGAAAGGAGTGTCGTAACGACCATAAAACAGATAAAGCCTGCCATGGCTGCAGCGCCGTTTTTATCTTTACTTAATCCGAACGCGACACCGATGGCGAACAGCACAGCCATGTTGTCGATGATAGCGCCACCGGATTTGATTAACAGCGCCGCCATGACGCTTTCTGAACCCCAACCCACCGGATCAATCCAGTACCCGACGCCCATTAAAATTGCTGCGGCAGGCAGAGTGGCAACGGGTACCATCAATGCCTTACCGACTTTTTGCATATATCCCAAGATATTCATCTAAGCCCCCAAGCTTTATTCAATAAAATTCTTAATCCCCCGCATGATTGTGATGCTGTCGTTATTGGCTTGTTTTCGCTGCTTCACAATCAGTGCTTTAGGCCTATTTGACGATTAAACCCGCTTGCAAACAAACCAATCCGACGCCATCATGAATTAATATTTTTAATGCATAAGAGCGATAACAGAAAAACAATGGCGAACCTTCAATCCCTGCTCGGCAATCTCCATACCTTCAATGTGGCTGCAAGAACCTTGAGCTTTACCGAAGCAGCAAAACTTCTGCACTTAACGCAAGGCGCTGTCAGCCATCGCATCAAGGTTTTGGAGCAGGAACTGGGGTTCAATTTGTTTGTTCGCGGAACACGAAAGCTGACGCTGACAGAGGAAGGGAGACGGTTTCAAGGCACACTGGCGAGCTCACTGAACAGCATTTTCAGTGAAATTGATGATATCCGGCATACGGAACTGAGCGGCGATTTGACCATTGCAACTTCACCCGGAATTGCCTACGAATGGCTTATTCCAAGACTGGCAGATTTCAAAGCCAAGTACCCTAAATTCAATTTGAAGGTGATGACGCAAGAGCTCGAACTGGACTTCGAGACCAACGATATTGATGTGGCGCTTTACTACGGGGCATCAGAAAGAGCCGATGTCTACCGCATTCAAATGTTTGATGAGCGTTATGTGCCTGTCTGCACACCGACATACGCCAAAGAGAACCATCTCTTTGAGGATGGAATGAATTCCCTTTCCCGAGTGAATTTCCTCTACGCAGCCACATCGACAGTCTGGTCTCGATGGGCAAAGCACCACAAAGTGGATATCGACATCGCCAAGCAATGTTGCATTTTCACGCATCAAGACATGGCTGTGTTCAGCGCAAGAAAAGGATTGGGGGTCGCAATGGGTAGATACCGATTCGTCAAAGACGCACTGGAAAGTGGCGAACTGGTTTCTCCTTATCCCGGAATGGAGACCCACAAAACCCATGATCTACTCTGCCCGCTTGGCTCAGAGAAAAGACCCAAGGTGCGGACATTCATTAATTGGGTGACGGGTCAAATTGGCCAACCGAACTAACAAGAGCTCATATATTAGGAATAAAATCACGATCGAGTGCGTCCTCGATCGTGTTCTAGGACGCGTCAACACTGGTCTCCGCACATACTGGCTCCAATTCCATGATTTAAGGAGCCACAAGGTGAAACATATTTATTTACTCGTTATCTTATTAACGTTCGTCCTAAATTCTGCCTTTGCAGCCAATGTGGGGTTTGAGCAATTCTCGCTTGAAGATGACGCATCAAGACCACTGAATGTTTCCATCTGGTACCCAACATTTCAAACGTCACCGAAAACCGTGATTGCCGAAAATCCCGCTTTTGTTGGTACTGAAGTGATCAAAGCAGCAACGCTGGATGCGAAAAAAGCGCCTGTTGTTTTGCTCTCTCATGGCTATCGTGGAAGCTGGCGAAATCTCAATTGGCTGGCGACTGAGCTTGCTAAACGTGGTTACGTGGTGGCCGCGACTGATCACCCCGGTACAACAACTTTTGACCAATCTCCATCTCAAGCCGCGCAATGGTGGCAAAGACCAAGAGATATTTCCCGCTTGCTAAGTTTTCTGCTGACTGACTCAAAGTGGAGTAATGCTTTGGACGCGGATAACATTTCCGCTATCGGCCACTCTTTGGGGGGATGGACGGTGATGCAGTTGGCAGGCGTTGAAATTGATAGAAACGAATTGAAAAAACAATGCCAGCTCATTTTCAATCCAAGAACGTGCGGACTGGCAAAGGAGTTGGGGCTTGATGAGGTTCAGCCAAAGGAGCCCGAAACCAATTCGCTTAAAGATACACGTATCAAACGTGTTGTCAGTTTGGACTTGGGTTTAGCGCGCGGATTTTCTGTTAAGAGTATGACTGAAACGATAACACCGACACTCATTCTCGCTGCAGGCATCGACATAGGCGATTTGCCACAAGCTATGGAGTCAGGCTATTTGGCTGAATATTTACCTTTGTCGACAAGACACTACAAGGTGTATGAGCAAGCCACCCATTTCAGTTTCATGCAGCGTTGTAAGGCAGGTGCTATCGACTTGCTGGAACAGGAATACAAGGGCGATGGCATTATCTGTAAGGATGGATTCGGCACCCAGCGTGAAGCACTGCATGCCGACATGTTGGAGGATATCCTTTGGTTCCTTGAGTAACTACTAACACAGGAATTAAAGGGTGCCGCTTCGGAATTCGCTGGGCGTTTTATCGGTGATTCGCAAAAACTCTCGGTTGAAATTAGATTTAGTCTGAAATCCCGCTGCAAGATAGATCTCAGTAATCGCCAAGTCGCTGTTTTTAAGCAGAGACTTGGCGTGCTCAATCCGATAGCGGTTGATTGCGCGGGAGATATTCTCCCCACAAACCTGATTCACCGATGAAGAGATTTTTCTCCCCGGGATACCCAGTTTCCTAGCCAGCTTATTCAGTGTCAGATCAGGGTCTTTAAACAACTCCCTTTGCGCCATCATCTCATCCAATTTCGCGACAATCGATTGCGCTTCATCATTGTCGTCAGTGGTGGGTTCAGGTTCGTGCTCCACTTCAGAATTTAAGTCATTTAGAGCCAACTCAGCGTCATTCGGCTCAATCACTTCTGTTTCAGGAGCTTGCTCTTGGGAGGGCACACTTCCGTCAACAATCACCACCAGCATACACATGACAGGTATCAGTATTAGATAGCTGAAGGTCAGAATGAAGCCCGTGTGCTCAGCACCAAACGCGACAAAATCATAGGAGATTGCCCCATCAATGACTGCCGAAAACAGTAACAGTGCACCCGCTACTCTTTCGGAATAACTTGTCTGATTTGTGTCGCTGAGCCTTACCTTGTCTGCTGTACTGAAAGAAAGAGACAGTAACCACACACCATAGACTAGGTACAAAATCACCAGCAATACATCTGTTAGCCCCAACCATAGATATGGGTAACTGGCAGAGGACAATGCCACCAGCCCAGGACCAATCCAGTGAACGTTACTGAGCGGCTTGTTCGAGTGTGCTTGAGAGAAACACCACCACGCCACAACAGGAAGGCACGCGCCTAACATGGGCTGAATTGTGCGGAAGAAACTAATATCCGTCGTCCACCTCAAACCCACGACCGCAGTTGCAGCAGCGCACAGGATCAGAAACCAGAAAGCACGTTTTGACTGGTAATATGAGCGATTGAAAATGATCGCCGCACCGAAAATCAACATCAAAGACGCCACAAATGGCAATGGGATAGAGAGCATTTTTGTCCTTTAAATTGAGCTCGTCATAATGAGAAGGATTCGTTCGTCACCTAAAAGTAATGTGCGATTTCCAGATACCGGTTGCGAATATGTTCGATCAACGCCTTCACCTTGGTCGGAGGCTGGCGGGTAAATGGGTACACTGCGTAAATCCCCAACTTCTTGCCTACCTGTTCAGGAAGGATATCAATCAGTCTTCCTTCCAACAGATCGTGATAAACCAAACAGCGCGGCACATAAGCTATGCCATAACCGCCCAGTGCGGCTTTTCGCAGTGCAGTAGCATTGTCCGTGGAAAAACTGCCAGACACTTTGACGATGTAGTTACCTTTACTCGCCTTGAATTCCCAGTCCGACGCCCCCGTGGTTTGATACGCGTATTGTAGGCAGTTGTGGTCGACCAAAGCTTCCGGTGTGGCAGGTTTACCGTGTTGGGCAATGTATTGCGGCGAAGCGCAAACTATCCATTGTGAATCAAGGAAATGGCGGGCAATTAGGCTGGAGTCTTCAAGATATCCCGTGCGGATAACCAGATCGTAGCCACCTTCAATCAAGTCGACGAATTTGTTGTCGAGCGACATATCGACCGTCAGACCAGGGTTTTGATAACAGAATTCCGCCACGGCATCTGCCAATAGCAAATCGCCGGAAATGGTTGGCACCGACATTTTGATATGACCGCTAATGTTTTCGCCAAACCCCGCGACCGAATCGACCGCTTCCTGGGTAGCCTGTTTGACGTTTTTCGCCCCCTGTAAAAGGGCTTTTCCCGCTTCTGTCAGTGTGAGCTTGCGAGTCGTGCGGTAGAGAAGCTGAACCCCTAATTCTTCTTCTAATCGCGCAACACGTTTACTGACAACGGAGTTTGTCAGGCTGTTTTGCTCGGCAGCTTTACTGAAGCTGCCGAGCTCAACCACTTGGGAAAAGAGAATTAAATCATCGGCGCGCACGACATTTACTCACTCTGAGAAACAATTAAGACCATTATTTCTTTTTCTTAGAGAAAGTAAACGACCACGTTCTAGGATCAGAACAACCGACGCTTGAGGCCTGTTTTTTCAAGTACTCGGGTGGAGATTTCTTCAACCGACAATGAGGTGGTGTTGATATAAGGAATCGCTTCCCGACGAAACAAAGATTCAATCGTTGCGATCTCCTGTTCACACTGCTCGCTGCTGGCGTATTCACTGCCTGAAAGCCGGTTCTGACGGATCTGGGTCAGGCGCTCTGGCTCTATCGTCAATCCAAACAACTTGTGACGCTGGAACTCGAATTCCGGCAATAAACGCAGCATTTTCATGTCTTCCGCGATAAACGGATAGTTCACTACGCGAAGGCCGAATTGCATCGCCATGTAGAGACTGGTCGGGGTTTTACCGCTGCGGGAAACACCCAGCAGAATGATGTCGGCTTTATCCAGGTCTTTTAGAGAAATGCCGTCATCGTGCGCCAAGGTGTATTCAATGGCCGAAATGCGGTCAAAGTAGGTGTCGGAATCCTTGCTGACACTACGGGAACGTTGAAGTTTTGGCTTGGGCTCGATTTGTGTGTCTTCTGCCACACGCTGGACGATACTTTCCAACACATCGTAGAAAAATGCTGGCGCCTGAAGCAGTTGATCACGCATTGCAGGAACGACCATGGAGAAGAAAACCAACGGTTTTACCCCATGTTTATCGTGGGATTGTTGGATCTGTTTGACCAAATCCGCCACTTTGTCTTCAGACTCGACAAAAGGGAAGGTTTTCTCGTTTGGGACAAAGGAAAACTGACCCAAAACAACATGCCCTAATGTCTCGCATGTGATGGCTGTCCCGTCCGAGACATAAAAGACGTCTCGGGTTTGAATTTCTGTAGGCATAAACGGTTAATCTGCTCGCAATTTTTTTATAGGATACAAACATAACAATAACAAAACCCAGCAGGCTATTAACGCGCCCACAGCTTTGGAATTTTGTAATGTTTTGAAGCTTGAGCTTGATGTCTGCATACCCAATAAAAACTGCATAGTTTCTGGAGAAAGACATGCAAAAGAACACCCTCTGGTTCGATACCCTGTCCATGGATGATGTTGACAAGGTCGGCGGCAAAAACGCTTCTCTTGGCGAAATGGTTTCCAACCTCGCCAATGTTGGTGTTTCTGTCCCGAATGGGTTTGCGACCACTTCGTTTGCGTTTAACCAGTTCCTTGATTATGAAGGTCTGGATGATCGTATTCACCAAGTGCTCGATGAACTGGATATTGAAGATGTTGAAGCCCTACGCAACGCCGGTTCCCAAATTCGACAATGGGTACTGGATGCCCCCTTCCCTGCTGATTTAGAGCAGGATATCCGAAACAATTACGAAACGCTGGTAGACGGAAATTCGGAGCTTTCCGTTGCTGTGCGTTCATCTGCGACTGCCGAGGATTTGCCGGATGCCTCCTTTGCCGGTCAGCAGGAAACCTTCCTGAACGTTAAAGGCATTGACGCTGTGCTTGAGGCAACCAAGCACGTCTTCGCCTCATTGTTTAATGACCGCGCCATTTCTTACCGTGTGCATCAAGGCTTTGATCACCGTGGTATCTCTCTGTCAGCAGGCATTCAGCGCATGGTGCGTTCAGACAAAGCTTCATCTGGCGTGATGTTTACGCTGGACACCGAATCAGGCTTTGATCAGGTGGTGTTTATCACTTCTTCTTGGGGTCTTGGTGAAATGGTGGTGCAAGGTGCAGTGAATCCTGATGAGTTCTATGTGCACAAGCCACTGCTGGAGGCGGGTCACCCTGCGGTAGTAAAACGTACTTTCGGCTCTAAGCTGATCAAGATGATTTACGCCGACAGTCAGGTAATTGGTAAGCAGGTTGAAATCATCGACACCTCAGCAGAGGAACAAAGCCAGTTCTCGCTGAACGACGATGAAATAGCAGAGCTTGCCAAGCAAGCGATGATCATCGAGAAGCACTACAAGCGTCCAATGGACATTGAGTGGGCCAAAGACGGCATCGATGGCAAGCTGTATATCGTTCAGGCGCGCCCTGAAACGGTTTGCTCGCAGAAGCAAGGCAACGTGATTGAGCGCTACGAGCTGAGCACCAAAGCCGGTGTCTTGGTGGAAGGCCGCGCTATCGGTCAGCGTATCGGCAACGGTAGTGTTCGTATTGTGAAATCACTGGATGAAATGTCACTGGTACAGGACGGCGATGTGCTGGTTACTGACATGACTGACCCTGATTGGGAACCGGTGATGAAGAAAGCCTCTGCGATTGTCACCAACCGCGGCGGCCGTACCTGTCACGCGGCAATTATCGCCCGTGAACTTGGCATTCCAGCCATCGTCGGTTGTGGCGACGCCACCAGCAAACTGAGTGATGGTGCGGAAGTGACTATCTCTTGTGCAGAAGGCGAAACTGGTTACGTTTACGAAGGTAAACTCGACTTTGCGGTCAGTCAAACTGCAGTAGACGAACTGCCAATGCTGCCGACCAAAGTGATGATGAACGTGGGTAACCCTGATCGTGCGTTCGATTTCGCCCAAATTCCGAACGAAGGCGTCGGTCTTGCCCGTCTGGAATTCATCATCAACAAGATGATTGGTATTCACCCGAAAGCACTGCTGAACTTTGACGCACAAAGCGACGAGCTGAAAGCGACTATCAATGAGCGCATTCGCGGTTATAAAGATCCGGTCGATTTCTACGTCAGCAAACTGACCGAAGGGATCGCGACCATTGGTGCCGCTTTCTGGCCGAAGCGCGTCATCGTGCGTATGTCAGACTTCAAATCGAACGAATACAGCAACCTGATTGGTGGCAGCGAGTTCGAACCCCATGAAGAAAATCCAATGTTAGGCTTCCGTGGTGCTTCACGTTACATTTCGCCAGTGTTTGAAGATTGCTTCGAATTGGAAACTCAGGCGATCAAACGCGTGCGTGACGAGATGGGTCTGAAGAACGTTGAAATCATGATCCCATTCGTTCGTACTACAGGTGAAGCGGCAGAAGTGAATGACCTTCTGGCGAAACACAACCTGCGCCGTGGTGAGCAGGGTCTGAAAGTCATCATGATGTGTGAACTGCCATCCAATGCGGTATTGGCAGAAGATTTCCTGAAGTACTTTGATGGCTTCTCCATTGGTTCAAACGACATGACCCAGCTGACGCTGGGCCTTGACCGTGATTCCGGTGATGTCGCGCATCTGTTTGATGAACGTAACCCAGCGGTGAAAGCCATGCTGAAGATGGCGATTGATGCAGCCACCAAAGCAGGTAAATACGTCGGTATCTGTGGGCAGGGGCCTTCGGATCACGATGACTTGGCGCAATGGCTGATGGATCAGGGCATCAGCTCTGTTTCACTCAACCCGGACACCGTGGTTGATACCTGGATGAAACTTGGCAAGGTTGCTAACAAGTCCTGATTCATCGACTGAATGAATGTGAAGTCCCGCAGCGCGAAAATGCTGCGGGATTTTTTATTTTTAAATACAAAGATCTAGAATATTGTGCATTCCAATCTATTTTCTTGCACATTTTTCTCCCACCACCAATCAGATTAATTAGAACACGATGTAATTTGCTGTGTTTTTACGTGAACTCAGACGCGTTTACATCCCGAAAATTGATTAATGGCACAGCTAATATGATGCACATCAATATCACCACTCTCTTCACTCCAAATAATTAACAGCAATTAAGCTTTAACTCATCGGAGTGAATATGAGTCAAGAACAAGGACGTGATTACGCCTCTCAGCGGAAGCAATCCTATGAATTTACTTCCCGCACTGAATACCTCGAACATGAATTAAATATTGCCAATTACAAACGCTGGAAACTCCATCTTCCTTACCGTGATTTTGGTATTGAAATAGAAGACTGGGTGCCAGCTATTGCGGCGACCATTGGCAAAGTCGTGATGGTGACAGCTATGGTTGCCGCCTTCGCTGCGCAGTTCGGTTTATCCCCTGAGTTTGTTGCTGAGAACGTGCGTTTCGAACTCCTTATTGCAGGTCTGCTGTTCGCAATTTTCTTCTCTGCCATGTTTAACCCGCTCACCAATCTTGCAGGTACGCATGGCCCGATGATCCCTCTCATTCCTCTGATTGCTGCGGCAGGTGGTCACCCGCTCGCTCTGGGGATAATGGTAGGCGTGTTTGGTTTAATACTCAGCGCATCCAAAGGCGGCTCCAAGCTTGTGAAGCTCACCGGTGAAGGGGTACGGGGCGGCCTGTTGATTTACCTCGGTGCTGTCGGCCTGATTGGTCAGCTGACGGCATTTGAATCCTGGTCTGCTTCAACTGGACTGAGCCATGTTTCCTTTGTTGTGATTCTCGCGACCATCGTGATTTACGCCTACCTTGCCAAGATTGAAAAACGTTGGCTGGCTATTCCTCTGTGTTCTGCGGTCGCAGGTATCATCGCCTTCACCATGGGCGCGCCTTTTGAGTTCACCACTGAACCTGGCCTGCCAAACATGAGTCCTTTCTACTGGTGGGGCGAAGACACTGGTTGGCAACTAGGCTGGCCAAGCCTTGAGCACTACATTGCGGTGATCCCGTTTGCCGTACTGGCGGTTGCCATGTGGTCACCGGATTTCCTTGGACACCGTGTGTTCCAGGAACTGAATTACCCGAAAACCGCCAAAGGTGCGTTGATGAATGTGGACGACACCATGACGGTTTGTTCAGTACGTCAGATTGTTGGTGCCGGCCTTGGCGGTGGTAACCTCGCCTCTTCTTGGGGCACCTATATGATTCCGGCGGCGATTGCCAAACGCCCTATTCCCGGTGGCGCGCTGTTAACCGGTGTACTGTGTATTGCGGCTGCGGTGATCGGCTACCCGATGGACTTGGCCATGTGGGAACCTGTGCTTCGTGTTGCTTTGCTGGTTGGTGTATTCCTGCCATTGCTGGAAGCGGGCATGCAAATGGTGAAAAATGCCCGTAACTCCCAAAGTGCCGGTATCTGTATGTTTGCGTGTGCGCTGGTGAACCCGGTATTTGGCTGGGCATTGACCATGCTTTTGGATAACACAGGTCTGATTGGCAACAAAGAACGCGCTGCGTCTCTCGGCCGCACAGACCGTCTCGGCATTCCACTCACGGCATTGATTGTCTGTGTGGGCGCGCTCGGTGTTGTAGGAGAGCTCCCTGGGGTTCCTGCCCTGCTGTAAGTGAAAGATGTAATGTAACTTTGCCCAATATCAGTCGGGCGTTTATATACTTTTGCCACCCAATCGGGTGGCTTTTTTTATTTCTGCCACTCAGGAATAAAAGCCGTTGGAAAATATGACACTTTGTATCTAAATGTTTCCCAATCAGAAAGTTAGAGCAATCACTTCGGAATATTCACCTTAAATCACCGAACAGTATAATTATCTTTATATATAATCTCACACAGATAGATCGCCAATAATAACCATATAACCCGTGATATTAATTCACATATGACGATAGAGTAATTTTACTCTTGCATCATTGACTGGTTATTCACTTGTTATCTTTCCATTCAGGTGTTTATTTAGACCTCAAAATTGTTTCAACCCAACTCAAAACCAAACATTGATCGAAGTTATTCATTTGTGGAAATTTGGATTTAGAAGAATCTCCCAATCTAGCCCATACATCCGCCATAAAATGCATATCAAGCCAACCCAACGATAACTCATTGTATTGTAGGCATTTAAATACAACTCCCTTCTGTGTTAGCAAATCTGTACGCCTAAAAATCAATGCATTGATGGCATAAATGAATCAGCTATCTGTGCAGTTTCGTCGAATTCAGAGTTTGTAAGAAAATATGTCGTTCTGCGCGGTTGATGTAAATCAACTGTTGCCAATCATTCAGTCAGTAACGTGTCAGGTATCTTGATTCAATAAGGATATCGATATGAAAAACCGCTGGCTTATCGCCGCTTCTGCCGTGGGTATCCATGGCTCTATCGGCTCAGTGTATGCATGGAGTGTATTTAACCTTCCTCTCGAACAAACCTTTGGCTGGGACAGATCTGCCGTTGCGAGCACCTTCAGTTTAGCTATTTTCTTTTTGGGGCTTTCAGCAGCGATTATGGGTCACTTCGTTGAGAAGCATGGTCCACGCAGAGCCGGTTTACTGGCAGCCACCTTCTGGGGGGCAGGATTGCTGATTGCCGGCTTCGGTACCTCGGTCGGCAACATCTATCTACTCTGGCTCGGTTACGGCGTATTCGGCGGCATCGGGCTTGGGATTGGCTACATCACACCTGTCTCCACGCTGGTGAAATGGTTCCCTGATAGACGCGGCTTTGCCACTGGCCTTGCGATTATGGGCTTCGGGTTTGGTGCCATGATTGGCGGCCCGGTGTTTGGTTACCTGATGGAAAACTTCTCCATCCCTTTCACTTTCTACGCTTCTGGTATCGCCTATATGGCCGTGATGTATCTTTCTGCGTTGTATCTTGAGCGCCCACCTCAAGGTTGGATGCCTGATGGCATGAAAGAAGCCGTCGCTTCCGGCGCACAAAAAATCACACAGGACCTGACCCAGCAAACCGCCAATGAGGCGGCGAAGACGGCACCGTTCTATTGGCTCTGGATCATGATGTTCATCAACATCTCCTGCGGTATTGGTGTGATTTACTCTGCTTCTCCCCTCGCTCAGGAAACCATTGGGCTTTCCCCCACCGAAGCGGCTGCCGTCGTCGGTTTGATGGCTGTTTTTAACGGGATAGGACGTTTAGGTTGGGCAACACTCTCAGACTCCTTGGGACGCGCGAACACTTACATTGCGTTCTTTGTGCTGCAGATTGCGCTGTTTGCAGTATTGCCGAATATCGGCAGTGTGTTGATGTTCCAGGTAGTGCTGTTCACCATCATGACCTGTTACGGCGGCGGCTTTGCAACCTTGCCGGCATTTATTGGTGACTTGTTCGGTACCAAACAACTAGGCGCGATCCACGGCTACATCCTCACGGCTTGGGCTGCTGCCGGTTTGGTTGGTCCGCAAATCGCCGCTTATCTGCGTTCAGTCACTGGCAGTTATGAGCTCACCCTTTATATCTTTGGTGGGGCATTCGTGGTGGCGCTGGGCGTGGCATTTATGATGAAGGCTTACATCACCAAAGCGCGAGGAAGACTGGAAGCGGTAACAGCGTAACTGGCTAAACCGCGACGCACCTAAAAAAAGCCCCCGCTGTGATGCGGGGGACTTTGTTGCCGTGTGGCTTGCTTTCAGACCTTATTGCATTGAAATCTTTTTCGTTTTAAACCTTAAACTGACCCAGTACGTCGTTCTGGTCAGAGACATTTTGTTTTTGTCCCTCAATCACATCGTGCATTTCATTGACTAACTTGGATACCTCGACCGAAATGTCTTTTGTTGCCTGAGCATTACGGTTCACTTCTTCGCACACAATGCTTTGCTCTTCTGCCGCGGAAGCAATTTGATAAATCATGTCGGTGATTTGAGCGACTGCCTGACGGATAGATTGCAGTTCTGTATCCGCATCTTTTGAGTGTTCTAAGGTTTGCCCCACTTCCTGTTGGCTGGACTCCATGACCTCCAGCGCTTTTCTGGCGCCACTTTGTAGGGTTTCGATCATGCTGCCGATCTCTTCAGTCGACTGTTGGGTTTTCTGCGCCAGCTTTCTCACTTCATCCGCCACCACTGCGAACCCACGGCCACTGTCTCCAGCGCGTGCTGCTTCAATTGCCGCATTCAAGGCTAACAGGTTGGTTTGCTCTGCGATGTCTGTAATCACACTAAGCACGGAATCAATACCTAATGCAGAAGTGTTTAGATCAGACACTACTGTTACTGCTTGCTCTACCTGGTTTGACAGTGCCGCGGTAGAACGCGCTGAGCTTTCTACTAATTGGGCACTGCGGTCAACATTAGTACTGGCACTTTGAGCAGATTCAGAAGCCAGCTGGGAGTGATTAGCCACTTCTTTAGCGCTTACCGACATTTGATTGATCGCTGTGGCTAACTGATCGACCTCATTCATTTGCGTTTCAATCTGCGCTCTGGCTTCTGAAGCACTCAATGTTGACGCTTCCATGCCAGAACCCACTTTATCTCCTAATGATTTTGTCTTGGAGATCATGGCCCCCAGTTGCTGCATTAGCGTATTCACACTCATGGCAACATTGCCGATTTCATCTTTACTCGTGACCTCTAAATGCTTGGTCAGATCGCCGTCTCCCTGAGTGAGCTCTTCAATTTTCTGCTGAAGTCCAATAATAGGTCGGAACAGTCGCTGCAAAACAAACACCAACACAGCAATCGATATGAAAAGCAAAGCGACTGACACCCAGAGCATGCGCTGGATTAACGTATCGAGAGACTGATAAGCCGTGTTTTGATCCACACTGACCACGTAGTACCAAGATTTCCCAAACCCAAGTCCTATTTGGTTGTGGTACGCCGTTCTGGTTTTTCCGCTACTTTGGTAGTCAAAGTAGCCATAGCCTGGCGCTAAAAGCTCACCCTGATAGTTGGCGAGTTCTGGAATCGAACTGATTGTCGTTTCACCCGGTTTGCTTTTCTGGCTGGACGACGCGATGACCACACCTCTCTCATCAAACAATGACGCAATACCACTCTCCGGCAAGCCGTTACCTATGTGCTTCCCAATGATATCGAGCGTGAGATCAGCAAGAAGTACGCCTTTTAACGTATTTCCCTCGTAGAAAGGCTCAGCAATACTCACCATCAATTTTTTCGTTGTCGCACCGGTATAAATATCTGTAATGATAGTGCTACGTTTCTCTTTTGCCGCTTTATACCAACCTCGCCCACGAGGATCGTAGGCGTTAGAGTCGTATTTCCCGGAGTTAGAGCTGTACGCGCTGCCGTTTTCATACCCGACGATAATGGCGAAAACCTGGGAAGATTTTTTAATTTGATTTGTGGCTACTAAGATCTGTTCATCAGACAAAGGCTCGGAAAAATAAGGAGCATTTTTTGGAGTGAAACAGACACACGGTTGATCCAACGTTCTACAGCATCGCCCGCAGCATCGACACGAATTGATATACTTTCATCAATGCTTTCAGTCTTTTCTTCACTCAGGAAATAATAGGAAAGGTAACTTGAAATACTTAGCGACAAGGTAAGCAGAACGGCAGATATTGCAATAACTCTTTGTTTGAACCCTAGGTTTTTGAATCTCAACATCACCCCAAATCCCTACTTCTTCAGGCAACATGGCCAATAAAGTCTTTTTTCTTCATGAGATTAAAAGCAGGACCGCAAAACCGCTTTATTCATGCATCTAAGAAAGATTGCCAGACACCGAACTACCTTCTGTGTCATTAGATATAAGCATGACACAATATAAAAACGCAATTCGCCATATTGATAATTATTTTAATATTGATACATATTTTCATTACATAACAATACTTACGGAACAAACATCATTTATTCAAGTGCAAACAATCAGAGGCTTAAGCTGGATTTTTCAGGGATTTGAATGGCAAGGGGTTGATATTTAAAAGCTTAATTTTCTAATGACAAATAACCCGAATGAAAGTCACAAAATAGGGGTATACGCAAACAACCTGAAGATGCCGGATTCAGCGAGATTGACCGGCGTTGTGATCGCGGCGTTCCTTTGCAGGTGTTGCCATCTCCATCAAAAAGGAACAACAAAGAGCACGGCGCTAGTCAACTCGCCCGAAGGGAGGGCCTCAATGCGCCCACATCTTCGTTAAATTCCACGGAAATAGAACGACTATTCCTCGCGAAATTTGCCTCGAATTGAACGCATTGATGACCTCTGAATGTGAGCATCTTCAGGTCGTTTGGGTATATATAAAAAAGCCCGCTGATTTAAGCGGGCTTTATCGTTTATCTCTTGGTTACAGTCAGTTTAATAGCCGTTCGGGTTCTTTGACTGCCAGCGCCAGGTATCTTCTACCATGTCATTTAGGGTATGAGTCGCTTTCCAGCCCAGATCTTGCTGCGCTTTGGCAGGGTCTGCCCAACACTCTGCAATATCACCTGGGCGACGCGGTGCGATTTGGTAAGCAATTTCTTTACCGCATGCTTCACCGAACGCTGCAACCATTTCCAACACGCTCTTACCGTCGCCGGTTCCAAGGTTGTAGATGTGTAGGCCCGATTTCTTGCCGACTTTATCAAGCGCAGCAAGGTGACCTTCCGCCAAGTCAACAACGTGGATGTAGTCACGTACACCACTGCCGTCACGGGTTGGGTAATCATCACCAAACACAGACAGGAATTCACGGCGACCAACGGCTACTTGTGAAATAAAAGGCATCAGGTTGTTTGGAATACCCTGTGGGTCTTCACCCATCTCGCCAGATTTGTGCGAGCCGACAGGGTTGAAATAGCGAAGCAGGGTAATGCTCCAATCTGGGTTCGCTTTCTGGAAGTCAGTCAGACACTCTTCCACCATCAGCTTACTGCGGCCATAAGGGTTGGTTGCTGACGTTGGGAAATCTTCACGGATTGGTACAGAAGCCGGGTCACCATAAACGGTTGCCGACGAGCTGAAGATCAGCGAGTGAACGCCTGCATCACGCATCGCATCCACCAGCACCAGAGTACCATTAACATTGTTGTCGTAGTATTCCAGCGGCTTCTCAACCGACTCACCCACCGCTTTCAAGCCAGCAAAGTGGATGACTGCATCAATGTTTTCTTTTTCAAACACTGAGGCCAGAAACGCTTTGTCGCGGATATCACCCTGATAAAAAGTCGGCTTTTTGCCCGTCAGTTTTTCAATGCGTTCAAGCACCGCAAGTTTACTGTTGTGAAGGTTGTCGAGAAGGATAGGATTTAGGCCTGCTTCAATCATCTGAACACAGGTGTGACTGCCAATGTAGCCAACGCCGCCAGTTACGAGTACGTTCATGTCAAATCTCAATTGGGTTGTGATTTTAGATTCCGTGTCTACGTTCAATTCAAGCACGGATTTGTTATGGCGACCACTATACCTGAGCATGTCAGAAGTGCCAGTTACATACATCGAATCGCATAAAAACCACAGTGTTAGGCGCAAATTCGAATAACTGGCTCGAATTTGAAAAGGTAATTTTGTCGTTTTACAGGATTTCTCTCTGGTGGTTTTACAACAAAAAGCCGCTGATATAGCAGCGGCTTCAGACTTGAAATAAACCTACCTTACAGATTCATTCATTGCTTGCTGGAATATCAGTGCACTTTCACACACTTCACCATCTGCATGGTTGTGACCCAAGTGCTCGCTGCTTGAAGGAATCCGGCTCAGCAATCTCAACACATTCTGATTGTTTTCAGTCGCTTTTAAACCTGCGTTCGCAACCTCAATGTTGGCCGTATGCCCTCGATACACCGTCGCCGCTACGTTGATATCTCTAATTTCCTTAGGATCGACTTTGTAAGGACTTTCATCAAGTACAGTAAAGTCAGCATATTTGCCGATGTCTAAGCTACCTACATCACCTTCCAAACGCGCCGTGTATGCCGCATCAATCGTGATGGCACGCATAGCTTCATCAACAGTGATTCGCTCTTCTGGCCCCATCACCGTTTCGCCAGACAAACCAATGCGATTGACGGCTGCCCAAACAAGAGCAAGTGGCTGAGCCGGTGCCATTGGCGCATCGGAATGCATGGATAACTTTCCTCCGGCATCAATAAATGAGCGCCCTCTCGCCATAACCTCCGCCCTTTCTTTACCTACACCTTCTTCGCTATACCGCTCAGCAAGAAGATGGGTGTAGTAAGGATTCACACTGAAGTTTGAACCAGTTGCTACCGCACGAGGAATATCTTCCTTATCAGTGATACCCAAATGGTGGAAACTGGTTCTATGGTCATCACGAGGCTTTTCTTTACTGAGCTTTTCTACAATATTGATCGCAGATTCAAAGCCCATATCTCCATTCGCATGCACGACAATCGTGTAATCGTCATTCCAATAAGGTCGCATACTGGCCTCTAGATCTTCTGGCGTTTGAAGCCACTCTCCCTCATGGCCATCAAGGTAGCCATCTTTCAGTTGCATCAACTGGCTAAACATCGCGCCATCAGAAAACAACTTCACGAATTTTGGCATCCATTGGATTTGTTCTACAGATTCAAACTGATGCAACTGCGCTTCGGCAATCTCTTTTCCTTTTTCAGGATCACCTTCAGCCATCATGTACGTCACATTACCTGCTGGCATCAACCAATAATCCATTGGGAAATGATCATCAAGGAGAATACTCACCATCTGATCATACAAAGCTGGTGTCACAATCACACCAGGGTCAACGGCAGTCGTAATTCCACCAGAATGAACGTAATCACGAGTTCGCTCCATTCCCGTCGCAAAACGACCGGTCTCCATGACAAACTTCATCAAATCAGGAAGAATACGCTTCATGCCATTTTCAAAGGCATGTCCCCGCTCCCAGTCGAGTTGGTCACCACCGGGGCCATCAAACTGCCAGTCTTTTTCTTCCCATCCCAAGTAGCTTAGTGCTGCATCATTAAGGAACAGTTCATGGGCACTTCGATGCCAAACAATGATTGGTCGAGTTTCAGAGACTTCATTGAGCAACGCTTTGCTCATTTCACGGCCATGGAAATAGTTATGGTAACCCCAGGTGATCAAAGGCTCACCCTCTTCCATGCCCGTTTCGATTTCACGTAGACGCTCAAAATATGCCGCATTGCCTTGGACACCTTTCACTTCGCCCCAAGGCAAATTCCAGTCACCTGGAGTAATAAAATCGAAGCCCAGGAAAAAGCCACTCATCCAAAGATGGATATGGGGTTCAACAAACCCAGGGGTAATGACTTTATCTTTAAATTGCTCATCAACTGTTAGATCAGGGTGAGACTCATATTTCTTGAGCAGTACAGCTTGCTCACCAAGGTCCAGTATTTTTCCATTCTGAACGGCAATCGCCGTAACATTCTCACGAACATCTTCAGACATGGTAATGATGTCATCCGACAAAAAAATCGTCACCGGACTTTCCAGCACGGAAGCGGATAGTGAAGCTTGTTCAGGGCCTGTGTCATATTGAGAACAACCTGCTACTGCGGTAATCAAGGCTGACAACAGAGAAACTTTGAGCACCTTTTTCATATCAATACCTTTTGTGAAGAAGTTCGCTATGCATGGTCAACTGCATTTCAATAGTTCCACTTTACCGATAAGCTACCAACATAAATAACGCATTATGCGGGGTATGTCCCAACATTACTCAAGCAGGAGAGCCTATGTTTTCGTATGAACATCTAGCAGCATTTTGTGCAACCGTAGAGGAAGGCAGCTACAGCAAAGCAGCACGAAAACTGGGAAAAGACAGAACCACGGTACGCGAGCAGATAAAAGCACTTGAAGACAGCTATGCCATTGTACTTTTTGATATTCAGGGAAAGTCTGCCGTGGTCACTGAAGCAGGCCAGGCAATCTATAAGCAGTCGCAGCTTTTAGTGAGAAATAGTGAGCGTTTAAACACTCGCTTATTGAAAAGCTATCTTGAGCCAATCACACAACTAGATATTTACCATGATGTGCTAGTACCGGCGCCACTTATCCTTCACATAGAAGCGTTTATGGATAAACACTATCCTGATGTGAAACTTAATTGGCTACACAGGAATCGGGATGATGCTTTAAAAGCCGTTTCTGAAGGAAGTCACCAACTCGCACTGATGCAATACAAACTGACCAGCCAGTCTCCTTACTCTTTGGGTTACGTCAATCTAGGCAGTGATGACCTGAATGTATATTGCAATCCCAATCATCCACTGACTGGTTTGGCAAAAGTCACCATTGGTGACTTACAACTAGAAAAGCAATATCTGAGCGAGAACTTAATAGTCAGTGCACCTGAGCTGTTTTCCGTTTCCACAAATGTGAGAGTCGTCAGCAATAACGATATTCTGTTGGAGTTGGTGAAAAACGATGGATGGACGGTGATTCCCCAAAGCCTTGCAGAGCCTTTGGTGAAGCAGAAACAACTCATAAAACTCCCACTGGATGAGCTAGCTTCCAGCTTGAATGTGGGGATTTCCTTCTTCTATCCCGACGCAATGGAAAACACTCCAGAGCTCCAAACATTGCTCTCTTCGATCAAAGCTTTCGCTGCCAAATATTACCAATAGACAGAGACTAAAAAGCCCGCACTTGAGCGCGGGCTTCTCACTATGCTTATCGGCTTACATCCATTTAATGGCAATCACTGCCGCGGCAACACCGACACCTAACCCCGTCACAACATCACGCCAGTGATGCTTGAATGCTCTTACCCTGCCAAGACCAACACACGCCGCGACGCCGTATGAAAGCAGACCGATAAACCAACCGTAACAAAGCATGAGAGCGGTGGAAGCGGCGACGGCATTTGCAGTGTGATTAGATGGGAAGCTGTCGTTACCGCTGAGATCAGGTCGTTTCGCATTGATGAAGAACTTACCTAAAAGACCTATTCCAGAAGCACCTGCAATGATCAGTAGTGCTTGTTGCAACGCTTGCCACTCGCCATGAATGACTGGGAAACCCAATGCAGTGGCGACCAAACCATAAGCGCCGACATCACTGACTGACTGCCAATTAGTAGAAGAAGAGATCTGGGCAATGAAAAAGACCCAAATGGAAGCGAGGAAGATCAGGGGATAAACAGTACTCATTGCGCGTCGGTTTAATCTCATCAAAGGACTAACGATGAATTGAGTATCTCAAAATCCTTAATACGATCGGGGAGAAGAATGTAACGAAACGTGAAGAGGAAATTGGCTTATTCCAAATACGAAAAAGCCCGCTCAGTGAGCGGGCTTAATCTAATGTGGCGGAGAGATAGGGATTTATGCGGTCGCTTCGCGCCCTTCCCTTCGGGCCGTTGCCTTTTCGGCTTCGCCGGGCAACGTTGTCTCGCTTCGCTCGGCTGAACCCATAGGGTCTAGGGTTTTGCACCCCATCTCTTGCGAGGGTTAAAAATGCAAAAAGGCCGCTGATAATTCAGCGGCCTTTTCTAATTTGGCGGAGAGATAGGGATTTACTCGGTCGCAAGCTCCCTTGCCCTTCGGGCCGTTGCCTATTCGGCTTCGCCGGGCAACGTTGTCTCGCTTCGCTCGGCTGAACCCATAGGGTCTAGGGTTCTGCACCCCATCTCTTGCGAGGGTTAAAAATGCAAAAAGGCCGCTGATAATTCAGCGGCCTTTTCTAATTTGGCGGAGAGATAGGGATTTGAACCCTAGATACGCTATTAACGTATGCCGGTTTCAAGACCGGTGCTTTCAACCACTCAGCCATCTCTCCGTAAGTGCGGCGAATATTACAAAGCCCTCGCGAGCTTGTAAAGCCCGAATTTGGTCAAATGCGTTCGTTTGAGCAGGGTTTAGACACATTGCACACGCAAGCACCAATACAGAACACTAAACAAACAAGGCGAGCCGAAGCTCGCCTTGTTAGCATGAAGCTAGCGTCTATTAACCGAAACGGCCACTGATGTAGTCTCGGGTCAGCTTGTGCTCTGGTTCTTCGAACACACGCGCTGTTTCGTTTACTTCTACCAAGTCACCCAAGTGGAAGTATGCGGTACGGTCAGAAACACGCTTCGCCTGTGACATAGAGTGCGTCACCATCACGATGCTGAAGTTTTCTTTCAGTTCACTGATCAGCTCTTCGATGATACCCGTTGCAATCGGGTCAAGCGCGGAACATGGCTCATCCATCAGGATAACTTCTGGTGCAATCGCAATGGTACGCGCAATACACAGACGCTGTTGCTGACCACCTGAAAGACCGGTTGCAGGCTGATCAAGGCGGTCTGCCACTTCAGCCCAAAGACCTGCACGGCGCAGCGATTCTTCAATCACGCCATCCAGTTCATCTTTTCCATCCACCAAGCCATGAATACGGGGACCATAAGCCACGTTGTCATAAATAGATTTCGGGAACGGGTTCGGGCGCTGGAATACCATGCCCACCTGTGAACGCAGCTCAACAATTTCCTGCTCTTTGGCATAGATGTTATGACCATCCAGCAGGATTTCACCTTTCACTTCACAACCCGGTACGGTGTCGTTCATACGGTTCAGACAGCGGAGGAAAGTAGATTTACCACAACCTGAAGGGCCAATCATCGCCAGTACTTGTTTCTCACCAATGTCCAGATTGATGTTACGAATTGCTGATTTCGCGCCGCCTTCGTAGCTCACGCTGACATCGCGTGCTGTCATACGTGGAGCCGTGACAAATGGCAGACCACAGGTCTCTTTAGGGGCTGCAGTTTTTTCAGCCGCCATTTCTTCATGTACTTGATTCATTTCACCTGTGTGAGTAATTACGGTTGTCATATCCATACTCCTACCATCTGCGCTCAAGGCGCTTACGCATGATAACGGCACATGCATTCATCAGTGCCAAGAACGCCAGCAATACCATGATTGCGCCTGAGGTGTTCTCAACAAAACCTTTTTCCGGGTTTTCAGCCCAGAGATAAATTTGTACTGGCAGCGCTGTGGCTGCATCCAGCGGACCAGAAGGAACGTCAACAATGAACGCCACCATACCGATCATCAGAAGCGGGGCAGTTTCACCCAGTGCCTGTGCCATACCGATAATGGTACCGGTCAGCATGCCTGGCATCGCCAGTGGCAGAACATGGTGAAGCACCATCTGCATTTTCGATGCGCCCACACCCAATGCAGCGTCACGCACCGAAGGTGGCACCGCTTTGATTGCTGCGCGGCTGGAAATAATAATGGTTGGCAGCGTCATCAGTGTCAGCACCAAACCACCCACCACCGGTGCCGAACGCGGCAAGTCAGCCACATTCAGGAACACCGCCAGACCCAGCAGACCGAACACGATAGATGGAACAGCCGCCAAGTTATTGATGTTGATTTCAATCAGTTCAGTCGCGCGGTTACGTGGCGCAAACTCTTCCAGGTAAATCGCTGCGGCCACACCAATTGGGAAGCTCAGCACCAAAGTGACCAGCAAGGTGTAGAAGGAACCTACCGTTGCGCCCCAAATGCCAGCCAGCTCCGGATCACGGCTATCACCATTGGTAAAGAACTTGGTGTTAAACACGGTGCGAACGCGGTCTTCTTTTTTCAGTTCGTCATACCATTCGATTTGAAGATTCTTGAACTGACGGCCATCTTCCGGCGTGCTCGCCTTGATGTTGCCTTTGTTGTATTGGTTAAAGTTATCGCCCGCTTGCGCCCAGTAAGTGATGGTCTGTCCAATCAAAGATGGGTCAGCCATTACCTTGTCACGCAGGTCATATTCCGCGCCATTAGAAATGAAGCTGTATAGCGCACGGCGTTGTTTTCGGCCGTCGACAGCTATCTCTTCACGAAGGGACTGACGAAGCACTTTGCGGAAGCTCGCACCCATCAGCACTTTAGGATCGGTTTCATCACCATCAATGCCGAGCGCTTCGGGAGAAAGATCTACCTGAAGCTCGATTTCCGTGGTGAAAAACGCGGTGTAACCTTCGGAAAAAATGGTGGTCATCAAGACAATCAGAAACGCAAACGCCATCGAAATCGAAGCAATACCGTAGAAGCGGAAACGCTTCTCTTTGGCACGGCGACGGGCCACGCCCGCTTTAACACGCTCGCGTTTGGTCTCTGCCAGTTTTAGTAATTTATCAGTCATACTGCTCTCGATATTTCTTCACGATTCGAAGTGCAACAAAGTTAAGCGCCAGTGTTACAACGAACAATGTCAGGCCCAGTGCGAACGCAGCCAGCGTTTTAGGGCTGTCAAACTCTTGGTCTCCCACCAGCAAGGTCACGATTTGCACGGTGACGGTGGTGACAGAATCCAGCGGGTTAGCGGTGAGGTTTGCCGACAAACCTGCTGCCATCACCACGATCATGGTTTCACCAATTGCACGCGAAACGGCAAGCAGCAAGCCACCCACGATGCCCGGCAATGCTGCAGGCAGCACGACTTTGCGGATCGTTTCTGAACGCGTTGCACCCAAGCCCAAAGAACCGTCGCGCAGGGACTGCGGCACTGCGGTAATCACGTCATCAGACAGTGATGAAACAAAAGGAATGATCATCACGCCCATTACTGCACCTGCTGCCAACGCACTTTCCGAGGAAACATTGCTCAGTCCAATCGATTCGGCCACATCGCGGATAAAAGGCGCTGCCGTCAGCGCAGCAAAGAAGCCATAAACCACGGTTGGGATACCCGCGAGGATTTCCAGAACAGGTTTAACGATATTGCGCACGCGTGGTGAGGCATATTCGGCCAGATAAATCGCACTCATCAAACCGATGGGCGCTGCGATACACATGGCGATAAAGGAAATCATTAAAGTGCCGGTAAACAGCGGAATCGCACCAAATGCGCCGCTTGCACCTTGTTGGTCTGCGCGCAGGGCAATCTGCGGTGACCATTCCGTCCCGAACAGGAACTCAGTGACAGGGATAATCTGGAAGAAGCGGATCGCTTCAAACAACACCGACAGAACAATACCTGCCGTGGTCAGGATCGCCAGTGTTGAACAGAACATCAGGAATATTTGCAGGCATTTTTCCACATAGTGGCGCGCCTTAAGTTTTGGGCGAACCATTCGCCAGCCAGCTGCTAGACCAACCAATGAGATAGTCAGTACCGCGACCCATCTAAGCGTCAGTCCGATGCTTTGCAGGTGCTGATAATGCTCTGATGCCGCTAGCAAGGCAGGGTCTTCGGTCTTCAGAACGCCATTCGCGATGTGCACGATTTGGCTGTAAAGCAGTGTCATGCTTTCGTGCGCCTGAATCGTAGCGGATGGAAGCTGAGCCATAACCAGAGAATGAACCATGCTGGGTTCAATGGCCTGCCAGATCAGAAGAAGAATCACCGCTGGTACCGCTGCTAAAATCGCAGCAAAGGAACCATAGTAAGTTGGCCGGGAGTGGAGCTTGTTCAAGCCACCTTCAATGGTAGCCACTTCCCGGGAACGTTTTTGGCGAGTACAAAAGCGCTTATCGCAAACAGCGCTACAATCACCATCAATGTGGACGTCTGCATCCCTATTCCTTAAATCCTTTTTACTCAAACCGTGTTTCAAATCGATTTGGGTAAATACAGCAAAAGGTGGCGCACCTGATAAAGTGCACCACCTCGGGTTGGTAACTTACAGGTTTGGCTTAAGCTCAACCGCGTCGTTACGAACCAGTTTCCAATCGCGAGCTGACAGAGGAATCAGACCACGGTCAGTCAGGTAACCTTCGTCACCAATCGCATCTTCAGAAGTGAAAGCAGTAACGTACGCTTTCAGGCCTGGAATCACTTCTGCGTGTGCGTTTTTCACGTAGAAGTACAGTGAACGAGATACTGGGTAAGAACCGTCGCCGATTGCATCAAACGTTGGTACTACACCACCGATTTTCGCGCCCTGAACTTTGTCAGAGTTTTGCTCAAGGAAGCTGTAACCGAAGATACCGAATGCGTTAGGGTTCGCGTCCAGTTTCTGTACGATCAGGTTGTCGTTCTCACCCGCTTCGATGAACGCGCCATCTTCACGAATACCGTGACAAACTGCTTTGTACTTCTTCTTGTCTTGCTTCTTCATCGCTTTCAGTTCTGGGTACTGCTTACAGCCACCTTCCATTGCCAGCTCTACGAATGCATCGCGGGTACCAGACGTTGGTGGTGGGCCCAGAACTTCAATTTTGGTTGCTGGAAGAGAAGGGTTTACGTCTTTCCAGGTTTTGTTCGGGTTTTCGATCAGGTTGCCGTTCGCATCAGGAACAACTTTAGCCAGTGCAGTGAAAAGGTCTTTCAGAGTGATATCGAACTGCTCAGACTTTTTAGAGTTAGCGAAAGCAATGCCGTCGTAACCTACTTTGATTTCAGTGATATCTTTAACACCATTCTTCGCACACAGCTCGATTTCAGAGCTTTTGATTTTGCGCGATGCGTTGGTGATGTCTGGCGTGTTTTCGCCCACACCTGCACAGAACAGTTTCAGACCGCCGCCCGAACCGGTAGATTCGATTTTCGGTACTGAGAATTCTGAAGTACGACCGAAGCGCTCCGCAACAACGGTAGCAAATGGGTACACTGTTGAAGAACCAACAATGCTAATGTAGTCACGAGTCGCAGCAGCAGCGTTGTTAGCAGCGAATGCTGACAGGCATACTGTCGATGCCGCAATCAGAGCCTTAAGTTTCACATCAACCTCCAAGTCGATAGTTTTTTGAGTTTAACTGTCAGTGTTGTAACTGACTGTTTTTCGATTTCGGTTCAAAAACTGAAGACAAAATTAGAGATTGCTTGTGACACTAACCTTAATGAAATGTGAACATTTGATTACAACCTGAAATGTCACATAAATGAAACATCATCAAAACCAATCATTCATCCCACTGACATATTCCCGCCCTAGCTTATTCATCCACGTGCGCGCCTTCCCCCTCCGCACCTGTCTTTTCTTGCTGTATCGACATCGCATTATTTGCGGCTTTTCGCTTGCTGGCTGGCTAGCGCACAGAATAGAAACACCCAAAGCAACGCAGTGGCTAATAAATAAAAGAGAGTAAAGAAATGGCTCAATCAGCCTCAGTCGGCTTGCATGCCGCCGAAAGCTTCGATTCATCGACGCTTTCTGATCATGATGTTCGCTTGAAACACAAACCATCCGTCCTGTTTCTTTGTGACGGTAAAGAGGGCTACTCCCTTGTAGCAGAGGCGATTCTGTCACATAAGGCTGACAGCCACTTTGACAGCTTCAGTGCCTATACGAGTAACACTTGTGATGTCGCCACGGCCTGTCAGGCTTTAAGGCAATACAACATTGCCTGTTCAGATAAGCATTTCCGCCCTATCGAAGCCTACAGCCGCAATAATGTGGATTATTTGATTGCGTTAAATCCCGCTTCGGTTCAATCAGGCAAACCTCTGCCGAAGTATGAAAAGTTTATTCCGTGGGATATTACTGAGGGCGGGGAGTCGAGCGACCGACAGAAAGCGATAAAGTACATCAACGACCAGATAAACTATTTTCTGTCTGTCTACCTGTATCGTTGATTTGCTCGTTTCTTTAGGCGGGCTCTTGAAGGAGAGTATCGCTGTCGATAGATTCAAAGCGGTTTCGGCCGCTACTTTTCGCTTGATAAAGCATGCGGTCAGCGCGGGAAACTAAGTTGGCAATCACGCGCTCCGGGTTAACCCGTTCTTTTCCATCAAACGCGAAGTAGCAGATCCCCATACTAGCCGTAACGGGTTTGCTACCTGCTTCAATCGCGTTAAGACTTAATTGGATGCGTTTGCACACACGCTCTACTTGCTCGACATCAACATCTTCCAACCAAAGCAAAAACTCTTCGCCGCCATACCGACCCACAAAATCATAGTTTCTGAGTACGGTTTTGAGCGCATTACCAACCCCTTCCAATACCTTGTCACCAAACTGATGGCCAAAGGTATCGTTAATCTGTTTGAAGTGGTCGAGGTCCAACAACACCATCGCCCCTTTTGAAGCCTTACGACTGAGATTGTTGATTCGCGAATCGATGTGTTCAAAAAGATGGCGTCGGTTTGGTAGCCCGGTCAGTGGGTCTGAGCGAACCAGTGCTTCCAATTTCGCATTGAGGTTTTCCAGTTCTTCTTGTTGAAGTTTGCGCGCAAATTCCACTTCTAGCCAGCTCGCCATGAGGCACAAAGAGTCGATATCAATTTCACGGAATTTACGGGGGTAAGGTTCTGGACTGGTGAAGTTCAATGTACCCTGCACTTTGTTGTTCACTCTGATAGGGATGCCGATGTAAGACTCCAAACCAAACTCTTTATATGCAGGATGATTTCCCAGTAACTCTGTTTCACCTACGTTTTCAATGGCAATCGGGCCGTCAGCTTCGAGTGTTACCCAGCAATAGGAAAGATCATAAGAAAAGGAGTCACCTGCATTAAGCGGAACACTCTCAGGACAAACCACGTTACGAACCAGATACGTATTCCCGTCAATCAGCGACAAAATACCAATATCCAGATTGAACCGCTCCAAGCCCATTCTGATAAGCTCATGGATTTGATGGTCCAATCCCTTCTCGTAATCGTTGGTGATCTGATAGATCCGGCGGATCACCATTCGCTTTCAGACATTCCCAAAATACACATCCCCTGCGTAGATACTCAACTTAAAGCATATACCGTGGGTTATGTGTTAACCACCTGAATTATCGAATATTGAAGGATAAAGCATAGTGAATCACAGCGATGTTATGGTCACCGGACGCCTAGACGCTGACATGGCACAGTTACGTCCGTTTACCTTCGCTTCCGTCAGCGCATTGTGAGCAAGGTTGATCAACTTGTCCACGGCGCGGTCATAGGGGATTTGTTTTTCACTG
Source organism: Grimontia sedimenti (assembly GCF_011045095.1). Taxonomy (GTDB): domain Bacteria; phylum Pseudomonadota; class Gammaproteobacteria; order Enterobacterales; family Vibrionaceae; genus Enterovibrio; species Enterovibrio sedimenti. Next base: position 46,351 of record NZ_JAALDL010000006.1, read on the forward strand.
TCGCTCCGGAAAGCACAATAACCGATGCTGATGGTCACCGGTTTATTGTCAATTGAGCACTGCGCGACACCTTCCGACATCCGCTCGCACACTTTTACCACTTCCGATTGCAAGGTGTCCGGCAACCAAACCAGGAACTGCTCACCGCTGTATCTTGCCACGTAATCGTAGTTTCGAACGGCCTGACGCAACGCAGTCGCGGCGCCTTTTAATATCCTATCGCCTTCTTCATGCCCGTGTTTTTCATTGATCGCGTGGAAATTATCGATATCAACCAATGCAATCGCGCCTTCCCCATCTCGCCTTATCAGCTGATTCAGCTCTCTATTTAGATAATCAAACAGCGCCCCGCGGCTTGGCAGTTCTGTCAGGAGATCCACCTGCTGCAAGTTTTCGAGACGCTCACTGAGTTGACGGTAAGATTCACGCGCTCCGTTAAGCTCCGCGCGGTATTCCTCATTCTCCAGTTTGATTTCCAAAATTCCTGCTAATAACGTCAAGATGCCTTCGTTATCCGGGTTTGCGCTGCCGTCGGCATCTGCCACTACACTCAGTGTTCCCCACACTGCACCGCCAAAACGGATCGCCACTCCCCAATAGGCCTCTGGCAGTCGATTAACGCCGGGATGACCTGAGAGCTTTTCATTCTTTCTGGTGTCTGGAGCCATGAGAGGCGTTTCCATACCCGCGGTCACACTGCAAAACGTACTACCTAAGGCCACCACATCTCCTGCTTTTTTCGAGACCACATTGCCATTCGAATAGCATTCCACGACTTCCAATTCGAGATTGTCGATACGGGAAAAGCAGGCGCAATCTGCGTCAAATTGCCACGTAGCGATTTGCAGCAACTCCCTGACCCACTCAGAAAAATCGAGATCTTTTCGTCGAGTCAGATGTTGAATACGCCCAACGATATTGGTAGGAACAACGGACATTTCAGTTTCGGAAGCGTGAGATGACATGGCAGTACCTTGTTCAATTGCCTTATAAAAACAAATAGCACAGCAAACGATATACGCTCATTTCTTTGACAAGTGTTTCGATATGAAATCACTCCGGTCGCACATGCACGGCAAGTATCCGCTTGCTCTCTTTTTTCACCTCCGCACGTTTTTTCCAGCTCCATAATCTGTCTCGAGCTGCTTTTGATGCGCCATCAAGCTCGATACATGGCTCTGGATAATCCCCTGCTTCACCGATTCGGATGCCGTACATTTGCTGTTCCAGCGGCGTTAACAACCAAGGCTCGAACACTAAAGGCGGGGGGAGTTTCTTCAACTCGGGCAACCAGCGGTGAATAAATGAGGCCTCAGGGTCGTGCTCCTGTGACTGTTTGGTCGGGTTGTAAATCCGAATGGTATTCGTGCCTGTCACGCTTGCCTGCATTTGAAACTGGGCGTAATGAATGCCGGGCTCAAAGTCCAAAAAGAGACTCGCCAGATGTTTTACACCCCAACGCCAGTCAATATTGAGGTGATGGCAAAGGAAACTGACCAGCATAGAGCGCATACGAAAATTGATGTAGCCCGTGGCATGAAGGCAGCGCATACAGGCATCCACCAGCGGATAGCCTGTCGTTCCTTGCATCCAACACGCTAAATCCTTGATGACGTCTACATCTTTTCTATAGGGAAACGCTTCATAGCCACGGTTAACATGGCGAAACTCCATCTCGCATTCACTCTCAAATTTTTGAATGAAATGGCAGTGCCAGTGAAACCGTGATGACAGCGCGCTCAATGACCGTCGCCATCCCGGTTCATTCCAATGTTGTAATAAAGTCTGGTAGACCTCCCGCACACTGATGTTTCCCCACGCGAGATACGGCGAGAGTCGGGAGCAATGGTTGCGACTTTCTGCAGGCTTGGAGATTTTGAACGCGTACGACTTCCCCCGCCCCTCGTAGAAACTGTTTAGCGTTTTCCACGCCAAGGTGGGACCGCCCGTCTGCATCCCCCGTTGTTTACTTTGCCAGGTTGCTGGTGGCACAAATTCTGGCAGGTGGGCAGATTGGACGTTAATAAACGCAGCGGCTTCAAGATTCGGTGTGACGACAGGAGCGCGCATAATTTTGTCCCACGCTTTGTCCCATCCTTCACGGCTGATTGCCCCACGTTTTACCGCGCCGGTTTGATATTCCTGCCAGTCTATCGCTTGTTCTTCACACCACTTCGCTACCTCTTTGTCCCGGGTGAACGTCTTCATTAACCCCGTTTCCTCGTGGGAATAGAGGGTTTTAATCTTGAACTGGGTATGAAGAGATGAAAACGCCTCAATACATCCGCTCCGTACCACCAGCACTTTGCCGCCAAAAGGCGCAAGTTGTTGGTTCAGATCCTCCAGCGATTGCCATACAAACCGCCAATGGCGTTCTGAGTAATGTTCATCCTCAAGCAGTATCGGTTCATATATATAGAGAAGCAGGACAGGTAAACCCGATGCTATCGCCGCCTGTAATGGCGCATGGTCAGTCAGACGCAAATCGCGTTTGAACCAGACTAGACTGATAGCATCTCGGTTTTGGGTTGGTGATGAAGGCATCAAGTCATCAGGGTTAAGGGTTTCGTCTTTTTACGCACTCCAACACACGTTCGATCTGCTCTTATGGCGAGAAACGCCGATGAATTCGAAATATCAAGGTGTTGAATCTACGCTTTTATTAGGGTCTGTTGACCTTAGAACTTACAAACTGATTTGAAATGACGGCTTTTCGGAGACTGACTATGCCTAAAGTGACGTTCGGCAAAACCGGAAACAGTGTTGAGCTTTCTAGCGGCAGTTCGCTGATTGACTTGGAAGATACAGGTGAAAGTGAAGTGCCTTTTGGCTGTCGCTCTGCGGCTTGCGGCACCTGCTTGATTGATGTCGAGTCTGGCATGAATAATCTCGCCCCCCGCACCGAGGAAGAGCAAGATCTTCTTCATGACCTCGATATGGATGGCGACAAGCGCCGACTAGCATGCCAATGCGTCATTTATGGTGATATCACCATCACCCCACTGAACTGAAACTCTCCGCCCAAAGAAAAATGTGCATGTGTGTTTGATCTAAGCCGCATGCACGCGGTTCGAATGAGGTAGAATTCCACCCGTCTCTGGGCTTGCTGCCCGAATAGCACTCCATTTCAATGAAGGTTCTCGCGTGATATCCAAACTGCCCAAATGGGTCGAGTACGGCGCTTTTGTTCTTGCGCTGACAGCCGGTTATGTCAATGGCATTGGTTTGCTCGGTTTTGAGCATCAAGCCATCTCGCATTTATCGGGAACGGCGACATTGATTGGTACGGATATCATCAACAGTCATCCGGTGAAACTCGTACATTTGCTTTGCATTCTTGCGGGCTTTTTCGGTGGCGCCCTGCTCTCTGGCTTGATCCTGAAAGACGGCACCTTATCGCTGGGGCGTCGCTATGATTTTCTTCTGCTTGTAGAAGCAGCATTGCTGCTCGGTGCTATTTACCCAATGAGCCAGAACACGGTGTATGGTTTGTACTTCGCCGCTGCAGCTTGTGGCATCCAGAATGGCTTGGTCACCAGTTACAGTGGTGCAATTGTGCGTACCACACACATCACGGGGATCATCACTGATTTGGGATTGATGTTTGGGGCATGGCTGAGAGGACAGCCTCTCAATCAACGCAAACTGGTTTTGTTTATCGTAATTGCGGTTGGGTTTATCTTTGGCGGCACTCTAAGTGCCATTCTGTTTCCCATATTGCAAGAAAAAGCCTTTGTACTTCCTGCCCTGGTCTGCGTCATGTTGGCCTTTATCTATCGCATTCATATGAGAAGAGCGAGGATTCACCTTAAATCTATCGCTCCCAATCAGCAGGCGCGAGATTGACGGCGAAATTTGGCTTTATACATTTCACCGTCTGCACGGTTTAGTAGTTCATCGATATTGGCATCGGCTTTCACGTTTACAAATCCGATGCTGACATCCACACCATAATCAGTAATGCCAGTGCAAAGTGAAGCCGACAACGCACCCAGGTCATGCTCATTTTTACTGAATGCCACAAACTCATCCCCGCCAACACGAAACGCGGCCTGCGACCCAAATGTCGATGACAAGTTTTGACCAAAGATTTTCAGCACTTTATCGCCGATTTTATGGCCGTGGGTATCGTTACACTGTTTGAATTTATCAAGATCAAAGTAGTAAAGGCGATGGGTGATCAACCCAAGTTTGGAGAACCGCTCAAAGCAGGCACGACGGTTACCTAACTGCGTAAGCTCATCCAAGCGGGCATCTTTGTACAGCTTGGCCCGCAGTGATTTATTCGCTGCCGCTTCACCATTGAGCTGCGCGATCATTTTTTCACCGGCGACGGTCTGCTTTAGGAAGCCATAAGAAATCAACACCATGCCCATAATGGTTAGGCTGGTATCAAGATAAAGCACCTTGAACTTTTCACTACTGACCACTTCATCAAGCACATCAAAGAGATTGCCTAAGCCGTAGACCAGCCAGCCGATCCACAACCAAGTTGCCATGCGCATGCTTTTATAGCGAAAACATTCGAATGCCACGGACAGGCCAATGCCTAAGCCAATGATTTCCTCATAAATGCCGGCATCTTCTTTGATGGCAATGGTGTCGACAAACACCATTAATGTGGCGAGGATCATCCAAATAACCAAATGGTACAGCCAACGTGTTGAAATTCGATTCAAACCGCCCTCCTGGTTACTTTTTGATCGATTTGGGCGATTTTAAAAGAAACTGGATGCAAACTCCCATTCGAATTCATTGATTCGAGAAGTGACTCGTAACCGTCAGCTAACACTATTGACAGTTTTATCATTTAAAAATCGGGAAAATCTTGAACACGTACAAGTAAACTAAGATGGCTTTATGCCATAGTGAGCCTTTTCGGCTAAATCACGCACAAGGACGCAGTATGAAAGACGAAACTCTCTCCATCCACGCTGGCTACCAGACGGATCCAACAACAAAATCGGTCGCCACGCCGATCTACCAAACCGTCGCCTATGAGTTTGACAGCGCACAGCACGGTGCTGATCTGTTCAACCTTGAGGTACCCGGCAACATCTATACCCGAATCATGAATCCAACCAATGACGTACTGGAACAGCGTATGGCTGCGTTGGAAGGTGGTCTGGCATCACTGGTTGTGAGTGCGGGCAGTGCAGCGATCAACTATGCGATCCTGACACTGGCTGAGTCTGGCGACAATATTGTCTCCACGCCACAGCTTTATGGAGGCACTTATACCCTTTTCGCGCACATGCTGCCGAGACAAGGCATTGAAGTGAAATTCGCCAAAGACGACAGTCCTGAATCTCTGGCTGAACTTATCGATGACAACACCAAAGCGGTTTACTGTGAAAGTATCGGTAACCCGGCGGGTAACATTGTCGATCTTGGCCGAGTGGCAGAACTGGCTCACGCGAAAGGCGTACCAGTTATCGTGGATAACACAGTAGCAACGCCAGTGCTTTGCAAGCCTATCGAACACGGCGCAGATATCGTGGTGCACTCTCTGACCAAATACATTGGCGGTCACGGCACCACTCTCGGTGGTGTGATTGTTGATTCCGGCAAATTCCCTTGGGCACAACACAAAGAACGTTTCCCGGTGTTTAACCAGCCAGAGCCTTCCTATCACGGTGTGGTGTATACCGAGGCGTTTGGTGAAGCTGCCTTTATTGGCCGCGCACGTACCGTACCGCTGCGCAACACAGGTTCCGCGCTGTCGCCTATGAATGCCTTTATGCTGATGCAAGGTTTGGAAACCCTGCCACTTCGCATGGAGCGTCACGTAGAGAATGCGCTGAAAGTCGCGGAATACCTGAAAGGTCACGAGAAAGTGAGTTGGGTCAGCTATGCCGGTCTCCCAGAATCTGAGCACCATGAACTGGCGCAGAAGTACATGGATGGCAAACCTTCGGCAATTCTGTCTTTCGGTCTGAAAGATGGCTACGACGCAGGTGTTCGTTTCTACGATGCGCTGGGTCTGTTCAAGCGTTTGGTGAACATTGGTGATGCGAAGTCTCTGGCATGTCACCCTGCTTCAACCACTCACCGCCAGCTGAGCGTGGAAGAGCAAGCGCAAGCAGGCGTTTCGCCGGAAATGATCCGTCTATCAGTCGGTATCGAACATATCGACGATATCATTGCGGATTTGGAGCAAGCGCTGAACGCGTAAACCCAATTCACGCCAAAAAAGCCCGCTATACGTCCGTATCGCGGGCTTTTTATTTTTCAGACACTCTGCAGTTAGGGTTTCTCATGGCGACTGAACAGCACAGGAGCATTATTGATGCTGTTCAGCATGAAGGTGTTGTCATCCAGCCAGTGGATATCCTGGCTTTGGTTGAAGGTTTGATGGATAACATTCTTCACAATCTCTAAGCCATAGGCTTCGAATGTGCTGTTTTCTACTGGCTCCCATTCATCCATAAAGGTCGTTTTCAGAATCAGTCTGTCACCATCAATCAACCACTCGCCGTTGTTCAACAAGTAATAGGTTTCACTGTTACCGTCTTTCACCGCGGTGTAGGAAAATTGGAAACTTGCTGAATAGGTGTTGTCACTGTTAAACACCACATTTCCAGACCAGTTTGCATCGATGTTGCCTTTCACCCCTTCCAGCACAACCCGCTCGCCATCGTTGTTAAGGAAGTAATGTGATTCAAAAGCCCATTTGTCTCTGGTCAGTGCGCGCTTGGTGCCAAAAACAGATTCAATCACAGCTGAAAAACCTAAAAAGGAAATCAGGAAAACAATGAAGTAAGACAGCCACTTCTTCACAGCTTGCATTGGTTTTCCTCCAACGACAGCGAAGAATTCAGACCAATGCGGAAAGCATGACCGAGAGACTGCTCATGGAAAATGAGCAAGGAGATGGAGTCGGCATGATTTGCAGCAACCAGCACTTGGGAAACAGGTCGATTCTCCTGTTCCACAATCACATTCACACACCTTTCGATGACTGGAACCAGTTTGGAATTGATTTGGTTTCCCGCAATTTTATAAATGGGAATGGAGAGAGAGGAAGATTCAATGGCTTCCATTTTGGAAGCTTGGGGCTTTTCGACGGTCACCCAAGCTGCGACAAACGCCAGCAAAACGGCAATCAGATAAGGAATCCACCCCATTGGCACACGCTGACTTTTTTCTGCCTCGGGCTCAGAAGGCGTTGCCAGCTTGCTCGGGTTCGCCTCCAAGACCAGCAGATAGCCCATCTTGGGAATGGTTTTGATCACCATCTGATCTTTCGCGTTGTCATTAAATGCTTTGCGTAAAAGTGAAATGCTTTGATTGACGCTGCTTTCATCCACCACCAGCCCCCGCGGCTCCCAAACATCCGCCAGAATTTGCTGGCGCGATACTATCTCTCCTTTCTCTTTGATCAAGAGTTGAAGCAACAGTGATTCATTGAGCGATAACTCAGTCACTTCACCTGTATCTTCATTGGTCAGGGTATGGAGTCGGGTGTCTAAGAGGAAGGTATCCCCAATACGGTAGTAGGCAGACACCTGCTCTGGGTTAGATTCGTTACTCACACGCTTCCCGGTTTACTCAATGATATGGCAACAAAATTAGCTAATGGGACAAACCTAAGACTGTCCAATTTCGATACAAAAGCACAATGGCCCGGTAAAACGGAAAAAGGCATGTCACTCCAGACATGCCTGATTTCTTTGGGTATCGTCCCGCAGCCTTTAAAGCAGAGTGATCTCTACCGAGCGCTCCAGCAATGCATCTGATTGAGAAATTGGCGATTGGTCTGCCACTGAAAGAACAACAATACGGTCAGATTCCACGCCTTTGCTCACCAAGTAGTCTGCAACCGCATCGGCGCGGGCAGCAGAAACACGTTGGTTTGTCGCATCAGAACCACTGGTATCGGTGCGGCCAATCAGCTCAGCTTGCAGATGAGGGTTCGCCAGCATGGCATGCGCGACTTCATTCAGGTTAAACGCACCGTATTCGTTAATATCAGAGCTGCCTACTTGGAAAGGAAGCACGTAGTGAGCGCGTGAAGGCACTTCTTCAACCACTTCTAAGGTTTTTACCACTTCCTCTGTCACCAACATTGGTGTTTCTGGCTGGCCAAACTTGTAGCTCATGCCCCAGTAGACTTGGTGAAGGTCTGTCTTACCACCATTGGCTTTTTCAACGTCAGCATAAATGTCGTAACCAACTTGGGTGCTTACTGCGTGGGTCAGTTGATATTCAAGTCCGACACCCGCCGCAACCACTGCGTTTTCTTTTTTGAATACGTCGCCATCTGTGTTGTCAGCAAAAATGTAAGCACCACCCACTTTACCGAACATAGACAGGTTCTCAGTCACGTTCAGGTCACCTTTTACACCCATTTCTGCGATGTGAAGATCCGCATTTGCGCCTTCATTCAGACCAAAGTCATTCATGTAGCCATAGCCACCATACACACTGAAATGGTTACCAAAGTCATAACCTGCTTCCAGTTTGAGTGCATGCGCATCATGTTCAGAACCTGACGGCATTTCTGATTCTTCAATCAGGCCCATACCCGTACCGGCACCGATATAAAAACCTTCGCCAGTGGCTTGTTGAACATCTGCCTCTGCAGCAAATGCCTGTGGTGCAATACCAAACATGCTGATGAGGATAGCGGAAGAAATGAATGTCTTTTTCATGATGGTTACCTTTATTGGTTATTCGTTTTCAAAGGCAAATCCCTGCCAACGTCACTGCTTTTTAATACCCGCTGGCTAATGCGGATATCGTCCGTTGCAAACACAAATCCACCTTGTCGGTGGAGGAAGGAGAAGACCAATAAACGGTTGTGATTCGTTGTAATGAGAGCTAATCAGGAGGGTTAAATAGGCATAAAAAGATATGAATAACATTCAATAAACCCTTCAAGACATTGTTTTAACGAGGTTTAAATGTGAACGCCATTAAACCGGGTTTTGCTGGATTTATCGGTAATCGAAAGGGTTTTTCCTGGGATAGCAAAGTGCAAAATGTATCGATTCGGGCAAAAGGTCATTTTTTTTTGCCAGTCAATCTCGCTGAATCCTGCATCTTCAGGTTGTTTGGGTATACATGTTGAACGGAAAGATTTTTCCCTTTTTTTATTAAAGTATTACGTCGCAATACCGATACATAGGGGGTAAGAAGTCAAAGTCAGGTTCACATGCATATTCACGCGCTCGACAAAGCCCAACTCATTTCAGATATACAGCTCGGGGGAAATCTCAACCATGCTGTGTGTCAGGGCCGTCGTTCGGATTTTGCATTGATGTTGGCGTTGCTTTCTGGAGACGCTACCGAAACCACACCACTCAATCCCCCTTATCCAGAAAAGGTGACAGAAGCGCAGCTTCGAAAAGCGTTTGATCTTCCTGAACCTACCCGTCTGGTTGCTGAAGAAAGAGACTATGAACTCTGCGGTTCTCAGGCTGATGCCTTTCACAAAGCGGGTTTGGTCAGCGCAAAGCTGAATGACTGTGTAAGCCCTTCAGCATTACATTTTCCTGCTATTGGAACACACAATTTAGGGGAAGATGTTTATCATAATTTGTCAGGACATCAACGAAGACAATTAGATAGCGAAAATGGCAAGACTGCCGCACTGGATCCGGTAAATTTATATAATCAATTGGTGACAGCAAAGCGCTTCAATGAAATGCATATTCAAGCGTAATCTATTGATTTTATTACCACTAGAACGTTCCAATACCATACTCATCACACCAATTCAACTTCTTCCATTCGAAAAAATCAAACTGTGATCACTTACTAAAAAATCATTTTGCACACAGTTTGCACAACCTTTTTTGAACAAATTCACACCACTTTCGTCGATCATGGTCCAAGATTGTTATCCGCCTCTTAAAAAGCTGGGTATAAGTTGTTAGTCATCGTCGTATAACAATGAAGTGTGTCGGAAATATAATAGAAAGGTAAGACAATGGATATCGCTAAATCCGTCATTGTGATTACAGCTGCTGGGACTCCAACAGGTCGCGCTATGGCTGAACATTTTTGCAGGCTCAACGCCCGCGTTGCTCTCGTGGATACTGACGCAAGCCAACTTCAGGCTACTTACGATTCTTGTGTGAATGTTGGTGGTGTGTGTTTCTCATTCTTCCTTGCTAATCGCAGTGTGGAAAACATTTCCTACCTGTTTGAAGAGGTCAATCGTGAGATGGGAGCTGTGGATGTACTTATCAACTACTGGCAAGGCGGATCGCTGCCAAATTTGCTCGCCAGTCAGGAAGCTGCCAACGATGTAGTTAAAGATACCATTGCTGACGTTGCCTCTAACCTGTACCTGTTTGGACGTGGCGCAGCTTTTAATATGCTTAACAAAGGCCGCAAGGGCGTGATAGTGAATATCCCTGGCGTCCTTTCTTCCGGCAACAGTGCCCCAACGTTTGACAGCTCTAACGCTGTGATTAAAGGCCTGACCCGCAGCTGGGCACAAGAACTGGAACACGCGAACATTCGAGTAGGCGGCGTATTGCCAAGGCTACGCCAAAGTGATGAAGGTAACGTTCACTACCACCCTGCAGTGAACTACGACATGATTGATGGTGCCGCTTACATCGTCGAAAACGACAGTTTCACCGGCCGTATCTTAGAAGCAGCGAGTTAAACGGCTGGTGAAGTTTGCCGTAGCCGCTTCTATGCCCTGTTAAATTGAAGTGACAGCACATCAGGCGATTGGATAGGTCCCGTCGTCAGGGAGTTGTCACCTCAAAAGGGTATTGCCACTGCCAATAAAAAAGCCCGCTTACGCGGGCTTTCTCTTTATTTCTGAATCAGAAATTATGCTTTAGCAGCTTCTTTCTTTGCTTTCGCAGCTGGTTTAGCGGCTGCAGCGTTACGGTCTTCACTTTTCTTAATAACCGTAGTGCCTTCGAAAGTCTCACCTTCTACGAATGCTTTACCGTAGTAAGATGCCAGCAGAACTTCTTTCAGCTCAGTGATCAGAGGGTAGCGTGGGTTCGCACCAGTACATTGGTCATCGAACGCTTCAACTGCCAGCTCGTCAATCTTCGCCAGGAAGTCAGCTTCCTTCACACCCGCTTCCTGAATAGACATTGGGATATCCAGGTTGCCTTTCAGCTCGTCCAACCATGCCAGAAGACGTTGGATCTTCTGAGCCGTGCGGTCGCCCGCTTGAGTCAGACCCAGGTGGTCAGCCACTTCTGCGTAACGACGACGTGCTTGTGGACGGTCGTACTGAGAGAACGCAGTTTGCTTAGTTGGGTTGTCGTTTGCGTTGTAACGAACAACGTTAGAAATCAGCAGTGCGTTCGCCAGGCCGTGTGGCAGGTGGAACTCAGCACCGATTTTGTGCGCCATTGAGTGACATACACCCAGGAAGGCGTTCGCAAACGCGATACCAGCGATAGTTGCTGCGTTGTGCACTTTCTCACGAGCGATTGGGTCGTTTGCACCGTTCGCGTAGCTAGAAGGCAGGTATTCTTTCAGCATCTTCAGTGCTTGCAGAGCCTGACCGTCAGAGTATTCGTTCGCCAGAACAGATACGTAAGCTTCCAGTGCGTGAGTGACTGCGTCGTAACCACCGAATGCGGTCAGCGACTTAGGCATGTTCATCACCAGGTTCGCATCTACGATAGCCATTTGAGGCGTCAGCTCGTAGTCAGCCAGTGGGTATTTCGCACCGGTCTTGTCGTCAGTTACAACCGCGAATGGCGTCACTTCTGAACCTGTACCTGAAGTGGTAGTGATACATACCAGTTCCGCTTTCTTACCCATTTTAGGGAACTTGTAGATACGCTTACGGATGTCCATAAAGCGCATTGCCAGTTCTTCGAAATGCGTTTCTGGGTGCTCGTACATTACCCACATGATTTTCGCAGCATCCATTGGTGAACCACCGCCCAGTGCGATAATCACGTCTGGCTGGAAGCTTTGCATTGCTGCAGCACCTTTTTCTACTACAGTCAGCGTTGGGTCAGCTTCTACTTCGAAGAAGGTCTGTACTTCCATGCCTTGCGCTTTCAGCAGGGCAACAACTTCGTCTGAGTAACCGTTGTTGAACAGGAAGCGGTCAGTTACAACCATTGCGCGTTTCTTACCTTCCAGATCACCCAGTGCGATTGGCAGGCTGCCACGACGGAAGTAGATAGATTTCGGTAGTTTGTGCCACAGCATGTTTTCAGCTCGCTTCGCTACAGTTTTCTTGTTGATAAGGTGCTTAGGACCAACGTTCTCAGAGATTGAGTTACCACCCCAAGAACCACAACCCAGAGTCAGTGATGGTGCAACGTTGAAGTTGTACAGGTCACCGATACCACCGTGAGTGGTTGGGATGTTCACAAGAATACGTGCGGTTTTCAGCTTGTCGCCGAAGTATTTGATGCGCTCTTGGTTGACGTCTTGGTTGGTGTACAGGCCAGAGGTGTGGCCGATACCGCCGATTTCAACCATGGTGACTGCTTGAGCTACTGCGTCTTCAAAATCCGTTGCACGGAACAGACCCAGTGTTGGAGACAGTTTTTCGTGAGCAAATGCGTCATCAACAGACACTTTGTCCAGACCTTCACCTACCAGTACTTTGGTATCAGCTGGAACGGTTACGCCTGCCATTTCAGCAATCGCTGCAGCTGGCTGACCAACGATGTTTGCGTTCAGAGCGCCATCAATCAGCAGTACTTTACGTACTTTGTCTGCTTCATCTTTGCTCAGTACATAACCTTTGTGAGAAGCAAAACGCTCTTTCACTTCGTCGTATACAGCGTCAACAACGATCGCTGCCTGCTCAGAAGCACACACTACACCGTTATCGAAAGTCTTAGACATCAGGATAGAAGCAACTGCACGCTTGATGTCAGCTGTTTCGTCGATGACAACAGGAACGTTACCTGCACCTACGCCGATAGCTGGTTTACCAGAAGAGTAAGCCGCTTTAACCATGCCTGGGCCACCCGTTGCCAGGATCAGGTTGATGTCATCGTGCTTCATCAGCGCGTTAGACAGCTCTACTGAAGGCTGGTCAATCCAACCGATGATGTCTTTTGGTGCGCCCGCTGCCACTGCTGCGTCCAGAACCAGTTTAGCTGCATCATTAGTAGAGTTTTTCGCACGTGGGTGTGGCGAGAAGATAATACCGTTACGGGTCTTCAGAGAAATCAGAGATTTGAAGATCGCGGTAGAAGTCGGGTTGGTAGTTGGAACGATACCACAGATGATACCTACTGGCTCAGCGATAGTGAAAGTACCGAACTCGTCGTTCTCTTCCAAGATGCCGCAGGTTTTTTCATCTTTGTATTTGTTGTAGATGAATTCAGAAGCGAAGTGGTTTTTGATGACTTTGTCTTCGACAATACCCATGCCAGATTCCGCAACAGCTTGTTGAGCCAGAGGAATACGGGCGTTGTTAGCAGCCAAAGACGCAGCACGGAAGATTTTGTCTACTTGCTCTTGAGAGAAAGTTGCAAACTCTTTCTGCGCTTTCTTTACACGCTCAACCATTGCGTTGAGTTCGGCTACGTTAGTTACAGGCATAGTTGTCTCCTACATACCTAAAGATTGAAAATTATTTAGTAACTACATGCTCGTTTAGTTAGAGGCCTAAGCGTCACACTTCCTCAGTGAGCCTTGGCAAGCATTTAGTAAATAACTTTCAAAACTGATTATAGATTTTCACAAAAGCAGAAAATTGATCGGGATCATGTGTAGTAAACTTTCACAAAGATTTTCATCATCCGGTCAATAATCAATCAAATCACGCTATAATCGACGTTTTGAAAGCCTAAAACCACAAAAAAACTACGCGAATGTAACACATGCGTTTTGTGTCTCATACACCTGTATAACTTCTTTTTCGTATGTTGTCCCAGTTAGATTTTCAGATGTGACCGCTATCACATGCATAGATTGACAACTTAGCGTACCGAGAAGTTTCCAGCTCTTACATACCCGTTATATTTAGTACACTTATTGCTCATAGAGCCCGAAATACCTGACTTCCGAACCAGGAAAAAATATTTCTCGTTGACGCTGCCGCTGTGGATTGGCATTTCATCTTTCGACGTTATACTAGCGCCCAAGATTGGCACTTTTGCGATCCACATCTAATCCTTCCGTTTCTCAGATTCGAGTGTTTGGGAATGAATAGCATCGAACTTGTAATATTTTTTCAATTTTTCATTGGTTTGTTTGCCGCCGTGAACCCGTTGGGCATCATGCCTATCTTTGTTTCTTTAACTGCCCATCAGGATCCAGTTGAACGGAACAAGACTGCATATACGGCAAGTCTAGCCGTGGCTGCCATTCTGGTTGTCTCATTATTGGCGGGTCAGTTACTGCTGGATTTCTTCAGCATATCCCTGGACTCTTTCCGTGTAGCGGGTGGCCTGCTGCTGGTTAGCATTGCCTTCACCATGATGAGCGGTAAGCTGGGTGAAGATAAACAAAATAAACAGGAACAATCAGAGTCAGTTAGCCGCGAACAGATTGGTGTTGTGCCACTGGCGATGCCACTTCTGGCCGGCCCTGGCGCTATCAGTTCGACCATTGTTTATGCCAGCCGTTATCCAGGCTCTGTTGATACTTTTGGTCTTATCGCCAGTATTTGTATTTTTGCTGCGGGTATCTGGGGCTTACTGCGACTGGCACCAACCATCGTGAAGTTTCTGGGCCAGACTGGCATCAACGTCATCACCCGTATTATGGGTTTGATTCTGGCAGCTCTTGGTATTGAATTTATTGCCAATGGTCTTCGTGCCTTGTTCCCTGGCCTAAGCTAAACATTCCTTGTTTTATAGCCCGCTCATCTCCCGAGCGGGTTTCTCCTGCTAAACTTTTCATATCTAAATACTTTCCAGAGTACTTGGCATGAGCAGGAATGCTGTTCAGGAGACCCTTTACACCACCATTTTCGGCACTGAAACACGTGCTGGGAAAACCTTTGACATCATACTAATCATCATCATCCTCGCGTCTATTGCGGTATTGATGCTCGAGTCTGTCGGGGACATGCAAGCCAGGTATGGGGATTGGTTCTTCACTATCGAATGGGGATTCACACTCTTCTTTACTGTGGAGTATGCACTGCGTCTATACTGCTCCCCTGCCCCCAAGGCGTATGCAAAGAGCTTTTACGGCATCGTCGATTTGCTTGCCATTCTCCCAACCTATATTGCCATGCTCTTCCCAGGCGCAAATTATCTGATGGCAGTCCGATTGCTCCGGGTACTGCGTATATTCCGGGTTCTGAAATTGATGCGCTATCTGGAAGAATCAAACGTCTTATTGGCTGCGCTTAAATCTTCTGGCAGGAAAATCTTTATCTTCTTCTATGCTGTGATGGTGTTGGTGACCATCTTTGGATCATTGATGTTTGTTATTGAGGGTCCTGAGCATGGTTTTACCAGCATTCCTTACAGCATTTACTGGGCCATAGTGACCATGACGACGGTCGGATACGGCGATTTAGTGCCACAAACGGACATTGGCAAAGCATTGGCCTCGATAACCATGCTGATGGGTTACTCCATCATTGCGGTTCCCACTGGCATTATCACCGCTCAAATGGGGCAACATATGACGACACAAAGACAAACGACGCTTTGCCCCAATTGTTCTAAACCAGGGCACGAAAAGGACGCTGTTTTTTGTAAGTTTTGTGGTAGCGAACTAGCACAAAAAGAGAAAGAAACGTAAACCAAACCTTGATACCCAAACAGCCTGAATCTTCGGATTGTTTGGGTATATTCAACTCGGGTTAAGGTAGAAAGGATATTATCGTTACTAAGCCATCCAGAATGTGGTATCTCAACGCAATGAGCCATTTTTTGGTCGTACCAAAAGCTTGCATGATTTCCATTTTGTCCTTTTAGAAAATCATTCGCTTATCTCCCCTCTTGAGCTTCAAGCTTCCGGGAAGGCTTAATAACCAAAAAGCGGAGCCATTTGGCTCCGCTTTTTAGTTTCATTCACCCACTAGAACTTATATCGGACACCGGCTTGCAGCTGGTCATCGTTTGGCTTGCCATCCAAGCGGTTAAATTCATAACCCGCATAGCCAACAAAATTGTCAGTAACGTTGTACACACCTTCAATTGCGTTGTAGTCGACATCATGGGAAGCATTATCTGAATCGCGATAGTTGAAGACATACCGGAAGACATAGTCATTGACGTTATACGCCAGAGCAATCTCGTAGCCGTCTATATCAACGTTATCAACTTCACCGGCAACATAGAGAGCACCAATGTAGAAATCGTTGAAGGTATAAGATAGAGCTACGTCATATTGATCGACCTCGACACTGGCTAAACCAGTCCCAGTTCTCTGATCACCTGAAACATAACCGGCACCGATATCTAGGCCAATGGGGCTCTTGTAATAGACAGAGCCACCTGCAGAATCATTGTCCTTTTCGTCTGCAGCCACATAATTCAATGTCACTGTGACGCCCACTGGCGTTTCTACCATATAAACAAAGTTGTTTTCTAACTTGTCTTGGTTACCAACAACGATATCTGCCGCACTGCCACCAAAGGTTTCCATGATATCGGTAAAGTCAGTCAATATGACTTGAGAGGAATCTTGCTTACCGTATGAGAAAGCGCCAAAGTTGGTGTCAAAGCCAGCGTACATATAGCGGTTTTCGATATCGAAGCTGTCTGACGTCATTTCCGCTTCATAGAAGCCAAAAACACTAACACTGTCATTGACGCTGGTTTCTCCAGCAAAATGTAGCCTTGCACGGCTGATATCTTTAAACGAACTATCTCCCGCGTTAACCTCATTCGCATCGGAAACATTAAATCTCGGCTCGATTCGACCACCAATATCAAGTGCTGACTCATCACTGGAATAAACCGTGTATGCGTATGCATTAAAGCCCACTGCCGCGCCGATTATCGACGCTGTAATCATCGTTTTTTTCATTTCAATCATCCCTGCGGCTTTACAGCCGCTTGAGTTCCATCAAAACAACTGCACGTAATCGCGCCTACAACGATTAGAAAAATAATTACGACAAGCGCCTAAACATCATGCCTAGAATCGCTCAAAGCCAGTAAAAATGGGCTCCCATAAGTGAGATTATGAAAACAAACTCAATGAATAAGCGCTCTTATAGAAGTGTCGATGATGAATAGGAGGATTTAGGTGTCTTCATGCAAACAATTTGAGGAATAATTTTTTAATATACCCAAACAACCTGAAGATGCCGGATTCAGCGAGTTTGGGTATAGAGACAATGCATAAGGGAAGGAAGGAAATAAAAAACGGAGCAAGAAGCTCCGTTTTTTATTCTAAGCAATATGGCTTATTTACGACGCCAAGTAGTACCTGCTGCACCGTCTTCCAGAACGATACCCATAGCAGTCAATGCATCACGCGCTGCGTCTGCTGCCGCCCAATCTTTGCTTGCACGCGCATCATTACGTGCTTTGATCAGAGCTTCGATTTCCGCCACTTCATCATCGCCACCTGCATTGCCTTGCAGGAACGCTTCTGGGTCTTGCTCCAGCAAACCAAGCACTTCTGCCAGTTCACGCATGCGCGCTGCCAGTTTCGAGGCCGCTTCCACATCTTCCGCTTTCAGGCGGTTGATTTCACGCGCCATATCGAACAGCACTGAATACGCTTCTGGCGTGTTGAAGTCATCGTCCATCGCTGCTTTGAAGCGCTCGATGAAGTCTTCACCGCCTTCTGCCGTCACAGACAGATCAAGACCACGCAGTGAAGTGTAAAGACGCTCCATTGACGCACGTGCTTGCTTAAGGTTTTCTTCGCTATAGTTCAGCTGGCTACGGTAATGACCAGACATCAGGAAGTAACGCACAGTTTCCGCATCGTAGTGAGCGAGCACATCACGGATAGTGAAGAAGTTACCCAGTGATTTGGACATCTTCTCACGGTCAACCATCACCATACCGCTGTGCATCCAGGTATTTACGTACTGGGTGTCATGTGCACAGCAAGATTGCGCGATTTCATTCTCGTGGTGCGGGAACGTCAGATCTGAACCGCCGCCATGGATATCAAAATGATTACCCAGAATGGCAGAGTTCATTGCAGAACATTCAATGTGCCAGCCCGGGCGGCCTGGGCCCCATGGCGATTCCCAAGTCGGTTCACCCGGCTTGGACATTTTCCACAGTACGAAGTCCAACGGGCTTTTCTTCGCTTCTTCCACATCAACACGTGCACCTGCCTGAAGCTGGTCCAGATCCTGACGTGACAGCTTGCCGTATTCGTCAAACTTCGCCACTTCGAACAGCACGTCGCCGTTAGAAGCAACATAAGCGAAACCGCGCTCAATCAAACGCTCCACCAGCGCAATGATTTCATCGATGTACTGAGTGGCGCGCGGTTCAATATCTGGACGCTTCATGTTCAGCGCATCAAAGTCAGCATACATTTCACCGATCAGACGCTCAGTCAGTGAATCACAGCTTTCTCCGTTTTCAGCGGCTCGCTTGATGATCTTGTCATCGATGTCTGTGATGTTACGAACGAACTTCAGGTCATAGCCCAGAAAGCGCAGGTAACGCGAGACAACATCGAACGAAACGAAGGTGCGGCCATGGCCGATGTGACACAAATCGTAAATGGTAACCCCACACACATACATGCCAACCTTGCCAGGATGGATAGGTTTGAATTCTTCTTTTTTCTTGGTGAGGGAGTTGTAAATCTTCAACATGGTAGTCGGGTTACCCATTACAAATATTAAATGATAAGAGGAATGGCATATTACACCTTTTCCGCCGAGTTTAGGCAAGGGTGAACAGAGGCGCGCGTACAATTAAAGCATGCAGGCGCTATGCTGAGTCATAAGGCTGATTTTTCTGGTGTGATCAGTTGAATGTCACGACCACTAGGATAGAATCAAACGTTCAAAGCTAAACGCGAATTTATAGGAACAAATCATGGTTACGCTTCATACCAACTTTGGTGACATCAAAATCCAACTGAACAGCGAAAAAGCGCCAGTGACTGCAGAAAACTTCCTGCAATACTGCCGTGACGGTTTTTACAACGGCACTCTGTTCCACCGCGTCATCGACGGTTTCATGATTCAAGGCGGCGGCATGGCTTCTGGCATGCAAGAAAAAGAAACCAACGCACCGATTAAAAACGAAGCTAACAACGGCCTGAGCAACAAAGTAGGTACCATTGCAATGGCACGTACTATGGAACCGCATTCAGCGAGCTCTCAGTTCTTCATCAACGTTAACAACAACACCTTCCTGGATTTCAAATCTGAAACGCCAGACGGTTGGGGTTACTGTGTATTCGGTGAAGTGGTTGAAGGTATGGACGTGGTTAACAAGATCAAAGACGTTGCTACCGGTAACTGGGGTTACGTTCACCAGGACGTGCCTGTAGAAGAAGTGCTGATCGAAAGCGTGACTATCGAAGAATAAGGCACTGAGGGGCAGCAATGACTTGCTGCCCTTATATTATCTATGACCGTATTATTTATCTCTGATCTCCATCTCAGCCCTACCCATCCTGAAATTACCCAGTGCTTTTTGCGCTTTCTGAAAGAGGACGCCCCAAAGGCAAGTGCACTTTATGTGTTGGGCGACCTGTTTGAGTCCTGGATTGGTGACGACGACGGAACCCCGCTTCAAATTGAAGTGGCAGATGCTTTTAAAGCACTCAGCGATCTGGGTATCCCCATCTATTTCATTCATGGAAACCGCGATTTTTTGGTCGGCAAACGGTTTGCAAAAGCGTCGGGCATGACTCTGCTGCCTGAACACCATGTGATCGATTTATTCGGTAAGCCCACGCTCATCATGCATGGCGACACATTGTGTATTCAGGATGAAGGGTATCAGCGCTACCGTAAAAAAGTGCACAACCCGCTAATCCAGTGGCTGTTCTTTAGATTGCCGCTTTTCGTCAGGCGCCGTATCGGCGAAAAAATTCGCGCTGGTAGCACCAAAAGCAACATGGAAAAGTCGCAAGACATCATGGATGTCGACCAATCTGAAGTGCTGCGTGTGATGAAAGACAGTGGCGTGACGCAACTCATTCATGGTCACACCCACAGACCGGATATTCATGACATTCGCATTGGAAATGATCCGGCTCAACGAATCGTACTCGGTGATTGGTACACTCAAGGCTCTGTTTTGGTCTGTACCGAAGAAGGCTGCACGCTGCAAACCCGCGCGTTTTAAATACTCGATGAAAATCACGACGAGCTGACCGAACGGTCAAGATGAGAAAAGCATGAGTTTTCTCATTAATTTTCTTCGCGAAATATCAGCCATTATTAGCACTCTCGAATATGAGACCTGTTATACAATTGATTTCGTAATCCTCTTTAAGGAAACGTTGGCATTCTATGCGTTCAAACATTGCACGGCAGGCGATCTATAACTCAGAGCAAAAAGTCATTGCTTATGAGTTGTTGTTTCGCGAAGGCTGCTGTGATTCTTTTCCTTGTATCGAATCTGACTTCGCCACTGACAGTGTGCTGAATGATTTATTCTGCGAGACAACCGGCGGCGTCACGCGTGTTTCTGATGGTCTCCCCTGCTTCGTTAACTTCTGTTACGACAGCCTTATTCAAGGCAAAGCACTTAACTATCCAGCAGAAGAATTGGTTATTGAGGTGCTTGAAGATTGTGTGGCGGATGCTGAGCTTTACAAAGCACTGGAAGACCTAAGGTCCCACGGCTATCAAATCGCGTTTGACGATTTTATTCCGTCGTCTGACTGGCTCCCTTTCCTTCGATTAGCGGATTACGTGAAAATCGATTTCCGGGCACAGACCCTGACTCAGATTTCCCAGTTTGTCAGCAAGTATCGAAAGCGTTTTGACTTTAAACTACTGGCTGAAAAGATAGAGACTGACGAGGAATATCACGCAGCGCTTGAAATGGGCTTCGACCTGTTTCAGGGCTATCAACTGAGTAAACCTGAGCGCATTTTCTTTTCAAACGTCGCTTAACGTTCAATCATACCAATCACAGTAGGTAGCTGATCAGAAATAGCGCAGGAAAAATGCTCGAGAACAAGGCGGAAAATTTCGATAAGTAGTTATTCTACAATCAAATTTTTCAACGCAGTTATCGAGCATTTTAACAAGCTAGGATGAGCAAATATTTACTACGATTGGTATAAGCACTCCACATGAAAAAAGGAACCGTTCGGTTCCTTTTTTCTTTCAGGCAAATTGCCATTATTTCATCGTTGGCATAATAAAATCGGCGTTCGCCCTGAGCCCGGTTGGCCATCGCGCAGTGATCGCCTTGCGTCTAGTGTAGAAACGCACACCATCAGGACCGTGCACATGCAGTGAACCAAACAGTGAACGCTTCCAACCGCCAAAGCTGTGGAATGCCATTGGCACAGGGATGGGCACATTTACACCAACCATACCTACCTGAATTTCATGACAGAACTGACGCGCAGCATCACCATTTTGAGTGAAGATTGCCGTACCGTTACCAAACTCATGTTCATTAATCAGTTTCACCGCCGTCGCATAATCCGGTACGCGAACGACAGATAACACAGGCCCAAAAATTTCGTCGCGATAGATAGTCATCTCTGGTGTGACATTATCGAACAAGCAACCACCCAGGAAATAGCCATCTCCACCTTCAGCCTGAACGCCGCGGCCATCAACGAGGAGGTTCGCTCCTTCTTCCACACCTTTCGCCACATAGCCTTCCACTTTGCTCAGGTGTTCTTTCGTCACCAAAGGCCCCATTTCCATGCCTTCAATCACACCATTACCGACACGTAGTTCTTTCACTTTTGGCGTCAGTTTTTCAATCAGGGCATCCGCCACGTTGCCTACCGCAACCGCCACAGAAATTGCCATACAACGCTCACCGGCAGAACCATAAGCTGCACCCATCAACGCCGCAACCGCTTGATCCAGATCCGCATCCGGCATCACCACCATGTGGTTTTTCGCGCCGCCCAATGCCTGAACACGCTTACCATGCGCCGATGCCGTGCTGTAGATGTATTCAGCAATCGGAGTTGAACCCACAAAGCTGACCGCCTGCACATCTGGGTGAGTCAACAAGACATCTACGGCTTCTTTGTCGCCATTGACCACATTGAATACGCCATCTGGCAAACCCGCTTCAGTCAGCAGCTCTGCGATACGCAGCGTTGAACTTGGATCTTTTTCCGACGGCTTCATCACGAAGGTGTTACCACAGGCAATCGCAATCGGGAACATCCACATCGGCACCATCACCGGGAAGTTAAACGGCGAAATACCTGCCACCACACCCAAAGGTTGATTGAGTGACCAGGCATCAATGCCCGAGCCAATTTGCTCTGTCATTTCACCTTTCAACAAATGTGGAATACCGCAGGCAAATTCCACCACTTCCAGACCACGGGTCAGTTCACCTTTAGCATCTTCCAGCACCTTGCCGTGTTCTTTGGTGATAAGCGCAGCGAGCTCGTCGATGTTTTCTTCCACCAACGCCTTGAACTTAAACATCACACGGGCACGGCGAAGTGGCGACATTTCGGACCATGCAGGAAAAGCGGCTTTGGCAGAAGCAATTGCAGCTTCCGTTTCGGCAACTGATGCCAAAGAGACTTCGCCACTTTGCTCGCCGGTCGCAGGGTTAAACAGCGCTTGCTTGCGCTCGCTTTCGGCTGTGTATTTGCCATCAATGTAGTGCGTTACAGACATATCCTTATATCCCCTTAAAGTTAAATCGCTTGCTTGATGGCGCGTTCCAGCGTGCTGACCATCTGATCGATTTGTTTCGATTCCATAATAAGTGGCGGCGACATGGCGATGATGTCGCCCGAAGCGCGCACTAACACACCGTCGTAGAAACAGCGTGTAAAGATGTCATAACCGCGTTTACCGACTCCCTCACTGCTCGGCGCAAACTGAATGCCGGCAATCAAGCCTGTGTTTCGAACATCAATCACATTCGGCAAATTATCGAGCGAATGCAGTGCCTCTTCCCATTCAGTTTCCAGTTGCCTTGCGCGCTCGAACAGATTCTCGTCACGGTAAATATCGAGCGTTGCCAGCGCTGCTGCCGCCGCGACTGGGTGACCAGAATAGGTATAGCCGTGGAAAAGCTCGATCGTGTCTTCCGGCGCGGCGTTCATGCAGGCATCGTAAATACGGTCACTTACCAGAACAGCACCCATAGGGATCGCGCCATTGGTCAAGGCTTTCGCGGTAGTCATAATGTCCGGCGTGACATCCCAGCGCTGCGACGCAAAGGCATCACCCACACGGCCGAAGCCCGTGATCACTTCATCGAAGATCAACAGAATGTCGTGTTTGGCCGTGATTTCACGAAGACGTTTTAGATAACCTTTTGGCGGAAGAATAACCCCACCCGAGCCTGACATTGGCTCAACCATCACCGCTGCGATATTTTCAGCGCCGTGCAGGGCAATCAGCTGTTCCAGCACCTCGGCACGCTCTATACCATGATCAGGCAACCCTTTGGAAAACGCGTTTCGCTCGATGTCCAAAGTATGTGGAAGATGGGCAACACTCGGCAGCAACTGACTGTTAAACGCTTTGCGGTTATTCACCATACCGCCCACAGAAATACCGCCAAAACCTGTGCCGTGATAGCCCTGCTCGCGACCAATGAACATGGTGCGGTTGGCATGACCACGGGCCCGCTGATAGGCCAGTGCAATTTTCAACGCCGTATCGGCAGATTCAGAACCAGAGTTGGTGAAGAACACGCGGTTCAAATCGGCAGGTGCCAATTCTGCTAAACGTTCAGCGAGTTCAAATGGAAGAGGATGCCCCATCTGGAAGGTTGGCGCGTAGTCCAGCTCCTTAATTTGCTTGCTCACCGCGTCAGTGATTTGCTGACGGCTATGACCCGCGTTGCAGCACCACAATCCGGCCGTCGAATCCAGCACTGAATTCCCCTCAACGTCGGTGTAATACATGCCTTCTGCTTTTGCGAGTAAACGTGGCGTGGTTTTGTACTGACGGTTTGCGGTGAAAGGCATCCAGAAGTTGTCCAGACGTGCTCCTTCACTCTGTGGTTTGTTCACTGCCATAGTCAGGGTTCCTTGCTTGCTTCCGTTGTTAACAAGATGTTGCCTAGCGGCCAATATTTGCAATACTATGTCAAATATAACGAACAGTAAACGTGTTTTGTTCAATATCTAAAGAACAAATTGCACTAATTGTAAAATATTTTGAAATGGTGCACAGTGACCATATTCATCGCACATAACAGGGAAAAGGGGCTGCTATGACTTCGCACAAGTCTCGTCAAGACTGGGATGCACTCGCACAATCTATAACAATCAAAGGACAAGCATTTATCAATGGAGAATACCGTGATGCGGTCTCCGGAGAGACTTTTGCCTGCATCAGTCCAGTTGATGGTCGTGTGCTGGCCGATGTTGCCAGTTGCGATCTTGCTGACGCCAACCTCGCTGTCAGCAATGCCCGTGTAACGTTTGAGTCTGGTGTATGGGCTCACCTTCCTCCTGCCGAACGTAAGAAAATCGTGATCCGTTTTGCGGAATTAATTGAAGAAAACGGCGACGAACTGGCGCTCCTTGAAACGCTGGATATGGGCAAACCTATCCGCTATTCCAAAGCGGTTGATGTGAACGGCGCCGCCCGTGCTATTCGTTGGTCGGGTGAAGCCGTCGACAAGATTTACGACGAACTCGCCCCCACACCACACAATGAAATCGGTATGGTTACCCGCGAGCCAGTGGGCGTTGTTGCCGCTATCGTGCCTTGGAACTTCCCTATGCTGATGGCCTGTTGGAAGCTTGGCCCAGCCCTCGCCTCCGGTAACTCTGTTGTCCTCAAACCCTCAGAGAAATCTCCACTCACTGCCATCCGTCTTGGCGAACTTGCCATTGAGGCAGGTATGCCAAAAGGTGTGCTGAATGTACTCCCTGGCTTTGGGCACACAGTGGGCAAAGCGCTAGCGCTGCACATGGATGTCGATACTCTGGTGTTCACCGGCTCAACCAAAATCGCCAAACAACTGATGATTTATGCAGGCGAATCAAACATGAAGCGTGTCTGGCTGGAGGCTGGGGGTAAGAGCCCGAATATCGTCTTTGCTGATGCGCCAGATTTAGATGCTGCTGCCTCTGCTGCAGCCTCCGCCATTGCGTTCAACCAGGGCGAAGTCTGTACTGCAGGTTCACGCCTGTTGGTGGAAGCGTCTATCAAAGATGTCTTTATCGAGAAGGTCGTCGAAAACCTGAAAGGCTGGCAACCAGGACACCCGCTCGACCCGGACACTCAGGTCGGTGCTGTCGTTGACCAGCAGCAGTTGGATACCGTGCTTACCTATATTGATAAAGGCGCTCAAGACGGCGCCAAGATGGTATGTGGCGGCAGCCGTGTCATGGCAGAAACCGGCGGTTTATATGTCGAACCCACAGTGTTCGATAATGTGAACAATGATATGGCGATTGCCCGTGAAGAGATTTTCGGCCCTGTGCTGTCCGTGATCACCTTCGACACCCCAGAGCAGGCGATCGCGATTGCCAACGATACCGACTACGGTCTTGCCTCTGCGGTATGGACATCTGACATCGGCAAAGCACACAAAACCGCAAAAGCGTTGCGCACCGGCATGGTGTGGATTAACCATTATGATGGTGGCGACATGACAGCGCCATTTGGTGGCTACAAGCAATCAGGCAATGGACGTGATAAATCACTTCATGCGTTCGAGAAATACACAGAAGTGAAAGCCACCTGGATTGCGCTTTGATCTGACTAACACCTTTACTCGCACAAAAAAGACCGGCTCGATGAGCCGGTCTTTTGCATTCACTGAAGCAGTCTTATTTATCTTTCAGTTCGGTAGTGATAACGATTTTGCCTTCCAGCGTTTTGTGTACCGGACACTTATCGGCAATTTCCAATAAGCGCTGACGCTCGTCATCAGTTAAGTCACCAAACAGTTCGATTTCACGGGACATGACCTCAACCTTCGCGTTGTTTTCATCACAGTGCTCGCAATCCTCACCGTGCTGACGACTGTGCGACAGGGTCACTTTTACATCATCCAACGGCAGCTTTTTACGATTCGCATACATACGCAGCGTCATGGAAGTACACGCACCCAATCCAGCCAGCACATGTTCGTAAGGATCTGGTCCTAGATTATCGCCGCTGTAATCGACAGGTTCATCGGCAAACCACTGGTGATGGTCTGTTTGGATGGTACGGGTAAACTGTTTGTTATGCTCATGCACCAGCACCTCACCACGTTTCACGCCTTCTTCTGCCTCTTTGATCGGTGCTGCCCTGTCGATGTAGCGGTGTGACCAAGCCGCGATAAGCTCGGCCACATATTGCGCATCGTCTTTATTGGTAAGCAGGTGATCGGCAGAATCCAGCGTCACAAAGCTCTTAGGGTGCTTGGCGCGGGTGTAGATTTTCTCGGCTTCTTTAATAAGCACGATGTTATCAATTGGGGAATGCATCACCAGCAGCGGTACACGCAGGTTTTCGATATCGTCATTATCGGCGCGGATATCATCGAGGAACTGTTTCTTAATAGTGAAAGGACGACCTGCCAAAGAAAGTTCTGCTTCACCTTCGGCCTCAATTTGTTCCACATGCGCAGCAAACTGTTTTGACACATGTTCAGCATCTGCTGGCGCGCCAATGGTCGCCACCGCTGACACTTCTGGAATGCGATGTGCTGCTGACAACACTGCACGACCACCCAGACTATGACCAATCAGCAGCAGTGGCGCTTCATAGTTATCTCGCAGGAAATCTGCCGCTGCGACCAAATCATCAACGTTGGAAGAAAAGTTGGTATTGGCAAAATCACCGTCACTGCCGCCCAGCCCCGTGAAGTCAAAACGAAAGACCGCAAAGCCGATGTTCACTAAAGCACGTGAAATACGGGAAGCCGCCGCCACATCTTTTCCGCAGGTAAAGCAATGTGCAAACAAGGCATAGCCTCTCGCGTTTTGCTCTGGCGTCTCTAACATTCCGGCAAGTTCAAGCCCGTTGCTTTGAAAAGTTACCTTGCTTCTTTTTGCTGCCATTTCCGCCTCCCGGTTGTTTAATTCGCGTCATTTAGCTCACGCTAACACTCATAGACATGACCGGAACAGATCGCAAAAGATAACAAAGCGCCTCAGCCTTAAGCTTGAGACGCTTTGATGGGGTTTCGTATGAAATGAAAGGCTTAAGATAAAGCTTCTTTCAATCGATGATAAGTCATCCCGATAGCTAACAAAGGCGAACGCAGCAGAGGTCCACCAGGGAATGTCATATGTTTGACCTTGGCGAACACATCGAAACGCTCTGCGGTGCCTGAGATCGCTTCTGCGATGACTTTGCCTGCCATGTGCGTGGCATTCACACCATGACCGGAATACGCCTGTGCATAGAAGATATTCGGGGCATCCGGCAACCGGCCAATTTGTGGGAGACGATTAGCACCAATGCCAATCATGCCCCCCCATTCGAAATCGATACCCACGCCTTTCAGCTGCGGGAAAACCCGCTCAAGATTTGGCAACAGGGCTGCGGTGATGTCTTTGGGATCTTTTCCGGAATAGGTACATAGCCCACCAAACAGTAAGCGGTTGTCACCGGAGAGATGATAGTAATCAAGGGCGATGCTGAGATCGGCAAACGCCATGTTCTTCGGAATGGTGCTGGCGACCTGTTCGTCAGTGAGCGGTTCAGTGGCGATGATGTAACTGCCTGCTGGAAGCACCTTCCCACCTATATAAGGCTCCAGTTTGTGGCCGATATACGCGTTACCTGCCAGCAGCAGGTAATTGCAAGTTACTTGCCCTTGTGCCGTTTTCACGATGGGCTTTTGGCCCTTGATGATTTCCATGGCGGCACTGTCTTCGAAAAGCTGGACGCCAAGACCCACAGCGGCAGCCGCTTCACCTGTCACCAAGTTCAGAGGATGTAAATGACCACTGCCCATATCCAGCATGCCGCCAATGTAACGGTCAGACCCAATCACTTCTTCAAGATCTGCTTTTTCGAGCATGCGGATTTCATGAGGATATTGATTCGCGCTCAGATCATCAAAATCTTCCTGAAGCTCTTTCATGTGAGAGGGTTTCATTGCCAGATCGCAATATCCCATCGCGAGATCACAATCGATGCTGAACTCATCTACACGATCTTTGACGATCTGCACTGCTTCCAAACCCATCTGACTGATGGCGGCGACACCGTCTTTACCTATTTGATTAGTGAACTGCTCGATGCCATGGCCAATACCACGGATCAATTCGCCACCATTGCGGCCTGACGCCCCCCATCCAATCTTGTTCGCTTCCAGCACAGCCACGGAATAACCACGTTGAGCCAGCTCAATCGCACTATTTATGCCGCTGAATCCACCACCGACAATACACACATCCACACTGATTGATTCCGTCAAAGCAGGATAACGCTCGGGATATTTCGCAGTAGCTGCGTAATAAGAAGAAGTATGGGGAAGATTCGATGGTGTATGCGCCATGCCTTACATCCTTTGTAAAATATAATTAACAAAGACTATCGTATTTACATCGTTGTAGTGAAGCAAAAAATATACGCTTTACTTGCTATTCAATATCGGTTCATCACTGCTCTCCAAGAATAAGACAAGCTTTATTTGAGCTGACTCATCTGCTTTCATCAAAGAAAGACAATGATCAACAAGACGCATTGTTCGCCATGTATTGTTGATTAATATTTTTTACATAATGACGATAACATCACAAAACGCTTGATTACTGTCCCAGTGAAAGTAGGATTGCTCGTTCAAAATCTATTACAGTGATTGGGCACGCTTAAAAAACCCAATTAAAGCAGGGAGAGTCGAACATTGGACATTGGTGCAAACCTTAAAGCCGTTAGAAAAAGTCGCGGACTATCGCAACGCGAACTCGCTAAACGCGCAGGCGTAACCAACAGTACCATCTCGATGATTGAGAAAAACAGTGTCAGCCCATCGGTCAGCTCACTGAAAAAAGTCTTGTCCGGCATCCCTATGTCATTGGTCGAGTTCTTTTCAGCTGACATCGGTCAAACGGAATCTGCACCTGTCGTCTATCGTCAGCAAGATCTGCTCGAAATTGGCGACGAGTCTGTTTCTATGAAGCTCATTGGTAAAGAGTTCCCGAATCGCGCCATCTCGGTGCTTTCTGAAACCTATCCGCCAGGCGGGCATTCCGGTGAAGAAATGCTTCAGCATGAAGGTGAAGAAGCCGGCCTGGTGGTTGAAGGTAAACTCGAACTCACCGTCGGAGACGATATTTTCGTTCTGGAAGTGGGCGACAGCTATTACTTTGACAGTAATCGTCCACACCGTTTTGCCAACCCTTTCGATGCGACTTGCCGTCTGTTCAGCGCAACTACGCCCGCTAACTTCTAAGCAAGTCTAATTCCAGAAAACGCCCGACGACGGGCGTTTTCTTTCTAGATGCCAAATTTGTCCCGAACTGTGTAATACCAGGCTCCCAGTGCCGAAATGGTACGCTGAGAAGATGTCCACCGGGGAAAGGCAAGTGCGGCAAATCAGCAAACGCATCAAATCGCTCTGCCTGCCCCTTCAGCACTTCTGACATCAACCTTCCCGCTAAGTGGGTGTAAGTGACACCATGACCACTGCAGCCCTGTGAGTAATAAATATTGCTGCCAATACGCCCTACTTGCGGCAAACGGGACAAAGTCATTAGGAAATTACCCGTCCAACGGTAATCAATGTTCACACCGCTAAGCTGCGGAAAAGTCTTTAGCATTTTGGGTCGGATAATCGCATCTATGTCTGCTGGGTCACGCGCACCATAAACCACACCACCTCCATATATCAGCCGTTTGTCACCAGACAGCCGGAAGTAATCAAGAAGATAGTTACAGTCCTCCACGCAGTAATCCTGCGGCAGTAAACTTTGCGCCTGCTGATCGGTCAATGGTTCAGTGGCAATCACCTGTGTTCCACAGGGCATTGATTTCGCGCGAAGCTCTGGCATCAGGTTACCGAGGTAAGCATTGCCTGCTACGATGACGAAAGAAGCGGTAACAGAGCCTTGCTCCGTCACCACCTTCGCCGGCTCACCACGGTCAATGTTCACAACTGGCGAGTGCTCGTAGATTTTTCCACCCAAGCTTTCCACCGCGGCTGCTTCACCCAAGGCAAGGTTCAAGGGGTGAATGTGACCGCCTGATTTATCCAGCAGGCCACCAACATATCGCTCCGTATCGACAACCGAACGGATATCGCTTTCGCTGAGCATTTCCAGTTGGGTGTTGCCGTACTTTTCCCACAGCGCTTTTTGGCTTTCCAGTTCATGCATCTGCTTGGCATTGAGTGCGGCAAACACGCCGCCGTCCTTTAGATCGCACTGGATGTTATATTTCTCTACGCGCTCACGAATGATTTTCCCGCCTTCAAAGGCCATCTCGCCAAACAGACCAATCTTTTCTTTACCGACGGTTTTCTCAATCACATCAATATCGCGACTGAAGCTATTAACTATCTGGCCACCGTTGCGGCCTGATGCCCCCCAGCCAACTTTGGCGGCTTCCAGCACCACAACCTTGAAACCGGCTTCAAGTAAATGCAGTGCGGATGAAAGCCCCGTATAACCGGCACCAACAATGCAGATATCTGTAGTGATATCTTCATTCAGCACTTCGCGCAGCGCTGAAGTGTTGGCAGAAGCGGCGTAATACGAAGGCGCATGTGCCTGACTGGCTTCCTGTCTGGTGTGTTGAGACTGATTTTGTTGGTTCTGAATCGAACTGACTTGTTCCATGATGACAATCCTATTCCTGAAGCTCTTGGTTAAGGCGCTTCATGTCTTCAAGCGATTTTTGCTCTGCGCGACGTGCCACGTACCAGGACAAAAACGCAAACAACGACACAACCAAAATGATGATGGTGGCAAGTGCATTGATTTTCGGTGAAACCCCAAGCCTGACAGAAGAAAAGACCACCATAGGCAACGTGGTAGAGCCTGGCCCAGAGACGAAGCTCGCGATAACCAGATCATCAAGGGAAAGACTGAAGCTCAGAAGCCATCCCGCCACCAGCGCAGGGGCAATCATGGGTACCGTGATAACGAAGAAGACTTTAAACGGTGTCGCACCTAAATCCATACCTGCCTCTTCAATCGAGAAATCCAGTTCCCTGAGTCTTGAAGAGACCACCACTGCGACATATGCAGCACAGAAAGTAGAGTGCGCAATCCACACCGTGGTCATACCGCGCTCTGCTGGCCAGCCAAACAGCTCACCCATCTGCACAAACAGAAGCAGCAAGGACAAACCGATAATGACATCTGGCATAACAAGCGGTGCGGTGATCATATTGGAGAGTGTTAACCGTCCCCATGAACGTCGAAACCGCGTCATCACAAAGGCTGCCAGCGTACCGATAATCACCGCCATGGTAGAGCTATAGAACGCAATCCGGAGGCTGGTCCAAACCGCCTGCAGGATTTGCTCGTCTTTGAAAAGCTCGGCATACCATTTGGGTGAGAACCCACCCCAGACGGTGACCAGCTTAGAAGCATTAAAAGAGTAAATCACCAGGATCAGCATGGGCAGGTAAAGGAAAACCAAACCTACCCAAAGCATGACCGTCGAAAATTGCCAGCGTTTCATCGGTCAGCCTCCATGTCCTTGGACTGATAATGGTGGAATAGCGTGATTGGGATGATAAGCAAAAGCAGCATCACAATCGCCAATGCTGAGGCAACGGGCCAGTCACGGTTATTGAAGAACTCTTGCCACAACACTTTACCTATCATCAGGGTTTCAGGGCCGCCCAGAAGTTCAGGGATCACTACTTCACCCACCACGGGAATGAACACCAGCATAGAGCCTGCGATAATGCCGCCTTTCGACAGCGGTAAGGTCACTTTCCAGAAGGTGTTGAAGTTGCGTGAACCCAGGTCTGCCGCGGCTTCCAACAAGCTGCCATCCAGCTTCACCAGATTGGCGTATAGCGGAAGCACCATAAATGGCAGGTAGGTATACACAATGCCGATATACACTGCGGTGTTGGTGTTCAAGATCTGAATCGGATCGGATATCACGCCCAGCCACATCAGGGTATTGTTGATGATCCCTGTGTTACTGAGTAGACCCATCCAGGCATACACACGGATCAAAAATGAGGTCCATGATGGCAACATGATCAGCAGCAAAAGCACCGTTTGCATTCTCGCTGGCGCGCGGGCAATCGCATACGCCATGGGGTAACCCAAAAGCAAACAGCCTAGCGTTGATACAAAGGCGATTTTTACCGAGCTCAGATAGGCAAGGTAATAGAGATCGTCATCCAGAATCCGCAAATAGTTCTCGAGATTCAGGGTGATTTCGATGACTTCATCAACATAAGCAACGATGGCTTCATAGGGAGGAATGGCCAACGCAGCCATCGAAAAACTGATTTTAAATACGATAAGAAATGGCACAGCAAAAAAGAGCAGCAGCCAAAGGTATGGAATACCCATGGTGATGTGCCGTCCCTTGGGAAACAGCATCTTATTTTTGTGCGGCGCTTTGCTTGGTGCTGGCGATTTGGTCTGGGAATTCGTCAAGGTCGTCATACGCGCAATACCACACCACCGGTGGCCTCCCAACTGATGAAGACTTCGTCGTCCCAGGTTGGACGGTCTTGATGGCGTGAAACATTAGCCATGCTGCACATCACCACTTTGTTGCTTGGTAACTTCACGTAGTACATGGATGTGCCGCCAAGATAAGCAATGTCATGAACGGTGCCTTTAGACCAGTTGTATTCACCGTCCGGTTGCTCTCGGCTAATAAAAGCTTTTTCAGGGCGAACTGCCAGCCAGACTTTTCTGTCTTCCACATTGGTTGCCACACCGTGACCCACGTAGATTTGTTGCGCTGTGTCGCTGGACGAAATGACACAGTGATCGGTTTCATCCACCACGATCTCGCCTTCAAACAGGTTCACCGAACCAATGAATTCGGCAATCATGCAGCTGTTTGGTGACTCGTAAATATCTGTAGGTGTGCCAGTTTGGGCAATCCAGCCTTCATGCATGATGGCAATGCGCCCTGCCATGGTCATGGCTTCTTCCTGATCGTGTGTCACCATCACACAGGTCACGCCAACACGCTCAAGTATATCTACCACTTCCAGCTGCATCTGGTTACGGAGCTTCTTATCCAATGCGCCCATTGGCTCATCAAGCAGTAAGAGTTTCGGGCGTTTCGCCAAAGATCGAGCCAGCGCTACACGCTGACGCTGACCACCTGACAATTGGTGCGGCTTACGCTTGGCGTATTGCTCCATGTGCACCAGTTTCAGCATCTCTTTAACCCGATCCTGAATTTCGGCTTTCTTGAGCTTGTCCTGCTTGAGGCCAAACGCAATATTCTGTTCAACCGTCATATGCGGAAACAAAGCGTAGGACTGGAACATCATGTTGATGGGCCTGTCATAGG
This sequence comes from Grimontia sedimenti, assembly GCF_011045095.1. GTDB lineage: Bacteria > Pseudomonadota > Gammaproteobacteria > Enterobacterales > Vibrionaceae > Enterovibrio > Enterovibrio sedimenti. Next base: position 79,736 of record NZ_JAALDL010000006.1, read on the forward strand.
GTGCCATATCGGTGATGTCTTCCCCATCGAGATAGATGCGTCCGCTCGATGGGGTTTCAAAACCTGCCAACATGCGAAGTAAGGTCGATTTCCCAGAGCCAGAGCCTCCAAGCAAGGAGAAAATCTCGCCTTTCTCGATCGTCAAGGAAACATCATCCACCGCACGGACATCCCCGAACAGCTTGCTGACACGATCAATTTTCAACAACTCCGGCTTAATCGCGCCGTTGCCATTTCCATTTGGGTTACTGGTCACTGTTTCATCCTCCCTGCGACTACCCGAAACACACAAAAACAGGGAGCTGAATCCTCAGCTCCCTTGCAAGCCATTACTGGCCCGTTTTCATGCGTGTCCAGGTGCGGTTGGACGTGCGACTGATTTTCAGCGGAAGCACTTCTGAGACAAAGAGCTTGTCCATCACTTCCTGGGGCGGATAAATAGAAGGGTTGTTCAGAACTTCCGGGTCAACCAGCTTGTTAGAGGCCGGATTTGGGTTCGCGTAGGCTACGTAATCTGTGATTGGCGCGATCACTTCTGGACGCATGATGTAGTTCATAAAGGCATGGGCGTTTTTGGCATTTTTCGCATCTGCCGGTATCGCCATCATGTCGAACCAAAGCTGTGCGCCTTTGCTTGGAATCGAGTAGTCAATCACCTGACCATTGCCCGCTTCTTCCGCACGATAAGCCGCCTGGAAGATGTCACCGGAGAAGCCGTAAGCCAGACAAATATCGCCGTTCGCTAAATCGGTAATGTAGCGTGAAGAATGGAAGTAGGTCACGTAAGGGCGGATTTTCGCCAGCGCTTCACCTGCTTCCTTGTAATCGCCTTTCTTGGTGGAATTAGGATCTTTGCCGATGTATTGCAGTACCTGAGGCATCACCTCATCGGCAGAATCTACGACTGCAATGCCGCAATCTTTAAGCTTTGCGGCATATTTAGGGTCTAGCAGCAGATCCAGCTTGTTTTCTGGGATGTCGTCGCCCAAACGTTCTTTTACTTTATCGACGTTGTAGCCAATGCCATTCGTGCCCCACATGTAGGGAATCGCATATTGGTTACCCGGGTCAGCCATTTCCAAGCGCTTCATCAGTTTCGGGTCCAGGTTACCACTGTTGGTCAAAAGACTCTTATCCAGGGGCTGGAAAGCACCCGCTTTGATTTGTTTGGCGAGGAAGTTATTCGAAGGGACAACTAAATCATAACCTGAGTTACCCGACAGCAGCTTGGCTTCCAGCACGTCATTGCTGTCGTAAACATCATAGGTGACCTTGATGCCAGTCTCTTTCTCGAAGTTTTCTATCGTGTCTTCCGCGATATAGTCACTCCAATTGTAAATTCGAAGGATTTCTTCAGCCTGTAGCCCGGTTGAAACCATCAATCCTGCCAACACAACGGCAGAAATTTTGTTGCGGATTACCATCTTCATGTTTTCTCCTTTTGGCTCGAATCCCATCGAGCGCGTTACTACATTCCAATGTCCAAACCAGAGCCGAACTTTTGCTCTTTAGCTCTAGTTTTGATGGTTTGCCGGCACCAGAATCTATTGACCTTTGCTGCCGACAGAATTCAATACTTGTTGGGCTAAAGCACACCCTTATCCTTGAGTTCCTGCAGCGTTAAATCCAATGCCAGTTTGGCTTTGTGGATCAGTTCGTCCACTTCTGCGTGGGTGATTACTAACGGCGGACTGATAATCATGGTGTCGCCACAGGCACGCATCACAAGACCATTTTCTACGCTGATATCACGGCATACTTCGCCAATACCAACTTCCTCATCGAAGCGTTTTCGGGTTGCTTTGTCTTGCACCAGCTCAATCGCCGCTACCAACCCTACCCCTCGCGCTTCACCCACCAAGGGGTGCTCAGCCAGCGTTTGCCATTGGGATTGCAGGTAAGGCCCAATATCTTCCTTTACATACTGAACCAAATTTTTCTCTTTCATCACTTTGAGATTTTCCAAAGCAACCGCTGCTGCTACCGGATGACCGGAATAGGTATAGCCATGGTTAAAATCACCGCCTTTTTCTTCAAAAGCGTTTGCAACGCGGTCGCTGACAATAACGCCACCCATAGGGATGTAACCGGAAGTCATGCCCTTCGCTATTGGCATAAAGTCCGGTTTGATATCGAACGTCTGGCTGCCGAACCATTCACCGGTACGGCCAAAACCACATATAACCTCATCCGCAATCATCAGGATGTCGTACTTCGCCAGAATACGATTGATTTCCGGCCAATACGTCGACGGTGGAATGACAACGCCGCCCGCCCCTTGAACAGGTTCAGCGATAAAGGCCGCGACCTTGTCTTCGCCAATTTCCAGAATCGCTTTTTCCAGTTCCTGTGCGGCTTTCACACCAAACTCTTCCGGCGTCAAATCTCCACCTTCTCCAAACCAATAAGGCTGGGGAATGTGGTGAATGCCAGGAATGGGAAGGCCACCCTGTTTGTGCATGGCTTTCATGCCACCCAGGCTTGCCCCTGCAACCGTGGAGCCGTGGTAACCGTTGTGACGACCAATGATAGTGAACTTTTCAGGCTGACCTTTCAGTGTCCAATAGTGGCGAACCATACGCAGAACCGTGTCGTTGGATTCAGAGCCTGAGCCGGTAAAGAACACTTGATTCATATGATCCGGTGCGAGCTCAGCAATCTCTTTTGCCAACTCGACCACGGGCGGATGGGCGCACTGGAAGAAACTGTTGTAATAAGGCAGTTCCAGCATTTGCTTGTGGGCTGCGTCAGCAAGACGTTTCTCGCCATAACCAATGTTGGTGCACCATAGTCCAGCCATACCATCAAGGATGCGGTTGCCGTCACTGTCCCAAATATATACACCCTGCGCGCGAACAATCATGCGCGCTCCCTTTTCCCTCAGCGTTTTATGGTCGCTGAATGGGTGAAGATAATGGGCGTTGTCCAAAGCCTGCAGCGTTTGGGTATCTGGGTGATGTACGACGTGTGTCATTCTGACCTCCACATCCTTGAAGTTTGAAATACTGGCAACCTTTTTGGTTGTCTCCCTTGTAAAACAATGAGTAAACGAATCAGATTGGCTTCACATTAAACAGTCAATAACAGGAACTCCCGCTCCCAGGAACTGATCACGCGTTTGAAGTTTTCTTGCTCTTTACGTTTCACGGCGATGTATCCACGGGCGAAGGACTCACCAAGGTACTCCGCTACCTCATCGCAGTTTTCCATCATCTCCAGTGCTGCTTCGAGTGTGTAAGGCAGTATCGGACTTCGGATTTCATAACCGCGGCCCTGTGCTGGCGGCGTCGGTTTCAGATCGCGAACCATACCGATATAGCCGCACAAAAGACTCGCGGCGATAGCAAGATAACTATTGGCATCTGCGCCTGGCAGTCGGTTTTCTACTCGGCGCGCCTGTGGTGAACAGCTCGGCACACGAAGACCACAGGTACGGTTTTCTTCACCCCATTCCACATTTACAGGTGCTGAGGTATCTGGCAGGAATCGGCGAAATGAATTCACGTTCGGGGCAAACATTGGCAGCATTTCAGGAATGAACTGCTGAAGGCCAGCGATATGTCCGTAAAACAAAGAAGAACTAGTGCCATCTTCATTGGTAAAGACGTTCTTACCTGTTTTAGCGTCAACGATGCTTTGGTGAAGATGCATCGCACTTCCCGGCTCATCAGTAATGGGCTTAGACATAAAGGTCGCCACCACCTGATGCTTGAGCGCGGCTTCACGTAGCGTGCGCTTGAACAGGAACACCTGATCTGCCAGCACCAAAGGATCGCCATGACGGAAGTTGATTTCCATCTGAGCGACGCCTTCTTCGTGGATCAAGGTATCAATGGCGAGCCCTTGCGTTTCACACCATTCGTACATGTCTTCAAACAGCGGATCGAATTCGTTGGCAGCATCAATAGAAAAGGACTGACGCCCAGTTTCCATGCGACCAGAACGGCCAATCGGCGGCTCAAGCGGTAAGTCAGGATCTTCACACCGAGCAGTCAGATAAAACTCCATTTCCGGTGCGACAACGGGCTTCCAGTTTTTCTCTTCGTAGAGCTTCAGCACTTTTTTCAATACATTGCGTGGTGTCAGCTCAATGGGGTTACCCATCTTGTCGAAGGTGTCGTGAATGATCTGCGCGGTTTTCTCGACAGTCCATGGGAGGAGGTAGACGGCGTCTTCGTCAGGCTTACAGATAAAATCGATATCTGCTTCATCAAGCAGTGCGTAGTAGATATCATCATCTACATAGTCACCCGTCACAGTTTGCAACAAAACACTCTCTGGAAGGCGCATTTCACCTTCATTAATGAACTTATCGACTGGCGCAATCTTCCCTCGCGCGATGCCTGACAAGTCGCTGACAACGCACTCAACTTCCGTAATCTCGTTTTCTTTCAACCACTTCTTAAGCTTGTCCATATTCTTTCTCACGCTGATTCGCCCTTATTCGGCAGGCTTCCCCAAACATATCGAAGATAGCTGAATAAAAAGGATTTTTCGTGACCTTCCACTCAGGATGCCACTGAACACCTAAGGCGAAATTTTTTGCATCGATGACAGAGACAGCCTCTATCAGTCCGTCCGGGGCGTATGCTTCTGGTCGCAGTCCTTTGCCTAGTCTGTCGATGCCCTGGGTATGGACAGAGTTCACGTCAGCAGAAGTGCGACCCCAAGCCTCGTAGAGAAGCCCCCCAGGTTCGATGTTAATGGTGTGAGAAATACCGTATTGGATATCAACGGAAGCCGTTTTGTCTTCGCGGTGTTCGATATATCCGCCCACCTCATGAAGTTTTTGATGCAGGGAGCCCCCCATCACAACGTTGAGTTCCTGAAAACCACGGCATATAGCAAGTACAGGCACACCCAATTCAATGGCAAGAGCGAGCAGTGGCAGAGTAGTCGCGTCACGCGCAGGGTCGTGCTCAGTGCCTTCTTCGCTCGCTGCTCCCTGATAATGGTGTGGTTCAATGTTTGATGGAGAGCCAGTAAACAAAATGCCGTCCAGTGATGTCAGCATGCGCTTCATCGGTAAGTCTTGGCCTAATGCAGGAATGACCATTGGGCATGCGCCCATGGCGTCGGAGACGCTTCTGACGTACTTATCGCCAACAATATGGAAAGGATGCAGACCCAGCTGAGAGGTACACCCTGTCACGCCAATCATTGGGATAGTTGAATACTCCATATATTCCTCTGCATTTCCGGCCGAGTCTCAAAGCAAATCACTGCTTACTATCAGTATGCTATGCGTTCGTTTTTTTTCACGCTACACGTTAAAAATAAATTACGCAAGTGACGCACACAACAATTTCTATCTATTTATTCATCATTTTCTTAACATCGATAACCTTATGTTCTTACGAGGCTTATCGTATTGATTTGCTGTAAAAACTGAGGTTTTGTGAAGTGGAGCGCTGTTGACATAATCAATCCTTTACTATTCACTCAGAACTACACAACGAGGTGATTGATATAATTTACACTCAGGTAGGTGTTTCATGCGATATCAAACAGACAGGAAAATGTTTACACCTGAAGATGCACAGTTACCGGATGCGAACGAGGCTATTGAATTCCTTGAGCAGAATCCGGATATAGAGTTTGTTGATTTGCTCTTACTCGACATGAACGGCATCGTGCGTGGCAAGCGTGTAGAAAAGGACAAACTACAGAAAGCCTACGAGCAGGGGATTGCTCTGCCAATTTCCATTTACGGCATGAATATCAAAGGCACTCCTGTTGAAGAAACTGGATTAGGGCTTGAAATCGGTGAGTCTGATGCAATTTGTTACCCGGTAGCAGGCTCACTTAGCCGCCAACCTTGGCAAAAAAGGCCCATCGCCCAGTTGATGCTGGAAATGTATGAAGACAAGGAAACGCCACTTTTCGCCGATCCGCGGATGATCTTACGTCGCATCGTTCGGCAATTTAAAGCACGTGGACTGACACCCGTTTCGGCGTATGAGCTTGAGTTCTACCTGATTGACAGCAAAGCACCCGGTAACGCTCCTCTTCCTCCTGTTTCACCGATCACGGGCAAACGACCTGAAAACACCCAGGTTTATTCGCTCGATGAACTGGATGAGTACGCAGAGCTTCTTACCCAAATCATCGAAGCCGCCCGCGAACAAGGCTTGCCCGCAGATACCATTGTTGCGGAGTCTGCACCTGGCCAGTTTGAAATTAACCTCAAGCACACGGATGATGCGCTTGCCGCCTGTGATCATTCCATCCTGCTCAAGCGTGTCATTAAGCAAGTCGCCCATGACCATGACCTCGATACCACCTTTATGGCCAAACCCTACGCCGATCAAGCAGGTAATGGCATGCACCTTCATATCAGTCTTCTGGATGACGATGGCAACAACGTTTTCGAGCCAGAAGCTGAAGGTGAGATGACAGATATGCTTCGTTACGCGCTGGGAGGGATGCTAACGCTGATGCCACAGTACTTGGCAATCATGTGTCCAAACATCAACTCTTATCGACGTTTTGCACCAGATTTTTACGTGCCGAATGCCGCAACTTGGGGTATCGAAAATCGCACCACTGCCCTTCGTATTCCGGGGGATGTACCCGCTGCGACGCGCATCGAACACCGCGTAGCAGGTACAGATGCCAACCCTTACCTGATGATGGCAGCTTTGCTGGCATCCATCATGTATGGCATCGACAACAAAATTGAACCTTCAGAGCCTGTGGTTGGTAATGCTTACGACTTGGATAACGAGCCACTGCCAACCAACCTTCGGGATGCATTGCGTGAACTTTCTTCCTCTGATGCAATGCGACAGTTCCTCGGTACGGACTTTGTAGATGTGTTCGTCACCTGCAAAGAAAAAGAACTTGAAGAGTTTGAGCAGCACGTTACTGCGCTCGAATACGATTGGTACTTGCACGCCTTCTGATTCCTCGCCTTTCCCCAGACCGTTTTTATCACGGTCTGGGTCGGCACTTCACCTTGACTCACTTCACGCTCACTTGGACAATACCGCCGTTATTTATTCAACGCGGTTTCTAGCTATGACGACAGCGCTTTGCCCTTGTGGCAGCCAAAAACCTTACAGCGAATGCTGTGAGCCAATTCATCAAAACCACGCCAATGCAGATCACCCAGAAAAGCTGATGCGTTCTCGCTACTCGGCTCATGTGAAAGGTCTGGTTGATTATGTGGTGAAAACTTACCACCCATCTTGCGGCGCGGAGCAACATCGCGATGCGATTGCGGACTCTATCAACAGTGAGTGGTTGATGTTGGAAGTGCTATCAAGCTCAGTTGATCAATGTGGCAAACAAGGCTTCGTTGAATTCAAAGCCCATTACAAAGACGCTGATAAACAATATTGCCTGCACGAGAAATCTCGCTTCGTCACCGAAGAAAAAGGTGGCGAAACACTTTGGTATTACATCGACGGTGAATACCCGAAGGCTGAGAAAGTTGGGCGTAATGATCCCTGCCCATGTGGTAGCGGAAAAAAACACAAGAAGTGCTGCGGTTAAAAAACCATCAAGCTTTCAAGCACTGAGCCGATATAAAAGGGGAACAATCAAGGAGCAGTAACATGACCTGGTTCCCCAACATCTCTGACTATTCACCGCCAAAAGTCGGTAACGTCGTCAAACAGGACAAAACCAAACAGCAAGAAAAACGCGCTGAGGAAGAAGACCGTCATGACGACGAACAAGAAAAGACCACAGAAGAAAACAAAAAGAAAAATGACGGCTTGCTCGACATTTACGTTTGAAGCATTAACCTAAATACCCTGTCACTGTCGGCTTTTCTCCCCGCTCGGCTTCCTGCCTGTCACTTCCAATGCACTGCAATCGGTTTGGGCGACTCACAACCCGCTCAATGCGAATCAAATACGGTAAATCAGATTTAACTTATAAAAATACCTCCTAGGATGAAGTTTCGGCTGGTTCATCTCTAAATAGGATGTTTTATATGAAACAGAAGTTATCTCTTATCGCGACACTATTTATCTCCACCTATGCAACACTTTCAGCTGCAACCGATATCTATGTCGTTACCAATAAAGCTGACGGTAACACGATCGCCCATTTCAAAGATGACAAAGGAACCTTTGCAATGGTTGCTGAGTATTCTTCCGGCGGCACAGGAACAGGCGATTTGGAAATCCCTGCTCTTGAGAAAAATCCAGACCACCCGTTAGCTAATGGCGATGACCCGCTTATCTCAGCCAATGCCATTCGCGCTTCTGCAGACGGCGACCTCATTGTCTCGGTCAATCCCGGTGACGCCACCATCGCGCTGTCTGAAAGGCAAAAAGGTGGAAAGCTCGCATTGGTGAACACGGCGAAAGCATCTGATCTGTTCCCTATCTCTGTCGACATTTCCGGTGATTTAGTCGTTGCAGCGAGCGTGGGTGACAACAATGGCTCAGGTTCCATTGCGCTTTACCAAATCAAAGGTGGGAAGCTGATGATGGTGGCTGACAGCCGACGCGATCTAAAAGCGCGCCCCTCCACGATCAGTTTCTCAACCAATGGTGAGTTTGTTTACGTCAATGAGCTGGTCACAGGAAAAGTGAAGGTTTTCGGTATTGAAAACGACAACCTGACTGAGTCCCCAATTTCCAGCATCGACAGTCCACGTGCTGAGGCATCCCGCTTTCAGGCCATTCCAGTTGGGTTTGATGTGCGTGGTGACAACAATAAAGATGTCATCCTGATGTCGGAAGCACGCTTCCTGACACCAGATTTCAAGCTCCGAGAGGGTAATGGCGAAGTGGTACAAAGCCCGCTTTATAGCTGGCAAACGGGCTCACTCTCAACTTACACCGTAGATAAAAAAGGCCAGATTGCGGCCGTATCACAGGACGTGCTCACCGGAAGCAATGTAGAAGGCGATGAAATTGCCAACTGTTGGGTAGCCCTCTCTCCAGACGGCAATACGCTGTGGGCTGCGAATGCACTTTCTAGCTCAATCAGTTCGTTTTCGGTCAGCAAAAAAGGCGATGTCACGTTAAAAAATGACGTTGCGTATAAAGACAGTTCAGAGACTGCATTTTACAGTGATATGACAGTGAGCCACGATGGTAAACACCTCTATCAATTAGTCGGTAACCAAGGCGCGATTTTGGTTTTCGACATCAAGTCCAATGGCGACCTGACACTGAACCAACAAGTTGGCGGAATGCCAGAACTTGGCACCTACGGCATGCTCGCGCTTGATTAGGGGTTTCCCACTAAACGCCCGGCAAATCAGCTGGGCGTTTTCATTTCAATTTCCATCAATTTCAAGCATTCCCTCCAATAAGCACAGCTAAGGTTGTTTTTAAGTCGTTTTTAATCGAAATAATGTGTTGCAATCTTTATCGATTTTGTTAGTGTTGATGCCAAGCAAACGTTAAATCGTTACAGCACTTAGAGAAGAAAAATATGCAAAAATCGCTCATGACCATTCATCACCATCATCATCCTGACTAGTCTTTCGGGAGATGTGGTTTCGACTGGAAGACAAGGAGTAAGGTTCTTCCACCGGTCATCAAAGCGAACACAAGATTCAGACCCCCGGAAGCGAACCTTCCGGGGGTTTTTACTTTTAGGATTCAAAAAATTGCGATGACACTTTAAGGAAACGGGAAGTCGTCATAGCGAAAAAGATACAGGGAATAGATCATGCAAACAGAACGTCTAAGAATTGCCATTCAGAAAAAAGGCCGCCTTGCGAAAGAGTGTCACGAACTGCTCAAGCGCTGCGGTGTAAAAATTAACTTTTCCGGCGACCGTCTGATCGTTCACGCCGAGAATATGCCAATCGATTTGTTGCTGGTACGTGACGATGATATCCCAGGCCTCATCATGGATGGTGTGGTTGATTTGGGTGTTATCGGCGAAAACGAACTCGAAGAAGTGCGTTTAGAGCGCGTTGCACTGGGCGAGCCAAACGAGTATGTGAAGCTTCGTCGTCTCGACTTTGGCGGCTGCCGCCTGTCTGTGGCTATCGATAAAGACAAAACTTATAACGGTCCACAGGATTTAGCTGGCAAACGTATTGCCACGACTTATCCAAATATCCTCAAAGATTACCTCGACAAACAAGACGTTAAATTCAGCACCTGTATGTTGAACGGCTCTGTTGAAGTCGCGCCGCGCGCCGGTCTTGCGGATGCTATCTGTGATTTGGTTTCTACAGGTGCAACGCTTGAAGCAAACGGCCTGAAAGAAGCAGAAGTTATTTTCCGCTCTAAAGCGGTACTTATTCAGCGTATGGGTGAGTTCGATGCAGACAAAACTGCACTGATTGAACGCCTGCTGACCCGCATCAAAGGCGTGATCCAAGCAAAAGAATCAAAATACATCATGCTTCACGCGCCAAGCGAAACCTTGGAGCAAGTGGTTGAATTGCTGCCAGGCGCTGAAGACCCAACCATCCTGCCTCTTGCACATGACAAACAACGTGTTGCTGTTCACTTGGTTAGTACCGAGAACCTGTTCTGGGAAACCATGGAAAAACTGAAGGCCTTGGGTGCGAGCTCCATTCTGGTGCTGCCAATCGAGAAGATGATGGAGTAAGCCATGAAAACAGTGGTTTGGAAATCCCTCAGTGATACACAGCAGGCGAAAGCGCTTGAGCGCCCTGCTATCTCTGAAAGTGCATCAATCACTGAAGCCGTTGAAGGCGTGATCAAACAAGTCCGTACTGGCGGTGATGCTGCGCTGAAAGCGCTGACAGAGAAATTCGACAAAGTGGTGCCTGAGAATATTCAGGTTTCACAAAACGAAATCGATGCGGCGGAAGCTCGTCTGGGTGAGGAAATCAAAACAGCACTCAAACAGGCTTACGACAACATCGCCTGCTTCCACAAAGCGCAAAAAGCAGAGCCACTGACGGTAGAAACTATGCCGGGTGTAGTGTGTGAGCTGGTAACCCGCCCGATCAACCGCGTTGGTCTTTACATTCCCGGTGGCAGCGCGCCGCTGCCATCAACCGTATTGATGCTGGGTGTGCCTTCACAAATTGCCGGTTGTCGTAAAGTGGTGCTTTGTTCTCCACCACCAATCGCTGATGAAATTCTTTACGTTGCCAAGCTTTGTGGCATCGATGAAGTTTACAACCTCGGTGGCGCACAAGCCGTTGCAGCCATGGCTTACGGCACAGAAACAGTGAGCAAGGTTGATAAGATTTTTGGCCCGGGTAACGCCTTCGTGACCGAAGCTAAGCGTCAGGTCAGCAATGATCACCAAGGTGCCGCGATTGATATGCCGGCTGGCCCTTCTGAAGTGTTGGTGATTGCAGATGAAGATGCCGATGCAGATTTCGTTGCTGCAGATTTGCTGAGTCAGGCTGAACATGGCCCAGATTCTCAGGTTGTGCTTGTCACTCCATCGCCTGTGCTGGCAGAGAAAGTGGCTGATGCCGTCAAAGCCCAGCTCAAGGTATTGAGCCGCGCTGAGATCGCTAGCCAGGCACTGGGTTCTAGCATCATCATCATTGCAGACAGCCTGACCCAGTGTGTCGCGATTTCAAACAACTACGGCCCTGAGCACTTGATTGTCCAAACCAAGAACCCACGTGAATTGCTGCCACTGCTGGATAACGCAGGCTCGATTTTCCTGGGGGCATGGTCACCGGAATCTGTTGGCGATTACGCATCTGGCACCAACCACGTGCTGCCAACTTACGGCTATACGCGCACCTACTCGAGCCTTGGCCTTGCTGATTTCAGCAAGCGCATGACAGTGCAAGAGTTGTCATCTGATGGCTTGCAAGCCTTGGCACCTACTGTCGTTGCGATGGCCAATGCTGAAGGTCTGGATGCGCACAGAAACGCCGTGACCCTTCGTGTTGAAAAACTCAATAACAAAAAATAATAAAGGGGAAGCAATGGACATTGAAAAATTAGCCCGTAAGGACGTTCAGGCACTGACCCCTTACATGTCCGCCCGCCGATTGGGCGGCTCTGGTGATGTTTGGCTGAATGCTAACGAATCACCATTTAACAACGAATACACCATCAACGGTGCTGGCCTGAACCGCTACAGCACCTGTCAGCCTGAAGAACTGATCCGTGCTTACGCAGACTACGCAGGTGTTCGCCCAGAGCAGGTCCTGACCTCTCGTGGCGCAGATGAAAGCATCGAACTGCTGATCCGTACTTTCTGTGAAACCGGTGAAGACAGCATTCTGTTCTGCCCACCGACTTACGGTATGTATGCAATCAGCGCAGAAACAACCGGCGTTGCCCGCAAGACAGTGCCACTGACCGATGAATGGCAATTAAACCTGCCTGAAATCGAAAAGAACCTTGATAGTGTCAAACTGGTGTTTGTGTGTAGCCCAAACAACCCGACCGGTAACCTGATTAACCGTGACGACATTGAAGCGCTGTTGGAAATGACGGCTGGCCGCGCGCTGGTGGTCATGGACGAAGCCTACATCGACTTCTGTCCAGAAGCCTCAACTGTGGACCTGCTGGTACGCTACCCGAACCTTGCGATTCTCCGTACTCTGTCAAAAGCCTTCGCATTAGCGGGCTTGCGTTGTGGCTTCACGCTGGCGAATCAGCAGATCATTCAATTGATGACCAAAGTGATTGCGCCCTACCCAGTGCCAGTGCCGGTCACTGAAATCGCTGTACAGGCCTTAAGCGAAGCAGGTCTTGCCCGCATGAAGTATCAGGTGCTGGACTTGAATGCCAACCGTGCCTATCTGCAAGCAGGCCTTGCGATGCTACCGGATGTGGAAGTGTTTGATGGCTACGGCAACTACCTGCTGGTGAAATTCCCAGACGCTGACCTTCTGTTCTCAGCCCTTTGGGACAACGGCATTATCTTGCGCCGTTCGCCAATTAAAGGATGCATCCGAATCAGCGTGGGCAACCGCGAAGAGTGTGAAAAGACCCTGACCTTTATCCGCCAGCAACTGGCATAAAGAGCGCAACAAAAGGAATTTGTAGTGAAAGAAAAAATCCTCTTTATCGACCGTGATGGCACGCTGATTGTTGAGCCACCTGTAGATTTTCAGGTCGACCGCCTCGACAAACTCAAGCTTGAGCCATTCGTGATCCCTGCCCTGCTGGCGCTGCAAGACGCTGGCTATAAGCTGGTGATGGTGACCAACCAGGATGGTCTGGGTACTGACAGCTACCCACAGGAAGATTTCGACGCTCCACACAACATGATGATGGAGATTTTCGAATCTCAAGGCGTGAAATTTGCTGACGTTTTGATTTGCCCACACTTCGACCACGAAGATTGTAGCTGCCGCAAGCCAAAGCTTGGATTGGTTAAAGACTACCTCCAGCAAGGCCGAGTGGATTTCAAAACCTCTGCCGTGATTGGCGACCGTCAGACCGACCTGCAGCTTGCTGAAAACATGGCAATCCGCGGTATTCAATACAACCCGGAAACCATGGGCTGGCAGCAAATCCTGAAGGATTTGACCACCAACCCTCGCGTGGCAACGGTTGTTCGTACCACCAAAGAAACGGACATCCGAATCACGGTAAACCTCGATGAAACTGGCGGTAATAAAATCAGCACTGGCCTTGGTTTCTTCGACCACATGCTGGATCAAATCGCGACCCACGGTGGCTTCCGTATGGAAGTGGCGGTTGATGGCGACCTGCACATCGACGATCACCACACGGTAGAAGACACGGCGCTGGCGCTGGGTCAGGCGTTGAAAGAAGCGCTGGGTGACAAACGCGGTATTGGCCGTTTCGGTTTCAGTCTGCCAATGGATGAGTGTCTGGCGCAATGTGCTCTGGATTTGTCTGGCCGCCCTTACCTCAAGTTCGAAGCAACGTTCTCTCAGGACAAGGTTGGCGATCTTTCAACTGAAATGGTCGAGCACTTCTTCCGCTCACTGACTGACACCATGGCGTGTACCCTACACCTGTCATCAGACGGCGACAATACACACCACATCGTGGAGAGCCTGTTTAAAGCCTATGGCCGCACATTGCGTCAGGCGATTCGCGTAGAAGGTAACGAGCTGCCAAGCAGCAAAGGGGTGCTGTAATGAGCGATGCAAAGATTGTCATCATCGACACGGGCTGCGCAAACGTCAGCTCTGTGCGTTTTGCGATTGAGCGCCTCGGTTACGATGTCACGATCAGCCGCGACCCAGACGTTGTGCTGGCAGCAGACAAACTCTTTCTGCCGGGTGTAGGCACCGCGTCCGAGGCGATGAAAAACCTGGAAGAGCGTGACCTGATTTCGCTGGTACGCGAAGTCAAACAGCCTCTTCTCGGCATTTGCCTTGGTATGCAGCTTCTGGGTAAATCCTCACAGGAAGGCAAAGAGCAGGTGAACTGCCTAGGCCACGTTGATGCCGACACCAGCTTGATGGAAACCGGCGAGTTGCCACTTCCCCACATGGGTTGGAACACGGTCACCCCAGTGAACAATCACCCGCTGTTTAAAGACATTCCAGAAAACAGCTACTTCTATTTTGTTCACAGCTACGCCATGCCAGTCGGTGATTACACCATTGGTCAGTGCGACTACGGCAAGCCGTTTACCGCAGCGGTGCAAAGTGGCAACTATTACGGTGTGCAATTCCACCCTGAGCGCTCAAGCAAAGCTGGTGCGCAACTGATTAAGAACTTTTTGGAGATGTAATTAAGGATGATTATTCCCGCTTTGGATTTAATCGATGGGCAGGTCGTCCGTCTCTATCAGGGTGACTACGGACAAGTTACCGAATACAAAGTTGACCCAAGTGAACAGTTCGCGATTTACCACAACGCAGGCGCAAACTGGCTGCACTTGGTAGATCTTACGGGTGCAAAAGATACTTCTGCCCGTCAGCTGCCATTGATTGAAAAGCTGATTGCCAGCACACCAGCCAACATCCAAATTGGCGGTGGCGTCCGCAAAGAAAGCGACGTGGTAGAGCTGCTACGTGCCGGCGCAAAACGTGTTGTCATCGGCTCTACTGCTGTTAAGCAACCTGAGCTGGTTAAAGGCTGGATGGAAAAATATGGCGCAGAGCAAATCGTGCTGGCGCTGGACATCAACATTGATGACAAGGGCAACCGCATGGTCGCGGTTTCCGGTTGGCAGGAAGATTCTGGCGTGACCATCGAAGCGCTGCTGGATGACTTTCTGACCGTTGGTCTCAAGCACGTGCTGTGTACTGATATCTCCCGTGACGGCACCTTGGCAGGTTCCAACGTCGATCTATATAAAGACTTGTGTGCGGCGTACCCACAGGTTCAGTTCCAGTCTTCCGGCGGTATCGGTTCTCTGGCTGACATCGAAGCGCTGAAAGGCACAGGTGTCGCAGGCGTTATCGTTGGCCGTGCATTGCTGGACGGCAAGTTCACTGCAGAGGAGTCATTCGCATGCTGGCAAGAAGGATAATCCCATGTCTTGATGTTCGCGATGGTCAGGTGGTGAAAGGCGTTCAGTTCCGTAACCACGAAATCATCGGCGACATCGTCCCGCTGGCCGCGCGTTACGCAGCAGAAGGCGCAGACGAACTGGTGTTTTACGATATCACGGCCTCCAGTGATGGCCGTGTGGTCGACAAAAGCTGGGTCGCCCGAGTCGCAGAAGTCATCGACATTCCATTCTGTGTCGCTGGCGGCATAAAAACCGCAGAGGACGCCAAACGTATTCTGGAATTCGGTGCAGACAAAATCTCCATCAATTCCCCTGCACTGGCTAACCCAGAACTCATCACTGAACTTGCGGAGAAATATGGCGTGCAGTGTATCGTGGTCGGTATCGATTCCTACTATGACAAAGACACAGGCAAGTATCAGGTTTATCAGTTCACAGGTGACGAAACCCGCACCAAAGCGACCCAATGGGAAACCCGCGACTGGGTGCAGGAAGTCCAAAAACGTGGTGCTGGTGAAATCGTGCTGAACATGATGAACCAGGATGGCGTGCGCAACGGCTACGACCTTGAGCAATTGAACATGGTTCGCGAAGTGTGCCACGTCCCACTGATCGCTTCGGGCGGCGCTGGTGAAATGGTGCACTTTGCCGAAGCTTACAAAAAAGCGAATGTTGACGGTGCGTTGGCAGCGTCTGTATTCCACAAGCAGATCATCAACATTGGTGAACTGAAACAATACTTAAAACAACAAGACGTGGAGATCCGCTTATGAGCCAGACACAATCAAACGCGGCGCTCGCTGAAAGCATCGACTGGGAAAAAGTCGACGGCTTGGTACCTGCCATTGTTCAAAACTCACAGAGCGGACAGGTTCTGATGATGGGTTACATGAATCAGGACGCGCTGGCCAAAACGCTCGATACCGAGCAAGTGACCTTTTTCTCACGTACCAAGGAGCGTCTTTGGACCAAAGGCGAAACCTCTGGTAACGTGCTGCGTCTCAAGCACATCGCTGTGGACTGCGATAAAGACACCCTGCTGGTGCAAGCCGACCCCATCGGCCCAACCTGTCACCTTGGCACCGAAACCTGCTGGGGAGAAGACGACGCAAACAAACCTGCTCTGGTGTTTCTTCATCAATTGGAGCAGGTGTTGGCTTCCCGTCGAGGATCCGATCCTTCAACGTCTTATACGG
Organism: Grimontia sedimenti; assembly: GCF_011045095.1. Taxonomy (GTDB): domain Bacteria; phylum Pseudomonadota; class Gammaproteobacteria; order Enterobacterales; family Vibrionaceae; genus Enterovibrio; species Enterovibrio sedimenti. The sequence goes on from NZ_JAALDL010000006.1 coordinate 96,247, forward strand.
CGTCCTTGTATGCCAAGGGCACCAAGCGCATTTCGCAGAAAGTGGGCGAAGAAGGCGTCGAAGTCGCGCTTGCAGCGACGTCGGGCGATAAGGAGGAACTGATCAACGAGTCTGCAGACCTGATGTACCACTTGCTGGTGCTGCTGCAAGACCAAGGCTTCTCGCTCGAAGACGTAGCAAATAAGCTGAAGGAACGTCACAAGTAAGCTTCTAAGCAAACCGCAGAAAAAGGCAATTTCGAAAGAGATTGTCTTTTTTTTCGTCATCCAATCACGGTGTAGGCAATTTTCTCCCACCGAAATTGGCGCTATCAGTTAAAATTTCAATCAGATACTGAGACGAATGCTTAAGGATTGAAATGTTTAACGGCAAGTCGATTTTGATCACCGGTGGTACCGGATCATTTGGAAAGAAATACACCAAGACCATCCTTGCGCGTTACAAGCCTAAGCGACTCATCATTCTCTCGCGCGATGAATTAAAGCAATTCGAAATGCAGCAAGAGTTTAATGACCCTTGCATGCGCTACTTTATCGGCGATGTACGCGACGCTGGCCGCATGATGGAAGCGATGAATGGTGTTGATTACGTCATTCATGCAGCCGCGCTCAAGCAGGTGCCTGCTGCTGAATACAACCCTATGGAATGCATCAAGACCAACGTCCATGGTGCAGAAAATATCATCCGTGCAGCCATCGCTAACAAGGTTGAAAAAGTTATCGCCCTTTCCACTGACAAAGCCGCCAGCCCAAATAACCTCTACGGCGCTACCAAACTTTGTTCAGACAAACTCTTCGTAGCAGCGAACAACATGACCGGTGGCGGACAAACCCGTTTTGCCGTTGTTCGTTACGGTAATGTGGTGGGCTCCCGTGGTTCTGTGGTGCCGTTTTTCAAAAAGCTGGTTGAAGAAGGTGCAGATTCGCTGCCAATTACCCACCCTGAGATGACCCGTTTTTGGATCACCTTGCAGCAGGGCGTCGACTTTGTTCTGAAGAACTTCGAGCGCATGCAAGGCGGCGAAATCTTTGTCCCGAAAATCCCATCTGTCCGCTTGATGGACTTAGCGACCGCTTACGGTAATGGTTTGCCGGTGAAAGAGATTGGTATTCGTCCCGGCGAGAAAATGCATGAAATCATGTGCCCAAGTGATGACTCTCATCTGACGCTGGAATTTGCTGACCACTATGTGATGCGCCCAACGATCAAATTCTATGCGGCTGATTACGACTATTCGGTGAATCCTCTCGGCGAAAAAGGCGAACCTGTTGCGGCTGGTTTTGAATACCATTCAGGCAGCAACCCGGATTTTCTGAACGTCGAGCAGATCCTGGAATTTGAGCAACAAGCATGATCCCTTACGGAAAACAAAACATTAGCCAAGACGATATCGATGCCGTCGTTGACGCTTTAACGTCTGACTTCATCACTCAAGGGCCGCGCGTTACTCAGTTCGAAAACGCTGTCGCCCAGAAAGTCGGAGCTAAACACGCCATCGCCGTGAACAGTGCAACTTCCGCGCTGCATATCGCTTGCTTGGCACTGGAGCTTGGCAAAGGTCAGCGTCTATGGACGTCTCCCAACACCTTTGTGGCGTCAGCAAACTGCGGTTTGTATTGTGGCGCAGATGTCGACTTTGTCGATATCGACCCAGCCACCTACAACCTTTGTCCAAAGCGTTTGGCGGACAAACTGGAACACGCAAAGCTGACGGACACCCTGCCGCATATTGTGGTCGTCGTACATATGTGTGGCCAAAGCTGCGATATGGAAGCTATCCACCAGCTTTCTGAGCAATATGGTTTCCGCATCATCGAAGACGCCTCTCACGCCATCGGCGGCAAGTATCAGGATCAGTATGTTGGTAATTGCCAATACAGCGATATCACCGTTTTCAGCTTTCACCCGGTAAAAATCATCACCACCGCAGAAGGTGGTATGGCGCTGACCAACAATCCAGCGCTCGCCAAAGTGATGGAAAATCTTCGCAGCCACGGTGTTACGCGGGATTTAGAATCTTTAGTCGACAGCAACCAAGGCGCTTGGTACTACGAGCAGCAATCACTGGGTTTCAACTACCGCATGACGGATCTGCAAGCCGCACTGGGAACTTCTCAGCTGGCGAGACTGGATACATTTGTAGAGCGCCGACAAGTACTCGCAGATCGCTACACTGAAAAGCTGTCGGCACTGCCGCTGACCACACCAACATTGCTTCCCGCCAGTAAATCGGCATGGCATTTGTATGTCATCCAGTTAGCGGAACCTGATTACCGCCGCCGCGTGTTTGATGAACTTCGCGCGAAAGGCATCGGTGTACACGTGCATTACATTCCGGTTCACACCCAACCGTATTACCGCGAGTTGGGATTTGAGTGGGGACAATTCCCTGCTGCAGAAAATTATTATCAAGCTGCGCTCAGCCTGCCTCTTTACTTTGATATGACGGAAGAAGAGCAGGACATCGTGATTCAGGCACTGGCTGACGCGCTGCGCTGAGGACGAAATGAAAGTCTGTATTATTCCTGCCCGTGGCGGCAGCAAACGTATTCCGGGAAAAAACCTCAAAACCTTCATTGGCAAGCCAATCATTGCCTATGCCATTGATGTCGGCAAAAAGTCTGGCCTGTTTGACCGCATCATTGTCTCGACAGACAGCGAAGATATTGCCGGTGTCGCCAAAGAGCATGGCGCAGAAGTGCCTTTCCTTCGTCCTGCTGATATCGCCAATGACCACGCCACAACGTTGGATGTGATCAAACATGCCATCGAATGGCTTCAGGAGAACGATAGCCGTGCATTGGGCTCGGTCTGCTGTCTTTATGCCACCGTGCCGTTTACCCGCGCGAAGGATCTGGAAGAGGGTCTGGCGCTATTGGAAAAAGAACAGACTCAATACACTTTCGCCGCCACACGCTTTTCATTCCCCATTCAGCGGAGTATCCGAATGAATGGCGAAGGCAATGTGGAAATGTTCTGGCCTGAGCATTTCTCTACCCGCTCACAGGATTTAGAAACTGCATATCACGATGCGGGGATGTTTTACTGGGGCAAGCCGGACGCATTCCTTTCCGGCAAACCGATTTTCGCGCCACACTCCAAAGCCGTTCAGATCCCTCATTTCCGCGTTCAGGATATCGATGAGCCCGACGATTGGATCCGCGCTGAAATGCTCTATCAAATCCTTGAACAACGGGGAGAGCTATGAAGGTTGCCATTCGTGTCGATGCCTCCAGCCAGATTGGTACCGGACATATCATGCGCTGTCTGGTATTGGCAAAAAAGCTGATCGAGCGCGGCCATGAGGTAGTGCTTCTTAGCCGCCCTCTGACGGGCAACCTTATCGATTACAGCAAAGCTCAAGGTGTCGACGTAATTTCCCTGAAAACCATTCAGGAAACCTTCTTACCCGATGCCGGTGATTACAAACACTGGCTTGGCGTGACACAGGAGGCTGATGCAAAGGAATGCTTGGCAGCACTGAAAGGGTTTCAGCCAGACTGGATTGCCATGGATCATTATGCGCTCGACCATGAGTGGCAAGACCTGATGCGTACATCGGGTGCCAGAATCTTTACCATCGACGATCTGGCTAACCGCGAACACAAGTGTGATGTGCTCTTGGACCACAACCCGTGGCCGGATTTCGAAAACCGCTATCATCCAGTTGTGTCAAAGGAATGCACTCAACTTCTGGGACCAAAGTTTGGCCTGCTGCGTCCGCGCTTTTCCGAGCTTCGCCAACAGCCTCCAGCGATAAAGAATGTAGTACTGGCTTTTTTCAGTGGCACAGACCCAAGTGGCGAATGCATCAAGCTTTTAAACGCCAGCAGACACTTTGATTCACTCCCTTTCCGGCTGCATGTTGTGCACGGGCTGGCGAACCCAAGGAAAGACGAAATTGCGTCACTGCCTTTACCGGAGTTCGTGACGCTTTCTGAAAACCTTCCCGACTACGAAGCTGAACTTGCCGCCTGCCGATATGCTTTTGGCGGTGCCGGTGTCAGCGCGATTGAACGCGCCAGCCTCGGTGTGCCAGGAACCCTTGTTTCCGTGGCAGAAAACCAACGTCAAATGGCCGAACACCTTGGTGCCAGCGGCCTGTATCGTTACCTTGGTGTCAGCGATAAAACCACCGAGCACGATTACGCCAATGAGCTGAAATGGCTAGCGGAACATTGGAAAACTTTGCCTTATCGCTTGGAGAAATCAGATATCGATGGCAATGGTGCGCAGCGTGTAGTCGAAGTCATGGAAAGATTGTGTCCGCCAGAGACGAATAATCAGATGACATTCCGCCCCATGACGAGCGAAGACTTACCCATGGTACGGGGTTGGCGAAATGACCCTGGCGTTCGCGAGATGATGTTTACCCAACATGAAATCAGTGCTGAGGAGCATGAGCGTTGGTTTGCCAAAGCTTCAACTGACGCCACCAAACAGTTTTTTATTGCACACTCTGAGGGAACGCCGGTTGGCATGGTCTCTTTCACCGAGATTGAAAGGAAATCCAACACCGCAGAATGGGGGTTTTATAAATCCCCTGAAGCGCCCTCAGGCACTGGCTTTACGCTGTTATCGGAAGCATTGCATCTAGGCTTTGATAAGTTGGGGCTTGAAGGTATTCGCAGCCGGGTGCTTTGCAGCAATCCAAAAGTCCTTTACCTTCACCACAAGCTTGGCTTTTCAAAGGAAAAGGACACTCAAACCCTAATCACAGCAGAGGAAGACAAAGATTATTTTGCTTTCTTCCTTTCACGTGAAGACTGGAACGGTAACACAGCATCATGACCCCGTTTATTACCATCGATGGCCGTAAAATTGGCCCAGACCACAAGCCTTACATCATCGCTGAAATGTCAGCGAACCATAACGGTTCCATCGAACGTGCTTTCCAGACCATTGAAATGGCCAAACGCGCTGGCGCTGATGCGATTAAGATGCAGAGCTACACCGCTGACACTATCACCCTGAATTGCGATTCTGACGAATTCCAAATCAAAGGCGGACTCTGGGATGGTCGCACTCTTTATGACCTTTACCAAGAAGCCCACACGCCCTTTGAATGGCACAAGCCGCTATTTGATAAAGCACGCGACGTTGGCATTACACTGTTCAGTACGCCGTTTGATTTTACAGCGGTAGACTTGCTGGAAGATCTCAATGCGCCCGCTTACAAGATAGCGTCGTTTGAAGCGGTCGATTTACCGCTGATCCGTTATGTGGCGCAAACCGGAAAACCGATGATCATATCCACAGGCATGGCTAACGGTGATGAAATTGCCGAAGCGGTAGCGACTGCCCGTGACAATGGTTGTGGGCAATTGGTGCTTCTTCATTGCATCAGCGCCTACCCTGCCCCAGCTTCCCAAAGCCATCTGCGTACCATTCCCGATCTCGCGGAGAAGTTCGGTGTGATAGGTGGTCTATCCGACCACACATTGGGTACCACAGTGTCTGTTGCTGCTGTTGCGCTCGGCGCGTCCGTGATTGAAAAACACGTCACTCTGAGCCGCAATGACCCAGGCCCAGACTCTACCTTTTCTCTGGAGCCTGATGAATTGGCATCGCTCTGTCGGGACACAGAAACGGCTTGGCAAGCATTGGGACAAGCAGGTTATCAACTTAAGGAGGCGGAGAAAGGCAATGTGCAATTCCGCCGTTCGCTCTATGTTGCTCAAGACATCAAGAAAGGTGAAACCCTCAATCCAGACAACGTAAGAAGCGTGCGTCCGGGGTTTGGTTTAGCGCCCAAGCATTATGATGCTGTCATGGGACGAATCGCGCTCTCAGATATTCCCGCGGGTACGGCCCTTAATTGGGAACTCATTTCCAAATAACCACCTCTAGATGAGCAACAGTGCCCCAGAGGCTCTGTTGCTTAGCTCACCCTTCTAATATGAAGCTTTCATGACATACCCTTTTCTATTGTTGACTCCTGCTTTGATGAAATTAATATATGGATATTCGCATATGGAGATATTCAAATGTTACCTCATCAGTTTTTCAAACTGCTCGCAGATGAAACCCGCGTGAGATGTTTATTGCTCATCGCGCGGGAAGAAAAAATCTGCGTGGGCGAGCTAACGGAAGCACTCAACGAGGGCCAGCCAAAGATCTCCCGACACTTGGCACAACTTCGCTCAAGTGGCGTGATTTTGGATACCCGCCAAGGTCAGTGGGTGTTTTACCGTCTGTCTGACCAACTTCCCGGTTGGATGCGCAAACAAATTCAAGGGCTGGTCGATTCGAACTGCCTTAAACAAGAATACCAGCAAGATATCCAGCGTCTCTCGGAGATGAAATCTCGCCCAGAGTGCTGTGTTTAGAGGAAAATTGAGATGTCTATTAAAGTAGGAATTAATGGTTTTGGCCGTATCGGCCGTCTGGCACTTCGCGCCGCATTCGACTGGCCTGAACTTGAGTTTGTTCAAATCAACGATGTCGCTGGCGATACAGCAACTCTGGCTCACCTTCTGGAGTTCGACTCTGTTCAGGGTCGCTGGCATCACGAAGTCACCAACGATGGCGATGCCATGCTGATCAATGGCAAAACCATCCGCACGACACAGCAAAAGAACATCAGTGATATCGACTGGTCATGCTGTGACGTTGTTATCGAAGCAACGGGTGTACACCGTAAATCCGAGTTTCTGAATCAATACCTGGAGCAAGGCGTTAAACGCGTTGTTGTCTCTGCACCCGTGAAAGAAGATGGCGTTGCCAACATTGTTGTGGGCGTCAATGACAACATCTTCGACCCAGAAATCCACCGTATCGTGACTGCGGCATCGTGCACCACCAACTGTATCGCTCCTGTAGTGAAAGTGATTCACGAGAAACTGGGTATCGAACAATCTGCTTTCACGACGATTCACGATCTCACCAACACCCAAACCATTCTGGATGCACCGCATAAAGACCTTCGTCGTGCGCGCGCCTGTGGCATGAGTTTGATCCCAACCACTACAGGTTCTGCGAAAGCTATCGTTGAAATCTTCCCTGAGCTGGACGGTAAAATTAACGGCCACGCAGTCCGTGTTCCGCTGGCGAATGCCTCTCTGACTGACATCATCTTCGATGTGAAGCGCGACACTACCGCAGAAGAAGTGAATGCCCTGCTGAAAGAAGCGTCTGAAGGCGAGCTGAAAGGTATTCTTGGCTTTGAAGAGCGTCCACTGGTGTCTATCGATTACAAAGGCGACCAGCGTTCTACCATCGTTGATGCCCTCTCTACTATGGTTGTTGGCAAGCGCATGGTGAAAGTCTACGCCTGGTATGACAACGAAATGGGCTACGCTACGCGCACCGCAGAGTTGGTTCGCAAAGTAGGTCTAGCGTAAACACAGAAAAACATCAAGAGCTGCAAACGCAGCTCTTTTTTGGGCGAGTTGTTATGCTGTCTCAATTAAATTCCCACGTTCGTCAGTACATGCTGGTGACATTCAATTATTGGAATTTCACCATCACTGACGGTGCCCTGCGCATGTTGGTGGTGCTTTATTTTTATGACCTGGGTTACTCCAGTCTGGAAATCGCTTCACTCTTTCTTTTCTATGAATTCTTTGGTGTGGTGACCAACCTGGTTGGCGGCTGGCTCGGTGCAAGGTTGGGTCTCAACCGAACTATGAACATTGGTCTCGGCATGCAAATTGTCGCGCTCGCCATGCTGGCAGTCCCGACAGCTTGGCTCAGTATTCCTTGGGTAATGGCAGCGCAAGCCATGTCCGGTATTGCCAAAGACCTCAATAAAATGAGCGCCAAGAGCTCAATCAAAACGCTGGTTCCTGAAGATGCACAGGGCGCACTCTACAAGTGGATTGCGATTCTCACAGGATCTAAGAACGCATTGAAAGGTGCCGGTTTCTTCTTAGGTGGCGCACTGCTTTCCCTGATTGGCTTCCAGTATGCCGTTGCCGCGATGGCGGGTGTGTTGCTGTTGGTATTTATCGGCAGTCTGCTGTTCCTGAAGTCGGACATGGGCAAAGCGAAAACCAAGCCTAAGTTTTCAGAGATTTTCTCGAAATCCAGCAGTGTAAATATTCTGTCTGCGGCACGTATGTTCCTGTTTGGTGCCCGTGATGTGTGGTTTGTGATTGCCCTTCCCATCTATCTCGGCACCACTTTTGGCTGGGATCACAGTGCCGTCGGCGCATTTCTAGCGACTTGGGTGATTGGCTATGGCTTTATTCAGGGGATTGCTCCGAAGATCACAGGCAAAGCTTCTGGTAAAACGCCGGATGGCAAAGCCGCGATTTATTGGGCGCTGTTGCTTTCTGTCGTCACCGGGATCATCGCCGTCAGCGTTCAACAACAGTGGTATCCAGAAACCGTTATCATTCTTGGCTTGATGGTGTTCGGTGCTGTTTTTGCTGTGAACTCTTCACTGCACTCTTATCTGATTGTTAGTTATGCAAAAGGTGACGGCGTTTCGCTGGATGTGGGTTTCTATTACATGGCGAACGCGATGGGACGCTTGATTGGTACCATTCTCTCAGGGTGGGTTTTCCAGGTCTGGGGGTTTGCAGCATGTCTCTGGGTGTCTTTCGCTTTCCTCGCAACAACCACAGTGATTTCGTTTTGGCTGCCTACGGCCAAAAACGAGTCTATCATCTAGGGGCTGTTGACCTTTGCAATAAGCACAAAAAAGCCCGCGTTTGCGGGCTTTCGTCTACTTGCCAAACCGTCAGGTACTTTGTTGCTCTTTCGCTTCTGTCGTTTGAGCATTGCTTTGGCCTTGCACTTCGTCCAGCCAAAGTTTGTGGTGTTGCTTCGCCCAACTCTCATCTACATAGCCTGTTGCCATGCCCTCAAGCGCACCTTCAGTACCTACTGTACCGATGTAGATGTGCCCTAATGCAGCAGCGAACAAACCCAAAGAAGCGATACCGTGTAGCAGGTTTGCAATCTGCATATCCTCGCGGGTTTGACCAAAGAGTGGGAAATCCATCACCAGACCAGTAATACAGACCACCACACCAACGGTTGCCAGCAGCCAAAACCAGATCTTCTCGCCACCATTGCAAAAACCTGCATCCGGGTGTTTACCGTTTGGCAAGATACCACCGCCCTGCTTGAACCATTCAATATCGACTTTGTTGATGAAATTGTTCTTCATCCACTTCACCAACATACAAAGCAGTCCGAGCACAAACAGCGGACCCAGATAGTTATGCGACACTTTAGCCGCATAGATGATGCTACCCCAAACTGCTTCAGGCGCCACAGGTTTAATAAAGTGCTTACCGTAGAGCAAGAGCACGCCACTGAACCCCAAGATCAGGAAGTTGATGGCGGTAAACCAATGCATGGCGCGCTCAAACGGTGTCCAGCGCATCACCTTTTTGCCAGTGCGCTTGTGCGATAACTCTATGCGCCCAGCCCACAGGTAAAACAACAACAAGCTGGCTGCTGATACACTAAGGAAAATCAGACCAAGCGGACTGATCCACTCATTACGGATTTGACGCCAGCGTTCGCCATTTACATTGATAAGCTGACCCGCCTCTGCACCCGGTGCCGTGGTATAGCCCGAGTCACCGGCACGGAGTTCTTTCCAAAATTCAGCACCAGCCAACTGCACCATTTCTTTCTGGGGATCCGCCTTTGAGCCTTCTTCAGCGAAGCCAAACGGGGACCAGACACTTGCTATCACCATTAGCATGGCGAGCAATGTTCTAAACATATTTCTCCTCCCGATACTGCGGAGCAAATGCCCCGCAGTCTCTCATGCTAATCAGCTTTTGGTGGCATCGTAGGCGAGGTCGTCGCCGTTCGTCCAACCTGCGCCTTTCGCACCGCGCTCTACCACGCGCTGGCGGAAGATGGCAGACACTTTTTCCGCATCACCGGCAAGCAGTGCCTTGGTAGAACAAAGCTCCGCACAAAGTGGAAGCTTACCTTCAGCAATACGGTTCGCGCCGTACTTCTCGCGCTCTGCCGCAGAACCATCAGGCTCGGGACCACCTGCACAGAAAGTACATTTGTCCATTTTACCGCGTTCGCCAAATGCGGAGGTTTTCGGGAACTGAGGCGCACCGAACGGACAGGCAAACAGGCAGTACCCACAACCGATACAGGTATCTTTGTTATGCAGGACAATGCCATCTTCCGTTCTGTAGAAACAGTCTGCAGGGCAAACTGCCATACAAGGTGCGTCCGTACAGTGCATACAGGCAACAGAGATGGAATTCTCACCCGGCTCACCGTCGTTCAAAGTGACCACTCGGCGACGCTGGGTCCCCCAGGTTACCGCGTCGTCGTTTGCGTTCTTACACGCCGTGACACAGCCGTTACACTCAATGCAGCGTTTGGTGTCACATAGAAATTTCATATTAGCCATAACGTCTGCTCCTTTTACGCTGCGCTGATCTTACAAAGGGTGACTTTGGTTTCCTGCATCAGGGTAACCGGGTCATAACCATAGGTTGTCGCGGTATTCGCCGCCTCACCTACCACGTAAGGGTCAGCACCATCAGGATATTTAGGACGCAGATCTTTGCCTTCGAACTTACCGCCGAAGTGGAATGGCATAAATGCCATGCCCTCTTTCACACGACGCGTGACCATGGCTTTCACTTTCACGCGGCCTTTTTCTGCACCTTCAACCCAGACGTCTTCGCCATCTTTAATATTCAGGTTGTTTGCATCAACCGGATTCACTTCCACAAACATTTCCTGTTGAAGCTCGGCGAGCCAAGGGTTAGAGCGTGTCTCTTCACCACCACCTTCGTATTCCACCAATCGGCCGGAAGTCAGAATGATGGGGTACTCGCCGGAAACATCTTGATCCTGAATGGATTTATACAGCGTTGGCAGACGGTAGATATCGGCTTTGTCATCCCAAGTCGGATAGTCAGCCACCAGATCGCGGCGTGGCGTGTAAAGCGGCTCACGGTGCAGTGGCACACGGTCAGGGAAAGTCCAGACAATCGCACGGGCTTTCGCGTTGCCAAATGGCATACAGCCATGGGCTATCGCCACACGCTGGATACCGCCAGACAAGTCGGTCTTCCAGTTTTTACCTTCAGCAGCCGCTTTCTCTTCTGCGGTCAGATCGTCCCACCATCCAAGCTGCTTAAGCATCTTGTCGGTGAACTCTGGATAGCCGTCTTCCAGCTCACAGCCTTTCGAGTAGCTATCAACGGCCAGCAGGCTTTCGCCTTCAAACTCGACACCAAAGCGCGCGCGGAAGTTACCGCCACCTTTCGCCACTTCTTTCGACGTGTCGTAAAGAATATGGGTGCCTGGGTGCTTCATTTCCGGAGTGCCCCAACAAGGCCAAGGCAGACCATAGGTTTCACCGTTAACAGGACCACCTTCTGCTTCCAGCGAGGTTTTATGGAAGGTATGCCAGTTTTGCTGGTGCGCTTTAATGCGCTCTGGGCTTTGGCCTGTGTAGCCAATCGTCCACATGCCCCGGTTGAATTCACGGGTAATGTCTTCAACGTTTGGCTCGTCGTTCTGGACCGCGATGTTTTTGAACAGCTGATCAGAGAAACCGAGTTTCTTCGACAGCAAGTACATGATGGTGTGGTCAGGCTTGGAATCGAACAGCGGCTCAATCACCTGATCTCGCCATTGCAGTGAACGGTTGGATGCAGTCACCGAACCGTAGGTTTCAAACTGTGTGGTCGATGGCAGAAGGTAGATACCATCTTTACGATCGTTCATGACTGCCGCAACCGTTGGGTATGGGTCGACAATGACCATCATATCCAGCTGTTCCATGGCTTTTTTCATTTCTGGGCCACGGGTTTGGGAGTTTACGGCGTGCCCCCAGTAGAACATGGCGCGAATATTTTCTTTCTGCGCCATTTTCTCTGGGTCTTCCAAGACACCATCCACCCAGCGGGAAACCGGAATGCCATTGGTATTCATCGGTTTTGAACCGTTGTAGGAGTTTGGATCAAAGCGACCCTGCACCCACTCTAGATCCACATCCCAGACTTTTGACCAGTGTTTCCACGCGCCGTCTGAAAGGCCGTAGTAACCCGGCAGCGTGTGCGAAAGTACGCCGAGGTCGGTCGCACCCTGCACGTTGTCGTGGCCGCGGAAAATGTTCGCACCACCACCGGATCTGCCGATGTTGCCGAGTGCCAGTTCCAGTACACAGTATGCGCGGGTGTTGTTGTTACCTGTGGTGTGCTGGGTACCACCCATACACCAGACAACAGAACCCGGACGGTTCTCAGACAGAATTTTTGCCGCTTTATACATGTCATCACGGTTGATGCCAGCGACGCGTTCCACCTCTTCCGGTGGCCATTTCGCGACTTCTTCGCGAATTTCATCCATTCCGAATACACGTTGACGGATGAACTCTTTGTCTTCCCAGCCATTATCGAAGATATGCCACAGCAGACCCCAGATAAACGCGATATCTGTGCCTGGGCGCAGTGATACAAAGTGGTCGCCTTTCGCGGCAGTGCGGGTACGACGTGGGTCGGCCACCACAATCTTACAGCCGTTTTTCTCTTTCGCGATGAGGATATGCTGCATCGCGACTGGGTGCGCTTCGGCAGGGTTAGAGCCAACAAAAAGGATCGACTTACAGTTGTGCATGTCGTTAAAGGAGTTGGTCATCGCACCGTAACCCCAGGTATTCGCTACCCCTGCCACTGTGGTGGAATGACAAATACGCGCCTGATGGTCGACGTTGTTGGTGCCCCACAGCGATGCCATTTTGCGGAATAGGTAAGCCTGCTCGTTGCTGTGCTTGGCTGACCCCAGGAAGTAAACCGAATCCGGGCCTGCTTGCTTGCGAATTTCCAGGCACTTATCGCCAATCTCATTGATGGCAGTATCCCAACTGATTTTCTGCCATTTGCCATCAACCAGCTTCATTGGGTATTTCAAACGGCGTTCACCGTGGCCATGTTCACGAAGGGCTGCACCTTTCGCACAGTGGCCACCCGCATTAAATGGGTGGTCGAAGGCGGGTTCCTGGCCTACCCAAACACCATCCTGCACTTCGGCATACACACCACAACCCACTGAGCAATGCGAACAGATGGTACGCTTTTGTTCTACCGGTTTATTCGGGTCGACATCTTTTGCTTCGGCTTTTTTCATCATGCCCGGTGCAAACATGCCAGCAGCGGCAATACCACCCGCCGTTGCCAGCGTGGAATTGCGCATAAAGGTACGGCGGGAGACACCCAGCTGCTTTTCATCCTTGCTGACGGCGTCAGAGCGTTTCGTCAATTTCATCGTCTTACTCCATCTGCTGGGTTAGAGGGAATCGTAGTAATCGCGGATGTGTTGCGTTTCGCGATAGCCCGAGGTTTCTTCCTGCTCCGGTGTCTTCACCGTGACTTCAGCTTGCGCAGCTCCGCTGACGGTTGAAGCAGCAGCACCAGCCGCTGCAGCCACACCCAGTCCCTTAAGGAACTGACGGCGCGAACCATCTGGCTTTCCGGTTTCTTTCTTGTTTTCTGACATCACATTGCTCCTTGTACTTTTTGTCAGCGCTTTGTGCCCGCTTTCCTGCTGTGCGGTATTACCAAGGGCGCTGGGTAAAGCTTATTTTCTCTATCGTTAGAAACTGCTTGGCGAGCTCAGCCACTGCGGTATAAAACACAGCAGCTTCTGCGCGTTTGGTGTCGTCACACAGGCCTTCAAACCAAGGCGCGATGTGGCGGTTGAAAAACGTTTTCTGTTCCGGAACATCACCTTCTTCCACCAGCATGGCCATGACTTCCAGTAAAGCGGCGATGTGGTCTTCAGGTTCTTTGGTGTCCTGTTGGCGTTCAAAACCCAGACGGCGAAGATCCTGACGCAGCGACACCAGTGGCAACTCCATCAGTGAGCCAGTGAGATACCAGGAACCGAAAGGCATCACCTCTCCACGACCTACTCCGATAAACAGAAGCTGGTATTCATCTGCAGCCTGAATCGGCGTCGTTTTGCTGGCGGAAAGTTTCAGGACAGACCAAGCTGCTGCCATGCCGGGAGATTGCTCATCTCCTTCCACTTCCAACGTGGCCAGCCAGTTGAGCGCATCCTGATCGGGCGCTTGCCTGAAAAGATGAGCCAGCAAGTTGTAGATGTTCTGGCGAATCTGGTTTTCTTCGTTCGTGACGTCTTCAATGTTGATAGTCTCTTGCATAGCCATATCCGCCTCCTTACACCTTCATCTGCTTGTCCGGGTTATCCATCATGTCAGCGACAATGTCGCGAACCCGGCAGTCTTCACACATGGAGAGGCGCTTGATGGCGTCTTCCTGGAAATGGCTGTGGTTTTGCAGTTTTTCGATCAACATATTGATCATGGAAGCGGGTGCGAAAGGTTTACCGCAGCTGATACACTCCGCGGCTTCTTCCTCATAAACGGTTTCACGCTGCTGACGCGATTCTGTCTCCCAGTTAAAGCGAGGCTCCAGTGTGATGACAGATTCAGGGCAGCTGGACTCACAAAGGCCACACTGCACACAATCCTGCTCTCGGAAGGTCATGCCTGGGCGAGAACCAATGGAAGAAAGCGCCTCAGTCGGACATACCGCCACACACCCCATACAAAGGGTGCAATCATCGGTGTTGACATTAACGCGACCGTAAGGCGCGCCTTGAGGCACAGGTGTGGTTGTCAGGTTTTGGGTAGATTGCGCAGCCAGAAGATCCAACGCTGTGCTCAGTTTCTCGCGCTTGGTGCCAGTGAGCTTCTCTGTATGAGAGAGCAGCGCATTAGAGTATTGAGTGAGTGAAGAAAGTGAGTCGACAGCTTTCAGCGCAATGCGGTCTGGTTCGATGTTGAGGTCACTAAGGAAGGAAGCAGATACCGCAAGTTCCTGCTCCAGCACATGACGTGTTTTAGCGTGAAGGTTTGGCGCCATGGCCAGTATCACCTGAGAAGCACCGTAAACCAATGCGCTCAGCCAGGTGTCCAAACCGACAGAGGCCAGCTCTTCCAGTCGGACTGGAATGGTATTGTTCGGCAGCACTGATATGGCATCAACCAAAGCGTCTTCATCCGCTTCGGCGTAGAAAAGGATTGCTGGAACCTCACCACCTTGTTGACGGTAACCTTGAATCAGGTCGAAGACAAAATGCTGGGTATTTTCCGGATCAGGTAAGGCGTAGCTGATGGCTTCTGTAGGACACGCCGTTGCACATGAGCCCATCCCCTGACACAAGTAGGGATTGATGGTGATGGTTTGATTCATTGAACTTAGTGCGTCGGCAGGACAGGCATCGATGCAACGGGTGCAGCCTTCAAGGCCACGGGATGCATGAGCACAACGCTCATTGTCCAAACGGAAGAATTTAGGCTTGTCGAAGGTTCCTACCGTTTCAGATATCGCCGCTAACGCTTCTTCTGCAGACACCAAGCCACGCCCGACAGCGTGATATCCCAGAGGAGGCAATTGGGCTGCATGGATACCGTTTTCAGTGAGGTCGACGATCAGGTCAAAATGCTCACGCCCGAACGCAATTTTCGCCAGATTTTGCGGCGCTGCGTTTCGCTTCAAGGTGACTTGAAAAGCCCCTAAGAAACCTTCGATGCTCACGTCGCTGCCGTAGAACAATGCAAGACCCTCTGAAGGGTTCGATAATGTCGCGCCCGCTTCATTGCAAAGAAGCACAACGCGATCACGGATATCATCTGCGATTAATTGACTGAAAGTAGACATTGCTTCAGCCGTTCCCACAACGAGAGCAAGCCCACAGCTTTCAAAGCTCACCGTAGGCGGGATAAGGTTTCCTAACGTGACTGTGCTTTTCAGAGCATGCAGTCTGGCCAATCCGTTGGTATCTGTTTGTTTTTCTAGATACTGATTGAGTGTTGTTGTGATATTTTCCGTCGACATATTCTCAATTGCTGTTGTCTGTGTAGCCATAAACACCTGCGTCCCTAGCCGGCAAACGGCGTTAATCTGCTTCAATGCGAGAGTTCTTCAAGGCTGGCTTTATACCGTTTAGCGTTGCTGAACAGGGGTTTAGCTACGACTTCAAGTAAGACACTTCTGTTACAGCAAGTAGCGAACCAGCTTTGAAGGAAGAAAAATGACCTAAACGGAGTCAGGATCCGTCCAAATTCTTATCCACACTTTCTATTGGGACATTTTGTCCCTCAGAATGAGACAAATTGTCCCCTAATTCCTCATGGGTACTTTTTGTCTCACCTTCTGGTAATTCCTTGAGACTGTCCTCATTAACCGGTTGATCGCTTGGGGTTTCCTGAGCCAACGCTTCGTCTTCCGGCTTCTCCTCGGTTGCTTCTTCCAGCTTTTCCTTGGTCCACTTTCTCAAGGATTCAGCCACTTCCGCACTGAGGTTGGCAGTTTTGGAGTAATCGAGGTCATAGTCGTTCATGCCATCAAGCACGTTGTAAGCATCACTGTGGAATAGCTTGCGAAGCGCCGCTTTCTTCACCTGTGAGGACACACCTTTCGCCAGGAATGCTGCAGCGGAATCCCCTTCTTTCAAGCGCTCAACGTCGTCCATGGACGGTGGAGGAAGCTCTGATTCTTCAGGCTCAGCCGTAGCCTCGGAGGCCACCAGCCCGGCATCGTCCTCAACCCACTCAGTCTCTGGCGGCTTCTCATCTTCGGCGCTGTTTTGTTCCTGCTTTCGCTTGGACCAACGGTGCAAAAAGGAATCAGTTGCCACTCGCCCTCCCCGCGCCTTTGCGCTTCTTCTTTCGTACTTCGAGCAGCTCGCCATGACGACCAATAAAGGCTTCCATCCAGGCTTGAACAGGTAATGGCATAGGCACAGACTGCACCAGATAATCGCCATCCATAAAGCTGGCTGCGTTGGTCTGCGATGCTGTAACTTTCAGGGGTTTTAGGGATTCATCGTCTTCGACTTCGAAGATAAAAAAGAGGTGGGGATCACGGGAACTGAGGTTAAACCGATAGTCCGTGCGTTCGTCTTTAAATAGCTCTAAAGGCAAGGAAATCTGTTCCCCTGAACACTCTTCCTCCGTACGGGGCAGGTTCAGGTTCGCGATAGACCAGCGCTTAGTTTTCCAGCGACCGACATCAACCTCTGTGGCTTCCAGGTCAAATTGCATTAGCCAGTATTGAGGGTCTTTTATTATTTTCGTCACACATCACTCCTTGAGGTTCCAGGCTTCAAAAACGCTACCGCAGGCACGGAGAAGTCTGGTTTTCTAACCCCATGAAGCAAAACACATACCAGCGACCGGATTGCTCTGCTGGCTTGGAACGGGAATTGCTAACTTTGCTGATGATGTTCAGTTTTCGTGTCTCTTACACACCCAAAAGGAAGCCGGGTAAATGACCCAACCAAAAATTATTCAAACCCAGACCGACATTCCTCAAACCATTGATGTGACAGTGTTCGATGAGTATGGCGAACCCATGACCAAGCAAATTGCCTGCGAACGCGCCTTGACGGTTTATCTCAACTGGAAGGAAATCGTGACCCTGATGACCTTGGGTGCCCGCCCGGACATGCTGGTATTGGGGTATTTGAAAAACCAAGGGTTGATTAACGATGCCGACGCGCTGGATTCAGTCATCATCGATTGGGAAACCCAATCCGCTGCTGTGGTTACCGCAGAGCAAAACGACGATATCGGTGAGACGCTTTCCAAGAAAACCGTCACATCGGGATGCGGTCAGGGCACCATGTTTGGCAACGTGATGAAAAAGCTCGAAGACCTAAAACTGCCCGAGCACCGCATTACCCAATCTTCCCTGTATGGCCTGCTGGAAGCGCTCACTCACCATAATGACACCTACAAAGCGGCAGGCGCTGTTCACGGTTGTGCGGTATGTAAAGGCACAGAAATTCTCTCTTTCGTCGAAGATATTGGCCGTCACAATGCAGTTGATACCCTGACAGGCGAGATGTGGTTGAAGGGAGAAACTGGCGAAGATAAAGTCTTCTACACCACAGGGCGGTTGACGTCAGAGATGGTGATTAAAGTGGCGCAAATGGGGATTCCTGTATTGCTCTCTCGCTCGGGCGTGACACAGATGGGTTATGACCTTGCAAAACAACTTGG
Organism: Grimontia sedimenti; assembly: GCF_011045095.1. Lineage (GTDB taxonomy): Bacteria > Pseudomonadota > Gammaproteobacteria > Enterobacterales > Vibrionaceae > Enterovibrio > Enterovibrio sedimenti. Next base: position 114,224 of record NZ_JAALDL010000006.1, read on the forward strand.
CATTACCATGATTGCCCGCGCTAAAGGCCATCGTTTTCAAGTATTCAATGGCGCAGAGAACATCGCCTTCGATGTAAAATGTGGATCAGATGAGTGAATTTCCGGAGTTCATGAATGCCCGTCAGGTTGCAGAGTATCTAGACCTGAACGAGAAGAAGGTCTACAGCCTGGCCAATGATGGCGTGCTTCCGGCCACCAAGGTCACAGGCAAATGGCTTTTTCCAAAAAGCTTGCTTGACCGATGGCTGCTGGAATCCAGCCACAATGGCGTATTCAGTGACAGACTTTTGATTGCAGGCTCTGACGACCCTTTGTTGCAACACATTGTGAGCAAAATGGCGAACGCATTGGGAAGCACGGCATTGGTAGGCTACACCGCCACAGGCACCAAACAGGGATTGTCGATGCTGGAAAAAGGCCACGTCGATATCTGCGCGATTCATTGGGGAAATGCCGAGGAAGCCAAGCTCCGCCACCCTGCACTTATCCAACAATATGCCGGACACAAAAACTGGGTGTTACTCCATGCTTTCGAGCGCCAACAAGGTCTGATTGTTCGCCCTGAACTCGCCGAGCAATTGAACGACCCGCACCATTTCACAGGAAAAGAATGGCGCTGGGCTGGTCGTCAAGGCGGCGCTGGCAGTGCTCGGGCGATGGAAGAATGGCTATTCAGAAACGGTATTACCACCAACATGCTCAATACGGTCACTGTATGTCTGAATGAGCGGGAATTAGGGTCTGCGATTGCACGGGGGGCGGCTGACATTGGATTTGGTAGCCAAAGTGCCGCGGGAGAATTTGGCCTTGCTTTTCATCCCATTGCTAATGAAGCCTTTGAATTGGTCATCCCGAAAAACATCTATTTCCGCTCTTTGGTTCAGCAGCTAATGCAACATCTGGATGACGAGGAGATCGTCAAACAAAGTGAGCAGTTCGGCGGTTACAACCTTCAACATGCTGGCAAGCAAATGTGGGCGGCTGGCTAAGCGCCCACATATTTACCCTTACTCCATCACCTGCAGCGAAGTGATTTCATCATCGGTCTGGATTTTCTCACGCAGATAAAGCGTGAACGTAGTGCCTTCGCCAAGCTCAGATTCCACCTTAATCTCGCCGCCCAAACCGCTGACGATGCCATGGGTTACCGCAAGCCCAAGCCCAGTTCCTGAGCGGCGCGTGGTGAAGAAAGGGTCAAAGATTTTGGTGAGGTTTTCATTGGCAATGCCACAACCAAAGTCCTGCACAGAAATGGTCGCCCCGATGGGATTGCCGTTCTCATCTAACCAATCAGAAGAACGCACCACCAGCTTACCTCTGTCATTCATGGCATGAACGCCATTCATCTGCAGATTCACCAGTACCTGCAAAAGCTGATGGCGGTTAATCTCCACACAACATTTGGCGTTTAGCTCTGTCACCACTTCCACATCAGATTTCTTGGTTCCCGAACGAACCAAAGTGACACTCTCTTCAATCACTGGATTGACGTGCTGCCAGGTGATTTCATCCTGCACCCCACCCTGGCGGCTGTATTGGAGTAAGCTCCGGGTGATATTGCGAATACGGTCAATCTGCTCCAAGACCGCACTCATTTCTTCGGACACCAACGTCGCGTTTTTGCCCAACTCGTATTCCATTAACTCAATGTTGCCAAGGATCACCGCAGTCGGGTTATTGATTTCGTGTGCAATCCCCGCTGTCAGCTCACCCAGAGCAGCAAGCTTCTCGTTTAGTAGCAGCTTACTTCGGGTTTGTTCTAACAAGGTGATGTTCTGGCGGAGTTCTTCGGTGGTTTCATGAAGACTGGCTGTCCGCTCTTTGACCTTGTCTTCCAGCTCCAAAGCATTCTGTCGAATGGCTTCATTTTGCTGCTTGAGCTGATCGAGCATGGTGTCGAACTGACGGGCAAGAATCGCGAGTTCATGCTGCGGGTCCAGCCCCAGCTTGCCAATGCGTGCATCCTGATCAAAGCGCACCAGACGCACGACACGGTGAATACGCTCAATGGGCCGGAACAGGTCCTTCGCACCGCGATACACCAAAAACCCCGTCACGAACAAAGTCGCTAAAATGCCAAAGCCTAATTCCACCAAGTTAGTGAGGTAACGGGAGATCAATGGCCATTCGAGATAGCCCGTGTACAGCATGCCAATCACCCGGTTATTGAAGTCTCGGATTGGCTTGTACGCCGAGATGTACCAAGCATCATAAACGTAGGCACGGTTGACCCACACATCGCCATTTTCGAGTACGGATTTTCGCACTTCATCCGAAACACGGGTACCAATAGCACGACCAAACTTGTTATCGGAATCGAGAGGCACATTAGTACTGACGCGGATATCGTCCATAAACAGGGTGACGGTTCCTACGCTGGCATCCGGCAGCGTGCCTTCTGGAAAAACAAGGTCACGAATTCTGTCCACCAGCTCAGTACTGTTATTCAGCAATATGCCGCCATCAATGATCCACTCTAGTTCGCCCGCCTCGTTGAAAAGAGGGAGTAAGCTTCGGCTGATCAATCCTCGGGATTCAATCACCTGCTCATTGAGAAGCGGAATCTCCGCACGTGAAGATAAGTCCGGCGTAATTGCTTCCAGTTCAATGTCCGACATCACCTGAAAGAAAGTGCGCTCGCGACCCTCGATTAAGGGCTGGCGTAATGTTAGCGGGAGTCTGTCTATCTGAGATGCCGGATACACGGCAAGAAAATCGACACCGTATTTATCCGCCCGGGATTGGGCCCATGAGAAAATACGTTTCGGGTCGCGCTCGATTTGTATTTGGAAATCGTAGGAGTCTGCGATGGCATTCAATTGCAGTCGCTGTTCGCGCTGTAACACTTCCATACTGTTACTGGCGACCGCAAGGTCAGCGTTCACACCCGCCAATGCGCTTTTCCAGGAATACGCCAAGGTCCAGTACATGGTAAGAGCAATCAGCGCAAGCAGAGTAATAATGATAGGAACAGATGTCAGCACCAAGAGGCGATAACGCACCATAGTGCGAAAACGCTGTCGCCATTTAGTGAACCATTTCATCCGTTACGCTCCATCATTTCACTCGTCGTTCCACTCTTTAAATTTTCGCTCCAATGTCTTTCTTGCAACGCCAAGTTGTCGCGCAGCGGCAGATTTATTGCCTTCGTGTGCATCGACGACTTTTTCGATGTGCGCGCGTTCTACGTCTTTTAATTGCCATTCTTGCGGATAGCCATCTTCGCAGATTGTCACGACTTGTGTTTCTCCGCTGGCGGAGGCTTTTGGCAATTCTCCGTCGCTCCAGTGTTGCAGATCTGGTTTGCCCAACAGTACCGCCCTTTCAACGGTGTTTTTGAGCTCACGAATGTTGCCCGGCCAGTCGTAGCCTTGCATTGCAGTCAATTCTTCCGCTGACCACACCACAGGTTTCAAACCCATTTCCCGCGACAGTGTTTCGGAGAAATGATTGAGCAATAATCCGATATCTTCAGTACGTTCTCGAAGCGGAGGTAATTCGACGGAAAGTACATTCAGACGATAGTAGAGATCTTTTCGAAATCGCCCTTCTTCCACTTCTTCCTGCAAGTTTCGGTTGGTCGCCGCGACAATACGCACATCCACTTGTACTTCCCGCTCGGCGCCGACGGGACGAATGGTTTTTTGTTCAAGAGTTCGGAGTAGAGAAGCCTGCATCGGCAGTGGCATTTCACCGATTTCATCGAGGAAAAGCGTCCCTTTATCCGCAACCCTAAAGAGTCCATCCTTGCTCTTGCGCGCACCTGTAAATGCACCAGATACATGACCAAACAGTTCACTTTCCAAAAGCTCAGGTGCAATAGCACCACAGTTAAGCGGAACAAAAGGACCACTCCTCCCGCTTAATGAATGCAGTGCGCGTGCCACTAGCTCTTTACCAGTCCCTGACTCCCCTTCAATCAACACTGCTGCGGGTGAAGGAGCAAGGCGAGAGACCATCTCTCGCATCGCGAGGGTTTTTGGCGCATCTCCAATGATATCGACTGGAAACGAGCGGGCGACGTCGCGTTGCAGGGCGACATTGCGTCGCTCCATCATGCGTTTGTCGAGACAACGTTGAACCGACTGCAGCATTTGTTCAAGGTTGAAGGGTTTGAGAATAAAGTCGGAGGCGCCAGCGCGAAGGGCTTTGATGGCAGTTTCGAGTTCCGCATAACCTGTCATGAAAATGATGTCGCTGCGACGCTCATCATCCGTGAAGGCTTCATGCCAATCGATACCAGATCGCCCGGGCAGGTTGATATCGACAATCAATAAGTCGAAATGATTGCGCTGTCTTAACCCTTCAGCTTCTTCCAATGAAGAGGCCGTTTCGACCTGAGTAAGCTTCTTGGAGAGTGCTTTATTTAAGATTGCGCGCATGCCGGGTTCGTCGTCGACGACAAGCGCGGAGAAACCGAATTGCTGTAATGCGTCCTTCATTCAGTCAAAAGCCTTCGTATTCGTATCAGGTGTACCCAAACAGCTTGAGGAATCAGCACGTTGGGTATGTATCGATAGCATACCGATTCAAACATCATACATGCGACATTTTGACTCAGTCCAACAAAGCCTTAAATGAATCATGTATATAAAGCTGGTCATCAGATCGCAGAACTGTGACGAACCTATTTAATTTTCAATTATTTATGCGCTTAAATGCACGCGCTCAATTTTTGGCATTTTTGTTGCAGTGTCCACAATTCGCCCCATCCCTAGTGGGCGAGGTAACACCTTAAAACAAGAAAAGCAATCAAACGTCAGGAAGACATAATGAAATCCATAAAAATCTCGAATCTATTTGCGCTCATCACTTTCTTAACACTTTCCTTAACGGCAAATGCCGCGGAGCTCATCAGACTGGCCACTACCACCAGTACTTATCACTCAGGATTACTGGAGTATCTGTTACCAGAGTTTAAAAAAGACACTGGTTACGAAGTCCAGATCCTTGCTGCTGGCACAGGTAAAGCACTAAAAATGGGAGAAAATGGCGATGTCGATTTGGTCATGACGCATGCGCCAAATGCTGAAGCTAAATTTGTCGACAAAGGTTTTGGCGTTCTGCCTCGCGGCCTGATGTATAACGATTTCGTTTTGGTTGGCCCATTGTCCGACCCTGCAGGTGTAAAAGGCGGGAAAGACGTCGCCGCCGCATTTAATGAGATTGCGGCGAAAAATGCTGATTTTATCTCCCGCGGTGATGACTCAGGTACCAATAAGAAAGAGCTGCTTCTATGGGAAGAGGCTGGTCAACGTCCTGAATTTGGCGCTTATAAAGCAGTCGGCCAAGGCATGGGGCCAACGTTGACCATGGCGAATGAAATGCAGGGCTACACACTGACTGACCGTGGTACCTGGTTAGCGTATGAAAGCAAGCTGGATATGGAAGTGTTGGTGGAAGGCGACAAGCGTCTTTTTAACCCTTACCAAGTGATTTTGATTAACCCAAGCCGTTACCCAGACATGAACTACGAAGGGGCGAAGGTCTTCAGTGATTGGCTGGTGAATCCAAAGGCTCAAGCCATGATTAATGGCTTTAAAGTGAACGGCCAACAACTATTCGTGGCGGATGCTGGCTAATGGATATGCTGGAAACAACCCGACAGGCAGTTACCTTGCTGTTTAGTGGCGATACAACACTATGGGGTATTGTCGGGGTATCGTTTTCCGTATCGCTATTTGCTATCGGGCTGGTGATTTTACCCGCCCTTCTCATCAGCTTTGCACTTGCGTACTGGGATATTCCCGGTAAATGGGTGGTGCTGTCATTGGTTAACACCCTTCAATCTGTTCCTACCGTGGTCATCGGCCTACTGCTGTATATGATGCTTTCACGAGCTGGCCCAATGGGCGACTGGAAAATGCTCTTTACCCAAAAAGCCATGATCCTCGGACAGATTTTAATTGCGATGCCGATCTTGATCGCCATGATGCACGCCGCCTTTCAAAACAGCGATCGCCGCGCTTGGGAAACCGCCTACACGCTGGGCGCTTCTATCCCCCGCGCCATGCTGACACTGATGTGGGAAATTCGCTTCCCATTGCTGGCAGCTGTCATCACAGCATTTAGCCGAATTATCACGGAAGTGGGTTGTTCCATGATGGTCGGCGGCAATATTTTGAATTACACAAGAAACATCCCCACGGCCATTGCGCTTGAAACGTCAAAAGGGGCTTTTGCTCAAGGCGTTGCGCTGGGCATGGTTTTGTTGATCCTCGCGCTGACGATGAATTTTTTCATTAGTTACGCGCGTGGTAACGGTCACCTGAGAACAAGTTAGGGGCAAGGATGAGTCAGATTACACTGGAAGCCAGCGACCTGTCGGTGAAATACAAGCACAGACTTCTGTTCCATATTCCTTCGCTGAAAATCGCCCCTAGCGATGCCATCTATCTCACCGGGCAAAATGGCATCGGCAAAACCTCCTTGCTTAAAGTGCTGGCTGGTATCCAAAAACCAACCAGCGGCATTTTGAACCTCCGCAAACCGACACTGATGCAACGTCTGGCAGGATTCGCCGGGCAAAGCGGTGTTATCTACATGCACCAAGCCGCTTATCTTTTCGACGGTACTGTTGCTGAAAACGTGGCTTATGGTCTGAAAGGCAGGCATTTCTGTCAAAGGACCTGCCGCCAGCTTACAATGCAGGCCTTGCGAATGATTGGGCTGGAAAGCCTGAGCCGGGAGCATATCTCCGTGCTTTCCGGCGGTGAAAAACAAAAAGTGGCGATGGCTCGCGCCTGGGCGCTAAACCCTTCTATCCTTTTGATGGATGAGTCCTGCGCCAACCTTGACCCTGATGCCATCGAAGCACAGAAGGTCATGGTCGAAGATCTGTTAGATCGTGGCTCAAGTCTGGTGATCACCAGCCATCACCCTAACTCGCTAACTGCTTGTTGCAATCAGCGCTGGTCAATCGAAAACCAGCGCTTGATCCATAAGCCAAAACTTAACTTAATCAACAAGGATAACCATGCAGTCGCTTCCTGAAACCACGTGGGTCATTCTTGCCGGCGGCCAAGCTCGCCGCATGGGCGGAAAAGACAAGGGCCTTGTGACCCTGAATAACAAACCTCTCATCGATTATGTTCACGACCGCCTGACCGAACAAGGCGCGCATGTCGCGGTCAATGCCAACCGCAATCAGGAAACCTACGCACAATACGGACAGGTTTTCAGTGATGTTTTCGAGGGCTTTCCCGGACCTTTAGGTGGCATCCATGCTGCCATGGCTCAATTAGACAGTGAGTGGTACGGTTTCGTACCTTGTGACTGCCCTAACCTGCCTCATAACCTGCTGGAAAGATGTATCAAACTATCTCTGATGATACCGAAATTGTGGTCGCCCATGATGGCGAATCCGTCCAGCCAGTGGTGACTATGTACAAACGCAGTGTGTTTGAGCGATTGGAAAACTTCCTCAATAACGGTGACCGTAAAATCGTTCTGCTCTACGACATTTGTAAGACAGAATTCGTCGATTTCAGTGATGAGCATGATGCCTTCATTAATCTGAATACACCTGACGAGCTGGAAAAATTCGGGGCGCTTTCATGAGTCTTTCCAACTGTTCCTTACCTGTACTTGGGTTCGCCGCCTTCAGTGGTACAGGTAAAACCACCCTGCTTGAAAAGCTCCTTCCGCAGTTAGTGGAGTCGGGCGTGCGCATTGCCATGGTAAAGCATGCGCACCATGAGTTTGATGTCGATAAACCGGGTAAAGACAGTTATCGCCTAAGAAAAGCTGGCGCCTCCCAAATGCTGATCAGCTCGCGCAATCGCAATGCCTTGATGACAGAAACACCGGAAGAAGAATATACCCTCAACCAACTGCTCAGCCGCCTTGACCAAAACCGCGCCGACCTTGTTCTTGTAGAGGGCTTTAAGCACGAGAGCTTCCCAAAAATCGAACTTCGCCGTGATGAGCTCGCGAAGCAGTGGCTTCACAAAGAAGATAAAAACATCATTGCGATTGCCTGCGACAGCAACCCAGATTCGGATTTGCCAACGCTAGACATTAATGATGTACCGGCAATTTGCGGTTTTATCCTGCGCTGGATGGAAGGCCACAAAGCACAGACAGCCACCTGTGATTCCTTATCCCCCACTATGCTCTCTGTAGATGCCGGAAGAGAAAAGATTTTAGCAGCCATTGATGAGCCAACGTCCAGCGAAGTTCACCCATTGGAGTCTTTATCTGGACGGGTTTTGTCAGAAGATGTTATCGCGCCGGTCAATGTCCCTTCCAGCACCAACTCAGCCATGGACGGTTTCGCGATTCGCAGTGACGATTTAGAGCGCGACAGCTATCAGATTGTCGGGGAAATTTATGCAGGTCATGGTCTTGGCATACCACTGCAAAAAGGCGAGTGTGTCCGCATCATGACAGGCGCGCCTGTTCCCGAAGGCGCTGACACTGTCGTGATGCGAGAGCAAGCTGCGATGGACGGCGATTTGGTGATGTTCGATACCCGAAAAGGTGCCATCCGTCCCGGACAAAATGTGCGTCAGGCTGGCGAAGACCTCAAAAAAGGTACTGCAGTATTTTACGCGGGCACCCGCCTCAATGCCGCCTCTGTGGGTATGATGGCATCACTGGGTTTCAATGAAGCCAAGTGTTACAAGCCTCTCACCGTTGCTCTGTTTTCAACCGGTGATGAAGTGCAGGCCCCCGGAACAACCGCCAGAGAAAGCTGCATCTATGATGCCAATCGTTTTACTGTTCGCAGCATGTTGGAAAACCTCGGTTGCCGAATTCTTGATTTGGGCATTATTGAAGACAGTGAGCAAGCACTGACAAACACATTGACCACGGCGATGGAAAAAGCCGATGTGGTGATTTCCTCCGGTGGTGTCTCAGTCGGTGATGCGGATTACATCAAGAACGTGCTGGATGCCTTGGGGGATATTAACTTCTGGCGCGTAAATATGCGTCCAGGTCGTCCTCTCGCCTTCGGCAAGTTAGGCGATACACCTTTCTTTGGCTTACCGGGTAATCCAGTAGCGGTTATGGTGACCTTCCTGCAGTTTGTAGAACCTGCCATTCGTAAAATGCAGGGTGATGTGAACTGGCAACCTCAGCGTTTCTCGGCTGTGACCCAAGAGAAAATCCGCTCCCGTCTCGGCCGTACAGAGTACACCCGCGGTATTTATTCCATCAGCGCTAACGGTCAAATTGAAGTGCGTTCAACGGGCTCGCAGGGCTCGGGCATTTTGCGCTCGATGCATGAAGCAAACTGCCTGATTGAGGTGTCACCGGAAGTGGAGAGCGCAGAAGTGGGTGATCGGGTTAATATCATTCCTCTCGTCTCAAGGCTCTAAACTTACAAAACCCAAAAAAATGCCGCTGAATTCAGCGGCATTTTTTATCAATTTTCGGCTAATTTTATTTACCCAGCGCTTCTTTGTAGTGCACGCGACACACTGACACGTATCTGTCGTTACCACCAATCACGACTTGATCGCCATCAGCAATAGCATTGCCTTCTGCGTCGGTGCGGATCACCATGTTCGCTTTGCGGCCACAGTGACAAATGGTCTTTAGCTCTACCAGTTTATCTGCCCATGCCAGCAGGTATTTCGCCCCTTCAAACAGCTCACCACGGAAGTCGGTACGTAGACCATAACAAAGCACAGGAATACGCAGTTTATCGACTACTTCAGTGATTTGATAAACCTGCTTTTCGGTCAGGAACTGGCATTCATCAATCAGAAGGCAATCCACTTTATTGTTGGCGTTGATATCGCAAACAGCTGCGTAGATATCGTCTTTCGGAGAGTAGAGTTGGGCCTCGGCCTGAAGACCAATTCGAGAACTGACTTTACCCACACCATAACGGTCATCGATTGCAGCGGTAAAAATCAGCGGGTTCATGCCGCGTTCCTGATAGTTAAACGAAGACTGCAAAAGCGTGGTGGATTTACCTGCGTTCATCGCAGAGTAATAGAAGTACAGCTGGGCCATGGAATTCTCCCGAAATTAAGACTGACGAATGCTACCGAAAAATGGAGAACGGTAAAAGCGGCGCAAAGCGCGTTACAAGAAAAAAGCCCCCGAAATCGGAGGCTCAGAGAATCGTCTACGCCAGCTTACCCGGTCGACGTGACATCCAGCCAAATAGCGCACACACCACGACGAACACACACATACCTGCCAGCAGGGAAATGCTCAGTGAATCCGTGAAACCCAGTACCAAATAAGACACAGCTGCAATCAGTGCTCCAGCCAGAGCATAAGGTAACTGAGTCGCAACGTGGTCGATGTGGCCACAGCGAGCACCTGTTGAAGACAGAATGGTGGTATCTGAAATCGGAGAACAGTGGTCACCAAATACCGCACCCGCCAGAACCGCTGACAGCATCGGCAGCATCAGCGCGATATCTGTTGCGCCTGCAAGGTCACCCGCGATTGGCAGCATGATACCGAAGGTACCCCAAGATGTGCCGGTGGAGAAAGCCATCGCCGCTGACAACAGGAACAACAGCACTGGGAGCAATTGAACTGGCAGGTTGCCCTGAATGAGGGTCGACAGGAATTTGCCGGTCGCCATGTCACCAATTACGCTACCGATTGACCATGCAAAGAACAGGATCAGGATGGCACCAAACATAGATTTCGCACCAATCCATGTGGTGCGGGTGATATCAGAAACCGCCAAACCTTGTTTTGCCACAGTGATCAGCGCTGATAGCAAGCCCATCGCACCACCATAAAGCAGTGACATGCCTACATCTGTGTTCTCAAATGCACCCAGCACAGAGAATGCTTTACCGTCGGCTTCCAGCGCCTGTGCACCTGAGTAAACCATCCAAGACATGGTCGCCACAATAAGGACGATAATAGGCACAACCAAATCAGATACTCGGCCTTTTTCACTTTCTTCAATGCCAAGTTCGTCATCAATTGGCTCATGGCCACTTTCTTCGTCACCGAGACGGCTGCCTGTAGAAGCTTGGTACTCAAAACGACGCATCGGGCCCACATCCATCTGGAACCAAGCCACAGCGAATACCATCAGCAATGCGAAAATCGCGTAGAAGTTCATCGGAATCATATGAGCAAATGCGCTCAGTGGGCTGTATTCCGTCACACCATGGCTAACGAGGATGCCACCAATCACAGTAATGATGTACGCCCCCCAGCTTGAAGCGGGCATAATGACGCACATTGGAGCCGCGGTTGAATCCAGGATATAAGCCAGTTTCGCACGGGAAACGTGGAAACGGTCAGTTACCGGACGACTGATGGCACCGACAGCCAGGCTGTTAAAATAATCATCCACAAAGATGAACACACCAAGGAAAGCCGCCAACAGTTTCGCGCCGCGTTTGCTTTTCACGCGGCTCTGTGCCCATTCCGCAAATGCACGTGTACCGCCAGAAAGCGTCAGCAATGCCGTAATTGCACCCAGCAAAAGAAGAAAGGCAACAATGCTCATGTTCCATGAGTTAATGCTGCCATCTGAAATAAACAGTCCCTTAATCAGGTTGCCAAGATAAGAGGCAGTGCCGGAAATGGAAAAATCGTTGAGCAAAAATGCACCGGACAGAATACCCAGCCCCAATGAAAGCAAAACGCGGCGTGTGACAATAGCCAGTCCCAACGCCAAAATGGCGGGGAGCAAAGAAAGAGAAGAAGAAGAAAAATCGACTAAATTCATGATCTCTATATCAACCTATTCGGTTGGAGATCTACTGCAGAAATGGAAAACCAGACTGAACGAAGACAACGGTTATACACATCGTTAAATCCTACAGTAGCGCTCCATAGTTAAATCCCAATACTATGGCAGTGTTGTGCCTGTTCGGTCACAACCCCAGCAGAGTCCCCAGATAAGCGACATTCTGCTTCGGCGCTATCTCCTTTCATTTGTCCTCACTGGCATCACCCTAAGACAAACTACTGATAAACCGCGCACCTCTACGTGTATCAACTCAAACCTTTTTATACGATTGACGGTTTTTGCACCGTAAACATATACAAAGTAAGCCCGTTTGAGCATAAAGCTAGCGTATTTTATGTGACATTGGTCTATTTGCAATACAAAGATAAAAAGTTTTACACACCAAGCTCAACATGGTTACAAACTGGATACATTTTACGATTTGGTTATTCTTTCCGCACATAAACTCACACAAGTATGACGGGTTTATTGTACAGCCTACCGATTAAAGAGGGGTTTTCTATGAAATCAAAGGGCAGATTAATATTAAATTTGCACTTTAATTAAAATAGATATCTAATAAGCGGGAAACTTATTTATTAAATATTGCAAAGAATTATTTATTCTTGCTACTCTTAGTGAAGCAATAAATATTACATAACGAGAGAATAGGATTGGCATAATGTCTGATGCACTGAAAGTATTGTTAAACCTGCGCAGCCTGCGTGCCGTTGCGCGTGAACTTACTCTGGAACAACTACAAGAAGCGCTGGAAAAACTACAAGCAGTAGTTAGCGAGCGTGAAGAAGCCGAAGCAGAAGCACGTGAAGCGGAAAAAGAGCGCATTGAGAAGCTTGAGAAATATCGTGAAATGCTGATCAAAGACGGTATTGATCCAGAAGAACTTCTGGCAACGCTTGGCGGTACTAAGCCAAAATCTAAGCGTGCAGCACGCCCAGCGAAATACAAATACACTGACGTAGACGGTTCAGAAAAAACTTGGACTGGTCAGGGTCGTACACCAAAAGTTATCAAAGATGCTATTGAAGCTGGCGGTAAAGTAGAAGACTTCCTGATCTAATTGGGTTACGTCTAATACTACGATAGAAAAGCAGCATTACGAAAAGGAGCAGTTTGCTCCTTTTTTTGTCTGAGGTAAAACGATGCCTCTCAAAACTCCACATGCAAAGACCAGATACAAAAAAGCGCGCATAGCGCGCGCTTTCCTATTCGCTACTTATCTCAGCCAAATTTAATACGATCGGCTAAGTGGCTCACGGCGAGCGCAAAGTAGTGAGAGCGGTTCCACTTCATCAGGCTTTGATAATTGCCATAAACCAAATAGCTTCTGCCATATTCATCATCAGGTTGAATTAGCCACGCTTTAATGTCGACATTAGGCAGCGAAGCATTATTCATACGTCGTACGCCAAGTGCTTGCCATTCAGCCAAAGTTTTTGCTTTATCCTGACTCAAACCTGACAAATCGTTGTCGAGGTTTTTGGAATGATAACTTGGCGCCCCCAGGTATATTCATCATTCCATCCCGCATTCTTTAAATAGTTAGCAGAAGAAGCGAACACGTCAGGCTTAGAATTCCAGATATCTTTTTTGCCGTCATTATTGCCATCAGCTGCAAAGGCATTAAAAGAACTTGGCATAAACTGACACTGTCCCATAGCACCAGCCCAAGAGCCTTTAAATTCATCGATGCCTATATGACCTTGCTGCAAAATAGAGAGGGCTTCAAAAACCTCATTGCGGAAAAAGGCTTCACGGCGACCGTCATAGGCCATGGTTGATAGCGCTTCAATCACGTTGAAGTTACCAGTGAACTTACCGAAGTTACTTTCTACACCCCACAAGGCGACAAGAAACCTCGGTTGAACACCGTATATTTCACCGATACGCTTTAAATCATCGTAGTGCTTGTTATATAGATCTCGCGCTTGCGCTACTTTCCAATCTGGCACTGCGCGCGGAATATACTCGTCCAGAGTTAAACGTTTTTCTGGCTGATTACGATCTGCTTTTACCGCTCGCTCACGGTAATTCAGGTTACTGAATGCCTGTTCAATCAGTGTGGCGTCATAACCTCTTTCCACACTTTCTTTCTTCAGACCCTCAACGTAGCTGTCAAAGCTCTGCTTCTCAGCCATAGCTGGTGCAGACAAAGATAACGCAGCCCCAATGAGGATCGAGATTAATCCCTTACGCATAGCGCTCCTTTATAATTTGGTGTTTTTTTGTCGAATATGCTGCAGCGCCGCATCTGGTGCAGGTGGAAGCTGCAGATAGAATCCATCGTTTTTAAGGTTTTCACGTACTTTATTGATATCGGCAATTGCCAGCTTTTCGCGCTTGTCTAAGTTGACCATCATAACGAACTGCGGGTTCCCGAAATTTTGTAACAATTGTTCAGGCACGTCTGAAAAATCATCCTTACGGCTTACGTAAAGATAGGTCGATTCCTTTTTCGTGCTCTTATAAATTGCGCAATACACCTTGTACCTCTCACTATTCATGTCAGTTTGCAGCAAACGTTTTTTGCGCTGTTCCCAATTTAGAGAAATGGCTTAGAAAATCGCAATGAAATCGGCGATTAAAGCAGCACAGTCAGCGTTGGTGCTTGCCGCAAAGATGCCATGAATATACCATGCAGAACACTGTCTGATAATGCACGAAACCCGCTTTCTTCCTCCTGAAAATGGCACACAAATTAAATTTGTCCGCCACCGGAAAAACTGGGTGACGAAAATCCACGTTAGTGTTGTCAAATCCAACAATACCGTGCCAGCTGGATAACTACCCGAATGACAAAAAATGCTGAACTCAAAGGCAGTTCGTTTACTCTTTCTGTGCTCCATTTAATGGACGATGATTTGGATAGCGCAATGCAAGTGCTGTCTGACAAAGTGAGCCAGGCACCCGCTTTTTTCGACGGTGCTCCTGTTGTTGTCGACATCTCCCGACTTCACTCCCAGCCTGACTTCTTCCAGCTAAAAGCCACCATCGAAAAGACTGGCATGCTGGTTGTTGGAGTCACAGGTTGCAAGCAAAATCAGGTACGTGAAGCCGCAAAACTCGCTGGATTGGCGGTGATGAACCCCGCCAAACAAGCCGTACGCGTTAACGACCCTATTCAAACCCCAACAAAAGTCATCACAACGCCGATTCGCTCCGGTCAGCAGGTTTATGCCAAGAATGCTGATTTGGTCGTGCTGAACCATGTCAGCGCCGGTGCGGAAATTATTGCTGATGGCAGCATTCATATTTACGGCGTGCTCCGCGGACGTGCCATTGCTGGCGCAAGCGGACAAAAAGAAGCCCATATTTTTTGCCAGAACCTGCAATCAGAGTTGCTTTCCATTGCAGGCACATACTGGCTCAGTGAAACCATCCCAGAGCAGTACGCTGCCCGCCCGGTGAAAGTTTCACTGAAAGACGACTCATTAAACATTGAACACCTCACACTCTAACTTTCCAAAGGACTGAGGAATGACTCGAATTATCGTAATCACTTCAGGCAAAGGCGGCGTGGGTAAAACCACCTCAAGCGCTGCCATTGCTACCGGCCTTGCGCTGTCGGGGAAGAAAACCGCTGTTATCGACTTTGATATTGGCCTGCGTAACCTTGATCTCATCATGGGCTGTGAACGTCGCGTGGTTTATGACTTTGTTAACGTCATCAACGGCGAGGCCAACCTCCATCAGGCACTGATCAAAGACAAACGCGTTGAAAACCTGTTTGTCCTGCCTGCTTCCCAAACCCGCGACAAAGACGCCCTCACCAAAGAAGGCGTGGCCCGAGTATTGGAAGATATGAAGGCAATGGACTTCGACTTCATTATCTGTGACTCTCCAGCAGGTATCGAAGCTGGCGCACTGATGGCGCTTTACTTTGCCGATGAAGCCATCGTCACGACTAACCCTGAAGTGTCGTCTGTTCGTGACTCAGACCGTATTCTGGGCATCCTGGATTCTAAATCTCGCCGCGCTGAGAACGGCGAAGAGCCAGTGAAAACTCACCTGCTGCTGACCCGCTACAACCCAGCGCGCGTTGCACGTGGTGAGATGCTGAGCGTCGCAGATGTCGAAGAAATCCTGCGCATACCGCTACTGAGTGTTATCCCAGAGAGCCCTTCTGTGTTGCACGCATCTAATAAAGGTGAGCCGGTGATTCTGGATCAGGAGTCTGATGCAGGTCTGGCATACAGCGATGCCATCACCCGTCTGCTGGGTAACGAGTGTCCTTTCCGCTTCCTGGAGGAAGAGAAGAAAGGCTTTTTGAAGCGACTGTTCGGAGGGTAATTCATGGCACTGCTGGAGTTTTTCCGTCCAAAGAAGAAGACGTCCGCATCGCTTGCTAAAGAGCGTCTGCAGATCATCGTTGCAGAACGCCGCAGCGCAGGGAGTGCTGAGCCAACGTACTTACCCCAGCTGAAGCAAGACATCCTTGAGGTTATCCGCAAATACGTGGATATCTCCCCTGAGCAGGTATCTGTAGCTCTTGAACAACGCGATGACGATTTGTCTGTTCTCGAGCTCAACGTCACCCTGCCAGAAGACAAGTAACCCATATAGTTACTGATCGTTATAAGTGAAAAAACCGGCGATTTCGCCGGTTTTTCTTTTTTCAGTGTTCGGATTATTTATCCAGAACTGCCAACACTTTTTCTTCCAGATATGGCTTACGCCACCCCGAGAGAATGTCCGGTGCTTTTTCGGGGTTTCGGTCATTCATCCACGCCCATTTAAGCACCTGGTGAATTTGCTTTTTCGATCCGATGAATTCAGGCACCATACCCAGCTGCTCGGCGACTGCGTTGGTTTGTTCTTTGATGTTTTTCACTGCCTGTTTGTAGCCAGGCATGTCGACAAGGCGCTGAATCTCTTCAGGGTAATGAGTAGCAGGCGTTTTGTCCGCATCCTGTGCAATGCGAATCAGGCGGCTGCCGTGGCGTTCAATCTCAAATCGGTCAAAGCCTTCATCCGCCATTTTGTCCAATGAACGAATGTTAAAACGCGCTATTTTCCAAAGGTGCAGCTCTTTCACCACAAAGTTCAACGCCAAGTCCCGGCGCTGCGCTTCTCTTAATCGCCAGCTCGCGAGCTTTTGCAGCACAGCCAGTTGTTTCGGACGCAGTTGCCAGGCATTTTTAATATCAAGGTAGGCTTTTTCTGGATCCGGGGTTTTGCCGCGTTTGCTTACCATCAGCGCACATTCTTGCTTCACCGCTTCATCCCAGCCTTTTTCGGTGACGCGTTTCGCCAGCAGATTATAGAGTGGTAACAGGTAGAAGACATCGGCAGCGGCGTACTCGAGCTGTTTTTCACTTAGCGGGCGAGCACACCAATCCGTTCTGGCTTCACCTTTGTCCAATGTCACCTCGAGATACTCTTCAACCAGTGTTGCAAAGCCCGTCGACAAACCATGACCCAAGAATGCCGCCATGATTTGGGTATCGACCATTGGCGTAGGCATCACACCCGCATGATGATGAAAGACCTCCAGGTCTTCACTGCATGCGTGTAACACTTTCACCACCGACTCGTCCGCCAGTAGCGCCCAAAGTGGCGACATGTCTTCCAGCTCAATCGGGTCAATCAAGGACAGCGTTTCGCCATCATAAAGCTGAATAAGACCTAGGCGCGGATAGAGTGTGCGGGTACGAACGAATTCGGTATCCAGCATCACTGCTGGTACTTGGCGTGCTTTTTCGCACACACGTTCGAGTTGGGATAGCTCAGTTACAATGTCAAAATTCACGCTGTCATCCACATTTAGGTTCCGGGCTCGCTCTTTGAGCCCGGAAAACAAACATGCCGGCCTCAGCCAGCATGTTTTCAAAGGCATAGGTAGTATTATACCCAAGCTACCTGAAGATACAGGATTCAGCGAGATTGACTGGCGTTGTGATCGCGGCGTCCCTTTGCCGGTGTAGACACCTCCATCAAAAAGGGACAACAAAGAGCACGACGTCAGTCAACTCGCCCGGAGGGAGGACCTCAATGCGCCCACTTCTTCGTTAAATCCCACGAAAATAGAATGACTATTACACGCGAGATTTGCCTCGAATTGAGCGCATTGATGACCTCTGAATTCATGCATCTTCAGGTTGCTTGGGTATTCATTGTACGCGCTTAAGCGAGTCGACGCATGTCCGATTACGCTTCTGCGTTTTTGGCGTCCTGCTCTTCACGAAGAGCGCGGCGCAAAATCTTACCCACGTTAGTTTTCGGCAGATCTTCGCGGAATTCGATCACCTTAGGCACTTTGTAACCGGTCAGGTGTTCACGACAATGCGCAAGAAGCTCATCTTTCGTCAGGCTTGGATCGCGTTTCACCACACAGATCTTCACGATCTCACCAGAGGTTTCGTGTGGCTGGCCAATTGCCGCAACTTCCAACACTTTACCGTGCAGTGCGACAACATCTTCGATTTCGTTTGGATAAACGTTGAAGCCAGACACCAGAATCATGTCTTTCTTACGATCAACAATGTGCAGGAAACCATCGTCGTCGAACTTGACGATGTCGCCTGTTGAAAGCCAACCGTCTTCGGTAATCACTTCTTTGGTTGCTTCTGGACGCTGCCAGTAACCCTGCATCACCTGAGGACCTTTCACCTGCAGCTCACCAATCTGATCGTTTGGCAGCACATTACCTTCCTCATCAACGATGCGGACATCGGTGGATGGCACTGGCAGGCCGATAGAGCCGTTGTACTCTTTCAGATCGTAAGGGTACGCCGCCACCAGCGGAGAACACTCGGTCAGGCCGTAACCTTCCAGCAGGTGTTTACCCGTCAGCTTCATCCAGCTTTCAGCCACAGCGCGTTGGACCGCCATGCCGCCCCCAACCGTCAGGCTAAGATTACTGAAATCCAACTCATGGAAGTCTTCATTGTTCAGCAGGGCATTGAACAGAGTGTTTACGCCAGTGATTGCCGTAAACGGATGCTGTTTCAGCTCTTTCACAAACGCAGGGATATCGCGCGGGTTGGTGATCAGCAGGTTTTGTCCGCCCATTTCGATAAACAGCAAACCATTCACCGTCAAGGCAAACACGTGGTAAAGCGGCAAAGCAGTGACCACTAACTCACGGCCTTCTTTCAACACAGGCGCATACATAGCTTTCGCCTGGTTCAGGTTCGCCAGCATGTTGTTGTGGGTCAAAACCGCCCCTTTCGCAACGCCTGTGGTGCCGCCGGTGTACTGCAGGAAGGCAATATCATCGCCCGTCATAAACGGCTTCACATACTGCATACGACGGCCGCGCTTCAATGCAAGGCGCATAGAAGTCGCATGTGGCAGGTTGTATTTCGGCACCATCTTCTTGATGTACTTAACCACGAAGTTAACGATAGTTCCTTTGGCGCGTGGCAGTTGGTCGCCAAGGCTGGTCAGAATAACGTGACGCACACTGGTGTTATCGACGATTTTTCCAGCGTATGCGCAAAGTTCGACACGATAACAATCGCGGTCGCACCTGAGTCATTCAGCTGATGCTCGAGTTCACGGGGGGTGTACAGCGGGTTAACGTTTACCACGACACAGCCAGCACGCAGAATGCCGAACAGCGCAATTGGGTATTGCAGCAGGTTTGGCATCATGACAGCCACGCGATCGCCTTTTTTAAGGCCAAGATCGTTTTGCAGGTAAGCTGCAAAAGCACGGCTGCGTTCTTCCAGCTTACGGAAGGTCATCACCTGCCCCATATTGATGAAGGCAGTCTGATCAGCATATTTCTGCACAGACTTTTCGAACATCTCTACCAGTGATGGGTACATGTTCGGTGAGATTTCCGCTGGTACATCTGATGGGTAGCGGTTAAGCCAAACCTTATCCACTTGATCTCTCCTATTTTTAACCGCAGGCAGAAAAGGCCCGCGACAGACGCAATAAATTCAAACGAGTGTTTTAACTCGCAATTAGACCAGAAGTAACATTCAATTAACATCGCTAAGCGCTGTGAGATGTAGCTTGGTCACAAAATCAATGATCAGAGACGCCGTTTTCGCCTGACTCTGAAGGTGGCAGTGATGTGTGCCTTCCACCATTTCTACGGTCAGGTTCTTGAACCACGCCTTACGTTTTTCAGCCATGGGGCTACGAAGTTCCGGATAACCGTCTTCGCCAATAATCGCCATCACCGGACATTCAATACCACGGACCAAATGTTCAGCATGATGTGTCGACATCCGGTAAATCGATTCCGTCTTCAACTTGGCATCATGACGCCAGCGCCAGATATCGCCCACTTGCTCAATGCCACGGGTCACCAAGGGTGTCAGATCTTCAATGCTGACTTTGTTGATACCCCGGCGAAGTTTCAGCGCCGCATCCAACGAAGGTAAATCACGTGGCTGCTTCATATTCGCGCGGCTTTCAACACCGTGTTTCAGCCTTTCGACGACTTTATCTTCGCGCTCAGACATTGGGCCAAGCGCTTCTATCATCACCAACCCTTTCGCCCTTTCAGCGAAAGCAGCACTCCAGCAAGACGCTACCAATGCGCCCAACGAATGCCCGACCAGATAGATCGGCCTGTCGCCCAACTGAAGGATCAGTTGGTGGAGGTCGTCCACATAATCAAAGAAGGGATAGAAGCTGTCGGCACCTTTATGGTCGGAATAACCGTGCCCGGGCCAATCTGGCATGACCAAATCAAAGTGCTCGCTGAGCTGCGGGGCGAGTGGCGCAAAGCTTCCGCTATTATCTTGCCACCCATGCAACATCAGAAGAGTCGGCGTGTTTCGCTCGGTCAGATAAACCTGCGCGGCGAGATCGCCAAATCTCACTGCATATTTTTTTTCTTGTAATGTCATATTGGACCGTTTGAGAGCGCGCGAAGCCTACCACAGAGAGTGCAGGACAAGTGGTACGAGGAGTTACTTAAACGAAGACATCTACGCCGAACATGGCGATAAGTTCTTCACGACGGGCCTGATTCTTAACATCCATATAAGACGCCAGCGCATGACGGCTTCGCCCATCGGGTAAATCGTAATGAATGTTTTGAAAGGCATCTTCCGCCATTTCAGGGTTTCGAATACCACGGGATACCGCTTTTGCCACCACGGAAGGCTCGGAGACATCACGGGCCTCTTCCTTCTTAGGCGTGGGTTTGCGTCCGGTTTTTCCCGGACGCTGTATCTGCTGTGGTAATCCCTGAATTGAAACCATGAAAGACCTTATCGGTTAGCTTTAGATAAAACTATTCGCGACCTGGTAATTTCTTCCATGCCACAGTATCACGAAGGTATACCGGGCTGGCATGTTCTGCATCAACTGCCTCTCCACGCGCAAACGCATGATGAGCAAGGATTAACATATCCTGCGATTCAGGATACAACACACCGCTGTCGCTTACTGACAAGTGTAGCTGGCCTTGCAGATCAGGGTAAGCTTGCCAGCCCGTTCCTGCTACAAACCACTCACCTTCTGCCAATTCTGGCTTGAACATTTCAGGAGGCAGTACTGCTTCTTCGACGACCGTTTCCCAATCGCCGTTTTCAAGGCGTACATAGCCACCTGCATAGATTTCGTTCATGCGTGCATCGATGGTGGACAGCACATGGGTTGCCTGCTGTTTACGATGAGCTTGCTCCGCCATTGCAGCCAGCGTGGACACACCGACCATTGGCAGATCTGCACCAAATGCCAAACCCTGAGCGATACCAATACCAATACGCACACCGGTAAAACTGCCAGGACCACGACCAAACGCCAGCGCATCCAGCTGGTTCAGCTTTAAGCCCGCTTCAGCCAGTACACTATCGACCATAGGCAAGATTTTCGTAGTGTGTTCACGCGGTGCCATTTCACAACGCGCGATAATGTCGTTCCCCACCTTCAGGGCGACGGAGCAGTTTTCAGTGGCCGTATCGACGGCAAGGATCTTAGAAGCCATTTATACCTCTGACGCTGCAGACGATTCTGCAGACTGGTTGTTCGTGTCTATTTCAGCGAGAAATTCACTGACTTTTGCCAGATCACGCGTTCGCGGGATTGGCGGTAAGCTGCGCAGGAAGGTTTCACCATAATTTCTGCTCACCAAGCGGTTATCACAGATAATAAGCGCACCATGATCGTTTCTATCACGGATAAGTCGCCCAACCCCCTGCTTCAGGGTAATCACCGCATCGGGGATTTGAACTTGGGAAAACGGGTCGCCGCCCTGAAGGCGACAATCTTCAATCCGTGCTTTTAGTAGCGGATCATCCGGCGCAGTAAAAGGCAATTTGTCGATAATAACACAGCTCAGCGCTTGCCCTCTAACGTCTATCCCTTCCCAGAAGGCACCTGTGGCAACCAAAAGCGCATTACCGAGCTCTAAAAATTCAGCGAGTAGTTTCTGTTTCGACATTTCCCCTTGCACCAACACCGGCAAGTCTGACAATTCGCGGAAACGCTCAGACAAATCACGCACCATTTGATGTGAGGTGCAAAGGAAGAAACAGCGTCCGTTGTTCTGCTCGATCACTGGCTTGAGCATGTCCACCAGCTTTTCAGCCAAGCCATAGCTGTTTGGCTCAGGCAAAAAGCGCGGTACACAGAGAATCGCCTGAGATTTGTAATCGAATGGGCTGGGCAGGGTAAACTGCTCTGTGGGCTCTAAACCTAAGCGGTTGCTGAAATGGCTGAAATCATCATTCACCGCCAGCGTTGCGGAAGTAAATATCCACGCCCCTTCCTGCTGCTGAATTTGCTCGCGGAATTTTTCAGCCACGGACAAAGGTGTGATGTTCAGGCTGAAATGATGACGGCTGCATTCGTACCAGTAGGAATAGCCAGGGATGGAGGTATCTTTTACCCGCTCAAGCCTGGCTTTAAATAAAGTGGCGCGATCGAAGGCAGCATCCAACAATTGGCTTCGACCCAACGACAGTTTCATCACGTCATGGGCAAGTTCAAGTGCATCAGTCAAACGCACCAGCTCCCTTGCCACGGTTGGCGAAGTGCTTATTTCACGCCAGTTACCACGAAAGCCCGGCTCACCCAGTACAATGCGCAAATCTGATGCCGATTGGGAGAGACGATCAGCCACTTTCTCAAGCTGTTTGGTATCGCGAAGTTCAGTGCGATACGCAATATTGATGTCTTTGGCGAGTTCCTGAAGCTGACGACTGGAAAGACTCTGGCCGAAATACTGGCTGGCGATATCCGGGATCTGGTGCGCTTCATCGAAGATAAACACTTCCGCTTCCGGGATCAGTTCGCCAAAACCCGTCTCTTTAATCGCCAGATCGGCCAGGAAAAGGTGGTGATTCACGACCACCAAGTCTGCATCCATGGCGCGCTTGCGGGCCTTCACGACAAAACAATCTTCATAGCTTGGGCATTCTTTACCCAGACAGTTGTCGTTGGTCGAAGTAATTGTTGGGATGATTGGGCTGTCTTCTGCCAAATCATCGCACTCGCCCAGATCGCCGGTTTTGGTTTCAGAAGACCAGCTGCGTACTTTCACTAACTGGCTGAGCAGCGTCGGGTCGGCGTGACCGTCGTGACTTTCGATCATCTGGCGGCTTAAACGTTCTGGACAAAGGTAGTTTGCACGCCCTTTCAACAAGGCAACACGACCTGAGAAGCCGAGGGTGTCGACCATCAATGGTAGGTCGCGGTGGAACAGCTGTTCCTGAAGGTTTTTCGAACCTGTACTGACAATGGTTTTCTTTCCACTGAGCAGTGCCGGCACCAGATACGCATATGTTTTACCGGTACCCGTCCCTGCCTCGACCACGAGTTGAGTTTGGTTTTTGATTGAACGCTCAACTGACAACGCCATGTCGGTCTGCGGCTGGCGTGGCTGGAAGCCTTTTATCGCTCTAGCCAACGCACCTGTGGTGGAGAAAACCTTCGAAATCATTGGTCATTTATACAGTATTTGAAAGGATTGCATTATGCCAACAATCCCCCCTTATCGCCAGACATGCAGAACGCCACCGTCAAGTCTTTGACCTTGAGGCCAATTCAGAGTAAAACGTGATGAATAGCAAATTAAAATTCATCACGAGTAATACGTTTCTATGGAAAGAAAAATCCTGCTGACGGACTGCCCTGACGCTCAAGGCCTCATCGCCAAGATCACCAACATCTGTTACAAACACCAACTCAACATCATCCATAACAATGAGTACGTTGACCACAGTACCGGTCAGTTCTTCATGCGTACTGAGCTGGAAGGGATTTTCAATGATGAAACCTTCCTGATGGATATCGATCAGGCGCTCCCGGCAGGCAGCCACCGCAATCTCGTTGACACCAGTCGCCGTAAACGTGTGGTGATCATGGTGACCAAAGAGTCACATTGTCTGGGTGACATCCTGATGAAAGCCTATGACGGTTCTTTGGATGTGGACATTGCCGCCGTAATTGGTAACCACGATAAGCTGGCAGCATTAACGGAAAAATTCGATATTCCGTTCCACTTTGTGAGCCATGAAGGCTTGGAACGTGAAGCGCATGAAAACCAAATTATCGACATCATCGAAGGGTATGAACCGGACCATATTGTTCTGGCGAAATTTATGCGTGTGCTGACACCAAACTTCGTTGCACGTTTCCCTCGTAAAATCATCAACATTCACCACAGCTTCTTGCCTGCATTCATCGGCGCACGCCCTTATCATCAGGCTTGGGAACGTGGCGTAAAAATCATTGGTGCAACGGCACATTTCGTGACCAACGATTTAGATGAAGGTCCAATCATCGACCAGAACGTGAAACATGTTGACCACACCTTCAGTGCAGAAGACATGGTGAAAGCGGGTCGTGACGTAGAAAAAACCGTGCTGAGTAATGCACTGAGCCAAGTACTCGAAGACAAAGTCTTCGTTTATGGCAACAAGACCGTCATTCTGTAAGCCGGAAGTCAACCAAAGAAAAAGGAGCCTCAGGCTCCTTTTTCACTTTCTATCACTTGCTCCAGAGTCACCGGGTGGAGCTTGACGCAAACGCCCTTGAACTTGAATGCCACAGTCGGGTTGGCAATACGCTCGCCCTCGCCTGCGGGAGAACTCAACTTCACCTTCACACCCAGTGATGCCAGTTTTTCCCACTTTGCTGCAAGCGCCGGGAACAAACTAAACACATCCTCAAGCAGTGCTTCCGGTGTTGTCGCCGTTGACGGTACTACCCATTCAGCGTGTTCCCATCCTTCTTTTGGATAAAGCTTGTCACCCGGATAAGGTAGCTCGACACATTGCGTTTGCCATTGACCGAAAGACAGCGACTCGTTGGCTTTGATCACCACAATCGGACGGCCATTGATGTTATTCACAGAAAGTTCTTCACCCGAAGAGAGCCAGGATTGGTGAAGTTCCTCAGCCGCTTTTCTGTCGTTGATGCGCAAAGCGATGTGGTCAGCCTGATAGGCGCTAAGATCCAACTCCAACACTTCTAACAGCGCATCCAAGCGAGCAGAAAAATCGGGGAGTGTGGCGTAGAGGGATTCGACGGTTAATGCTGACATGGTCATCTCGTTACCTTCAAAGATGACAGGAATTTACCACAGCGTTGATATCACTGGAACGCACACGCTTTTACTTGTTATGAAATCCACCTATTTCGCAGGATTCAGCTTTTAAACTGCGCCTGTTTGTGGGTATTATTACGCCTACATACGCGCATCACACTTTGATGCCCAAGTTTCAGTGCTAAAGCCGTCAACCATGCCCTGTTTGCCTCAAATTGCAGTGGGTATTGTTGACGGATTTTTTGCTTTAACCCGGCTGCATTTTGCCGGGTGTCAGAATTAAGGTAAGCAAGTGAATATTCAAGCCCTTCTTAACGACAAAGTCGCTGCAGCCATGGTTGCTGCAGGTGCACCTGAAGGCAGCCCAGCGGCTGTCCGTCAATCAGCGAAACCACAGTTTGGTGACTACCAGGCAAACGGCATCATGGGTGTTGCCAAAAAGCTGGGTTGTAACCCACGCGAATTCGCGCAGAAAGTGCTGGATGTTCTGGATCTGGATGGCATGGCGGAAAAAACCGAAATCGCAGGCCCTGGGTTTATCAATATTTTCTTGAGCACTGAATGGCTCGCAGCCAAAGCAGACGAAGCGCTGACGAGTGACCGCCTGGGTGTGGCAGAAGCAGAAAAACAAAACATTGTTGTTGACTACTCTGCACCAAACGTAGCGAAAGAAATGCACGTTGGTCACTTGCGTTCAACCATCATAGGTGACGCGGTTGTGCGCACTCTGGAGTTCTTGGGTCACAACGTTATCCGCGCTAACCACCTTGGCGACTGGGGTACTCAGTTCGGCATGCTGATCGCAAACCTTGAGCGTCATGAAGCGCAAGGCGGCGACATTTCAATGGATCTTAGCGACATCGAAGGCTTCTACCGTGAATCGAAGAAGCTTTACGACGAAGACGAAGAGTTCGCAAAGACTGCACGTAACTACGTGGTTCGCCTGCAAAGCGGAGACGAGTACTGCAAAGAAAAATGGCAGCAACTGGTAAAAATCACTCTGGAACAAAACCAGCGTAACTACGACCGTTTGAACGTTTCCCTGACAGATAAAGACGTGATGGGTGAAAGCATGTACAACGGCATGCTGGCTGGCATTGTTGAAGACCTGAAAGCAAAAGGTCTGGCAGTCGAAGATGACGGCGCCATGGTTGTGTTCCTGGAGGAATACAAGAACAAAGACGGCGAGCCTATGGGTGTGATCATCCAGAAGCGTGACGGCGGTTTCCTGTACACCACTACGGATATCGCATGTGCGAAATACCGCTACGAAACCTTCAACGCAGATCGCGTGCTGTACTTCATCGACTCACGTCAGCACCAACACCTGATGCAGGCGTGGACTATCGTTCGTAAAGCGGGTTATGTACCTGAAAGCATGAGCCTTGAGCACCATGCATTCGGCATGATGCTGGGTAAAGATGGTAAGCCATTCAAGACCCGTGCAGGCGGTACCGTTCGTCTGGCTGACCTGCTGGATGAAGCAGAAGTGCGCGCGAATAAGCTGATTGAAGAGAAAAACCCTGAATTGTCAGCGGAAGAAAAAGACAACATTGCTAACACAGTAGCAATGGCAGCTGTAAAATATGCTGACTTGTCCAAGCACCGCACCACTGACTATGTGTTTGACTGGGACAACATGCTGGCGTTTGAAGGCAACACTGCGCCTTACATGCAATACGCTTACACCCGCGTGGCCTCGATCTTCAACAAAGCTGGCATTGATGCGAACAGCATCGAAGGCCAAATCATTGTGTCTGAAGAGAAAGAGAAAGCACTGGTTTCTAAGCTTCTGCAATTTGAAGAAGCTGTTGATGGTGTCGCCCGCGAAGGTCAGCCACACATCATGTGTGGCTACCTGTTTGATCTGGCTGGCACCTTCTCAAGTTTCTACGAAGCATGCCCAATTCTGAATGCAGAAGGCGAAACCAAACAAAGCCGCCTGAAACTGGCTGCATTAACGGCTAAGACCATCAAACAAGGTTTGGATCTACTTGGCATTAAGACGCTAGAGCGTATGTAACCTCCGTTCCCGAACCAAGGTCACACTTTTTCAAACCCCACGCTTTCTTCGTGGGGTTTTTTTCATCCAGTGTAAAAATATCGTACATAATTCTGTTTCAGTAACCGACATATGTGTCAATTAGGAATGCAGAATGAGCGACTACGCCTTTTTTGAAGCCACTCGTATTTTCAAACGTGCCGTCCCTCTGATGGTAAAGTACAAAGTACCGACCACCCCTCATTACTTCTCCCTTTGGTACACGTACTGCGCAGGCACCCATCCACAGCTCAATCAAGCCGTTGATGATACTGTCAGCCGCTTCGGTAGCTGCGCTCAACACCATTGCGACAGCCTGATAGAAACTTACCTGCTCGATGACGCCAAACGAGAAGTGAACAACTTTCGTCAGAAGCTACAGACTTTGGCTGCCGATCTGGGCGACTCCATGGGCTCAACTGTCTCTGATACCGAGGAGTTCCGGGATATTCTGAGCAACTCAGTCGATAAGCTCAAAAACGTGAATAGTCACATTGCCTCACATGGTGAGAGTAAACAGGTTCTGCAGGAATTGCTGAAAGGCTCCCAGCATTTACTCAGTGCCACGTCGCAATACCAGATTCAGGTATCCTCCCAGAAAACAGAAATTGATGCCTTGAAAAAGCAGCTTCAGGAATACCAGAAACAAGCATCCCATGATGCGCTCACTGGCTGCCTCAACCGCCGCGAGTTTGAAAAGCAGTTAGAGGAAAGCGTTCATCAAAAGAACGTGTTCAGCGTCATGATGGTCGATATCGATCACTTCAAATCTTTCAACGATGAGTTTGGCCACCAAATGGGCGACAAGGTGCTTCAGATTGTTGCAGCCAAACTGCAGCAGGTGGTTGATGAATCAGGGGCAGTATTTAGATACGGCGGAGAAGAGTTCGTGGCCATTTTGCCAAGTCTACCTCTAAAGTCGACGTTTATGATCGCCGAGAAAATGCGTTCGACACTCGAAAGACTGTCAGTCACAGACAAACGGTCTGGACAGAAAATTAACTCGATTACGGCATCATTTGGTATCGCGGAGAGAGAGGGTGATGAGTGTGGGCTGGCGTTAGTAGCCAGAGCAGACGAAGCCTTGTACAACGCAAAACACAAAGGCCGTAACTGCGTCATGCCGCAGGTTCGCTAAGCGAACCTGCTATTGAGTAAGTTTCGCTCCGCCCCCCGCAAGCCATTGCAACTCAGCTTCTGTAGAAAGTCGACCCAACGAAGCATTTCGGCTCGGAAAGCGTCCAAAGCGCTTAATAACGTCAAAGTTGTTTCTCGCGTGGCGAAAAATATTTTCAAACAACCCTGCTTCATCCAGTCCAGCAGAACTACACAGCTGACTGAAACGAAAAAGGGCTTCTTCTTGGTCTTCCATGTATTCCGAGTGTTGCAAAGGCATATAGAAAAACGCTCGCTGAATGGTCGGCAAGGTTAAATCCTGTGCTTCTGCAAGGCCACGCTTGCAGACCGCCAACGCAAACTCGTCATACCGGAATGCCGCGCTCAATCCGCGATAAACCCTGCGGCTAAACTGATCAAGAAGAACGATAGTCGCTAATGTTCCTTGTGGTGAAGAAAGCCACTGATTCAATTTCCCCTCGCCCGCCATGCTGACATAGGGAAGAAACTGCTCTCGGATTTGCTTGTCCAAAGCTTCATCGCTTTCAAACCACATGGCGTTAAGCATATCGTCTGTTTTGGGAGAATCAGGATCACCAAACCAAAACTCTAGTACTTCTATGTAGTCCATTCGCGCCTCCCTCTGACGCAATATAAGTACCTTTAAAGCCTAACTGCATATTTGATTTAACGCGGTTCAATGACACGATTGGCGTTGGTTTTGTGATTTTACTATGACATTTACGCAAGACCTGCACGACAGGACAAGTAAGAGTTTAATCTTGGTCAAGCCGCTCACAGGGTTGAGCTATCGTTTCAATCATGAGAATGCGCACTCCAACGATCATTTACATTGGCGCCGAATCCCAGTAGTTTTGACCTGATTTCCTGACATCAAGAGAAGATGAAATGCCATTCGAACTCCACCCACGTTTGGACGCAGACACCACATGGCTCGGCGACTTGCCACTTTGCCGTGTTCTATTGAGCAAAGAAGACTTTGGCCCTTGGTTGATTTTGGTTCCCAAAGTCGAAGGAATTCGCGAAATTCACCATCTGTCCGAAGCTGACCAACTCCAGTTTATCCGTGAATCTTCTTGGGTCGCGACAAAACTGGAAGCGCACACGAATGCAGACAAGCTCAACATCGCCGCGCTGGGGAACATGGTGCCTCAGCTTCATGTTCATCACATTGCCCGCTTCCAAACCGATGCTGCGTGGCCTGGCCCTGTATGGGGCAACACCAACGGTTTGCTGCGCCATGACTTAGCCCAAGTCGAAATTACGGAAAAATGGCGCGCCCTCCTCGGCGAGATCGCCGACTTCACGCCTGCTGGATAAAAGAAAAGCGCGGATTGTATCCGCGCTTTTTGTTTTTTACTGGTAGACAGTCAGCCCCAGCTCAGAGTCTTCCAACCAGGTATATTGCCGGACTTCGCAAGATGAACGCTTAGATACTGTCACCTTGAGTTTTCCCCGTTTCACCCACTCTTTCAGCATGGCTTCAACACCATCTTCAGACAGTGCGAACGCTTTTGCCAACTCCCTTAAAGAGCACTTTGGGTGGGATTGGATATAATCCCGCAAGGCAAACAAAATCATACCGTAACGACTCTGAGTGTGTTTGCAAATGAACCTTGGCGTTTGAGTAACGCTATCGTCGCCACCATCAACGCAATGCTACCGGCAATCCATAGACCACTCGCCAGAGGTGTCACCATTAGCATCATCGACTGATAGGTAATGGTTGCCACCACCACACCTAGCAGCATGGTCCATCCAGCAATGAAGACAGCAAATGGTCGGCCAAACTCACGGACATACGCGCCCATCGCCGCGACACAAGGTGTGTATAGTAGGATGAATACCAGATAAGCAAAGGCGCTCGCCATGGTGAAATTAGCACTCAGATTAGCAAAAATGCTCAGATCAACTTCTTGCTCTTCAGCCACCGCTTCATTGTCTGCTAAATCACCAACCTGAATACCAAGAGGGTCTGCATAGTTCAGCCCCATCAGGTTTTCAGGAATAGTCTGAACCGCTTCAGTCAGGCTACTTAGCAAGTCGTACTCTGACACATCTTCATCGCTGGGAGAGGCATAAAGGTTGTTCAACGTGCCCACAACGGCTTCTTTAGCAAAAATACCCGTAATGATACCGACAGTAGCTTGCCAGTTGTCTTCCTGAATACCGATTGGTGAAAACACTGGCGTGACAAATTGAGCCGCCTTTGCCAACACGGAGTTATCTGAATCTTCGTTACCGAACGAACCATCCGTACCAATTGAATTCACAAAACTCAGGATAGTCACCACCACCACAATGGTCTTACCGGCACCCAGTACAAAACGCTTGAGTTTCTGCCAGGTTTTCACGTAGATATCTTTCACCCGTGGCCATTCATAGCGAGGCATTTCCATTAACAAGGCTTCGCTATCACCGGGATATAAGGTTCGGCGCAGAACAATACCCGTAAAGATAGCGACCGCGATACCCAAAAGGTAGAGGAGGAAAACAACATTCTGACCGTTTTCCGGGAAAAATGCCGCAGCAAAGAGTGCGTAAACCGGTAGCCTTGCACCACAAGACATAAACGGTGCCATCGCCGCCGCCAACCGGCGTTCACGTTCCTGATCCAATGTACGGGTTGCCATAATCGCAGGTACATTACACCCAAAGCCCAGCACCAATGGAACGAAAGCCTTGCCCGGCAGCCCTATCTTCTGCATTGCCTTATCCAGTACAAAAGCGGCACGTGCCATATAGCCAGACGTTTCAAGAAGGGACATGAACAGATACAGACAGGCAATCACAGGAATAAATGTCGCGACAGTCTGGATGCCGCCACCGACACCGTCAGCAATAATAGTGACCAGCCAAACTGGGAGGTGGTCATCCAGCAGATAGTGACCACCATCGACCAACAATGCCCCAGTGCCGATATCGAAAAAGTCGATGAATGCACCTCCAATATTGATGGAGAACATAAACATCATGTACATCACGGCAAAGAAGATTGGCATCCCAAAGTAGCGGCTCAATACCAGATTATCAATGGCATCTGTGACTCTCGCTTTGAGAGGGACGACTTGTGTTTTGGCTGCATGACAGATTTTCGCAACCCGTGAATAGCGGACATCTGCAACCATGAGGTCGATATCTGTTGCTCCCAGAGAGTTTGTGACCGTATGGAGGGTATACTCAATGCCATCAGACATCTGACGCTTAAGAGCGCTATCTCCGCATAGAAGACGGATAGCCGCAGCCCGACTGTACGCATGGCTTTCTTTTACGAGTTCTTGCGACAGCGTCGAGATACCTTGCTCAAGGTTTTCACCGTAGTGAAGTTCAAAGCCACTTTTTGATGAAGACGGTGCAACAGATAACGCCTCAGAGAGTGAAACATTCAGCGCCTCAACCGACTTCATGTCGGTTGCTGTCACTGAATAGACAGGACACTGGAGTAAATTCGACAAAACGTTTTCATCGATTTCAAAACCTTGAGCCTTAACCACATCCATCTTGTTCAGTAACACAACCATAGGACGGCCAAGCTCACGCAGTTGCAGCGTAAGATACAAACTGCGCTCAAGACTGCTCGCATCTAGAACGTTAACAATCAAATCGCAAGGGAGATTGAACAAAGCTGAAATCGCGATTGATTCATCAAGACTATTCTCACCATCTGCATTGTCGAGCGTGTAGATGCCCGGCAAATCAGTGAGGGAAGCCTCTTCACCTTGCAGTGACAGCCGCCCCATTTTCTTGTCCACAGTCACACCCGCCCAGTTACCGATTTCCTGACGCGAGCCTGTCAGACGGTTAAACAAGGTCGTTTTACCTGAATTGGGGTTTCCCACCGTCAGTAATTGCTTACCCATCATGAGAGGCTACCTCGATGTTTTGCGCTAAAGATAGGCGAAGTGCGATGTCGCATCCTCTCACTCTGATTTGGACCGGATCGCCCATTGGTGCATAACGGATAACACTGAACTCAGTCTCAGGCAGTAAGCCCATTGCCATCAGTTTTTTTCGAGGGATAGTGGGCACAGCCGAGAGAGATAGCACCCGCCCAGCCTTACCGGGTTTAAGTTCCGTAAGCTTCATAAACACAACCAAAATGAGAATCATATACATTTGCAGTCAAAAGTATTGCAAATTGTTTCCGTAGGAAAGTTGTTTTTGATCAACAGACCCTAGGAAAGTTCGATACCTCACTCGTTCAGCACGTCGAGCTGTTCGTCAATTTCGTCAATATTCTCGTTAACTTCGTCAGTTTCATCATAAAAACAGCCAGTTGACGCACACCTTGGTTGAGCTTCAATAGAAAAATCAAACGCTATGTTCTTCGTTAAAAACGTCAAAAGAAAAAATTTCAAACCCTTCGACCCCTCGAAATTTTAGAGGCAGTGCAAAGAAATCAGGGCTTTTTAATGGAAATGAAATAATGGCGGGAAATTACTATCAGCGATCGCGGTTAAATCGTTTTAATGAACCCAAGTTATTTAAAACCTAATTCCAGATGGTGTGTGGTCTCCCACACACCTCCGGCAGCAAGCGAAGGTGTCTTTGACGCCCGTGGTATGGTCAGCAGGCTATACCACGCTCTTTTTTTTCTCTCCCCCTTGTTTATAGCACTCCCCCCAGCCATTGATTTACACCGACAGAGATTTAGCCTTATGGATACTGTTCGCTGCCACAGGTTTCACGGAATTGTGAGGGAGTAACACCATATTTTTGCTTAAACGACTTGGCGAAATAGGAAGGTTCGTTGAATCCGCAGGCAACGGCGACGTCAGTGATCTTGTCACCCTGACAGAGCATACGTTTCGCATTCTCCAGTCGCGTGGTAATCAGCATCTCTTTGAACGTATTGCCCAGTTCTTGCTTAAAGCGGCGTTGCAAGCTTCGCTCCGAGATAAACAACGCCCTTGCTAACAGCGCAGTAGAGTATTCAGGGTCATGGAAATGACTGTTAATTTCGGCAATCACCCGCTCACGCCACGCTTCGGACTCTTTAGACTCAGAGGATAAGTCTTCACTTCGCACCGTTGTGAGCGCTTCTGGTGAGTCATCATCTTCAGGCGGCAAAGCACCGCAAAAGCGTTTGACGGAAACTTCTCGCTTATCAATTTCAATGACTTTGCGGTGAACGGTTTCCCTAAGCTGCTTGTTCTGAACCCTTACAGCATCGTGCTTTCTTCGATAATAGGCGGCCACAAAGATGATGCCGATGATCAAGACCAGCAGGAAATGACCCAATCGCTGGTACCAAGGAGACGCAACCACAAACCTAATCAATCGTACCTGCTGACTGGTACCGTCACCTTTTTCCAGCTTGATCATCAAGGTGTAATCACCAGGTTTTAACGCACTGAAAACAAGTTTTTGATCACTTGTTGAATACCAGTTCCCATCACCATGGCCTTCAAGGCGATACTTGAGTGTTTCGCTGGTTCCAAACGGCATCCGCCCCACTTCGACGGCAACAGTACCATTGGGGTTTATACCAAGTGGTTTGTCCGATGAAAGTCCCAACCGCCAGGGGATCCCGTTGATATAAACAGCGCTTGGCGATACCGGAGTAGATGGGGTATTGAAAAGGGATGTGAGTGTCGCCTCAGGAATCGAGAACACACCAAAGTCCCCTGCAATCAACATCCTCTCTGCGTTCTTTTGACAGAAATGGCGCAAAGAAGCGACTGGATTTGGGGAGCCTTGCACAAATTGCAGAGCGTTAGGGGAGAATTGGTGTCTGTACACCCCTTTTTTAGTCACATAAAGCGCTGAGGTGCCATTCACAACCAAACACTTGGCCACATCGTCGCTGGCATTAATAAACTGCTCTTTGGGCAGAGATTGCTGGATAGCGTCATAAGTATAAATCCCACGCTGTGTCAGCATCCATAACTCGCTATTCGGCCCGACTTTCAGGGACTTTATCGCTCCCACTTGTTCCCGGCTGAGTTTCGGAATAAACCTGCCATCAAAATAGAAATAGAGACCATTCGTTGTTCCGAGCCAGGTGCCACTTTCTTCAAGATCGATCACCGAGGTAAGTCGGTTATTGAATGCACCTGACCAATCGCTGCCGAAGTCCACCACTGTCTGACTTTGAGGCCAAAAACGCATGATCTTGGAGCCAGTTGCCAGCCAAAGTGAGTGGCTGTCGCTAATAATGCGATCAACGGGTACGCCCTCGAGCACTGGTGGAACCAGCCCCTCCAACCTTGAAAAAGTGTCCGGATTATAGGCCTTAAGGCCTAACGCAGTCGCCACCCATAAGGCACCATCAAACTTGACCATGCTGTCGATTGCGGTGTCCAGCTTAGTGGATTTAACCGGCATCATTTCAGCATTAAGCATGACGAGTTTATATCGGGTACTCAAAAGGTAACCGTCATCGTGCTCTACCAGTGAGGATAATTGTTCCTCCCCTGGTTCAGGGGACAGAACATACATGGGGAATCGGTTGATGTGGCTGATAATTTTACTGCGATAATTGAGCCCGACATCACTCGCGACCCATAAATCTTCCGCTTCACCCACTTCAATATCCATGATGGCGTGTCCGGAAAAACTGAAGGTGTCATCACTCTGCCCGGAGAGCGCTTCAAAGTCGCGTTCATTCTCTTGCTTGAAAAACAGTCCTGATGGTGACCCCGCCCAAACCCCTTCATGGGTCACTGCTACGTGATCAATGCGCAGCTCAGGTAGGTAACGATTCAGCACAGTGCCAGACTCAATGACTAACACGCCCCTGTCAGTCCCCATCCAATATTGGTCGCCCCGCTTCGAGACGCTATTAATCTTCTCATCAAATTCAAAAAGGAGTTGCTTCGAAGGCAATGCGTAAGCTTTGTTTTCGTGCAGAGCTACAGCCTTATCGTCCATTGCTATCAAGGCATCATATGGCCTATCAGATACGGTGGCTGGTTGATGGCTATCAGTGTCTATTGTGAATGTCTTGCGCGACGTGGTGACCCAGAGCTGTTTTTTCGTTCCAACCAGCGCAGTCACCTCTCCTTCTAAATCAACAGGGATTAGCTGGTTTTCGTCGATATCATATTGTATTAGCTGGCCTTTTAATACCAGCCACAAATCTCCGTCGAACAGCTCAATTTTTGAAACACCCTTACCAATGGGCGTAAAGGCATCCAATTTGTGGTAGTGCGATCCGTCATAGAAACTGACACGACCGCCAGTATCGAGTAGCCAGACACCTTTTCCTTCGGCAGGCTCTATCTCTTTGATTTTGGCGGTATCACTCGCGGAGGCAAATGGGAAGGAATAGAAAATAGGCGATGCCTGTACCGTTACCGTCAGTCCGGTAAAGATCAACATCGCCATAAGAAATGGTTTGTGCAGAGCAAGCAAAATGCGAAACAGTGACAACATTGTTTTATATGATTTTTTACTGTCACTGCAGTTTCGCAGCTTTTCGGATTTGGTCTTCTTCGAAGTTGGAAATTATGCGAACAAGTTCACATTACACCAACTCAAATCTCTCCAAAGCAAGATAGATACTGACTTCCCAGTTGATTCAAGAAATCAACATATTGATTGCTTCCTACTTTTAAGTCCGTTGCCATTGGATCAAGCACCAACACTTTCGTGTCAGTTCCTTTCACCAAGGTTGATACCATAGCTGGGTTAAACTGTGGCTCACTGAATACACACTGCGCTTTACCCTCTTTGATGGCACCACGGATAGTAACAAGCGTTTTAGCACCTGGCTTACGATCTGGGTTGATGGTCAAATGACCAAGTGGACTGAGTTTAAATGCATCTTCAAAATAGCCGTAAGCGTCATGAAACAGGAAATAGCCTTTGTTGTTAAAAGCAGCAAGACGAGTTTGAAGTGCAAGCTTTGCCTGTTCCAACTCAGCTTTAAACGCCGTGTAGTTATCCTCATAAGCCTTCGCATTCTCTGGGTCTATTTTTGATAACTTATCTTTGACTGCCTGTGCAATAACGATGCTTTGGTCTGGGCCTAACCAGATGTGACCATCAATACCATCATGAGAGTGATCGTGGTGGTCGTGATCATCGTGGCCATGCGAACCTTCTTCGAAGTAGCGAACTGGCATGCCTGGGTAGCTTGTTAAACGAACGGCATTGTCCGCATCGCTCAGTAGCTTCTCCAAAAACAACTCTAGTTCCGGCCCTACCCAGAATACTGCATCTGCCGAAGAGATTTTTTTGAGGTCTGACGGTTTCAGCGCATAGTCATGCGGAGATGCACTATCCGGCAGTAACACTTCCACGTTTGCATGATTACCCGCGATGTCATTGGCTATCAGACCGAGTGGTTTGATAGTCGTCACCAAATTTGGTTGGGCACTCGCAACTGCTGGAAGGAATAACATTAAGGCTATGAAAAACTTCTTTGTACTACTGATCATCGTGTCATCCATCATGCGAATTTAAAAACAGCGAGAAATGTTATATTATAACATTTCATTTTTAAACCACTTGTTCAAGATATGTCCTCAGCTCTCGTTAAACTCGACAAGATTTCTGTCATCTTTGATGGAAAAAGCGTTCTCGATCGTGTCTCTCTGTCCCTTTACAGAAATAAAATCACAACGCTTATCGGCCCAAATGGTGCAGGAAAATCAACACTGGTCAAAACCGTGATTGGCTTGATAGAACCTAGCGTAGGGAAAGTAGAAAAGAGCAAAGGATTGAAAATTGGCTACGTACCACAGAAGCTCAAACTCAATGAAAGCCTTCCTCTCAACGTGGAGCGCTTTTTAAAGTTATCTCCCGGTGCCAACCGTAAAAGTATTGGTGAAGCGCTGGCATTAGTCGGAGCAACTAAGTTGCTTCACGCCAATATGCATACATTGTCCGGTGGTGAATGCCAACGCGTTATGCTGGCCAGTGCTGTTTTGAAAAAGCCTGATTTGCTGGTTTTGGATGAGCCGGTTCAAGGCGTGGATGTGTCAGGCCAGCTAGAGCTTTATAGCCTGATAGGCGAGCTAAAAGATAAGTTGCAGTGTGCTGTACTCATGGTTTCCCACGATCTCCATATCGTCATGGCAAAAACTGATGAGGTTATCTGTCTTCAACACCATGTATGTTGTTCTGGCGAACCTGAAGCGATTTCATCTCACCCTGAATATATTGCGTTGTTCGGTCGTCGAGAATGCGAACAGCTAGCGCTTTACCAACATCACCATAACCACGAACACGATCTGTCAGGAAGCCCTATTGGTCCCTGCCAACATGGAGACCATCACAATGCTTGAGTTTCTTGCGATCCCGTTTTTTGCAGGTGTCCTCATTGCTGCCACTGTAGGCCCTCTCGGATCATTTGTTGTTTGGCGTAAGATGGCGTACTTCGGCGACACGCTTGCTCACGGTTCACTGCTGGGATTAGCGCTGGGTTTTATGCTTCAGGTGAACCTGAACATTGCGCTCGTCTTCAGCTGTATAGTGATTGGTATTTTACTGGTGGGGCTTCAACGTAAAAGCAGTGTATCGACGGACACCCTGCTTGGCATCATCGCCCATACGTCTTTGTCCCTTGGCCTTGTGACAATCAGTTTTGTTGACGACTTACGCGTAGACCTAATGGCGTATTTGTTTGGTGACCTTCTGTCTGTGACAACGGCAGACATTAGTTGGATTGCTGCTGGCTGCGCATTGGTATTGGCATTTCTCTATAAACTCTGGACGCCGTTTCTCGCAATTACGGTTAACGAAGAGATGGCAAGGGTCGATGGTTACAACGTCGATCGACTCAAACTGATCCTGATGTTGTTGGTTGGGCTGGTGATAGCGGTAGCCATGAAGTTTGTCGGTGCATTAATCATCACCTCTTTGATGATCATCCCTGCGGCGACAGCCCGACGATTCTCAAAGAGCCCTGAACAAATGGCGCTTCTTGCCAGCGCGATTGGCGTCATTGCTGTGTTTGGTGGAATTGCTTTGTCATGGTTTAAAGACACCCCGGCAGGCCCTTCTGTCGTAGTAGCAGCAGCCAGCCTGTTCTTTCTAAGTCAATTCTACCGACAAGCCGAATAGTATTTTAAAGGCATAAAAAAACCGCTCCAAGGAGCGGTTTTTTCTATTCTAATTTGCTTACCAACCAGTACGTGAACGCAGTGCTTTACCGATATCAGCAAGGCTTTTCACTGTGGTTACGCCAGCTGCTTCCAGTGCTGCGAATTTGTCTTCCGCAGTACCTTTACCACCAGAGATGATCGCACCTGCGTGACCCATACGTTTGCCCGGAGGCGCAGTCACACCCGCGATGTAAGAAACAACTGGCTTAGTCACATTCTCTTTGATGAATGCCGCTGCTTCTTCTTCTGCGGTACCACCGATTTCACCGATCATTACAATCGCTTCAGTCTGTGGATCTTCTTCGAACATTTTCAGAACGTCGATGAAGTTAGAGCCTGGGATTGGGTCACCACCGATACCTACACAAGTAGATTGGCCGAAACCTTCGTCAGTAGTCTGCTTAACCGCTTCATAAGTCAGCGTACCTGAACGAGATACGATACCCACTTTACCTGGCTTGTGAATGTGGCCAGGCATGATGCCAATCTTACACTCACCCGGAGTAATAACACCTGGGCAGTTTGGACCGATCATGCGAACGCCAGCTTCATCCAGCTTCACCTTCACTTCAAGCATATCCAGCGTAGGGATACCTTCTGTAATGGTCACAATCAGTTCGATACCTGCATCAATTGCTTCCAGGATCGCATCTTTACAAAACGGCGCCGGTACGTAGATTACAGTCGCTGTCGCGCCAGTTGCTTCCACGGCTTCTGCCACAGTGTTAAACACAGGAAGACCCAGATGAGTCGTGCCGCCTTTGCCTGGTGATACACCACCAACCATTTGCGTTCCGTATTCGATCGCTTGCTCTGAGTGGAAAGTACCCTGACCACCGGTGAAACCCTGACAGATTACTTTGGTATCTTTGTTAATCAAAACAGACATTATTTGCCCTCCGCTGCAGCAACAACTTTCTCTGCTGCTTCAGTCAGTGAGGTCGCAGCAATAATGTTCAGGCCTGACTCAGCCAGTTTCTTCGCGCCAAGCTCAGCGTTGTTACCTTCAAGGCGAACAACAACCGGTACTTTAACGCCAACTTCTTCTACCGCACCGATGATGCCGTCTGCGATCAGGTCACAGCGCACGATACCGCCGAAGATGTTCACCAGAACAGCTTTTACGTTGTCGTCAGAGAGGATGATTTTGAATGCTTCAGTAACGCGCTCTTTGGTTGCGCCGCCACCAACATCCAGGAAGTTTGCAGGGCTACCGCCGTGCAGGTTTACGATGTCCATGGTACCCATTGCCAGGCCCGCACCGTTAACCATACAACCAATGCTGCCGTCCAGAGCAACATAGTTCAGTTCCCACTGTGCAGCGTGTGCTTCACGTGGATCGTCCTGAGATGGATCGTGCATTTCACGGATTTTTGGCTGACGGTATACAGCATTGCTATCAACAGCCAGTTTTGCATCCAGACAGTGCAGGTTGCCTTGATCAGTAATCACCAGCGGGTTCACTTCCACCAGCGCAACATCGCGCTCGATGAACAGCTTTGCGATGCCCATGAAGATCTTGGTGAATTGCTTGATTTGCTCGCCTTGCAGACCCAGCTTGAATGCCAGTTGACGTCCTTGGTATGGCTGAGGACCAACCAGTGGGTCGATCGCAGCTTTGTGGATCAGCTCTGGCGTCTCTTCAGCGACTTTTTCGATTTCCACACCACCTTCAGTCGATGCCATGAAAACAACGCGACGTGTACCACGGTCGACTACTGCACCCAGGTAGAGCTCTTGAGCAATGTCAGTACACTCTTCAACCAGGATTTTGCTAACAGGCTGGCCATTTGCATCCGTCTGGTAAGTCACCAGATTTTTGCCCAACCAGTTTTGTGCGAATTCTTTGATTTCTTCTTTGTTGCTAACCAGTTTCACACCGCCCGCTTTACCGCGACCGCCAGCGTGTACCTGACATTTAACAACCCACTTGTTTCCACCAAGCTTGTCAGCAGCTTCAGCAGCTTCTTGAGGAGTGTCACAGGCATACCCTTCGGATACTGGCAGCCCATATTCAGCAAACAGCTGTTTTGACTGATATTCGTGCAGATTCATGATGTTCTATCCGTGTCTATTTCCGTTTTATAGGTTTAATTTGCTTTCCACACAGGGGGCTCCAGCCCCCTGTTATCCGGTAAAAACCGGGCTGCTTATACGTCAAGCAGCAGACGCGTTGGGTCTTCTAAAAGCTCTTTTACAGTCACCAAGAAACCAACAGACTCGCGTCCGTCGATCAAACGGTGATCGTAGGAAAGAGCAAGGTACATCATTGGCAGAATCTCAACCTTGCCATCGACTGCCATTGGACGCTCTTGGATCTTGTGCATACCAAGAATAGCAGCTTGTGGTGGGTTGATAATCGGCGTCGACATCAGAGAACCAAATACACCACCGTTTGTGATGGTGAAATTACCGCCGGTCAGTTCATCAACCGTCAGCTTACCGTCACGGCCCTTGATAGCCAGCTCTTTGATCCCTTTTTCGATCTCAGCCAGGCCCAGGCGGTCACAGTCACGCAATACTGGCGTTACCAGACCACGAGGAGTCGAAACGGCCATGCTTACGTCAAAGAAGTTGTGATAAACAATGTCATCACCATCGATTGATGCATTCACTTCTGGGTAGCGCTTCAGCGCTTCAACAACCGCTTTCACGTAGAAAGACATGAAGCCCAAACGAATACCGTGGCGCTCTTCGAAAACATCTTTGTATTGCTTACGAATGTCCATGATTGGCTTCATGTTCACTTCGTTAAACGTGGTCAGCATCGCAGTGCTGTTTTTCGCTTCCAGCAGACGCTCAGCAACACGCTTACGAAGACGTGTCATAGGAACACGCTTCTCGCTACGGTGGCCAAGTGCAGGCGCTTCATCTTTCGCTGCGGCTGGTGCAGCGGCAGCCGCTTTCGCACCGCCACTTTTCAGGAACGCATCTACATCTTCGCGAGTGATTCGACCGCCAACACCAGTACCTTTAATCTGCTCAGGCGTCAGATCATTTTCAGCAAGAAGACGACGAACAGCTGGGCTCAGGGCGTCGTTAGACTCTTCTGATAGAGAAGCGGTGTGACGTTTGTCTGGCGAAGCTTCCGAAGATACTGGCGCATCTTGCGTAGGTTCACCGGCAACAGCACCAGGCTTCAGCTTGGCAAGCAGTTGCTTAGAAAGAACAGTCGCACCTTCTTCTTCAATAATGGCTTCTAGCACGCCATCGTCTGGTGCTGGAACTTCCAGAACTACTTTATCTGTTTCAATATCAACCAGTACTTCGTCGCGGCTTACCGCATCGCCTGGCTGCTTGTGCCATGTCGCCACTGTTGCATCAGCAACAGATTCAGGTAGGTCGGGAACCAGAATTTCGATTGTCATTTCGTTTAATTCCTTAGCTTTCTAGTTCTTAATTCAGGGTAAGAGCGTCTTCAATCAACGCTTTTTGTTGTTTTAAATGCACCGACATATAGCCTACAGCCGGAGATGCGGAAGCCGCACGGCCTGCATAGCTCAGGGTGGCGTCAGCCGGAATCGCCAAGCGGAAATTGTGCTGGCTGCTATACCAAGCGCCTTGGTTCTGTGGCTCTTCCTGGCACCAGACAAAGTCTTTGGCATTAACATATTCGCTGATCGCAGCCTGTACGTCCTCTTTCGGGAACGGGTAGATCTGCTCAATACGAATGATGGCGACATCTTTGATTTCATCTTTGCGACGCGCTTCCAGCAAGTCAAAGTAGACCTTACCTGAACACATCACGACGCGTTTGACCGCTTTTGGATCCAGCTCGTCAATCTCGCCGATTGCTGGTTGGAAGTTGCCATCTGCCAACTCATCCAGTGTTGATGTACACAATGGATGACGGAGCAGTGATTTAGGCGACATCACAACCAGAGGGCGACGCATTGGGCGGAACACCTGGCGACGCAGCATGTGGTAAACCTGTGCTGGCGTTGAAGGAACGATAACTTGCATGTTTTGCTCAGCGCAAAGTTGCAAGTAACGCTCAAGGCGTGCGGACGAGTGCTCTGGGCCCTGACCTTCGTAGCCGTGTGGCAGCAGCATGGTCAAGCCACACATACGACCCCACTTCTGCTCACCGGAGCTAATGAACTGGTCGATAACAACCTGTGCGCCGTTTGCAAAGTCACCGAACTGTGCTTCCCAAACTGTCAGACCACCTGGTTCTGCAGTCGCGTAGCCGTATTCAAACGCCAGTACCGCTTCTTCTGACAACACAGAATCAAACACCTGGAATGGGCCTTGTTTGTCATGAATGTTAGTCAGCGGAATATAGGTGCTTGCATCGTTTTGGTTGTGCAACACAGCGTGACGGTGGAAGAAGGTACCACGACCAGAGTCCTGACCCGTGATACGGATGCGACGACTCTCATCGACAATCGTTGCATAAGCCAGTGTTTCAGCCATGCCCCAATCCAGCGCTTTCTCACCTTTGGCCATCGCAAGGCGATCGTTGTAGAGCTTGTTAACGCGGCTGTGAAGCTTGTGGCTCTCTGGATAAGTACAAATACGTTTAGCCAGCTCAACCAAGCGCTGCTTATCGAATGTGTTTGGCCATTCAACTGTCCAGTCGTGACCCAAGTATGGAGACCAATCAACGGAGTGAAGCGCCATTGGGCGATACTCTTTCACCACGATTTCGCCGTGATCCAGCGCATCACGATAGCCATTCACCAACTCAGTGGCTTTTTCAACGTCGGCAACGCCTTTGTCTGACAGGACATCGGCATAGAGCTTACGTGGCGTTGGGTGTTTTTTGATCTTTTGGTACATCAGAGGCTGAGTCGCATTCGGCTCATCCGCTTCGTTGTGACCATGACGGCGGTAACACACCAGATCAATCACCACATCACGCTTGAATTCGTTTCGGTAATCAATTGCCAGACGCGCTACAAATGCCACCGCTTCCGGGTCATCTGCATTCACGTGGAAGATTGGCGCCTGAACCATCTTCGCGATGTCAGTACAGTATTGTGTTGAGCGTGTGTCGTTCGGGTTCGAAGTGGTAAAGCCCACTTGGTTGTTAACTACGATACGGATAGTACCGCCAACCTTGTAGCCACGCGCCTGAGACATGTTAAACGTCTCCTGCACGACACCTTGACCCGCAATCGCTGAGTCACCATGGATGGTTATCGGCAGAACCATTGAGCCGTCTTTGTCACCAAGACGATCTTGGCGCGCACGTACTGAGCCCATGACCACTGGATTAACGATTTCCAGGTGAGACGGGTTGAATGCCAGTACCAAGTGAACGTCACCGCCTGGCGTTGCAAAGTCACTGGAGAAACCTTGGTGATATTTCACATCACCCGTTCCCCACGAGTCACTATGTTTACCCGCAAACTCGTCAAACAGTTCTGAGGGTTTTTTACCGAGAACGTTAACCAGCATGTTCAAACGACCACGGTGCGCCATGCCAACCACCACTTCACGCACACCTTGTGTACCTGAGTGGCGAATGACTTCTTTCACCATTGGGATCAGCGCATCACCGCCTTCCAATGAGAAACGCTTCGCGCCTGGGAATTTTGCGCCCAAGTAACGCTCGAGACCTTCCGCTGCCGTCAGCTCTTCCAGCAAAGTAATTTTCTCGTCGCTGGAAAATTCTGGCTGGCCAATCACAGACTCAAGACGCTGCTGAATCCAGCGTTTCTCTTCTGTATTGGTGATGTGCATGTATTCGGCACCGATA
This sequence comes from Grimontia sedimenti, assembly GCF_011045095.1. Taxonomy (GTDB): domain Bacteria; phylum Pseudomonadota; class Gammaproteobacteria; order Enterobacterales; family Vibrionaceae; genus Enterovibrio; species Enterovibrio sedimenti. Next base: position 158,303 of record NZ_JAALDL010000006.1, read on the forward strand.
GAACCACAGTAGGTCTTGGTCAGTGCGTCGTAGAGATCGGCTAGTTTCATGCTCTCTTGCCCAATGGCAAAAGAACCAACGTTAAACGTCTCTTGGAAATCGTCTTCGTTCAGACTATGAAAAGATGGGTCTAAGTCAGGCACGCGATCGCGCTGCCAAAGACCGAGAGGGTCCAGATTTGCTTGTTGGTGTCCACGGAAACGGTAGGCGTTGATAAGTTGGAGAACTTTTACCTGTTTCGCGTCGACGTCCGGATCACTGACTGATGCACTGAAATGCGCTGTCTCGGTAGCAAGTCTGCGGAAATATTCACGAACTCTTGAGTGGGGTTGCTCGGTTGCGTTGCCATTCACGACAGGCAGTTCGTCAAAAACTGCTCGCCATTCGCTATCTACAGACTCGGGGTCACTGAGGTACAGTTCGTAGAGATCTTCTACGTAAGTTGCATTGGCGCCAGCCAAATGAGAAGACTCAAACCAAGCCTTCATCACGCCATTTTGCATTGTTATCCCTTAACCACTTAGTTTTTATGTTGCTACGACCGGGGGTTAGCCGGCGTTCCTTTTAAGCTCCCCCGAAAGGGAGCCTAAATCTTGATATATGTAGGTGTACAGAAGCCGATATTACACTGCGCGTTTAAGCAGCATTGAACGAATATGGCCGATTGCCTTCGTAGGATTTAGCCCTTTAGGACAAACATTTACACAGTTCATGATGCTATGGCAACGGAAAACGCTAAAAGCGTCGTCCAGATCTGATAAACGCTCATCTGTGGCAGTGTCGCGGCTGTCAATCAGCCAACGATATGCAGCCAGAAGTCCCGCAGGACCTACGAACTTATCTGGGTTCCACCAGAATGATGGGCACGAGGTGGTACAACATGCACACATGATGCACTCATACAGACCATCAAGGTGAGCACGGTCGTCAGGCGATTGAAGATTCTCACGCGATGGCGGTGTGCTGTCATTAATCAGGTAAGGCTTAACACGCTCATAGTTCTGGTAGAACTGAGTCATATCGACAATCAGGTCACGAACCACAGGCAAGCCAGGCAGTGGACGAATCACAATGCTCGACTTGTCAGTCAGCGCTGACAACGGTGTGATACATGCCAAACCGTTCTTACCGTTCATGTTAATACCATCAGAGCCACATACACCTTCACGGCATGAACGACGGAATGACAGCGTTGGATCTTGCTCTTTCAGCAGGATCAGTGCGTCGAGTACCATCATGTCAGAACCGTCAGGCACTTCCAGGGTGTACCCTTTCATGTGCGGCGCGTCATCAACGTCCGGGTTGTAACGGTATACAGAAAAATTCAGTTTCATAATCTTCTACCTCCCTTAGTAAGTACGCGCTTTCGGTGGGAAAGCTTCACGGTGTAATGGCGTCATGTTCACATCACGCTTAGACATCGCTTCTGTTTCCGGGTTGTAGATGGTGTGGCACAGCCAGTTCTCATCATCACGCTCTTGGAAGTCAAAGCGTGCATGTGCACCACGGCTCTCAGTACGGTAATTTGCCGCAACTGCTGTAGAGAATGCTGTCTCCATCAGGTTGTCCAGCTCCAGACACTCAACACGCTGAGTGTTAAATTCTGAGGACGTATCATCCAGACGTGCTTCTTTCAGACGCTCGCGGATAACTTTGAGCTCTTCCAGACCTTTTGCCATCGCATCACCTTCGCGGAATACCGAGAAGTTGTTCTGCATGCAAGATTGCAGGTCCTTACGGATTTGAACTGGGTCTTCACCTTTCTGGGTTGTATTCCAGCGGTTAACACGTGCCAGAGACGCTTCGATGTCTGACTCTGACGCATCACGTGCTTCGACTTGTGCAGCCAGAGTTTCACCCAAGTGAAGACCCGTTGCGCGGCCAAATACCACCAGATCAAGCAGAGAGTTACCGCCCAGACGGTTTGCACCGTGGACAGATACGCTAGCGATTTCACCACATGCAAACAGGCCTTGTACTTCAACATCGTTGCCGTTTGCGTCTTGCTTGATCGCTTGGCCAGAAACCTGCGTTGGTACACCGCCCATCATGTAGTGACAGGTAGGGATAACTGGGATTGGCTCTTTGATTGGATCAACGTGAGCAAATGTGCGGGACAGCTCAAGAATACCTGGCAGACGCGCTTCGAGGACGTCTTTGCCCAAGTGATCCAGTTTCAATTTAATGTGTGGACCCCATGGACCTTCACAACCGCGGCCTTCACGAATTTCAACCATCATTGAGCGTGCAACAACGTCTCGACCCGCAAGGTCTTTCGCGTTTGGTGCATAACGCTCCATGAAGCGCTCGCCATCTTTATTTAGAAGGTAACCACCTTCACCGCGACAACCTTCCGTCACGAGTACACCTGCACCTGCGATACCGGTTGGGTGGAACTGCCACATTTCCATGTCTTGCATTGGTACGCCTGCACGCAGTGCCATACCTACGCCATCACCTGTATTGATGTGTGCATTCGTCGTTGACTGGTAAATGCGGCCCGCACCGCCTGTCGCCAAGACCGTTGCCTTCGCTTTGAAGTAACAAATTTCGCCGCTTTCCATGTCCATCGCAGTTGCACCAACAACTGCGCCGTCCTGGTTTTTCACCAGATCCAACGCGTACCACTCAGAGAAGATGGTGGTCTTGTTCTTGATGTTTTGCTGGTACAAGGTGTGAAGCAGTGCGTGGCCAGTACGGTCAGCTGCTGCTGCAGTACGCGCAGCTTGCTCGCCGCCAAACGCTTTAGACTGTCCACCGAATGGGCGCTGATAAATGCGGCCGTTATCGAAACGGGAAAATGGAAGACCCATCTTTTCCAGTTCGATGATTGATTGAGGGCCGGTTTTACACATGTACTCGATAGCGTCTTGGTCACCGATGTAGTCGGAGCCTTTGACCGTGTCGTACATGTGCCATTCCCAATTATCTTCATGGGAATTACCCAGCGCTACCGTAATACCGCCTTGAGCAGAAACGGTATGAGAACGGGTTGGGAATACTTTTGACAGCAGTGCACAAGAAAGGCCCTGCTCAGAAATTTGCAGTGCCGCGCGCATACCTGCGCCACCCGCACCGATAACAATTGCGTCGAATTCTCTTACTGGAATACTCACTTACACACCCCACAATACAAAAAAGCCAGTCAACAGGTAGACAAACAGCAGCGCGACAACACCAAACTGCATAAACATACGCAGCACAGTCGGCTTGATGTAGTCAGTCAATACCTGCCACATACCAATCCAAGCGTGGATAAGTACGCAAACCAGCGCCAACATGGTGAATACTTTATTGCTTGTTTGTCCCCAGAACTCGATCCAGCTCTGATATGTCAATTCGGGACCAAACGCAAAGAATCCCACCATGTAGAGGGTGTAAAGCGTCATGATGATGGCAGTAGCACGGAGCAAGATCCAATCATGAACCCCGTTTCTGCCGAAAGAAGATACGTGTCCTACCATACTAAAATCCCCGCTAAAACAGACAGCACTGCAGTGATGATGAAACCGATTTTCGCGCTCTGCGAACCGCCTTCCATCTCTTCAAAATGGCCCATGTCCATCAACAAGTGACGGATGCCGCCAACGATGTGATAAGCAAGTGCAGTCAGAATGCCCCATAAGACAAACTTGGCGAAGAAACTGTTTACGATGTCCGAGGCGGCTTCAAAACCACTTGGGGATGATAGAGAAAGGCTTAATAGCCAGAGGAGGATGGCAACCGAGATGAAGGTGATGACACCCGACACACGGTGCGTGATAGACGCTATCGCTGTGATGGGGAAGCGAATGGTCTGAAGGTCGAGGTTTACCGGTCTTGGCTTTTTTACTTTCACGATATGGCCCACTCAGCTCCATTGAGCAAATTATAGTTATTACACTCTCTGGAATCACATCTCGCTACAGCGCCAGACCTACAACATCATTTATTACGTTTTCACGTGCCACTGCTATTAACTGCAGTTCAAGCACTGAAATCCGCATTGAAAATATCGATTTGAGCCCCGAAACGCCCCGGCTTTATGTAATATCCAGAGACCTGCCGCAGAGTATATGCCCCGTAACATTTAAACACAAACCAATAAAATTGACGGAAATCCCGAAACAGAGCATTAACTTAAAGCGCACAGAATTTTGATACTTGCGCACACCCGACAAAGTTCACTTCTGCAAATTGACATCCAATGAGACGATCGGTACAACAACGGGGTCCGTATCCGGGATAGGATTATAAAAAAACAAAGGAGAATGTTATGGCAGATAAGAAAGCTACCCTACAAATTGAAGGGAAAGCACCTATCGAACTGCCGATCAAAGGGGGCACCGTCGGTCCAGAAGTGATCGATGTACGTGCATTGGGTGCGAACGGCTTTTTTACGTTTGACCCAGGTTTCGTTGCAACAGCGTCGTGTGAGTCACAAATTACATATATTGATGGCGCAGCAGGCGTTCTATTGCACCGTGGCTACCCAATTGATCAATTAGCCAATAACGCTGACTATTTGGAAGTTTGTTACATCCTACTATATGGTGAAGCCCCAAGCCCTAAACAATACGAAGAGTTCCGTCGTATCGTAACTCGCCACACCATGGTTCACGAGCAAATTGCGAGTTTCTTCCATGGTTTCCGTCGTGACGCCCACCCAATGGCCGTTATGGTGGGTGTGGTTGGCGCACTGGCTGCGTTCTACCACGACTCTTTGGACATCAACAACGACACGCACCGCGAAATCACTGCGTTCCGTCTTCTTTCGAAGATGCCTACGCTGGCGGCGATGTGTTACAAGTACTCGATCGGACAACCGTTCATCTATCCACGTAACGATTTGGATTACGCTGAAAACTTCCTGCACATGATGTTTGCAACACCTGCAGAAGAGTACGAAGTGAATCCAGTTGTTGCGCGTGCAATGGACAAGATCTTTACCCTTCACGCAGATCACGAGCAAAATGCTTCTACGTCTACCGTTCGTCTGGCTGGTTCTTCTGGTGCAAACCCATTTGCATGTATTGCAGCAGGTATTGCTTCACTGTGGGGTCCTGCTCACGGCGGTGCTAACGAAGCGTGTCTGCGTATGCTGGAAGAAATCGGTTCTGTAGAGAACATTCCAGAGTACATTGAACGTGCTAAGGACAAAGATGACCCATTCCGTCTGATGGGCTTCGGTCACCGCGTTTACAAGAACTACGACCCGCGTGCTACCGTCATGAACGAAGCATGTCACGAAGTTCTTGATGAGCTGAAAATCAATGACCCTCTGCTGGATGTAGCAATGGAGTTGGAAAGAATTGCACTTTCTGACCCTTACTTCATCGAGAAGAAACTCTACCCGAACGTAGATTTCTACTCAGGCATCATCCTGAAAGCAATCGGTATCCCAGTGTCGATGTTCACCGTGATTTTCGCGATGTCCCGTACCATCGGCTGGATCGCTCACTGGAATGAAATGCACAGTGACCCGCAAAACCGAATCGGTCGTCCACGTCAGCTTTACACCGGTTACGACAAGCGCGATTTCAAACCTCTGAAAGACCGCGAGTAATAGGCAAAAGCCAAAGAAAAAAACGCCGCTTCTCGCGGCGTTTTTTGTTTTGTAAGCGACCTTATACTGGATTGTCGATATCGATAAAGGTCACGTCGAAACCATGCTCGTTCGCCAACCACTCGCCGAGAGCCTTCACACCATAACGCTCTGTCGCGTGGTGTCCCGCACTGAAATAATGGATACCCAATTCTCTGGCTGAGTACGTCGTACGCTCAGAAATTTCACCCGAAACGAAAGCATCCATACCTTTACTTGCTGCCAGGTCGATAAAGTCCTGACCACCACCTGTGCACCAACCTACTGTCTTGATCGACTTGGCAACACCGCTTTCAATATGGAGTGGTTCGCGATTTAATTTCATTGCCAGCAATTCGCTAAACTCCTTCGCAGACATTGCATTCGGCAACTCCCCCCAAACAGCAACCGAATTTGGATTGCCATCTTCTAAACCGCCGCGTTGCTCGATACCCAGCAGTTTTGCAAGTTGAGCGTTGTTGCCCACCTCAGGATGCACATCCAGTGGTAAATGGTAGGCATAGAGGTTAATTCCATTCTCAATCAACGCTTTGATACGCTTAAACTTCATGCCTTTGAGTGGCTCAGACTCTCCCCGCCAAAAGTAACCATGGTGAACCAGCAGCGCGTCTGCACCCTGGTCAATCGCGGCATCTATTAGCGCCTGTGAAGCAGTGACGCCGGTGACGATTTTCTTCACCTCAGCCTTCCCTTCTACCTGCATACCATTTGGGCAGTAATCTTTAATCGCGAAAGGCTTTAGAAAGTCGTTGAGGAGCGATTCGAGTTGGTAATTGTTCATGTTCTTCCTGAATCTCAGTGTCTGTTACACATATTCTAACCACCATGACGATGCAGGTGAACCTCGTTTGCTATATGCTCTCGGTACAGTTATCAAGGAAGGTCATTCATGTTCGCAGACAGTGTTCAAGTTCAACGGGATATTGCCTGGATTCAGCAGTCAACAGACATTATCGTTCAAGACGCCGCAAGCGTCGTCCCTCCCGCATTCTGGTCTTCTATTTCATTCCAGCAATTCCCAGCCTATGAGGGAGGTCAACGGATTGGTTTCTACTACCAATGGCTGATCAAACAATGTTTGCACCACAATGATACTTACCGACTGGTTGCCGAAGAATTACAGGTAGAGAGAGAAAAACGCACACTTGGTGCTGTGGATTTTGTCGTTGCAAGCCCTAACGGAGAGTTGGAACACTGGGAAGTTGCCATTAAGTTTTATCTGGCGTTTGACGGAGAATGGCGAGGCCCGAACGCTAAAGATACGTTGGCGAAGAAACACAAAAAGATGGCCGACCAACAACTGATGCTTACCGATACCGAAGAATACAAAACGCAGTTTTCCCAATACCCGATAGCCAAACGCAGACTGCTCGTTCAGGGTAGACTTTACACCAACCCTTTCTTACCTCTCAGTGATTTGCCTTCGCCTCCAGATGTGCAAGAGCAGAGCGTCAATGGATTTTGGTGTTGGCCCTCCCAATTGCCTGGGGATGTAACGTTTTTCGAGTTGACCAGAGCGCAGTGGATGGAAGCCCCCGCTTTGGAGGATCTGCCCGTATATTCGCTGCCAGAGACTGTCACCAGGGCAACGCACCTTATTGACGAAAACCGTCACCGCTGGTTTGTTGTTCCAGATAATTGGCCTTCTCTTTGAATCCCCCCCTTATTTAGATACAAAAAAACCACCGCGATGCGGTGGTTTTTCAATTCGCTGAGGAGTATTAAAGCCCTGCCGCCTTAAACACATCGCTCACGATGCTTTGTGCTTCTTTCTGGATCAGCGCAAGGTGCTCTGCGCCTTTAAAGCTTTCACAGTAAATTTTGTAAATATCTTCTGTGCCGGATGGACGCGCTGCAAACCAACCAAACTCAGTTGTCACCTTAAGACCACCAATCACCTGACCATTGCCCGGCGCATGAGTCAGTTTCGCTGTGATCGTGTCACCAGCCAAGGTTTCAGCGGTAACCATTTCCGCAGAAAGTTTGCTCAACACCGCTTTTTGCTCGCCATTTGCAGGGGCTTGCAAGCGCGCATAGCTGGAAGCACCAAACTTCGCTGCGAGCTCGTCATAGTACTGCTGTGGGTTCTTGCCTGTCACCGCGGTGATCTCTGCAGCCAGAAGGCAAAGCAGAATACCGTCTTTATCCGTAGCCCAAGCTGTGCCGTCCATACGCAGGAAAGATGCGCCTGCACTTTCTTCGCCACCAAAGCCGATGTCACCTGAATACAAGCCATCAACAAACCACTTGAAGCCCACGGGAACTTCGCACAATTTGCGACCAAGGTTAGCCACCACTTTATCGATGATTGCACTGGATACAAGTGTCTTACCTACACCGACTTCTGCGCCCCACTGCGGACGATGCTGATAAAGGTAATCGATACACACAGCAAGATAGTGGTTCGGATTCATCAGACCTGCTGGCGTGACAATGCCATGGCGGTCAAAATCAGGGTCGTTACCAAACGCCAGGTCATACTGGTCTTTGTAGGCGAGAAGACCCGCCATTGCTGAAGGTGATGAACAATCCATACGGATCACACCATCCTTATCAAGCGACATAAAGCGGAACGATGGATCCACGTCGTCATTAACCAGAGTAATGTCCAAATCAAAGTGCTCGGCGATCGCTTTCCAGTAATCAATACCCGAACCACCTAATGGATCAACACCGATACGAAGACCCGCTTTTTTGATGGCATCCATATCAACCACAGAAGCTAAATCCTGCACATATGGCAGGACCAGATCCGCTTCAACAAACAGATCACTCGCCACCGCTTCAGCAAAGGTCATACGGCGAACACCCGCCAAGCCTTCAGCAATCAGCGCATTGGCTCGCTGCTCAATAGCCTTAGTGAGATCACCTTCCGCGGGGCCACCGTGTGTTGGATTGTATTTGATGCCACCATCTTGAGGTGGGTTGTGCGAAGGCGTAATCACAATGCCATCCGCTTTATCATCGTTTTGCTGATTGTACGTCAGGATCGCGTGAGAGATGCCTGGTGTCGGTGTGTAGCCACCCTCTTTCTGAGCAATCACAGTCACGCCATTTGCCACCAGCACTTCTACAACGGAACAGAACGCTGGCTCTGACAGCGCATGGGTGTCTTTACCCACAAATAGTGGACCAGTTACACCTTTCTCTGCCCGTACTTCTGCCACTGCCTGAGCAATAGCTAAAATGTGGTGCTGGTTAAAAGTCACCTTGTCCGCACAACCGCGGTGACCGGAGGTACCGAACTCTACTTTGTGGGCGGGATTCGCTGCATCTGGTGTCAATTGGAAATAGTTCGACACCAGCATCGGAATATTATGGAGGTCTTGTTGCTGGGCTCGCTGTCCAGCGCGTTCATGGCTAGCCATTACTCGCATCCTTACAATTATTCTGACGTTACCTGTTGAGAGGCAGCATAACCACCGCACTAAACGCCCAACAGGTCTAGATATAGTGAGAGGCCCGTCAGTGACAAGGCCTCTTCATCGTTATGTTCTTTTTACACCAAACGTTGCGCGATTAGATCTCGCCGACCACTTTTTCAGTGATGTCATTGGAGAAATTCATTTTGGTCATCAACTGCTCAACCATCTGGCGCTTGCGGCCTGTATTGGTATTGGTGATCACCCAAAATGGCGTTTCCGGAATGTGTTTCGGCTTGGTCGTTTTACCGCTCTCAAGCAAAGTCTGCTCGTTATCCGCGAAGTAAACACGCGTGCGTCCTTTCAGCGCCGTTGCTTCAGCAAACGCTTGGTTATCAATACGGTACAAAGTGGAAAGCACCAGCATAAAACGACCGATGGCTTTCTCTTGCGCCGCGAATTCATCTGAGATCAACAGGGAGCGCATTTCTTTTACACGATCAACGGTGTCACTTTTGCCCGCATCTTTACTGACCACAATACCCTTTTTCTCTGGGGTCGGTGTCAACGTTGCAACGGGTTGTTGCTCCACCTGCGGTGCCATCAGCAGTCTGCGCAGAATGTCCGATGCACTTTCACCAATGTGCTGGGTCTGACTGGCAATGTACCGGTATAGCTCTTCATCAACCTCAATTGTCTTCATCGTTTGATCATCGTGTCCTGTTTACAATTCAACGCTGCGATTATACAGAGTTAGGGGTACCCGAGCCACCTCAAGATGCTGGTTTCAGTGAGAATAACTCTCTTCGTGATCGAGGTAAGGTTTTGAGTCATCATCAGGATCGTTATACTAGGCTCAACAACGAACTTTACGGGAAACACGCAGTGCAACTGAACTTTAAGATCCAGGGCGAAGGCAAGCCTCTACTGTTGATCCATGGCTTATTTGGCAGTTTGGACAACCTCGGCGGATTAGCAAAAGTATTGGCTGAACATTATCAGGTCTATCAAATTGATTTGCCCAATCATGGCCAGTCTCCGCGCTCTGAAAGCGTTGACTATGTATCCCAAGCCACCGCAGTGAAAGCATTTATTGATCAGCAGAAGCTGGAAAAAGTCACTGTTGTCGGTCACTCCATGGGTGGCAAAGTGGCCATGATGCTGGCGCAACTCTACCCGGATTATCTGGAAGATTTGGTCGTGATGGACATTGCGCCCGTCGAGTACAAAGTCCGTCGACATGATTCGGTGCTGGCTGGCCTGAATGCCAGTATGGCGCAGCCCATTTTGAGCCGAAAAGATGCAGAAGCAAAACTTGCTGAACATATTGTTGAGCCCGGCGTTCGTCAGTTTCTCTTGAAATCTCTTGCTAAAAAGGAAGACGGCACTTTTGATTGGCGTTTTAACGTCCCCACACTTGAAGCTCGTTATGCCGACATTACTGGCTGGCAAGAACACGCGATCTTCGAGGGTGATACCTTGTTTTTGAAAGGTGCGAACTCGGACTATATTTCCGCCGAACATCGCGAAGATATTGAGCGTCAGTTCCCCCGGGCCAAGGCACACGTGATTGCCAACACCGGGCATTGGTTGCACGCAGAAAAACCGGACACAGTAGCGCGTGTGATCACTCGCTTTTTAACAAACTCAGAGCGTTAACAGACCAGTCTTACTTGTGCTATAGTGCGCGGCGAAAATGGGTTCCGAACGGAGGCGGGAATGCTATACGAGCACTTCGAATTGCTCGAGAAGATAGGTCTTGATCTGCTGTTTGCAGGTATCTTCTTTTTCATTGGCATGGCAATCAAGGATGTGCTCAATGAAGGAAAAGTCCCACCTTTTGGCCGCAGAATTGTGTGGCTGGTACTTTTCCTTGGGTGCGCAGGCTTTATCACCAAAGGCGTGATCCAGCTTTTCTGGGAAGGCGTAGGCATCTAAGCCTGCCATTATGGCACCTTACAAAGATTACAACGGCAAGAAGGCATAGCCTTCTTCTACACTTTAGATTCTGGGCTGTGTATATTACGGCTCGATTAACAATAAATAGGTATTCTCTATTATGGCGAGCGTAGGTCTCTTCTTTGGTAGCGATACAGGTAACACTGAAGCTATCGCCAAGATGATTCAAAAACAACTGGGCAAGCACATGGTTCACGTTCAGGACATTGCAAAGAGCAGTAAAGAAGACATCAATAACTTCGATCTGCTTCTGCTTGGCATCCCAACCTGGTACTACGGCGAAGCGCAATGTGACTGGGACGATTTCTTCCCAGAGCTTGAGCAGATCGATTTCTCTACCAAACTAGTTGCTATCTTTGGCTGTGGTGATCAGGAAGACTACGCAGAATACTTCTGTGACGCGATGGGTACCATCCGTGACATCGTAGAAACCAAAGGCGGCACCATAATTGGTCACTGGCCGACAGAAGGTTACGAGTTCGAGGCATCGAAAGCGCTGGTTGATGACAACAACTTTGTCGGCCTATGTGTTGATGAAGACCGCCAACCAGAATTGACTTCTGCCCGCGTAGAAAAATGGGTTAACCAGGTCTACGAGGAAATGTGTCTGGCTGAGCTGGAAGGCTAATCAAGCACCATTAAAAACGCGCCAAGAGCGCGTTTTTTTATATCTGTTGGAACCACTTATGCTGGGTTTTTCTCGCGGTACTTCGGCTTTTTCCGCACATACAGCACGCGGCGTACCCGACTCACTACTTCCCCATTGGCATCCTGCACATTTACGATGAATTCCGGAAATACCTTATCTCCGTTCGCCGTCGCTTGCTGAATAGACGCAATGGTTTCCTCGGAAATGACAAACTCAGCAAACAAATCTGTGGTACCTGGTTTGATAAAATTGATATCGGCCTCTTTGTCCCAGACGAAGTATTTTTCTCCCAAGATCCCCATCAACATGAGGGCGTAAGTAGGGTCAGTCATAGAGAAAATACTGCCACCGTATTGGGTTCGATTGGCGTTTTTGTTCCACCAACGGAGTTTCAAACGAATCTTAACGTGGCGGAAATCTTCGCTAATATTCAGGATCTTAATACCCGCGCCCCAGAATGGAGGCCAACAGTTCAAGGCGAACTTCACAATGCCGGGTTTGTAGTATTTGTACACAGGAATTCCTTTTCTGGTCATACCAGTCAATACTGCCAGTTTTGCAATGCGACAACAAGCCGCAAAACCAACCAATTAGGTCAGATATTTGCCCCTTTGCACTGGCGACGTCTTATCACATTTGTTACGCTAACCATCAATTTTCCCGTTCTCTCACACAGGGAAAAAAGCAATTACGTAGGAAAGAACCGGATGTCAGATAATAACAAGGCACTAAAAGACGCAGGACTGAAAGTAACGCTGCCTCGATTGAAGATCTTAGAAGTACTGCAAGAGCCGGACTGCCAGCACATCAGTGCTGAAGATCTCTACAAAAAGCTTATCGATATCGGCGAAGAAATTGGACTTGCTACCGTATATCGCGTGCTTAACCAGTTTGACGATGCCGGAATTGTTACCCGTCACCACTTTGAAGGTGGCAAATCGGTTTTTGAACTGGCGACACAACACCACCACGACCACTTAGTCTGTCTGGACTGTGGCCGCGTTATCGAATTTACTGATGATGTCATCGAGCAGCGCCAGAAAGATATCGCAAATCAGTTCAACATCAGACTCACAAACCACAGTCTGTATCTTTATGGCCATTGCACGAAAGATGGCTGCAAAGACGACCCGAGCATTCACGACGTTTAACATCGTCGATAAACGGGCAAAAAAACCGGAGCCAAGCTCCGGTTTTTTGTTTTTAAGGCTCGTTAGTCGCCAATTTTCGCCCATGTATCGCGAAGACCGACCGTGCGGTTAAATACCAACGCACCTTCTTTGCTGTCTTTACGATCTGCGCAGAAGTAACCCATACGCTCGAACTGGTAGCCCTGCTCAGCTTCTGCTGCTTTCAGGCTTGGCTCCACATAACCACGAACCACAGTCAGTGACTCAGGGTTAATGGTCGCTGCAAAGTCATCAGCTGCGCCAGGGTTTGGCACAGTGAACAGGCGGTCATACAAGCGGATTTCCGCTTCAACACCTGCATCTGCAGATACCCAGTGGATAACACCTTTTACTTTACGGCCATCTGCCGGGTCTTTACCCAGTGTCTCTGGATCATAGGTGCAGTACACCGTGGTGATCTTGCCATCAGCATCTTTGTCACAGCGTTCAGCTTTCACTACGTATGCGTTACGAAGACGCACTTCTTTACCCAGCACCAGACGCTTGTACTTCTTGTTCGCTTCCTCGCGGAAGTCTTCAGCTTCAATCCAGATTTCGCGGCTGAATGGGATTTCACGCTCACCCATTTCTGGTTTGTTCGGGTGATTAGCTGCATTCAGCGTTTCGATTTCACCCTCTGCGTAGTTCTCGATAACCAGTTTGATTGGGTCAAGCACGGCCATCGCGCGAGGTGCGTTTTCGTTCAGGTCATCACGCACACAAGACTCCAGTGAGCTCATCTCAATGGTGTTGTCTTGTTTAGTAACACCAATACGCTTACAAAACTCACGAATTGATGCAGGCGTGTAGCCGCGACGACGCAGGCCAGAAATGGTCGGCATACGTGGGTCATCCCAACCATTAACCAGGTTTTCACTGACCAGTTGGCTAAGCTTACGCTTTGACATCACGGTGTATTCCAGGTTCAGACGGCTAAACTCGTACTGACGTGGCTGACACTCAATAGTGATGTTCTCCAGAACCCAGTCGTACAGACGGCGGTTGTCCTGGAATTCCAGCGTACACAGCGAGTGAGTAATGCCTTCAATCGCATCTGAAATACAGTGCGTGAAGTCATACATTGGGTAAATGCACCACTTATCACCGGTCTGGTGATGGTGTGCAAAACGTACGCGATAGAGCACTGGATCACGCATGACCATAAATGGTGAAGCCATATCAATTTTTGCACGCAGACAGGCTTTGCCTTCAGCAAATTCGCCGTTCTTCATTTTATCGAACAGCGCCAGATTTTCTTCCACAGTGCGATCGCGGTATGGACTGTGTTTACCTGCTTCCTTCAGGGTGCCACGGTATTCGCGGATCTCATCAGGGCTCAGTTCTTCAACATAAGCCAAACCTTTTTCGATCAGTTCTACCGCATACCCGTGGAGACGGTCGAAGTAGTCAGACGAATAACAAACTTCACCATCCCATTGGAAGCCCAGCCAGTTCACATCGTTCTTGATAGACTCAACGAACTCGATGTCTTCTTTCTCTGGGTTGGTATCGTCAAAACGCAGGTTGCACTGACCCTGGTAATCTTGGGCGATACCAAAGTTCAGACAGATCGACTTTGCGTGACCGATGTGCAGGTAGCCATTTGGCTCTGGCGGGAAACGCGTGTGAACAGTGTTATGAACACCACCTGACAAATCTTTATCAATGATTTGACGGATAAAGTTAGTTGGACGAGCCTCAGACTCACTCATCAAAAAATACCTCGTTGGAAGATCCAGATCTTATACCCAGGCGAACTTGAGATGCTGTCGTTCAGCGCCTTGGTTGAATAGACTTTAAATAACGCCCAATAATCCCCGATCGTGGCTATTTACTCAACCACTACTGAACGCTCTCACGCCATTTGAACAAAAAAAAGCCCGCGAAGCGCGGGCTTTGATGCTTTAAGGGGGAAATTACAGAGAAACTGCACGACCTTCGCGTTGTTTATCTGCACTCAATGCACGCACTTCTACGTTAGCATTGTTGTCAAGAGCTACCGGAGCGACGTAGTCCATCCAAGATTGACCACCATCTACAGAGTATTGCATTGGCAGACCCGGCATGCTGATGTTCATGTGCAGTTTGCCGTCTTGCATGATGGCGCCTGGAACAGGAATGCGGTAGTTGATACCTGATGCATCCAGTTTCGCCATTTCGCGCTGACCCATCACATTGGCAAAGCGCGTCCAGTCTTGCAGTTGCGCATCTTTATTAACGTGAGAAGTCTCTTGGTTGAATTGCTTACCCAATTGGTAATCCAATTCCCAGTCTGCTTTGTGCCATGCACGCTCAGCGGCGGCAATCACACGAGGGAATACCATGTATTCGTATTGCTCGTCAGTACGAACGGTTTCACTCCAAAGTTGTGCAGACAGACCGTGGAAGCCTTCGTTGTATTCAACGGTACCTTTACCATTGAATCCGTTACCATCGCGGTCCACAGATGTTTCTGCGTTCTGAGGCAAGTTTTCTGGCGCGAACCCAAACATCTTGCGAGTGTCAGTTGCACGGGTTGCCCAGTAGTAACCACGCTCTTTCGGGTCTACTTCGTATGGCATATCCATGTACACGTAGTCTGGGTTAGAGACGATCAGGTCGTAACCTTTTGCAGCCCAGTCGTATGCAGATGCATCACCGCCCCAGTACAGCACATCCCAGAAATTCACGCGGGTGTTTTCAGTTTTGAACGCTGAAGCATCTTTTGAGTACTTCAGGCCGTCTTGCCATGCCTGGAAGTTCTCAATGCCTTGCTCAGCAACTGCACCACTCACTTTCTCTGCAAAGAAGCTTGGTAGGTGACCAAAATCAGATACCACACCTTCTTCGATCAACTTCTGGCACATTGGAGACTTAGCGAATGGCTTGTCTTGCTGGCTCAGGTCAATATTGCCTTTCCACGCTACCTGGTCAGTTGCGTTGATATCTTGGAAACCTGCGTTCAGTTTGATGTTCTTCGCTTCGTCACCACCGAAATGCCAAGTGTTAAGCGGCATACCAGCAGCGTCATGCATCGCTTTTACTTCAGCGATCACTTTGTTCACGAAGTTCATGGACGAGTCCATACATGGGTTGATGAAGCTGCGCTTATCGTAGAACTGAACCGTGGTTACGTTAGACGTATCTTGCGGATCCATCAGACGAAATTCTTCTGCTTTCGCCAGATCGCCCTGCTCTGCATATTTCTGGTAACGCGCTTCCATAGAAACCACCGCCGCACGTGAGTGCGCAGGCATGTCGATTTCTGGAATCACTTCAATACCACGTGCTTTCGCATGACGCAGAATTTCCATGTAATCCGCTTTCGAGAAGTAGCCAGAACCAAAGTTGTCAGTGCTTGGACCTGAGCCCAACTGAGGCAGAAGACATGATGTTTCGCTCAGGTCGTGACAGCGGTTTGCACCTACGTCAGTTAGCTCAGGCAGACCTGGGATTTCCAAGCGCCAGCCTTCATCATCCGTCAGGTGAAGGTGTAGTTTGTTCAGCTTGTATGCCGCCATTTGATCGATAGTGCGCAGCATCGCTTCCTTCGAGTGGAAGTTACGCGCAACATCTACCATCACACCGCGGTATTCAAAACGAGGCGCATCTTCAATCGCTACCCAAGGCAGCATCTCGTCGTCACCGTTGTCCATCAGCGCCAGCATAGATTGCAGACCGTAGAATGCACCCACACTGTCGAAGCCCAGCACGTCAACACCACCAGCATTCACTGCCAGTTTGTATGCGCCTGATACCGCTTCTTTGCCTTCGAACGCATTAGAATCAACATTGATGTTCAGCGCGATATCACCCTCAACATTCACGCCCAGAAGCTCAGCGCGCTTTTCGAATGCCGCCAGTTGGTCAGCATCCAATGCGTTGTTGGTTACTGCGAAGCCTGAGGCAATGTGCAACGCGCCACGCATTTGCTTGGTTTTCAGCGGAGTTGGAATGATAGAGGCTTCAATTGCACCTTCTGCCAGTGCGGCGACATCGCTGTTTTTCGCATAACGGGATGCAGCAGTCGCCAGAATGTTGTTATCTTCCGGCGTGCGCTTCCAGTTCTTACCTTCGATCTCTGTCACGTAAGCGTCGACGTTTTCTGTATTCAGCGAAGCAATCGCTTTAGGAATAGCATTACCTGCGGTCACGTATGCACGAGGCATAAAATCAGTTTCAAACAGCGTCCAGTATTCCTGAACAAGTGGGATCTCAATCGTTTCGCCAGCAGCAAAACCATCGAAAGACGCTGTTGGGGTCATCACATAAAGATCACCGGTGATGTGTTCAATCGCGAAGTCTTTGTTTTCAACATCCAGAATGACACGAATACTGTGCAGGTAAATTTTCCAGTCATTGCCGGAAACCGCTTCACCATCATTAACCACAGTCATCAGGATCTTGTTACAAGACGCCCACTCTGCGCCCATATCCTGACATGCCATGCCTTCCTGTGCACCGTGGTTTGTCTCCACGTCGTAACTGATGTTCAGCTGAGAAGCCAGTACATCAACCTTTCCTTGTTGCGCTGCGTCTGACTGCAGAGAACTGCAACCAGCCAGACCAGAAGCAATCGCAACAGACAAGATACCCATCTTAAATGTTTTGTTCATTGTTCATTTTCCCTACGAATAGCCTTAAAAAAGGCCCAAAAAAAGCCGACCCCGTTAGAGGCCGGCTATGTTGACTGTTTAGTCAGTATTTTTTATTAAGGCAGTTTTACGTCAGACAGGTCTTCAGTAGTGCCGACTTTTTTCATTTCGCCAGCAACGATTTCTGCCAGTGGGCCCAGAATAACCTGAAGGTTGTTGGTACCCAGTTTAACAACACCCATCGCACCCAGTGCTTTCAGTGTTTTCTCGTCGATTTGGCTGCCGTCTTTAACAGTCAGGCGCAGACGAGTAATACATGCATCGATGTTAGTCAGGTTGTCGTGACCACCCAGAGCTTTCAGGTATTGACGAGCCAGAACACCAGTTTCTGCTGAACCTTGAACGTCTGAAGAAGTTTCGTCATCTTCTTCACGACCTGGAGTTGCCAGGTTGAACTTCAGGATAGCTGCACGGAATACGGTGTAGTAGATAACCGAGAACACCAGACCTTGAGCAATCAGCATGTACCAGTTAACCGCCAGTGGGTTACGGGTAGACAGAACCATATCCACCAGACCTGCAGAGAAGCCGAAGCCCGCAATCCACTGCATAGATGCTGCGATGTATACAGAGATACCAGTCAGCAGTGCGTGCAGTACGTACAGACCAGGTGCGAGGAACATGAATGAGAATTCCAGAGGCTCAGTTACACCGGTGAAGAAAGATGCGAAAGCAGCAGCCAGCATGATAGATGCAACTTTCTCTTTGTTTTCTGGCTTCGCACAGTGGTAGATAGCCAGTGCCGCACCTGGCAGACCAAACATCATGATTGGGAAGAAGCCCGCCTGGTACATACCAGTCACACCTACAACGCCAGTGCCTTCAGCGATAGACTTAGCACCGCCCAGGAAGTTAGGGATGTCGTTGATGCCAGCAACGTCGAACCAGAATACTGAGTTCAGAGCGTGGTGCAGACCAACAGGGATCAGAAGACGGTTGAAGAACGCGTATACACCCGCACCCAGCTCGCCCATACCTTGGATGCCTTCACCGAAGCTTACCAGACCGCCGTATACGGTTGGCCATACGTACATCAGGATGAACGCGATGAAGATACCAGCAAAAGAGGTCAGGATAGGTACAAGACGCTTACCAGAGAAGAACGCCAGTGCTTTGTGCAGTTCAACATGTGAGAAACGGTTGTACAGTTCAGCAGATACGATACCAACCAAGATACCTACGAACTGGTTGTTGATCTTACCGAATGCTGCAGGTACTGCGCTTGGGTCGATGCCCTGAATTTGCGCAACCGCACCTGGAGACAGCAGCGTGGTCACAACGAGGAAACCAACGAAGCCTGACAGTGCAGCTGCACCATCTTTATCTTTAGACATACCGTACGCAACACCAACCGCGAACAGTACAGACATGTTATCGATGATTGCGGCGCCCGCTTTGATCAAGAATGCTGCCAGTGCGCTGTTCGCACCCCAGCCATTCGGGTCAATCCAGTAACCAACACCCATCAGAATTGCAGCAGCAGGAAGCGTGGCGACTGGCACCATCAGCGCTTTACCTACTTTTTGGAAATAACCGAGAATATTCACCTTTGTTCCCCCTATAGTGGTTCTTTCTCAGATGTGTAATGACAACATGGGACTTTTTTTACTATCCAATGTGAGTCAGGAGGAGTTTATTCCATTAATTTCGCCCCGCAAATTAAAACGGATGCAATTGTGATTATCGTCACTCAAAACACTACAAGATCGGGTTTTTTGCTAGCACGCTCATAAAACTTATTTTATGATGAAAACTAAGATACAAATCCACTATCATGTATAGTCAGAATTTGAATTAACTGAGAGGTGTCCCGTGAGACTTATCCCGCTACAAACAGCACATGAAGTAGGCCTTTGGTCAGCACGCCATATCGTTGATACGATTAACAAATTTGCCCCAACCGAAGATCGTCCGTTTGTTCTTGGCCTGCCAACCGGTGGCACCCCTCTGAACACTTATAAGCAACTGATTAACCTTCATAAGCAGGGCGAAGTAAGCTTCAAACACGTGGTGACTTTCAACATGGACGAGTACTGTGGCATCCCTGCAGACCACCCAGAGTCATACCGCAGCTTCATGTACAACAACTTCTTCAATCACATTGATATTCAAGAAGAAAACATCAATCTGCTGAACGGTAACGCAGAAGATCACTACGCTGAGTGCAAGCGCTACGAAGACAAGATCAAATCTTACGGCAAAATTAACCTGTTCATGGGTGGCGTAGGTAACGACGGTCACATCGCATTTAACGAACCAGCGTCTTCTTTGTCTTCACGCACCCGTATCAAGACACTGACTGAAGACACACGCATTGCAAACTCGCGCTTCTTCGATAACGATATCAACCAGGTACCTAAGCACGCGCTGACTATCGGTGTTGGTACACTGCTTGACGCTGAAGAAGTCATGATTCTGATCACCGGTCACAATAAGTCACTGGCACTGCAAGCAGCTGTTGAAGGTTCAGTAAACCACCTGTGGACTGTATCTGCACTGCAACTGCATCCTAAAGCGCTGATGGTATGTGATGAGCCATCAACTGCTGAGCTGAAAGTGAAGACGGTTAAGTACTTCCAAGAGCTGGAAGCAGAAAACATCAAGAACCTGTAAGGGAAGGAAGTATTCATGTACGCACTGACAAACTGCCGAATTTTCACCGGTAGCGAAGTGCTGGATAATCATGCCGTTGTCGTTGATGGCGGCTTGATCCAGAACATCTGCCCAGAAAATGACTTGCCAGAAGGCATTGAAACCCGTTCATTGGACGGCGCATTCCTGACTCCTGGTTTCATCGACCTGCAACTGAACGGTTGTGGCGGTGTAATGTTCAACGACGAAGTGACGGCGGACACCATCCGGACGATGCACTTGGCAAACCTCAAGTCTGGCTGCACTAGCTTCCTGCCTACCCTGATCACATCTTCTGACGAAGATATGAAGGCATCTGTCAGTGCGATTCGTGATTACCAAGAGCAGTACGCTAACCAAGCGCTTGGCCTGCACCTGGAAGGTCCTTACCTGAATGTTGCCAAAAAAGGCATTCACAGCGTGGATTACATCCGCCGCTCTGATGATGCCATGATTGACTTCATCGCGGCTAACGCCGACGTGGTAACGAAAGTCACATTGGCACCTGAGCTAACACCTTCGGAACATATCGAAAAGCTGGCAAAAGCAGGCATCGTAGTTTCAGCAGGTCACACCAACGCTAGCTACGTTGAAGCACGCGAAGGTTTCAAAGCAGGTATCACGTTCGCGACTCACCTGTTCAACGCAATGACCCCAATCGCGGGTCGTGAGCCAGGAATGGTTGGTGCAATCTACGACACACCAGAGGTTTACACCGGTGTTATCGCTGACGGTTTCCACGTTGACTATGCAAACATCCGCATTGCACACAAACTCAAGGGTGAAAAACTTGTTCTGGTTACCGACGCAGCAGCGCCTGCAGGAGCAGACATGGATCACTTTATTTTTGTTGGCAAGAAAGTATATTACCGAGATGGTAAGTGTGTTGATGAAAATGGCACGCTTGGCGGTTCGGCATTGACCATGATTGAAGCAGTACAGAACTCTGTCGAACATGTAGGCATCGCTTTGGATGAAGCGGTACGCATGGCAACCTTGTATCCTGCACGAGCAATCGGCATGGATGACAAGCTTGGCGCTATCAAACAAGGATATGTGGCCAACCTGACCGTGTTCGACCGTGAATTCAATGTCAAAGCGACTGTGGTTAACGGCGAATACACATTGAATTAGGAAACTTATGACAGGCGGACAAATTGGTAACGTAGATCTGGTTAAACAGCTAAACGGTGCCGCCGTTTATCGACTCATCGACCA
The DNA here is from genome assembly GCF_011045095.1 of Grimontia sedimenti. Taxonomy (GTDB): domain Bacteria; phylum Pseudomonadota; class Gammaproteobacteria; order Enterobacterales; family Vibrionaceae; genus Enterovibrio; species Enterovibrio sedimenti. The sequence goes on from NZ_JAALDL010000006.1 coordinate 179,509, forward strand.
ACAAGGGCCGATTTCTCGAATCCAAATTGCTGATGTAAGCAGCCTTGCACCAGCCAGTGTTACCAAAATCACCCGCCAGTTACTGGAGCGCGGCTTAATCAAAGAAGTCGCGCAACAGGCTTCCACCGGTGGCCGACGAGCCATATCGCTGACCACCGAATGTGCACCTTTTCACTCGTTGGCCGTCCGCCTTGGACGTGATCGCATCGAACTGACCTTATTCGACCTCGCTGGTAATCCGCTGGCAGAGCATGACGAACCATTTCACTACCCTAATCAGGACACACTGATTGAGGGGCTGATCTACAAGCTTCATACCTTCCTTGCATCAAACCAAGACGTCGTCAGAGAGCTGATTGCGGTGGCCATTTCCTTGCCAGGTCTTGTCGATGCTGAAGCGGGTATCGTTGAATACATGCCACATATTACGATTGATAAACTACCGCTTAGTGACTTAATTCGTGATGAGTTTGGCGTGCAGTGTTTCATTGGAAATGACACACGTGGTCAGGCATTGGCAGAACATTATTTCGGGGTGAGTAAAAATTACTACGACACCCTGCTGGTAAGTGTTCATAACGGCGCAGGTGCCGGTATTATCGTTAACGGTCAGGTGTTTCTGGGCTATAACCGTAACGTAGGCGAGATTGGCCACATCCAAATTGATCCACTCGGCAAGAAATGCCAGTGCGGCAACTTTGGCTGTTTGGAAACTGTTGCCTCCAACCCTGCGATCATTGAACATGCTCAACAGTTGTTGGCCCAAGGCCACGACAGCATGTTACAAGGAAAGAAAGATTTGAACGTATCAGACATCTGCCGTGCTGCTGTGGCTGGCGATGAGCTGGCACGTCAGGTTCTGGTGAAAGTGGGTAACCATCTTGGCAAAGCGATCGCCATGACCATCAACCTGTTTAACCCCCAACAAGTGGTTATCTCAGGCGAAATCACGGAAGCAAAGAGCGTTGTTTTCCCCGCGATTCAACGCTGTATTGAAAACCAATCTCTGCGTACCTTCCATCAGAACCTCCCTATCGTTGCGGCAGGGCTTTCTTCAACGCCAACACTCGGCGCATTCGCTCTGGTTAAGCGTGCTATGTTGAACGGAGCGTTGCTTCAAAAACTGCTGGAAGACTAGAAACTCATACTGATGCTGAATTAAGCGCATAGTTTGCAAAATGTTACAAAGGCAATGCTGGTGACCAGCGTTGCCTTTGTTTTATCATTGCAACCAACTTTTCAGAGTTGATACTCAGCATTTCCGTTTTCAGCTCTCACCTTCTTTCTAGGACGTTTACAGGTTTATGGATTTAGTCATTATTGCTGTCGCATTCATCAGCGGCTTTCTTATGCTCCGCTGTCAAATGCCACCTCTTGTTGGCTTTCTGATCGCTGGCTTTGTCTTGCATGCAGCGGGTTACACAAGTACACCGTTGATTCAAACCCTGGCAGATCTTGGTGTCACCCTATTGCTGTTTACGATCGGCTTGAAGCTTGATGTCAAATCCCTACTGAACAAAGAAGTCTGGCTCGGAGCAACGCTCCATAACATGGCAACCACTGCCCTCTTTACTCTGTGCTTGGTGGCCTTAAAAGGCATCGGCATGTCGACATTTGCCAGTCTGAATCTCAATGATCTTGCTCTGATTGCTTTCGCTCTTTCCTTTTCCAGCACCGTTTTTGCCATTAAAGCCCTTCAAGAAAAAGGTGAGATGAACGCAACCTACGGCACACTCGCTATTGGTATCCTCATCATGCAGGATATTTTTGCAGTGATTTTCCTTACCATAGCTTCAGGCAAAGTACCGGGTGTTGAAGCACTGTTGTTGTTTGCTTTGCCTCTCGCCCGCCCTTTGCTGTTTAAACTGCTCGACAGGGCGGGCCATGGCGAAGTGCTGGTGCTTTACGCCGTGTTCCTAGCGTTGGTCGCTGGCGCTGGCTTATTCGATGCAGTTGGTATGAAGCCAGACCTAGGTGCCCTTATTCTGGGGATGTTAATGGCAGGTCACACCCGCGCGTCGGAAATGGCAAAATCCTTATTCAACCTAAAAGAACTCTTTTTAGTTTGTTTCTTCCTAAACATTGGCCTGTCAGAACAACCAACACTTCAAGGCTTTTTCATCGCAGTAATACTTCTCTTCCTTCTGCCGCTTAAAGGCCTTTTGTATTACTTTATTTTCAGCGGGTTTAAATTCCGCGTGCGCACATCACTCTTCGCTACTCTGACTTTGTTTAACTACAGTGAGTTTGGTTTGATCGTTGGCGGTATCGCCTACCAGATGGGCATCATGCCTGGCAGCGTGTTAGTGGCGATTGCCATTGCTGTTTCTTTGTCTTTCGTTTTGGCTGCGCCTCTCAACACCTTCAGCCATAGAATTTACGCCTATGCGTCTGACAAGCTTCACGACCCCAACCCCAATAAGCTGCACCACAACGACCAACTTATCAGCTTGGGTAACGCTCGAGTCGTTATCCTTGGAATGGGACGTATCGGCACTGGTGCTTACGACGAACTGTCGGATGATTACCCACAAGCCGTGCTTGGTATCGAAGCACGTGAGGATTCCGTTGAACGCCACCGCAGTGAAGGGCGGGACGTCATTCTGGGAGATGCAACGGACCCCGATTTCTGGTCTCGGGTAACGTCTTCTAAACAAATTGAATTGATCTTATTGGCAATGCCAAACAGTCATGCCAACACCATTGCTATGGAGCAAATCAACCAGCTCAACTTTAAAGGCAGAGTAGCAGCTATCGCACGTTACGCTGACGAACTGGAACAACTCAAAGCGCTTGGTGTTAATGAGGCCTATAACATATACCGAGAAGCAGGTTCCGGCTTCGCTCGACATGTGAAAGAGCATATGCCTCACTAGGCTAACTTTGTCCCCCTAACCTTTTGAAAGCGCCATTTCATACTTGAAATTGGCGTTTTTTTAATCACCACCTAACCACCATTCACCTAAATACCGCATTTGATAAATTATTTCTAATCACACACTAAGTTTGATATTTTTTTTCTCGCTGTTGCTTGCTTTTTTTATCCAAGTTGGCAAATTGAACACAACACAAAATAAAACGCGCCTTTGAAAGGCGGCAGCAGGAAGTTTAGAGAGGGATTTATGTGTTCTGTATTTGGCATTCTGGATATTAAGTCAGATGCAACCGCACTCCGAGAAAGTGCGTTGGAAATGTCGAAAAAACTACGACACCGTGGCCCAGACTGGTCAGGTATTTATTCATCTGAGCGAGCTATTCTAGCGCACGAGCGTCTGGCCATTGTTGGCCTGAACTCCGGCGCCCAACCTCTCTATAGCCCAGATGGCAAAGTAGTATTGGCGGTAAACGGCGAAATCTACAACCACAAAGAAATTCGTGCACGTTACGAAGGCAAGTACGATTTTCAAACTGATTCAGACTGTGAAGTGATTCTGGCTCTTTATCAGGACAAAGGCGCTGATCTTCTCGAAGAATTAAACGGCATTTTTGCTTTTGCACTTTACGATGAAGAAAAAGACGAATATCTGATCGGCCGCGACCATATCGGTATTATCCCTCTGTATCAGGGCTATGATGAGCACGGCAACTACTATGTCTCTTCTGAAATGAAAGCGCTGGTTCCAGTATGTAAAACCATCAGCGAATTCCCTCCAGGTTGCAGCTACGGTTCTAAAGATGCTGAGCCTGTTCGTTACTATGTTCGTGATTGGAATGAGTTCGCAGCCGTTGAAAACAACACCTCAAGCAAAGAAGAACTGACAGCAGCGTTGGAAGCCGCAGTTAAGCGTCAGCTGATGACTGACGTACCCTACGGTGTTCTTCTGTCGGGCGGTTTGGACTCTTCTATCACTTCAGCTGTGGCTAAACGTTTCGCCGCAATGCGTGTTGAAGATGATGACCAAAGTGCAGCATGGTGGCCACAGCTTCACTCCTTTGCGATTGGCTTAGAAGGTGCGCCGGATCTAAAAGCTGCTCGTGAAGTGGCAGAGAAAATTGGTACTGTTCACCACGAAATGACCTACACCATTCAGGAAGGTCTTGATGCTATTCGTGATGTTATCTATCACATTGAAACTTACGACGTAACAACTATCCGTGCATCCACGCCGATGTACCTGATGGGTCGTAAAATCAAAGCCATGGGCATCAAAATGGTACTGTCCGGTGAAGGTGCAGATGAAATCTTCGGTGGCTACCTCTACTTCCACAAAGCACCAAACGCCCAAGAGTTCCATGAGGAGACTGTGCGTAAACTGCTAGCTCTGAATATGTTTGACTGTGCCCGCGCGAACAAATCACTGGCGGCATGGGGTGTGGAAGGTCGTGTTCCTTTCCTAGATAAAGAGTTTATCGATGTTGCTATGCGCCTGAACCCGAAAGACAAGATGTGCGGCAACGGCAAGATGGAAAAGCACATCCTGCGTGAGTGTTTTGAGCACTACCTGCCAGATTCAATTGCATGGCGCCAGAAAGAGCAGTTCTCAGATGGTGTTGGCTACGGCTGGATTGATACCCTACGTGCCGTTGCAGAAGAGAAAGTCACTGACCAGCAAATAGAATCAGCCAGCTTTCGCTTCCCATACAATACGCCACAAACTAAAGAAGCTTACGTTTACCGTGAGATCTTTGAAGAGTTGTTCCCACTGCCATCAGCAGCAGAATGTGTTCCAGGCGGCCCATCAATCGCCTGTTCAAGCGCCAAGGCGATTGAGTGGGATGAGAGCTTCAAAAACAGTGCAGACCCTTCAGGCCGAGCTGTAGCCGCGGTTCATAACGAGGCTTACAACAAAGCATAAGCTTCAGCACTTAAACCGCTATAAAAAAATCCGCCCATGTGGCGGATTTTTCTTTATGAAATAGGCAATCACAACTTAGTTGGTACTTAGACAAGGCGATAAAATGATTTCTGCTCGGGAGCTTAGTCCGCTAAGTGACCGAGAGAAATCATGAAATCAACGCCGCATAAGTGCCAAATAAGGCAGTGATTTAGCGTTCCCAGTAGGCCTCTTCGAGCGAATCCTCTTTCTCTGGCAGGCCACGAGACAAACGTGGCGAATGCTGCGCCAGCACTTCATAGCTTACGCGGTTCGCATATTTACATACCTGAGAGAACGAGCTGTAGGTCAGGAATGAATGGGCGTGCTTGCTGGAGTTTGGCACGTTATCACGGTGATAGCGGTTTGCTGACATATCGTGAAGCACCGCTGACAGCGCACCATCACCCGCACCATTGGTGTTTTTGATACGCTCTGGCCCCCCCATGTAAGGCGCAATGTGTGAGTAAACCTTAAATGGGTTCTCACAGTCCGATTTTTTCATTGGGCGGCTGAATTCGTAGCGGTTGAATTCGGCAATTGAACCAGGCAGTAATGGCAAACTGGTTTCACGCTTGGCTTCTTCTTCCGTGTAACCAGCCATGTAAAGTCCCACAGGACCAGCTGTACACAGCACCATGTCTACCCATTCAAGGGCTTTGTCTGCCGCCAACAAAGGATCAGATTCGCCCGTCAGCGCTTCCGCTTCTTCTTCGTTCATTGCAACAACAGAAACATGTTCTGACAAGAAGTCACGCCACCATTGCGGATTGTTTTGAATCACGTACTTGGTACCCATAGTCATTACCACAGGTACGTCGTGTTTCTTCGCGTATTCGATCGCTTTCATGGTTGCTTCCGGCATCGGGTCGCCCTCTTTACAGCGAACCAGATAAGCGGTCAGTACCAATGCAGATGCATTTTTGAAGATATGCTCTGGAATAGAATCAGCGTGAAGTTGATTCATCAAGCCTTCACTGATCGCAAAGGTACGTTCACCTTCTTCACTGATCAGAGTGTAACAACGACCGATTGGTCCTTGAACTGCCTGCAAGTAGTTAAGGTCCATGCGGCTTGAAGTGTTACAAAGATAGCGATATGCATAGCTGCCGATGGTGATGTCTTGGCTCATGACACCTAGCAGAATAGATTTGTCGTCGGCAAGCGTTGAGTAGTTGTGCAACGTGTTACCAATAGTACCGCCTGCAAACTCGTGACTAACCATGTTGTTATCTTTTAGCTCTTGATACAGCGCTTCTGCGCGCTTGTCATCAATCACCAAAGAATGCCCTTTACTCAACTCATATTTCGCAACGAAATCGTCGGCTACTTTCGCTTCAATATCCACCAGCGTCTGGTCGATACCGATAACATGTGGACGTTTCAGCTTGCGCTGCTCGCTCGATTGCACCAAAAGTGGATCGCGTGCATGGACAGGAAAGTAATGCTTAGACTTGCGTTGGCCCGGGAATTTCATGATTCAATGCGTCGTTGTTGTGGCGAAAGTGCGAATTCTATCACACAAATTTCAACGAGGAATCTTTCGGGCAAAAATATGCCTGGGTGAAAAATCAACCCAGGCATAAATAAAAATGAAAAGAAGGCGTTACCAACCTTTGGTATTTCTCTCCACTAACAACTTCATCATGTCGATATGTGCAGGAGAATCATTGAGGCAAGGGATGTATCTGAACGTCTCGCCGCCCGCTTCAATAAAGCTCTCATGGCACTGCTCAGAAATCTCTTCCAAAGTCTCCAAACAATCCGCAGAGAATGCTGGCGTGATCACATCCAGACGCTTCACCCCTTCACTTGGCAATCTTTCTAGCGTTTTGTCGGTATAGGGCTGTAGCCACTCTTCTCGACCAAAACGCGACTGGAAAGTCGTTTTGAGCGGTACGTCGCTGGACAATCTTGCCACCAGTTTTTCTGTTGTCCCTAAACAGTGCGTTTTGTATGGGTCACCGTTATCTGCGTAGCGTTTAGGAATACCGTGATAAGAGCAAAGCAGCATGTCAGGTTTACCATGCTCTGCCCAGTGCGCTTCAACCGATTGCGCCAGCGCTTCGATATAGCTGTCTTCACTATAGTAGTGGTTCACAAAACGGAACTCCGGCAATTCGGGCATTTGCTTAAGTGATTTCGCAATTTTATCGAAAACAGCCGCCGTCGTGGTGCGCGAGTACTGTGGATAAAGCGGCAGCACGAGAATTTTATCACAACCTCTGGCTTTTAATGCTTCAACACCTGTCAGAATGCTTGGGTTGCCATAGGTCATACCCAGTTCCACAGGCAGTCCAGTTTCACGCTCCAACGCCGCTTTTTGACGCTTGGAATAGACCATCAGCGGTGAACCCTCTTCCATCCAGACGGTTTGATAGAGTTTTGCTACCTTGGGAGAACGCACAGGCAAGATAATCCCGTGCAATAGCGGACACCACAGCCAACGTGTCATATCGACGACACGCTGATCATGAAGGAATTCGCTGAGAAAGGCTTTTACTGCTTGTGCGGTCGGTGCTTCCGGTGTGCCGAGGTTAGCCAGCAACACTCCTACTTTGTTGTTTTTGTTTTCCATTTCGTCCTGCAACACAGATTGTTTTACCACGAGGATACCACTACTTTTCTTTGGGAGAAAAAGATCAAAAAAGGGCAATCGTATTGATTGCCCTTTTTTTAAACACTGGGGTTATTAATCCAGCTGTTTAGCGATTTCTTCGCTGACTGCAGCAACTTGCTGAGTACCATCAAATTTCAGGTACTTGGTGTTGCCTGCTTCTGCTTCTTTCGAGTAGTAAGCGATCAGTGGCGCTGTTTGGTCGTGGTAGACACCCAGACGCGCACGTACGGTTTCTTCTTTGTCGTCATCACGAACAACCAGATCTTCGCCAGTCACGTCGTCTTTACCTTCTACTTTAGGCGGGTTGTAAACAACGTGGTAAGTGCGGCCAGAAGCCAGATGCGCGCGGCGACCACTCATACGCTCAACGATAACGCTGTCTGGCACGTCGAATTCCAGTACGTAGTCAACCACTACGCCGATGTCTTTCAGGCCATCTGCCTGTGGAATAGTGCGTGGGAAGCCATCCAGAAGGAAGCCTTTCGCACAGTCTTCTTGTGCAATGCGCTCTTTAACCAGACCAAGGATAATATCGTCAGATACCAGTTGGCCCGCGTCGATAACTGCTTTCGCCTGTTTGCCCAGCTCGGTGCCGGCTTTGATTGCTGCACGCAGCATGTCACCAGTGGAAATTTGTGGAATACCATATTTTTCCATGATGAACTGCGCTTGAGTCCCTTTACCTGCACCTGGTGCGCCCAGAAGAATGATGCGCATAGTTATCCCCTTTATTTACTTTGGAGTTTCGCAAAAACACGAAACATACACGTATATTGATACCTAAACAACCTCGTGCCCGACGTTTTCAACACAATTGGCGCTGATATCGGCTCAGGTCTCTTGGTTACTTCATTTAACACTCAGTAAGCAAAGAAAGCGTGACACCGCACAAAATCGTTTAGGTATTGAAGTTAATAAGCCCAGCATTCCCGCTGGGCTCGGTCATATTAATAGCGATAATGAATCGTTATTCAATTAGCCTTTAGTCAGAAGTTGGTTCACCGCACTCAGGAACTGAGATGGATCATCCATCGAGCCGCGTTCTGCAAGCATCGCCTGACCCAGCAGCATCTCGACCCAGCGACCGAACACTTCTTCGTCCGCTTCGTCAGCCATTTGCTTCACCAGAGTGTGCTCTGGATTCATCTCAAAGATGTATTTCACTTCTGGTGCTTCTTGCCCAGCCGCAGCCAGTAGCTTCGCCATCTGTGTACCCATTTCAAACTGATCGGTGACCACCACTGCTGGTGTGCCTGACAATTTGAACGTAGGACGAACATCTTTCACACGATCACCGAGATATGCTTTGGTTCTATCAACCACAGATGCAAACTCTTTTTCGGTTTCTTCGCGTTTCTCTTTCTCAGCGTCATCTTCAAACTTGCTGAGATCCAGATCCGCTTTAGTGATCGCCTGGAATTTCTTGCCGTCAAAATCTGGAAGATAACTCATCAACCATTCGTCGATGCGGTCGTACATCAGGATCACTTCAATGCCTTTGGCTTTGAATTGCTCCAAATGAGGACTGTTTTTTGCTGCCTGATAAGAATCTGCAGTCAAATAGTAAATCTTGTCCTGCTCTTCCTTCATGCGAGATACATAGTCAGCAAGAGAAACGGTTTGTTCGCTGCTGTCTGTTTCGGTCGAGGCAAAGCGCAGTAGACCCGCTACTTTGTCACGATTTGAGAAGTCTTCCGCTGGACCTTCTTTCAGTACCAAACCAAATTCTTTCCAGAAACTCTGGTATTTGTCCGCGTCATTGTTTGCCAAACGCTCAAGCATGGTCAGAACACGCTTGGTGCAGGCATTACGCAAAGACTGAGTCACTTTATTGTCTTGCAGTATTTCACGGGAAACGTTCAATGGCAGATCGTTTGAATCAATCAAACCACGGACAAAGCGCAAGTAGCTCGGCATGAACTGCGACGCATCATCCATGATGAACACGCGTTGCACGTAAAGCTTCAGACCGTGTTTATGATCGCGGTTGAACATATCCCACGGAGCTTTAGATGGAATGTAAAGAAGGCTAGTGTAGTCGTTTTTACCTTCTACGCGGTTGTGGCTCCACTGCAGTGGGTCAGCGAAATCATGGGACAGATGCTTATAAAACTCGTTATACTCTTCATCAGAAATGTCTGATTTTGAACGAGTCCACAGAGCCTGAGCTTTATTGACCTTTTCCCACTTACCTTCGCCAGTTTCTTTACCTTCTTCGTCGCGTTCCTGCTCCCACATTTCGACAGGGATACCAATGTGATCAGAGTATTTACCGATCACGTCACGCAAACGCCATTCATCCAGAAACTCTTTGTCTTCTTCACGAAGGTGAAGCGTAATAGATGTCCCTCGAGACGCTTTTTCAATGCCTTCGATGGTGTATTCACCTTCGCCAGCCGATTCCCACTGAACACCTTCTGAGGCTTCAGCACCTGCTGCGCGGGTCATAACGGTGACTTTGTCTGCAACAATAAATGCAGAGTAGAAGCCCACACCAAACTGACCAATCAGCTGGCTGTCTTTCGATTGGTCTTCTGACAGCTGCTTGAAGAAATCTGCTGTGCCGGATTTTGCAATCGTACCCAGGTTTTCAATCACCTCGTCACGGCTCATACCAATGCCGTTGTCTTCAACAGTCAAAGTGCCCGCTTCTTTATTGACGCTCAGACGGACACGAAGATCACCATCATTCTCGTACAGTGCTGAATCCGACAGTGCCTTGAAACGCAGCTTGTCAGAAGCATCCGATGCATTAGAGATCAGTTCACGCAGGAAGATCTCTTTGTTGGAATAGAGTGAGTGGATCATCAAGTGCAGCAGTTGCTTCACTTCAGATTGGAAACCACGAGTTTCCTTACTTTGTAGAGTCGCTTGATCGCTCATTTTAACCCCAAACTAAATGTATTTTGATTGAATCACTTCCTGTAAATATGGCCGCAATTTTCCAATTCAAGGGTAGGCAAGGAATTTTTGATTTCTTGAGCTATTTTTCGCATTTCAGGTATAATCGTCTTTATTTTTAGCCAATTTAGGCGCTATTCACCTCCAATTTCGAGGTTAACCCGCCAAACTTTTCAAGATTCGCGCAGGTAAGTAAATCGAATGTTAAATAAATCGAACCGTTACCTTCTGGGAGAGCGTTTTGTTTTTTCTCCCAGCGACAGTTCTTTGATTGATCTTTATGAAAATAACGAATTGATCCGACTGGGCAGTAACGAGTGCCGAGTATTGATGGTTCTGATAGAAGAGCCTCACGCTATTGTCACCCGAAACCGAATCCACGACTTTGTATGGCGTAAGCAAGGTTTCGAAGTCGACGATTCCAGCCTGACACAATCTATTTCTACCTTAAGAAAAGGCCTGAAAGACTCCACGAAAAGCCCGATGTTTGTCAAAACCGTGCCAAAACGCGGATATCAGGTAGTGTGTTCAGTAGAAGTCTATAACGATCAGGAAGTTGACCTGCCAAAATCTACGGTCACTGAGAAGGAAGACGACGTTGTCGAAGCAGAGATCGTAGCCGCTGAGGCTGAAAGCGAGTTGCAAGAGTCACCAACAGACGCTGCAGCACCCTCAGCTCAGCCAGAACAAGCGGACATTCCTAGAGCTCCGGTTGCGGTGAAAGTCCCGCTTGGCTCATGGGTAGCATTCGTGCTCGCATTGCTGGTACCTCTGGCGTTTTACGTTGCTTCCACTCCTAAATCTGAAGCATTTCGGAAAATCTTAACGATCGAAGATGTACCGGTTTACATTCCCGTGACCAATGCGCGTATCAACCAATGGCAACCCATGGTTCAGCGCTGTGTTGAAAAGTACATTGGTTTCTATCGTGAAGAGCGCGAATTGGAAGAAGTGATTGTGACGGGCGGTCAAGATAACCAAATTTCCCTGAACTATATCCACAGTGCCAGAGACGCAGATGACAACATTACTTATGTTCTTCTTACCAGCCAGCAAGGGAGCGACGGACTATGCCGATGAGTCTTCATGCACCTCGACGCCGTGATCAGATGAAGCGCTTCGGGCCATTTTTCTTGTTGTTGATATCATTTATTGCCAGCGCCTGGGTATTTCTGGGTGAAGACATGCGCACGGCTAACCTTCTGCTTTCTAAAGAGTGGAAGTCGCGCACAATTAATCACATTGAGGAAGCTAGATTTCGCGATGTAGCTGGGCTTACTGAAACCGAGCAACAAAGCAATATGGTGTTTTTGCCTGATAATACTTATTCCCGCGACACACAAATCGTGTTGAAAAATGAAGAGCAGAATACTCAAGTGGTGATGTCGATTTCCGAGTCTGGAGAGTGGGAAATCAGTGGCGGCTATCTGAAACTCAAGCTCGGTAGCATCAAAGATGTGACGACCGGAGATACGGCAGATTTCTCTGAAGAGGATTTAACACTGGTGCGTACCTTCTATCGCCTAGGCGCTGAAAAGGTTCGCCGCATTGATGTATTGAATGACGGTTCACTGCTGCTTACCAGTTTGAACCATGGTTCGCTGGTGCTTTACAGCAAGTCGTGATCTACACAAACTAAAAAGGCCGCTAAGCGGCCTTTTTTATCCCAGACGGTGACGTCCAATAATCGAATGAGAGAGCGTGGTACCATCCACCAACTCCAACTCTCCGCCCATCGGCACACCGTGCGCAATGCGACTGGCAATGACGCTATGCTCGAGACAAAGCTCACTGATGTAATGCGCTGTCGCTTCACCTTCTACCGTTGGATTAGTTGCTAGGATAAGCTCAGAAATTGACTCTGACGATAAACGCTTTTCCAATAAATCCAAACCGATATCAGAAGGACCAATGCCATCAAGCGGTGATAAATGCCCCATAAGAACAAAGTAACGGCCAGAATATTGGCCAGTAGCCTCAATCGCAGCAATATCAGCCGGGCTTTCTACCACACAGATCTGACCGTTTTCCTGACGACGAGGATTAGCACAAATCGCACACTCCTCTTCCTCAGTGAAGGTGCGGCATTTACCGCAATGTCCAATGTCTGTCATCGCAGAAAGTAACGCTTCAGAAAGCTTCACACCACCTTGGCGATTACGTTGCAAAAGATGAAAAGCCATGCGCTGTGCTGACTTGGGACCGACCCCAGGTAAACAACGCAAGGCTTCCATCAACTGCTCAAGCAGTTGGCTTGTACGCATACTTAGAATGGCATTTTAAAGCCTGGTGGCATCTGCATGCCGCCAGTGACTGAAGCCATTTTCTCTTTCTGAGCTTCTTCAATGCGGCGCGCTGCATCGTTAAAGGCTGCAGCAATCAGGTCTTCCAGCATGTCTTTGTCGTCTTCCATCAGGCTGTCATCCAGTTCAACGCGACGAACACTGTGGCTGCCAGTGATGGTCACTTTTACCAGACCTGCACCCGCTTCGCCGGTGACTTCCATATTCGCAATTTCTTCCTGCATCTTCTGCATGCGCTCTTGCATTTGCTGCGCCTGCTTCATCAGGTTGCCCATTCCGCCTTTACCAAACATACTCTTCTCTCTATTTAGCTTTGCGCTGAGATATCTAAATCACAGCCCTTTTAGGTTTATATAGGTCTAACGCTCTCTTCATCCAGCTGCGCGGAAAAACGCTGGCAGATAAAGCGAACATTGGGATCATCACTCAGGCTTTGTGAAGCCTGAGCCAATTTTCTGTATAAAGTCTGTCACGCCATTCCAGCGGTGTCGTTCCCGCTTCTCCCTGCACGACAGACAATGTAATTGAAGTACCCAGCTGATTGCTCAATGCCTCAAGCAAGGCAGACTGTGCTTTTTCGGTGTTCAAGTGCGCTTGCTCAGCACGCAAACAAAGATTGATCTGGTCGCCATGTCGCTCCATGGATGCGTTCAATGCCATCTGCTTGACCAATCGCGGCGCTTCCAGCGCGCTGGCAATGCGACTCCACTCATCCAACTCAATCGACTCTTTTTCCAGCTTATCGCGCATTTCCGGCGTGCGCTCGTGTTTCAGCGCTTTTTTAATCTTATCCGGCGTAACAGTAACGGGCTTTTCTTCGGCCGTTTCTATCTTGGTCGGTTTCCAACGATAAGCTTCATCTTGGGTCGCGGCATTTTCATTCGGCATCGACGCTTGCTGAAAAATAGCAGGATCAGCAGGTTTATGTTTTGCTGCGATCCGGTCGATAACCGACAGTGCATCACCGCCGGCTGTTGCCGCACTACCCTTTTTGGCGATTGGCCCTCTTGCTGGCGAACGCGACTTCTCAACATGTTGCGTGCGGCCACCAGACTCCCTGCGGAAGAAGGTGCTGTTTGTTGAGGCTGCTGAGGCTGCTGAGGCTGCTGAGGTGATGGTACTACCGTTGATTGAGACGGCAAATCGTAGTCAGCGTGGGACTCAGTTTCCCGCTGCGCTTCCATTTCCATCGCTGCCATGTGCGCAGACATCTGAGGATCGTCCTGAACCACATTCGGCTGAGCAGCTTGCAAAGGTTGAGACTGCGTTGGATTAAGCGCTGGCTGCGGAGGAGCAGGAGCAGGAGCAGGAGCAGGAGCAGGAGCAGGAGCAGGAGCAGGAGCAGGTTTGCTCACTGCACGACTAGCTTCAACCTGCGCTTTTAACGTTTCTAGTCTGGTGTTGGACTGAGGTGCAGATACCGCGGTTGCTTTGCCTGGTTCATTTGTAGGGACGCTAACCACAGAAGGCTGATATTGCTGGGACGTGACTGGCCTAAATGCCAGCATTCGTAGCAACACCATCTCAAGACCTGCACGTCCATCCGGTGCATAAGGCAAGTCCTGACGCCCTTGCAACGCAATCTGGTAGTAAAGTTGTACATCTTGCGGAGAGATGGATTGACCCAGCATTAAAATACGTTCTGCATCCGGAGATGAAGCATCAACAGACTCTGGTAAGGCTTGCGCCATTGCCACGCGATGCAATTGCCCCGCAATTTCTTTTAATAGTCCATCCCACTCAACACCCACTTCGGCTAAGTGCGTCAGGCACTGCATAACATGATTTGCATGACCTTCAGCCAACGCTTCAAGCAGCAAGATCGCCTGATCAGTGCTCAAAGTACCCAGCATTTCTGTTACTTGGCCTTCGAGGACGCTGCCATTACCCAAAGCAATTGCTTGATCAGTCAGCGATAGCGCATCACGCATACTGCCTTCGGCCGCACGAGCGATAAGGGAAAGTGCTCTAGGCTCTGCCGAAACCGTTTCTTGCTCAAGAACGTATGACAATTGATCTTTTATCTGCGTGGCGTCCAAATGCTTCAAATGGAATTGCAGACAACGCGACAGAATGGTGACTGGCAGCTTTTGTGGATCAGTGGTCGCCAGCAGAAATTTCACGTACTCAGGCGGCTCTTCGAGTGTTTTGAGTAACGCATTAAAGCTGTGGCGCGAGAGCATGTGCACTTCATCTATCAGATAGACTTTGTAGCGACCACGAGCGGGTTTGTACTGGACGTTGTCTAGAAGGTCACGCGTGTCTTCTACTTTGGTGCGAGACGCCGCATCAATCTCCAATAGGTCAACAAACCTACCTTGATCGATTTCCTGACAGGTCGAGCACACTCCACAAGGCGTTGAGGTTACACCCTGTTCGCAGTTCAAGCCTTTGGCAAAGATGCGGGCGATAGTGGTCTTACCCACACCGCGCGTGCCGCTGAACAGATAGGCGTGATGCAAACGATTGTGATCGAGCGCATTCGCTAAAGCGGTCAATACATGGGATTGGCCAACCACATCCTGGAACTGGTGTGGTCGCCATTTTCTGGCTAGTACCTGATAACTCATGCGTTATAAATTCTTCCAATAGTCTACCGCCATGCTAGCACAGACGTAAAAAGAGCGCGATCTTGACGATCACGCTCTTCTCGCTCCAACGGTTTGAACGCTCGATTAATGACCGTCAAACTGGCAGATGCTGTAAACGTCGATGCCATTTTCTTGAAGACGTTTTTCTCCGCCAATTTCTGGCAGATTGATGATAAATGCAGCATGGGCCACATCGCCACCCAAACGGCGGATTAGTTTAGTGGTTGCTTCAATCGTGCCGCCAGTCGCAAGCAGGTCATCAACCATCAGTACTTTGTCGCCTTCAACGATAGCATCCGTGTGAATTTCGAGCTTGTCTGTGCCGTATTCCAGTTCGTAGCTCTCGCTGATCACTTCACGTGGCAGCTTTCCTGGTTTACGAACAGGAACAAAACCGACGCCTAATTCCAGTGCCAATGGTGCTCCAAACAGAAAACCACGAGACTCAGTACCCACAATTTTTGTGAAGCCCTGATCTTTGTATTTTTCCACAAGCAAACCAATGGTCGCTCTATAGGCTTCTGCGTTTTCCATCAGGCTGGTGATGTCGCGGAACATAATGCCTGGTTTTGGATAGTCAGGAATGGTTTTAATGCTGTCTTTGATAAATGCGATTTTGTCTTGGCTCATAATGACTCACCACGGTATGTGGCTTCCGGTAATGCTGGAAGTAAATGACCCCATTTACGCCCGCTTTCAATAGCCAGCCGATGGGGAGACGAAGGGCTCATGTTATGTATTTTCTGAGGCTCCGGCAACAGCTTCGATTTCACGCAAACGGTTAAACCAAAATAAAAGTGCGACACACATGGTCACTAGCATGATCTTGTGCCAAAGCTCAGGAACAATCGCGATAGAGAGTGAAAAGCTGAGCACGATAAAGACAGTTGCCCGTCGCTTAATTTTTTTGTCAATGGCCCGGTGCTCATTCCAGTTATTGATCGCCGGACCAAAGGTTGGATGGTTATGGAGCCAGTGAGCGATACGGGGAGAGCCACGCATGAAACATGCGCTCGCGAGAAGCATAAAAGGGGTTGTTGGCAATAATGGGAGAAAGATGCCAATCACACCTAACAGTACACAGACCCATCCGATACTCAGAAGCAGTATGCGTTTAATCGACTCTTGCACTCTTCCTCCCAAACAGGGTTTTATCTGCTTAGCATGCCAATCCAGGTCAAGGTAGCTGGCAGCGTAGGAATGAGCAGCACAGCGATCATTCCCAAGAAATAAGCAAAGTTAAACGGGTCTTTAAAGTTAGTGTCCATCTCGTACATCCTTTTTGTTCTGACTTTTGTTGAGCAGGATGCAAATATAACCGTTTAGCGTACGGCTAAATACCGACAAACTGCAGGGTCAATATACGCATTGCTCAAACCTAACTCGTTTTGTCTTGATATATATCAGAACAAATAAGGCTGGTATCACTACACTGATCCGGTTACAACGCGCACCGAGAGATCACAATGATTGATACAGAAACTGTAGCACAGCTACAACAAAAGCTCGCGAATGAGAAGGAAGCGGTACGCAGCAGATTGGAAGATGCACTGATCACATTGACGGGGTTGGACGCGTCCAACGTCCCAACAGCGCATCTGATTAAATTATGTAGAAGGGAAAAAAGTACGACTTTACATGATGATGGCTTACGGCTAGAGAAAATCGATGCCGCACTTTGTGCTATTCATACTGGCCTATTTGGGCTTTGCGCTGACTGCGAAGAAGAAATAGAAGTCGAGGATATTCTTTCAGACCCTGCAGAATCGCGCTGTCGAGCTTGCAGAGAACATAGTCGATATCACCATGTGTAAAATGGCCTCATTTGAGGCCATCGCAATCTCCAGCTTTTACTATGTCGGTGACAAACCCGCCGCTACCGGCAAACCAGGTTCGTACACCTAGTCCTTGATCAATTGCATCACCAAAATCACGGCAAGTTTGCGCCAGTACATCATCTGAAATTTGTGACTTATGCATATCCCAAGTCCACCTCGCGCTTCGTAACTTCTGGACAATAGTTACAAGAGCTCTATCTTCTTGATAGATGACATGAACTGTCTGTCCGCGAAAAGACTGTATCGGTTGATCGTTTAGCTTTAATAGTTGCGCATTTAGGTCAGCCGGGACTTTCCCCTGAAAATCAGTTTCTGGTAACGATGTTCCAGTGGACTGACACCCGCCCAAGATCAATACCAATAAGCTCGACATCCATATTCTCATACCAACCTCTCTAACAATGGTTTACTGGAAATCCTGCTCTATCATCCACTTACGGAAGGATTTCTTTTCTTCATCCGTAGCCTTTGTATACCATAGTTTAAGCTGGGTGAATGTATCACCATCGATACTAACACTTCCATTTTCTTCAACTGATACAAGGACTTCCTCAAGGTTTTGAGCTTGGCCGTCCTCAAAAACAATACCATTTTTACGGTTATAGTCAGCAATCGCTTGTTCCATATTTTTAAATGAGCCAAAGCCACTGCCCACTAACTTTTCAGATTGCAGATTTGTATTTAATCCAGTGGTTTTATTCGTCAAAGTCCATGAAGGTTTTCGGAAAAAAGCCGTAGCTTGACTTTCGAACTTTAGACGAGGGATAGTCAATACCAGATCGTCCTCACCCATAGCTACCGTTAAAATATAAGGCTTAGATGTAAAAATTGTTGATCGTGCGCCACGTTTAACTTCATCATCAAACCTTGCAACTATTTGATAAGTGGCAGGATAAAGATCAACCGCTTTGTCCGCATGCTTTCCATAGCTTTTCGCTTTTTTTCCATTGATCAGTAACAACTCTAAACCATTTTCTGCACTCAACTGCGCAGCGAATACTGATCCAGAAAACCAACATAGCAGCGTAAATAGAATTATTCTTGGCATATTCTCTTCCCGTTTGAGACGAAAAAGCCGCCTAACAGGCGGCTTCATTGCACAGAGTCTAAATCAGATTAGAATTTAACTTCCATGCCCAAAACATAGCCAGTGTCAGTGTCTATATCAACACCGGCAACTTCCTCATCTGCTACACCGACTTCAGCGTACACTTTTGCGTTGCTTGCAAGCTTGTAAGTGACGTTTGCATACAGGCTTGAGCTTTGGTTGTTAGAGTCAATATCAATGATATCATAACCAAGTGCTAAACCAGTTTTTTCATCAGCTTGGTAACCTGCAGAAATACCGATTACATCCACGTCAACCTTCGCGTCAGTCGCAACAACTTTGTACTCGATCTGACCATAGCTAAGTGCTACATCGAACGCTTCGTTGATCGCATAATCAACTTCTGCGTTGAAACCGCTAACGTCCCAAACAAGCCCATCGCTAGGTAGGTTTTCGCCGTCGTACAGGTATACTCGCGCATCCAAGCCCTCATATCGTGCACCAACGCGTCCACCGATGATTTGACGGCCATCTACTGACTCAGATTTATTATTGTCAAGATCGATGTTAGCACCAGCATAGAAAGTACCGTTGTCGTATACCCACTTAACTACTTGGTTACCTGAGGTTTGTACAAAGTCAACTTGCTCAGTACCCAACTCATAGTCTTTTTGGTTGCCTGCATCGTCAGAAATCAGCAGCTGACGACCAAAAGTAATAGTACCGAAATCACCACCAAGACCTACATACAGCTCGTCGTTTTTAACAGCGCCGTTGTCTTGACCAACGGTCCCATCAAACTGGTCTTCATACTTGAAACCCATTCCAGCAACTGCATCCAAACTGTCAGTCACTTCGATAGATGTAGTCAAAATCAGATCGGCGTCATCAATGCGCAGGTGCGCGTCTTCAGTGTTGCTATAGCCTTTGTAATATTGGATTTCTGCAGCACCTGATAAATCAACGGTAACACCGTCTGCATCGTACAGGTTAACGCTTGCTTGTGCTGCACCAGCAGCCAGCAGAGCTGGTACTGCCATCGCTAGGATAGTCTTTTTCATGTTAATCCACTGCCTTTTCTTTATTAGATTGGAATTCCTGTTCCAGGATCCCTTTTATGTTTGTACGTGTCACAACGTCACTAAAACATCACAACAAGTACGCTTAAACTTCGAAACTTAGAGTGCAGAGAAATCTAAAATCTGTCAAATCAACCAAAATCAATATCAAAAAATAAAAATACCCTTAAATACATATAGATAAACACAACCTATCGAGCGGGGTCACGGAAACGAAACCACATTGTCAAAATTCTGTAAAGTTGATCGCAATGCTTTATCAGAGTATTAATCTGTTAATCTCAACAAATAACACGTTTAATAGAATTATATTCTGCACGTAAGCAATTTGTGCAGTGAATGGCATTCCCTTTGGATTTCATAGTGATAGCTAATATTAGTTCAATTGATATTCGTGATCTAAATCGCATAAATTGGAATAAATGATCGAATACTTGAACTCTTTCACATTCTCCGCGCGTGATATACTGCGGCTCTGCCATTCAGACTGTGACAAACATGCTTAGCCCATCAACCAAAAAAGACATCCGCTCCAGCTACGAGAATTTGAGAGCCCAGCTACAGAATTTTATTCCAAGAAAAGCGCAAAACTACCTCGTTGCTGAAATTGCAAAAACACTCGCAGGGGAATACAACCCCAAAAGACGTATTCTGGTGGCGGAAGCGGGAACGGGTATCGGTAAGTCAATGGCTTACCTGATGGGATCCATTTGTTACGCCCTCAACAACAATAAAAAGGTGGTGGTTTCCACGGCCACAGTCGCTCTGCAAGAACAGCTAATAGAAAAAGATCTGCCGCTTTTTCGCCGAGTGGTTTCCAGGGAGTTTAGCTTTGTACTGGCAAAAGGCCGTCAGCGCTATTGTTGTGGGGAGAAACTCGCAGCCGCTGCCAGTGCTGAAGGACATGGGCAGCAAGCCTTGTTTACAGAAAAACCCAAAAAGACAGATATCGACATGGTCAACACCATGTATAGCGCCTATTCCCGCGGAAAATGGAACGGCGACAGGGACGCTTGGCCGAAAAGTATTCCTGATCACCTCTGGCAAACTATTGTGTCCGATAAGCACACCTGTCACTCAGGGTTGGCCGCCCACCGCAACTGCCCATTCGCAAAGGCCCGCGAACATCTGGACAAAGCCGATGTTGTTGTTGCTAATCACAGTTTATTGATGGCGGATTTAGAACTTGGTGGGGGGGTAATCCTGCCTGAGCCAGAGCATGCTCTTTATATGATCGACGAAGCGCACCACTTGCCCACTGTCGCTCGAGATTTCTCTGCCGCATCTGCAAGCTTGGTTGGCGCTGCATCCTGGCTGGAAAAACTCAACCAAAGCGCATCCAAGATTGCCAATGGCGGCGACATCAAACGCAGTGGCCGCTTTTTAGATGCCTTGCAATCAGGAATCCAAGTGCTTATTCCCGGGCTTCGAGGCATCCGGCACATGCTGATTGGTTTCCCTCTTAATAATGACGGCGTCTATCGTTTTACCGATGGTGAATTGCCAGAAGCTTTGCATCTTGAGTCTAAAGAAATGCAAAAAGCCGCAAAAAAAGCTAATCAGTCGCTCGCAAAACTCCACGACCTTATCTCAGAGCGTTTAAAAGACGGTGAACTTGCTTCAAGGCTTGCGGACCCTCTTCTTGCCGAATCCGCCTTTTTCTTGCAGCGCTTAGAGAATCTCGAAAAGGTGTGGACGCTGATGGCGCAACCTAATTCAGACAAAGGAGCGCCACTGGCGAGGTGGATTCAAAAATGTCCCGAGCGAGAATCTGACCTTATTGTTCATGTATCACCGTTGGAAATCGGTTGGCGACTGGACCAACTGCTTTGGTCTCGCGCTGCAGGAGTGTGTCTTCTTTCAGCCACCTTACGTGCTCTAAACTCATTCACATACTTTTGTCGACAGGTGGGATTGGACGAAAACGATGGCACACGGTTTCTTGCGCTGCCCTCCCCGTTCAATTATCAGGAAAACGCGCGCCTGGTCATCCCAGCTATGCCTTGCGAACCGCAGGACGAGAAGTTTACCAGCTACCTTCCCGATATATTGATGGAATACCTCGAAGCTGAAACTGCCAGCTTGGTACTTTTTTCCTCTTACTGGCAGATGAATCAGGTCGCTGAAAAGATGCGTGCCGATATCAAAAAACTTGGCTGGCACCTTCATGTGCAGGGAGAAGCATCACGCACCTCTATATTGGATGCGCACCGCAAATGTTGTGAAAAAGGCCAGGCCAGCATCCTTTTCGGAACAGGCAGTTTTTCTGAAGGTCTCGATTTGCCCGGAGAACAGCTGACCAACCTTATCATCACCAAAATTCCGTTTGCGGTACCCACCTCTCCGGTGGAAGAAGCTCATGCTGAGTATCTAGAGCGAAAAGGCGGTAATGCATTCCTCCAGATCTCCGTGCCGGAAGCCAGTAAAAAGCTTGTTCAATCAGCAGGTAGACTGCTGCGCAAAGAACAGGACTCTGGTAGAGTCGTGTTGCTAGACAGACGAGTTGTTACAAGGCGTTATGGAAAAGCCTTGTTGGATTCATTGCCTCCCTTTAAGCGTGTTATCGAACACTAAGAAAAATAAGAATGCTCGAACTTCTAGATCCCAATACCCTCATTATTCTGGGAATGGTCGCACTTGCGGCAGGTTTTATTGATGCTGTTGCCGGTGGAGGTGGCATGTTAATGGTTCCTGCCTTGCTTTCCATTGGCTTACCGCCGCATATCGCATTAGGCACCAATAAGCTGTCAGCAACGTTTGCCTCCTCGACGGCTGCATTTACCTATTACCGGAAAAAGCTGTTTTCGCCCTCATTTTGGATTCATGCCTTTCTCGCCACTTTCATTGGCGCAATTTTGGGTACTTTAGTCGTGGACTATATTTCCACCGAGTGGCTCGAAAAAGCCCTGCCGCTAGTGGTGCTGGCAACCGCCGCCTACACCATCTGGCATCGCCAACCAAAAGCAGAGAATCACAATCTGCCGAAGGATGAGCCTCACCTAAAAGAAAAGCAGTGGGCTCAAGGGCTCACCTTAGGATTCTATGATGGGGTTGCAGGGCCGGGAACCGGCGCATTCTGGACTGTGTCTTCGATGTCGATGTATAAAATGAATATTCTGCTTTCGTCAGGTTTGGCCAAAGCGATGAATTTCGTCAGCAACATTACATCACTCGTTACCTTTATCATTTTGGGTCATGTGAACTGGGCGCTTGGGCTGACTATGGGTGTCTGCCTGATGGTAGGTGCTTACATCGGCGCACATTCTGCTATTAAGTTTGGCGCTAAGTTTATCCGTCCTGTGTTTGTTACTGTGGTTGTGGTTCTATCCGTTAAACTGGCCATCGACGCTTGGCTTTAAGCCCAATAGGTATTAAGAGCTATGGATTTATCATCCCTCAGAACCGAGCTTCAAACGCTGGCAAACCGCGCAGCGGAGATTGACCGAAAGCGCGGCGAAAGTGCAAAGCCGCTGTTCGATGAACGCCTGTTTTCTTGTCTCGCTAAGCTGCTTACACCTTGTGTGTCGGAAGCAAAAAGTGTCGTTGATACCATCGAACGGGAGCAGGCAAGCGGACGCCTTTCAGCGATGCGTGCCGAGCACCTATGCGAAAAACTGGTAAATCAAATCGGTGCGCTTCAGCGTGAAATGGCTACATTGGCTATACGACAGCAAGAAAAAGCCATGGCTCCGAAAACCGGCGCTTCTATCAGCCAGCTCTACCAGGATCTAGCACAGCATCAGGGATGGGAAAGAAGACTGGAAGATATGGTTCGCGATGCTGAAGCAAAACTGGGGCAATACGCCAGTTTTCCTGAACAGCAGCAAGCCCAGAAGCAGTTGCTCGCACTTGAAAAGCGCCTATCACGCTGTCGTGAGGCCAGACAAAAAATCGAATCCCGTATTTCTTTCCGTGAGCGTAAAGGCTGAAGTTTTCATGCTGCCTATTGTTTACCATCCGATCTATTCTGACTTTCCATTGCCTGAAGGTCACAGGTATCCGCTACAAAAATACCGGCTGCTCAAAGAGCACATTGATAAGTTGGGCTGGCCAGTTAAGGCCTTCCAACCAACGCCACTCGATAGCGAGCACCTCAAGCGCTTCCATGATGAAGACTATGTTGATGCTTTGGTGAGCGGCTCTTTATCTCTGGTAAAAATGCGCAGAATTGGCTTCCCCTGGAGTGAAGCACTGATACAACGTAGCCTCACATCACTGGGAGGAACCACTCTCACCGTCGATAAAGCGATAGAGCACGGTGTCGCTGTCCACCTTACTGGTGGATACCATCACTCGCATAAAGACTTTGGCAGTGGCTTTTGCCTATTCAATGATTTGATTCTCGCAGCCGACCACGCACTTTCCTATCCGAATATAAACAAAGTACTTATCGTCGATTGCGATGTTCATCATGGCGATGGCACGGCGACACTCGCTCAAGAGAAGGAAGACATCATTACCCTTTCGGTGCACTGTGACAAAAACTTCCCATCACGAAAGCCAGACTCGGACATTGATATCCCGATGCCTATTGGCGTTGAGTCAGATGCCTACCTTTCTGAGTTCGTGCCTGTGCTAACCCTTGCTATCGCACAACACCAGCCCGACATGGTGATATATGATGCGGGCGTTGATATTCATGTAGATGATGAACTTGGCTATATGAATGTTTGCCAACACGGCATCGCTGAGAGAGATAAAGCCGTCATGGAAGCTTGTCACCAACACGGCGTTCCTATCGCCGCGGTTATCGGCGGCGGATATCGTACAGAACAGAGCGCTTTGGTTCCGCTTCATGCCGAATTGATAAAAGCAGCATTCAATATCTATTTCCCAAATTGGAGTAAAGAATCATGAGTCAATCAGGACTAGACAATGCCCTGATGAAATCAAACTTGCTGTTGATTTAATCTACCTTTGGAAAGCAATGAGGTCGATCCTGAGACAGCATTAAAAGCACTGGAGATCGTCAGATCGGACCTTGAACAAAAAGTGTCGAAAGCAAACGATTAACTCTCAGTAACGTCTTCTAACTCCCTCGATTGAGTGGCCAGATTCC
Source organism: Grimontia sedimenti (assembly GCF_011045095.1). GTDB lineage: Bacteria > Pseudomonadota > Gammaproteobacteria > Enterobacterales > Vibrionaceae > Enterovibrio > Enterovibrio sedimenti. The sequence goes on from NZ_JAALDL010000006.1 coordinate 203,762, forward strand.
CCCTTCGTAAATGTTAATGTTGATAGTAAATAATGTTGTAAAAACATCCTTCCATTAAACTATTTGCCTAACATTTAATCTTTTAGTGAAATTTACAGATGCCAGAAGATCAAATTTGGAGTATTATCCCGCCGCTTTATTTGCTTATCTTGACGTCAAGTGAGCAAAAAACGGCCACAGATCATGCTCAAATGGATTTGTAAGTAGCGCAATCGAAGCGCAAGTCTGCTGGCTGGAATCTCTGCACGGAAGCGTCGCCAGGACAAGTTATTTGTCCGGGGCAGAGAGCTGAAAAGGAAGTTTCAGATCCCTTGTCTCCTCCTTCTCACTCAACTGCCACTCTAAATTTGACGACAGTAGAGTTTGTATATGACGGAACTAAAAGAACTATTCGTTTCCTTTATCGACGCCGGGAATGGCTTGTTGTGGGGAAGCGTGCTTATTTACCTTTTGATCGGCGCTGGTCTTTACTTCACTTTCCGCACCGGTTTCCTCCAATTCCGCTCTTTCGGGCACATGTTTGAGCTCATCAAAGGTAGCCGTGAAGGCGCCGATGGTGGTATCTCATCATTCCAGGCATTCAGCACCAGTCTCGCAGCCCGCGTAGGTACAGGTAACATGGCAGGTGTTGCCGTGGCTATTTACCTTGGTGGCCCTGGCGCAGTTTTCTGGATGTGGATTACTGCATTGGTCGGTATGTCTACCAGCTTTGTGGAATCTACACTGGCACAGGCGTATAAAATCAATCACAAAGACAACACCTTCCGCGGTGGTCCAGCCTACTACATTGAGAAGGGTTTGGGTCAGCGCTGGTTGGGCATCGCCTTTGCTATCTGTTTGATCATCGCGTTTGGTCTGGCATTCAACGGCGTTCAGTCAAACTCTATCGCCGCGGCGATGAACACCGCTTTCGGCACTGATAACACTTGGGTAGGTGTGATTCTAGCGCTGGCAACGGCACCTATCATCTTTGGTGGTATGCGTTCTGTCGCCAAAGTGGCCGAGCTGATTGTTCCATTTATGGCGATTGGTTACCTGGTTGTGGCCTTCTACGTTATCGGTATCAACATCACGCTGCTTCCAGACGTTTTCGGCACCATCATCGGCAGTGCGCTTGGTTTTGAACAAGCAGCAGGCGGTGCAATTGGTGCAGCCATGATGCAAGGTATCAAACGCGGCCTGTTCTCGAACGAAGCAGGTATGGGCTCTGCGCCTAACGCGGCGGCAACAGCGACCACCCGCCCTAACCACCCAGTGGCGCAAGGCTATGTGCAAATGTTGGGCGTGTTTATCGATACCATCGTTATCTGTACCGCGACCGCATCTATCATCCTGCTATCAGGTATGCTGGACACTGACAGCGGCGTCACCGGTATTGCGCTGACTCAAGCGGCTCTGGTTGAAGAAGTGGGAGCTTGGGGTGCAGGCTTTATTGCTATCGCCATTCTGCTGTTTGCATTCACCTCGCTGATTGCCAACTACTCATACGGTGAATCAAACATTGAGTACATCTTCAAAAGCAAAAAGGCCATCAATGTCTACCGTGTTGCTGTTCTGGCAATGGTAGTGATCGGTGCTGTTGTTGACTTACCGACGGTTTGGGCATTTGCCGACCTGTCTATGGGTATGATGGCCCTCATCAACCTTGTGGCAATTCTTGCGCTGTCTGGCATCGTATTTGCGCTGCTTAAAGACTATGAAACCCAGCGTAAAGAAGGCAAAAAGCCGACGTTCGATCGCACCAAGTTCCCGAAGCTGGACAAGCAGATCGACAAAGACGTTTGGTAATCTAATACCTAACGTCAACAGACCCCAAAAAACACAACATCAAAAAAGGGAGCCGATGGGCTCCCTTTCCTTTTCTTTTCAGTTCCATTCCGGTTTATTCAGGGTGTGACCTTAAAATGCGCAGCGCTTCTTTTGCATGCTCAACCGCATCTCGACCAATCGAAGTTAAGTAACCACCGTCTTTTGCTGTGATCAGCTTTTTGTCATAAAGGCGTTCTGTTGCAGCCACAAGATCAGGATCCGCATCACTGTGAACCTTGATACCCATGAGATCAGAAGAACGAGAAAACTTCACCAGGACGTTCATTTCGTCGACCAGTTCAGACGTAAATGGCATAGCGCCTCCAACATTTATCCGTGTTTCGTTACCCTTGAATATAGTTGGTCGTGCCACATAGAATTTGTGCCGAGATCAAGAACTGATCGATAAGCACAATCAAGCAGCTACAAATAGACAGAAGTTTGAATCACGCCACATCCTGAGCACGTTTTCGACCTAAGAAACTGACTTCGTTACCGGATTCTGGTGCTAAAGGAACCATTCTAGACAAAGTCAGTGACCCCAAAGCAAGGCCGGTACCGACTAAAAAGACCGTTGTTGGTGAGTACAACCACACCACACCCAAAGCAGCAGGAATCACCACTGCCGCAATGTGATTGATGGTAAAACTCACACCCGCCGTGGATGCAATGTCTTCCGGATCGGCAATCTTCTGGAAGTAAGTTTTAATCGCGATCGCCATGGCGAAGAACAGGTGGTCCACAATGTATAACACACCTGCCATCGTTGCACTTTCCACAAAGGCATAGCCGGTAAACACACACGCCAATCCGACATACTCCACGGTCAGGGCGCGTCGCTCGCCCACTCTGCCAATCCAAGCACCAATTTTGGCTGCAAACAGCATGTTGAAGAGGTAGTTGATGATAAACAGCAGACTGACATCACCCACGGAATACCCAAACTTCTCAACCATCATGAAGCCGGCAAAAACAATGAAGATCTGACGACGAGCCCCACTGAGGAAAGTCAGGCCGTAATAAAGCCAATATCTTTTACGAATAATCAGCTTTCGGGTCTGAACGTGTGGGCTTTCAAAGGAAGGAAACATTGCCCAAAGCACAAGCACTGCTATCAAACTGACAAAGCCAAACAGCATATAAACTGTGTTGTAACTGACCGCCATCCATTCCATCAATAGCCAAACGGCAGCATAAGCGACAAGGCTTGCTGCGCCCTTCCAGGCAAGAATCTGCCCCATAAAGTGCGCGCTTTTATCTTTATCTATCCACTGTAAAGTCAGAGACTGATTAACGGTTTCGAAATAGTGAAAGCCAATCGACATCACAACCGTGGTCAAATACAGCCCCCATACCGTTGGAAACCAACCTGTCACCGCAACACCGAGACACATCACAGCCAGAAACACCAAGGCAAAGCGCTGCTCTTTGATAAACAACAAGAGATAAATCGCCGTAAACGCCAGGAAGCCAGGGACTTCACGCAAACTTTGCAGCATGCCGATCTCTTTACCGGTAAACGCGGCTTTTTCTACCACAAAGTTGTTGAGTAATACGTTCCAGACAGAAAACGCCATGGCCATGATAAAAGCCATCGCGATAAGAAGATGGGCGGGAGTTCTATAGCGTTCCACGTTGTTGTTTCTCGATATTTATTTGAAGTTGTTTCCGCCAATGTAACTGCGAATCAATAAATAAGCTAACGGGAATCATTGAAGTCATTGTTCAAAAATCATGAACAAAAAAAGAGCAGCCACTTGGGCTGCTCTTGATTAGGGGGAATGTTTGCGAATACTTTACGCTTGAATGCCAACGATCAACCAAGGTGCGTTTGGTTGTGTCATATCACGCTCTAGGTGCCAGATATCAGTAATGTCCTCTTCAACACCTTCCTTACGGTCAGTGTAGCGGCCGCTGAACTGCAGGCTCAGTTGAGCAAGTTTGCCGTCGTAATCAGCACGGACGATTTCCGCATCGACATACATGACTTCTGTGTGCTGCTCGCCTTCCAGCTTACGGCGCTCTTCAGCCAGATCGTTATATAGCTCAGGCGTCACGTATTCCTGAATAGTTTCAAGCTGGTTGTGGTTCCATGCACCTTGCAGAATGCGGTAATGCTCACGCGCACCGTTTACAAATCCAGCCATATCGAAATTCGGCGGGAAGTTAAACGGTACATCGTTATTTACTGCACCAAAACCACCCGTCGAAGATGTCGCCGCTGACTCACGGAACTGAGGCTGTTGTTGCTCGTGGTAGTAACCTTTGTTTTGCGGCTCTTGGCCACCAGCGTAAGCTTGTTGATGCGGTCGGTTCATCGAACCGTTCTTCGCCGCCATCAGGCTCTTGAAGATCTTAAACAGTACGAATGCGATCAGTGCGATAATCAGGAAATCCATGATTTGGAAGCCTTCAAATGCCCCTCCCATCATGGCTGCGATCAGACCACCAGCTAGCAGTCCACCCAGCAAACCACCCATCAAGCCTTTCTTAGAGGACGACTTCGCTGCAGCCGCAGGATCGTTTTGCTTATTGATGGAATTAGTATTGGTAGGTTGTGATTTTGGCGCTGGTGCCGTCTTAAAGCTTTTACCGAAAGACTTACCGCCACCGAACTTCTTCGCCTCAGCGTGTGGTGCAGATACCACCATCACGAACATCAGCGCGAATAGAGTAAAAAAGCGTTTCATTGCAAACCTTTTGTTTCAATGTCAAATAACGCAACAAGCGTAAGGTACTTTCATGCTATGTCAGCGGCACGGAAAGTCAAACCCTGTTGCGGGCGAATATGTTACCAATCGTTTAAATTTTCCCTAAATGGCTATACGTAACTGCGAGCAAGATTTCTCCTTTTGGCGACTTTTTAATAAAAATGCGGTAAACCGTTGAGGAGATAGCGCTCTTAATGGAACGACTACCTTACAATGCAGTCCATATTCACAGAGAGAAAACAAATAAAGGTTGATGCGATGAACGATACACACAGTAAAACCGTTGGGTACATTTTATGGATCTTCGGTTTTCTCGGTGCACACCGTTTTTATTACGGTAAGCCTGTGACAGGAACCATCTGGCTCTTCACGCTCGGGCTATTGGGTATTGGCTGGTTAATTGACCTGTTTCTGATCCCGTCAATGGATCGCGAAGCAGACCTTCGTTTTAACAGTGGACAAGTCGATTACTCGGTCGCTTGGATATTGCTGACCTTCCTAGGCATCTTCGGTATTCACCGTATGTATATGGGCAAATGGGTGACTGGCATCATTTATCTGTTTACTGGTGGCTTCTTCATCGTTGGTGTGATTTATGATTTTTGGACACTGAACGATCAGGTTTCGATTAAAAACGCAGAACGTTTCAGCTAAGCTTTTGCTTCCAAAGCCTCTCAGTTGTTGGCATTTAGCTAAACTGAGAGGCACATAACTTGCCCTTTCCCGACCCCACTCCTAAAATATCGAACATTGTTCACTATTTGCAGCAGAAGTAATGGCACGCAGGAACGACCACAGCCGCGAAGAGCTGGTAGAAATGACGCTTAACTGCGTTGAAAAGTATTTAGACACCCAGCCTTACCACGCCCTGAGCTTGCGAAAAATCGCCGCTGAGATCGGGTATGTCCCAAGCACCTTGGTCAATGTCTTTGGCAGTTATAATATACTGCTACTGCATGTTGTCGCTCGTACGCTGGACGATCTGCGTCATCAGGCACAACAAAAGCTGACCGACACATCAAACTGTCGGGATGCACTGTTCACTCTTGCGCACCTTTACCTCGAGTTCGCATCGAAAAATCCTTACCGTTGGCAGCTGGTGTTTGAGCACAGCATGAAGGGTGACAAGCTTCCTGATTGGCAAAGTGACCGCATCCAAAGTATGACGGGCATGCTGGAAAGCCTGCTTAAGCGACTTTCTCCCACCAAAAGTGATGAGGAAGTAGTGGAAGCAAGCCGCGTGCTTTGGGCGGGAGTTCACGGCATCACGCTGCTCGCGGTTGACGACAAATTCTTCACCTCAGTGCCTGTCAATGGCGCAGAGCTTATTGATAACCTACTGACAGGCTACCTTAAGAGCTGGATTGACGCTTAAGAGCCGGGAAGGAAAGGATGACAAGCCAAACCGGGCTTCTGAAACAGCGACGTTTCCTGCCATATTTTATCACCCAAGCACTCGGCGCGTTTAACGACAATGTCTACAAAAATGTCTTGTTGATCCTTGTTGCCTTTGCTGGCCCGGGTGTTATCGGGATAAGTACTGATCTTTTCATCAACCTCGCTGCTGGCCTGTTTATTCTCCCCTTTTTTCTGTTCTCTGCTTTTGCCGGAGAGCTCGCGGATAAGTTCGAGAAATCCCAATTTATCCGCGGCGTGAAGTTACTGGAAATTGGCATTATGAGCCTCGCTGCCATTGCCTTCATCTACGAAAGCTACATGGCACTTTTAGTTCTTCTTTTCTTGATGGGTACGCAGTCTGCATTCTTTGGCCCTGTGAAATACGCCTTACTGCCTCAAACCCTCAAACCACAGGAACTGGTTTCGGGTAATGCTTTGGTTGAAACGGGTACATTTCTTGCGATTTTGCTTGGCACCATGGTGGCCGGGGTTATCGCAAATATGGATGGAGCGCGAGATATTGCTGCTATCTCTGTAGTGGTGTTTGCAGTGCTCGGTTATTTGAGCGCCCGTTCTATTCCTGAGGTAGCTGCCGGAAACCCTTCTCTCAAAATCCGTTTCTCTCCTATCCGGCAGATGAAAACCACGCTGGCGATTGCACGAAAAGACAAAGTGGTGCTGCAGTCGATTCTCGGGATCAGTTGGTTTTGGTTTCTCGGTGCCAGCTATCTCACGCAATTCCCCAATTACGCCAAGCTTCACCTTGGCGGTAATGAAGCGACCGTTTCGTTTCTACTGACACTATTCTCCGTCGGCATTGCTGTTGGCTCTTTGCTTTGTGACAAGCTTTCAGGCCATCGTATTGAACCAGGCATTGTGCCAATTGGTGCACTGGGATTGACTATTTTCGGCATTCACCTGATGTTCTCGACACCTGCGATGCCTTCAACTGCGGCAAGCTTTGTAGAATTTATTGCCGACCCGTCTCTGTGGTGGGTATTTGTCGATTTACTCTTGATCGGCATCTTCGGAGGGATTTTCATTGTTCCTCTGTATTCCATGATGCAGGCACGTTCAGAAGATAGTGAGCGCTCACAGGTCATTGCCGCCAACAACATTTATAACGCTCTGTTTATGGTGACCAGCGCCATTCTCGCCATGATTCTTCTGGGTGCTGTGGGCATCAGCATCCCTGAATTTTTCCTGGTACTCGCCCTGCTGAATCTTGTTGTCACCCTCTATGTCGGCAAGCAGGTACCACTGTTCGCTTTACGCTTTGTTATTTGGTTTTTAAGCCACAGCTTCTATCGCGTGACCCACAAGAATCTCCAGAACATTCCAAAGGAAGGCGGCGCATTGCTGGTATGTAACCATGTCAGCTATGTCGATGCCTTGATTCTGGCAGGCGCTTGTCCGCGCCCCATTCGTTTTGTGATGGACGAAGATTACTACCACCTGCCCGTGCTGAATTATTTCTTCCGAGCCAGCCGCGTCATTCCTATCAAGCTCACCAGTGGCTCCATACGCTGCGCACTCAAGGAAGTCAAAAAGCAACTGAATGACGGCGAGATAGTGTGTATTTTCCCGGAAGGCCAGCTCACGTCAGATGGTGACATGCAGCCCTTCAAACGTGGCATAGACCTAATTCTGAAACAATCACCAGTTCCTGTGATACCTATGGCGTTGAAAGGTTTATGGGGAAGTTATTTCAGCCGAGAAGGTGGTCGCGCCCTCCTGAAATTTCCCAAGCGGTTTTGGTCGAAAGTGGAAGTCGAGGCGGGGAATCCGGTTCAGCCAGAAGATGCAAGATGCGACCGATTGTTTAGTGATGTGAAAACGTTAAGAGGCGATTATCGTTGAGCCAGCTTTTCGTTAGCCAGCCAATCAGCTAACGCGCGGCGGGAGATTTTTATCCCGCCATCCAGCAAATGCTTCGGTATCGAGTATGCGGCTTTAGGCACCTGATGTGGCGGCAGCAACGACTTTGCGTAAGCAAGAAAATTACCTTGATTAACATTGCCCATCACCAACGCAACAGGAACCTGTCCCCACTTGGCATCCACTACGGGCAAAATAAACAATTGCTCAATCCCTTCAAAGCCTGAAAGCACCCTTTCAATACTCTCGGGCTGCACATTCTCCCCGCCACAGATAAACATGTTATCCAAGCGACCAAGAATCTGAAGCTCGCCATCTACCCATTCACCTTTATCTTTAGTCGCAAACCATCCGTCCGAAAAAGGCTCCAACTTTCCGCCAATCAGGTAACCCGATGAAAGCGTGTCTCCTTTCACCATGATTTCACCAAGGCTGGAAAGCATAAGTTCACGATGCGGAAGCGGGCGACCTACCGAGAAAAGTCCATTCGCCCGTTTTGCCGTGATGGTCGATGCCATTTCTGTCATCCCATAACCACACCAACAGCCAATACCTTTTGCTTCTGCTTCATCCACCAGCGCTTGAGGGATAAATGCACCGCCCAAAAGTACGGATGTCAACGAAGCAGGACGCTCTCCTTGCAGCAATCGCTGCAATTGCGTCGGTACCAAGGAAGCGTGAGTCACACCTTCTAAAGCTGAGCGCAACGCATCACCTTTGGTGTCTGCAATCTTCAGAGTCGCTCCACGTTGTAACCACCGCCAGATAATAGCAAGACCAGAAACATGGAATAACGGCAGGGAAAGAAGCCAACAATCACTTTCACCAAACGGCATCAGTGAAAACAATCCGCTGGCACTCGCTAAATGGGCTTTGGCATTGTGAGTAACCGCTTTGGGTGTCCCCGTCGAGCCGGAAGTCAGCACAAGGGTTAGGATATCCTGGGTGTCAAATGGCACCAGTTCCGACTGTTGCGACTCAGTAGAAGGAAAATCGGTATGCGGATCGATAACCATCTCAATCCCCGCTTTATCGAGCACTTCTTTCTGATGTGCTTGAGAGAAAGCCGGATTGATCAGCAGCGTTTTCAAGCCTTGTTGCCAGGCAGCAAGGATAACCAAAAGGGTTTGGTAATCATTTTGCGAGAGGATGGCTACGTAGCGACTCTTAGGCTTAGGTAATGTTGGGATATTGCCAATATCTGAAACAAGGCGCTGCCAGCTAATAGCTTCGCCTTCCAGAAATAAAGCTGTATGTCGAGGTTTAACCTGACCCCAGTAAAGCCAGGGCCAAGTGTCGAAGTTTATTGGTGCGCCTGCCATACCACTTCACAGTCAGTCAGTGTTTTCAGTGGTAACTCACAGTTTGGCCACGCTTGCTCTAGCTGCTCACCAAACAATGAGACCGTATCAAGCCCAGGTACGGTTTCCGGCGTTAGCCAGTGGGCGATGCGCGCCAGTGTATTGAGACCCAAGCTGGATTCAATACTGGAGCTGATCACCGCTTCCATGCCCATGGTATGTGCCTGCTCAACCAGTGCTTTCACTGTTTTCAGTGAGCCCACTAAAGTGGGTTTAATCACAATCGCAGACAATCCGGTTTTGCATTCTAGCGAAAAGCTTTCATCGCGCAGGGTTTCATCCCACGCAATGGCAATTCCGGTTTCTTCACTGAATGCGAGGCTTTGCTCTGGCGTCTGACAAGGCTCTTCTAAAAAGGCGATGCGGGAACGGAAAGCGGGATTCACATAATTGGCAAACTGTGTTGCTTTTGCCGGCGTCCACTGGCGGTTGGCATCCAGTCGAAGGCGCAAGTCTGGAAGGATTTCCAGAAACATATTCACCACCATGCCATCGCGAATAGGCTCGTAAAGGCCCACTTTAATTTTCGCGACTTTCTCGCCCGGCAATTCGGCGAGCTTTTCAACCAGCTCATCCGGATCGCCGCTACACAAGGGCGCAGCGAGGAAATTACCTTCAGCCGGGATTTCACCATCAAGCTCTGCCAGTGCAACGGACAAACCAAAAGCGACGGATGGATAGAGCGAGTCCCAATCTATTTCGCGGCCTTCCAGCCACTGCGCTAAACAGAACTCAATCTGAGTTTGTGCTTGCTCGATGGTTTCAGCGCTGAATTCAGGCAAAGGCGCAATTTCGCCTCGGCCAGATTTCTCACCATCTTTAAGTTCGACAATCAAGCCATCTCGCTGCGCCAGACGGGTGTGACGCAAAATCACACCACTGTCCATCGGCAACGAATAACGGTAAAGCGTTGCGTGCTTCATCTTCCCGCCCTGTTATGGGTTACGTGGGAATTTGTCGAAGTCTGGGCGACGTTTTTCATTGAAAGCGTTGCGGCCTTCCTGACCTTCTTCGGTCATGTAGAACAACATGGTCGCATTACCTGCCAATTCTTGCAGGCCCGCCTGACCATCACAGTCAGCATTCAGTGCCGCTTTCAGGCAGCGCAGCGCCATTGGGCTGTGCTGAAGCACTTCACGACACCAACGCGCAGTTTCACGCTCAAGCTCTGCGTAAGGGACAACGTGGTTAACCAGACCCATATCCACCGCTTCTTGCGCATCGTAGAAACGACATAGGAACCAGATCTCACGGGCTTTTTTCTGACCCACGATACGCGCCATGTAAGATGCGCCCCAACCGCCGTCGAAAGAGCCGACTTTTGGGCCAGTCTGACCAAATTGCGCGTTGTCTGCTGCGATCGTCAAGTCACACATCATGTGAAGCACATGACCACCACCCACAGCGTATCCTGCCACAGAGGCAATCACAGGCTTAGGACAGGTACGGATTTGGCGTTGGAAGTCCAGCACGTTCAAGTGGTGTGTGCCTTCGTCGTCACGGTAACCGCCGTAGTCGCCACGGATCTTCTGGTCACCACCAGAACAGAATGCATGTTCACCCTGACCACGCAGCACGATCACACCCACTTTTTCGTCGTAGCGTGCATCGGCCAGCGCTTTGATCATCTCTTTCACTGTTTGAGGGCGGAATGCATTGCGGACTTCAGGACGGTTGATAGTGATTCGCGCGATACCGTCTTCCGATTTTTCAAAAAGGATATCTTCATAGCCTTCAGAGCAATCATTCCACACCACTGGTGTATACAGTTCCTGTTCGGTTAAACCTGTTGTTCTAGCCATAGTGTTACCATTAAATCATTGAATTAATAAGGTTCAATCAGTTGTCTGACCAACTGGCAAAACAGCTTGGGCTGTTCTGCATGAATGTTGTGGCCGGCGTCTGGGACAACGGAATAAGACAGCCCCGAATGCATCGCCAATGCCAGAAACTTATTGTCCTTCTCGCCACACAGGTAATACACCTTTGCTGGCAACGTTCTAAGCAAATCGCCCAGAAAATCCTGTTGGGATAAGGATGTAGCACGCAGCATACTTGCCACTTTTGTACCGAGGTTATCACTGCGCTTAACGATCAAACTTTGTCTTTGCGCATGATTTAGTGAGGAAAATACAGGTTGTTGGTACCAATCTTGAAGCACATCAACAATGGGCTCACTTTCAAAACGCACCGCCCATTGTTCATCATGTTCACGCCTTGCCGCTCTCTCGGGTTCAGGTAAACCTGGGTGCCCATTTTCGATAATGAGCCCAACAAAAGGCGCGTTGATTACCTTCAGAGAGCTTGAACAGTGAGTGGCGAGATACATCGCAATGCGTGCGCCCAGCGAATAGCCCACCAGCCAAAAAGGTGAAGACAATGTCTCACTGATCGTTGCTATTACTTTGATGCAGGTATCTTCAAAGCCGACCGCTTCGATATGTTGGCTACCACCGTGTCCCGGCAAATCGATAGCCAGGCATAGATACTCTTTGGAAAGCTCATCAATGACAGGTTGCCAATCCCTATGATCGCCAAGCAGACCATGAAGGAAAACAAGGGCAGGTTTGTCTGCCTGCCCTTGGAGGGAATAATTCAATCTTTCAGAGCAGTTCTGCATTGGCAATTTCACCAAACAGCGCTTTAAGTGCCTTGCCGCACTCGCCCGCCCCAACCTTGAGTTCAATCACCGTCGTTCCCGGCGTAGACTGCGCATCGATGCATTGTGCTCGCGCGGTTTCCAGCGATGAAGGGCATACATAATTGAGCCCGAACATCGCAGCTGCATGGGAGAAATCGATGCCATGCGGCATACGATAGAAGGTTTCTTTGTTCTGATCAGGCACCGGTAACATGTCGAAAATACCGCCGCCATCATTGTTAATGATGATCAGCGCAAATGGCTGCGGGTTGTTTGCCAGTAACGCAAGGCTGTTGAGGTCATAAAGTGCGGAAGTGTCGCCCATCAACATCAACATCGGCCGCTGTCTGCTGCGTTGAACACCTGAAGCCGTGGCAATCAGACCATCGATACCCGATGCACCGCGATTGGCAAACACGGCTTTTTCTGGCAGCTGGCTGCACATGTCCAGCAGGCGGATTGCCATGCTGTTTCCAATAAAGAGCTCGCTCTCTTTCGAAAGCCAATGGCTGAAGTCAGCAGCTAAGGAGACTTCTGACAGCGATTCATCAGACGAACCGTTGAAAGCCGCCAATCTCTCAAAATATTGTTGGCTCGCCACAACCAACGCATCAGCCCAATGCGCGTGTTCGTTATCACGGGTGATATCAGACAAAGCCAGCGCCATATCTGCCAGTGGCGCATTGATGCGCAAACCCTTTCTATGACTTGGGTCCAGCCTCCCGGGATGTCTCTCAACCAACCAGTAGTTGCCCTCAAACTGGTTGATAAACAGGCCGAGGCGCTTTGACACCAAACGGCTGCCAAATTGAACGATAACATCGGCTTGCTTTAGCACTTCGAGACAGGAAGGGTTTTGCAGCCAAACATCAAAGCCTGCGAATGCAGAGCCTTGGCTCGCTTGCGGATCACAGAGAATAGGCCAGTGAAGTTTCTGAGCCAGCGCATCAATGGCTTGGCGTTCGCTCACAGAAGCTTTACCCACCACCAACACACCTTTTTCGTGCTGGAACTTAGTCCAATCGCGCAAAGGCTGGCTTAAATCTGCCTGTGAAGGAGTGAAAGACAAGTAAGGCTTATCACTCTTCAGCCAAGTTCGAACTGGCTCAAGGTAGGACGAAGGGTCTTCCATTTCTCCGTATAACGGTTCAGGGAACGGACAGTTGATATGATAGCTCCCGCCCAGCTCTGACTGACGATGCAGCCCCTCTGACACTGTCGACAACAACCAAGCAGGCGAAATGTGTTCTGCGGGTGACGGCAAGAAACTCGTCACTTCTGCATGCTCGCTGAAAATGCCCTGCTGGCTGATTGCCTGATTGGCGCCACATTGAATAAGTTCAGCCGGACGGTCGGCAGTTAGCAGCACCAGCTTTTCACGGGTTAAACGGCTTTCTGCCACAGCGGGCAGCAAATTCGCCACCGCTGTACCGGACGTAACAATCACAGCCACAGGACTGTTAGAAGCTTTCGCCAATCCCAACGCTAAAAAGCCTAAACCACGCTCATCGAAATGGGTATGCAGACGAATAGAGGAGTCAGCGCTTTGAAGTCTTTCCGCTTCCAAAGTCAGCGGTGTTGAGCGCGAGCCCGGTGCAATACAAATGTCTTTCACACCCGCACGTTGCAGCGACATCAAAATCAGTCGCGCCCAGATACGGTTGATGGTTGAAGGCTTCATCCGGCCTTTTTCTCCATATGTTTGTCCGGCGAAGGACCCAGCAGGTTTCTGAGTGTCGCCATTTTCCGGTCGAGCTCTTTCCACTCGCTTTCCGACACTGAACCCGGCACGATACCTGCGCCCGCAAATAGATGCACCTTGTTATCAACAATCAGAGCGCTGCGGATAGCCACGCAGAATTCACTTTGCTCAGGGCTAAGGTAACCCACCGAGCCGCTGTACCAGCCGCGCACAAAGGGCTCATTCTCCACGATAAAATCCACCGCTTTCTCGCGGGGTAAACCTGCCACCGCAGCGGTTGGCTGCAATAAATCCAGCAATGTGGATGAAGGTACGTCAGGGATTAGATTCGCTTCAATATCGCGCTTTAAGTGCTGCACATTACGAAGACGCACTAAATGTGGCGTGATCTCAACATCCAATTGTTCGCTATGCGGATTCAGTCGCTGGGTAATATCATCAACAACCAAACGGTTCTCATAGATGTTCTTGCTGTCATTGAGCAACCAGGTCGCCAGTGAAAGGTCTTCCTCGGCGTCTTTGCCGCGACCTATGGTACCTGCGAGAGCTTCAGTATAGAGTTCGCTGTCATTGCGCCAGAATAAGCGCTCCGGTGTCGAGCCAACAAAACAGTGCTTTTCATCCAGCGCCAGCAGGAAATGGAAGTTGGACTTATTGATCTCGACAGAGGCTTTAAGCAGGCTGGCTGCGGGTAAGGTTCGATCAAGCTCAAGCGTTGTCTTGCGTGCCAGCACCACTTTTTGCAGTTCGGTTGTTTCAATCGCCGACAACGCATCACCAATCATGGTCGACCATTGGTCAAACTCTGGTTGATGCTGGGTTGCCAACACGTCGCAATCCGGGGGGGATAAGCGTTGGGATTGGGTGACTAGCTTAGATAATGCCGCGCGAACTTTTAACAGGTCATCGCAAAGATTCAGCGTGATGTACCACTGGCCTTTTCGGCAGGCCATCTCGATCTGTGGAAGGAAAAAGAAGGACTGAAGACAGCGCTGGTTACGTTCCGTACGCCCATCAAAAGAACGTCCGCCCCAAATGCGCTGACCTTTGACGAGTTGACGCTCAGCCGAGGCAGGATCAGAAAAAGTTTTAACCTGACCAAGTGCCAATACCTGCTCTGTATCGTCTCGGGTTTGCCAATAGAACTTAGGGAATAATGGCTGGGTATTTAGCCAGTCGATAGGATCGGTACGCTCAGGCCATTGGAATGGCAGCGTGATCTGCTTGGGGAGTGGCGACACTGTCGACAGGGATTCAACAAGCCTGGCGATAGCTTGGCTTAAATCGGTCAAACTAACCTCACTTACACTCACAACCTGAAAGGTAATGTCCGATTCCCTGGGAGACCCAAATGCTGCATGGCGTGGCTGCGAAGACTTTCTTTTCTGTGTTTGTCAGAACATCCTGCGATGACGAATGCGCAAAATACCATCACTCCGGTTAATTTCGCATCAAGCTCCGCCAATTTACGACAAACTCGATAAAATTTCCTGTTGGAAAGCCATTCTACAACCTTATTGATTGTGATGAAATCCGAATGTTCTAGAATAATATTCCAACAAATCAGGATTTAATTGCTTATATTTCTTCTTTTCCCCGTTTTTTACTATTCGCTACTTATATATGCCCTTTCGTTAGTGTAATTTACTGGAAACACTTAAAAATAAGCTCAGGAATCATGATGCAAGAAATCGGGATGTCGACGAAGCTGGACAACGTTTGTTATGACATTCGTGGTCCAGTGATGAAAGAGGCAAAGCGCCTCGAAGAAGAAGGCCACAAAATTCTAAAACTGAACATCGGCAACCCAGCCCCATTTGGTTTCGACGCACCGGATGAAATTCTGGTCGACGTGATTCGAAATCTGCCGACCTCTCAGGGTTATTGTGATTCCAAAGGAATTTACTCCGCGCGTAAAGCGGTCGTTCAGCACTACCAAAAGCGCGGCATGTTGGATTTGGATGTTGAAGACGTTTACCTGGGTAATGGTGTCTCTGAGCTGATCGTGATGGCAATGCAGGCATTGCTGAATAGCGGTGACGAACTGTTGGTGCCTTCTCCGGACTATCCACTGTGGACAGCAGCCGTCTCTCTGTCTGGCGGTAAGCCCGTTCATTATATGTGTGATGAAGAATCGGACTGGTACCAGATCTGGATGACATTAAAGCCAAGATCACGCCAAATACCAAAGGTATCGTGCTGATCAACCCAAATAACCCAACGGGCGCGGTTTACAGCCGTGACTTCCTGTTGGAAATTGCGGAAATCGCCCGTCAGAACAACCTGATCATTTTCGCGGACGAAATCTACGACAAGATCCTGTACGACGGTGCCCAACACCATTCTATGGCGCCGCTGGCTCCGGATGTTTTCTGTGTGACCTTCAGTGGCCTGTCGAAATCCTACCGAGTGTGTGGCTTCCGCTCTGGCTGGATGATCCTGTCAGGTCCTCGCCATCTGGCAAAAGGCTATATCGCAGGCTTGGAGATGTTGGCGTCAATGCGTTTGTGTGCAAACGTACCCATGCAGCATGCAATCCAAACCGCGTTGGGTGGTTACCAGAGTATCAATGAACTGATTCTGCCAGGTGGCCGTTTGCTGGAGCAACGAGATAAAGCTTGGGAATTGTTGAACCAGATCCCGGGTATTAGTTGCGTGAAACCAAAAGGCGCGCTGTATCTGTTCCCGAAAATCGACACCAAGAAATACAGCATTCATAACGATGAAAAGATGATGCTCGACTTCTTGCTACAGGAAAAAGTGTTGATGGTGCATGGCACGGGTTTTAACTGGCACAAGCCGGATCACTTCCGTATTGTCACGTTGCCTCGTGTAGATGATTTGGAAATGGCGATTGGTCGCTTCGAACGATTCCTAACGACGTATCGTCAGTAAGATAATAGGTCCTGGGTTCTAGGGTCCTGGGTCCTGGGTCCTGGGTCCTGGTCCTGGGTCCTGGGTCCTGGATCCTCGG
>NZ_JAALDL010000070.1 GCF_011045095.1 Grimontia sedimenti
TGTTGAATCTACAGACACAGTAAAGACATCGTCATCTGCCGATTCGTTGAGGCTGTCATCCAGGGTGTCGACGGTGAAGTCAGTGGACGTGGTGCCTGCGGCGATCACCACATCGCGGGTCACCGGCGTGACATCGCCATCTTCGGTGGTCTTGTGTCCCACGACGATAGTCACGGTGAAATCAGCAGTTGGCGCTTCCGAGAGGGTCAAGGTGTAGCTGGCCGCTTCACCTTCATTCACTGACGCATCGCCAGTCAGCGTCAGGGTTGGTGCGTCGGTGGTGGTGCCATCATTGATGGTAGTTTCCACCGCAGCTGGTGCGGTGGGCTGCGCTTCAAAGTCACCACCGGATGTTGAA
>NZ_JAALDL010000071.1 GCF_011045095.1 Grimontia sedimenti
GGGAATGAAATCATTTTGTATAGGAGACGGGCTCGGCAACACAAGTGACATACTCATCAGTATGGGAGTCTCTGCTGTGATTTCATCGACAATATTAGACCAACTGAAGTGGAAATCTTGAGGTAGGATAATCTTTCCAAATTTCCGGATGATCATTACTATTTTCTGATTGGCATTTACATGCAACAGACACCCTTCCAACTAAGACAAGAAGCAAGTACGTGACAATTCTTGATCCGCATCGAAAAGCAATTCGGGGAATGAAATCATTTTGTATAGGAGACGGGCTCGGCAACACAAGTGACATACTCATCAGTATGGGAGTCTCTGCTGTGATTTCATCGACAATATTAGA
>NZ_JAALDL010000072.1 GCF_011045095.1 Grimontia sedimenti
TCATGACTGGGGTGAAGTCGTAACAAGGTAGCCCTAGGGGAACCTGGGGCTGGATCACCTCCTTAACGATACTATTAATGCTAGTGTCCACACAGATTGCTACGGTCGAAATGTAAAGAAACGATGTGTCCCATTCGTCTAGAGGCCTAGGACACCGCCCTTTCACGGCGGTAACAGGGGTTCGACTCCCCTATGGGACGCCACTTATTAAACGCATTCATTGAGTGTGATTAGAAAGTGGTGCTTCGAAAGAACATCACATGCTCTTTAAAAATCTGGAAAGCTGACTAAACAAACTCAATGAGTTTGTTTGTAAAAGTTCTCAAATGTTGACTCTACGGAGTTAACACCA
>NZ_JAALDL010000073.1 GCF_011045095.1 Grimontia sedimenti
AACACTGAGAGAGAAGGCTGTCATGAATATGTTAAAGTTGAAATCGTGGAAGTTCTGTATCATCAAAGATTACATTTACTCATGCCATTATCTGTCAAAGTTAGTTGATACCAGTCAGTCAATAGACAAGACTAATAATATATTGGATGACAATTGGATACTGTCGTGGAAAGCTACAACTGAAGACTAGTGATATACTGGTGAGTGACATAGAGATAATTGGATCCGACACTGAGAACACTGAGAGAGAAGGCTGTCATGAATATGTTAAAGTTGAAATCGTGGAAGTTCTGTATCATCAAAGATTACATTTACTCATGCCATTATCTGTCAAA
>NZ_JAALDL010000074.1 GCF_011045095.1 Grimontia sedimenti
AGAAAGACTATGACCTAACTTACCGAGATCACCAGTAATGATGACATCATAATCGGCTGGCGTACGGCCAGTATCTTCTAAGTGGCGCAAGATCGTATCCCCACTGCCGAACAAGCACAGCCACTTCCTCCAGATTGTACCCCTTGGTTTTCTCTGTACATGAGCACACCGCAATCTTGAAAGGCATCATCGGGAATATCAAGGCCGCGATCTCGTAGCATTTCTAAAGAAAGACTATGACCTAACTTACCGAGATCACCAGTAATGATGACATCATAATCGGCTGGCGTACGGCCAGTATCTTCTAAGTGGCGCAAGATCGTATC
>NZ_JAALDL010000075.1 GCF_011045095.1 Grimontia sedimenti
GACCTGGCGGTTTGACGAGAGAGCGTGCAGGGTTTGAAGTGCGAGACGTCCACTATTCCCACTACGGTCGTATGTGTCCAATTGAAACCCCAGAGGGACCAAACATTGGACTAATTAACTCTTTGTCGAGCTTTGCGAAGGTCAACAAGTTTGGCTTTATCGAAACACCATATCGAAGAGTAGATCCAGAAACGAATAAGGTCACCGATCGAATCGACTATTTGACCTGGCGGTTTGACGAGAGAGCGTGCAGGGTTTGAAGTGCGAGACGTCCACTATTCCCACTACGGTCGTATGTGTCCAATTGAAACCCCAGAGGGAC
>NZ_JAALDL010000076.1 GCF_011045095.1 Grimontia sedimenti
TATAAATTAACTTAAATAAACTCATACGCTTCGTGTGCGGATCAATGTTCCAATATATAGTTATGTGTCGTGTCATTATAAGGGAAGACTATTTTAATATTTAAACCCGCTAAATTAAGGGGTAGTGTGTCTCGAGTGTTTTATTTGATATTGTTTGGTATGTTTCATGAGTCGTTTTGTTTAATAAAACTAGATAAGACTGTAATAATGATCATCTGTATGATATAAATTAACTTAAATAAACTCATACGCTTCGTGTGCGGATCAATGTTCCAATATATAGTTATGTGTCGTGTCATTATAAGGGAAGACTATTTTAATA
>NZ_JAALDL010000077.1 GCF_011045095.1 Grimontia sedimenti
ATATTATTGTATACACATAATTATCTGTTTGAATTATGGTTTGTTCTGTTTAATAAAACTAGTAATAACAAGTAGTAATTCCGACATGAAATAATCGATTGAATCAATATTTAAAGAGTGAAATTGTCTATGTATCTATCATAGAATGATGGTTGATGTTTGCATTTCGGGTGTGTACTTTATGTTCGGCAATTATATATGTTGGAGTTATTGAAAATATATATATTATTGTATACACATAATTATCTGTTTGAATTATGGTTTGTTCTGTTTAATAAAACTAGTAATAACAAGTAGTAATTCCGACATGAAATAATCGAT
>NZ_JAALDL010000078.1 GCF_011045095.1 Grimontia sedimenti
ATCCTCGAGGACGGCACAGTGATTAGAGATCCAGATTACTCTGATCCGTTAGAAAATATCGCCGTAGGCGACAGCAGTTCTGCTCTACAATCTGTCGACTATCATCAACATTCCGAAAGAAAAGCTAGTAGCCAAAGCTTATTTATGGACACAACGGCTTTTACAGATGGTGCACACACACTCACTGTGTCTTATGAAGGCCAGGAAAAGAGCATACAGTATCCTCGAGGACGGCACAGTGATTAGAGATCCAGATTACTCTGATCCGTTAGAAAATATCGCCGTAGGCGACAGCAGTTCTGCTCTACAATCTGTCGAC
>NZ_JAALDL010000079.1 GCF_011045095.1 Grimontia sedimenti
TCGACACCGAGATTGGTACCGACGGCGACAAGACCACCAAGGCGGTCTCCGTCGACAGCATCTCTGAAGACAGCAACGTTCAGGGCGACTTTGTCACCAACGACAACACCCTGACCATTTCCGGTACCGTCGACAAGGCGGACGGCGATAAGCTGACCGTTGCCTTCAACGGCAAGACCTACAACGAAGACAGCCCTGAGCTGACCGTTAACAACGATGGCACCTGGACCCTGGATGTCACCAAGACCGAACTGCCTGACGGTGACTACACCGTCACCGCCACCGTCACTGACCTGGCCGGCAACAGCGACTCGGC
>NZ_JAALDL010000007.1 GCF_011045095.1 Grimontia sedimenti
TTTGTTTGGTGAACCGAAACCGATGATGGTTTTGGTACAAATCAGGGTAGGACGACCGGTTTCTGCTTTCGCTGCTTCAATGGCTGCGTTGATCGCATCTGCGTCGTGACCGTCAACGGCTGGAATAACGTGCCAGCCGTAAGATTCGAAACGCTTCGGTGTGTCGTCAGTGAACCAGCCTTCAACGTCACCGTCGATAGAGATGCCGTTGTCATCCCAGAACGCGATCAGCTTGCCCAAACCCAGTGTGCCTGCCAGCGAACATGCTTCGTGAGAGATACCTTCCATCAGACAGCCGTCACCCAGGAACACGTAGGTGTTGTGGTCAACGATGTCGTGGCCTTCACGGTTGAACTGAGCAGCCAGTGCTCTTTCTGCAATCGCCATACCGACAGCGTTGGTGATCCCCTGACCCAGTGGGCCCGTAGTGGTCTCGACGCCTGGCGCGTAGCCGTACTCAGGGTGGCCTGGAGTTTTAGAATGCAGTTGACGGAAGTTTTTCAGATCGTCGATAGACAGATCGTAACCAGTCAGGTGCAGCAGAGAGTAGATCAGCATAGAGCCATGACCATTTGACAGTACGAAGCGGTCGCGATCTGCCCACTCAGGGTTTTGTGGGTTGTGGTTCATGTGGTCACGCCACAGGACTTCGGCGATATCTGCCATGCCCATTGGGGCGCCTGGGTGACCAGAGTTGGCTTGTTGTACACCGTCCATGCTGAGGGCACGGATCGCGTTTGCTAAAACCTTGCGAGAAGACATGTCTGCTCCTGAGATCATTAGAGGTTTTGAGTTATAGGCAATCCGGCACAATACTTGTTAACAAAAGCAGCCAGATTGCTGAATTCGGCGGGCGGGTATTGTCGCAATAGTCCAGCAGCTCTGCAAACGTTTTACATGGCTGATTTTATGGGGTTCTGTCTGTTCAGAGCGTGAAATCTCTGCATCTATTTGTAACTACAAGATTACAGGCGCAAACGTTTACTTATTTACGCGGACTATTTGTGAGGTTGATTTATACGGCTCCCTGCGTAGAATGGACGTCCAGATGGCAAAGCATCTATACTTTTATACGGTCAAAAGACCAAAGGTGCTTGTGCAAACAGATATTCGGTATCAACCAAATTTATTATTGCTAGGGAAAAGACATGGCTAAACACCTGTTTACTTCTGAGTCAGTGTCAGAAGGTCATCCAGACAAAATCGCAGATCAGATTTCAGACGCCGTTCTTGACGCGATTCTGGAACAGGATCCAAAAGCACGCGTAGCCTGTGAGACTTACGTGAAAACCGGCATGGTGATGGTAGGTGGTGAAATCACGACATCAGCATGGGTTGATATCGAAGAACTGACCCGCGAAACCGTTCGCGAAATCGGCTACGTTCACTCTGACATGGGTTTCGACGCAGATTCATGTGCGGTTCTGAACACCATCGGTAAACAGTCGCCAGACATCAACCAAGGCGTTGATAAAACTGACCCTAAAGAGCAGGGCGCAGGCGACCAAGGCATCATGTTCGGTTACGCATGTAATGAAACTGATGTGCTGATGCCAGCACCTATCACTTACTCTCACCGTCTGGTTCAACGTCAGGCAGAAGTGCGTAAAAACGGCACCCTTCCTTGGCTACGCCCGGATGCTAAATCTCAGGTTACCTTCCAGTACGACCAAGGTAAGATCGTGGGCATCGATGCGGTTGTTCTGTCTACCCAGCATTGCGACAGCATCTCGACGCCAGACCTGCGTGAAGCAGTGATGGAAGAAATCATCAAGCCAGTACTGCCAGCAGAGTGGCTGAACAAAGACACCAACTTCTTCATCAACCCAACTGGCCGTTTCGTTATCGGTGGCCCAATGGGTGACTGTGGTCTGACGGGTCGTAAGATTATTGTTGATACCTACGGCGGCGCAGCTCGTCACGGCGGCGGTGCATTCTCGGGTAAAGATCCATCGAAAGTTGACCGTTCAGCAGCTTACGCGGCGCGCTATGTCGCGAAGAACATCGTTGCTGCAGGCATGGCTGACCGTTGTGAAATTCAATTGTCTTACGCCATCGGTGTGGCAGATCCAACGTCTATCATGGTGGAAACCTTCGGCACCGAGAAAGTGTCTCACGACATCATCATCGAAGCGGTTCGCCAGCACTTTGACCTGCGCCCTTATGGCCTGCAGGAAATGCTGAACCTGCTGCAACCTATCTACAAAAAGACAGCAGCTTACGGTCACTTTGGTCGAGAAGAGTTCCCTTGGGAAAAGACCGACAAAGTGGCAGCACTGCGCGATTTTGCTCAAATCAAGTAATCGCAATCTGCATGTAAAAGGGAAGCTCAGGCTTCCCTTTTTTGTTTCTGTTCCCTACCCTGTCGGCTCTTGAATCTAAACTGCCGAACATGAACGAACTCCACTACCGTCTTACCCAACGCGTCAGCGAATGTATCACTCTGGCTAACAAACAGCTTGGGAGTGAATTTGCTGTGCCTGCAATTCGGTTTGATATTCGTGGGAAAACGGCAGGAATGGCATTACTTCAACGCTGGCAACTCAGGTTTAACCCGGTATTGCTGGAAGAAAACATTCAGGCGTTTTTTGACGAAGTGGTGCCACATGAAATCAGCCACTTGATCGTTTATGCCCGCTTTGGAAAAGTGCGGCCCCACGGCAAAGAGTGGCAGGCAGTGATGTCACAGGTGTTTGGTGTGGCACCCAAAACCACCCACAGCTTTGATGTCAGCTCTGTTCAGGGCAAAACTTTCACCTATCAGTGCGGTTGTGACCATATAGAGCTCTCTATTCGTCGCCACAACAAAGTTCAGCGCGAACAAGTTCAGTATGTTTGCCGCCGCTGTCAACAGCCACTTGTTTTCATCCCCCTCCATTGCATAAGCAACGACTTACCTATCAATAGACTCTTCAATTAACACTAATTTAGTGCGATTTCACTCGCAATAGTCTGTAATAATCAAACCACACAATTCCAACACCGAGCGCTAATTACACATGAGAACATTTCTGATGCTGCTTTCGGCACTGCTGATCCCCTCAATGGCAGCAGCGGCTGAGCATCCGCAATCCTTCAGTAAAGCCAAACGCATCGCGCAAAAAATCTATCTGGACTACCCCACTTCGTTTTACTGCGGCTGCGACATTGAATGGCATGGCAAGAAAGGCGTGCCTGATTTTTCTGAGTGTGGTTATCAAGTCCGCAAACAGGAAAAGCGTGCCAGTCGCATTGAATGGGAGCATGTGGTGCCTGCATGGCAATTTGGCCACCAGCGTCAATGCTGGCAAGACGGAGGGCGCAAGAACTGCACCCGCAATGACGTGGCTTTCAAACTAATGGAAGCTGACCTGCACAACCTGGTTCCCGCCATTGGCGAAGTTAACGGCGACCGCTCAAACTTCCGCTTCTCGCAATGGAATGGCAACGACGGGGCTTTCTACGGTCAGTGCGCGGCGAAGGTGAACTTCAAGCAACGTGTATTTGAGCCGCCAGCACAAAGCCGCGGTGCCATTGCGCGAACCTACAAGTACATGAACCAGCAATATGATTTTCGCCTGGCATCCGCTCAGAAAAAGCTGATGGACGCTTGGGACAAGACCTACCCAGTCAACGAGTGGGAATGTGAACGCGACCGCCGCATCGCCCGCGAGCAAGGTAATCACAACCCGTTCGTGCAAGCTTCCTGCGAAAAGGCCGGTCTATAACCTCAGCGCCGGACTACTGACTACAGGCAGCAGCGTGATACACTGCTGCCTATTGTTATCCAGTCATGAAAAGACCATGCGTATCCCAAGAATTTTCCATCCCGAGCCCCTGCCTGACACTGGCCGCGTTGCCCTGAGCGATGACGCAGCCAATCACGTTGGCCGTGTGCTTCGTATGCAGGCAGGTCAGGAAGTCTTGCTGTTTGATGGACACGGCGCAGAGTTCCCTGCCGTGATTGCTGAATCAGGTAAAAAATCTGTCAGTGTTGATATTGTTGAGCGTGTTGAACGCAGCATCGAATCTCCGCTGGATTTGCACTTGGGCCAAGTCATCAGCCGCGGCGACAAAATGGAGTTCACTATTCAAAAATCGGTGGAACTGGGCGTCAACGTCATCACCCCACTGATCTCTGAACGTTGTGGTGTCAAACTCAATGCAGATCGCTTCGACAAGAAACTGCATCAATGGCAGAAAATCGCGATTGCCGCTTGTGAGCAATGCGGGCGCAATCTGGTGCCAGAGATTCGCCCTGTGATGTCGCTGGATGAGTGGATGCAGGAGACATTCAACGGGCTGAAATTGAACCTTCATCCTCGTGCAAAATACTCAATCAATACCCTGCCCGAGCCGGTTAGCCGTGTGCGTTTGCTGATTGGCCCTGAAGGCGGTCTGTCATCAGAAGAAATTGAACGAACCCGTGAATTCGGGTTTGAGGAAACATTATTGGGGCCACGTGTTCTGCGCACTGAAACCGCAGCACTGACGGCAATCACTGCCCTGCAGGTTCGCTTTGGCGATCTGGGTTAAAGGCGACCTCGGTTAATAAGGATAAATTAATGATCAAACTGGGCGTAGTGATGGATCCAATCGAGTCCATCAACATCAAAAAAGACTCCTCCTTTGCCATGATGCTGGAAGCGCAAAAGCGCGGCTGGGAAATTCATTACATGCAAATGAATGACCTGTCTTTAGAGCAAGGCAAGGCGCTGGCACGCACCAAGATTGTCACGCTGGAAGAAAACCCGGAGAAATGGTTCGAGGTGGTCAGCGAGCAGGAAATCGCGCTGGCCGATCTCGACGCTGTGTTGATGCGTAAAGACCCGCCGTTTGATACCGAATACATCTACGCGACTTACATTCTTGAGCGTGCGGAAGTAGAAGGCTGTCTTATCGTCAACAAGCCGCAGAGCCTTCGTGACTGTAACGAAAAACTCTTCACTGCTTGGTTCCCAGAACACACGCCAATCACGCTGGTGACCCGTCGTGCAGACCAAATCAAAGCGTTCCAGGAAAAACACGGCGACGTGATCCTGAAACCTTTGGATGGCATGGGTGGCTCGTCTATCTTCCGCGTGAAGCAAGGCGACCCAAACCTGTCAGTGATCATCGAAACCCTGACTGGCCTTGGCAATAACTACTGTATGGCGCAGACGTTCGTCCCAGACATCAGCAATGGCGACAAACGCATTCTGGTGGTAGATGGTGAGCCGATGCCTTACTGTCTGGCTCGTATTCCTGCCAAAGGCGAAACCCGTGGCAATCTGGCAGCAGGCGGCCGTGGTGAAGCGCGCCCACTCAGCGACACTGACTGGGCAATTGCCCGTGCAGTGGCACCAACGCTGAAAGAGAAAGGCCTTATCTTCGTGGGTCTGGACATCATTGGTGACAAGCTGACCGAAATTAACGTGACCAGCCCGACCTGTATCCGAGAAATTGAAGCCGCATTTGATATCAATATCAGTGGCAAACTGATGGATGCCGTCGAAGCTCGCCTGCAAAAATAATCGCAAGGCAAACCGGGCGAAACTGCTCGCCCGGATCTGACATTCTTCAGCTTACTGCTCATAATGAAAGTAGGCTCATACGCAATGAAGGGCGCAATGTGGAAGACACAGTGAATTTAAAAAATCATTTCTTGGTCGCAATGCCCAGCATGGCCGATGAACGCTTCCAGCACAGTGTCGTTTACATGTGCGAACACAATGAAGACGGGGCCATGGGGCTGGTGATCAACCAGCCCATCAATATCTCCATTGCCAAGATGCTGGATCAAATCGAAGTGGAGCGCGAGCAGGATGTTACCCATCCGGTCAGCCTTGACCAGCCCGTGCTGTTTGGCGGTCCAGTTTCGGAAGATCGCGGCTTTGTCCTGCACAAAAACCTCAAGCTGTATGGCTCCAGCATCCAGCTCTCTGATGAGCTGACCGTGACGACATCCAAAGATATTCTCAGTATCTTGGGAACCACAGAGGAGCCCGAGCAATTCATTGTTGCGCTTGGCTACGCAGGTTGGGATGCCGGTCAATTGGAGCAGGAATTGGCAGAAAACAGTTGGCTGACGATTGAAGCCGATCCGAAAGTGATTTTCGACACCCCCATCAACGAGCGCTGGGAAAAAGCCCTCAAACAAATGGGCATAGACGCCTTGAACCTGTCCGCTGACGTTGGACACGCATAAGAGTTTTCCATGAGTAACATTCAGACTGTGCTGGGTTTTGACTACGGCACTAAAAGCATCGGCGTGGCCATCGGTCAGGCCATTACCGGCACTGCCCGACCGCTAAAAGCCCTCAAAGCCAAAGATGGCATCCCTAGCTGGGAAGCCATAGACGTCATTTTGAAAGAGTGGACACCCGATTTAGTAGTTGTAGGTTTACCCTTGGATTTACACGGCGGCGAGCTTGAGACCATCACGCCCCGCGCCCGTAAATTTGCCAACCGTCTGAAAGGCCGTTTCGGTGTGAACGTGGAGCTGCATGACGAGCGTTTGACTACCACAGAAGCGCGCTCTTCCCTTTTCGAATACGGTGGCTATAAAGCCCTGGGCAAAGGAGAGATCGATAGCCAGTCAGCAGTCATCATTGTTGAGAGCTGGTTTGAAAACCAATACGGTGAATAAAAGAAAAGCGCCCTGAGGCGCTTTTCTTTTCTCTGTGAAGGACAACTTTCTTTACTGCCCCTCAATACTGACATTCGCCAGCGACAAACTGCTGGATGACTGTTCCGCCATCTTCATCATGAGTTTGAGATCATTGCGCGAGTCCGCATGATGAAGCGCTTCGTCTTTAGAAACCTTGCCCGCCTGGAACAGCTCAAACAGGGACTGGTCAAAGGTACACATTCCCGCGTTCTTGCCTTTGCGGATCGTTTCTTTCAGCTCATGCAGCTCACCACGGCGAATTAAATCCGACACATGAGAGGTATTGAGCAGAAGCTCGTATGCGCCATGACGGCCGATACCACTGACATCTGGCACCAGTTGCTGAGCCAGAATACCACGAAGGTTTAGCGACAAATCAAACAGGAACTGCTCCCGACGTTCTTTAGGCACCAGATGCAATACCCTTTCCAGTGCCTGATTGGCATTGTTGGCGTGTAAGGTTGCGATACAAAGGTGACCGGTTTCAGCAAACTGCATGGCATATTCCATGGTTTCCTGCGTTCGGATTTCGCCAATCATGATCATATCCGGCGCCTGACGCAGCGAGTTTTTCAGCGCCACTTCGTAGCTGTCGGTATCAATACCGATTTCACGCTGGGTCACGATGCATTTGTCATGCGGGTGGATAAACTCAATCGGATCTTCCACTGTCAGGATATGGCCGCTGCGGTGTCGGTTACGGAACCCCACCATCGCTGCCATCGAGGTTGATTTACCTGAACCTGTCGCACCGACAATCAACACCAGACCACGCTTGGCTATCGACAAATCCTGAATCACATCAGGTAAGCCCAGCGAGTAAATATCAGGGATTTGGGTTTCAATGCGGCGAAGTACCATGCCCGGCAAATCACGCTGCCAGAACGCACTGACACGGAAGCGTCCATTTTCAGTGACTAAAGCAAAGTTCGCTTCACGGTCGGCATAAAACTTCTGCTCGGTTTCGGTATCCATGGCCTCAGTAACCAGCGCTTTGACACTTTCTAAGTCGAGCTTTCCAGCCACTGGTTTTAGGCTACCATCGACACGCAACATACAAGGCGCATCAACCGTGATGTAGCAATCCGACGCTTTCTGCGCCAGCATCTTATCCAGAAGTTCTTGGAGCGTGTTCTGCATGGTTAGAAGCCCATCCCTGCGTTGTCCAATGCTTTGTTTGCTTCGGCCGTGTCCACCAGCCCTTGCATGGTGAGGTTACGAAGTGACTGCTCCATGGTCAGCATGCCAAGACCTGAGCCGGTTTGGATCATCGAATACATCTGGGCAATCTTGTCTTCACGGATAAGGTTTCGAATCGCCGGTGTCGCAATCATCACCTCATGGGCAGCAATACGGCCACCGGAAATCTGCTTCACCAGTTTTTGCGAAACTACCGCACGCAGCGATTCAGACAGCATGGAGCGCACCATCGGCTTATCCGCCCCCGGGAAGACATCGATAATACGGTCGATGGTTTTTGCTGCACTGGAGGTGTGCAGCGTACCAAAGACCAAGTGACCGGTTTCTGCTGCCGTCAGCGCAAGGCTAATAGTTTCTTTATCACGAAGCTCACCCACCAGAATCACGTCCGGATCTTCGCGCAATGCCGAGCGGAGCGCATTGTTGAAGGAGTGGGTATCACGGTGCACTTCGCGCTGGTTGATCAAACAGTTTTTCTGTTCGTGGACAAATTCTATCGGGTCTTCGATGGTCAATACGTGACGATGCTGACTGCTGTTAATTTTGTCGATCATCGCCGCCAGCGTGGTCGACTTACCTGAGCCTGTCGGCCCCGTGACCAGTACCAGACCTTTCTGATATTCGGTAAATTGCTGAAACACAGCTGGTGCGTTAATCGCATCAAGTGTCGGAATTTTCGAAGGAATGCTCCGGAACACCGCGGCACAACCTCGGGATTGATGAAATGCATTCACACGGAAACGGCCGACAGACGCCAGCTCAAAAGAGAAGTCCACTTCAAGGTTCTGTTCAAACTCGCGCTGCTGGGCATCGTTCATGATATCGAAAATAAGACGATGCACCGCATTGTGGTCTAGCGGAGGCAGGCTAAGCTTGCGGACATCACCATCTACGCGGACCATTGGGGGAACTCCCGCTGAAAGATGTAGATCTGAAGCGTTATGCTTTACACTAAAGTCCAGTAATTCAGTAATATCCATTAACTCGTTTCCTCGCAGAATCTAACATGTGTAGTATCAAACAAAACCTAGAACAGGTCACCAGCCAAATAGACAGTGCCGCACAAAAATGCGGGAGAGACGCCTCTGGCGTGCAATTGCTCGCTGTCAGCAAAACCAAACCCATTGGAGCCATCGCAGACGCCGTGGAAGCAGGTCACACCCTGTTTGGTGAAAACTATGTGCAGGAAGGTGTCGAAAAAATCACCCATTTCAGCGCGATTCACCCCAATCTTGAATGGCACTTTATTGGCCCTATCCAGTCCAATAAAACCCGGCCGATTGCAGAGCACTTCGATTGGGTTCATTCGATTGACCGCAGCAAGATTGCGCAACGCCTGAGCGATCAGCGTCCGGATGAATTAGCGCCACTTCAGGTGCTGATTCAGGTCAACACCAGCGGGGAAACTTCTAAATCCGGCACCGGATTTGAAGAAGTGAAAACGCTGGCAGATGAAATTGATGCATTGCCAAACCTGGCGCTTCGCGGCCTGATGTGCATTCCGCAGCCGGAAGACGATCACCAGAAACAGCTTGAAGCCTTCGCGCCGCTGTCTGCGCTGTTTGAAGAAATGAAAGCAGGTCGCCCGCAATTTGATACCCTGTCGATGGGTATGAGCGGCGACATGGATGCAGCGATTGCTTCCGGCAGCACTATGGTGCGAATCGGCACCGCGATTTTTGGCGCACGTGATTATAGCAACCGCAAATAGCTCATTAATCTAGGGCCTGTTGACCCTAGGCGAAGTCATCACCATCGCAAAGGAATTAAGATTGATGGAACAACGCACAATTGCCTTTATCGGTGCCGGCAACATGGCACGCTCGATCATTGCTGGCCTGATTGAATCCGGCTATCCAGCAGATAAAATCACGGCGGTTAACCGTACGCCGGAAAAAAGCGCCGCGTTTCGTGAAACCTTTGGCATCAATGCGAATGAAGACGGTATTGAAAGCGCGAAGCAAGCCGATGTTGTTGTGCTCGGCGTTAAACCACAAGGCATGGAAGAACTCCTAGCCAGCATGCAAGATGTTGACTGGTCGAATAAACTCACGATTTCTATCGCAGCCGGCATATCAGTATCGCGTCTGAGCGAAATGGCTGGCACACCGCTCAACCTTGTTCGTGTGATGCCAAACACACCTTCATTGGTTGGTGAAGGAATGAGTGGCCTTTATGCGCCAGACTCTGTATCTGATGCTGACCGACAATTCTCAGGCGAACTGTTAAGCGCCGTTGGAAAAGTCTGCTGGGTGAATGAAGAGTCTGGCATCAATGGTGTGATTGCCGCAGCCGGCAGTGCACCTGCCTATTTCTTCCTGTTCATGGAAGCCATGCAGAAAGAAGCAGAGCGTCAGGGATTTGATAAACAAACCGCACGGGAGCTTGTTCAGCAAGCGGCGCTCGGCGCGGCTAAATGGTGGTTGCCAACCCAGACATTGAACTGGCAACCTTAAGAGAACAAGTCACGTCCAAAGGCGGCACCACCGCTGAGGCACTGAACGTATTTAATAACAAACAACTCAAGGAAACGGTCTCTGAAGCCATGCAGGCTGCAGTGCGCCGCGCCGAAGAGATGGAATCGCTATTTTAGGGCTAATTTATGAACTCGATGAATTTTCTCGTTTCAACACTGTTCGATCTATACATCATGGTGGTGTTGCTTCGAGTCTG
The DNA here is from genome assembly GCF_011045095.1 of Grimontia sedimenti. Lineage (GTDB taxonomy): Bacteria > Pseudomonadota > Gammaproteobacteria > Enterobacterales > Vibrionaceae > Enterovibrio > Enterovibrio sedimenti. Next base: position 10,502 of record NZ_JAALDL010000007.1, read on the forward strand.
GTTGCAGTGGGCACGCGCTGACTTCTACAACCCATTCAGCCAATTTGTGGTGAAAGCTACCCAGCCAGTGGTTTCACCGCTGCGCCGCATCATTCCTTCCATCGGAAGCTTGGATTTAGCGACCGTACTGTTTGCTTACTTGCTGTGTGTAGCGAAGTTCTTCACCCTGCAATTGGTCGGTTCAGGCACCCTGGTGTTTGATTCAAGCTACTTCCTGATTGGTTTAGTGGCATTGGTGAAAGCCGCAGGTGGCCTACTGTTCTGGGTACTGATCCTTCGCGCTATTCTGAGCTGGGTGAGCCAAGGCCGCAGCCCAATTGAATATGTGATGGTTCAGCTTACTGAGCCACTGGTCGCGCCAATTCGCCGCGTGATCCCGCCATTGGGCGGTCTGGATCTCAGTATCCTGTTCCTGTTTATCGCGCTGCAGTTCCTGAACTTCTTTATCGGCGATCTGCTGAGCCCTTACTTCGGTAATCTGTGGTTCGTGCTGTAAATCATGACCGCACCACGCCCTGCCTGGCTGGATAGCGATGACCTTATCTTAAGGCTCTATATCCAGCCTAAGGCCAGCAGGGACCAATGGATGGGGCAACACGGCGAGGAAATCAAACTCGCCATCACCGCCCCGCCTGTTGATGGCAAAGCCAACGCCCACCTCACCAAATTCCTGTCGAAACAGTTCAAAGTGGCCAAAAGCCAGATTGATATCGAAAAAGGTGAGCTTGGCAGACACAAGCAGGTTCGTATTCACAGCCCTTCGCTTTGTCCCGATGCCATCAGTGATCTGATCCCTGCACTTAAGCAGTAATAAAAAGGTGCGTCCTTTCCCGTGCTACTAAGCAAATGGTCTTAGGCGACTCGGCAAATGGACGCACTGGTTTCAACCGACAAGGATATACGTCATGAAACGTTTCTTTCTCCCCCTGATCAGTGCACTGATGCTGCTCTCCCCGTTTGCACACGCAGGTAAGTCTAAAGACATCGGCACGCTGGAAGTGCATTACTCGGCGTTTAACTCCACCTTTATCACCCCAAAAGTTGCCAAGGCCTACGATCTGAAACGCAGTGGTGTGAATGCCATCCTGAGCATCGCCATTTTAGATAAAGCACAGGCAGGAAAACCGGCACTCACAGCCACACTGACCGGCGAAGCGCGCAATCTTCTAGGCAACAAAAAGCCACTGACCTTCCGCGAAGTACGTGAAGGCAATGCGATTTACTATCTGGCAGAGCTTCGGTTTGCCAACGAAGAGAATTACGCCTTCACTATTGATATCAGCGCTGAAGGAAACCGCAGCGGAAAACTGACCTTTAACCAGACGTTTTACGCTGACTGACCCCTGTTTATTCAGGTATCATGGCGCCCCATTGCGGCGCCTTTTTTTGGTTTTCGATTCGCGGCCGCCCCCAAATTCAGGAGAGAACAATGAGCAAAGTGGTTCTGGCAACAGGTAACACTGGCAAAGTCAAAGAGATGGCTGATCTGCTACAGGATTTCGGTCTGGAAGTGTTTGCACAGAGTGAGTTCGCAGTAAAAGATGCCGACGAAACTGGCACCACCTTCATTGAAAACGCCATCATCAAAGCGCGCCATGCAGCAAAAGAAACTGGCCTGCCAGCAATTGCTGATGACTCCGGCTTGGAAGTGGATTACCTCAACGGTGCACCGGGCGTTTACAGCGCACGTTATGCCGGCGAAGGAAAGGGCGATCAGGCGAATCTGGAAAAGCTGCTGGAAAACATGACGGACGCACCGGATGACAAACGCACCGCGCGTTTCCACTGTGTGCTGGTTTATATGCGCCATGCAAACGACCCAACGCCACTGGTTTGCCACGGTAAATTCGAAGGTACCATCGCACGCGAAGCGTCGGGCTCACACGGCTTTGGTTACGACCCAGTGTTTTACGTGGAAGAACATGGCTGCACACTGGCAAACATTGAGCCTGCAGTGAAAAAGCAAATCTCACACCGCGGTCAGGCGCTGAAGAAGCTGTTTGCTGCCATGAGCGAAGAGAAGAAGTAATCCCCGATGGCGGTTCACATTCCCCTGAGCCTTTATGTTCACATCCCCTGGTGTGTGCAAAAGTGCCCGTACTGCGATTTCAACTCCCACACGCTGAAAGGCGAGGTACCGGAGCGCGACTACATTGATGCCTTACTTGATGATTTGAGAAAAGATCTCAACCGTTTCAAAGGGGTGAGTGGCCGCGAATTGCATTCCATCTTCATTGGTGGTGGTACACCGAGCCTGATGTCACCGGAAGAGATCACCCGCTTGCTGCAAGGCATCGAAGCGCAGATCCCGTTTGATGATGACATTGAAATCACCATGGAAGCCAACCCCGGCACCGTGGAAGCCGACAAGTTCGTCGCTTACCGCAAAGCCGGCGTGAACCGCATATCGATTGGCGTGCAGAGCTTTGATAACCACAAGCTTGCCCGTCTTGGCCGCATTCACGGTGCAGAAGAAGCCAAACGTGCTGCTAATCTGGCGCATGAAGCTGGGCTTAACAGCTTTAACCTCGATCTGATGCATGGTCTTCCTGATCAAACACTCGAAGGCGCGCTGGATGACCTCAAACAGGCGATTGCGCTCAATCCGCCGCACCTTTCCTGGTATCAGCTCACTATCGAGCCGAACACCCAGTATTACTCTAAGCCGCCCACACTGCCGGATGATGACGATCTTTGGGACATCTTCGAGCAAGGCCACAAACTGCTGTCTGATGCCGGTTATGTACAGTATGAAACCTCTGGCTACAGCAAGCCGGGATTCCAGTGCCGTCACAACCTCAACTACTGGCGTTTTGGTGATTATCTGGGTATCGGTTGCGGTGCTCACGGCAAAATTACCTTGGATGACAATACTGTACAGCGCACAGTAAAAGTGAAACATCCGCGCGGATATCTCGATCCTGAGAAAGACTACCTCAGCGAATTGCATATAGTGGAAGCAGATGAACTGCCGTTCGAGTTCTTCATGAACCGATTCCGACTGGTGGAGTCCTGCCCGAAAGCCGATTATCCGGCAAGAACCGGGCTGGCACTCTGCACCGTCGAAACGCCGCTTCGACATGCGATTGAGGAAGGCTTGCTGGCTGAGACTGACTCCCACTGGCAAGTGACAGAGAAAGGGCGATTGTTCCTGAACGATCTACTCGCAGGGTTCATCAACGAGTAGGCAGCAATGCGACGCTGCCTTTTGTTCTCGAAAGCAAAGGACAGCGTTGTAGATGAAGAAGTATCTGATTGCCCTTGGCGTGATAGCGAGCTTTCCCTCCCTCGCACTCGCGCAACAAAATGACTTATATACCGCTCTGCCAGATTGGGTAGAGCCCATTTCCCAAATCCCCGAACTCGACAAGAGCGCCCACTTCTACGATCAACAATTTTTGATTGTGGACAGACAGCTTAACCTTGTCGTACCCAACCCCGTCGAATATAAACGTTACACCAGCAAAGTGGTCTCGATTGAAGGTGTTGAGTCCGGCTCCCAGATCTCAATTGACTTCGATCCTTCCTATCAGAAAGTTGCGATTCACCGCCTCGAACTGGTGCGGGGCGGTAAAGTACTGGATCGAAAAGAAACCGCTCAGATCGACCGGTTCAAACGGGAAGTGGATCTTGACTCCCTGCTCTACAACGGTGATGAAACCCTGCATATCGTGCTTGATGATGTTCAGGTAGGTGATGTGATTGACGTCAGCTACACCATTACCGGTTTTAATCCCGTGTTTGGTGAACGCCGTGAGTGGTACATCAAAACCGGCTGGGCAAGCACCGTCGCGCTGGTGAATGCGCGTATCCTTGCGCCCTCGGATAGTGGTATTTCAGTGACTAATCTGGACGGTAAAGGACAGGGCGATTTTCGCCAGACCCGCGACGATGGCATCACGACTTTCACCTACCGACAAGCTAATGGTTTGTATGACTTCGACGAACCTGAACAGCCGCGCTGGTACAACCCATATCCTTATCTTCACGTTTCGAGCTATACAGATTGGAAAGATGTGGTGAGCTGGGCGCTGCCGCTTTATCAAGCCACTCCGGACGACGACGAAGTGCAGGCATTGGTCAAAGATATCCAACAAACCTATCCGGATGCACCGGAGAAGCAGGCTGTGGCTGCGATTCATTTTGTGCAGAACAACATCCGCTATCTGGGTATTGAAAACGGCATTGGCTCTCACAAGCCGCGCCCGCCTGCACAAATCATTTCCCAAGGCTATGGCGATTGCAAAGACAAAGCCCTGCTGTTGGTTTCCATGCTGGAAGCCATGGGCGTTGAAGCTTATCCCGCGCTGGTCGATACTTTCTGGCGCGATCAATTGGCTCATCAACCTGCCGCTCCATTCAGCTTTAACCATGTCATTGTGGCGCTAAAAAAAGAAGGTGAATGGATTTGGATTGATGCCACCCGTACCCATCAGGGAAACCGACTCGACACCCTCGCCCAGTCAAGACTCGGGTATGGCCTGATCCTCAAACCTGACAGCAAGGAGCTCACCCAGATGACGACACAGGAAGTTCCTGTGACTCAGGACATCGAGCAGCGTTATGTGGTCAATCATGCCAACACACAGAGCTATCTGGCGGTGAAAACCACCTATCGAGGACTGGAAGCAGAACGCTGGCGCCGGTATTTGGAATCAAAACCTTTGCGTGAACTGGGCGAGGAATATGCCAACTACTATGCAGGCTTTTTCAGTGGTCTGGATTTTCTGCGTCCGTTGTCCATCAGCGACGATAAAGATCTGAACGAGCTGACACTCAATGAAGCGTACGTGATTGAAGATCTCTGGTCGAAGACCGATGACACCTACTCGTTTGTCATTTCCGGTGACATTGTCGATGACTACCTGACCAAGCCGGATCTCATCCGTCGCAAAACCCCATTCCGCTTTGGCACCGATGGGGCAGTTCGTCAGAAAATCAAATTGAGTCTTCCTGAAAACTGGGACATTGAGCAATCGGAAAACACGGTGAGCAATCCGTTTTTCGAATTTAAAAGCTCGCTGAAAACCGTGGCCGAACCCGGTGAAGTGCTGCTTAATAAAACCTATGTAGAGGCAGATTATTATTACCGGGCGAAAACCCGCTATGTAGAAGCCAAAGAGCTGCGCCAGTATATGCGACATGTGGATGACGCCTGGCAAAACGTGGATTACGAGTTTACCTACAGACCGTAAAAATGCAGACAGCAGAAGCAAAAACGGCGCGGAATACCGCGCCGGTTTTTTAAGAAGATAAAACTATCTAACGGTGACTGTCTTCCAGCCCTTCAACGCCGGGATAAGTTCAGATATTTCCGACTCCCGATCCTGCCAGACGCCAAGACGAGAACACAGCTCCTGTCTGACACCCACAGTACGATTGCGCTGCACACGGACTTCATTGGCGAGCTTGTCCTGAAGCGTTGCCATCTTCTTGGAGATAAATTCCATGCGATTGTTCTGACCAGCGCTCAATGCCGCAATGTCCATCAAACCACGACTCGACACGGTGGCGATTAACTGCGGCAGGCTTGATTCCAGTTCGCGTACTGTGTGGGTCAGCGCTCTGTGGTTAAGCTGTGGCGAATGATCTTCGGCGTAAAAAGAGGCACTGACACTGCGTTGCAGGTGCTGGTGGAACTGACCAAATTCACCACGAAGACTGCTTTGTTCACCCAATTCGGCAGCCAACACGCCATCAAGCGCCCGCCAGGAGGTTTGCAGCTCATCAGACAGCGATTTACTGATAAACGGTAAATCTGCACGCACTCTCTCACTATAAGCGGTGAGAGAAGCTTTCTGCGCATCATTCAGACTAACGCGGTGTACATCGACATAGAGGCTGCCGTTGGGTTCGATGCGGAACGTATTATTGTTCTGCTCGATAAAGATACTGTTGGACTTGATTTCGATATCGCCATGGAGCTCAGGGCGACAAGCGTCCGCCGCCGCAAGAAATGGCAACATCGCCAACAACGCACAGGATACTTTCAGCATATTTGTCAGACTCACAATTCCCATAAACCTTCTCCGCATCTCAGGCTTAGACGGTGTCACCCGGTTTTGAAGTCACACCTGTCCAGGCACTAGAGTCTGACTGCAGACCCTAGAAGATTGAACGGCCGATGCGCTCTGCCAGCAGTTCTAGTGCTGCTGTGCCCGCGAGGGAGTTGCCTGATGGATCCAGCTCCGGTGACCAGACGGCGATAGACATTTCGCCCGGCACGATTGCAATGATCCCACCACCGACGCCGGACTTACCCGGCATGCCAACTCGGTAAGCAAACTCCCCTGCGCCATCGTACAAACCGCAGGTGGCGAGAAGCGCATTCACCTGCTTACTCTGAGTCTGGCTGACAATTGTTTTTTCTGCGCCTAAAGGAAGTCCCTTATTTGCCAGATAGTTAAAGGTCTTTGCCAGATCCACACAGCTCATACGAAGCGCGCAATAATGGAAGTAGTTAGCCAGTACCGGCATCACATCGTTGTCGAAATTGCCGAAAGCCCGCATCAGATAAGCGATTGAGGCATTGCGATCGCTATGATCCATTTCGGAAGATGCCACCATTTTGTCGTAGCAAATATGCTCGTTACCGGACAGGCGACGAACGAATTCCAGCATACGTTGACGGGGGGCAGAAAGACGGCTGTGGAGCATGTCGCACACCACCAGCGCGCCGGCATTGATGAATGGATTTCGGGGGATTCCCTGCTCCATTTCCAACTGGATCATCGAATTGAATGCCTGACCGGAAGGCTCCTTACCCACGCGGCGCCAGATCTCCTCTGGCTGGTAATTTTGCAGGGCTAGCGTGAGACTGAGCACCTTGGAAATAGACTGAATAGAAAAGGCTTCTTCGGCATCACCCGCTCTGATGATTTCGCCGTCGTTGTAGCACACCGCGATACCCAATTTAGAGGCAGGCACTTTTTTCAGAGCCGGAATATAGTCGGCGACTTTGCCCTGTCCGATCAGCGGACGAACTTCTTCCAGGATACCGCTCAAAAGCTCTGGGGTGGGTTTCATTGCTATCTCCAGTGGTCAAAAAAGCCAACACGAGGTTGGCTTTAGGCTTTGCAACACTTTACATAGTCGTGTCGCAAGAATGGTATGAGTTTTTTATTAATCGACGCGGGCGTACTTCATATCCCAAACGCCGTGGCCAAGACGGTGGCCGCGCGCTTCGAATTTAGTCAGTGGACGCTCTTCAGGGCGTGGAATGTATGGGCCATCTACCGCTGTGTTTTTGTAGCCCGGTGCCACATCCATCACTTCAACCATATGTTCAGCATAGTTTTCCCAGTCCGTCGCCAAGTGGAAAATGCCACCGATTTTCAGCTTGTCACGCAGCATTTGAACAAATGCTGGCTGAACGATGCGGCGCTTGTGGTGACGCGCTTTGTGCCATGGGTCCGGGAAGAAAAGCTGAACGGTATCAAGGCTCGCAACTGGCAGCATGTGCTCGAACACTTCAACCGCGTCGTGACACATGACGCGCAGGTTGGTGATTCCTGCGTCGCGCGCTGCCATCAAACATGCACCAACACCTGGGCTGTGCACTTCGATACCGATGAAATTTTTCTCCGGTGCATTCTTTGCCATTTCAACCAAAGATGCGCCCATGCCGAAACCGATTTCCAGCACGACTGGGTTGTCGTTTCCGAACACTTCAGTCCAATTGAGTTGCTTCTCTTCGAAGTCGATACCCATGGTCGGCCAGCAATCGTTCATTGCTTGCTCCTGACCTTTGGTCAAACGCCCTTCGCGACGTACAAAGCTTCTGATCTTACGAATAACTTTGCCGTCTTCGTTCAATTCGGTTTTGATGACTTCTGCCATGGTGTTATGCCTGCAACTCAATAATGAAGAAAAGTTAAGCGGATCGCGCATTATCCAAAGATTGCGCCTCGGTGCAAGTCTTGGACGCTTGCCGTACAAATCTTTCCAGAAAACGTGGTCTTTTTTAATCAGCGACCGTAGTAGACTGTCCGCCAATAAAGATAACAAAGAGCAAGCAAAGTGAGTCAGTCTTTTTCCGATGCCATTTTGACGTGGTATGACAAATACGGCCGTAAAACCCTGCCGTGGCAGCAAGAAAAAACACCTTACAAAGTGTGGCTGTCAGAAATCATGTTGCAGCAAACACAGGTTGCGACGGTTATCCCCTATTTCGAACGCTTTATGGCGCGCTTCCCCACTGTGGTGGACTTGGCCAATGCAGACCTTGATGAAGTGCTGCACCTCTGGACTGGGCTTGGCTACTACGCCCGTGCCCGCAACCTACACAAAGCGGCGCAGAAAATCGCCACTGAATTCGGTGGCGAATTCCCAACAAACATTGAAGATGTGATGGCACTACCCGGTGTCGGCCGCTCAACCGCCGGTGCTGTGCTTTCACTGTCACTCGGTCAACATCATCCGATTTTAGATGGCAACGTAAAGCGAACCCTTTCCCGCCACTTCGCCGTTGAAGGCTGGCCAGGTAAAAAGCCTGTCGAGAACCTTCTTTGGCAACATGCCGAGGCAAACACGCCTGCCGAAGGTGTACAGCGCTACAACCAGGCAATGATGGACATGGGTGCGATGATTTGTACCCGAAGCAAACCCAAGTGCGATATCTGCCCGGTCAATTACAGCTGTGAAGCCAATGCACTGGGCCGTCAGACAGATTTTCCCGGAAAGAAACCCAAGAAAACTATCCCAGAGAAAGAAACCTGTTTTGTTCTGTTCCAGTACAACGACCAAATCTGGCTGGAGCAGCGACCACCAGCAGGACTTTGGGGTGGGTTGTGGTGTCTGCCGGAGACCTCCGAGCAAACCGCTGAGGGTTTTATCTCCCATAAACTGGCGGCAAACAGCCATGAGAAACCTGAACATCTGACGGCGTTTCGTCACACCTTCAGCCATTTTCACTTAGATATCGTGCCTGTTCGCGTCAAGTTACACAGTAAACCCGATAACATTGGGGAAAACGGGATCATGGAAGGCAACGGCGGGCTTTGGTATAACTTAACCCAACCAGCGAAAGTCGGGCTGGCAGCACCGGTACAAAAGCTGCTGGAAAGCCTGACCAGAGAGCTAGAACTTTCAAATAATAACTAGGGTAACTAGGAGCTTAATGATGAGCCGCACTGTATTTTGTCAGCGCCTGAAGAAAGACGCAGACGGTCTGGATTTTCAACTTTATCCGGGTGAGCTGGGTAAGCGCATCTTCGACAACATTTCCAAAGAAGCGTGGGCATTGTGGCAGAGCAAGCAAACCATGCTGATCAATGAGAAAAAGCTCAACATGATGGATCCAGAGCACCGCAAACTGCTCGAAGAAGAAATGGTGAAGTTCCTGTTCGAAGGCCATGACACTGTGATCGAAGGCTACACTCCTCCTTCAGAGTAAGGCTTTCTGCACACAATCTGTCTTACAGCTTTGTATTTAAAAGCATCTTGATTACGCTAATCGGGATGCTTTTTTGTTTTTACACGGGAACTGATCTTGCGCCGCTTATTCACTTTTCTTTTTATGGCAATGCTCGTCTCTGGCTGCAGCCGGGAAATGGTCGAATCAACACTTGGGGTGAGTTATGAAACCACCAACCGTTTTGCTAAAAACCTCGCTCCGCTGCCGGGTCAGTTTGAAAAAGACTTTGCCGCACTCGATAAACTGATCAACAGTTTCAGCGGAGACATTGAGGTACGCTGGGGTAAAGACGAAGTCTACATTTCCGGTAAGCGCGATTACGTAAAATACACCGACAACTACATGAGCCGTGCCCGCGTCGATTTCGCCAACGGCCTAGTCACCATCGAAACCGTCGCCACTACTGAGCCAAAACAGCATCTCAAACAGGCAATCGTCACCACCCTTTTGACGCCAAACGATCCTGCGTCGGTCGATCTTTATTCCGCCGCTGATGTCCCTCTATCCGGCGCGCCTTTCTTGCAAGGGCAGATTTTGGATCAAGACGGAAAAGAGATCGCATGGGAATGGCGCGCCAATCGCTACGCCGATTATCTGGTCGCCAATAAAATCAAAACCAAATCGCTGCGATTTCAGAAGGTTTTCTACGTCGAAATCCCTATGGTGAAAGATCACTCCCGCAAACGTCGCTATCAGTATGCTGACCTTATTCGTGATGCTTCACGTCGCTATGGCATCTCCGAAGAGCTGATTTACGCCATCATCAAAACCGAAAGCAGCTTCAACCCTTACGCCGTGAGTTGGGCCAATGCGTATGGTTTGATGCAAGTGGTGCCAAAAACAGCAGGACGAGATGTGTTTAAACTGGTGAAAAAGCGCCCGGGTGAGCCTTCGCCGGAGTACCTCTTCGACCCGGCAAAGAATATTGATGCGGGTACCGCGTATTTCTACATTTTGAAAACGCGATACCTGAAAGATGTTCGCGATCCGCTGTCAAAACACTACAGTATGATCTCTGCCTATAACGGCGGAACCGGTAATGTGTTGAAAACCTTCCATCGTTCTGATCGAAAACGGGCAATGAACGATTTAAACCGCTTAAATCCTAATCAAGTGTATTGGGCATTAACCAATAAACACCCGTCGTCAGAGTCGAGACGTTATCTTCAAAAGGTCACTAAGTTCCAAAAAGAATTTCGTTCTATGCAATAAAAACGCGGGAAACACTGGAAAAGCTGAGGCTTTTTAAACCAAACAGGTGAAAAAGCCATCAAACGGTCTTATTTGACGTTTTTTTTAAAAAAAGGTGTTGACGGTAAGCCTCAAAATCCGTTTAATGCACCTCGTTGCCTCGATAGCTCAGTTGGTAGAGCAGGGGATTGAAAATCCCCGTGTCGGTGGTTCGATTCCGCCTCGAGGCACCATATTCAGTGAAATGGTGCAGATACAACAGCAACGTTTCCACGGTTTGTGTGCCGGCTTAGCTCAGTTGGTAGAGCAACTGACTTGTAATCAGTAGGTCACCAGTTCGACTCCGGTAGCCGGCACCACTTTTTTGATGTAGAGTCTTGCGCTTACATCATTGCCTCGATAGCTCAGTTGGTAGAGCAGGGGATTGAAAATCCCCGTGTCGGTGGTTCGATTCCGCCTCGAGGCACCATTATTAAAAATGGTGTTTGATAAGATAACTTATCGACAACATACAATTCCCCCTTAGTTCAGTCGGTAGAACGGCGGACTGTTAATCCGTATGTCGCTGGTTCAAGTCCAGCAGGGGGAGCCACTTAAGAAGCCTAGTCGAAAGACTGGGCTTTTTTTCGTCTGTATGTTGGCGCGTTGCGCCAATATGTCACTGATGGTAGGCCGCCCTGCCTACGCGCCGGATTAGAGTCCATCAGCTAATAACGTAAAAAAGCCCGCTGTTTCCAGCAGACTTCTTTATCTTTGATTTACAACTCCCAATATCAGGCGTTGTATTCCATGCCCGCTGATAAGCGGAATGTGCCACGCGCAGTGCGTCCTTCATCAAGGTAGGAAAAGTCTTCGCACAGCTCTGTGACCAAGGCTATTCCCCGGCCGCAGCGGGCGACTGAGTCTTCGAGCGTGCTGTCACTTTCTTCGTAATAGAAGCCTTCCCCGTTGTGAGAGACGTAAAAAGTAAGTTCACGCTTAACCGGATTAAACGAAATCCCCACTTCCATAAAAGCGAAGCTGTCTAACGCATCAAGACGGGATTGGCGCTCGATGTAATAATCCAGAAAACCTTCATCATCGACTTTTAGATCAGAGGCCAGTTTCAGAAGACCATGTTCCAACGCATTATTGGCAAGCTCTGACATGATGGTACACATCAAATCCAGATCGATATTGCTTCCCAGCGTGCCCTTGAGCATGCGGCGGATTTCTCCCACCAGATTGACCTTTCTAAGCTCATTGGCACCAAAGTAAACCGTTAGCTGAGCGGGAGAGCGTCTGTCGTAAAAGTCCGGATCGCCTGGTTGCAATTCAACGCGACTGAAAATAGGGGCTGTCATTTCAAGCATCGACATATCATCCCCGACACCACCACCTTTGGTGAAATTGCCCACATGGTCACGCGTGACGTCGATGATGCTTGGCATGTTGTCTGAAAAGATCGCTTCCAGTCCTTCTTCGCCCAGCTCTCTACCATCAGCATCGCGTGCTTCGATGACACCATCAGTAAAGAAAAACAGCTTGTCCCCTTCATCCAAACGCAGCGCAACCAGGTTGGCTTCAAACTCATCAGAGTCCATCGCCCCCAGCGCCATATGTGCAGACGGCAGTCTCGCCTTGATGTCACCGTTTTTATCGAGCAGGTAGCCGTCCGGCATTCCCCCACCCCACCAATTCACTTCGAGCCCGTTGGCAGACACTTCGAGCAAATTGGCGGCGACCAACATGCCGGGAGGAAGAAATTTTTTCAGCGTTTCATTCATTTCTTTCACGATGTCGCCCAGAGCGAAACCGTGTTTAGTCATGGCAAAAAACGCCTTGGTGGCAGGAATGGTCGAAATGGCGGCAGGTAGGCCATGGCCGGTCGCATCCGCAAGCATGGCATAAATGCCACCCTGAGGTCTTGGCGTGACCAGCACAACATCGCCGTTGAAGTTGGTGAACGAGCTGGTATAGAACTCAACCCCTTCCGCTTCCTGATAACAGGCCTGCATCAGGTTACTGAAGATGGTTTCTGCCATGGTGTGCTCATACAGGGTATGCGCCTGAAAATGCTTGAGCTTGTCACGCTGTTCAGAAACCTCGTTATACAAACGGATGTTACGGCAGTGGGCGCGAACTTTGGCCACAATGGTAGTACGGCTGACCGGCTTGGTCAGGAAGTCATCCCCCAGCGTCATACAACGGTTGAAGGCATCGTTATCCGTAATCCCGGTCAAAAACACAATCGGCAAGTACTGGGATTTGTAACGCATGCGGATTTGCTTGGCCGCTTCAAACCCATCCATCACTGGCATCAGAACATCCATAATGACCAGATTGGGCAGCTCGTCGAGCGACTCCAGCATATCCAATGCCATCTGACCGTTATCCGCGATCAGCAACTCTTCAAATTCATCCTTGAGTACGTGCTCAAGGAAGCATTGCAGCGAGACTTCGTCTTCAACAATTAACGCTTTCACCCGCCACCTCCGAAAATCGAATTACTCGATGATAAATTTCTTTTCGAAACGGGCGATCACCAACACACGTTTTATCTGTGGCATGGTGTTGATCAGGCGGATATCGCCTTCCTTTTTGTTGAGGAAGCTTTGCATATTCAGCAGCATGCCAAGTCCCGCACTGTCAATGTATTCGGTACCGCGAAAATCGACCACGATATCCTTGCCCTGACAATCGGTGTAGGCATCCCGAAACTCCTGTACAACGCTGAAGTCAAATTGCCCGTTAACATGGATTACGACTGACTTGCCGTCATTTTTTTCTTCACGACTGATGGCCATAGTGTCTCCTAAAACAATTCGATGTCGCCTTCATCTGCAGACATTTGTTTTGCCGGTGCTCGCTCCGCTGAGCCAGCCATTTCTTCGATATCGTCGACTGCTTGGTGCAGCGCGACCCAATCCACATTGCCAGACTCCAAGCTCGCCATGATGAGGGCGTTCAGGTCTTCCAAAATGTGGAGGTTGTTCAATACGTGTTGACCCTGCTGTGACACGATGTCCGCAAACTGCAGGCCCTGAATACTCTTCGATACTTCAGCACGCACCGCATCACCCTGCTCAGTCATCTTGCCAATCTCCAGTGTGACCTGGTGATTAACTTCCTGAACCCCTTTTAAGAGGGATTCAATGCGTGTTTTAGATTCAATTGATGTCGTCATATCAAGAGTGGCAATCTCACCCACAATTGCGCTGGTCTGTTTCACCGTGTCTTGCGCAAGGTTGATATCGCGGTGGATTTCACTGTTGAGTGACGTCGCACGGTTTGCCAAATCGCGAACCTCTGCCGCCACCACACCAAAGCCTCTGCCCAACTCACCTGCACGGGCGGCCTCAATCGCCGCATTCAACGCCAGCAGGTTGGTTTGGTCAGACATCGCCTGCACCTGATCAAGTAGACCGAACACCGCCTGCAGTTTTTCCGACATGTCATGAATGCAGTGAATCGCCGTAATGGACTTCTCTGATACCTGCACCAAAAGATCAATGTACTGGTCAATAGCCTGCTCAGTTTCAGGCAACACTTTGGCTAGGTTGAACTCACTTTCCTGATTGTTCAGAAGATCTGTCACCATGTGCTTTGCCAGAGTGGATTGCTCCGCTACCGCGCGCTCCATACCAAAGAAGCTGGAGTTCAGATTGTGCACAGAGTCGTTGATCACTTCCTGCTGCCTGTCGAGTTGCTCCCGAATCGGGATCAATTCAATATTCAGAATGCTGTGAATCTTGCGCAGAATAGCCGTTGATTCATAGGAGACACTATTGTCATCCTGCGGCACTTCAACGGCAGGCTCTGCCTCAACGCGCTCCACCTTCCCACCTTGTTTGACCAACAACAACACAGCCAAAGACACAATGACCGCTGCAGATATCGTTAACGGTGTTTGTGTAATGACCAGCGGATAACAACCCGCTGCAATGCCCAATAATGCGATGAACCATCTCACACTTTGTTTACCCATATACTTTGCCTACTAGGTAAGTCGCGACTTTTTCCAACGGCAGCACTTGCTGTGCTGCTTCTATTTCTACTGCAGCTTTTGGCATGCCCCACACCACAGAGCTTTTTTCATCCTGTGCAACGGTCACCGCACCCGCATGTCGCATTTCCAACATGCCTTGCGCGCCATCTTTGCCCATGCCTGTAAGCAGAATCGACAGCGCGCGGCTACCTGCTGCTTCTGCCACAGAAGAAAACATCACATCAACAGACGGCTTATGGCGCTGCACTGGCTCACCGTCACTTCTCACGCAGTAGTAGCGACCAGAGCGTTTAACGACCTGCATGTGAAAATCACCGGGTGCGACATACACCCGCCCGTTTACAAGCGGCGCTTTATCAGAGGAAAGTTCTTCAACATGGAGCTTGGAGGCACGGTTAAGCCGCTCGGCGAAAGATTTACTGAATACCGCTTTGATGTGCTGGGTGATAACAATCGGCGGCATCATCTCTGGCAGAGCTTCCAGAACATGCCGGATAGCTTCAGTTCCACCAGTGGATGCACCAATCGCAATAATGTCGAAATCAGAACGAAGGTTTCGGCCAGAAACACTGATATCAGATTGTTGGCGATGCGTTGCGCCCGCAATATTTGCCGTAGCCGCCATCTTCACCTTCTCTATCACTAACTGGCGATAGTGGCTCATTTCAGCGGCGACGTTTTCTGTTGGCTTTGGAAAGTAATCGACCGCACCAAGATCCAGAGCCGCCAAGGTCGCATCAGCACCGTGCTGGGTAAGCGTTGAGATCATCACCACAGGCATGGGGTGGAGCCGCATCAGGTTGCGCAGGAATTGCACACCATCCATCTTGGGCATTTCAATGTCCAAGGTGATCACATCTGGTTTGAGTTTTTTAATTTTTTCCCGCGCTTCATAAGGATCAACCGCGGCACCCACCACCTCAAGTTGAGGATCAGAATCGATAATTTCACTGAGCAATGCTCTAAATACGGCAGAGTCATCGACAATCAGTACTCTATGTACTTTTTTTCCCATTAGAAAAGCTCCGCACTATCGTCATCATCTCTTTTCGCCTCATTGACCAGGCGACGTTTATAGCTGATCTCTTCTGCTTCTACCTCTGCACGATATCCACGCAGCTTTTTGACCCAGGCTTTTCCCGTGATCGGATCGAAAACCACCTTTCGTGGAAACTCGCTGCCCAAATCCTCTCCTGCCAGATTCAGGCCTTCGTTTTTCACATAATTTCGGATGAACTCAATGTTCTTCTCACCCACATTGGCTTGCTTGCCCGTCCCCATTACCATGCCACCGCCAAAGAGCTTTACCCGTAGTCGGCTTTTAACAGCGCCCTGCTGGATCAGGGTATTTATCAAAAGCTCCATGGCATAGTTGCCATATCGCGCAGCATTAGAGCGCCATTGAGTCGGATCCCATCCCTCAATATTGTCGGCATCCCCAAACGGCAACATAAAGTGATTCATTCCCCCAAGTTCGATGAAGGGATCCCACACACACGCAGAGATGCAGGATCCCAGCCCGGTCGAAATCAATTCACGCTCGGTCGTGACATACACTTCTCCGGGCTGAATCTTTACCATCATCATTTGCTTACCGGGGTGATAAAACCGCCTCGCCCCTGCCCCAATCGGACAACCGGTAAGCTCCAAAATCTTGTGCATAGGGAGCTCTACTCGATGTTAATGCTGCTAGGGTCTGTTGACCTTTGGTGATCCTGAAGTCAGGGTTTGCGAAACATGGTTTGACCCAGGTTCTCAAACCGGCTTCCCATCTGTCCGATACTTTCTGAATGACCGATAAATAAAATGCCGCCGCTGGCGAGCTTTTCCCAATAACGTTCTATCAGCATCTGCTGAACGTCTTTCTCAAAGTAAATCATGACATTACGGCAGAAAATAGCATCAAGCGGGCCTTTATGGGGCCAGTTCCCCATCAGATTCAATTGCTTGAACGTAATGGCCTGTTGCAACAAGGGCTTCACTTTCAAAAGCTCCTGCTTCTTGCCTTTACCGCGAATGAATCCATGTTTAAGCATTGGGTCAGGAATGGCCTTCATCGCCTCAATGCCATACGTCCCGTTTCTCGCCACTTCGAGTACTTGCGTGTCGAGGTCCGTTGCCAGAATCTTGCAATCATAATTGGGCGTTAACACACCACATGCCGCTAATGTTGACGCGATGGTGTAAGGCTCTTCACCGGTTGAGCAACCTGCTGACCAAATACGGATACGGCGCTTTTTCTGCTGCTGCCACTCTGGCACCATGGTGTTCACTATGTAGTCAAAGTGATGCTTCTCGCGAAAGAACTGGGTTTTATTGGTCGTGAGGGCGTTGATAAACGCCACCCGCTCATCAAGGTCATTTTCCACCCGGTAGAAATAATCCTTGAAGTTATCCAACCCGGTTCGACGGAGTCTGCGCGCTAACCTACCGTAGACCATCGAAGTTTTGCGCTCAGAGAGAGAAATCCCCGTCTCTCTGAGCATAAAGTCCTGAATGAACTTGAAGTCCTTATCAGTAAACTCAAACTCGCGCTGCTCTTCGATTTGGCTCAGCGCCTGAATGGCGTTCACTGTTAGAATTCCTCCCAGTCATCTTCATCTGCCATCGGCGATGCAGCTGGCGTTGGTGCATTCACTGCCTTTTTCACCGGAGCAGGCGCTGGTGCTCTCGGCGCGGCAGGTGCACTACCCGTGAAGCTTTTGATCGGTTCCTTGCTGGCGCTGAAGCCCGTTTTGCTGCTATCGACCTGGAAGAAACCAATCAGGTTGAGAAGCTCACTGCCCTCGTCACGGAGCGATTGGCTCGCCGCAGAGGCTTCTTCCACCAATGCTGCGTTTTGCTGGGTCATCTCATCCATCTTGACCACCGCTTTCGATATTTCATCGATACCCGTCGCTTGCTCCTGACTTGCAGAGTTGATCTTGCCAATCAGGGTGCTGACTTCACCGACAGCGTCCACGATCTCGTTGAGCATTTCGCCGGACTCATCCACCAGCCTTGAGCCCTCAGATACTTTCTCCACACTGTCTTTAATGAGGTCTTTGATTTCTTTCGCTGCACCTGCGCTTCGCTGCGCGAGATTACGCACTTCACCTGCAACCACCGCAAATCCACGGCCCTGCTCACCGGCTCGGGCCGCCTCTACCGCAGCGTTCAGTGCCAGCAGGTTGGTCTGGAACGCAATTTCATCAATCACGCTAATGATGTCGGAGATACGCTTACTCGCTTTGTTAATCTCCCCCATCGCCTGCACGGTCTGTTTCACCACTTCACCGCCTTTCTGGGCTTTGGTACTGGCATCTTGCGACAGGCGGTTAGCAGAATTGGCGCTTTCTGCATTTTGCTTCACGGTTGAGGTCATCTCCTCCATGCTGGCGGCTGTCTGCTCAAGGCTTGCTGCCTGCTCTTCGGTACGCTCACTCAGGTCTGAGTTACCCTCAGCGATTTCACCGGAAGCCGACGCCACACGCGCTGAAGAAGCCGTGATTTTTTCCACCATGTCACGAAGGTTAGTGATGGAGGTATTCACCGCATCACTCAGTTGGGCAAAGTCGCCTTTATAGTCTTCCGGCATGTTCACTTTGAGGTTACCGGTCGACACTTGGGACATGACGTCCTTGCAGTTATTCAGCGGCGAAGCCATAGAGTCGAGCAGGCCGTTTATGCCCTCACTGAGGTTCGCCATAAAGCCGCTGTATTTTGAAGTATCGATGCGGGAATCAAGACGCCCTTCAGACGCTGCTTCAATCAGCCCCTGAACATCGCGCTGACCTGCCATTTGCTCAGTGATGTCTTCCCATTGCAGCGCGGGGCCAATGTAGTTTCCTGCTGCGTCATACATCGCGATACAGGTCAGGGTGAACTCAAGCTCACCGACCTTGATGTCTGCGGTGTACGGCAAGCGATCGGGGTTACCGATAATGCCCCGTTGGTGCGCCGGGTTCTTATGGAAGATATCGATATTTTTACCCACCAAGTTGTCGGCCTGAAAACCCGGGAAAATACCGCGCAAGTCGCTTTCGCGACTGCGTAGCAGGTTCTTCAATGCAGGGTTGTAGTAGGTAATATTGCCGTCTTTGTCCGCCATCATGATGTTAGTGGTCATGCCTTCAACGGCAGAGACTAAACGGCCAACTTCCACTTCACGTTCACGCTCAGCGGTCACATCGCGCCACTCAAGGCTGTTACCGATGTAATTGCCACTGGCATCCACAATAGCTGCCACGTTCAGTTCGATGACGATACCAGCAACCTGAATATCAGTTTTGTATGGCAGGTTATTAGGGTCAGAAAGCAGCTGGCGCTGATGAGCCGGATTTTTGTGGAATTCGTCAATGCAGCGCCCCATTAACCAATCTTTCGTCGCCATGAAGCCAGGCCAGACTTGTTTGAATGACGCTTGATGAGTTTCGAACAACCTGACAGTTTCTTCATTGATATAGGTAATGGCAAAGTCTCGATCAATAAGCACCATCGCCGTCAGTGATTGATCAATCGCCGCTTGCAATTGGGCGCGCTCATTGTCCGCTTTCAGATCCTCGGTAATGTCATCCCACTCCAGCGTGTTGCCGATGTAATCACCGTTCTCGTCGGTGACAGCACCAACAACAAGCTTGAGCGTGACATCTTCTACCTGGATGTTGGTTTCGTAGGGAAGATTCGCCGGGTTCGAGAGCATCTGTCGCTGGTGCGCTGGATTGGAATGGAACATGTCAATGCAGGTTCCCTCTATCCAGTCTTTGTCCGCACGGAAGCTCGGCCATTTCGATCGGAAAAGGGCTTCATGCGTCTTCAACAATTCCACCGATTTGTTGTTCACATAGAAGACCTTAAAATCGCGATCGACCATCATCAGCGCCGTCTGCGCTGTATCCAGTGCGGACACGATGTGCGCCTTTAAACCCTGATCTTTTTGTGTGTTTTCAGCTGCAGCTGTTTGCTCTTTCTTCCACCACGACATAATTGTTATTCCTCGCTAACCAGATCTGGCTGCGTTACTTCATGCAACTCGTCAAAATCGAACAGTTTTTCTAAACGGATTAACACCACATGCTTACCATCTACTGAGGCGATACCTTCGATGTACCGCTCATCGATTTTCACAAAGCCGGGTGCAGACTTTATTTGGCTCGCTGAAAGCTGATAAACCTCAGCAACCGCATCCACAATGACACCAAGGGACTGACCTTTGGCATTTCGCACAATCACCACAACGGTGGTTTTGCTGAGCACAGACGGATCCATACTGAAACGCTGCCTGAGATCCACAATGGGAATGTATTCCCCACGCAGTTCAAGCACGCCCAACAAATAGCTCTCGCTATTAGGGAGCTTTCGGACTTCTGACCATCCACGTACTTCTTTCACATCAAGGATGTTCAATCCATATTCTTCTTCATCAATGAGGAAGCTGAGGTATTCCATAACGTCTTCTGACATAACCCCTCCTTAATGCACCAGGTTGTCGATATCGAGCAGCGCATCCACATCCAGGAGGCTCATTACCTGCGCATCCACATTAAGTAAGCCGCTGACAAACGGCATCACAACAGAGTCACCGATAGGTGGGATCAGGTTATTGTTTCCCATGTCGATCACGTCCGACACGGCATCAACAACAATCCCCATCATGCGATGACCTGCGTTTTCACCCGCTTTGAGGATCAGCACCACGGTCGTGGGCAGATACTCCACTTTGCCGATATTGAAGCGCACACGGAGATCCATAATCGGCACGATCATTCCGCGAAGGTTGATCACGCCGAGAATAAATTCGGGAGCGCGTGGAATGAGTGTGGGTGATTCCCAAACGCGAATCTCTTCGACAGTTTGGATGTCAACGCCATACAACTCATGGGCGAGATCAAAGCTCAGGAAGTCAGAACCTTGCAGCCTGTCCTCACTTTCCATCACGCCTTCTTTACTCTCTGCTACAGCCAGGGCTTGCTCGCTCATTTGCTCCTCCTATGCCGCAATATGGTTGTTGGCGTCGCCTACGCGACTCAGGAAACCCGTCATCAACCCCTGCACATCCAGGATGAGGGAAACGGAACCGTCACCAAGAATCGTCGCCCCCGAGATCCCGTTGACACGGGTGTAGTTAGACTCGAGGCTCTTGATCACCACCTGTTGCTGCCCAAGCATTTCATCAAGCAACAATCCAATGCGGTTTCCACCCGCTTCGACCAGACATAACAATTGCTTGTCGAGCGCGCCCGATTCACCAAGGCAAAACTCTTCTTTCAGGCGAAGGATGGGAATGTTTTCGTCACGCAGGCGATAAAGCTCAACGCCTCCGGTCGCGACTTTGACGCGATCCGATTCGATCTGGATAGATTCGATGATGGAAATGAGCGGAACGACAAAGACCTGATCGGCCAGTTTGACCAATTGACCATCAAGGATAGCCAGAGTAAGTGGCAGACTGATGCGGAACACGCTGCCTTCATCAGGCTTGGAATCCACTTCAATGTGACCGCCAAGATCTTCGATGTTCCGCTTCACCACATCCATCCCGACACCACGGCCAGAGACATCAGAGACCACTTCTGCCGTAGAGAAGCCCGGCGCGAAGATCAGGTTGTATACTTGGTGATCGGAAAGATCGTCAATCGACGTGTCGGCATGCAACAAGCCTTTCTCGATGGCTTTCTTCCACACTCTTTCTTTATTCAGACCGGCACCGTCATCACGCACTTCAATGACGATGGAGCCGCCCTGATGGTAGGCGTAAAGATTGACGCGCCCTGTTTCGGATTTCCCTTTAGAGGCGCGTACATCCGGCGCTTCCAAACCATGGTCAACCGCGTTACGCACCAGGTGAACTAATGGGTCTGTGATTCGCTCCAGCACGGTCTTATCGAGTTCGGTTTGCTCACCTTCGATGATCAGTTCAACGTTTTTACCCAACTGGGAAGACAGATCGCGGATTAGACGCGGGAAGCGGTTAAACGCAAAACTGATGGGCAGCATGCGGATATTCAGCACACTCTCCTGCAGCTCTTTGGTGTTTTGCAGCAGTTGATCCAACCCTGCTTGCAGGCGTTCAAGCTTGCTTTCAGAAAAATTCTGGCTGAGCTCAGTGAGCATGGACTGTGTGATGACCAGCTCACCGACGAGGTTGATGAGATTATCGACCTTGTCGATCTCAACACGGATGGAGGAAACTGCATCGGCTTTGGATGCTGGTGCTTTCGCAGGCGCTTTTGGTTTGGCTGCAGTCGCTGGTTCTGGCGAATTTTCTGCTGGTGCCGCCGAAGATTCAGGGCTTGCCTGCTCAACAGAAGGCTCTTCCGCTTGAGTGATTTCCAAATCACATTCGTCTTCTACCCATTCAAAGATTTCTTCAATCTGATCACGGGTAATGACGCTGTCGACGGTGATTTTCCAGCTGAGATAGCACATCTCAGGCTCAATTTCACCGAGGGCCGGCAATTTGTCCTGAATACATTCGATAATACAGTCAGCACCAAGGTCGAACATCTCGCGAAGGATTCGAACCGGATCGTTGCCTGAGAAAAACATCTCTGTATGGGGTGTGAAGAGTACGATCCAATCCCCTGCACCGTTGTTCTGCTCCGGTGCTGGTTCATCCACTTTGGCTGCTGGAGCGGCACCACCGGAAGACGGGCCACCATTAAGCAACTCGTTCAATTGGTCTGTCAGTGCGTCTCTTAATACGTGGTCGAAGTCTGTATCAGTTTCATAAGCCACCAGCATGCTGTTGATGCAATCGCCCCCTTTGAGGAGCAAATCAATGGTAGCTGCATCAAGACGACGCTTCCCTTCCCTGGCTTCGTCGAGCAGTGTCTCCATGACATGAGTAAACTGGCTGATCTCATTGAGATTAAAGGTCGCACCACCGCCTTTTATCGAGTGAGCAGCCCGGAAAATGGTGTTGATAATATCAAGATCAACGTCTGCATCCGGGTCAAGGGCAAGCAGCTCACGCTCCAGGACTTCAAGGTTCTCACGACACTCCTCATAGAAAATCCGGCGCAGTTGGTCCATGTCCAAAGCCATAGCGGTCTCCTTGGTTGAACACTTAAATAACGCGTTGTAGGGTCTTCAACAGAGTGTCAGGGTTGAACGGCTTAACAATCCAGCCAGTGGCGCCGGCAGATTTACCCATACTCTTTTTCTCTGCCGACGTTTCAGTGGTCAGCATCAGAATCGGTGTGAATTTGTATTGCGGTACAGCGCGTACCTGACGGACAAATTCCAGTCCATCCATGTTTGGCATGTTGACGTCGGAGATAATGACATCGTATTGGCCCGACTTGGCTTTTTGCAGCGCTTCAGCGCCGTCGTTGGCGGTTTCTACCTGATAGCCCGCTTCTTTGAGCGTGTGGCTTACCATTGACGAATAGATACAGAATCGTCCGCAGCTAGAATTTTTCGCATACTGTCACCCTGATTGAACTACCTGAAAAACTTACTCAGCAAAATCGACCAAACCTAACGGCTCAACCAATCCTAATGTTTTTGCTGCTCCCACCAATTCACCGGACGCGCCTTCCCACTTCCAACTGATTGATTGGTTGTGGCAAAGGTTTCTGGCGGTAAGTAGGAGTTGTAATCCTGGTGCATCAACACGTGATACTTCGCTACCATCGATCAGCAAGCTGTCTGACTTCTCTAATTCGGCTTGCAGGCGATCTTTTAGGTCCATCACCTGTGTAATGTCTAGTTGTTCCCCCAATGAGAATCCCATCGCAGAATTCCCTCCCCTAACAATTGACTTACGTCGAAAAGTTTTATGTACCACTAAGTGTAGCAATAATGGGAAAAATGAAAGTTTTTTAACCAATTGGATTTATAGTGCGACATTCGGTAAGAATCCTGACACTTTTGACCAGAAGTCCTGTCATTTTCAAAACCGGAGTCCCTGTTTAAGTCCACACAGACCTGCCGGATATAACTGATAAGCTCATCACAACACTGTGAAAACTGGTCAAACCTGAATCAGCCTGATTTAAATCGCATCGAATCAGGTAAAAAAGCAGCAATCGAACAATTTGGGTGAGAAATTATTTTGACAAGAACCCAGCACTGCTATTTAATGGCGCCCGTTGCCTCGATAGCTCAGTCGGTAGAGCAGGGGATTGAAAATCCCCGTGTCGGTGGTTCGATTCCGCCTCGAGGCACCATATTCAGTGAAATGGTGCAGATACAACAGCAACGTTTCCACGGTTTGTGTGCCGGCTTAGCTCAGTTGGTAGAGCAACTGACTTGTAATCAGTAGGTCACCAGTTCGACTCCGGTAGCCGGCACCATCTAAAACAAAAAAGCCTCGTCATTGACGAGGCTTTTTTGTATCTGACCATAGAGACTAGAGACTAGAGACTAGAGACTAGAGACTAGAGACTAGAGACTAGAGACTAGAGACTAGAGACTAGAGACTAGAGACTAGAGACTAGAGACTAGAAGAATAATACCAACCAGTTTTTAGTCATCCTCTTTTCTCAAATCTCCAGTCTGCTCTTTCTCGCATCTACCTATCAATTAAATATCGATTGCAGCCAGCTTACCGGGTCGGGCTTGTCACACCGTTTACGCCAATGGCCTTTCGGGTCCCACATCGGCAACTTACTCTCGCTGAAGCAATCCGTCACAAACTGCCCTTCCCTGACCTGATACGGCACACTGGCAAGTTCAGAAGGCCAGTTCAGCGTCAAAGGCTCAGGTTGCCTTGCTTTGATGTAATCCGCATACAAACGTAAAGCACCGGATGAGCCAGTCAGTTTGGTCGACTTGTTATCATCGCGGCCTAGCCAGACCGTGACCACTTCACGGCCATCAATGCCGACATACCAGCTGTCACGGTTGTTGTCTGTGGTACCGGTTTTGCCCGCAAGACCTGCCCAACCAAAAGAAGGGTTGAGATAGCGCCCTGTGCCGGTTCTTACCACTTCCTTCATCGCGTATATGGTCAGCCAGCTTGCCTGCTCAGAGACTGTCTGACTCGACTTCGGCCAATTTCGGTAAAGCACCTGACCATCTCGCGTCACCACTGCACGCAACGCTGTTAAATCAGCTTTCCGTCCACCACTGCCGATGGTCTGGAACATTTGCGTGACTTCCATCGGCGTCAGAGTAAATGCACCGAGAAGCAACGACGGCACTCGGGTGATTTGGTCGGGGTCGACACCCAGTTCTTCATAAGTATCAATCACCGTTCCCAAGCCCACAGCCAAACCGAGATTAACCGTCGGAATGTTGTAAGAATGCGCCAGCGCTTTTAGCAAAGGCACTTGACCACGGAATTTTCGGTCGTAGTTGCGCGGCTTCCACTCGCTGCCCTGATCGCCTTTGAGGACGATGGGTTTATCATCCAATGGTGACGCCAGATTGTATTTGTCAGGATCAGACAATGCCGCCAGATACACAGCCGGTTTGGAAAGCGAGCCAATCTGTCGGCTACCATTGAGTGCCCGGTTGAAACCCGCATAACCAGGGCGGCTGCCTCCGACCATGGCACGAATCTCCCCACTTTGGCGGTCTGCAATTACCACTGCCGCTTCCAGATCTTTTCCGGCAACTTTCTTCAGTTGGTCGACCTTCTTAACCACGGTTTTATCGATGATCGACTGAGACAAAGGATCCAGCGTACTGAACACGCGAAGACCACTCTCCGGATTGAATTGGCTGCCAACGCGCTCGCGGATTTCGCGGGTCAGTTGTTCAAAGTAAGCAGGCTGTCGACTGTTAATGCTTGGTGATTTCTGAATGCCAAGCTTGCGCCCCGCAGCTTCTGCGTATTGCCCAGAAGAGATAACACCACTTTCCATCATCATACGAAGGATAAGGTCACGCCTTTCCTGCACACGCTCTGGATAGCGCCAAGGGTTGTAATAAGAAGGACCTTTCACGATGCCCACCAGCAACGCCAACTGGTCAATGCTGAGCTCTTCAATTGGACGACCAAAGTAAAGGCGCGCTCCTAAGGGGAAACCATGGACGCCCTTGCCGCGCGCCTGCCCCAGATACACTTCGTTCAGGTAGGCTTCGAGAAGTCGGTCTTTGCTGTAGCGATAGTCCAGCAGCACGGCGATATAAGCTTCCTGCGCTTTACGCCACAAGGTTCGGTCGCGGGTGAGAAACAGGTTTTTGCCAACTGTTGGGTGAGAGTTGAACCGCCCTGCACCGTTCGGCCTGCTTTGAGGTTGACCACCAATGCACGGGCAATCGCAAGGGGAGATACGCCATCATGGTGATAGAAGTTTCTGTCTTCTGTGGTCAGTAGCGCATCAACCAGAAACTCAGGGAATCGCTCACGAGGCAGGAAAATACGCTGCTCGTCCGTGTTCGACTCCATCGTGCCTAACAGCTTGGGTTCGATTCTTAGATAACCCAGTTGCTTACCACTGTCGAGCTGCTTAAGGCTTTGCACGCCTTCTCCAGAGAAGGAGATCATTACATGTTGCGCCTGCTCAGGGCCGTCTTCAAATTCAAAAGGACGACGGATTATCTCGACGCGGGTTTTCGATGCGGAATACTCACCCGGCCGGCTTGGATTGCGCACACGCTTATAGTTGAGGATGTCGAGCTCGCGCTTCAGGGTATCAATGGTAACGGCCTCTCCGGGTGCAAGATGCAGAATGCGTCCATATACCACGGCAGGCAGCTGCCAGATTTGTCCGTCAAAGCGCTCCTGGATTTTGCTATCCAGATAAATACCCCAAATCGCCATGACTGCCACAAATACCAGCGTGCATTTAA
This sequence comes from Grimontia sedimenti, assembly GCF_011045095.1. GTDB lineage: Bacteria > Pseudomonadota > Gammaproteobacteria > Enterobacterales > Vibrionaceae > Enterovibrio > Enterovibrio sedimenti. The sequence continues at coordinate 36,820 of NZ_JAALDL010000007.1, forward strand.
AGCCAAAGGAGAGCAGTTTTTTGCCCCAGCCCTTTTTCGCCGGAGCCGTTTTCTTCTTGCCACCACGCGGGCTCGCCGTTTTGCGTCGCGTGCGGGGTTTGGTGTTCTTAGTTTCTTTTGTCATGAAGTCTGGTTCAGGCTTCCGGTTTAAAGTGTTTTTTAGTTAATCGCGTCGGCTGGTGATTTGCAGGGTCATCCGGCCACACATGTTTCGGGTAGCGCCCTTTCATTTCTTTCTGCACTTCGCGGTAAGCGCCTTGCCAGAACCCTGCTAAGTCTTGCGTAATTTGCAGCGGCCTTTGTGCCGGGCTCAATAGCTCAACCACCAAGGTCACTTTGCCATCTGCGATAGTCGGTGATGTCGCCTGCCCATACATTTCCTGCATTCTGACCGCCAAGACCGGTTTTTGTCCCTGTTGATAGCGAATAGCGTAGCGTGAGCCTGTTGGTACTTCGTAAGTCTCCGGCAGCAATTGGTTAAGCTGTTTGGTGATGTCCCAGCCAAACCAAGCTTCCAGTGCACTGAAGAAGTCGATTTTCTTCAAATCCTTCAAGCTACGAACCCCGTTCATAAACGGTGCCAGCCAATCGTCGAGCGATCCCAACAGCGCAGATTCATCAAGCGGAGGCAGCGAAATGGCTAATTCCCAGCTTTGCGCACATCGCGCCCGGTTCAAAAGGCTTACCGCTTTGTCTGACATCGGTAATGATGTTTCGCCTTTTCGCTTAATCGCCTCAATCAGCGCACGGGTCAGCATGTCATCACTTAATCGTGCTATCGCTTTTTTAGCGACAACGATGTCGCCGCAGCAAAGGTGTTCCTCGGCGACCAGCGCGCCTTTCTTTTCGTCCCAGTCTACCCATTCACGTTCAGAAAACAGTGAAGGAAGACGGGTTTGCAACGTTGAAAAATCCGTACGAACGGCGGTAAAAATAAGGCTATCACCCTGCACCACACTCATTAAATCCACGGCAATTAACGCTTCTTCCCCTGAGAGTGGATGATCGGCATCGAGTTGCGCCCCATGGCCATTACTTAATAAGAAGCGACCATTGTTGCCGCGGGATTTGGCAATCCGATCCGGCCACGCTGCAGCAGCAAGTATCGGCAACCAGTCACCGGATAAATCCTCCGACAGTGTGCACTTCATTCTTGCAGCCAATTGTGCGGCACGCTGGCGGCCGGTCGGCTTTTTCATTGCCATCATCAATTGAAGGCGCAAATCAGGGTCGGCTTTGCCTCGCGGTGGTTCTTCTGCCCAGGCTGCCAACCAGCAGGCAGTGGAAGTGGCTTCCTCATCAAACGCCTTTGCCGCTATAAGCATTGCACCAAGACGGGCATCTGTTCCCAGCTCAGTCACCTGCTTGCCTTTGTGTGTCAGCGCATTGTGTTCATCAAGAATATCCAGCTGTCGCAATAGGGTAACGGCTTGCTGCCAATGTTGGGTCGGCGGAAGGTCAAGCCATTGCAAATCTTCCGGCGCACAGCCCCACTGCACGATTTCCAGCACCAGTTGCATCAAATCACTGGTGACGATTTCAGGATCCGGCACCGCCCGCATCCGCTGGAATGTTTCTTCACTGTATAGACGTAGACAAAGGCCCGCTGATAAGCGACCTGCCCGCCCCATCCGCTGAATCGCAGACGAGCGCGCAATCTGCACCGTTTCGAGTTTGGTGATGCCCGTTTTGCGGTTAAAACGCGCGACGCGTTCAAGCCCTGAATCCACCACCAAACGAATGCCTTCAATCGTCAAACTGGTTTCTGCAATGTTGGTTGCAAGTACCACCTTACGCTGACCTTTCGGTGCTGGTGCGATCGCAGCTTGTTGTTCTTTGGCATTCATCTGACCAAACAGCGGGCAAACCATTACACCATGGGGTACTTTCGATTCCAACGCTTCAGCGACGCGGGAGATTTCTCCTGTGCCTGGCAAAAACACCAGCGCTGAACCCTCTTCTTTCTGCATCAATTTCGCAACGGCAGACGCCACTAAACTCTCATAGCCATATTGTTTGGCGATCGGCTGATAACGCACATCAACCGGAAAGCTTCGCCCTTCGGACATCAGTACCCTGGCTTCAGGTAGCAGGGTCGTTAGCGCCGCATCATCCAGTGTCGCTGACATCACCAGCAAGGTTAAATCATCACGAAGCGCGCCCTGTACATCCAAAGAGAGCGCCAGCGCAAGATCTGCATGAAGGTTGCGCTCATGGAATTCATCGAAAACCACCAAACTCACACCATCGAGTTCTGGGTCAGATTGGATCATTCTTGTCAGTACGCCTTCAGTGACGATCTCAAGGCGGGTTTTGTCACTGACACGGGTCTCTCCACGCACACGTAAACCTACCGTCTCACCCACTTTTTCACCGCACTGGGAAGCCAGAAAGCGGGCAATGTTTCTTGCCGCCAGACGACGGGGTTCCAGCAGGATGATTTTTCCTTCGAAAACATTTTGCTCCAGCAGCACCTGCGGCAATCTTGTCGATTTACCTGCCCCTGGCGGCGCTTTAAGAATCACTTGCGAAGATTGGGTCAGTGCGGAGATCACGTCATCTAAGACGCTGTCGATAGGGAGCTGTGACAATGGAAAGGCCTTTATGTCAGAATTACGCGAACAGTATACCCAAATCACGCAAGGATGCAGGACGTTGAGCAAGGAAACGCGAAGGCTCTTCTTCGCTTTGGATTTTAGCGACAAGCACAACGCCAACAGCCGCAGCGCCATTGTTGCGCTTAAGCAAATACTGGCCGAGCACGGTCGGCCCGTTCCCGATGATAATCTCCATATTACCCTGGCGTTTCTCGGCGAAGTCGACAATCTTGCCTATCGCGCGCTGTGTGAGGCTGCAGATAAAATATCGCTTCCAGCCATCTCCACCCAAACCACAGAAACCGGTGAATTCCCCAAACAGGGCATCCTCTGGCTTGGGATTGAGGAGAATGCCACATTAAGCACATTGGCCTGCCAGCTACAAGAGGCTGCCGCCAAGATCTTAGGTCGCTCTGCAGAACATAACTTCGTGCCGCACATCACCTTAGCGCGCCGAGCCAGACCGACAGAAAACCGACGTTCGCTTCGAACGCCAATCACTTTTTATCACTTCGGCATTTATGCATCAGTACCAGCTAAAAATGGGCACGGCGTACATTATCAATGCCTGAATAGTTGGACATTAACCCGTTGATATTCGTCGGTATATTTATCAAGGACAACCATGAAATTTGACCCTCCATTACAACCGGCCACCTTAATCCGTCGCTATAAACGTTTTCTTGCCGACGTGACATTAGCGGATGGTTCTGAAGTCACCATGCACTGTGCGAACACAGGTGCCATGACGGGTTGCGCCACACCGGGGGATACCGTGTGGTACTCCACTTCTGACAATCCCAAGCGTAAATATGCCAACAGCTGGGAGCTGACAGAAACTCGACAAGGGCACCTTATTTGCATTAATACTGTACAGGCTAACCGTCTGGTGGTGGAAGCGATCAAAGAGAATGTTGTGGCGGAATTGCAGGGTTATGAAACCCTTCGTACCGAAGTACCGTATGGTGAAGAGAAGAGCCGCATCGACATCCTGCTTCAATCACCGGACAAAAAAGACTGCTATATAGAGGTGAAAAGTGTCACGTTATTGGAAGAAGATGGACAAGGCTTCTTCCCGGATACTGTCACCACTCGGGGTCAGAAACACTTACGGGAATTGGGCGTGCTCGCCCAACAAGGAAAACGCGCGGTGCTGTTTTTTGCCGTGCTTCATTCTGGAATTGAGAAGGTGTCAGCGGCAAAACACATAGATGCGGTCTATAATCAGCTACTTATAGACGCTCAGGCACTTGGTGTGGAAATTCTGTGTTACCAAACGACACTTTCATCAGTCCATATGAGCATAAATAAACGGGTCCCGTTCTCCCAGAATTGAGAAAAAATGTAGGCATCTTCACACTGGGATGACAAGAGGCAAAAACAAAGATTGCCTCATTATAGGGTTTCTGATATAGATACCGCCCTCTTTTGACCGAGCAGGTCAGGGTGTATTTAGGAGAACGCTTAATGCCAGAGAGCAAAGTAAAGAAATCGCTGGGCATCCTGGCTACGGCCGGGTTAGAACCTTACCAAGAGAAGGCTGGCGAGGAGTACATGAATGAGCAACAAGTTGATCATTTCCGTAAAATCCTCCAAGCGTGGCGTAATCAACTCAGGGAAGAAGTTGACCGTACTGTTCATCACATGCAAGACGAAGCGGCTAATTTCCCAGATCCTGTTGACCGTGCGGCACAGGAAGAAGAATTCAGCCTGGAATTGCGTAACCGCGACCGCGAACGCAAGCTGATCAAGAAGATCGACAAAACCCTTCAGCGTCTGGAAGACGATGATTTCGGTTTCTGTGATTCTTGTGGTGTTGAAATCGGTGTACGTCGCCTTGAAGCCCGTCCTACTGCGGATCTATGTATTGACTGCAAAACCCTTGCAGAAATCAAAGAAAAGCAAATGGCAGGCTAAGCCTACCGCTTTACCGAGATTCATGGCAAAAAGGGAGCTAAGGCTCCCTTTTTCCTTTTTCAGAGAAACAGAAAATGCAATACGTCGGGCGATTCGCCCCTTCGCCATCAGGCCCCCTGCATTTTGGGTCCTTGGTGGCAGCGCTGGGAAGCTACCTTCAGGCCAAAGCCCATCAAGGTAAATGGTTGGTTCGTATCGAAGATATCGATCCGCCAAGGGAAGTTGCCGGGGCGGCTGATGCCATTCTAAAAACTTTGGACGCCTACGGCCTTCATTGGGATGACGGCATTCTTTACCAGCATGATCGCTACGATGCGTATCAAGCGCAGATAGAGCACTGGCTAAGAAACGGCGAAACTTACTTCTGCCAATGCACCCGACGCCAGATAAAAGACGCGGGTGGCATTTACCCCGGCACCTGCCGACACCGTACGCTGGATGCTGACGGCTCTGCCGTTCGTGTCTGCATTGATAGCCCGGTGACAGAGTTTGTCGATATCAAACATGGCGTGATACCACTCGACGCTGCGATGGCGGCGGAAGACTTTATTATTAAGCGCCGTGATGGGCTTTATGCCTACAACCTGGCGGTGGTGATGGACGATATTCATCAAGGTGTCACAGAGGTCGTTCGTGGCGCGGATCTTATTGAGCCGACGGGAAGACAGGTTTCTCTTTATCAAAAACTGGGCGCACCTCAGGTGAGTTATTTACACTTGCCACTTGCACTCAACGCCGACGGTAATAAGCTTTCTAAGCAAAACCATGCACCGGCCATCGACAACACCCACCCAGGTCCCGCCCTTGAAGCTGCATTGGCATTTTTAGGGCACCCTGTTCCTGCTGAATTACAGGGGGCTCCGGTGGCAGAACTGCTCCTTTGGGGCGAGAAAAACTGGCAGATAAACAAGCTGCCAAATGAGACGGAAGTGATTACAGCTTTCTAAAATACGGAGCGGTGATATATCATATGCCGTCGTTTTTATGGCCCGACCTGTCAGATACGAGGTGAGTTATCTTTAATCGAGTTACCAGCTTTTGCCGTAAGGTATTGAATCGCGATAATAAAACACGCGCGATTGATGACCTGAAGCTAGAAGTTATTCCACGCCAAGAGCACGGTATATCAAGAAAAGATATCAGCGAAAATGCGCTGAAGGTGCTCTATCGCCTGAATAAAGCAGGCTTTGAAGCATACCTCGTTGGTGGTGGTGTGCGTGATTTGCTGCTGAATAAACAGCCAAAAGATTTCGATATCGCGACCAACGCGACGCCGGAAGAAGTGCGTAAGCTGTTCAGAAACTGCCGCCTGGTTGGCCGCCGTTTCCGTCTGGCACATATTCTCTTCGGTCGTGACGTGATTGAAGTGGCGACCTTCCGCGGTCACCACGGCGCTGATAAAGGTGATAAGTCTGCCAGCCAGTCGAATGACGGCATGCTGCTGCGTGACAACGTTTACGGCACCATCGATGAAGATGCAGAGCGCCGTGACTTCACCGTCAATGCCCTTTACTACAACATTGATGACTTCTCGGTACGCGATTATGCAGGTGGTGTTGAAGACCTGAAAAACCGCGTGATCCGCCTCATTGGCGATCCGGAAACCCGTTACCGTGAAGACCCGGTTCGTATGCTGCGTGCAGTGCGCTTTGCCGCGAAGCTCGACATGCAAATTAACGAAGCAACAGCGGCGCCAATTCCTGCGCTGGCTCACCTGCTTCGTGATATTCCTGCCGCCCGTCTGTTTGAAGAAAGCCTCAAGCTTTTGCAATCCGGCAACGGTTTGGACACCTATCGCTTGCTGCGCGACTACAACCTCTTTTCGCCACTGTTCCCGATTTTGGATGAGCATTTCACCGAAGATCGCAGCAGTAAATGCGAAAAGATGTTGGAGCTGGTACTGAAATCTACCGACGATCGTGTTGCTAATGACCAGCGCATCAATCCAGCCTTTATGTATGCCGCCATGCTGTGGTACCCGCTGGAAACCCGCGCAGAAGAAATCGCCTTCGAAAGTGGCTTGAGCTACTACGACGCCTTTATGGTCGCGGCCAATGACATCCTGGATGAGCAGGTGAAGAGCATCGCGATCCCGCGCCGCTTCACTGCAATGATCCGTGATATCTGGCAATTGCAGCTTCGCTTAAGCCGTCGCTCAGGTAACCGCGCTTACAAACTGCTGGAACAAAACAAGTTCCGTGCTGCGTTCGATTTCCTTGAAATGCGTGGCAAGATTGAAGGCGGACAACTGGAAGAGCTCGCCACTTGGTGGGATGACTTCCAAAGAGCAAACCGTGACGATCGCCATGACATGGTACAGGTGCTGAACAAGGCCAGTGCGGCGAAAAAGACCCGACGCCGCCGTAAAACCAAGCCTCGCAGCCGAAAGCCTAAACCGAAGTCGAATACAGAATCATGATCCGCGCTTACATTGCTATAGGCAGTAACTTAGGTAACCCGGTAGAGAAAGCCCAACATGCGATTGAGGCACTGAAACATCTGCCGGGTACCCGCTTTGTCTGTACATCTTCGCTCTATAGCAGTAAGCCGATGGGTCCCGCCGACCAGCCCGATTATGTGAATGCGGTTGCAGCCATTGACACCGAGCTTCAACCGTTAGATCTTCTTGATCATACACAGCGCATTGAGCTGGAGTTCGGCCGCGAGCGTAAAGATGAACGCTGGGGACCACGAACTCTGGACTTGGATATCCTGCTGTATGGGGATCTCCAGCTGGAAAGTGAACGGTTAACCGTTCCACACTACGGGATGAAAGTACGTGAATTCGTGCTTTACCCTCTCGCCGAAATAGCCCCTGACTTGCAGCTGCCTGATGGCAGTGCTGTCGCAGAGCTGGTCGCTGTCACGGATAAAAACGGCCTGACTGCCCTCGCGTAAGCACACCCGCCTAGGCACCGAAACAAAACAAGCAGGGTTTGGGAGACAAGATGAAAAAAATTACGATTAGTACCTTAATGGCATGGAAGCAGGAAGGACGTAAATTTGCTTCGGCAACTGCTTATGACGCCAGTTTTGCCCAATTGTTTGAAGAGCAGGAAATGCCTGTGTTGCTGGTTGGCGACTCACTGGGCATGGTTTTGCAAGGAAAGAGTGACACCCTTTCAGTCACGATTGACGAAATCGCTTATCACACGCGCAGCGTGCGTGCAGGGAGCCCAAATAGCCTTCTGATGGCCGACATGCCATTTATGTCATTTGCCACGCCAGAAGAAGCCTGCAAGAACGCAGCCGTTCTAATGCAAGCAGGCGCCAACATGGTGAAAGTGGAAGGTGGCGCTTGGCTGGCTGATACCATCACTATGCTGACCCAACGCGCTGTGCCTGTTTGTGCGCACCTTGGCCTGACCCCTCAATCCATTAATATCTTCGGTGGCTTTAAAATTCAGGGCCGCGAAGAGGAAAAAGCAGAGCAAATGGTTCAGGACGCATTGGCTCTTGAAAAAGCCGGTGCTCAGGTCATCTTGCTGGAATGCGTGCCAAAAGCGCTGGCTGCGCGCATCACTGATGCTGTCCGCGTACCCGTGATTGGTATTGGCGCAGGCAATGCGACAGACGGACAGATTCTGGTGATGCACGACATGTTCGGCATCTCTGCTAACTACATCCCACGTTTTTCCAAAAACTACCTGAAAGAAACGGGCGACATGCGTCTGGCTGTGTCCCGTTACATTGAAGAAGTGGCAAGCGGCGAGTTCCCTGGCCCAGAGCAGACGTTTAACTGAGGAATGCCGATACATGCAAGTAATCGCTGAGATTGCCCCACTCCGTGAACAGGTTCAGCAATGGCGCCGTGAAGGCCAGCGCATTGCGTTTGTCCCTACCATGGGTCACCTGCACGACGGTCACCTCACTCTGGTTCGCAGAGCCCGTGAGAATGCCGATGTAGTGGTTGTTAGCATCTTCGTTAACCCAATGCAGTTTGATAAAGCAGATGATTTGGCCGCGTATCCACGCACGCTGGATGAAGACATTGCCAAACTGAACACTGAAGGGGTTGAGGTGGTATTCACCCCGACCGCCGACATCATGTACCCCAATGGCATGGACAATCACGCATTTGTGGATGTTCCGGGCCTTTCCGGTGTGCTCGAAGGCGCTTCCCGCCCAGGCCACTTTAAAGGCGTAGCAACCGTTGTTTCCAAGCTGTTCAATATGGTTCAGCCGGATGTGGCTTGCTTTGGTGAGAAAGACTTCCAGCAACTGGCTGTGATTAAAAAGATGGTGGACGATCTTTGCCTGCCTATCGAAATCATTCCTGTTGCCACAGTGCGTGAAATGGATGGGCTTGCCATGAGCAGCCGTAATACCCGTTTGACCGTCGATGAGCGTCAACGTGCGCCAGTGCTGGCAAAAACCCTGCGCTGGATTAGTAGCCAAATGCGTGGTGGCCGTAGCGACTACAGCGAACTGGTGCTTGACGGTAACGACCAGCTGCGCGCAGCAGGTCTGGAGCCTGACGAGATTTTCATCCGCGATGCCAACACCCTGCAACCTATCAGCGAGCACACTTCTAAAGCCGTAATTCTGGCAGCTGCTTTCCTGAGCCAGGTGAGACTTATCGACAACCTTACTGTTGATTTGACCCCGCAGGTCACGGACGACAGCGAAGAGTAATACAGTCGCACTCACACTCAGATATAAAAAACCGCCGGAAGGCGGTTTTTTATACTCATTTCGCGCTTAGCTTCGAAGGCCAATACCACGACTGATGAGATACCATGCCAGTGTATACAGTCCGACGACAAACAGACTTAATACCGCAAATGACGTCACGATATTCACATCGGACACACCCAAGAAGCCATATCGGAACGCGTTCACCATATAGACGATTGGGTTGAGTTTCGACACGCCCTGCCAGAATTCTGGCAGCAGGGAGAGCGAATAAAACACCCCACCGAGATAAGTCAACGGTGTCAGTACGAAGGTCGGAATAATGCTGATGTCATCGAAGGTCTTCGCAAACACGGCGTTAATCAGCCCACCAAGTGAAAAGACCACCGATGTCATAATCACCGTTGCCACTATCACGCCCAGATGAGCAATCTCTAGGTCGACAAAAAACAGCGACACCATGGAGACCATCACCCCAACCGCCAAGCCTCTTGCCACACCGCCGCCGACATAACCGGCGATCATGATGTAGTTCGGTACAGGCGCAACCATGAGCTCTTCAATGTTCCGGTGCATTTTGGCACTGAAAAAGGAAGAGGCCACGTTGGAGTAAGAGTTGGTGATCACCGACATCATGATAAGACCCGGTACGATGTAAGCCATGTAACTGAAGCCGCCCATTTCACCAATCCGGCTGCCAATCAGGTTACCGAAGATGATGAAATACAAGGTCATCGTAATGGCAGGAGGCACCAGCGTTTGCACCCAGATGCGGGTAAAGCGGGTCACTTCCTTGATGATAAGGCTTTAAAAGCCACCCAGTAAAGTTTATTCATGCTTTGGCCTCCGCATTTTCGCGCACCAGCGTCACGAACAACTCTTCCAATCGGTTGGCTTTGTTTCTCATCGAAAGCACCTGGATACCTTGCGCGGTCAACTGTTCAAAGACCGTGTTCAGGCCGGTGTGTTTATGCACATCAACTTCCAGTGTGTGGTCATCGACTTGCACCCACTGAACGCCTTCCAAGCTTTTTACAGAGCTGTCCGGCGCCAAATCCAGAACAAAGGTTTCCACGTCCAGTTTCTTCAAAAGCGCTTTCATCGAGGTGTCTTCAATCAGCTCACCACGGTTGATGATGCCGATATTGCGACACAGCATTTCCGCTTCTTCGAGATAGTGGGTGGTCAGGATGATAGTGATGCCCTGCCTGTTGATTTCCTGCAGGAAAGTCCACATCGAGCGGCGCAGTTCAATATCTACACCCGCTGTAGGCTCATCCAGAATAAGCAGTTTTGGCTCGTGCATCAGGGCGCGCGCAATCATCAGACGGCGCTTCATGCCGCCAGAAAGATTACGGGCAGATTCGTTGCGCTTTTCCCAAAGATCGAGCTGGGTGAGGTATTTTTTAGCGCGGCGCTTGGCTTCTTCACGCTCTACGCCGTAGTACCCAGCCTGATTAACAACGATTTGTTCCACTTTCTCGAACTGGTTGAAATTAAACTCCTGCGGCACCAGTCCAATTTGTTTTTTTGCTTCGACCAGCTGGGTGTCGATGTCGTAACCGAAAATCTTCACCTTACCGGAAGTCTTATTAACCAGTGAACTGACGATACCAATCGTCGTGGATTTTCCGGCACCGTTAGGACCAAGCAGGGCGTAAAAATCGCCCTCCTCAACCGATAAAGACACCCCTTTAAGCGCTTTGACATCTGTGCCATATACCTTGACCAGATTGTCGATCTCAATTGCTTTCATAAGTGTTATTTATTCTTTTATGGCATGACTTCCGTTAGCCGCTTGGCAGCACTGAGCGCATCGTAACGGGAGTCGAACATGTGCGTGTCAGCGACCCAGTCGCCAACATGAAGGCGTTTTAGCTGTTCTGTGGTCTGCTCATGAGGACTGAGCAAGAACACAGTACAATTCGCTTCGCGGGCATCGGCAATGGCGTTTTCCAGCGCGAGACCCACTGTCATGTCAATCAGAGGCACATCACTCAAATCCAGGATCATAACGCGATAATCGCCGATACTGGTGTGTTGTCGGGAGATGGCTTTGGACACGCTGAAGATCATTGGGCCGGAGAGATAGAAAAACAACACCTTTCCATCAGAATTATCTAATAAATCTCGCTCTTCATCTGTCAAAGGAACATCATCTTCATCCGCATCACTGATGGCTTTCACCTGCTTCGCCTGCTCTCGGCTGAGCCTTTCAATCACGATCACGTTGGAAATGAAAACACCCAAGCCAACAGCAACAATCAAATCGACAAAGACAGTTAGCGCCATCACACCATACATAATGGCCGTTTGGTGCTTACTCACTTTGTGGGCGCGCTGCAGGAAACTCCAGTCAAGAATGTTAATGCCCACATAGAGTGCGATACCAGCCAACACAGCCATTGGAATCGGCTCTGTCAGGAAGCCTGCGACCAATACCACTGCCGCGAGAATAAGGGCACGAACAATCCCTGCCAATGGTGATCGAGCGCCAACTTGAACGTTCACCACAGTACCCATGGTGGCACCGGCACCTGGCAGTGCTCCGAACATACCCGAGATAATATTCGCAATACCCTGACCACGAAGCTCCTTGTCAGAGTTATGCTCTTCTCGGGTCAGTGAATCTGCAATCACTGCCGTCAGCAGCGTATCGATACAACCCAGGGTACCCAGCACCAGCGCATCAATCACCATAGTGGTGAGCTGTTCTGGGGTAAAAGTCGGGAACACAATCGACGGCAAACCTGTCGGAATTTCACCGATACGGCGAATACTCTCGATATCAAAGAAAATGACAGATAACAGGGTTACCAGTACCAGCGCAACGAGCTGGGCAGGAATGTACTTACGGTATTTTTTCGGAAAGTAAAACAGAATGCCTAGTGTCAGAAGGCCGAGGAAGAGCTCTTTGAAACTCAGGTTCGAGACGGTTTCGGGTAATGCCTGAATCGTTCCCAGCACGCCGCCAGGAGGTGCTGCCTGCCCCATCAATGGGCTAATTTGCAGCAGTATCAGTATCACACCAATACCGGACATAAAACCGGATACCACGCTGTATGGCATTAAAGTGACGTACTTACCCAGCTTCAGCGTGCCCAGCAAAACCTGAAAGGCACCTGCCATCATGACGACAGTAAAGGCCATTGCCATGCCCGTTTCCGGATACCTCGCCATCATAGAGGTGAGGACAGCCGTCATAATGACCGTCATCGGGCCGGTCGGCTCAGAAATCAGTGTAGAGGATCCGCCAAACAGCGCAGCAAACAAACCAACGAGAATAGCGCCCCAAAGACCTGCTTCTGCACCAGCGCCGGAGGCGACACCAAATGCAAGCGCGAGGGGAAGAGAAATGATGGCAGTAGTGACACCGCCGAAAATGTCGCCTTTCAGGCTCCAGTGTTTGAATCGGTCTAAATTCACAACTTGCTCCCTTTTAATACTTCCTTTTTGGCAAGCTACAGAACTGCCTACTTGGGCAATTCGCTCCTTTTTGATGCATTCAAGCCAGACTGAAACGCACCTTTACCCTAACCCTCCGCCGTTTGGCGGTTGGTAGATACCCAAATGGTTAGCGGGGAGGAGATAAAGCGCGCCCTAGTATACCGATCAATTACGGTAACAGGGATCTGTTATATCAACCATACTGCTGGTAGGAGGAGCTAAAATGTTGAGTAGAAAGTGTTAAATTGTATCTAAATATGATCTTTTGTGGTGTATAGTTGCTCGCAGAATTTTTTAGGGGGCGCCATGGCTCAAATTAAGCAGCTTCTTTCGAATAATGTGAAATGGTCCAAAACCATCAAAGAAGACAATCCGGCTTACTTTGCGGAATTAGCAAAATCCCAGCACCCTGAATATCTATGGATAGGTTGTGCTGACAGTCGCGTACCGGCGGAGCGTCTGACAGGTCTGGACTCGGGTGAGCTATTCGTTCACCGAAACGTGGCCAATCAAGTTGTCCATACTGATCTTAACTGCCTTTCTGTGGTTCAGTATGCTGTTGACGTGCTTCAGGTAAAACACATCATTGTGTGTGGCCATTACCGCTGTGGCGGTGTTCATGCTGCTATCGAAAACCCTGAGCTTGGCCTCATCAATAACTGGCTACTTCATATCCGCGATCTTTACCGCAAGCATAAGCGCTTCTTGAGCGCCCTTTCTTTAGAAGAGCAAGGTAACAAGCTTTGCGAAATCAATGTTGCTGAGCAGGTTTATAATCTGGGCAACTCCACCATACTGCGCGCGGCTTGGGAGCGTGGGCAGGACGTGAAGATTCACGGTTGGTTCTATGACATCAGTGATGGTGTGCTGAAGGATTTGGGAATGACAGCAAATAGCGTTGCGACATTGGAAGCGGGCTATGAGTCAGCCATGTCAGAGCTCATTCCTGAATAACCCCTGAAATACCCAGACACAAAAAAAGCGACCAATTGGTCGCTTTTTTCATGGCTGTCAGGTAATTAACCTTCCAGTGGTACCACTTTACCGATGTACGGCAGGTGGCGATATTTCTGAGCATAGTCGATGCCCACACCCACGACGAATTCGTCAGGGATTTTGAAGCCATACCAATCTACATGTACATCGACTTCACGACGCTCTGGTTTGTCGAGCAGCGTACAGATGCGGATAGATTTAGGCTCACGAATAGACAGGATTTCGCATACTTTGCTCAGGGTGTTACCAGTGTCGATAATATCTTCCACCAGCAACACATCTTTCCCTTTGATGTCGTCATCCAGATCTTTCAGGATACGCACATCACGGGTACTTTCCATCGCATTGCCGTAGCTTGATGCTGTCATGAAGTCGACTGAATGAGGCAGCTCAATGGCACGCGCCAGATCCGCCATGAATACAAAAGAACCACGCAACAGGCCAACCATGACCAGGTCCTGAGAATCTTTATAGTGCTCAGTGATTTCAGCACCCAACGCCTTCACACGCTGTTGGACTTCTTGCTCTGAAATCATCACTTCTACGGTATGTTTCATTTTAACCCTCGACGGCTATCCGCCAGACTACCTGTGTAAATGAGGTCGGACATTCTACCACTGCCGCCTGCTCAAGCCTACTCTCGATGCACGTCAAAATTTCGACGCTCCATAGCGTCAAGCCGTTGTTAAGCAACTTGTTGCTGTTGTACACTTCGCAAGCAGTTGTTATTTAGCGTGTTACATCAATATAAAGTTTGTCCGATATAGGCAGACTAAATTCGTTATAAGTTGGCAGGAACCAGGATGACTACATCAAGTGGACGTACAAGAACCCGTTTGTCGCCTGAGCAGAGGAAGGAACAACTGCTCGGCTATGCACTGGAAGTGTTTTCCAAGCGTGGCATCGGGCGTGCAGGGCATGCAGATATCGCAGATATGGCGCAAGTCTCTGTGGCAACCGTATTTAATTACTTCCCAACCCGGGAAGATCTCGTCGAAGCCGTACTCAAAGAAGCAGAAAAAGAGTTTCAACAGATTATTGCCCGCCACCTTCACTTGGGTAAAAACCACGTTCGTAATTCATTGTCGTTCGTGACTTCCGCGGTGATCGACGCGGCGCTGGCAGACAAAGAATGGCTGAAAGTCTGGTACGAGTGGAGCACATCTATCCGCGAAGACATCTGGCCAAATTTTGTGGAAGGCAAAAACGTGGTTTTGGAGCAATACACCGCCCTATTCAATCACGGCATTCAAGAAGGTGTGATCCCAGAGCGTCGCTCAGCCATTGAGCTGGCCCGACTCTTTGACGGCGTATGCTACATTCTTTATCTTCAAACTAACCAGCAACCGGATAAAGAAGCATTGATTCGTCAGGCAGATGGTTACATTGACATGCTTTGCGGCCACTAAGTCCCGCAAGCAACCAAGAAAAAACCGGCTTACGCCGGTTTTTTGTATTCTATGTCAACTCACTCAAATTAGGAGGCTTCAAACAGCACCGGTGGGTGTGGTCTGATATCGAGTCTTACCTTGTCACCCATATCCAAAAGCTGGTTAGAGTAAACCATTAAGCTTTGTCCATTCACATCCACGAGATAACGGCAACTGTCACCCATAAACTGCACATCACTCACTACACCATTGCCAGAATCATCTGGGGTAATCGAGAGGTTTTGTGGGCGGATAAGCCATTCCAAATCGCTGCCATTGGCGGCTTGTTCTACTGGCCACTCGCCCAATGGCGTATACATTTTTCTGTCGCCATTTACAGATACCGGCACATATGAGCCGTGTCCCAGAAAATCTGCCACAAAACGGCTGCTTGGGCTGTAGTAAAGCTCGGTTGCGCCACCGTATTGCTCAATTACACCTTTATTCATCACCGCCAATTTATCGGCGAAAGCAAAGGCTTCTTCTCGACTGTGGGTGACGAAAATAGCCGTCACACCCTGCTCTTTGAAAATCTTGCGGATTTCTTTGATCAGACTGTGTCGCACTTGCGTGTCGATATTGGAAAAAGGTTCATCCAGTAACAGAAGGTCTGGCTTGCCAGCCAACGCGCGAGCAATCGCAACACGCTGTTGTTGACCGCCGGAGAGTTGATGTGGATAGCGGCTTTCGAGACCATCCAGTTTTACCAACGCCAGCATTTCTTGGACACGTGCATGGGTGGCCGATTTGTCCCAACCTTTCAGGCCGAACGACACATTCTCTGCCACCGTTAGGTGTGGGAACAGGGCATAGTCCTGAAAAATCATGCCGATATTGCGCTGCTCAGGCGGCACATTCAGCGAGGGTCCTACAATCTGACGGCAATTAATCATCATCTCGCCACTGTCTAAAGGCAACAGGCCAGCGATGGCTTTCAGCAGAGTCGTTTTCCCGCAGCCGCTTGCCCCGAGTAGGCAGACAATTTCGCCTTTTTCGACGCGGAAAGTGAGGTCATTCAGCACTGCCTGGCCGTTATAACGACAAATCAGATTGCTTACAGTCAGTGCACAACTCATGAGTGGCTTTGCTCCAAAGAACGGTTAATCATGATCAGAGGGATGAGTCCAACCAACACCAGTAATACTGCTGGTAACGCTGCATATTCAAGGTGTTCGTCGGAAGCATAGTTAAAGACATAGGTCGCCAGCGTTTCGAAATTGAAAGGGCGAAGCAACAATGCCGCATTAAGCTCTTTCATCGATTCAATAAATACCAGCAGCATGGCAATCAAACAGCCACGGCGAATAAGAGGTAATTGCACGCGCTGAATCATGCTACGTACATTACAGCCCATGGTGCGCGCAGCCATATCCAGCGACGGTGAAACCTTTGCAAGACTCGATTCAACACTGCCGATTGCAACCGCACTGAAACGTACCACAAATGCCGTCAACATGGCGAACATAGTGCCGGAAAGAAGGAGTCCCGGACGTCCCCAATCCATGGCTTTAGCAATATCATTGATAATGTGATCAGCACTGGTCAGGAAAATCAGCACACCTATCGCCAACACAGTCCCTGGTACCGCATACCCCATTGAGGCGATACGAATAGGCACATTACTCGCAGCGCGGCCGGACAGACGCTTATAGAAATTCACCAATAGCGCAATAATCAATGCCAGTACGGCAGCAATTGCCGACACATAAAGGCTGTTCACACTGTATTGTGCAAAATCTTCCACCGAACTGCTGGAATGATAATCCCACGCATAGATAAGAAGTTGGCCAAGCGGCGCGATAAACGCGATGGTGAAAAGCCCCCAGCACCATACTGTCGCCAGCACTTTGTATTTGCCTCGAAGCGGTGATTTGGCAATGGTATCCGGCGTAACATTCTGACTGAAAAGCTTTTGCTTGCGGCGGCTATAGCGCTCACTGCTGATCAGCACAAAATCACCACCAGCATGATGGCAGAGATTTTCGCCGCGGCATTGAGGTTGGAATACCCCAGCCAAGTATCGTATACCGCCGTTGTCAGCGTGCTCACTGCGAAATAGGAAACGGTACCGAAATCACCCAGCGCTTCCATGGCAACCAGCGAAGCTCCAACTGCAATAGCAGGACGGGCAAGCGGCAGTGAAACACGGAAAAAGCTCTGTGTCGGTGTGCAGCCAAGCAGGCGTGCAGATTGGGTCAACGTCAGGCTTTGTTCCATAAAAGCCGCTCGGGCAAGAAGATAGATATAGGGATACAGCACTAAAGCCAGTACAAAGCATGCACCAGGCAAAGTGCGTAAATCAGGGAACCAGTATTGCGCGGCTGAAGTCCACCCGGTCAGATCTCGTAACAGGAGCTGGATGGGGCCAGCAAAGTCAAACCAATCGGTATAGATATAACCAACGATATAGCCGGGCATCGCAAGGGGAAGTACCAAAGCCCACTGCAGCCAGCGATCACCGGGAATGGCATAGTTGGCCATCAACCAGGCTGAGGGAATGCCCATTAAAAGGGAAAGAGAAACAGTGCCTAAAACCAATAACGCGGTATTGAGCGTGTAAGTACCCATCACCGTAGACATCAGGTGACCAAAGACTTCGTCGGATTCACCAAGCGAAGTGTAAAAAATTGCCAAAATAGGCAAAACCAGCAGCAGGGAAAACACCCAACTACTGGCTTTCAAAAATCGATTCTGTTCTAACATTGCCTACAACATTATGGCGTCAGAATGCAGTAAGGGGGAACCAAGTTCCCCCTTCACCATTACAGGTCGAATTTCACTTCATCAAGAAGCTTCATCGCTGTTGCGTAGTTATCCGCAATGGTTTCAAGTGGCAGATCGTCTGCAGTGTATTCACCCCAAGATGCCACCAGCTCAGAGCTTGCAACGCCCGGCTTAACTGGCTCTTCGTAGTTCACTTCCGCGTACATCTTTTGTGCCGCATCTGACGTCAGGTACTCCATCAGTTTTTGTGCGTTTTCTTTGTTTGGCGAGTATTTCGCCATCGCCATACCGCTGATGTTCACGTGTGTGCCGTCAGCTTTTTGGCCAGGGTAGTTCAGGTATACACTCTCAGCCCAAGGGATTTGCTTCTCGTCTGCCAGCATTTTACCCAGGTAGTAGCTGTTACCCAGAGACACGTCACACAGACCTTCAGAGATCGCTTTGACTTGTGCACGGTCGTTACCCTGTGGTTTACGAGCCAGATTCGCTTTCACGCCTTCCAGCCACTCTTTTGCTTCTGCTTCGCCATGGTTAGCAATGATAGAAGCAATCAGGGAGACATTGTACGGATGCTTACCAGAGCGTGTACAGATTTTTCCTTTGAATTCAGGCTTCGCCAGATCCATGTAATCAAAGTCCGCACCCAGTTGACCTACACGGTCACGGGAAGAGTATACCGCGCGAGAACGCGTAGTCAGGGCAAACCAGCGGTCTTCACCATCACGGTATTGTGCTGGTACGTTTTCATCAATGATGTTGCTATCAACAGGTTGAACCAGATCTTTATTTACCAACTCCATCAGACGAGAGATATCAACGGTCAGCAGAACGTCAGCCGGGCTGTATTCGCCTTCCTGCTCAACTTTCTCAGCCATACCTTTCTTAGCAAACTTTACGTTTACCTTGATACCTGTCTCCTTGGTGAACTGGTCAAGCATTGGCTCAATCAGAAACGGCTGACGGTAAGAGTATACGTTCACTTCTTCTGCAGCTTGCGCTACGCCTGTACCCATAACTCCAAACATCAGTGCTGATGCAGTCAACAGCTTTTTCATATCCTTGATTCCCTAAAGTGCAAATTCAAATGAGAACGTTTATCAATGCGATTAGTATACACACCAAATATGCGTATGCAATACGTTATGTAACCGATAAATAGCAAAAAGCCCCGCATCCAAAGGATGCAGGGCTTGGTAAGCACCTAGAAATGTTACATATTATTTCACGCTAACAAACTCTGGGTAAGCATCAACACCACAGTCGTGGAAGTCCATGCCTTCAAGTTCTTCTTCTTCACCTACACGGATACCCATGGTGGCTTTCAGCACTGCCCAAACCGCCAGGCTTGCACCGAATACCCAAGCAAAGATAACTGCTGCACCGAAGATTTGTGCGCCGAAAGTCGCGTCAGCGTTGCTGAAAGGTACTGCCAGCAGACCAAACAGACCACAAGTACCGTGTACAGAGATAGCACCTACTGGATCATCAATCTTCAGTTTATCCAGACCAACGATACTGATAACCACCAGTGCACCAGACAGACCACCGATAGTCAGTGCCGCGACTGGAGATGGTGACAGTGGGTCAGCAGTAATCGCTACCAGACCAGCCAACGCACCGTTCAATACCATTGTCAGGTCAGCTTTACCCCAAGTGGCTTTACACACTGCCAGTGCCACAATAGCACCAGCCGCCGCTGCCGCATTGGTGTTCAGGAAGATTTGACCAACCGCTGTTGCGTTTTCAAAATCTGACACCATCAGCTGAGAACCGCCGTTGAAGCCGAACCAACCGAACCACAGGATGAAAGTACCCAAGGTTGCCAATGGCAGGTTTGAACCCGGAATTGGGTAGATTTGACCGTTCTTGCCGTATTTGCCTTTACGTGCACCCAGCAGAAGAACACCTGCCAATGCCGCTGCAGCACCCGCCATATGAACAATACCTGAACCTGCGAAGTCGCTGAAACCTGCTTCTGACAGGAAGCCACCGCCCCACGTCCAGTAACCTTCCATTGGGTAAATAAACGCTGTCAGTACAACAGAGAACGCCAGGAAAGCCCAAAGCTTCATACGTTCAGCTACTGCACCAGAAACCACAGACATTGCAGTTGCTACGAAGACAACCTGGAAGAAAAAGTCAGATTCAAGAGAGTGGTCCGCACCTTCGCTTTGAGTACCAATCAAGGCACCGAACGATGGCAGCCAGCCGCCTTCCGTGTTGTCGACATACATGATGTTGTAACCCACCAGCAGGTAAGTCGTACATGCAATTGCATACAGACAAACGTTCTTGGTGAGAATTTCCGTGGTGTTTTTAGAACGCACCAGACCAGCTTCCAGCATGGCAAAACCTGCCGCCATCCACATGACCAGTGCACCTGAAATTAAAAAGAAAAAGGTATCGAGCGCATAACGCAGCTCTGTCACAGTTGTAGTCAGTTCCATCTTTCTTACTCCCCTAAACCCTTAAATCGCTTCTGCGTCCATCTCGCCAGTACGAATACGTACAGCTTGCTGGAGGTCATAAACAAAAATCTTTCCATCGCCAATCTTGCCGGTCTGTGCCGCCTTACTGATGGCCTCAATAATTTCGTCAACGTTTTCGCTATGCGCTGCAATTTCCAGCTTCACTTTAGGCAGAAAATCCACTTGGTATTCCGCACCGCGATAAAGTTCTGTGTGGCCTTTCTGACGACCAAAACCTTTTACCTCTGACACTGTCATCCCATCTACGCCGACTTCTGCCAGTGCTTCACGCACATCGTCGAGCTTGAAGGGTTTGATAATTGCGTTGATCAATTTCATTACCGTCTCCTTGAACCAGAATTTAATTGTGTTCTGATCAAGTAATAAACAAATGGCGTGCCAGTTTTTTATTTTATTATTATTCAGGCACTTACTGTTAAATTGTAAATTCAATGATTTTTGATGCACCACATTGGTGCGTAGAATTCACCGCAATCAGGCAATGCTGGGGAAAGTTGAGGGGTACGCACCAAAAAGTTGCGTCAGGAAAGTTAGACAAAGGAGGGGTAAAAGATTGGGCTAACGGTCATCCATTACCGTTATCTTTAAATATCAGCCAATTAGCGACCATAGCGACGAATGAAATCTTGCCAGGCTTCAAGCACCAAAAGGAGGTCTTCTGGTCCACAAAGCGACACGCTTTCCTCTTCATAGGTATGCAAATCAACATCTGGCATCTCTTCTTCGCTGTCTTCGAGCACGATATTGGCCTGCACCAGGGCTTCTTCCTGTGTCAGTTGCAAGTGGAACACTTTACCTGAGCGTGTCCATTCTCCACCTTGCTCCATCACCCGCTTCAGATTTTCCAAAACTTCATCAATGGCATCATGGTCTGTCCCAAGTTCGTCAACGAGCCAGCGCCCCAGTGCCTCATGTCCCATTGATAGCTCAGCATGAAAGCTATCGTCTAAAGTATTGCGTCGAAATTCATAATCCACGTGGTATCCTCGATATCACTCTGTATGCCAGCCATTTACCGAACTGGCGGTTGGAAAGTTTGCTCATTGTCAGGATCTGAAGACCTAATGCAACTCAACAGCATGATCGCGCGTCAAATCGTCGAACGTACGATGAAAATCATCGGCTTTTCCGTCAACGTGATGGATGAGCAGGGGCTAATTATAGGCTCCGGCGATCCAAGCCGTCTGCATCAAAAGCATGAAGGCGCATTATTGACACTTGCTGAGTCGCGCGTCGTTGAGATTAATGAAGCAACCTCAAATTTGCTGATGGGCGTCAGACCGGGGATTAACCTTCCTGTGGTGTTCAATGGTAAAGCTATTGGTGTTGTTGGGATCTCGGGCGATCCGGACAAGGTGCGAAGCTATGGCGAGCTGGTCAAGATGACCGCCGAGCTTATCGTTGAGCAGGCCGCACTGATTTCGCAAATGCAGTGGGATAAACGCCATCGGGAAGAGCTACTACTTCAATTGATACGCGAATCCGAGCTTAACGACCGTCAGTTAATATCCATCGCTCAGCGACTGGACTTGGATTTAGAACAGCCCCGTGTTGCTGCCGTGATTAAACTTTACCCCCACCAGGCTGAATCACTTTCCCTTGAACACCTCCAGTCGATGGTGCACATGCTCGAGCATCCTGAGCGGGATAACCTCGTTGGCATTACCTCTGTATCTCGAAATGAAATCGTGGTGCTAAAACCGATCAGTGTCGACAACGGAGAATGGTCGAGAAAGTCTGAACAGAAGAAAGTAAAAAAACTGCTCAAGCGTATTGCGGAACAAAAGGCCTTTCGTGCCCAGATTGCCTACGGTGGCTATTTTCCGTCCCTCAAAGGGCTCGCCAAATCCTATCAAACCGCCATCGCAACGCTTTCATCTGGCCATGCCGATGAGCCAGTACTTTATTTTGAAGATCATGCCCTTGCGGTATTGCTAAGTGCCATGCCAGAGCAGGATTGGCGAACCCAGCAACTTCATTCCCTGTTCACCACTTTGGTTGACAATGATGCACGCGGTACGCTGGTGAAGACACTCACTGCATTTTTTGAACAGAACTGTGATTTAGTTCAAACGTGCGAAAAGCTGCATATTCACCGAAACACACTGCGCTATCGCCTACAGCGCATTTCAGAGATAACAGAATTAGATATCAATAAGTTAGAAGATAAAACCCTGCTTTACCTTTCCTTTCTCACCTGGCATCAAAAACACTAATTTTGTGCAGTTGAATAAATAAAGCCGCAACACCACACACTATATTTGGGCGAGCGCCTAAAGCTTACGTCTTACCGCAGGCGTACAGTGCAGACAGTTATTCGTTTCAGCCGAGAAGTATGAGATGACCGAAGTTTCAACCTTAGGTGCACTGGCTGCCCTGATCGTTTCCATCACCCTTATTCTGAGAAAAGTGCCACCAGCCTACGGCATGATCATTGGTGCCCTGGTGGGCGGTATTGTCGGTGGCGTATCACTGACTGACACCGTTTCCCTGATGATTGGCGGTGCGCAGGGCATTGTTACTGCAGTGCTTCGTATACTGGCTGCCGGCGTGCTGGCAGGCGTGCTGATTGAATCCGGCGCGGCTACCACCATTGCTGAAACCATAGTGAAGAAAGTAGGTGAAACCCGCGCCCTATTGGCACTTGCAGTCGCCACCATGATCCTCACAGCCGTGGGCGTGTTCGTCGACGTGGCAGTGATTACTGTAGCGCCAATTGCGCTG
Source organism: Grimontia sedimenti (assembly GCF_011045095.1). Taxonomy (GTDB): domain Bacteria; phylum Pseudomonadota; class Gammaproteobacteria; order Enterobacterales; family Vibrionaceae; genus Enterovibrio; species Enterovibrio sedimenti. Next base: position 59,779 of record NZ_JAALDL010000007.1, read on the forward strand.
GCGATTGCTCGCCGTGCCGACCTGTCGAAAATGGCTATCCTGCTGGCGATGGTTGGCGGCGGTAAAGCCGGTAACGTGATGTCACCAAACCCGAACGCCATTGCTGCAGCTGATGCTTTCAATGTACCGCTAACCTCAGTGATGGCGGCTGGTGTCATTCCTGGCTTGTGCGGTATGTTCGTCGCGTACTTCATTGCGCAGAAGCTGGTCAACCGCGGTAGTAAAGTCGCCGCATCAGAAGTCGTTGAAGTAGACATGAGTCGCCTGCCTTCGTTTGGCGCAGCCATTGTGGCACCTATGGTCGCAATTTCTCTTCTGGCACTTCGCCCGATTGCAGGCATCAACATTGACCCATTGATCGCCCTGCCGTTAGGTGGCCTTTTAGGTGCTGTTGCCATGCGCCGCTTTGCGGATACCAACCACTTTGCAGTCTCTGGTCTTAACCGCATGGCACCGGTTGCTGTGATGCTTCTCGGTACCGGTACGCTGGCGGGCATCATTGCCAACTCTGGCCTAAAAGGTGGCCTGATTGATTTGCTGACAAGCTCTGGTCTGCCTTCTTACCTGCTTGCCCCGTTCTCCGGTGCGCTGATGTCGCTGGCCACCGCATCCACCACGGCAGGTACCGCCGTCGCGAGCAGTGTTTTTGCTAATACTATCCTTGAGTTAGGTGTTCCAGCTCTAGCAGGCGCGGCGATGATCCATGCTGGTGCGACTGTGTTCGACCACATGCCTCACGGCAGCTTCTTCCATGCAACCGGCGGTGCCGTTCACATGGACATGAAAGAGCGACTCAAACTTATTCCTTATGAATCAGCGGTCGGTTTCGTTATCGCGCTGGTTTCGACCCTGATCTTTGGCGTGTTTGGCCTGTTTGTTTAAAAGGACGTTGCTGATGAAAATTGTTATTGCTCCTGATTCATACAAAGAAAGTCTGTCTGCGATGGACGTGGCTGTTGCAATCGAAAATGGTTTCCGCCGCGTGATGCCAGAAGCCAACATCGTCAAACTGCCCATGGCAGACGGCGGCGAAGGCACAGTTCAATCCCTGGTCGATGCCACTGGCGGCAACATTATTCAAACTAAGGTCACTGGCCCACTTGGTACACCCGTTGAAGGCTTCTTTGGTCTTCTGGGTGATGGCGAAACCGCTGTTATCGAAATGGCTGCCGCTTCAGGTCTTCATTTGGTTCCATCCAAAGAGCGCAACCCTCTGGTAACCACCAGCTTCGGTACGGGTGAACTGATTAAAGCAGCCCTGGATCATGGCGCTAAGCACCTGATTGTCGGTATCGGCGGCAGCTCAACTAACGATGGTGGTGCAGGCATGGCTCAGGCACTTGGCGTTAAACTGTTGGACAAAGACGGACAAGCAATAGGCTTCGGTGGCGGTGCTTTGGCAACTCTTCACACCATTGATTGCAGCGATGTCGACTCCCGCCTCAAGAGCGTAAAACTTGAAGTCGCATGTGATGTCGACAACCCACTATGCGGTGAAAAAGGCGCTTCGGCGGTTTTCGGTCCGCAGAAAGGTGCGACACCGGAGATGGTCAAAACGTTAGATGCCAACCTTGCTCACTATGCTGACGTAATGAAATCAGAGCTTGGCAGTGACGTAAAAAACAGCGCGGGTGCCGGTGCAGCAGGTGGTATGGGGGCTGCGTTGATGGGTATTTTTAATGCTAGCCTGCGTCCGGGTATCGAAATCGTCATGGATGCCGTTAACCTGTCAGAGCATCTGCAAGATGCGGATCTGGTCATCACAGGCGAAGGCCGGATCGACAGCCAAACTATTCACGGCAAAACCCCAATAGGTGTGGCGCGCTGTGCCAAGCAATTTAACCTACCGGTGATCGGCATCGCAGGCAGCATCACTCAAGATAGCGTGGTGGTGTATGACCACGGGATTGATATGTTGTTTAGCGTGGTATCAGGTGCATGTACCCTGGAAGATGCGCTTGCCAATGCGAAAGAGAATGTTGAACTGACCGCTCAGAATGTAGCAAGAACATTAAAGCTAGGACCTAGGACCTAGGAAGTCAGTATCCCCCATAACGAACAAAGCCTCCCAATTGGGAGGCTTTCTTTTATCAGTTATTCAAGCATTAAACCGCTGCTTGGATAATCACTTCGTCCGCTTTCTTGGTGTATTGATCCATGCGGTGGAAGTTCAGGTAACGGTAAGTATCTGCCGCTGTCGCATCGATTTGCTTCGCGTATTCCAGATACTCTTCAACCGTTGGGATACGACCTAGGATAGCACCCACAGATGCCAGCTCAGCAGAAGACAGGTAAACGTTCGCACCTGTACCCAGACGGTTCGGGAAGTTACGGGTAGAGGTAGACAGTACGGTTGCCTTATCAGCAACACGCGCTTGGTTACCCATACACAGTGAACAGCCCGGCGTTTCGATACGGACACCGGCACGGCCAAAGATACCGTAGTAACCTTCTTCAGTCAGCTGGTCACGGTCCATTTTAGTTGGTGGAGCGACCCAAAGACGGGTTTCCAGCGTGCCACCGAATTTATCCAACAGTTTACCTGCTGCACGGAAATGGCCGATGTTGGTCATACAAGAACCGATGAATACTTCATCTACCTTGTCGCCAGCAACGTCAGACAACAGACGTGCATCATCTGGGTCATTTGGCGCACACAGGATTGGCTCGTTGATCTCGGCCAGGTCGATCTCGATCACTTCTGCATATTCTGCATCTGCGTCAGCTTCCATCAGCTCTGGGTTCGCTAGCCATGCTTCCATCGCAGAAATACGACGCTCGATGGTACGACGATCGCCGTAACCTTCGCTGATCATCCACTTCAGCATCACGATGTTAGAAGACAGGTACTCTGCCACTGACTCTTGAGACAGCTTCACAGTACAGCCCGCAGCAGAACGCTCTGCTGATGCATCAGACAGTTCGAATGCCTGCTCAACCGTCAGGTGCTCAACACCTTCGATCTCCAGAATACGGCCAGAGAATGCGTTGATCTTACCGGCTTTCTCTACCGTCAGCAGGCCTTGCTTGATGGCGTAGTAAGGGATCGCATGTACAAGGTCACGCAGAGTGATACCTGGCTGCATTTCACCTTTGAAACGAACAAGGATTGATTCAGGCATATCCAGTGGCATCACACCTGTCGCCGCTGCGAATGCAACCAGACCAGAACCTGCTGGGAACGAAATACCCAGTGGGAAACGGGTGTGTGAGTCACCGCCGGTGCCTACAGTGTCTGGCAGCAGCATACGGTTCAGCCATGAGTGGATAACACCATCACCCGGGCGCAGAGAAACACCGCCACGGTTCATGATGAAATCTGGCAGCGTGTGGTGAGTGTTCACATCAACCGGCTTAGGGTACGCTGATGTGTGACAGAAAGACTGCATGGTCAGGTCAGCTGAGAAGCCCAGACATGCCAGATCTTTCAGCTCATCACGGGTCATAGGGCCAGTGGTGTCCTGAGAACCGACTGTGGTCATCTTAGGCTCACAGTAAGTACCTGGGCGGATACCTTCAACGCCACACGCTTTACCCACCATTTTCTGACCAAGGGTAAAGCCTTTGCCAGAGTCAGCTACGGGTTGTGGACGACGGAAAACGTCAGATGGAGCCAGACCCAGTGCTTCACGCGCACGGTCTGTCAGACCACGACCGATGATCAGAGGAATACGGCCGCCCGCACGTACTTCATCGTAAAGTACATCTGTTTTCAGAGAGAACGTAGACAGTACTTCATCTGAGCCGTGGCTGCGAACTTCACCTTTGAACGGGTAGATGTCAATCACATCGCCCATGTTCAGCTTGGAAACGTCCAGCTCGATTGGCAGTGCGCCAGCATCTTCCATGGTGTTGAAGAAGATAGGAGCAATTTTGCCACCCAGACAGAAACCGCCTGCGCGCTTGTTTGGAACGTTTGGAATGTCATCGCCCATGAACCAAAGCACAGAGTTGGTCGCAGACTTACGGGATGAACCCGTACCAACAACATCACCCACGTAAACCAGTTGGTGACCTTTTTCTTTCAGCGCTTCAATTTGCTTGATTGGACCAACTACGCCCGCTTGGTCTGGATTGATGCCGTCGCGCTCGTTTTTCAGCATTGCCAGAGCGTGCAGTGGGATGTCTGGACGAGACCATGCATCCGGTGCTGGTGACAGGTCATCAGTGTTGGTTTCGCCCGTCACTTTAAATACGGTCAGGGTGACTTTTTCAGGAACATTCGGCTTGGAAAGGAACCACTCAGCTTCCGCCCAAGACTCCATCACCTGCTTCGCAAATGCGTTACCCGCTTTCGCTTTTTCTTCTACGTCGTAGAAAGCATCGAACATCAGCAGAGTGTGAGAGAGCGCTTTAGCCGAAATTGGTGCCAGTGCATCATCATCCAGCAGAGCGACCAGGGATTCGATGTTGTAGCCGCCTTGCATGGTACCAAGCAGTTCAACAGCGCGCTCTTTGCTGATCAACGGAGAGCTGTCTTCGCCCTTCGCGACAGCAGACAAGAAGCAAGCTTTGACATATGCTGCTTCGTCTACGCCTGGTGGGATTCGGTTTTCCAGCAAATCAACGATGGTGCTTTCTTCACCGGCAGGTGGGTTCTTGAGCAGTTCAATTAGGGCTGCGGTTTGCTCCGCATCAAGTGGTTTAGGGACGATGCCCTGAGCAGCACGTTCTTCGACGTGTTTACGATAGGCTTCAAGCACGACGTTTTCCTCATATTGCGGTCCGGCCGTCGCGGCCAGACATCCTTGGAATTAAGCTCGGCTAGCAGGCACCGAATGAAATGTAGGAGGTAACTATCTTTCTGTGGTGCCCTGCATAACGAAGCTGGCATGTTATCACTTTTTAACCAAATTTTAAATTCCAGGCATGGAATGAAACATTTGATTTATCAGTGAGAACGAAGCGTTCACTTCGCCCTCTGTGTCCTTTAGAAGTGGGACCCGACTATAAAATAGAACGAATCGAGATCATTTTCTGTACGACCATAGGCGACAATGATGGGTCCCAACGGTGAATCGACCCCAGCAAATATACTGCCTGCCGTGTAAAACGGTATATCTTTTAGTGAAAAATCTGGGTTGTTCCACACTCCACCGTACTCAAGGGAAGTCCCTAAATACACAGGAGATTTAAACAAACCAAAGTCGTTATCCAGCAGACGATATCGATAAACCAATGCACTGTAGGCGATATTGTTCGCCCAGAGCGAATCCCTTGGTATACCTGACAGGTTCAGAAAGCCCCCAAGTTCGTGAGGTTCAATGAGCACATTCCCAACACGCGCGTTGATAGTGCCATATTTTGCTTTACCGTAAAGGGTATGCTTTCGCCAGGTCTGGGCGTAAATCCCTTCCACATTCAACACTGCTGCTTCGCTTTCTGCGCGATCACCCTGATAATCGACCTTGTCCTTGGCATAACCCAGAGAGGCGTCGATATACCCACCGATGTTTGGAAACACCCTGTTATCCAAGGTATCTAGCGTAAAGGAAAGATAGGGCATTGAACGCTCATAATCGCTCGTCAGGGATAGGCTGTTCGCCAGCTTCTCTTCACCATAAACGTGACGGTAACCAAGCTTGAACTCCCCCCAAAGTTTTGGCTGCCAGCCTACGCTGGCGTCCCCAATCACTTCACTGTAGCGGGTGCCTATGGCAAACGTATCACTACCCAATACAGGCTCTTCACCCCCTCGATAGTAGGCATCACGCTCTCTCACCTCCAACCCGCCAAGTATTTCAGCAAAGAAGGTTTGCTCAGCAGAAAACGGCAAATACAGCTCGGCTTGGGCTTTCTTATCGGTACCCAATTCAAACGTCGAACGAAGCTCTGCGCCATAATCCGAAAGCCCCGTGGTGTTGATACTCACACCTGCAGAGAAATTGGTGTCTGACTCAAAGTTATCTTCAAGTGCAAAGCGGAAGTCGACAAAGTTCGGTCCCCAACTTTTCTCTGCCACATCCACCACCAGCACGTTTTCCTCACCTTCCTGTTCAAGGTGGTAACGCACGGTTTCAAAACGGTCGAGGGCGTAAAGATTCTGCACCGACTTCTCGAGATTTTCGGAATCCATTTTACCGGTTTGTAGGTTTAGGCGAGCTTTAAGCACTTCGTCAGAAAAACTGGTGTCGTTGTTAATCACGACGCGGTCAACGTCCAGCGTATCCCCATAAAGCATCAGTCTGCGGCGCTTTTGTTTCTCTTCCACATACTCCTGATACTCACCAGAAGTCATGCTGATCCTTTCCAGAGCATCTCGGTTGACCATGGCAATCTCATAGCCTTTCTGCAGCGCTTCTGGCACACGATCAAACTCCGTGGTTTCCATGTCCCCAACATCAGGCGTCAGCAGGAAATCGCCTTTATCCATGTTAGAGATTTGCTTTTCCGTACTCTGGCGAACCATAAAGTTCACCAATTGGTTCATGACCTGAAGGTAAGAACCCAGCTCCTCTGCCGGGTAGTAGTCGGTGCTGATATCGACAGCAATGACGATATCAGCACCCAAGGCTTTCGCTACATCAACAGGTAAGTTATTGACTGAACCGCCATCAACCAGATAATGCCCATCCAGTTCCACAGGAGGCAATGCCCCTGGCACAGCCATACTTGCCAACATGGCTTCGGTTAGTTGCCCATCACCAATCACCACAGGGATCAGGCGTTCAATGTCTGTGGCCACCGCGCGGTAAGGCACCACCATTTGGTCAAATGATTCAAAGGAGGGCAGATTGCCCGTCGACTCTCGAAGAATACGGATCATATTCTGACCCTGTACAACCCCTTGGGGTGTTTTTAGACTTTTAAAGTCGAAGCCGAGATTGGTGGAGAGGTTGTAGCGATCTTCATGTTCTTTGTCGCGAATGCGGCGATCACCCCGGTAAACCCTGTCTTGATAGCCTTCATTCCAGTCAATGGATTCCATCATGGCACCGATTTCATCCGCGCTCATGCCCGTGGCATAAAGTCCACCTACATAGGCACCCATACTGGTACCGGCAATGTAGTCGACAGGGATATGCATTTCTTCCAATGCCTTAAGCACACCCACGTGCGCCGCGCCTTTCGCGCCTCCCCCACCAAGCACTAATCCAACTGTTGGTCTTTGAGAATTATTTTCCGCAAACGCTAAAGATGCAGACAGCATGGCCGACAACAGAATCACTGCAGTAACCAACCTGCCCTTTAGAAGCCTAATCAACATTTTTTGCTGCCTTGCAATTTTGATGTTCCTTAAAAGCGACACATAACGCCGAGCTCATATCGGCACCACGGAGAAAAGTATGAATTTCACGCGGTTAACTATAAAACAGAAACTCATTTTCGCGATGTTCTCAGCGGTTATCGCATCCACCACCCTCGTCAGTTTCCTGAGTCTCACCAAAGCCCACGATATGGTAGAGGCGCGTCTGCTCGACAATGAGCTGCCGCTACTTCTCACCAATATCCGTGAAGAAGTGGAGCAAAGTGTCACCCAACTGAAAGCCGCCGCAGAGCAACTGGCCAGCATGCCAATGATGGCAACCGCCGTTCAGGCTGCGGGAGACCCTCGCGCGAAATCAGATATCGTCGACACCCTTCAGTCACTTAAACAACAATACCAGTTAACGGATGCTTCTGTCGCCAATCGTGCAAACGGTGACTACTGGAACCAGGACGGCTTTCTACGCCAGCTGAAACCAGAAGACAGTTCCTGGTTCTTTAAACTGGTCAGCAGCGGCAAAGCACGCACCACCAGCGTATACCGGGAAGATAACGGCGACCTGAAGCTGTTTGTAAACTACCAACAGCTTAACGGCCCCCTATTGGCTGGTCTGTCCCGCTCGATGGATAAAATGGTCAGCTTTTTGAACCAGTTCAAAGTTGAGCAAAGCGGTTTTGTGTTTATGGTTTCTCGCGATGGTCGTGTGCAATTGCACCGCGACAGTGCCCACATGGGCAACAGTAACATCGCGCAGATGTATCAGGAAAATGTTCGCGACCTGTTAATTCAACGTGACTTTAACCTGATTGAAGCCTCAACCAATGAGCGTGATGTTCTGTTGGCCTCGAGCTACATCCCTTCTCTTGACTGGTTTGTCGTGGCGGAAGTGCCTACCGATGAGGTTTACGATGAGCTCACCAGTACTGCCCAGCAAATTATCCTGCTGTCCGTCTTGGTGTGTGCGCTGATTGCCGTTGCTGCAGTGTTCCTTGCATCGACTATCACCCGTCCTATCTCCGATTTGGCGAAAGTTTTCCGTGATATCGGTGAAGGCGAAGGCGACCTCCGCCAACGTCTTGAAGTCAAAGGCAACGACGAAATCGGTCAACTTGCACAGGGCTTTAATGGTTTCGTCAGCAAAATCCATCAAGTGGTGGGTGATGTTGCAGCCACCAGCCAGTCACTGAACAACTCGGCTTCTGTCGTGGCTGAGCAAGCGCAAATGACCCAGAATCAGAGTCAAAGTCAGCGTGACCGTACCATGTTGGTTGTTACTGCCATCAATGAAATGGGCGCGACGGTAAACGAAATCGCGGCCAATGCTGCCCATGCGGCGGATTCAGCCAACAATGCGGCGAATGAAACGGCGACGGGTCAAAGCGTCGTCATGTCGGCGCAAGACAGTATTCAGCAGCTCGCCACTGACATGGACAACATGGCAGAGGTGATCCGCAAACTGGCAGGAAACACTCAGCAAATCGGCGGGATTCTGGAAGTGATTCGTGGTGTTTCAGAACAAACCAATTTACTGGCGCTGAATGCAGCGATTGAAGCGGCACGTGCTGGCGAACAAGGGCGCGGCTTTGCGGTGGTTGCTGATGAAGTGAGAAGCCTTGCCAGCCGAACCGCGGAATCCACCAATGAAATCCAGACCATGATCGATGATCTGCAGAAAGAAGCGCAATCTGCTGTCGAAGCGATGGAGAGCAGTCAACAACTGACCTTCCAGGGTGCGGATGCCTCACAGAATGCCTCTTCAGCACTGATGCAAATCAACGAGCAAATCCTACTGATTTCAGACATCAACACTCAAGTCGCAACAGCGACGGAAGAACAGTCGACCGTCGTTGCTGACATCAACCGCAACATCGAAGACATTAACGAAACTACTCAGCAAACCGCAGATACGGCTGAGAACATGGCTCGTGCCAGCGATGAGTTGCGGGAACTTTCGCATACACTCGACGAACTGGTAAAACGCTTTAAACTTTAAACGTTGCCAACAAAAACAAAAAACGCCGCAATTGCGGCGTTTTTTGTGCGTGAACGCTTAGACTCTGAAAGCGCCAACCACGCTGTCGAGTTGTCGGCTTCTTTCCGCCAGATTCAGGCACACACCTTCCACTTCTTCCAGGTTATCGTGCACTTGCTTTCCATTTTCCACGATACCGTGAATGTTGCGGTTAATGTCTTCCGATACTGTCTTTTGCTGAGAAGACGCTGCTGCGACCTGACTGTTCTGGTCATTGATGGTGACAATCATGGTTGACACTGCATCCAGGTATTCCGAGGTTTGCTGGATTTGAGCGACGGTCTTCTGGCTCGCTTCGCTACTTTCATCCATAGCTACCACGGCATTCTTGGTGCCGGTTTCAAGGCGCTCAATCATTTCACGGATCTCTTCCGTACTTTGCTGAGTCTTGTTCGCCAGCACGCGCACTTCATCGGCAACAACGGCAAAACCTCGACCCTGCTCACCCGCACGCGCCGCTTCAATCGCCGCATTCAATGCCAGTAAGTTGGTTTGTTCTGCGATGCCACGAATCACGTCGATGATTGACGCAATGCTGTCGACATCATTGTTAAGAGTACCAATAGTCGATTGTGACTGCTCAATACGCTCACGAAGCGATGCCATAGCGCTCACAGTGCTCGCAAGGCTATCCTGCGCTGCGCCCACTTCCTGCGTAGCAGTATGAGTTGCTTCTGCTGCTTCCGAAGCGTTTTCGCTGATCTGGAAGCTACTGGCACTCATTTCCTGTACCGCAGCAGCGATCATGTCGCTTTCACGTTGCTGACTTTCTGTTTGCGTCACACTGCTTCGCATCGCCGTTTCGATCTGCTCTGTTTGAGCACGGACATCATGAGAGGCATCAACAACCTGCTTGATACTGGTTTGTATCTTGCTGACAAATTCGTTGAATGCGTTGCCAAGTTGTCCAATTTCATCCTGTGATTGCACTGACAGTCGCTGCGTTAGATCGCCATCTCCTGAAGCAATGTTTCTCAGTGCTTCCAACATTTCATTGATTGGCTTCATCAGCATTCGGGACAGCACTATCCCGCCAACCAGTGCCAGAATAAGCGCAGCGAACGTGCCACCAACAATCAAGCGCTCCGCGCTAATCGTGGACTCAGCGATTTCGCCGGAAACTCGTTTAGTCGCAGCCTCAATCGCTTTCTCAAGGATCTTGATATCACCTCGAATATCGGCAAAATCATCGGAGAGAGCCTTATGTTGCTCAGCATATCGAGCTTTCGCGATGGAAGGCTCGTTAATAATCACTTCCAAAGCATCAAGCCAACGATCCGTCTTCTGAGTGAGTCGGTTTAGATCAGCCTGAAGAGATCTATCGACAATGCCCGTATCAATCAAAGATTGAAAGGATTTCATACGCTGTACCGCTTTCGGTGCATTGTCAAAAAACTCGAATTGCTGCACTTCAATCGTTGCTGGTGATACTCCTCGCGCCAGTAAGCCTTCCAAACTTCCCAACGACTGATAGAGGTCTCGGTAAGCATCTTCAATATCAGTGAATGTGGGCTGAAGCTGCTCATTAAGCTCTTCGTTGAGCGTAATTTGTCTTTCAAAAGTCTGATAAGACGCCACTAAGACGCCAGTAAAAATGGTGCTAACAAACGCAAGCGGTATAAAAAGCTTGGTCTTAAACGAAAGTTGGCTAAACGCAAACATGGGAACCTCAAACTGCATAAACGATCGATGGGTATTGTTGAAAAAGCAAAAAGGTAGGGCTGACAGAAAAGTGGCGATGAGCACACACGCTGTCAAAAAGGGGAACCAAATAGGCTTACGCTAAATCAGACAAACACACGATCAATGTCCGCAATATTATGCGTTTTTCAATTATTCCGAAACATTATCAAACACTTCTTTGACCTAATCGAAATAAAAATACGCTGACCGTTTAAAAATTTTAAGACTGGTTCAAAAAGCCGTTATATCAAGTCCTTACGCGTGTAAAGTAACGCTAACACCAAGCCTAATTTATTGAACAGCAGAAATAAAAAAGCGCCTCCTAAGAGACGCTTTTCAATTCTGGAATCAGAAATTATTTTTTCTTCTTCACCGCTTTCGCATTTGGAAGGTCAGTAATCGTGCCTTCAAACACTTCTGCTGCCAGACCAACAGACTCATGCAGAGTCGGGTGAGCGTGGATGGTCAGTGCGATGTCTTCTGCATCACAACCCATCTCGATAGCCAGACCGATTTCGCCTAGCAGTTCGCCACCGTTGGTACCAACAATCGCACCACCGATAACACGGTGAGTGTCTTTGTCGAAGATCATCTTCGTCATACCGTCTGAGCAGTCAGACGCGATTGCACGGCCAGATGCAGCCCATGGGAAGGTAGCAACTTCGTAGTTGATGCCTTGTGCTTTCGCTTCTTTCTCAGTCAGACCAACCCAAGCCACTTCTGGCTCAGTGTACGCAATGGATGGAATCACTTTCGGGTCGAAGTAGTGCTTCTTACCAGCGATAACTTCAGCCGCTACGTGACCTTCATGAACACCTTTGTGAGCCAGCATTGGCTGACCTACGATGTCACCGATCGCGTAGATGTGCGGTACGTTAGTACGCATTTGCTTGTCAACGTTGATGAAACCACGCTCATCAACTTCAACGCCTGATTTCTCAGCGTCCAGCAGCTTACCGTTAGGTACACGGCCGATAGCAACCAGTACTGCATCGTAACGAGTCGGCTCAGCAGGTGCTTTCTTGCCTTCCATCGTTACATAGATGCCGTCTTCCTTCGCTTCAACCGCAGTCACTTTGGTTTCCAGCATCAGGTTGAACTTCTTGCTGATGCGCTTGGTGAAGACTTTAACAATGTCTTTATCTGCTGCTGGGATAACTTGGTCGAACATCTCAACCACGTCGATTTGAGAACCCAGTGAGTGATAAACAGTACCCATCTCCAGACCGATGATACCGCCACCCATAACCAGCATTTTCTCAGGAACTTCTTTCAGTTCCAGTGCATCGGTAGAGTCCCAGATGCGTGGATCTTCATGCGGGATAAATGGCAGTTCGATTGGGCGAGAACCCGCAGCGATGATTGCGTTGTCGAAGTTAACAGTGGTCGCGCCATCTGCACCTTCAACCACGATGGTGTTAGGACCGGTAAATTTACCGTAGCCATTAACCACGTTCACTTTACGCATCTTAGCCATGCCGCCAAGACCGCCAGTCAGTTGGTTAACAACTTTCTCTTTCCATACGCGGATTTTGCTGATGTCTGTAGTTGGTTCACCAAATACAACACCGTGATCAGCCATCGCTTTTGCTTCTTCGATAACTTTCGCTACGTGCAGCAGTGCTTTCGATGGGATACAACCCACGTTCAGACACACACCACCCAGCGTGCTGTATTTTTCTACCAGAACGGTGTCCAGACCCAGGTCTGCACAGCGAAACGCCGCTGAATAACCTGCAGGACCCGAACCCAGTACGACGACTTGGGCTTTGATTTCTTTACTCATTCTGACCTCGTTGTAGTCTTATATCCCTGACTAAGAGTTTTATTATCTTGGACCATTTGTTTCACTGCGCGGTACATCTAGCCTCGCATTTGGCCTGACAGTTTACAGCCCTGTTAAAAAGCTGAAAAATAAAAACCCATAGCCTGTGAGCTGTACATCAAATCAGCGTTCGCCATATGCAGACGAACGCTGATCGGGGGAGTGTTGCCTTACAGTACCAGACGGCGAATGTCTGACAGACACTCGTTCAGGTAAGTAATGAAACGTGCACCGTCTGCACCATCGATCACTCGGTGATCATACGATAGAGACAATGGCAGCTGCAGGCGAGGCGCAAATTCTTTGCCGTTCCATACAGGTTTCATTTCTGACTTAGACACACCCAGGATTGCAACTTCAGGTGCATTCACGATTGGCGTGAATGCAGTACCACCGATGCCACCCAGGCTGGAAATAGTGAAACAGCCACCTTGCATGTCAGCTGCAGTCAGCTTGCCAGCACGTGCTTTCTTCGATACTTCCATCAGCTCAGAAGACAGCTCATAGATACCTTTCTTGTTCACATCTTTGAAGACAGGAACAACAAGGCCATTTGGCGTGTCTACTGCGATACCAACGTTAACGAATTTCTTCAGGATCAGGCTCTCACCGTCTTCAGACAGCGAAGAGTTGAACGTTGGGAATGCTTCCAGCGCTTTCGCAACAGCTTTCATGATGAACACCAGTGGGGTGATCTTCATGCCAGTGTCTTTCTTCGCTTCGATAGCATTTTGTTCTTTACGGAATGCTTCCAGCTCAGTGATGTCAGCGTTGTCCCACTGAGTCACGTGAGGGATCATTACCCAGTTACGGTGCAGGTTCGCGCCAGAAATCTTCTTGATGCGAGAAAGAGGTTGAACCTCAGTTTCACCGAACTTGCTGAAATCAACTTTCGGCCAAGGCAGAAGACCCAATGCTGCGCCGTCACCCTTACCAGAAGCAGAAGCCGCCGCACCAGATTCAAGACGCTTGAGCGCTTCTTTCACATAGTTCTGAACGTCTTCTTTCAGGATACGGCTCTTACGGCCAGTACCTTTCACTTTCGACAGGTTAACGCCAAACTCACGAGCCAGGCGACGAACAACTGGAGACGCGTGAGCGTACTCGTTGTTTTCCTGGAAGTCGCCAGTTGCTGCTGGCGCAGAAGCTGCTGCAGGTGCCGCCGCAGGAGCTGGAGCCGCTGCAGGAGCAGATGCTGCTGGTGCCGCCGCTGCTGCAGGTGCAGCACCTGCCACCGGAGTGCCGGCCACTTCAAACACCATGATCAGCGAGCCAGTAGACACTTTGTCGCCTGCTGCTACTTTGATTTCTTTCAGTACGCCTGCGAATGGTGCAGGAACTTCCATAGAAGCCTTGTCACCTTCAACAGTGATCAGTGACTGCTCTTCTTCGATGCTGTCGCCGATTGCTACCATGATTTCGGTCACTTCGACTTCGTCACCACCGATATCTGGTACGTGAACTTCTTTAACGCTGGCAGCCATCGATGCGCCGGCTACTGGTGCAGCTGCAGGAGCTTCTGCTGCTGGAGCCGCGGCAACTGGTGCTGCGCCTGAACCTGCAGTCTCGAAAATCATGATCAGAGAGCCGGTAGACACTTTGTCACCCGCTGCCACTTTGATTTCTTTCAGAACACCAGCGAAAGGAGCTGGTACTTCCATTGATGCTTTGTCGCCTTCAACAGTGATCAGAGATTGCTCTTCTTCAATGCTGTCGCCAACCGCTACCATGATTTCAGTGACTTCTACTTCGTCGCCACCGATATCTGGTACGTGAACTTCTTTCAGTTCAGCCGCTGCTGCTGGAGCAGGTGCCGCTGCTGGAGCGGCTTCTGCTGCAGGAGCAGGTGCAGCTTCAGCTGCACCCTCGGCAGGGGAGCCTGCCTCTTCGAAAATCATGATCAGAGAACCGGTAGAAACCTTGTCGCCTTCCGCGATTTTGATTTCTTTAACCACACCGGCCTGTGATGCAGGTACTTCCATCGACGCCTTGTCACCTTCAACGGTGATCAGCGACTGCTCTTCTTCAACTTTGTCACCAACGCTAACGAGGATCTCAGTAACTTCAACCTCATCGGCACCGATGTCTGGTACGTTAATTTCGATTGCCATTTGATATATGCCTCTTACGCGTACAGTGGGTTCACTTTCTGAGTGTCGATACCGAACTTCTCAATGGCTTCAACAACCACTGATTTCTCGATGTCACCACGCTTCGCCAGTTCAGTCAGCGCAGCAACGACTACGTAGCCAGCGTTAACTTCGAAGTGACGACGCAGGTTCTCACGGCTGTCTGAACGACCGAAGCCATCAGTACCCAGCACGCGGTAAGACTCAGCAGGAATGAACGCACGAACTTGGTCCGCGTAGTTCTTCATGTAGTCAGTCGCAACGATAGCAGGCTCAGTACCCATCACTTGTGCAATGTATGGGACTTGCGCGTCTGCCATTGGGTTCAGCATGTTCTGACGATCACACGCCTGGCCATCACGTGCCAGTTCGTTGAAAGACGTCACGCTGAATACGTCAGATGCGATGCCGTAATCTTTGCTCAGGATGTCAGCCGCTGCACGTACTTCGTTCAGAATGGTGCCAGAGCCCATCAGCTGAACTTTCGCTTTGTCACCCGCATAAGCTTCCAGCTTGTAGATACCCTTACGGATACCTTCTTCAGCGCCTTCTGGCATTGCTGGCTGCGCGTAGTTTTCGTTCATCAGCGTCAGGTAGTAGAACACGTTCTCTTGCTCTGGACCGTACATGCGACGGATACCATCTTGCATGATCACTGCAACTTCGTAAGCGAAAGTTGGGTCGTAAGAGATACAGTTAGGTACCGTACCCGCCATGATGTGAGAGTGACCATCTTCGTGCTGAAGACCTTCACCGTTCAGCGTTGTACGACCTGCAGTTGCACCCAGCAGGAAACCACGTGCTTGTTGGTCGCCAGCCATCCACGCCATGTCGCCAACACGTTGGAAGCCGAACATTGAGTAGTAGATGTAGAACGGGATCATTGGCAGATCGTTGGTGCTGTATGACGTTGCCGCAGCAACCCATGAAGACATTGCACCCAGTTCGTTGATACCTTCTTGCAGTACCTGACCTGAGGTCGCTTCTTTGTAGTAAGAAACGATGTCACGGTCTTGTGGGGTGTAGTTCTGGCCGTGCGGGTTGTAGATACCGATTTGACGGAACAGACCTTCCATACCAAAGGTACGCGCTTCGTCCGCAATAATTGGAACGATGTTTTTACCCACGCCTTTGTCTTTCAGCAGCACATTCAGTGCACGTACGAAAGCCATGGTGGTAGAGATGTCACGCTTCTGCTCTTCCAACAGAGGTTGGAACGCGTCCAGCTGTGGCAGAGTCAGTTCTTCAGTGAAGTTAGGCAGACGCTTAGGCGTGTAGCCTTTCAGCGCTTGACGACGAGCGTGCAGGTACTGGTGCTCCGCTGAACCTTCTTCCAGTTTCAGGTAAGGCAGTGCAGCAACGTCTTCGTCAGACAGCAGGTCTTGCAGACCCAGGCGGTCACGCAGGTGCAGAACATGGGTCATATCCATCTTCTTAACCTGGTGCGCAATGTTCTTACCTTCAGCCGCTTCACCCATGCCGTAACCTTTAACGGTCTTAGCCAGGATTACTGTTGGACGGTCTGAAGTTTCTTGTGCGCTCTTAAATGCAGCGTACAGCTTCGACGGCTCGTGACCACCACGCTTCAGCGCGAAGATCTCTTCGTCAGTCATGTCAGCAACCAGTGCTGCAGTTTCTGGGTATTTGCCGAAGAAATGTTTACGAACGTAAGCACCGTCTTTTGCTTTGAACGTCTGGTAGTCACCGTCAACGGTTTCATTCATCAGTTGCAGCAGTTTACCAGTGGTGTCTTTCGCCAGCAGTTTGTCCCAACCGCTACCCCAAACAACCTTAACCACGTTCCAGCCAGCACCTTTGAACAGACCTTCCAGTTCTTGGATGATCTTGCCGTTACCCATTACTGGGCCGTCCAGACGCTGCAGGTTACAGTTGATCAGGAAGCACAGGTTATCCAGCTTCTCACGAGCTGCGAAAGAAATCGCGCCGCGTGATTCTGGCTCATCCATCTCACCATCACCCAGGAATGCGTATACGCGCTGGTTGGTAGTGTCTTTCAGACCACGACCGTTCAGGTACTTCAGGAAACGAGCTTGGTAGATAGCAGAGATTGGACCCAGACCCATAGATACGGTTGGGAACTGCCAGAACTCAGGCATCAGTTTAGGGTGTGGGTAAGAAGAGATACCTTTACCGTCTACTTCCTGACGGAAGTTATCCAGTTGCTCTTCAGTCAGACGACCTTCAACGAATGCACGCGAGTAGATACCCGGTGAGATGTGACCTTGGTAGTAAACCAGATCACCACCGTCCACCTCATTAGGTGCGCGGAAGAAATGGTTGAAACAGGTCTCGTAGAATGCAGCTGAAGATTGGAAAGACGCCATGTGGCCGCCCAGTTCCAGATCTTTCTTAGATGCGCGCAACACGATCATGATCGCGTTCCAACGAATGATAGAACGAATACGACGTTCCAGGTTTACATCACCCGGGTATGCAGGCTCTTTGTCTGCTGGGATGGTATTCACATAGTTGGTGGTGATGCCAGTTGGCATATCAACACCGTCAAGGCGCGCCTTTTCCATAACTTGCTCAAGCAGGAACTGGGCACGTTCTACACCTTCTTCACGAACGACTGATTCAAGAGCTGCTAGCCACTCTTGGGTCTCTAGTGCGTCCACGTCATTTTTCATGACTTCAGACATGGCGATCTATCCTTTCGTTGATTGACTC
The DNA here is from genome assembly GCF_011045095.1 of Grimontia sedimenti. Classification (GTDB taxonomy): domain Bacteria; phylum Pseudomonadota; class Gammaproteobacteria; order Enterobacterales; family Vibrionaceae; genus Enterovibrio; species Enterovibrio sedimenti. The sequence goes on from NZ_JAALDL010000007.1 coordinate 77,346, forward strand.
GTACAAAACTAATGTTGTCGCAGCTGAAAAAAACGGTTCCTGACAACTCCTCAAAGCTGTCGGGATCCGCTATTCCAACTCGTCCTTGCGTTGCTGTATCCGGCGAAGAGAGCGTTCAATTCGACTTTCCTCACGGCCCAGATCCAGCAGGGTTTCCTCGATAAAGGCCAAATGTGCATGCGATGCCTGGCGGGCTTTTTCTGGCTCACCAGCAGTAATCGCCTGAACAATGTTGGCTCTGTGCTTGGTTACTTTCGCGACGACATCTTCACGTCGGTTCAGTAACTCAAAGTTCTGTAAAATGTTTTGCTCCAGCAATGGTGCCAGACTGCGCATAATATGCAGCAGAACCACGTTATGTGATGCCTCGGTAACGGCAATCAGGTATTTCATAACGGCGGCGGCTTCGGCTTTTAAATCACCAAGCTGCTGGGCTTCGCGAATGCTGTCGTGGCACGCGCACACTCGCTTTAAATCTTCATCAGTTCCACGTAACGCAGCGAAATAGGAGGAGATACCTTCCAGCGCATGACGGGATTCCAGCAAATCAAGCTGGCTTTCAGGGTGGTCAGCCAGAAGGCCAATCAAAGGCTCGGAGAAACGCTGCCACAAGCGCTCACTCACAAAGGTGCCACCACCTTGTTTTCTATTAAGGAGTTTTTTGGCTTCTAATCGCTGAATTGCTTCTCGGACGGAGGGGCGGGAAACATCAAATTGCTTCGCCAACTCGCGCTCTGGCGGCAGTTTTTGCCCAGGCGAAAGGGTTCCTTCCAGAATTAGGCTTTCAAGCTCTTTCTCAATAACGTCAGATAGTTTGGGTTGACGAATCCGTTGTATAGCCATCGTTTTATTATTTATTTGGCGCCGGAGTTCCTGCGCGTCCTATCCCATTTCCTAGCCTTGTAAATTGGTAAGACCAATTACCAAACACATAAAAAGTTACCAGAATGCGGCTTTAGTGTCCACCGTAAACTTGATTTAAGTCATAGAAGTTACAATTAGATGTCGCGCATTTATTAATCAATGGAGATGTAATGGTCAGACCAATTATTTTGGTCACGGTTGGAATTCTGTGCGCTCAGTCTCAAAGTCGTTTCAGGTGGTGTAGTAAATCGTCAACACACCTTTACGCACATTCCCCCACTTTTTGACCTAGAGGAGCGCTTTAAACTTCTTCCAATGAAATGCCTGACCGGGGTCGGTTTTTCTTCCTGGTGCAATGTTCTCATGGCCAGTAATGTGCTCAGGGGTAATGGCGGGATAGTGCTGCATGATGGCGCGAGATACATCCGCTAATGAAACGTACTGTGCTTCTGTGTATGGCAAGTCATCGGTTCCTTCAAGCTCAATACCAATCGAGAAATCATTGCACTGCTCACGGCCTTCAAATGAAGACACCCCAGCATGCCAAGCTCGTTGATTGAAAGGCACAAATTGCACCACCCTGCCATCACGTTTTATCAGGCAATGGGCTGAGACCTGAACATCTCGGATTTCATCAAAGAAGGGATGCGCTGTAGAAGTGAGTTTTCCCTGAAAGAAATCTTCGACATAGCTGCCTCCAAATTCCCCCGGCGGCAAGCTGATGTTATGTACAACCAATAGCGAAATATCGTCTTTAACCGGGCGCTCATTAAAGTGAGGTGAAGGAACATAAGTGGCGCTGTCTAACAAATGATTGGTGATGGTTAACATTGAAAACTCGCCCAAAAAACAGCAAACAAGAAACAGGTCTTTGACTATTTTAACTCGTCATCCGCCAAAACAGGCACAACTTTCTAACGAACCGACATACAGAGAACTCACCTCTTACCTCGCAAAATTTCTATCCCGACGGTAAACTTGCAGCCATTGTTCAGGCAAAGCCTGATTTAAACCGAATTCACTGTGATGGAACCACCATGTCCGATCTTTCAAATACTTCACGCGTCCACGATAGCCAAAGCCGTATCGCCTACCTCAAAGCACACCTTGAAGAAGATGTGGTTCGCTGCGTTACCGATACCTTGAAAGAAGACTTGGGCGGCGAGATTAATGCGGACAATGACATCACAGCCAGTCTGATTGCTGCCGACACTCAAGGTGACGCAACCATCATCACCCGTGAGGCGGGCGTATTTTGCGGCCGTGCTTTTGCTGATGAAGTGTTTCGTCAGCTTGGCAGCACGGTCACTATCGACTGGAAAGTAGAAGACGGTGATAAGGTCGAGCCGAATCAGGTGCTTTGCGAACTGAAAGGCCCAGCCCGTACTCTACTAACCGGCGAACGTAACGCGATGAACTTTATCCAGACACTTTCTGGCTGCGCCACTGAAACTGCCCACTACGTAGAAAAGATTGCTGGCACCCAAACCCGCCTGCTGGATACCCGTAAAACCATCCCAGGACTTCGCAACGCGCTGAAATATGCTGTTTTCTGTGGCGGCGGTTTTAATCACCGCATCGGTGTTTACGATGCCTACCTGATTAAAGAAAACCACATCATTGCCTGCGGCGGCATTCAGGGTGCCGTAGAAACGGCCAAGAAGTTAAACCCCGGCAAACCGGTTGAAGTCGAAACGGAATCGCTGGATGAGCTACAGCAGGCGATTGATGCAGGCGCAGACATTGTGATGCTTGATAACTTCACCACCGACATGATGCGCCAAGCTGTGGATCTCAATAAAGGGAGAGTCGCGCTGGAGGTTTCCGGCAACGTCACCCTTGAAACCATCCGCGAATTTGCAGAAACCGGTGTGGATTACATTTCAGTCGGTGCACTGACCAAACATATTCGTGCCATGGACTTGTCAATGAGACTCAAGTAACTCATTAATATCAATCGACTAATTGATAAAAGCAGGCATAACGCCTGCTTTTTTATTTCGCGCTTCACATTAAAGTAATTGATTAACAAGTCAATTACAGAAAAGACAATCCACCACTCGAAACCCGAATTTTATCTGCTGTTTTCCCCTCTCCATCCGCCGTATCTTGGAATCACTTTAAGCGCACATTTGCGTATATAAATTAATCGGAGAGTAATGGATATGAAAAAGCAAAAGGGTTTTAGCTTAATTGAGCTTCTGATTGTGGTTGGGATTATTGGCATCATTACCGCCATTGCTGTCCCTGCTTACACATCACAAAAAGATAAATCAACAGCAACATCTGCATTGGCATCTTTAAAAGGACTGTTGTCGGGCGCTGCAGTTGCTCTTGAAGAAGGGGACTCTATTGCCGATTATGTGACAGCTTTAGATGGGACCAACTCCACGAAATATGAAATCAAAAATATTGGAACCATTGAAGATGCGACTGCAGACAAGGTGAATGGTATAAAAATCACCATCGCTCAGGGGGGTTATCAAGGCAATGTGATAACTTACACACAAACTGGCACAATCTGGGCATGTGAGACAGATATAAAAGAGAGCGCCCTGTCTCTCCCTGGTTGTAAAGGTGCTGCAAACTAGAGCTAACTCTAATACTAAGGATTCGCTTCATTAAGATGCGAATCCTTTTTTATGTTGAACTTGCTCGCAATTAATTATCTTTGATTTACCTTCATTTTTATTATCAACCATTTCATCACAAATTCTTTTCTTATTAGCGGTTTGACTTTAATAAAAAGGCTTAGCCAGCGTTGGATAATATGAAATCAAACCTGTTAAATATTCTAATAAAGCAAGGACTCATATCAGAGCGACAGGCTGCTAAAGTTCTAGAGCAGCAAAATTCCGATGCCGACAGCATCACGGAACTACTTATCTCTTCAAACACCTTATCTGCTGACTCAATAGCGACTTTTTTGAGCAACTACCTAAACGAACCAATCGTTGACATTTATAGCTATGAATACCAGCAAACAAGCGAAAAGATAGGGCAAAAGAATCTGTTCTTATCAAAGAGCGCACTCCCTCTTGAAGTGAGTGCTGACAAACTAGTATTGGCTGTAAGCGACCCACTTGATTTTCTCACTCATGATGAAATTAGTTTTGCTACTAATCTCAAAGTCAAACCAGTCATAGCAGACCATCACCAACTCATGGGCGCTATACGAAAGCTTTATGGGAGGAGTGTTTCTCGAAGCTCAATGGGATACCAATCCAATGTATCCAACTCTGAGCTCGCTGAGTTAGCAAACGTTGATGGGGCTAATGATGACAATGACCTATTTTCTGATGACGCGCCAGTTAGCAGATTCATACAACAGGTCCTTCTAGACGCGATAGGAAAACACGCATCTGATATCCACTTTGAACCTTTTGAGCAAAGCTATCAAATCCGCTTCCGTTTGGACGGTATTTTGCAAACCCACAGCACACCACCAGCAGGTATTTCTCGCCGTCTTTCGACCAGATTAAAAATCATCGCCAAGTTGAACATCGCAGAGCGCCGACTCCCGCAAGACGGACGGATTAAGCTGAACCTTTCCGAAGAAAAGTCCATCGATATGCGGGTTTCCACTCTGCCAACGCTCTGGGGCGAAAAGGTGGTGCTGCGGATTTTGGATGGTGGCAGTGTCGCGCTGGATATCGACTCTCTCGGTTATAACCCGCAACAAAAACAAGATTATCTGAATGCGCTGAATCGCCCACAAGGGATGATCTTGATGACAGGCCCCACGGGAAGCGGTAAGACCGTTTCTTTGTATACCGGTCTGAAGTATCTCAATACCGCTGATCGTAATATCTCTACCGCCGAGGACCCAGTTGAGATCAATCTTCCCGGCATTAATCAGGTCAACATCAACAACGATATTGGGTTGGATTTTGCTAAGGCACTACGCGCGTTTCTACGTCAGGATCCAGATGTGGTGATGGTCGGCGAGATCCGTGATTTGGAAACTGCAGAAATCGGTATCAAGGCTGCACAAACCGGTCACCTGGTGTTGTCTACTCTCCACACTAACTCAGCAGCGGAAAGCGTTACCCGTTTGGCAAACATGGGTGTTGCCGCCTACAACCTGGCTGCTTCACTCACCTTGATTATTGCACAGCGCTTAGGGCGTCGACTTTGCCCACATTGCAAAGTGCCGCATGATGTTGATGATCATCATCTGACAGCCTTGACCCAACACTATCCTTCACTTAAGCCAGAGCTGGTTTATCAAGCCTCACCGGAAGGGTGCGATCATTGCAACCATGGCTATCTAGGTCGCGTCGGTATTTACGAAGTGATGCCAGTCAGCAGAGATTTGGCAGAAGCCATTGGTAACGGTGCATCAGCTTCCCGCATAGAAACCCTTGCCATGGGCAATGGCATGTTAACGCTCCAATTATCTGGTATTGAAAAACTCAATGAAGGCGTCACCAGCCTTGCAGAACTGCAACGCGTGATCAGTCTGTAAAAGGAATTATCATGGCAACCAGTCCCAATAAACTTTTCTCTTATCAGTGGCGCGGCGTCACCTCCAAAGGCGCCAAAGTAAAAGGCCAGACACTGGCATTCTCAGAGCAAGAAGCTAGGCAATCCCTCCAGGGACAACACATCCGCTTGGAGAAAATTAAAAAACGTTCGCCGTCCTCTTGGGTTCGCCGCAGAAACTCTGCGACGGCTAAAGATATCACCCTCTTCTCACGCCAGATGGCTACCATGCTGGAAGCAGGCGTGCCGCTGGGAGAAACACTAAAGCTGTTAAAAGCCAGCGCAAAGAAAGCGGAGATGAAGCTGATCATCGGCCAGATATACAGTCATATAGAAGCAGGCTCCTCACTGGCGCAATCAATGAAAGCCAGCTCTCCATTGTTTGACCAATTCTACTGCGATTTGGTTGCCACAGGTGAGCAAACTGGTCGACTGGAACAAATCTTTGCGCGCATCTGTGTATATCGTGAAAAAAGTGAGGAAACAAGGGCGAAAGTGATCAAAGCAATGATTTATCCCACTATCGTTTGCATGATTGCAGTATTGGTAACAGTTGGCATGTTGATTTTTGTTATCCCCACTTTCAAAGAAATTTTCACTTCTTTTGGTGCCGAATTACCTTGGTTCACCCAGAAGGTACTAGGTATTTCTGATGCCATACAAGCCTATGGGATATACATGCTGTTGGTGACGATAGTTCTTATTGCGGCATTCAAAGTCTGCATCAACAAGAGTTACAGTTTCAGACTAAAAATGAGCAAGTTCACCCTACATATTCCTATTGTTGGGGACGTACTAACAAAAGCCACTATTTCACGCTTTACCCGGACGCTAGCCACCACCTTCAGTGCTGGCATTCCTTTGCTCAATGGGTTATCTGCAGCAGGTAAAACGGCCAACAATACTCACTACAAAAAGGTTATTGAGGAGGTGCATAAGCAAACTGCTGGAGGTCGTCCTCTACATCGATCTATAAAGGAAACTGGCGCGTTCCCGGACATGATGACTCAGATGGTGATGATTGGGGAAGAATCTGGTGCACTGGATGACATGCTTAACAAGGTAGCTGGCATTTACGAGGCCGACGTGGATAACACAGTCGACAATCTCGGAAAAATCCTCGAGCCAATGATAATTGTTACGTTAGGAGTGGTTATAGGCTCACTGGTCGTTGCAATGTACCTACCAATGTTCAACCTAATGGGCATTATCTAATAATTAACTAATAGACTTACTAACAGTGCCGCTAACTGCTTCATTTTACATGGAGCGAAGCGGCACAAGTCGTTATCATACCCAGGGTCTGTTGACCTTTGATGATGGTCAACCACCAAAGTTCAACAGACCCTACCACCGTTTACACAGGATTGATTGATGGACTGGCTTTTTGACTCCCAGGGTCTGTATGTTTTTCTCGCCTCGCTGTTTGGCCTGATCGTGGGCAGTTTTCTTAACGTGGTGATTTACCGTTTTCCCAAAATGATGGAAAGCCAATGGCGACTGGAATGTCATGAGTGTTTTCCTGATGACATGCCAGCAACAAAAGACAGCGATGTCTTTAATCTGAGCTTGCCGCGTTCTCACTGTCCTTCTTGCCGCGCGCCGGTTCGCGCTATCGACAACATTCCTGTGTTGAGCTGGCTGATCCTTGGCGGTAAATGCCGCTCGTGCAAAACTAAAATCAGCGTTCGCTATCCCCTCATCGAAATCCTGACAGCAGTCCTTTCAGGCTTTGTGGCATTCACCTTGACTGGGTATTGGTCATTAGCAGTCATTGGCGCGACTTTCACACTTGTCGCCCTTTGCTTTATCGACCTCGACACCATGCTGCTGCCAGATCAAATGACACTGCCTCTGATGTGGGCAGGTCTTTTGCTCGCGCTTGTTGGCGTATCCCCGGTGTCGCTGCAAGATGCGGTTATCGGTGCGATGGCAGGTTATCTCTCCCTTTGGACTGTATTCCAACTGTTTAAGATCCTGACAGGAAAGGAAGGCATGGGATATGGTGACTTTAAGCTATTAGCGGCTCTTGGCGCTTGGCTTGGCTGGCAAGCGCTGCCGATGGTGGTGCTGATGGCCTCGTTTGTTGGTGCGATTGGCGGCATCATTATGATGCGTGTCAAAGGCACCGGAAAAGAAACACCTTTCTCATTTGGACCGTATCTTGCGATTGCGGGGTGGATCAGTTTGCTCTGGGGCAATAAGATCATCGACTGGTACTTAACTTCTTATCTGGGTTACTGATTCATGGCATACGTGGTAGGCGTCACAGGCGGCATTGGTAGTGGAAAAACCACGGTTGCCAACCTGTTCGCGGAAAAAGGCATTGAGGTGATTGACGCCGATGTGATTGCCAGACAAGTGGTTGAACCTGGCTCTGAGGGATTAAAAGCTATTGCGGAAAAGTTCGGTGCTTCCATGCTCAATGACGACGGCACGCTGAACCGCGGCGCACTGCGCGGGCACGTTTTCTCTCATCCAGAAGACAAGGAATGGCTCAATGGTCTGTTGCATCCCAAAATCAGACAAGAGATGATTACCCAAACCGCACAGGCCAAGTCACCCTATTGCCTGCTGGTCATTCCCCTTTTGGTGGAAAATGGTCTTCAATCGCTTTGCCAGCGCGTGCTGGTTGTCGATGTCAGCGAAGCAACGCAGGTGGCCCGAACCACGCAACGGGACCAAGTGCCAGAAGAGCAGGTCAAAAATATTCTCGCCGCGCAGGCTACTCGTCAACAGCGACTCGAAGCCGCTGACGATGTCATCTTTAACGAAAATGACAGCAAACCGTTGTCAGAACAGATTGAAACACTGCACCACCAGTATCTCGCTCTGGCGGCGCAATAAACGGGAAGCAAGATGAGCAGTGACACCCTTTACGAGCATCCCCTTACCGAGCAGGTTCGTGTATACCTGCGTCTTGAGTACCTTCTCGATCAAATCAACCAATCTTCCACACTGACTGATGACGGTCAGTGGCGCGTCTTTTTCCGCAGCCTGTTCGACTTGGTTGAGATTCTTGAGCAGGTGCAGGTTAAGGGCGACCTTGCCAAGGATTTAGAGAAACAGCGCGCCAGGCTAGAAACTTGGCTCGACGTCCCGAATGTCGATACTGAACAACTAAAAGCGTTGCTGCTTGAAAGCCGCCAGATCCAGCAAGCATTGCTGCAGGGTTCGCGCCTTGGCCAGAAGCTTCGTGAAGATAAGTTTCTGTCATCTATCCGCCAGCGCTTTTCCATTCCTGGTGGTACCTGCAGTTTTGATTTGCCGTCTCTGCACCACTGGCTGAATCTGCCGCTGGCACACAAGCAATCTAATGCGGAGCAATGGAAGCAGACTCTGGCTCCGCTGGATGACGCGCTAAGCTTTTGGCTGCGTCTGACCCGCGGTAGTGCTGGCCTTCAGCCTTGCACAGTAGTGAATGGGTTTTATCAGCAGGATGTAGAAGGGGCAAATTTACTGCGCATTCAAGTCTCTACCGAATACAATGCCTTCCCATTGGTATCCGGTCACAAGTCGCGTTTTGCCATCCGTTTTATGCCATTTGATGAGAGTCAGCCTGTTCCAGACATGATGGCCTTATCTCTGGCAGTTTGTTAATTAAAGAGGTTTTTGTGAGTCAAGAGAAGCCAACCATCGTCAATTGCCCACAATGTGGCATTCCTGTGGTTTGGGGCGATGTCAGCCCATTTCGTCCGTTTTGCAGCAAGAAGTGCCAACTGATTGATCTTGGCGAATGGGCCGATGAAGAAAAGCGTATTGCCGGTGCACCGGATATGTCTGACAGTGACGGCTGGTCAGAAGAGCAGTAACGAGAGATGAGAGATGAGAGATGAGAGATGAGCGTTATCCACTCCCTAAATCTTGTCTCTCACGCTTTGTTCTTATCTCGATTCACAGATCTCAACTCTAAAGCAAAGCGTCTCTGATCTTATCCAGCACCGGATCATTCGCTTCGGGGAAGGTGTAGTTTGCTAGCTCGCTGATAGCCACCCACTCCCCTGGCTGCCCTTCCTTACCAAACGGTTCGCCATCGAATTCTCTGACAAGAAAGAAATCGAAAACCAACGCTTTGTCGGGGTAGTCATGCGCCAGTGAAATAAATGGCTCAATAGTCTTAGCGGTAATACCCACTTCTTCTTCAAGCTCTCGCTTCACCGCTTCATGGGCAGATTCACCGTCTTCGACTTTGCCACCGGCAAATTCCCAAAAGCCGCCTTTGTGTGCCTTAGCTGGACGCTGGGTGATGAAAATCGCATTGGCTTCAGGGTTCAAAATGATCCCTGCTGCAATATGAAGTCGTTTCTTTTCCATTTAATTATCTCACTTCCATAAAAAAGGCCGCTAAGCGGCCTTTTCTTTAAGCACCTCAGCTTAGTCAATCTTACCGTGGCACTGCTTGAATTTCTTACCGGAACCGCAAGGGCAAGGCTCGTTACGACCCACTTTACGGCCATCACGAACAACAGTTTCTGACGAAGCACTTTGTGATTCGCCGTCGGCCAATTGGTTTTCCGCTTCGGCATGGTTCATTTGCTGGCGGCGTGCTGCGGCTTCTGCCTGCGCGCGGCGCTGCTCTTCCATGCGATCCACTTCTTCTGGCTGCTGAACGCGTACTTTACTCAGCGTCATGATCACGTCTGATTTCAGTGACTCGAGCAGGCCTTCAAACAGTTCAAACGATTCACGCTTGTATTCCTGTTTCGGGTTCTTCTGCGCATAACCACGCAGATGGATGCCCTGACGCAGGTGGTCCATTGCCGCCAAGTGCTCTTTCCAAAGCGTATCCAGCGTTTGCAGCATGACCGCTTTTTCGAAGTTACGCAGGGTTTCTGCACCCACAGCCGCTTCTTTCGATTTGTAAACATCAACGATGTTATTCAGGATCTGCTCACGCAGTTGCTCTTCATACAACTTATCGTCGTTGTCCAACCACTGCTGCAAAGGAAGTTCAACGTCGAAGTCGGCTTTCAGACGGCCTTCGAGTCCTGCGATGTCCCACATCTCTTCCAGAGATTGTGGCGGGATGTACTGATCAATCACCGCATTGACGATGTCTTCACGGTTTTGTTCAATCATTTCGCTGATGTCGGTATTTTCCATCAGCTCATCACGTAGCTCGTAAACCACCTTACGCTGGTCGTTGGCGACGTCATCGAATTCCAGCAATTGCTTACGAATATCGAAGTTACGACCTTCCACTTTACGCTGGGCGTTTTCAATCGCCTTGTTCACCCATGGGTGCTCAATCGCTTCGCCTTCTTCCATACCCAGCTTCTTCATCATGTTCGACACACGCTCAGAAGCAAAGATACGCATCAGTGAATCTTCCATCGACAGGTAAAAACGGCTTGAGCCTGGGTCACCCTGACGACCAGAACGGCCACGTAGCTGGTTATCGATACGGCGAGATTCATGACGCTCGGTACCAATGATGTGGAGACCACCCGCCGCTTTCACTGCGTCATGACGCTCACGCCATTTCGCTTTGATATCGTCAATTTGTTGCTCTGATGGGTTTTCCAGCTTAGCAACTTCAGTCTGCCAGCTACCACCCAACACGATATCGGTACCACGACCCGCCATGTTGGTCGCGATGGTCACTGCACCCGGTGCACCCGCTTCAGCAACAATATCTGCTTCTGATGCGTGGAATTTTGCGTTCAGTACTGAGTGTTTAACACCCGCTTTCTTCAGTGCATTCGAAAGCAGCTCAGATTTTTCAATCGACACCGTACCCACCAGAGAAGGCTGGCCTTTCTCGCTGCGCTCTTTGATATCTTCGATGATCGCGTTGAATTTCTCGCGTTCAGTCATGTAAACCTGATCCGCCATATCATCACGGACCATTGGTTTGTTGGTTGGAATAACTACAGTATCCAGACCGTAAATCGACTGGAATTCGAACGCTTCGGTATCTGCTGTACCTGTCATACCTGACAGACGGTCATACAGACGGAAGAAGTTCTGGAAAGTGATCGATGCCAGCGTTTGGTTTTCGTTCTGGATCTTCACGCCTTCTTTGGCTTCAACAGCCTGGTGTAGACCTTCAGACCAACGACGGCCAGGCATAGTACGACCTGTGTGTTCGTCAACGATGATGACTTCATCGTCTTTCACGATGTAATCAACGTCTTTCTCAAACAGTACATGTGCACGCAATGCAGCATTGATGTGGTGAAGCAAAGTGATATTGGCTGGAGAGTACAGGGTGTCGTGCTCTTCCATCAGGCCATTTTTCTTCAGCAGTTCTTCAACAAACTCCTGACCAGTTTCTGTCAGGTGAGCTTGCTTGCCCTTTTCGTCAACAGTGAAGTGGCCGTCACCACGGTACTCTTCGCTGTCTTCTTTGTCCTGGCGAACCAGTTGTGGGATCAGCGCGTTGATACGGGTGTACATATCAGAGCTGTCTTCTGCAGGGCCAGAAATAATAAGAGGGGTACGCGCTTCATCGATAAGGATGGAGTCAACCTCATCCACTACAGCAAAGTAGCGGGAGCGCTGAACGCGGTCTTCGGCACGGAATGCCATGTTGTCGCGAAGATAATCGAAACCGAACTCGTTGTTCGTTCCGTAAAGAATGTCTGCAAGGTAGGCTTGTTTTTTCTCTTGCGGATGCATGTTCGGCACGTTCACGCCAACCGTCATATCCAGGAATTCAAACAGTGGACGGTTGGTTTCGGCATCACGCTTCGCCAGATAGTCGTTCACCGTGACGATGTGAACGCCTTTGCCCGTCAGGGCGTGCAGATAAGCTGGCAAGGTTGCAGTAAGGGTTTTACCTTCACCGGTACGCATCTCTGCGATTTGGCCATTGTTCAGTACCATGCCGCCAATCATCTGAACGTCGAAGTGACGCATGCCGTAAACACGCTTAGACGCTTCACGCACGGTAGCAAAGGCTTCCGGCAGAATAGCGTCCAGTGATTCACCTTGCTCGATACGTTGGCGATATTCAGCAGTTTTGGCTTTCAGCTCTTCATCGCTGAGCGCTTCAAATTGCGGTTCAAGGTTATTGATTTCATTTACAACTTTGCGAAGGCGACGCAGTGTTCGGTCATTGCGGCTTCCGATTACTTTGGTAATTAGTTTCGATAACATGGCTTTGCCGTTTCTCTCATTTTGTCGCTTTAGCGTATTGGCCAAAGCCTGGATCCAGTGCGGCAGAGAACAATCAGCATATCCCTCTGCCAAAATTCTTTCGGAAGAATTAACGATGCGTTATAGCGTTGATCTGGTGCCTTTGGAGTCAGATTTCAAGGCCTGAGAATCAGTTAATCACGCTAAGGTGCTTCAAGGCTGATTATAATAAGGCATATCTATCGCTCATCCCACCTGTAATGCGGGTTCATCGACTTTCGTTGACAAAAATTAGAACCCGTTCATTGACTAGAACCTTTTTAGTGCAGTTTATGTTCAGTTATGGTGCAAAGTTATTACGTCATATCAAGGTTTATGCGGGGATGACATGGAGAGAACAGCCGGGAATTGATACTCTTTAACTAAGCCAATATGGGATAACAGACATCAATGCGAGACCATCGACCACAAGCCGCCCAGGAGCTGCTGGAAAACTCATTGACCGGACAGGTGCGTCAACGAGCCATGGCGCTTTCCCAGCTCAATGAGCAGGTTCAGGCTTTGCTTCCAGCCCAGTCGGCAAAACAATGCCGTGTGGCGAACTACCGTGATGGTATTTTGATTCTGGAATGCGGCTCTTCTGCTTGGGCTACTAGGCTCAACTATGACAGACATACCCTGATGTCCGCACTTCGAAGGGATACACTCCCGTCTCTAATGACGATTGAGATTAAGGTAAATCCTGCGCTGGCTGTTGACCTTGTCAGAAAGGAAGAGACTAAAGAAGCGGAGAAAAAGTGGCGTAAAGTGAGTCCAATGGCCGCAGAATATCTCAAGGCTATTGCGGAAAGCGCGCCAGATAAGGTCAAAAAGCGGCTTGAAGCTATCGCAGCGATGTCGAACCGAGAAGACTAATCACCTTCCCGCAGCCATAAAAAAACCGAAGCCAAGGCTTCGGTTTTTTCGTTGTTCTTTTGCTTACGCCAGAACCATACCTGGTTGTGCGAATGTCACTGGGAGCGTCTGCTCATCTTCAAATGTCGCCCATTCCCATGCTTCCTGATCAGCCAGTACTGCACGCAGCAACTGGTTATTCAGTGCATGGCCTGACTTATAAGCACGCATTTCACCAATGATGTTGTGGCCACACATGTACAGGTCACCAATGGCATCCAATACTTTGTGTTTCACCAACTCATTGTCAAAACGCAGGCCTTCTTCGTTCAGGATGCGGTAATCATCAAGGACGATTGCACAATCAAAGCTACCACCCAGGCACAGGTTACGCGACTGGAGGTACTCGATATCACGCATGAAACCAAAGGTACGTGCGCGGCTGATGTCTTTGATGAAAGACTGAGAAGAGAAGTCCAACACCAGATTTTGTTGCTCTGCTTCAATTGCCGGGTGATTGAAATCGATGGCGAAGTCGAGGCGGAAGCCGTCATACGGCAGCAGCTCTGCCCACTTGTCGCCGTCTTCGATGCGAACAGGTTTCTTAATGCGTACAAAACGTTTTGGCGCATTAAGTGTTTCAATACCCGCAGATTGCAGCAGATAAATGAACGGGCTTGCGCTGCCGTCCATGATTGGAATCTCTGGTGCATCTACTTCGATGATCACGTTATCGATACCCATACCAGCCAGAGCAGCATTAAGGTGCTCAACGGTAGAGATACGTACGCCATCATCATTAACCAGTGCAGTACACAGCATAGTGTCGCGTACAGACGCTGGATCCGCCGGAAAATCTACCGGTGGGTTCAGATCAGTACGGCGATAAATCACGCCTGTGTTCGCTGCAGCCGGGCGCAGGATCAAGGTGACCTTACGGCCAGAGTGCAAACCAACTCCGGTCGTCTGAACAATAGTTTTTAATGTTCTTTGTCTAATCATCTGCCATTCCCAACTGAATACTTGTTTTTGCGCCCCAAATCACTCATTACAGTGTCACACTAGGGCAAAACGGGCAGCATGATACCATGCTGCTGTATACAAACCAAGCACTGCCTATTGTTAATCCGCTTGTTTACGTAAAAACGCAGGGATATCTAGGTAGTCTTGTTCCTGTTTCGGCTTCGGTGCAACGTTAGAAGTCTGTGGTTGAACAGACGGTTCTGCAGGACGTCCACCTTGCACAGGCGTTGCCGTCTTTGGTGTTTCTTGCAAAGGTTGTGCCTTATTTTCTACCGGTGCTGGTTTTGCTGTGTGCCTGGCACCAAAGTGATGTCTGGCTTACGCTCGTTACCAATACCTGTAGCGACCACAGTCACGCGAAGTTCGTCACTCATTTCTGGATCCATGGACGAACCGATAACCACTGTGGCGTTATCTGAGGCGAACGCTTTAACAGTGTTGCCCACAGTTTCAAATTCATCCAGTCGCATATCAAAACCTGCCGTAATGTTCACCAGAACACCACGTGCGCCTGCCAGATCGATATCTTCCAGCAGTGGGCTTGAAATTGCCATTTCAGCCGCTTCTTCTGCACGGTCTTCACCGGTTGCAACGCCGCTACCCATCATGGCATGACCCATTTCAGACATCACAGTGCGGACGTCCGCAAAGTCGACGTTGATAAGGCCAGGACGGGTGATCAGCTCTGCGATGCCCTGTACTGCGTTACGCAATACATCATTTGCTTTCGCAAAGGCATCCAGCAAAGTGATACCGCGACCCAGAACTTTCAGCAACTTCTCGTTCGGGATAGTGATCAGAGAATCGACGTGCTTGGAAAGCTCTTCGATACCCTGTTCTGCAAACGCCATACGCTTCTTACCTTCGAAGCTGAATGGTTTCGTCACTACCGCTACGGTCAAAATGCCCAGCTCTTTCGCTACCTCAGCAATCACAGGAGCTGCACCGGTACCGGTACCACCGCCCATGCCTGCTGCGATAAATACCATATCGGCACCTTCGAGCTCAGCTTTAATCGCTTCGCGATCTTCCATTGCAGATTCACGGCCTACCTGTGGGTTTGCACCCGCACCCAGACCTTTTGTGATATCGCCACCAATTTGGATAACGGTGCTTACCGCTGTCTTGCGCAGAGCCTGTGCATCAGTATTGACAGTGATGAACTCCACCCCTTCAATTGACTCACGCACCATGTGCTCGACTGCATTACCACCGCCGCCGCCAACACCAACGACTTTAATTACTGCATCGTTGGACATTTCCATCATCGGTTCAAACATGTGTTCTCTCCGTCTTTCCTGTTCGCATCAGGTTTAAAATTCTTTCTTAAGCCAGCCACTAAGTTTACTGAACATGCCTGATACAGTTCTTTTAGGCTCCGGCTCGCTCGATTCGTTCAATAGGTTTTCTTTGCCGTAATGCAGTAACCCAACTGCAGTGGCGTGATAGGTTGCATTGACATAGTCAGTTAGCCCTGTCACACCATCAGGAAGCCCCACGCGTACCTGGTTCTGGAAGACGCGCTCAGCGCATTCCACCAGCCCATGCATTTGCGCAGCACCGCCCGTAAGGACGATACCTGCGGCCAGTTGGTGTTTTACACCTTGTCCGCGTAGACGTTCCTGAACGCGTTCCAACTCTTGCTGCACCAACCCCAGCAATTCGCTGCAACGCGGTTCAATGACTTCGGCCAGTGTTTGACGCTGCAGGCTCCGTGAAGGACGACCTCCAACGCTTGGCACATTGACCTTGGCATCTTTGTTCACCAACTCGCTTAACGCACACCCATGCTTCACTTTGATTTTCTCAGCGTCGCTAAGAGGTGTACCGAAGGCATAAGCAATATCGCTGGTGATGACATTTCCAGCGTAAGGAATGACGGCTGCATGACGCAAAGCGCCGCCAGTCCATACGGCAATGTCCATGGTTCCGCCGCCAATATCGACGACGCATACCCCCAACTCTCTCTCGTCAGCAGTGATCACTGCGTGGCTAGCCGCCAGACCAGAGAAAATTAATTGGTCCACTTTCAGACCACAACGTTCCACCGCTTTTTCGATATTTCGCGCGGTATCGTTGTGGCAAGTGATAAGGTGCACGCTGGCTTCCATACGCACACCGGAAAGACCAACAGGATTCTTAATCCCTTCCTGATAGTCGATTTTGTATTCCTGCGGGATAACGTGCAGCACGCGCTGCTCGTCGCTGATCTTCACCGACTTCGCCGTGTGAATCACCATGTCGACGTCATCCTGCGTGACTTCCTCATCGGAAATCGTTCCCATACCGCGTTCGGTCTGGCAATGAATATGCTTTCCTGATAGCGACAGATAGACTGAACGAATCTTGCAATCAGACATCAGCTCTGCGTCGTTAACCGCGCGCTCCACTGATTTAACAACAGACTCAAGATCGTTGACACCGCCTTTATCCATGCCTTGTGAAGGCGTAGATCCCACACCAAGCACATTGATCGCACCGTCAGGCAAAATCTCACTGACCAGAACAGAAACCTTGGAGGTTCCGATATCCAATCCAACAATCAGCGGTCTGTCAGTTGTTTGTTTCATTCCACCTACTCTCAGGTATTCTCGTCACTGGCTTCTACTTCCGGAGCTTTCCAGCCCACCGCAGCGCCAGTGTCATAGCGCAAGTCCACATATTGAATCGCTCTGTCGGTCGACTTGAAATCATCAAGTAGTGTGACAAAGCGTTTTAGTCGCTCATTGCGGGACTCACGTCCTAATTCAATGCGCACCCCATCACGGGTGACAATTCGCCACGAGCGGCGCTCATTGAGCGCCAAGGCAGCAATTTCTAATTTTGTTGGTGCCAGAATGCCACGCATTTCGCGCCACGCTTCCAGCACTTCTTTTTCGCTGCCATCTGGGCCATGTAATGAAACTAAGCCCAGATTTTTGACTTCAGCAGGATCCGCGCCAAATACGCTCCCACCAACGTCTAAAAGAAACGATCCATTCCAGACTGCTTGAGGCTGGTATTCAGTCACATTGACTTTGATCGTATCCGGCCATTGCTTTCGCACGGCGACATTCGCGACCCAAGGCAGTGCAGAAATTGCACTGTGGATGTCATCCACATCCTGAATCATAAAGCTGTTCAAACCACCGAGTTGTAGCACCGCATTGCGCACTTCCAATGGTGTTAAGTGTTCCAGCTCACCCTGTACAATAATCTGGGACAACGGCAATTGCTCTTCGTCCCCCATCCAAGTGATGACACGGAGCAATGACCAGAGGATAGCCAGAATGACAAATACTAAAAACACCAGCCCCCCCCAATGTTCTTTCAACATTGAAGGCTGAGCCGGTATGTCCTCTACGGTCACATTTGTCATATCAGGCTATTGCCTCTCTATCGTCAGGCAACCTGCGGCTTTGCCTCAGCAAAGCCGACCGATTATAACGGTCAGTTTGACAGGTCACCAACCCTTCTTGGCATTGAAGTGATGAAGCTGAGATCAAATACATGCAAAACCACCAAAAACAGGTTAAAAGTTAGACATCACTCTGCCCAAGCTCAGTCATTCCGCATGTATTCAGGTTTATCCCTGCTCGCTCAACGCCTTTTTATCCAGCTTTAATTCGGCCAGTTTTCTAGCCACTTTACCAATATCACCTGCACCTTGTGTCAGCACCAGGTCGCCAGGTTGAATCACTGCGGCTAACGCTGCAGGTAAAGCATCCACATCCGGCACAAAAATAGGGTCGATTTTTCCTCGGCCACGAATAGTGCGGCAAAGACTTCGGCCATCAGCACCGGCAATCGGCGCTTCACCAGCGGAATATACATCCAGCATCAGTAACACATCGACTTGCTCAAGCACATTGGCAAAATCGTCATACAAATCTCGGGTGCGGCTGTAACGGTGCGGCTGGAACACCATGACCAGGCGGTTATCTTCCCAACCCGCACGTGCTGCCTGAATGGTGACGTCGACTTCACTTGGGTGATGTCCGTAATCGTCCACCAGCAGCGCGTGACCGTCTTCCACCGGGAACAGACCCAGCTGGTCAAAGCGACGGCCAGTGCCTTCAAAGCTCGCCAGTGCACGCAAGATAGCGTCGTCTTCTACTCCATCTTCCGTTGCCACAGCAACGGCAGCTGCCGCATTCAATGCATTGTGTCGGCCTGGAATATTCAGTTCGATGTGAATCTCCGGTTTGCCAGCACGCAAAATGGTGAAGATGCCCTTCTGGCCCTCCTGACGGTAATCTTTTAAGCGCACGTCAGCATCATCTGAGAAGCCATAAGTGATCACCTGGCGACCAATGCTTGGGATCAGTTCTCTCACCACAGGATCGTCAACACACATCACTGCCTGACCGTAGAAAGGCAACTTGTGCAGAAAATCGATAAAAGTCTGCTTCAGGTTGTCGAAGTTGCCACCATAGGTATCCATATGATCCGCTTCGATGTTAGTGACAATCGCCACCATCGGCTGCAAGTGCAGGAATGAAGCATCACTTTCATCGGCTTCTGCAATCAGGTAGCGGCTACAGCCCAAACGCGCATTGGTACCAGCACTTTTTACCAGACCACCGTTCACAAACGTCGGATCCAGACCTGCTTCCTGATAAATCAGCGTGGTCAGGGCTGTGGTGGTGGTTTTACCGTGCGTACCTGCTACGGCAATACCGTGGCGGTAACGCATCAGTTCAGCCAACATTTCTGCACGACGAACCACTGGAATACGCGCGGCTTTCGCGGCAACCAGCTCCGGGTTGTCCTGACGGATAGCCGTAGAAACCACAACAACACTAGCGCCATCGACATTGGTCTCAGCATGACCAAAGAATACTTTGGCACCTTTGCTTTCCAAACGTTGGGTCACGGCGTTTTCTGATAGATCAGAGCCTGTGATCTCATACCCTTCGTTGATTAGCACTTCCGCAATACCGCACATACCGGCACCGCCAATACCCACAAAGTGAATGCGCTTCACACGGCGCATTTCCGGCACCATGGTTCGAATTTTTTCTAATTGATGATTATCAAATTTGCCCATCACTTTGTTCTCTACTTCGCTACGTCTTTGATGACACTGGCCACACGCTCAGCAGCATTGGTTATTGCTGCGGCTTTGGCAGCCTTCGACATCGCCATCAATGACGATGAATCTTTATCTTCCAGTGCCGCCGCCAACGCGTCAGCACTCAAATCCGGTTGTTCTATCATTAGCGCCGCGCCACTCTCGACGAGGTGCTCAGCATTCAGTGCCTGCTGGCGATCTTTGTGCTGGAAAGGCACGAAGATCGATGGCACGCCTGCAGCAGACACTTCCGATACCGTCAAAGCGCCAGAGCGGCAAATCAGAATATCCGCCCAATCGTAGGCTTCAGCGACATCATCAATAAACTCGGTGACTTCAGCATTCGCCACACCCGCTTTTTGGAAGCGCTCTGCCGTGTCCGCCTGATTGCCTTTGCCTGCCTGATGGCGAATCACCACTTCTCGGTTCAGCTTCGCTACCGCTTCCGGCACTGTGTGATTTAAGATTCGAGCCCCCTGGCTTCCTCCCATCACCAACACTTTCAGCGGTGTGCCATCCACATAAGTTTTATGTTCTGGCAAGTCGCAAACATCCTTTCTTACCGGATTGCCAACGACTTCTTTGTCAGCAAACGCTCCAGGAAAAGCCTGCAACACACGCTTGGCAATCTTTGCCAGCCACTGGTTGGTTAACCCCGCGACGGCATTTTGCTCGTGGAGAACAACGGGAATGCCGCTTAGCCATGCAGCCAAACCACCCGGTCCACTCACATACCCGCCCATGCCCAGCACAGCATTCGGTTTCCAGTTTTTGATATGGCGCTTTGCCTGAACAACAGCATTAAGTACCATCCAAGGGGCGAGAAGTTTACGCGCAAAGCCCGAACCACGCAGCCCTTTTACTTCAATAAAGTCGATCTCAATGCCATGTTTTGGCACCAAATCCGCTTCCATCCTGTCTGCCGTTCCCAGCCAGCGAATTTCCCAACCTTGTTCCTGCAACTCTTTGGCTACCGCAAGTCCTGGGAAAACGTGACCGCCGGTTCCACCAGCCATCACCAATAATCGTTTATGCTTTTGTTCGTTTTCGTTTTTCATGAGAGACAATTCGTTGGTGCGCCTGCGCCGTTTCCAAACGGTATTCGTGGTCAATGCGAAGAAGTAGCGCCACCGCCGTCGACATAATAAATAAACTGGAGCCGCCATAACTGACCAGCGGCAACGTCAAACCTTTTGTCGGCATAATACCTGCCGCAGCACCGACATTCACCAGTGCCTGAAACGCAAACCAGATGCCAATACCAAATGCCAGAAAGCCACCAAATAACTGGTTCGCTTCAAGGCAACGCTTCCCGATAAAGAGGGCACGGAAAACCAATGCAAATACCATCAGCAAAACAACAGTGACGCCAATAAGACCGAGCTCTTCTGCCAGCACCGCTATAACAAAGTCAGTGTGCGCTTCCGGCAGGTATTCGAGTTTCTGTATAGAATTCCCCAGCCCTTGTCCCCACCAGCTGCCGCGGCCAAAGGCCATCAAAGATTGCGTCAGCTGATAGCCACTGCCAAATGGGTCTTGCCAGGGATCCAGGAAGGAGGTGACGCGAGCAACACGGTAGGGCTCAGCAATGATCAAAAGACCCACCAGTCCAAGACCAGTAAACAGCAAGACACCGAACTGCCATAGCTTGGCGCCGGCAATAAACAGCATGCCTACCGTCGTAACAAACATGACGACAACAGAGCCAAGGTCAGGCTGAAGCAGCAAAAGACCAGCAATCACCACCAGCACTGCCAGTGGTTTCAAAAAGCCGGTGACGCTTTCTCTGACTTCACCATGACGACGAACAAGATAGCCAGCAATAAACAGGAAGAGTGATAATTTGGCCACTTCTGCGGGCTGCAGGTTAAAAAAGCCCATTGGCAGCCAACGGGATGCACCGTTTACCGATTTACCGACCAGCAAAACCGCCAACAAAAGCGCGAGCGAGATAAAAAGCAGAGGAATGCTGAGTTGTTGCCAACGCGACAAAGGTATCTGCATGGCCACGCCGGCAATGATAAGTGCGCCTACCAGATAGATGCCCTGACGCATGGCGAAATAAAACGGCTCATCAACCAGACGGACAGATACAGGAATGGAAGCAGAGGACACCATGATGAGACCAACCATCATCAGGCCGAATGACAGCCACACCAGTTGGCGGTCATACAATGCCGTTGGCGCTGGATTCGAGAGCCAGCGCATCAGACGGTTGTCTTCCCACTTCGCACTCATCATTCCGTCACGCTCTCCTCAGCGCTTCGCTGTGCAATCTCTTGCGCGTATGCAGCAAAGGTATCGCCTCGCACCATAAAGTTGGTGAACTGATCGAAGCTAGCGCATGCTGGAGACAACAACACCATGTCACCAGATGTCGCAGTTGATGCCGCGATATCCATAGCTTCCTGCATGGTTTCAATCACCACGGGCGACTCAACCAGATTTGTAAAAGCATGACCATCACGGCCATAACAGTACAAAGTCACGTTCAACTTATCGAGGATAGGTTTCAGCGAAGAAAAGTCTGCGCCTTTGCCATCGCCACCCACCAAAAGGTGCAGACGCCCTGCCAACTGCAGGCCATCAAGCGCCGCTTCAGTGCTCGCGGGGTTAGTCGCTTTTGAGTCATTCACCCAAAGCACGCCGTTGTGTTCGACCACTTGCTGACAGCGATGAGGTAAGCCTCTGTATTCACGCATCGCCTGACATTGCGCTTCACGGCTCACTCCCACTGCATCAGCCAGCGCCATCGCCGCCAGACAGTTAGCCACATTGTGACGGCCCACCAGCGCGATATCGGACACCGCCATCACTGGTTCACCTTTTGCTGTCAGCCACTCTGCGACGTTTTTCTCGGTGAGTGTGTACTCACCTGACGTGAAACCGAAGCTGATAGCAGGCACATTGTCGCCTTTGGTCTGTGTATTTTTGGTCTGGAGATCGTCTTGGTTCCAGACCGACAGTTTGGTTTGGTCGAAAATGCGCAATTTAGCATCGCGGTAGTCATCCATCCCTTCATAGCGATCCATATGATCTTCTGAAAGGTTGAGGAACACTGCCGCTTCTAAATTCAGGGAGGAGGTGGTTTCAAGCTGGAAGCTCGACAGCTCCAGTACATAAAGCTCATGCTCATTGGCCAGCATATCCAAAGCAGCAAAACCGATATTACCGCCAACACCGACATTAATGCCTGCCGCTTTTGCCATCTCGCCAACCAGGCTGGTCACGGTGCTTTTACCGTTTGAGCCGGTAATACCAATGACAGGCGATTTTACATCACGGGCGAAGAGTTCAATGTCACCGACAATCTCAATGCCTTTCGCAGCTGCTTCTTTAAGCTCTGGCGTTGCCAGCGCAATGCCTGGGCTTGCCACAATCTGGTCTGCTGAAAACAACCAGTCCATATTCCAGCCACCGGCATGCAATGCCACATTTTTCGGTAACTGCTCTGCGCCCGGCGGATTAGCACGGGTATCAATCACTTTCACGGTCGCGCCATCATCTTTTCTCACAAGATGATTAACGACAGAGAGCCCGGTCATACCGAGCCCAATCACCACAATGTTTTTCGCGGCGTCTGTCTTCATTTAGCGCACCTTCAATGTTGCCAGTCCTGCAAGAACCAGCATCAGGGTAATGATCCAGAATCGTACAATCACGCGCGGCTCTGGCCAGCCTTTCAATTCGTAGTGGTGGTGGATAGGCGCCATGCGGAAAATGCGCTGACCACGCAGTTTGTAAGAGCCCACTTGCAGGATCACTGACAAGGTTTCCATCACGAACACACCGCCCATGATGACCAACAGGAACTCCTGACGTACCAGCACGGCAATCGTGCCCAGTGCACCACCGAGTGCCAGTGAGCCCACATCACCCATGAACACCTGTGCCGGATAGGTGTTAAACCACAAGAAGCCAAGACCTGCGCCGACAATCGCCGCACAGACAATCACCAATTCATCGGCATCTTTGATGTAAGGGATGTGCAGATATTCAGCAAAGTTCACGTTACCCGTCGCCCAGGCAATAAAGGCAAAACCACTGGCTACCATCACGGTCGGCATAATGGCCAAGCCATCAAGACCATCAGTGAGGTTCACTGCGTTACTTGAGCCAACAATCACGAAATAGGTGAAGACGATGTAGAACAGGCCAAGCTGAGGCATCACGTCTTTGAAGAAAGGCACCACAAGTTGGGTGGCGGCTGTATCTTTACCGTGGATATAGAGTGCGAAGGCCACTACCAGCGCAATGGCGGATTGCCAGAAATACTTCCAGCGGGCAATCAGGCCGTCTGTGTTCTTGCGCACCACTTTACGGTAGTCGTCGACAAAGCCAACGGCACCGTAACCCAGAGTCACGAAAAGCACCGCCCAAACATAAGGGTTGGAAAGGTCAGCCCACAGCAGCACAGTGACTGTAATCGCGGTCAAAATCATGATGCCGCCCATGGTCGGTGTACCACGCTTGCTGAAGTGGGACTCCGGACCTTCGTTACGCACTACCTGACCGATTTGCAGCATCTGCAAGCGGGCAATCAGGCGAGGGCCCATCCAGAGTGACAGCGTCAAAGCGGTCAACACGCTGAGGATGGCGCGGAATGTCAGGTAATCAAACAGTCGGAAGAACGGAATGTGTTGGGTTAGGATATCTGATAGCCAATCTAGCATTTGGCTGCCTCCTCTATTGCTGCAACCACTTCAGACATCTTCATTCCGTTGGCCCCTTTGACCAAAACGGATACTTCGCGTTTTGTTTTCATCAGTTCTACTACATGCGCAATCAATGCGCTTTTATCTTCAAAGTGCTGACCCCCGCAACGCTCGCTGATCGCGGCGCTGGCAGGTCCATAAGTAATCACGGTTTGAATTGAGGCCTTGCTGAGGTGCTCTGCCACTTCTCCATGCACCGAATCGGAGTGTTCGCCCATCTCGCCCATATCGGCCAAGACGATGACTTTGTCTCCGTCGAAGCCATCCAGCAAATCCACAGCCGCTTTCATTGCTGCAAGACTGGCGTTGTAGCTGTCATCAATCAGACGAAGACCTGGGCGCGGGAAGCTTATCGCACCACGACCTTTGACAGGCGACACAGAAGCGAGACCTCGGACCACATCGTCCATTGTCACCTTACTATCTATCTTGGTCGCTGCTATGGCAGCAAGAATTGCGTTCGCAACGTTGTGTTCACCGGGAAGGCTGAGTGTCACCGAATAGGTACCTTGTGGTGAAACCAAATCGAAGGCATAGCAGCCGTTGTCGACCTGATGAATATTCTCGGCACGGTAGTCTGCAGGCTTGTCAGTCACTGTCATGGTAAGTACTTGCTTACTTTTCAGTACGTCATCCCAAAATGCGCCACCATTGCTGTCCTGATTAACGATGGCAAGCTCGCCGTCAGCAAGCCCCTGGAATATTTCGCCTTTGGCTTTCGCTACGCCATCAAGGGAACCGAAGCCTTCCAAATGCGCTGCCGCCAGATTAGTGACCATCGCCAGATCCGGCTTAACCAAAGCCGTGGTATAGGCAATTTCACCAATGTGGTTAGCGCCCAATTCCATCACCGCGTACTCATCAGAGGGTTGCAGACGAAGCAAGGTCAGCGGCACACCGATGTCGTTATTGAAGTTGCCGGCGGTATAAAGCGTCTGACCTTTTGGAGACAAAATGGCAGCCAGCATTTCTTTGACTGTGGTTTTACCGCAGCTGCCTGTGAGCGCAATCGTCTTCACATCACATTGAGATTTCACCCATGCGCCCAGTTGCCCCAAAGCCAGTTTGGTGTCCTTCACAATCAGTTGTGGTAGTGCGACATCGACAGGTTTGGAAACCAAAAGCGCAGACGCACCGTTCTCATACGCAGTTTCTACAAAATCATGAGCATCGAATCGCTCGCCCACCAGCGCGACAAACAAAGCGCCATTGCCAAGTGTTCGCGTGTCGGTGGAAACGGCATCAATCACTACATCTTCGCCGACCAGATCAGCATCTAAAACAGTCTGCAGTGATTTCAATGAAACTGGAATCATGCCTCTTCCTCCAACAAACGGCGTACGGTCTCACGATCGGAATAGTGAACAGTACCTGATGCCAGCACTTGATAGTCTTCGTGTCCTTTTCCTGCGACCAGAATCACGTCTTTTTCTGACGCATTTTCAAATGCATAGCCACACGCTTCCGCGCGGTCGTGAAGGATAATTGCCTGATCGGGATCGACCATGCCTTTGAGCATGTCAGCCACAATCGCTTCCGGAGATTCTGAGCGGGGATTGTCGTCGGTCAGGATAGCCACATCAGCCATTCTTTCAGCAATGTCTGCCATCATTGGGCGTTTACCTGTATCCCTATCGCCACCACAGCCGAAAATACACCAAAGCTTTCCGTCGCAGTGACGACGAAGAGCCATCAGCGCTTTTTCAAGGGCATCGGGGGTGTGAGCATAATCCACCACCAACATAGGTTTGTCAGCACGATGAAAAACTTCCATGCGTCCAATCACCGCCTGCAACTTGCTGGCCGCTGCCATCAGAGCTTCTTTTTCGTAACCAAGTCCCAGAAGCGTGGTCAGGCTAACCAGAAGGTTCATGACGTTGAATTCGCCAACCAGCGGCGCAGTAAATTGACCAGCACCCCATGAAGAGTCAAAGCTGATGGTCACGCCACTTGTCGCGTAGTCGACAGATGTTAGCCAAAGCTTGCGTCCTTGATGCGCGTGGACATTGCTTTCAGAAAGTGAAACCGCCACCGCTTCCGGCATGTTGCTGACCCAGTTTGCACCAACCGGATCGTCAACGTTGATCACGGAAACTGGTGAGCCGTAGTGAGTAAACAGGCGAAGCTTGGCTTCTGCGTATGCTTCCATGGTGCCGTGGTAATCAAGGTGATCACGGCTGAGGTTAGTGAAGATAGCAGCATCAAAAGCCACGGCTTTCACACGATCCTGCACCAAACCATGAGAAGACACTTCCATCGCCACATGAGTCGCACCCTGATGGTTAAACGCCGCCAGTTGCTGCTGAATATCCAACGCGCTGCCCGTGGTGTTCAAAGCTGGCTCCAATGCATCAAGGAAGCCGTTACCTGTGGTTCCCATCACTGCAGCTTTACCTTCAAGCAGGTCAATCCACTGCGCAACCAACTGGCTCACTGTGGTTTTACCATTGGTACCTGTCACACCAATCACTTTCATCATTTTGCTTGGTGATTGATAGAAACGGTCAGCAATTTCCGACAAGGTGGATTTCAAGTGAGGGAAGGCAACGACTGGCACACCATTTGCAAGGTGACATCAAACTGGCCGTTAGTATCACCATCATCGGCAATCACCGCCGCTGCGCCGGCTTCAATAGCAGCAGGAATAAAACGTCGCGCGTCCAGGGAGTGCCCCTGAACGGCAATAAATACATCACCCGGTTGGATCTGGCGGTTATCCAGCGTCAAACCGGTAATAGGTGTCTCTGGGATGGCGTCATACCAAGGCGCCAATAATTCTTTAAAGCTCGTGTTCGGCATCAGTTCCGATTGTCCGTATTAGCAATCTGTAAAAATGGCTGCTGAGCGTCCGGTGCGATATTGAGGATCTGCAACGCGCTCTTCATCACGTCAGAAAACACGGGGGCCGCAACCTGACCACCGTAATATTTGTCGCCTTGGGGTTCATTGATCACCACCACCATGGCAATGCGTGGCTCGCTCAAAGGTGCGATCCCCGCCGTATAACCGATATATTCATCACCGTAGCCACCAGCCACCGCAACTTTCGCTGTACCTGTTTTTGCCCCGACACGGTAACCGTCAACCGCTGCGCGGCGGGCACTTCCGCCTTCCTGCGTCACGGACTCCAGCATGTCGAGGACTTTTCGGGTGTTTTCTTGTGATGCCACTTGTTTACCCGGTACCACTGATTCTGTTTTCAAAATCGACAGCGGGCGATTCACACCTTCCGCGCCAAGTACCGCATAAGCGCGGGCAAGCTGAGCTGGCGTAATAGAAAGGCCATAACCAAAAGAGAGGGTCGCACGTTCGAAGTCAGACCAACGGCGACGGTTCGGATACAGTCCATAAGACTCACCGACCAGATTCACACCAGTTGCGTCACCGATGCCAAAGCTGCTGTAAAGGCCAAGCAATGCTTCGACCGGCATAGAAAGAGACAGTTTACTGACACCGATGTTACTGGATTTTTGGAGGATTTTACGGAGGTTTGCTTCACCGACTTTGGATACATCGCGGACACGCGCTCCGCCGATGCTCATCACGCCGTTACCCGTATCAATGATGGTCGACTCATCCGCTACGCCATTTTCCAATGCCGCCAAAACCACCAGAGGCTTGATGGTGGAACCTGGCTCGAAAACATCAGTGATGGCGCGGTTACGCATTTTGAAACTTTTCAGATCGGCGCGGTTATTCGGGTTGTAAGACGGTGCATTCACCATCGCCAGCACTTCGCCCGTGCGGACATCGACCATGACCAAAGAGCCTGAAGTCGCGCGGTAGTCCGCAACCGCTTGCTTAATGGCGCGATAAGAAATCGCCTGAAGACGCTGATCGATACTGAGTTGAAGTGGTTTGCCTTCTTCCTTGGCCTCTTTGGAAATGACTTCAACGACGCGACCATAGCGGTCTTTGCGCACAGTACGGCGGCCTGGTTCACCACTCAGCCAACCATCATAGCCACGTTCGATACCTTCGAGACCACGGCCATCAATGCCGGTTACGCCCACAAGGTGAGCACTGACTTCACCTGCCGGATAAAAACGACGGGACTCATCATTCATACCAATACCCGGTAAGCGAAGACCGGATACGTAATCAGCAACAGCAGGGCCAACCTGACGCTGCAGGTAGATAAAGCGTTTGGTTTTATTACGCTCGATGCGGTTGACCATCGCCTGACGGTCGATACCCAAGACATCAGCCAGCGCGTACCAGCGGTCAATGTCTTTCAGACCGCCGTTTTTAAATACAGTCACCGGGTCGACATATACCGCTTCAACCGGGACACTGACAGCCAACGACTCACCGTTGCGATCGGTAATAATGCCACGTGCGGAATGAAGGGCTTTGACACGGACAGAACGCATATCGCCTTCCTGAAGAAGGCGATCCGGCTCGATGACCTGAATGAATGCTGCGCGGGCAATCAACGCGACCATGGCAAGGGAAATACAGAAACAGACCGTGACAAAGCGCCACCGAATCAAATTCGGTGTTGGCTTTTTCGCTCGCTGATTGGTCGGTTTCGTTTTTCCCTTCACGCTATTGGCTCACTATGACTTCACGTCGACTGTCTGGACGGATCATGTCCTGATCCTGCCGTGCCATGGCTTCGACACGGCTGTGTTCTGATAACGCATGCTCCTCAAGCAACTGGTTACGCCATTCGACTTCCAGTTGCTCACGCTCCATCAATAGTTGGTCATGATGGGCTATCGCAGCACGCGTTTGCTGGGTGATGTAAACCACGCCCAATGCAGAAAGCAGTACCAGAACCAAAAGCACCATAGGAACCCGACCGATACTGGTCAGGTCCTGCAGAATTTGCCTTGTCAGTCCTGGATTTTCTGCCGACATCAGTCACCCAATTTTTCTGCCACACGCAGCACCGAGCTTCGGGAGCGAGTGTTGTCTGAGACTTCCACGTCAGACGGTTTCAGTGCTTTGCCCACCAACTTCATCTTTGCCTGACCCAGTGCACGGATTTGATCTTCGGTCAGTGGCACGCCATGTGGCACATCCGGCCCTTTGCTTTGCTTACGCATAAAGCGTTTCACCAAACGGTCTTCCAATGAGTGGAAGCTGATGATGGACAGACGTCCACCCGGCGCCAGCACTTCAAGCGCACCTTGCATCGCCGTTTCAATCTCTTCCAGCTCACTGTTGATGTAAATGCGAATCGCCTGAAAACAGCGGGTCGCAGGGTGCTTTTTACGATCACGGGAAGGTGATACCGCAGCAATCAAGTTGGCCAGCTGCAAAGTGCGGGTCAACGGCTCTTTGGTTTCATCTTCGCGGTGCGCCACAATGGCACGGGCGATACGCTTGGCAAATCGCTCTTCACCAAACTCTTTCAACACCCAGGCAATATCGTCTGCTTCCGCTTCGGCAAGCCATTGAGAAGCTGGAATACCTGAAGTCGGATCCATGCGCATGTCCAAAGGACCATCGCGCATAAAGCTAAAGCCACGCTCTGGATCGTCTAATTGCGGTGAAGACACCCCAAGGTCCAGCAATACGCCGTCAATCTTGCCACTCAGACCACGTTCTTCGATGTATTGTTGAATGCCGGAAAATGGGCCATGAATAATGTTGAAGCGCGGGTCATCAATCGTGCCTGCCTCTTCAATCGCCTGCGGATCGCGGTCAATACTATAAAGCTGACCACCGTCACCCAGACGACGTAAAATTTC
The DNA here is from genome assembly GCF_011045095.1 of Grimontia sedimenti. Classification (GTDB taxonomy): domain Bacteria; phylum Pseudomonadota; class Gammaproteobacteria; order Enterobacterales; family Vibrionaceae; genus Enterovibrio; species Enterovibrio sedimenti. The sequence continues at coordinate 107,159 of NZ_JAALDL010000007.1, forward strand.
TCGGGTATGTCCACCACGGCCAAACGTACCATCGACATAAATGCCGTCAGGTTTAAGTGCGAGACCTTCGATGGATTCGTGGAGGAGGACGGAAATGTGTGAAAACTGCTCTGACATAATCTTGATTACCTAAAGCGATAAGTTACTGAGCCTGTCGCTCAGCGCTTCCGCTGATTCGGCTTGATGTTGAATATCCTGGTCGATCTGTTGCTGCCACTTGTCGCTGTTCCAAATCTCAAACTTGTTGAGCTGTCCCACCAGCATGGCTTTACCATTCAAACCGGCGTAATCGCGCAGTGTAGGTGCAATCAGAATTCGCCCCTGTCCGTCCATCTCACACTCAAACGCATGACCAAGCAGCAATCGCTGTAAACGACGCTCGGCTGGATTGAGGCTGGATAAGCGGGATAGCTTGGCTTCGATGCGCTCCCATTCAGGCAAGGGGTAAAGCAGCAGGCATGGTAACTGATGATCAATGGTGCAGACAAACACGCCATCGCACAACGCATCGAGTTCTTCCCGATAACGCTTTGGCAATGCGACGCGACCTTTCGCGTCGGGCGATATGGCGCTGACGCCCCTCAACATGTCACTGACTACCCTTTTTCACCAGAATAACCCACTTTATTCCACATTTTCCCACTAGGAAGTGTAAGTATCAGGCAAAAAGAAAGTCAAGCAAGCATCTAGCGCGACAAAGATCACGTAATCGCGAAGCGCATTCTATTTCAACAGCTTGAACACCTTACTGCGCCGTGCATTTTTTAACCGCACGACATTCCCCATTGGGGCCTGTTGACTTTTACTGAAGCCAAAACAAAAGAAGGCGAGCTAATGCTCGCCTTCTCTGGGGCAAGTTTATCGCTAAACTCGCCCATTTTATTTAGTGAGTCGGCCTATAAGCCGGGTTCTGTACCGTAAAAACGGTGGTAGCCATTCGTCTAGGCCTGCAATCGCTCACAGGCTCCAGCAACCTACCCGTCCCCAACGCGGGCCGCGCCAAAGGGGACCTATTTGGTCTTGCTCCGGGTGGAGTTTACCGTGCCACGAACTGTTGCCAGTCGCGCGGTGCGCTCTTACCGCACCCTTTCACCCTTACCTGATCTCCGAAGAGCCATCGGCGGTTTGCTCTCTGTTGCACTGGTCGTAGGCTTGCGCCCCCCAGGCGTTACCTGGCACCCTGCCCTGTGGAGCCCGGACTTTCCTCCCCCTCGTCAGTCTCCCAAAGGACATCAACGAAGCAGCGGCTACCCGGCCAACTCAGGCGGCGGATTATATAGAGTTCACCGCCACGGATCCAGCGAAAACACCGGGCTTCTTACTCGAGATTTTCTAAACCCCACTTATAGAGGGCATTTTTTTTCACGTTATATAGCTCAGCTGCAATCGCAGCCGCCTTCTTCAATGGCAACTCCTTCGCCAGCAAGGTAACCGCTTTGGTTGCCTCCAATGGCAAATCCTCTTTCTCTGCACGGTGACCCGCAATCAAAAGTACCATCTCACCACGGATACGGTTGCTGTCTTCATTCAGCCATTCAATCAACTCGCCCAGCGGCGCGCCATGAATAGTTTCATAGGTTTTGGTCAGCTCCCGTGCCAACACTACCTGACGTTCCGCGCCCAGTACCGCCAGCATGTCATCGAGCGTATCGAGAATACGGTGTGGTGATTCGTAAAAAATCAGAGTTCGTGGATCTTCTGCAATATCAGAAAACTTATCTCGGCGCCCTTTACTTTTCGGGGGCAGGAAGCCTTCGAAGCTGAAGCGATCAGAAGGTAAACCTGACGCACTCAACGCGGTGATAACTGCACAAGGCCCCGGCAAAGGAACAACTTTAACACCCGCCTGACGACAACGGGTCACCAATGGTAACCTGGATCGGATATCAACGGCGTGCCCGCATCAGACACCAGCGCAATATTTTGCCCACTGACCAATTTTTCAATCAGAAAATCTGCTTTCTGTTGTTCATTATGGTCATGCAGCGCGAAAGTTCGGGTGGTGATTCCAAAATGGGACAGTAGTTTACCAGTGTGGCGGGTATCCTCGGCAGCGATGATGTCGACCTGCTGCAAAATCTCCAAAGCACGCTGGGTGATATCTCCCAGGTTTCCGATCGGTGTCGGCACGATATATAAAGTTGAGACGTCAACCATGGTTGAAGTTTCATCAGTCATTTGTTTCACAACCCTTCGGCGATTAATATAGAGGGCAACAAGTTACGGACAGAAGATGTTCATGCGTAAAATAACCCATAAGTGCAAAAGTGTATCACGAGTTCTTCCACCAATCGCGCTGGCATTGGTGCTTTCGGCGTGTACCACCACACCACCTGTTGAGCAAGGACCGCAATATGACATCACAGCGCCGGCGCTGGAGTCATCGACTTTCTATTTGCTGAAAGCAGAAACCGAAACCGGAGAAGCAAAAGCTGACTGGTATCTGTTGGCGTTAAAAGCACTGATTGCTGAAAAACAGTACGCACAAGCCGATGTTTTGGTTAGTCGTTTGGCAAAACTGCCACTGCCCCCACTGCAACTTTCCGAATGGCAACTGAACCGCGCCTTGTTATCTCAGCAAAAAGGCGATCTGCAGACCGCTGTTGATAACCTGAACTTCCAGCCATCTTGGGGTATTCCGGCTATTCAATACCAGCGCTATTACCTGTTGAAAGGTGAACTTTACGAAGCACTGGGCAACATGCCAGGTGCTGTGCTCTCTTATGCCGAAGGCTCTCCTTACATTACGGACAACTACGATAAGCAGCAAAACTGGGAAAACGTTTGGACACTGCTGGTGAAAATGTCACCTTCAGAGCTGAGCTCCCTGTCTGCAACCACCAATCCAGTCCTGAATGGCTGGGTCGAGTTGGTGAACCTCCTTCGCCGTTACTCGGGTCGTCCTGCTCAGCAACAAGAAGCGCTGAACCAATGGCTAGCAGCCAATTCATCTCACCCGGCTAACCGCTACCTACCGAATGACCTGACTGCACTTCAGTCGATGGAGATCCTCCGTCCTGACCGCATCGGTGTGATGCTGCCTCTGAGCGACAAGTTCGCGGCACAGGGTGAAGCCATTCGTAATGGTTTGGTACAAGCGCTGCTGGATGATGATTCGGGCAATACTGCGCCTTCAGTGATGTTCTACGACACCAACGGACTGTCAACGACTGACATCGTCAACCAAATGCGTACTGACGGTATTCAGTTTGCTATCGGCCCTCTTCGCAAAGATAAAATTGAAGAGTTCCTGACAGTGAGCCAGAACGCGATTCCAACGCTTGCACTGAATATCCCTAGAGAGGAAGACGGCGCAGCAAACACCTGCTTCTTCACACTCTCTCCAGAGCAGGAAGCTGAGCAAGCTGCATTACATATTGAACAGAACAAGCACCAATACCCATTGGTGATTGCCCCGGACAATGGCTTTGGTCGACGCGTCAGTGAAGCCTTCTCTAAACAGTGGGAAGAGCAAACCGGCGAGCCTGCAGAAATTGAATTTTTCAAAAACCGTGCAGCCATGCAGAAGACCGTCCAACGCGTATTTGGCTTAACCGAGAGCCAAGGGCGTATTCAGCAAATGCAACAGCTTCTGGGAATGGAAATGGAATCAGAGCAGCGCAGCCGCCGCGATGTTGATGCCGTTTACCTTGTTGCCAACGCAGGCGAGCTCACACTGCTTAAGCCGTTCATTGAAGTCGCCATCAACCCAGATGTTCAACCGCCGAAATTGTACTCAAGCTCACGCTCTAACAACCGTGTGAACGGTGTTGGCGAAATTGGGGAGCTTCGCGGTATCGAATTCAGTGACGTTCCACTTCTGGTTGAGCCCAACAATCCTGCCGCCGCGCGCTTCAACCAACTCTGGCCAGGGCTCGATAACGGTATGACTCGCCTTTACGCACTGGGAATGGACGCGTATGCGTTGATTGAAGCACTTCCTCAAATGCAGGCATTGCCTGAATACCGCTTTGAAGGGTTGTCAGGTGAATTGTCACTGGGTGATTACTGCACCGTCAACCGTAGTGTTTCCTGGGCAATGTTTGGGGATCAGGGGATTGTTTCGGTTAAGTAAAAAGCAAACCGGCGATCACTATGAAATACAGGCCTGCCGCTTTCTCGAGCGGCAGGGCCTTAAGACCATCGAAAAGAATGCCCGCTTCAAGGGCGGCGAATTGGATCTCATCATGCGGGAGCAAAGCTGCCTCGTTTTCGTTGAGGTGAAATACCGCAACCAAACCACTTATGGTGGCGCCGCCGCCAGTATTTCTCCACGAAAACAACAACGCATGCTCAAAGCAGCCTATTTGTGGCTGGCGAAAAATGGCCTGTCCGCGACACATACCGAGTTTAGATTTGATGCCGTGACTTTTGAAGGCAACGTAAACTCGGTAAACTGGATGAAAAATATCGTATTTGAAGGGTAATCAATGCTAGATAGCATCAAAGAGAGTTTCACCGAGAGTATCCAGACACAGATCGCTGCAGCAGAAGCCTTGCCAGAGCAGATTTCCAAAGCCGCGATGGTCATGGTGCAGTGTCTGCTTAACGGCAACAAAATCCTGTGTTGTGGTAACGGTGGCTCCGCAGCAAATGCTCAGCATTTCGCTTCCTGTCTGCTTAACCGCTTTGAAACAGAGCGCCCTAGCCTGCCAGCATTGGCATTGACAGCGGATACCGTCACACTGACAGCGGTCGCGAACGATTACCACCACGATGAAGTCTTCTCCAAGCAGGTACGAGCATTCGGACAAGGCGGTGACGTGCTATTGGCGCTGTCTACCAGCGGTAACAGCAAAGACATTATCAAGGCAATGGAAGCCGCCGTAACCCGTGACATGACCATTGTTGCGCTTACCGGCAAAGATGGCGGTGAAATGGCAGGCCTCTTGGGTGAGCAGGATGTGGAAATCCGCATTCCTTCCCAGCGTACTTCCCGCGTACAGGAAGTTCACCTGATCACCTTGCACACACTTTGCGATCTTATCGATCAATACCTGTTCCCGACGCACGGAGAATAACCATGAAAAAGGCGCTTTTACTTGCAGCAGTATTGGGGTTGAGTGCCTGTTCCGCGATTTACGAGCAGGATACCCGTACCGCGAAGACGGAATGGCAAGACACAAAACTAGGAATGGAAGTCGCCGGGATCGTTAATAAAGCTCCTTTTAAAGGCGATACCCGTGTTAACGCCGTTTCCTACGATGGCAAACTGTTATTGATTGGTCAGGCGAAAACCGAAGACCTCAAAAACGGTATCCTTACTAAAGTCCGAGAACTGGAAGGCGTAGAGACCGTCTACGACCAAATACGCATCAAGGCGCCTTTGTCTGTGGGTGATGTTTCCAAAGACACTTGGATCACCACCAAGGTGAAATCAGCTCTTATTGGCAGCAAGAAGCTCCGTAACGTGAACATCAAAGTGATCACAGAAGACAGCGAGGTCTTTTTGCTAGGCTATGTCACTCGCGAGCAAGCGAATGAAGCCACTGAAATTGCCCGTAACCTAAGTGGCGTTAAGCAGGTCATCAAAGGTTTTCAGTATTACGAGCCAAGCGCAAATAACGAGTAAGTCAGATTCAGACATGAAAAAAGCAGCCTAGGCTGCTTTTTTTATTTGACGACGGTCAGTGTCGGACGACCTTTGGGTTTCTGCTCTGGCTCTGAAGTTGGCTCCTCAGTCTCCACAACAGTTTCCGCATCTTCCTGCACTTCCTCGACAGCATTGAGTTCCGGTTCAGATTCAATACGCTCCAGCTCTTCATCGTATGCTGGCTCTGGATCGAACATGGTGCCAGCACCATTTTCACGTGCATAAATTGCCATCACAGCATACATAGGCACAGTCACCAGCATCGGTCGACCACCGAATCGTGCATTGAAACTGACTTCGTCATTACCCAATTCAAGGTTGCCAACCGCACGCGGTGCAACGTTCAATACGATCTGTCCATCCTGTACGTACTCAAAAGGTACATTCACGTAGGGCATGGTTGCATCCACAACCAGGTGTGGCGTCAGATCGTTGTCGAGTAACCAGTCGTAAAACGCCCGTAACAGATACGGGCGTCGAGGCTTGAGATTGATGTCGCTCATTATTGCGCCAGACGCATCTCACGCTCAGCTTCAGTCAGAGAAGCCAGGAATGAATCACGTTCAAATACGCGCGCCATGTAAGTTTTCACTTCTTTAGCACCAGGACCGCTCAATTCGATGCCCATTACCGGCAAACGCCACAGCAGCGGAGCCAGGTAGCAATCAACCAAGCTAAACTCTTCGCTCATGAAGAAAGGATACTCAGCAAAAACAGGTGCCAGAGCCAACAGCTCTTCACGCAGTTGACGACGCGCTTTGTCGGCTTCTTCTGCATTGCCTTTTTCAATTTTCTCAGCCAGTGTGTACCAGTTACGTTCGATGCGGTACATCATCAGACGGCTGTTACCACGTGCTACCGGGTAAACCGGCATCAGCGGCGGATGTGGGAAACGCTCATCCAGGTATTCCATGATGATGTTTGCGTTATACAACGCCAACTCACGGTCAACCAGAGTCGGAACCGAGTTATACGGATTCAGATCGAGTAAATCCTCTGGCAGGTTATTTGGATCAACAAGCTCAATCTCGTATGTCACACCTTTCTCTGCCAGAACGATGCGAACCTGATGGCTATACATGTCTGATGCGTCTGAATACAACGTCATCACCGAGCGTTTATTGGCAGCAACAGCCATTAACCCCTCCAGAATGTTTCATCTATAGAAAAAACAATGGGAGCACCTGCTCCCATTGTGGATCAGCAACTCACTAGATTAACCGATCAGTGAACGTCACGCCAATACTCTTTCTTGAGCAAAATGGCTAGGATGAGGAAAATGACCATAAAGCCAATCACCCAATAACCCATTTGCTGACGCTCAAGCTTGTTAGGCTCACCTGAGTACTCAAGGAAGTTCACCAAGTCACGAACCGCGTCGTCGTACTCGTCAGGGCTCAACTCACCGTTACCCAGTGATTCAATACCGATGAATTCCTGAACCTGTTCACCATCAACCAGTACGGTTTTATACTGCTTGACTGGTGTACCTTGAAGCTCTTCGAGTACGTGAGGCATACCCACGCTTGGGAACACTGAGTTGTTCACACCAAACGGACGAGAGTCATCTTGGTAGAAAGAACGCAGGTAGGTGTAAATCCAGTCTGTACCACGAACACGAGCAACCAGCGTCAGGTCTGGTGCCGGGCCACCAAAGAAGGTCGCACCATCTTCTGCGGTCATCGCATTGGTCACCAGATCACCGATTTTCGCATTGCTGTCAAAAACCAGATTTTCCAGCATCAGTTCTTTCGGGATATCCAAGTCTTCTGAGATACGCTCATAGCGCTGGTACTGCGTGGCATGACAGCCAAAACAGTAGTTCATGAAAAGCTTGGCACCGTTTTGCAATGATGCTTTATCTGACAAATCGTTGTTTGCTGCATCCAATGGAATGCTTGGACCCGCCGCCATCGCCAGAGAAGGCAGCAGAGCAAACAGCATTACAATCCACTTCTTCATTGTAGTTCACCCTCTCCGGTAATGGTTTCGTCGCTTCGTTTTTACTGTAGAAGAACAGCGCAACAAAGAACATGAAGTAACCAAAGCTAAAGATCTGTGCCAACAGGGTATAAGTTGGGGTTGCTGGCAGCGCACCCAGAATACCCAGCGCAATGAATGAAACAGTAAACTGCGCAATGTTTGCCAGGTGGATTTTGCTGCGGTAACGGTAAGAGCGTACCTTACAGCGATCCAGCCATGGCAGCAGGAACAGAACAGCGATGGAGAGGCCCATCATTACAACACCCAACAGTTTGTCAGGAACTGCACGGAGGATGGCGTAGAATGGGGTGAAGTACCACACAGGCGCAATGTGCTCAGGTGTCTTCAGCGGGTTAGCTGCTTCAAAGTTAGGTGGCTCAAGGAAGTAACCGCCCATCTCTGGATTGAAGAAGATAACGTAAGCAAACAGAATACCGAACAGACCCACACCAATCAGATCTTTCACCGTACCGTAAGGGTGGAAAGGCACAGAATCGATGATGTCGTACTTCTTGGTGTAGTACTCGTGGAATGGGAACTGGGTTTCGTACCCTTCACCTTTAGTGCCCTTAGGCAACTTGGTCTCAATACCATCCGGGTTGTTTGAACCCACTTCGTGCAGCGCCAGAATGTGCAGCACAACCAGCAACAGAATCACGATAGGTAAAGCAACAACATGAAGCGCAAAGAAACGGTTCAATGTTGCACCAGAAAGGACATAATCACCACGAATCCACAAAGTCAGGTCGTCACCGATAACCGGAATCGCACCAAACAGGGAAATGATTACCTGTGCGCCCCAGTAAGACATCTGACCCCATGGCAGCAGGTAGCCCATGAAAGCTTCCGCCATCAGTGCCAGGAAGATCAGCATACCGAAAATCCACAGCAGCTCGCGTGGTTTCTGGTACGAACCATAAATCAGGCCACGGAACATGTGCAGATAAACGACCACGAAGAACGCAGAAGCACCGGTGGAGTGCATGTAGCGCAGCAGCCATCCGTATTCCACATCTCGCATAATATATTCAATTGACGCAAAAGCACCTTCTGCAGAAGGGTTATAGCTCATGGTCAGCCAAATGCCGGTTAAAAGCTGATTGACCAATACCAGCATGGCCAAAGAGCCAAACAGGTACCAGAAGTTAAAGTTTTTCGGCATTGGGTATTCAGACAAATGCTTTTTATAAGCATTCATCGCTGGAAGGCGTTTCTCGAACCAGTTAATCAAGTTTTCCATTACGCTGTCCCCTCATCTGCGCCAACCAAAATACGGTTATCGTTAAGGTACGTGTAAGGTGGAACAACCAGATTAAGTGGCGCTGGCACACTCTTAAATACACGGCCAGCCATATCAAACTTAGAGCCGTGACAAGGGCAGAAGAAACCAGAAGAAACCCCTTCAACCTGCTCACCAAAGCTATCAGGCAGATACGTTGGCGAACAACCCAGGTGGGTACACAGACCAACAGCAACAAAAATCTCAGGTTTTACTGAACGGTAGGCGTTAACAACATATTCAGGTTGCTGTGGTTCGAGAGATTCAGGATCGCGAAGTTGCTCACCAATCTCATTCAACGTTTCCAGCGTCTGCTCACTACGGCGAACAACCCAGACCGGCTTGCCCTGCCAAATAACCCTGACTAACTGACCTTCTTCAATCTTACTCACATCGACTTCGACCGGAGCACCGGCAGCCTTTGCTTTGGCGCTAGGGTTCCATGACTTGATAAAAGGTACAGCGACTGCTGCTGCACCCACACCACCAACCACAGCGGTTGATAGAGTCAGGAAACGGCGTCGGCCGGAATTCACTGGCGCATTGCTCATCCAACATTCTCCCATGTGCTCCCGCATGGATTCTTATAACATTCCTTATGCGTCCCTGGAGCGTACGGCTAACTCAAATTAAGTATTTTTCTCACGTAGAAACGGGTGGTTTATCTAACAAAAACCTATTAATACGTCGCCTAAATGATAAGGAAAACCCCACTTTTTGACAAGATAAAGCTACCTTTTTGTAACAAATGTGAGGTATACACCGTTTTTTTAACTAACTGCCAAAAAAGAAAAAATTTGCAGAAATGTCAAAATGAGGAAATTGGGGACAAGCGCACAGTTCGCGCATTGACGGGAGGGGTAAATGCCTGAATGGAGATAATAAAAAGCCCGGCATAAGCCAGGCTTTTTGGACCAGAATTCCCGGATAATCCGGAAGCGAATTAACGCTTAGAGAATTGTGGACGACGACGTGCTTTACGCAGACCAACTTTCTTACGTTCAACGCGACGTGCGTCACGAGTAACGAAGCCAGCTGCGCGCAGTGCAGGACGCAGAGTCTCATCGTATTCCATCAGCGCACGGGTGATACCGTGGCGGATTGCACCTGCTTGACCAGAGATACCACCACCAGCAACGGTGATGTACAGGTCCAGCTTCTCAGTCATTTCTACCAGCTCAAGAGGTTGCATAACAACCATGCGAGCGGTTGGACGACCGAAGTAGGTTTCCAGAGAACGCTTGTTGATTACGATGTTACCGCTGCCCGGCTTGATGAATACACGAGCTGCGGAGCTTTTGCGACGACCTGTGCCGTAGTATTGTTCTGCCATTTTGAAGTCCCCTTAGATGTCCAGTACTTGCGGTTGTTGTGCCGCGTGCTTGTGCTCTGCGCCCGCGTAAACTTTCAGTTTACGGTACATTGCACGACCTAGAGGACCGCGTGGTAGCATACCTTTAACAGCAAGCTCGATAACCATTTCTGGTTTCTTAGCGATCAGTTTGTCGAAGCTGATTGACTTGATGCCACCCATGAAACCAGAGTGGTGGTAGTACATCTTGTCAGTAGTTTTCGCGCCAGTTACTTTAACTTTTTCCGCGTTGATAACTACGATGTAGTCACCAGTGTCAACGTGCGGAGTGTACTCCGGCTTGTGCTTACCACGCAGACGAGATGCGATTTCAGTTGCGATACGACCCAGAGTTTTACCTTCTGCGTCTACAATGTACCAGTCGCGTTTTACAGTTTCTGGTTTAGCAACGAATGTTTTCATGCTAATAATTACCCGATAAATTTAGATTTCACTTAAGGAGCTCTCGCTCCCACTGTTAAGAGCCCATTCAACACCCCTTCGAGTGGTGGTTCCCTCGGCCGAAGCCTTTCAACAGTAACGGTGGGTCGCAGGATTATAAGGAAGGGTGGAGAAAAAATCACCTTTTTTTCAAAAAAAGTCCTGACTTTTTCTCCATTGGATTTTTATCAATACTGTCATTACCGCAAGACTGGTTATGGAAGATGCTCCAAAGCCAAGTAATCATGGCTTTGCATCTCTTTCAGACGCGAAATGCAGCGCTTAAATTCGAATGACAAGCGACCATCTGTGTACAGTGAATTCAAGGCGACTTCAGCGGAAATGATAAGTTTCACGTGTCTTTCATAGAATTCATCGACCATCGCGATAAATCGACGCGCAGCATCATCCTTTGAGAGGCCCATTTGCGGTACGTTTGCCAGTAAAACCGTGTGGTAAAGGCGAGCTATCTCTATATAGTCAGATTGGCTACGCGGACTATCGCATAACGTGGCGAATTCAAAGTGGACTACCCCTTCGGCTTCACGCTCTGCGATCAGCTTTCGGTTGTTAATTTCGATTTCCAGTGATTCATGACAAGGCTCGGTGGCCAGCTTATAGAAGTACTCTTTGAGGTTTTCGCCTGCAGCTTCATCTAAAGGGAAATGAAAGATCTCTGCCTGCTCCAACGTTCGTAAACGATAATCCGTGCCCGCATCAACGTTCACCACTTCGCAATGCTGATTAATAAGGGCGATGGCAGGGAGGAATCGAGCACGTTGCAAACCGTTTCGGTACAGTTCATCCGGAACAATATTTGACGTCGCAACCAGACAGATCCCACGCTCAAACAAAGCTTCCATCAGCGTACCCAAGATCATCGCATCCGTAATATCAGAAACGAAAAACTCATCAAAACAAAGAATATGGGCTTCGTCGGCGAGCTTATCGGCAATCTTCTGCAAAGGATCCTGTTCGCCATCAAGGAGCTTCAACTCGTGATGCACACGGTGCATAAATCGATGAAAGTGCATCCGCAGTTTCTTATCAAACGGCAGGCTTTCGAAGAAGGTATCAACAAGATAAGTTTTACCGCGGCCAACACCACCCCAGAAGTAAAGCCCCTTTTCCGGTGCTTTCACGGGCGATTTCTTCTTAAACAGGGATTCCAAAAAGCCCTGTTTTTCAACCGGTGCGTTCGCCCTTTCTACCAGGCGATGGTAAAGATCTTCCAGTTTCTCAACCGCATTGCGTTGGGAAGCATCTTCAAAAAAGTCTGGTCTTTGTAAGTCGTTATGGTATTGCTCTAGTGGTGTCATCCTTGAACCTAGCTCTCACTCGCACCCGTGGCGTTCTCAAAATCAATAGTACCATGCGTCTATCTTGGCATGTATAGTAAACCAAGAGTATTAAGGGGTTTGTAGTTTTCTTTTGATTGCCATTTCATCGGCAAAAAAACTGCAATTTATCCAACCGGTTGGAATAAGTTAAGGAGCACTTATGGCTTGGATCAACACGCTGGTATTTGTGATCATTGGTATTGTCATTGGCTTCATTATTGCCCGCCTGACAATGCGTGATAATTCTCAACAAAAAGATCTGAAAAAAGAGTTAGAGAAGTCGCGCTATGAATTGGAACAGTATCGTCAGGAGTTGGTAGACCACTTCGCGCAGAGCGCAGAGCTGCTCGACAATATCTCCCGCGATTACAGTAAGCTGTATCAACACATGGCCAACACTTCAGCAGAATTAATGCCGAATTTGCCTGAGCAGGACAACCCTTTTGCAAAACGCATCAGCAAACTGTCGGAAGTGACTGAAGAGCAAGAACCTTCTCAAGAGCCGCCTCGCGACTATTCTGATGGCGCGTCAGGTTTGCTGAAAGACCAAAAAGAAACCAGCAAAGCGAGTTAACTCGATCACAAATATCAAATAACGGGGCATTGAACTTTTTTGACCCACCCCCACTCTTAAAACGTACCTATAGAGGGGAGTGTGTTTATGAAAAAGAAGTCTTTGCTTACTTTAAGTGCGATTGCACTTGCCGTTAGTACAACCATGACAGCCTTGCCGACAACTGCAGCATTACCAGCCGCGGTTGCCGGTGAGAGTCTGCCTAGCCTTGCGCCTATGCTTGAAGCTGTGAGCCCAGCAGTCGTCAGTATTGCTGTGGAAGGCAGCCATACATCAAAACAACGCATTCCTGAATCTTTCCGTTTCTTCTTTGGCCCGGACTTTCCTTCTGAACAAGTCAGAGAGCGTCCTTTCCGTGGCTTGGGGTCGGGCGTCATTATTGACGCGGACAAAGGGTTTGTGATCACTAACCATCATGTGATTGATGGTGCAGATAAAATCCGTGTTCAATTGCACGATGGCCGCGAGTACGATGCAGAGCTTATCGGCAGCGATGGCATGTCTGACGTCGCATTGCTCAAGCTGGAAGAAACGGATGATCTGACTGAAATCAAGCTCGCTGATTCAGATGCGCTACGTGTTGGTGATTTCGCCATTGCGATTGGTAACCCATTTGGCCTTGGTCAAACCGTCACTTCTGGCATCATTTCAGCACTGGGCCGCAGTGGTTTGAATGTCGAAAACTTTGAAAACTTCATCCAGACTGATGCGGCGATCAACAGTGGTAACTCTGGTGGCGCGCTGGTCAACCTGAATGGTGAACTGGTCGGCATTAACACCGCTATTCTCGGCCCGAACGGCGGCAATGTCGGTATTGGCTTTGCCATTCCCGTGAACATGGCGAAAAACCTCGTCGACCAGATCCTTGAGTTTGGTGAAGTGAAACGCGGCGTGCTGGGCGTGCAAGGTGGCGAACTGACATCAGAGCTCGCAGAAGCATTTGGTTATGAAACAAACCATGGCGCTTTTGTCAGCCAAATTGTACCTGACTCAGCCGCAGAAAAAGCAGGTATCGAAGCCGGTGACATTATCGTTTCTGTGAACGGGAAGGAAATTCGCAGCTTCGGTGAACTTCGCGCAAAAATCGCGACGCTGGGCGCGGGCAAAGACGTGAAGCTTGGCATTATTCGGGACGGTAAAGAAAAGACCGTTACCGCTAAGCTGAAAGAAGCCAGCCTTGCCAAAGCCAATGCAGAGACGCTACACGAGGCACTCAAAGGCGCAGAGCTGGAAAACTATAAAGAAGGCAAAGTGTCTGGGGTTCGCGTTTCAAGTGTCGAAAAAGACTCTATCGCCGCCCGCTATGGCTTAAAGCAGGACGACGTGATTGTTGGACTGAACCGAAACAAGATAAAAAACCTTGGCGATCTGCGCAAACAACTTGAGAGCAAACCGTCTGTGTTGGCACTTAACATTCTGCGCGGCGAATCTACCATGTATCTGGTGATCCGCTAAGCAAACGCTTTACGCAAAGCGTTTCAAATCAGGAGCCTGACCGTGTCAGGCTCTTTTTTATTCGGCCTTGTCAGCTACTCATACAGACCATTCAGTGGTATTCTCGGTGCTTTGTATTTCGCGGCTTTATGGGGAATTGCATGCTGGCTTTTTTAGCACGTTCTGTGGTGTACGGCGTTTTGGTCGCTGCTGTGCTGCTTATTGCCATTCCTTCGTTACGAAGTTCCCAACTGTTACCTGAAGCGACACTTGCCACGTTTGAAGTCAACAACAACCTGATTTCCTATAACTATGCCGTCCGACGTGCCTCCCCTGCCGTTGTGAACATCTACACCCGCCGTTATAGCGCCGAAAACCGCTTGCAGCTCAATGCCGAAGGGCTTGGATCCGGCGTCATTATGAGCGACAAAGGCTACATTGTGACCAACTACCATGTCGTCGCCAGAGCTGACCAAATCATTGTTGCGTTGCAGGATGGCCGTATCAGTACTGCGCAACTGGTAGGTAAAGATCAACGTACCGACTTGGCGGTATTGAAGATTGAGCTAGATAGCCTGCCTGTGATCCCATTTAACGACAGCTATGAACCTGCTGTCGGTGACGTGGTACTTGCTATCGGAAACCCCTATAACCTTGGTCAAACCACAACCTTCGGCATTATCTCAGCAACGGGTCGTGCGGGGATGAGCTTTAACCGCCAGCAAGACTTTCTGCAAACCGATGCAGCGATCAACAAAGGTAACTCTGGCGGTGCCTTGGTCAACAGCCGTGGCGAGTTAGTCGGTATCAATACCGCATCATTCCAGCAAGCCACCGATGTAGATACCTATGGCATCTCTTTTGCCATTCCTTACTCACTCACATTAAAGATCATGCAAAAACTGATTGCTGATGGTCGGGTTATCCGCGGTTATATTGGTGTGGAAGGACGCGAAGTGAACCCTGTAATGGCAAGACTTCTTGATGCGGAACAATTAAGCGGCGTGATGGTGGGAAGCATGGACCCGAACGGGCCTGCGGAAAAATCGGGACTTAAGGTCAATGACTTGATAATCGCGATAAATGAAAAGCCTGTTAGCAGTGTCCGCAATGCCCTGGATATCGTGGTTGATATCCGCCCTGGCACAAAAGTGCCTTTCAAAGTGATCAGAAACGGTCAACCTATTGATGTCATAGTCACGATTGGCGAAGAAAAACTTCAGTAGACACACTACCCACAAGTTCAACAAAAACAAAAAAGGCCACTTCTTAAGTGGCCTTCTCTTCATCTATTGCTATAAGCAATTAGTCACTGAAACGTTCAATGCTGACACCCAGCTTTTTAAGCTTATCTTCGATGTGCTCGTAACCACGATCGATATGATAAATACGGTCAACGATGGTTTCACCTTTTGCAATCGCACCAGCAATCACAAGGCTCGCAGAAGCACGTAGGTCAGTTGCCATCACCTGAGCACCACTCAGACCATCGCAATCACCACAAACCACAGTGTTACCTTCGATTTCAGCGTGAGCCCCCATGCGTTGCAGCTCTGGCACGTGCATGAAACGGTTCTCAAAAATCGTTTCTGTGATGATACCTGTGCCTTTCGCCATCAGGTTAAGCAGTGTAAATTGCGCCTGCATATCGGTTGGGAAACCCGGATGTGGAGCCGTACGGATATTCACAGCTTTCAGCTCGCGATCCGTCATGTCCAGCGAAATCCAGTCTTCACCACTTTCCACCAGCGCGCCCGCCTCTTCCAGCTTAGCCAGTACCGCTTCCATCAATTTTGGTGAGGTGTTGTGACACATCACCTTACCGCCAGATACCGCCGCACCGACTAAGAAGGTGCCAGTTTCGATACGGTCAGCAACCACTTCATGATAGCCACCGCCCAAGCGCTCAACACCTTCAATTGTGATAGCGTCAGTACCTGCACCAGTGATTTTTGCACCCAGTGTGTTCAGGAACTTCGCACAGTCCACAATCTCAGGTTCACGCGCCGCGTTTTCAATCACTGTAGTGCCTTCTGCCAGCGTTGCCGCAGACATGATGGTCACTGTTGCGCCAACACTGACTTTATCCATAACGATGTGCGCACCTTGCAGGCGGCCATCAACATGGGCTTTCACGTAACCTTCGTCCAGTGTAATGGTCGCGCCAAGTTGCTCCAGACCATGAATATGCAGGTCAACCGGACGTGCGCCGATGGCACAACCGCCTGGCAATGACACTTCACCTTTACCAAAGCGGGCAACCAGTGGACCTAACGCCCAAATAGATGCACGCATGGTTTTCACCAGATCGTAAGGTGCACAGAATTCGTTGATGTTACTGGCATCAACGTGAACAGAACCGTTGCGGGATACTTTGGCACCCAAACGTGATAACAACTCCATAGTGGTGTCGATATCACGCAATTTAGGAACGTTCGCGACTTCTACAGGCTCTTCAGCCAGCAGCGCGGCAAACAAAATAGGCAGTGCCGCATTCTTGGCACCTGAAATAGTGACTTCACCACGCAGTGGGCCACCACCGTGGACACGGAATTTTTGCATGCTGTTCCTCGTGAACTTATAGCGGTTGCATCAGTTTTTTGTCGCGCGCCCACTCAGTTGGAGTCAGCGCTTTGATGCTAAGAGCATGGATTGCATTGGTTCTGATGTGTTCCATCAGTGGGCCATAGATAGTCTGCTGTTTCTTCACGCGTGACATGCCATCGAACATATCGCCAACTGCGATCACTTCGAAGTGACTGCCGTCACCTTTAACATGGATTTCTTCCAGCGTTAGAGCTTGCTCTAGAATGGCTTTGATTTCAGTAGGTTCCACAACTATTCCCCGTCAACCGATGCACTTTCATCAGTAAAAAGACTTTCCACGTTGCTCAGCTGCAGCAAGACGCTAAGCTGCGAAGGAGTGTTACTCAACATCAGGGCTTGTTGTCTGTCGTTGAGCTCTTGCTGCAAGTGGAGCAACATTGCCATACCCGCCGAATCGACACGTTTTAACGAAGACAGATCGAGTACAACCTGCTTGTCTGACGGCAGCCAATCGGCGCGGCGGCTCCAAAATGCTGGAACTG
Source organism: Grimontia sedimenti (assembly GCF_011045095.1). Taxonomy (GTDB): domain Bacteria; phylum Pseudomonadota; class Gammaproteobacteria; order Enterobacterales; family Vibrionaceae; genus Enterovibrio; species Enterovibrio sedimenti. Next base: position 124,243 of record NZ_JAALDL010000007.1, read on the forward strand.
TGTCACGATCAAGCTCTCCTGACAAGCAGTAATGCCCATTTGTGAGTTGCTGAAGTGATAATGCTTCACTCACGACGCGCTCTCATCACGGGTAATAGGCGCTTTCGCGCGTTCAATCAGTTGGTTGGCGACGTCTTCGATGCCATTACGACGAAGTTCGCCGCTCCATTCGCTGGTTTTGGTGTCCAGCATACTCACACCTTCAACCTGTACATCAAAGCCTTGCCACTCTTCCGTTTTGCCGTTTTTACGCAGGGCAAAGTCCAAACGGATTGGTGGACGGGCTTTGTCAAGAATGTCGACGCGCACTGACACCACTTTACGTTTGGCATCTATTTTCTTGGCAGGTTCCACGTTGATTTCCTGATCGGTGTATTGCGTCAGGATCTGGGCATACGATGCAACGAGATAGTCATAGAAAGCTTCAGTGAACAGGTCTCGCTCTTCTTTGCTGGCTTTACGTGCCTGTGGGCCTAGCACTTTCAGTGCGGCGTAACGGACATTGATATATGGCATCAACTCCTCTTTGACCACGACGCGCAAAAGCTCTGGGTTTTCGATGTACTGATCTTTGTCTGCTTTCAAGCGACTAAACGCATTTTCCGCGACACTATTGATCAGAAGGTACGGGTCTTTAGCATCAATTGGGGCCGCCAAAGAGACCGATGAAATCGCAACAGTCAGCGCTGCGAAAAACGTAACAAACCACTTTTTCATGACTTTTACTCCTCAGACCCACCGACGCTGTATAGGAACTGACCAATCAAGTCCTCCAACACCATCGCTGAGCGTGTATCTTCCAACAAGTCGCCATCCTGAAGGACATCAATATCCTCATCCAGAAAGCCCGGGCGAATACCAATGTACTGCTCACCCAGAAGCCCTGAGGTCAGAATCGCCGCCGAGCTGGTTTCTGGGAAATAGCCATATTTGCGCTCAATATCCATCGTCACGGTCGGAATATAATCCGGCGCCGTCAGAGCGATGTTACTAACACGACCCACCACAACGCCGCCCACTTTCACTGGGGAACGAACTTTCAAACCACCAATGTTGTCAAAATGCGCTTCGAGTGAGTAGTGCTCAGACCGCGAAAAGCTTTTGACATCAGCGACCTGAAAAATGAGCAGCAGCACCGCGGCAATACCGGCTATAACAAATGTGCCTACCCAAAATTCTGTTTTTCGGTTTTGTTGCATTTAATTAGCTCCCAAACATCAGTGCCGTGAGGACAAAGTCCAATCCCAACACTGCTAAAGACGAATGCACAACGGTACGTGTAGTGGCTCGGCTGATCCCTTCTGAAGTAGGGATCGCATCGTAACCATTAAACAAAGCAATCCAGGTCACGGTAATGGCAAACACCAGACTCTTAATAAAAGACTGTCCAATGTCGTAACCCAGCTCAACGGATGACTGCATCACCGCCCAATAGCTGCCGTAATCAATGCCTTTCCAGTCAACACCTACGAGCTGTCCACCCCAGATGCCCACCATCATAAAAATCATTGCCAGAAGCGGCATGGAGATGACACCCGCCCAAAAACGCGGTGCAACCACACGGCGGAGCGGATCAACCGCCATCATCTCAAGACTTGAAAGCTGCTCTGTTGCTTTCATTAAACCAATTTCTGCCGTCAACGCTGAGCCTGCGCGACCCGCGAATAAGAGTGCCGTCACGACCGGGCCAAGTTCCCGTAGTAGCGACAACGCTACCATTTGCCCCAGAGAGCTTTCCGCGCCAAAGTCGGCCAGTACCAGATAGCCCTGAAGGCTCAATACCATGCCGATAAAAAGGCCTGACACCATGATGATCGCCAGTGAGCGCACACCTACGGAATAAATCTGGGTCAGCAACAACGGGAACATCTTTCTTGGTTGAGGTTTGCCGATCAGCGCGCCCAGCAGCACAAAGGTCGCCCGTCCCATGGTCTGGGACACCGCCATCGCGCGGGCGCCGATTGCCTGCACCATGCTTACAATCACGAGAAAAGCTCCTGTTTGATATCTTTGGCCGGGTAACGAAACGGCACAGGACCGTCAGCATCGCCCTGAAGAAACTGACTGACTCGGGGATCAGGATTGTCACGTAAAGACTGCGGCGAGCCTGATGCGATGATCTTGCCATCGGCCAGCAAATAGACATGATCCGCAATGCTCATCACTTCAGGGACATCGTGAGAGACCACAATAGAAGTCAAACCCAGTGCCTGATTGAGATTGCGGATAAGGGAAACCAAGACACCCATAGTTATCGGATCCTGACCCACAAAGGGTTCATCGAACATAATCAGTTCGGGATCGAGCGCAATCGCCCGAGCCAACGCCGCTCGCCTTGCCATGCCGCCAGAAAGGCTACTTGGCATCAAGTCGTCGGCTCCTCGCAAACCAACCGCTTCAAGCTTTAACAGCACAATGGTTTTGATCAGGGATTCTGAAAGTTCAGTGTGTTCGCGTAGGGGAAAAGCGACATTATCGAAGACCGTCATGTCAGTGAACAGCGCACCGGACTGGAAAAGCATGCTCATGCGCTTGCGCACATCGTAAAGCTTGCTTCTCGAAAGCGTCGGGATGTTTTGACCCGCGAATTCAATGGTGCCATTTTCCGGCTGGAGTTGCCCGCCAATCAGTCTCAGCAGGGTTGTCTTGCCAATACCGGAAGGCCCCATGATCGCCGTCACTTTTCCAACAGGAACAGTTAGGCTGACGTTGTCAAAAATCACTCTCTCACCACGCGAGAAAGTCAGGTCGTTCACTTCAACCAGATTCATAGTACTCATCAAGGCCCTTTGACGTTGTTATCCTTGAGCGTTAATTGCCCGATCATAGAGGTGAGACAAAGGCAAAACAAGTAATTGTACACCATTCATTTGCAAAGTCTTTATTAGAAAACTATCAATTTTCAGACAATCACTGTCTTTTCCTATATGCATCCACTGGAATTAAGATCACTCATTTTAGGCTAGAAACGGTCGCTCATTTTTACCTTTAATTTGTATGGTTTTTTATTATTTTGTGAATCAAGGACGAGGCTACACGCTGGAAGACACTTCACTGTCTTGCTAATAAAGAGAAGCTTGCTGAAACTCATCCGTCCTTTTCCTTCACTTTTACTCAATTAGCGTTCAAAATTGCCCTTTTGTATTGTTCTTAGCCCCAGCTAATTCTGAAGGTATCTAAATGTTTGAAGCGACCGCCATTCTCGTCGTGGGCTTGTGTTTGTTGGTATGGAGTGCTGACAGACTGGTCTACGGAGCAGCCGCTATCGCCCGTAATGTGGGCATTTCTCCACTCGTCATCGGTATGACTATTCTGGCCATGGGAAGCTCTGCGCCAGAAATGGTAGTGTCGGCAACCGCAGCATTAAGCGGGAAAACCGACACGGCAGTGGGTAATGTGCTCGGTTCAAACATTGCCAACATCGCCCTGATTCTGGGTGTAACGGCTTTGATTAAACCACTCGCTATCAGTTCCGGCATCCTCCGCCGCGAGTTACCGCTTATGTTAGGCGTGACTGTGCTGGCAGGCGCTATTTTGTGGAACAACTACCTGAGCTTTTTTGAAGGCGTGCTCCTCGCGGTGTTTTTTGCGGGATTCCTGCTTCTGATGATGAAGTTTGGCCGTGAGAGCGGAGAAGAAGATCCAATGCTTGCTGAGCAGGAATCTGAAATTCCTGAAGGCGTCAGTAACGTTTCTGCGGGTATCTGGGTTGTTGTTGGTCTGGTGCTTCTGATTTTCAGCGCAGACATGGTGGTTGATTCTGCCGTTATCATTGCAAAAGCTTTTGGTATGAGTGACCTGGTGATTGGTCTGACAATCGTCGCGGTCGGCACCAGTCTTCCTGAACTGGCAGCATCGATTGCCGGTGTGATGAAAGGCGAAGACGATCTGGCGGTGGGCAACATCATCGGCTCTAACATCTTCAATATTCTCGCGGTCATGGGCATTCCGGGTATACTGGCGCCATCGGCCATTAACCCGTTGGCGATGGATCGTGACTTTTATGTCATGCTCGCACTCTCTGTATTGCTGTTCCTGTTTGCAGTCGGTAAAGCGCGCACGATCAACCGCTGGGAAGGCATTGCACTTCTCGTTTGCTTCGTGGGTTACCAAGGCTACCTGTTCTCGCATCTTGCGGCATAACCGGACTGACTATGACTTTTGATTTTCGCCAGGCAGGCATTGCAACACTGAAAACAGAGTTGGACGCCATCGTCCAGCTTGAGCAGTACATCAATGAAGACTTTGATAACGCCTGCAAGCTTATTCTTGAAGCCAAAGGAAAAGTCGTTGTGATGGGCATGGGGAAATCCGGCCACATTGGTAACAAGATTGCTGCGACATTGGCAAGTACTGGTACTCCCTCTTTCTTTGTTCACCCAGGTGAAGCCAGCCATGGCGATCTGGGCATGATTGAAAAAGGGGATGTGGTTCTGGCGATTTCAAATTCCGGTGAAGCCTCGGAAATCATCACACTGCTGCCAGTGGTGAAACGACGCGGTATCACGCTCATCACTATGACGAGCAATCCTTCTTCAACCATGGCGCGACTGGCGCAAATCAACCTTTGCATCAAAGTGCCAAAAGAAGCCTGCCCGATTGGACTTGCTCCGACTTCCAGCACCACTGCAACCCTCGTCATGGGTGATGCGCTGGCGGTAGCACTGATGCAAGCCAAAGGCTTTACAGCCGACGATTTTGCCCTGTCCCACCCGGGCGGCGCATTGGGTCGCAAGCTATTGATGCGTATTGTTGATGTGATGCATTCCGGCGACAAACTGCCAAAAGTCGCGCCAAACAACTCCATCCGTGATGCGCTTTTAGAAATGTCTGCCAAAGGCCTTGGCATGACCGCAGTTGTTGACGACAGCGACGCGGTGCTGGGTATTTTCACCGATGGCGATCTGCGCCGACTGCTGGATCAGCGTATCGACGTCCATACCACCGAGATCGGCGAAGTGATGGGCAAAAAACCAACACTGATTGGCCCAGATGTACTGGCCGCTGAAGGCCTGAAGCTAATGGAAGAGAAGAAAATCAACGGATTGCTGGTCACAGATAATGACAAGCTGATTGGCGCACTGAATATGCACGATCTGCTGAAAGCTGGAGTGATGTAATGCAACCCATGACTCAAACCCTGTATGGCCCTGTATCTACTGAATTAGTGGAACGAGCCCGTGACATCAAATTGCTGATTTGCGATGTGGACGGTGTGTTCTCAGATGGCCGCATTTACATGGGTAATGATGGTGAAGAGCTGAAAGCCTTCCATACCCGTGACGGCTACGGCGTAAAATCGCTGATGAATGCCGGTGTCGAAATCGCCATCATTACTGGCCGTAAATCGGCCATCGTTGAACGTCGTATGGGCGCTTTGGGCATCCAGCATATCTATCAGGGTCAGGATGACAAAGCCTCTGCGTATCAAGATCTCGTCAACCGCTTAGGCGTGCCTGCAGAGCAAACGGCCTACATCGGTGACGATCTTATCGACTGGGCGGTCATGTCTCAGGTCGGCCTGTCTGTTTGTGTGAATGACGGCCATCCCCTTTTGGCTAAACGCGCAGATTTGGTCACCCGTACGCCGGGTGGTTACGGTGCCGTGCGTGAAGTTTGTGATTTGATTCTTGAGGCGCGCGGGGAACTCGATGCGCATAAAGGACTCAGTATATGATGTTGCAACGCCTTGGTATCGTTGCCCTTCTCGCCGTCTGTGGTTATGCCGGGTACTACCTGCTAACCCAGCATTACTGGGAAGCAGAGGTACAAGTTGCACCGGATGCTGAAAAGCCCCTGTTTACGGCGGATAACATCAACTCCACCACATACAACATGCAAGGGACTCGAAGCTACCGCATTGAATCTGTGCACGTAGAGAACTATCAGCAACTCGACGAGACCCACTTTAACGAGCCCGTACTTTGGACATATAGTAACGGGGAAGAGGAAGAGTGGCGTGTCAGTTCCGAGTTTGCGGTTCTTGAAGATACAAAAACCCTGGTGATGACGGGTCGGGTCAGGATCTTTAACCTGTTACCAGACGCTCAAATCAAAGTCGTCACTACCGAAGAGCTTACTTTGGATCTCGTCACCCGAGATTTCTGGTCAGATACCGAAACCGAAATTACCGGTGTGGGTCTGCAAACCCGTGGCGAGAGAGTAAAAGGCAATTTTGGCTCCCACCAAATGGAACTGATTGACCAAGTGAAGAGCAGGTATGAACAACAAAAGAACTAAATTTTTTGCCATGGTATTGATGCTGTTGTCAGGCACTGCGATGGCGCTGTCAACAGATTCCGAGCAGCCAATCTATATTGATTCCGACTCGCAAAACCTCGACCTAAACACAAACACCGTGATTTTCACGGGCAATGTTTATCTGCGTCAGGGCTCTATCCGTCTGAATGCTGACAAAGTTGTCGTGACCCGCCCTAGTGGCGAGGAAGGTGTGGAAGTGATCGATGCCTACGGTAAGCCGGCCACTTTCGAACAGACCATGGATGATGGTAAAAAAATCAATGGTGAAGCGTTCGACCTTCGTTACGAAACCGGCAAAAGCTTCCTGACCATGAAGCGCAATGCCGTGTTGACTCAGGAAGGTGGTAACCAGGTAGAAGGCCAGAAGATCACCTACAACATCGACAAACAATTGCTGGTTGCAGAAAGTGATGACAGCAGTCGCGTCACTACCGTGTTGCAGCCACAGTCAAAACAAGAGAAGAACTAACTCTGCATGGCCATTCTCACCGCTAAAAATCTCGCTAAAAGCTATAACGGCCGTAAGGTTGTTACTGATGTTAGTCTTGAAGTGAAGTCCGGCGAAATTGTCGGATTGCTTGGCCCAAACGGCGCCGGTAAAACCACCTCTTTCTATATGATTGTTGGTCTGGTTGCGCGCGATGAAGGCATTATCAAAATCGACGATTTGGATATCAGTATCCAGCCGATGCACAATCGTTCCCGCATGGGTATTGGTTATCTGCCCCAAGAAGCGTCTATTTTCCGCAAACTCAGCGTTTACGATAACCTGATGGCCGTATTGCAAACCCGTTCGGATTTGACCAAAGAAGAGCGTCAGGACAAAGCGGAAGACTTGCTGGAAGAGTTTAACATCCAGCACATTCGTAACAGCATGGGTATGGCATTGTCTGGTGGTGAGCGCCGCCGCGTGGAAATCGCACGTGCATTGGCAGCAAATCCAAAATTTATTCTGCTTGATGAGCCGTTTGCAGGCGTAGACCCTATCTCGGTTATCGACATTAAGAAGATCATTGAGCATCTTCGCGATCGCGGTCTTGGGGTATTAATCACCGATCACAACGTACGTGAGACACTCAGTGTTTGTGAACACGCCTATATTGTTAGCCAAGGGCACTTGATTGCCCACGGCACACCTGATGAAGTGCTCAACGACGAGCACGTAAAACGAGTCTATCTCGGAGACCAGTTCAGGCTATAGTTATAGGAGAACGGTTGGCGAATCGCTCCTGTATATGCACTGATAATAGATAAAAGGAAAGGTGCCAGTATAACTATGAAACCCTCGCTTCAGCTCAAGCTTGGCCAACAACTTGCAATGACGCCCCAGCTGCAACAGGCAATTCGCCTGCTTCAGCTGTCGACGCTTGATTTGCAACAGGAGATCCAGGAAGCGCTGGAAGCTAATCCACTCCTCGAGCAAGACGAAAACGCCGATAACAATATCGACGGCGATAGCGCGCAGGAGTTTGAGGGTGAAGAAAAAGTCAGCGCCTCCGCGTCAGAGTCTGAAACAGAAGGCCCTGACACCATGGACAGCTCTGATGCCATGGGTCAGCAGGAAATGCATGACGACTTACCTGTCGACACCACCTGGGATGATTTCTATAGTGCCAATACTGGCAGCACAGGCATTTCCATCGGTGATGACACACCAGTCTATCAAGGCGAAACCACCGAAACCCTCTACGATTACCTCAACTGGCAGCTCCAACTCACCCCATTTACCGAAGTCGACCTCGCCATTGCTACCGCCATCATTGATGCGGTAGACGACAAAGGCTACCTCACCGTTTCTGCGGAAGATATTCTCGAAAGCCTTGGTGCAGAAGAAGGTGAAGTGGAACTCGATGAAGTCGAAGCCGTGCTCAAACGTGTTCAGCAGTTCGACCCGTTGGGTGTCGCTTCCCGATCCCTTCAAGAGTGTTTGCTGATCCAACTGGCTGCGTTTGCCGAAGACACGCCTTGGCTGGCAGAGGCAAGAATGGTACTTCGTGAGCACATGAACCTGCTCGCGAACCGCGACTATCGCCAATTAATGAAAGACACCAAGCTTCGCGAGCCTGAACTCAAAGAAGTGATGCGTCTTATCCATAGTCTGGAGCCACGTCCGGGTAACCTCATCGTTACCAATGAAGCGGAATACGTGATTCCTGACGTTTCCGTGTTTAAAGACCGTGGCAAGTGGGTGGTGCAAATCAACCCGGATGCCGTGCCGCGCCTAAAGGTTAATCAGCAGTATGCTGCACTCACCAAAAACGGTTGCAGCGCTGCAGACAGCCAATTTATCCGCAGTCATTTGCAAGACGCCAAGTGGCTGATCAAAAGTCTCGAAAGTCGCAACGAAACACTCCTGAAAGTGGCGCGTTGTATTGTTGAGCATCAACAGGATTTCTTCGAATACGGCGAGGAAGCCATGAAGCCGATGGTTCTGAACGACATCGCGCTGGCCGTGGACATGCATGAGTCCACCATCTCCCGTGTTACCACACAGAAATATATGCACACACCTCGTGGCATATTTGAATTGAAATACTTCTTCTCAAGCCATGTCAGCACAGACAATGGCGGTGAATGCAGCTCTACGGCAATCCGCGCGCTGGTGAAAAAATTGGTGGCGGCTGAAAATCCGGCCAAACCACTCAGCGACAGCAAGATTGCCACACTGCTGGCGGAGCAAGGGATCCAGGTCGCGCGACGAACGATAGCAAAATATCGTGAGTCTCTGGGTATTGCACCGTCCAATCAGCGCAAGCGCCTTATCTAGGCGTCTCAACCAAAAGGAAGATGTTTATGCAAATCAATCTCACCGGTCACCACGTTGAAATTACCGACGCTCTGCGAGACTACGTGACAACCAAGTTTGATAAGCTTGAGCGCTTTTTTGATCACATCAATAACGTTCATGTAGTGCTTAACGTCGAAAAACTGCAGCAGATTGCCGAAGCGACCCTGCATGTGAATAACGGCGAAATTCACGCAAAAGCCGACTCAGAAAACATGTATGCGGCGATCGATTCGCTGACCGATAAGCTGATTAAACAGTTAACCAAACACAAAGAAAAGATGAACCACCATTAATCATGGAACTCAAAGACGTACTCAAATTGGACTGCACCAAAAGTGCAGTCCTTTGTTCAAGTAAGAAACGTGCACTTGAAGTGATTAGCGAACTGGCTGCCAGCCAATTGGATCAAAACCCGCAAAAGCTGTTCGAGTGTATGCTTGGCCGAGAGAAAATGGGCAGTACGGGCATCGGAAATGGAATTGCCATTCCCCATGGCCGTATCTTCAACAGTGACCATGCCGTTGGTGTGCTGGTCCAGTGCGCAGAGCCTATCGAGTTTGATGCTATCGACAACCAACCTGTTGATCTGCTGTTTGCCCTGCTGGTACCGGATGACCAGTGTAAGGAGCACCTCAAAACACTTTCATTGATTGCTCAGAAGCTCGGTGACAAGCAGGTTTGCCGCCAACTTCGCCATGCAAGCTCTGATCAAGAGCTCTACGATATAATTACAGGATAAGCAGTTCAGGGACGCGCATCATGCAGCTTAAAATTGTCAGCGGCCGTTCAGGCTCCGGAAAGTCCGTTGCGCTTCGCGTACTGGAGGATCTGGGCTATTACTGCGTTGATAACCTTCCAGTTAACTTACTGCCGCAGTTTATCGCCGCGCAGAACGATCAGGACAGCCTCATCGCTGTCAGTATCGATATCCGCAATATGCCAGCCGATCCCGACGAAATTGCGCAGACGCTGGCGAAGCTGCCAAACGACGTCGACATTGATATTTTCTTTCTCGATGCTGACGACTCAGAGCTCGTTAAACGTTTCAGTGAGACCCGGCGCCTTCATCCTTTGAGCCGCGATAACCTCTCTCTCGAACAAGCTATTGAGCGTGAAAAGCAACTGCTGACTCCACTTAAAGAGCGCGCCGACAAAGTCATCAACACCTCTAAACACTCAGTGCATGATTTAAGTGAAGCCGTTCGCTCATTGGTACTGGGCCGTACCAATCGTGATTTGGTGATGGTGTTTGAATCTTTTGGTTTCAAGCATGGCCTGCCGTCTGATGCGGATTATGTGTTTGATGTCCGGTTCTTGCCTAATCCACATTGGGAACCAGCGTTGCGTCCACTTACGGGTCTCGATGAGCCGGTGAAAATGTTCCTCGCAGGCGAGCAGGACGTCGCCATGCTGATTGCGCAAGTCAAAAGTTTCCTTGAGTCCTGGCTTCCCGCGCTGGAAAACAATAACCGTAGCTACCTGACGGTTGCTATCGGCTGTACCGGCGGTCAGCACCGTTCAGTGTATATCGCGCAATACCTTGCCGATTACTTCGCCGCGACAGGCCACCAGGTTCAAGTCCGCCACCGCACTCTCGAAGGACAAGTATGAGTCGACTCAGAAAGGACGTATTGATCCGCAACCGTTTAGGGCTGCATGCCCGAGCTGCGGTTAAACTGGTCGAATTAGCACAAAGCTTTGATGCACAGGTGATGTTGACCAAAGATGAACAAACCGTCACCGCAGACAGCGTGATGGGCATTCTTCTTCTTGACTCCAGTCAGGGCGAACAAATCACAGTTTCAGCAGAGGGTTCCGAAGCGCAGCAGGCTTTTGATGCCATTACTGCGCTCATTGAAGCAGGCTTTGACGAGGAGAACTAACCCTTCTCCTTCGTTCCCACAGAAACATTTTCTCATTTCCCACTCTTTTCCTTCTTAAACGCCAAAGACAGCTTTGGTTGTTTGCGTTAATATTCATGTCATTGCGTCACCCGCCGTCATACGGACACTCCCATGGCAGAGAATTACGAAGTAGAACAACCTAGCCAAACGCACCAAACGCTGCAGGAAGTCAGTCGCGCCCTCGAAAACGGCATGTTTGTTCATGTCCGTCGCATGCTCGAAGACATGGAGCCCGAGGATATTGCGCACCTACTGGAAGCATCTCCACCGAAGAGCCGTCTGGTTCTTTGGCAGTTGACCGATCCTGAAGAGCAAGGCGAGATCCTCGAAGAGCTTTCTGAGGATGTGAAAGACGGCATCATGGTGCGAATGCAGCCTGAGCAGCTTGCCGCTGCGACAGAAGGCATGGACACCGACGACGTGGCTTACCTGCTTCGAAGTCTGCCTGATAACGTCTCCCAGGACGTTCTATCGCAGATGGACGCGCAGGACCGAGCACGCGTTGAACAGGCGCTCGCTTATCCTGAAGAAACTGCCGGTGGGATGATGAACATCGACGTGGTGACCATCCGCTCGGATGTCACCGTTGACGTCGTATTGCGCTATCTGCGTATGCGCGGTGAACTGCCGGAAGCCACCGATGCCCTTTATGTCGTTGATGAAAACAGTCGACTGATCGGTGAGCTGCCTATCACCACATTGCTCACCTCCCAGCCTGACACTGAGGTGTTGGAAGTAATGGAAGACGTGGATGATGCGATTCCCGTCGACATGAGTGACAGCGACGTTGCCAGCCTGTTTGAGCGCCGCAACTGGGTATCTGCGCCAGTTGTCGATGAAGAGCATCAGCTTGTCGGTCGTATCACCATTGATGACGTGGTTGATATCATCCGTGAAGATGCAGAGCACTCAATGATGAGTATGGCGGGTCTGGATGACGAAGAAGACACCTTCGCACCTGTGTTGAAATCAGCCCGCAGCCGCAGTATCTGGCTGGGAGCTAACGTGCTTGCCGCGCTTGCTGCTGCTTCTGTATCAAACCTTTTCGAAAACACTCTCGATCAGATGGCAGCCATTGCAGTATTGATGACCATCGTCCCTTCCATGGGCGGTGTTGCAGGTAACCAGACTGTTGCCCTAGTCATTCGTGGTCTCGCTGTTGGCCATATTGGTGATTCCAACACCCGCTGGCTTCTGAACAAAGAGGCATTGGTTGGTTTACTGAACGGCGTTATTTGGGCCTGTATCATTGGCGGTGTTGTAGTACTTTGGAAAGGCAACTTAATGTTGGGCGGTATCATTGCTGCAGCCATGCTGACCAATCTAGTGGTTGCCGGTGTTGCGGGTGTGACAGTCCCGATATTGCTCAAGAAGATGAAAGTTGACCCCGCACTGGCTGGCGGTATGGCGCTGACTACCATCACCGACATGGTTGGTCTTTCTGTTTTCTTGGGCCTAGCCACCCTATTTTTAGTTTAATAGCATTAAATTTAACACCAATATAACAAAACCTCCTTCGGGAGGTTTTTTCGTAGAAAAAGTCACATTCCTACATCGACACCCACCCCAAAAACACATTCCCCCTACTTTTGTAAATGAAAAAGTCATCGAAACTTCATACTGTTGATTTTTTTCTCGACAATCAAAAGTTAGACACTATTCTTAACATAACAAAAGTAAAATATGCAGCTGGAATATTAGCACAGGAGTTTATAATGTTCTTGCAATCGATCCACAATTACAGAGCCGTGGCTATTATCGCTATTGTTATGAGCCATTCTTATGTTTACGGCTTTGAAGATACAACCGGATTCGTTTCTGTCCTTAAGAATATTCTCACTGGCGGCACTGCACTTTTCGTTTTTATCTCAGGCTATATGTTCCATCATATTTTCTATAAGAGATATCAATATAAATCCTTTATGAAAGGGAAGTTTGAGAGGATCATTGTTCCTTATTTGATTCTTACTTCACTCGCTATCCCTCTGGTTTATGTTATTAAATCTGGTTTCTTCGCTCCTGATGCAGACTATTATAGAATTGTATTTTTCTCTCCTGATGACAGTGCTTTCTCAACAACCATTAAATATTACTTAACGGGGAGAATGCTAACCGCCTATTGGTATATTCCTTTTGCGATTCTATTATTCCTGGTTTCTCCTCTTCATTTTAAATTTATTGAGCTACCCAAGCGTACACAGGTAGTCCTCATAGCCTTATTTTCTGTTATTTCTATTTTCTTGCATCGTTCATATGAAAACATAAACCCAATACAGATGCTGGTATATTTCACACCTTTCTATTTGGTTGGGATATACATTTCTCTTTATAGAGAGGAAATTAACAAGAACTGTGGGACAAAGGCATCAATATTCCTTTCTTTTGCTTTGCTCTTAGCATTCTATCAATACATTCAAGGGCACGAAGGAAGTTACTCAAAGAGTATTTTTGAATATGGTGGTATTGACATCATGTTTATTCAGAAAATGTTTTTATCTATTGGGCTTTATTTCTTGCTGGAAACCTTCGTATTCAAAACTAAATTAACGGACCTGATATCTGATACCAGTTTTGCAATTTTCTTTATCCACCCTTGGGTGTTAACCACCATTAAAAGGCTTCCGTTTTTGGATCACCCGGAATCGACCAATATTCCTTACTATCTAGTGACCTGTTTTGTCGTCATTGCACTCAGTATGTTGATAGCCGTTGCCCTGAACAAACTCCTGACAGGAAAAGTGAAATCCCGCTATATCATTGGCTACTAGCACTCAGATAGAACCGAAAAAAGCCACCTTATCGCAGGTGGCTTTTTCATTTAGTCGTCAGGATAAGCTAAGTGTTGAGCTTACTCACCACCCACTTTCATCGACTCTATAAGAATTGAGCCAGTCTGGATTTGGCTACGGAACTCCGTATCTGCGCCAACCGCCACAATCTGCTTATACATATCAGCCAAGTTGCCCGCAATCGTGATTTCACTAACAGGATACTGGATTTCACCGTTTTTGACCCAGAAGCCCGCTGCGCCACGCGAATAGTCACCCGTGACGATGTTAACGCCTTGGCCCATCAACTCTGTCACCAAAAGACCCGTTCCCAATTCTTTCAGCATCTGTTCAAACGACTGGCCAGTGTTCTTCACAAACCAATTATGAATACCACCAGCGTGGCCTGTCGGCTGCATGTTCAGCTTACGTGCCGCATAACTGGTTGCCAGATAGGTTTGTAGCTCACCATCTTTGATGATATCCAAATCGCGAGTCACCAGACCTTCGCTGTCAAACGGTGCGCTCGCCATGCCTTTCAAAATGTGCGGACGCTCGTTGACCTCAAACCAATCAGGCAGTATCTGATGACCCAGCTTATCCAGCAGGAAGGAAGATTTACGGTAGAGATTCGAACCGCTGATACCCATCACCAAATGACCAAGCAAGCCGGTTGCCACATCCGCAGCAAACATCACCGGGAACTGCCCTGTTGCCAAGCGACGCGGTTCCATGCGGGAGAGAGTGCGCTTAGCTGCCTCAATACCCACTTTTTCCGGTCCCCACAACTCATCTTTGTCGCGGGAAACGGTATAGCTGTAATCACGCTCCATACCTTTGCTGTCTTCAGCAATCACGCTGCAGCTGATGCTGTGACGACTGGAGGCATAGCTACCCAGCATGCCATGGCTGTTACCGTAAACGCGCACACCGTAGTGGCTGTCATAGCTCGCGCCATCGCTGAACTTGATACGCTTGTCGTAATCCAGCGCAGCACGCTCAGCAGCAATCGCCTTTTCTGCCGCGTGATCCGGCTCTGGCTCATCTGGGTGGAACAGATCCAAATCCGGATAGTCAAACGCCATCAGCTCTTTCGGGCCAGGGCCTGAAAACGGATCTTCTGAGGTATAGTTGGCGATATCCAAAGCCGCTTCAACGGTTTGAGCTATCGCCTTTTCAGATAAATCAGAGGTTGAAGCACTGCCCTTACGGTTGCCGCGATAAACGGTAATGCCCAGCGCGCCATCGCTGTTGAACTCGACGTTTTCCACTTCGCACATGCGGGTCGATACACTGATGCCTGTGGTTTTGGTGATTGCCACCTCTGCCGCATCCGCTTTCTTGCCCGCCAACTCCAGCGCACGGGTTACCGCCGCTTCCAGCTCAGTACGTTGCTGAGCAACCTGTTGTTTCACGTCCATAAGGTCTTAAATTAATGAGTGTTGCTGATAAGCATACCACTCGAAAGGGCCGCAATGCTTAAAAAACACCAGCAAAATTCGACATTCTTGATAAGATACGCCGTTATCGAAACCGTCAAACAACCTCGGGAAGAATTATGGGCCGTAAGAACAAACGTGAGCCTTGGGAAGAGGAAGAAGAGATCATTTGGGTCAGCAAGACCGAAATGAAACGTGACATGGAAGAACTGCAGAAGCTGGGCGAAGAGCTGGTTGCTTTAAAACCTTCTGTATTGGCAAAGTTTCCGCTGGACGACGATTTGCGTGCAGCCATTTCTGACGCGCAACGCTTTGACAAAGAAGCCAAGCGCCGTCAAATGCAGTATATCGGCAAACTGATGCGCGCCCGCGATCCTGAACCTATTCAGGCGGCGTTGGATTTACTGCGCAATAAGCACAGCCAACAGTCGATTGAGCTGCACAAAATGGAAAAGCTTCGTGATCGCGTCGTCGCAGAAGGTGATGCTGCCATTAACGATGTCGTGGCACAGTACCCAAGTGCTGACCGTCAGAAACTGCGTCAACTAGCCCGTCAGGCGAAGAAAGAGCAGGAAGGTAACAAGCCGCCAAAAGCTTACCGCGAAATCTTCCAGATGCTGAAAACGCTGAAAGCAGAGTCGGAAGACTAAAAAAGCCGGGGTCACCCGGCTTTTTGCATTTAGCGGCAGCAATTATTCCGTGCCACCTACCGTCATCGCGTCCAGTTTCAAGGTAGGTTGACCCACACCAACCGCCACACTTTGGCCGGCTTTACCACATACACCAACACCACGGTCCAGCTTCAGGTCGTTACCGACCATAGAGACCTGCTGCATGGCTTCAATACCACTGCCAATAAGGGTCGCGCCTTTTACTGGCGTCGTCACTTTACCGTTTTCGATGAGGTAGGCCTCACTGGTAGAGAACACGAATTTGCCAGAGGTGATATCCACCTGACCGCCGCCAAAGTTAGGGGCATACAATCCATATTCCACGCTACTGATGATGTCTTCCGGCGTGCTTTCACCTGCCAGCATATAAGTGTTGGTCATACGTGGCATTGGCAAATGTGCGTAAGACTCACGACGGCCGTTACCCGTTGGCGCCACACCCATCAGGTGAGCATTATGCTTATCCTGCATGTAACCTTTCAAGATGCCGTTTTCAATCAGCACGTTGTACTGTCCCGGCACCCCTTCATCATCAATATTCAGCGAGCCACGGCGATCTTGTAAGGTGCCGTCATCCACGATGGTACAAAGTGGTGAAGTCACCTGTTCACCAATCTGGCCGGTAAACACTGACGACTCTTTACGGTTGAAATCACCTTCAAGGCCATGACCTACCGCTTCGTGTAATAAGACCCCTGGCCAACCTGCGCCCAGTACCACAGGCATGGTACCTGCAGGTGCACCTTTGGCATGAAGATTCACCAGCGCCTGTCTAACTGCTTCATCGGCATAATTCATCGCAACGGATTTACCGTCTTCTTCTGAGGTGAAGTAGGTATAGGCAAAGCGACCACCACCACCGGCAGAGCCGCGCTCACGGCGGCCGTCTTTTTCCACCAGTACGCTGACAGAAAAACGGACCAGAGGGCGAACATCCGCAGCATAAGTGCCATCGGTTGCTGCAATCAATACCTGCTCATACACACCTACAATGCTGACTGATACTTCCTGCACCAGAGGCTCTTTGGCACGGACATAAGCATCGACTTCTTTAAGCAGTGCGATTTTTTCCTCTTTGGACATGCTTTGCAGCGGATCAATCGCCTGATAAATCATTGGGTATTGGCGCGAAGCAAACGCAGACACTTTTAGCTTTCCGCCTTTGTCTGCGATTCCGCGTGCCGCGGTCGCGCTTTGCATCAAGGCATCAGCATTGATCTGGTCTGAATAAGCAAAGCCGGTTTTCTCACCCGTAATGGCACGGACGCCAACACCGCGATCAATGTTAAATGAGCCATCCTTGATGATGGAATCTTCAAGTACCAGCGATTCGTGCCAGCACGACTGGAAGTAAACATCACCATAGTCGATGTTTCTTGCCGCCAAATGCTCAAGCGTTTGGCTTAATTGACTTTTACTGACACCGGAAAGGTGCAGCATGGTTTCTTCCACGTGTTCCAGGCTCATGAATAAACTGCTCTTTAGCGCTAAAAAAGGAATGTCCCGCAATCCAGTGTATTGCGGGAGAGATATGGGTTCGAGACTGCGCTATTTCATCGCGCATTGCAACCGGGCATGCTGCATGACAGGCATTTTGCTCCGGATTGCGCTGTTAGACGCCAAATCGACATCAGCCCATGCCGTGCCAATCTGCTCGTTCAGACCTGTGACCACTTGTCCCCACGGGTCAACAATCATCGAATGGCCGTAAGTTTCACGTCCGCCTTGGTGACTGCCACATTGCGCTGCGGCTAACACCCAGCATTGGGTTTCAATCGCGCGGGCTCTCAGCAACACTTCCCAGTGCGCCGCACCCGTGACTTTCGTAAATGCGGCTGGGACGACAATGATGTCTGCACCGCGCTGGCGAAGCGCTGAATAAAGCTGCGGGAAACGGACGTCGTAGCAAATAGAAAGCCCAAGCGTGCCAAACGGTGTATCGACCAACACCAAGTTGTCGCCGGACTTGAATGTATCTGACTCTCTGTAGCTACGGTGATTGTCGGCAATATCAACATCAAACATATGCAGCTTTTCATAGGAAGCGCGCAGGTTACCGGCGGCATCGTAAACCAGACAGGTTGTGCTCAAGGTACCGTCGTTGTTGCGGATGGGAAATGAACCCATCACCAGCCAAATACCGAGATCAAATGCCAGCTGGGAAAGCTTCTTTTGCAAAGGTCCATGACCCAGTACCTCGGCGTGCTTGTCATAGTCTTCCTTTGTGCCAAACACCAGACAGTTTTCCGGCGTCAGCACCAATCGCGCCCCTTGCGCTTTCAGATGCTTCAGCTGCCCTTCCAGCACTTCCAGATTTACTTCGGGATCCATCCCTGAATTCATTTGTACGACGCCAAATTTGGTCATTACTCATTGCTCCTTCTGCTGTTCCCGCAAGCGCTTGGTGGCCTGCTCAGGTAACGTCACTTCGCCTGTACTTCGCGAAACTTCCCTGACGACGGGATCATCAATGGCCCCGGTTACCTGATATCGAACCTGTGTGAACGCGTCTACAACTGGCGAAAGCACTGTGGTGACTGCCAATACATAGAGTGCGGTTTGAGGGGTGACAGCAAATGCGGTTAAAACCGGAATCCCGGAGGTCAAATCAGGCACGAATCTAACGTCCGCATTAACCTGATTTTTCGCAAGATTTGCTATCCCTCTAATAAACATATCACCTGCGAGCGCATTCATCTGGATATTATCCGTGACAATCACCCCGTTAGTGATTGAGGCACTGCCGCTGATCTCATCAAAAGCAAGACCGTCCTCAAACACACCGGTAAAGTCGAGCTGCATTTTCCGCAAGATGGAATCCAGGCTGAACAGACCAAGCAATCGGCCTGCACCACCCACACCGCTGATGTAACCATCCTCGATTTTGGTTTCGAGCATGCCGTCCAGAGTCTCAACATTCACCGACCATGGCGCACCGTCAAAGCTGAGTTCGCCAGAGGTTTTCACTGTTGCGTCCTGAATACCGCCAGTCACGGCAAAGCGTCCCATCAGATCGCTACTGTTTTTCGCGGACACGTCGAAACTCAATTCAGAATGGTTAAACCCTTTTTCGGAGATAGACCAATCACCATTGGCACGAATACGGGTACCACCGCTGTCGATAGAAAACTTCGGCATGGTGATGGTTTGACCGCGCTTAAGCAGCTGGGTTTCCACTTTGCCGACGCGATATCCCTGCAGCCAAAGCTCTTTCACTGTCAAATCGGTTGAAGGGATATAATGCATCAGAGCGCGGTCGACATCATTGGCTAACCGGGTACCTTTGCGTTCACCCTCTTCTTCCTGCTTCTCTTTGTCCAGGTCGATATTGAGGAATAAGTGCTCGATAGAGACAGTGAGAAATTTATCTTCATCCCACCATGCGTCACCCGCCAACTCTTCACTGCCTACCAAAACATGAAAGCCGTCGCTTTTCTTACGCGCTGCCATCGAGAAGTTATTGAACACCAGCTCTCCCGCCTTCACCTGTTCGGCTTTAACGTTAAGTCGTGAAGGATTGGGCAAAACAACAGGGAATGAGCCTTTCGATTCACGATGCGCCGCTTCGGCTTTTGCCACCACATCTTTCCAGGCATGGAGATCCAGAACAGGCACATCAATACTGACCGCATTCCCCGTCAGTGGCTGCAGGGAAAGCTCCCCATCACCAATCACAGTGCGGCTTTTGGTCACCACTGGGAGCTCACCACTGATATCAATATTGGCTTGATACTTCACGTTTGGCAGCTCGACCTGCCCTACCAGACTTTGCGCATCGCCAGAGGCTTTCATGCTCCCCTGGCCTTTGATGAAGGAAGGCTTATCCAATGGAGACGGCAAGTTGAAATCTAGGGTCGTCAGATCGGCATCCAATTTCACGTCATAGGTAAAGCCGACATCTTTCAGAGCAATGCCAACATTCAAGTCCCATGCAGATTTCCCTTCAATGAAGGCCATGTCTGGCTGATCCAACGCAGCCTTCAGCTTGTCTGCTTCCCAGTTACCATCAATATCAATGTTAACCAGATAGTTATCGGACTCGGTTTCACCTTTAAACCCGATATTGATGGGCTGCTTCAATAAGTTAGCTTTGAGCTTTTTCGCCCACACCACATCATTATCAAATTTGATGGTGCCGCTGACTTTCTCAAAGGTCATTTCAGGGCTGACAATAGAGACCTTGCTGTTTTTCAATGACGCCTGACCTTTTGCCAACACATCATCCCCGTTGAGTGGAATGTTCAGTGAAATCTTTCCATTCACCTTTCCATCAACCTGGACATGGGTCAGTGCAGCACCGACAGAATCGACAAGCGGTGTTGCCAGCATATAGTCACGAAGATCAGCCCCACTTGAGGCGATATTGGCGTCAATCAAGAGCACGCTGTTGTCATCGCTGAAAGAGGGGATTTCCCCTTTCAAACCATAACCACGGGCCCCCATCAGTCCGACATTGGACGCATCAAGATACAGCGCATCGTTTTGGAACAGCAGATCCAGTTCCAAATCTGTCAGCGTCGGCCACTGGGTATCAAAACTGAACTGCCCATTTTTGAGCGGCACATAAGCCTGAAAAATGCCTTGATGTTCGAGGTACGGGAAGGTTTCAAAGTCGCCATACCACACCAGCTTGGCGTGATCAGCCTGCCCTCCGCGAATCGCTGCGGAGAGATAATCAGTGAGCTCTTCATCGAGTGCTAAAGCAGGGAGGTATCGCCAGGTTTCCCCAGCATTGTTCAAACTGGCTTCGGCGTAAAACGCAAGCCAGGAACTGCGGTCATCAAACGGGATATCCAGACGGAACTCGCCCACCACATCCAAATGGGGCGAGCGCACAGCCACGCTGTCAGACCAGATAGTCACGCTATCTTCATGCATCTGCCAGTAGCCGACCACATTACCCTGTTCAATGTTGAGCGGTGCCTGAAAGAAGTCTCCATACGGCAGGATGTCGTCAGTCATTGCCAGCGTGACCTTGCCGTTTTGACCCACACCTGCCACGGTCAAATCCAGTTTGTGCACTTCCGGCAAGTAGGTCCAATGCTTGAAGCCAACGTTTTTCAAGACTGCAGAGTAGTGAACCTCACCGCCTTTTTGTTGCTCAATACGAATATCCTGCGCCATGCCTTTCGGCGCCAATTCATTGATGGCGTTTTCCACCCCTTTGGGCAGCGCGACCAACTCTCGAAGGGGGAGCAACAACTGCACGTCAAAGTAGCCAAGGTTCACCAGCCAAACGTCATCGTTGATATCCGCTCGCAGGTTCGGCTCTGGCCAGAGTTTGCCATCGGTTTTAATCGCGAAGTTATCAGTGGCGATATGCCAGCCATCGCCGGACTGCTCAACCAGAAGCTGTCCGCGCTGAATATTGACCGATTGCATACTACTGCCCTGGCTTTGTAGTACTGGAGCATTCGGGAACCACGCGATATCACTGTTATTCACACTGATAAGTGCAGAACGGGCTTCGCCTTTTTCTACTGTCAGCCACGCTTCGCCGCCGACTTTAGCCGTCGCCAGCGACACATCTGGGTTAACGAATTTGCTGATCCAGCTTTTCAGCGAGACATCATCCGCCTTAACGTAAAACTCACCATCGAGTGAGCCCAGCCCATTGTTTTCAGTAAACACCCCTTGAACATCAAGCTTATTGAGTGATGTCCCCTGAACACTCACCACACCTTGAACATGGTGAGTCCCTGCGCGGTTGTCCCAAAGCAGAGAGTTAATATCAATGGTTTTACGCTCGTCAGACGGCGACAGCAGGGTCACTTTGGCGTCGTGAATAGCAAACTGGCCCAGCCCGACCAGAAACAGACGCTCCAGCTGAGATTTCAGACTCTCATTACTTTTGTTGTCCCGCTCCGGAAGCTGAGTGAGATCGACGTTAAGCCCGGTGATCGTCACATTGGAAAACGTCGGCTCCCGGCGCTGTAACGTCGCCCAGAGATCGAACTGCATGTCGATGCTTTCAGCCGTCAGAATTTCCAGATGGGAAGTTTCAGTAGAAAGTGTCAGATCGTGCAAAGATAAAGAAGGCACCAGATAACGCCAGTGCCCTTTGAAGGTAGAAAAGTCGATGGTAAAGCCAGAGGTATCACTTGCCCAACGCTGTATCGGCGCTTTAGCCGCATCCAAGTTGGGCAATACAACACGCATGGCCGCGGTAAATACCGCAGCACACACTAGTAAAACAACGAGTAGCCATTTCACCGTCACTGCTAAGCGTTGAGCAAATTTCGCCATGAAAAGAACGGTCTCGCTTACATCATCACTACATCAAACTGCTCTTGGGTATACAGCGGCTCTACATGCACTTTTACTTGTTTACCAATGAAGACTTCAAGCTCCGCTACTGCGTGTGATTCTTCACCTTCCAGCGCTTCGCCCACAGACGGTGACGCATACACCACAAACTTGTCGGCATCATACGCACGGTTCACCCGGGTAATTTCGCGTAAAATTTCGTAGCAAACCGTTTCCACCGTCTTCACTGAACCACGACCTTCGCAAGTTGGACATTGGCCACACAATACGTGCTCAATGCTTTCGCGCGTGCGCTTACGGGTCATCTCCACCAAACCAAGTTGAGTGAAGCCATTGATATTGGTTTTCACACGATCTTTCGACAACGCCTGCTCAAGTGACTGCAATACACGCTGGCGGTGTTCTTCCGAGCTCATATCGATAAAGTCGATGATGATAATGCCGCCGAGGTTACGAAGACGAAGTTGTCGCGCGATGGCACGGGTAGCTTCAGTGTTGGTGTTGAAGATGGTCTCTTCAAGGTTACGTCGCCCCACAAACGCGCCGGTGTTGATATCCACCGTGGTCATGGCTTCGGTTTGGTCGATAATCAGGTAGCCACCAGATTTCAGCTCCACTTTACGATCAAGTGAGCGCTGAATTTCATTCTCGGTGTCATACATATCGAAGATGGGCTGCTCGCCGGTGTAGAGCTCAAGCTTGTCAGACAATTCTGGCACAAACTCTTCAGTAAACTCCCTAAGTGCTTCCATCGCTGTGCGGGAATCAACACGGATAATATTGAGCTCAGTGCCGACGAAATCACGCAAAATACGCTGGGCCAAGCCCAATTCACCATAAAGCATCGACTTGGAAGGACGCTTGGCACGACGCTCCAGCACCTTGTTCCAAAGACGTTTGAGGAAAGCCGCATCCTGAGCCATTTCCTGATCCGATGCGCCTTCTGCCGCGGTGCGGATAATGAAGCCGCCGAGGTCATCACAGTAGTCAGACACGATGTTCTTCAGGCGCTCGCGCTCTTCTTCACTTTCAATACGCTGAGACACGCCCACATGCGCTGCGCCAGGCATAAATACCAAGTAGCGGGAAGGTAAGGTGATGTCTGTGGTCAGACGCGCGCCTTTGGTACCCAGAGGGTCTTTTACCACCTGCACCACAATATCCTGCCCCTGGCGAACCAGCTCAGAAATATCTCGTACCTGAAATTGCTGCTTTTCGTTTTCAGCGACACATTCAGTGTGAGGAACGATGTCGGAGGCGTGCAGGAACGCTGCTTTATCAAGACCGATATCGACGAAAGCCGCCTGCATACCTGGCAGTACGCGGCTCACTTTGCCTTTGTAGATGTTGCCAACAATGCCGCGCTTCGCTTCGCGCTCAATATGCACTTCCTGCAGATTACCCGCCTCAATCATGGCGACACGGGTTTCTGAAGGCGTCACGTTAATCAATAACTCTGCGTTCATAGGTTTTTACCGCTTAATTTTTGGAATTCTTTTAACAGAGTATCTGTTTCGTAAAGTGGCAGACCGACCACAGCATGATAACTGCCGTCAATTCGGGTCACGAACCGGCCGCCAAGTCCCTGAATCGCATAGCTTCCTGCTTTGTCGCAAGGTTCGCCGCTATGCCAGTAGGTTTCGATTTCTTCGTCACTCAGGGGTTTAAACCATACATTAGTTGTGACCAGAGTGGTCAGGGAATGGTTCCGATCTGCCAGCGTCACAGCCGTCATCACCTGATGTTGGCGATCAGACAACTGGCGCAGCATGGCGAGCGACGCATCAAGATCTGCGGGCTTTTCCAATACCTTGCCGTCACAGACAACGATGGTGTCTGAGCCCAGCACTGGCAGGTCGACAGGCGCGACATTGACGCCGGCTTTTGCCTTATCGAGGGATAAACGGCGGACATAGTCCGCCGCTTGTTCATGAGGCTGGCGCTGTTCTTCAACGTCAACACGTAAAATCTCAAACTGGACAGAGAGTTGTTCCAGCAGCGCCTTTCTGCGAGGTGAGGCAGACGCGAGATAAAGTTGAAGATCTGCCATGATTTCTCCAGATTACTTAATCGAAAATTGACGGCGCACCCGTCGCAGCAGCAAAAACAGCCAAGGCCATAATAAGAAGTTAAGCAGACCTGCCCAAAGCTGCGCCGGGTCGAACTGGACATTGGATACCAAGTACTCCGCCCAAAACTCTAGCACTTTTCCTGCCAAGGTCAGCAAAGACAAGAGTGCTGCCTGTTGCCAGAGCGACATGTTACGCAGCATCTGAAAGTTCAGCGCGACAATATAAACCAGCACTGACATCATCAAGCCGCGCACACCGAGTGTGGAGCCCAGCATTAAATCCCAGAGCAAACCAACCACCAGCGCCGTGCCGACATTCACACGGTGTGGCAGTGCCAATACCCAATAGAAAGCCACCAACAACACCCAGGATGGGCGAAATGGTGCCAGCTCACCAGGCCACGGCGCGGCCTGAAGGATCAGTGCGATAATAAACGACAGCCAGATAAGCGCACGGCCACGCATGCTTGAATTAGCCATTGCTTACCTCTTCGGTTTGTTCTTCGGTCGTTGAAGGTTGGGCATCTTCACTTGCAGGTGTTTGCCCTTCCTCTTCAACCACTTCTTCTTTCTCAACGTCAGTTGGCCACACCAGCAGCAAATATCTCAAACGATCAAACTGCACTTCTGGCTTAGCGTCCACCTGTGCAAATGGGCGTTTGTTGTCAAAAGAGAACGACGTGACTCTCGCCACCGGATAGCCTTCAGGGAATACACCACCCAAGCCAGACGTGACCAGCATGTCGCCCGGCTCAATGTCCGTGCTGCTTGGGATGTTTTCCAACTGGATATTGTCGTTATCACCGCGACCTGAAGCGATAACACGAATATCGTTACGCACTACCTGAACTGGAATCGCATGGGTTGGATCAGTGATAAGCAGTACACGGCTATTGTGTGCACCGACATAAGAAACTTGCCCTACGATGCCCCGCTCGTTAATCACTGGCTGGCCTTCGTAAACCCCGTTTGTACGCCCTTTATCAATCATCACCTGATGCTTGTAAGGGTCAGAGTCTACCGCCATGACTTCCGCTACCATCTTGCGTTCGTCACGCACAAACGGAGAACCCAGTAGCTCGCGAAGACGCTGATTTTCTTGCTCCAGTTGATCCAAGATCAACTGTCCGCTTCGTAGCAGCAGGACTTCTTCTTTGAGCTTGGTGTTGTCAATCAACAGCTGTTGGTGCGAGGTGAACTGACGGAAGACATTATCGAGCAGATCACGCGGCACATTCGACGCGTATTGCAACGGCGCGACCAGCGAGTTCAGCAAATAACGGAAATTGGTGAAGGCACCCAAACGACTATCAGCCAGCATAAGGCTGGCTGATATTAAAGAGCGAAGAACAGGCGTAATTGTAGCGATGGCCCACGGCCAAAAATTGGTTTCATTCAGTTACAACCTGTTTGTTGATGGAAGAAGATCAATCTTCGCTGAACAGATCGCCACCGTGCATGTCGATCATTTCCAGCGCTTTACCACCACCACGTGCAACACAGGTCAGCGGCTCTTCTGCAACAACAACCGGAATGCCGGTTTCTTCAGTCAGCAGACGGTCAAGGTCGCGAAGCAGCGCACCACCACCAGTCAGAACCATTCCGCGCTCAGAGATGTCAGATGCCAGTTCTGGCGGACACTGTTCCAGTGCAACCATCACAGCAGACACAATACCTGTCAGCGGCTCTTGCAGCGCTTCCAGAATCTCGTTGGAATTCAGCGTAAAGCTACGTGGCACACCTTCTGCGAGGTTACGACCGCGTACTTCGATTTCACGCACTTCGTCACCTGGGTACGCAGAGCCGATTTCGTGCTTAATGCGCTCAGCCGTTGCTTCACCAATCAAGCTGCCGTAGTTACGACGCACATAGTTGATAATGGACTCGTCAAAACGGTCACCACCGATACGTACAGAAGATGAGTAAACCACACCATTCAGAGAGATAACCGCTACCTCAGTGGTACCACCACCGATATCGACCACCATTGAACCGGTTGCTTCAGACACTGGCAGACCCGCACCGATTGCTGCCGCCATTGGCTCGTCAATCAAATACACTTCACGCGCGCCCGCACCCAATGCAGATTCACGGATTGCACGACGCTCAACTTGAGTAGAACCACAAGGAACTGCCACCAGCACGCGCGGACTAGGACGCATAAAGCTGTGGTCGTGGACGGTTTTGATGAAGTGCTGCAGCATTTTCTCAGTCACGTAGAAGTCAGCGATAACGCCGTCTTTCATTGGACGAATGGCTGCGATGTTTCCTGGCGTACGGCCCAGCATTTGTTTTGCTTCATGACCGACTGCCGCGACGCTTTTTGGTGAGCCTGCACGATCTTGACGAATTGCGACAACAGAAGGTTCATCCAGAACGATCCCTTGCCCTTTTACATAGATGAGAGTGTTAGCTGTTCCCAGATCGATAGACAGATCGTTAGAGAACATGCCACGAAGTTTCTTAAACATAATCTTCGGTTAATCCTGCAAGCGTTAAAATTCTTCAAATTCCGCTAAATGTACCAACGCTGACGGGGCGCGGCAAGGTGATGATCTACAAACCTGAATGAGATCTGTCTTTTTTTTCATTCCCCTGTCAATGTGATGTTTTTTTCACCTTTATAGATGACACGATCACTTCCCCGGTAAAACCCAAAGGTTCCTATTGCGCTGGGATCATCATCAAATTGCGCACCCTGCCAATTATGTTGCAACCAGGTTTGTGGTGCAGCGCTGCCGATCGCCGTATCCAGCCTCTGCCAGTAACGGAACTGCTCCCGGTTTAAATTGCCATTTTGAGCCGGAGCCTTCACAACAAACTCGGAGCGGCCATTTTCGACAGTTTTCTTTGTTATGGTGCGGTTGGCGCTATCGCGCAAGAAAATCTGGGCACGATTGGCTTCTTCGCTGGTACTGCTGAATAGCACTTCTTTCTCACCAATATCGGTCGATATTTCTGATGCATTGTCTCGTGTATTGGTGACAAAACGCTGACCATTAAACACTTCGACTACAACTGGCATGGTTTGTTCACGCGAAAGATCTTGGGTTTCAGTAAATCCTTCCATGCGCATCCGGCCAAACATAAATTCACCTTGGGCGAACTCGGCGCCAAACTCGCCATCTACATCAGGGTTTGGCAACTTTTCGACGCACTGGCTCGTAGTACTGTCATTGCAAAATCTGAAATCCGTACCATCCCTATCTGGCTGACTCGGATCTACACCCGCAACAAATTTCAACTCGGGATATGGCCCATCTGGCGAACTGCCCTTATCAACCATCATATTACCACTGAAGCTAAATCGACTGCCGGTCTCGCCATCTCCGATCCAGCGTCCTGTCAAACGACTGCTAGGGTGCTGCCAACGCGATGTGAGGCTTTCATATCCTGTCACACCAGATGACGGTATCATCGCCCAGTCCACAAACTGGGCTTTATCTGCATCATCAAACAGATGGTAGTTTTTCACTGCCTGATGCTTAGCGTTCATCGCCAAAACTGTGTATTGCCCTTCGAAAGGCTGGTTCATATAAGTAAAGCCTTCGCCGCCGCTGTCCTGGTTATCGCTGATAGCGGGTGTGATGTTTCCTGACAGAGAGAAATAAGCAGGGTAGAAGCGTCCAACCTCCAATTCCCCCGGATTCACAATCATTCCAAGGTACGGGTTTGTTAGCTTTGAGCGAATGCCGAATGAACCAACATCGCTAACTGAAAGGCCATTGAACCGGTATCGGTTGCTCGCATTCACTTGAGTATGTGCTTTTGGTGCTATCCCATGAATTTGAGCGCCTTTGCCACCTGTAGGTTTTTTTATAATGGCCGTTTCATCCAACGTGACAAACGCTTCCGGAGCGCCCATTTTCCAGAAGTTGGGCGTAGCTTCTCTTTGGCAAAATGAAGATGCAAGTGGAGCCTCAGTACCGTTAGTCAAATCCGTTCCATTCAGATCGTTTCCACCAGACCAAATCACTGGCGTTAACGCCAGACCAAAACTCTCTCCAGCCATTTTGAAAGCGTTATCGGGATTACCCGGCATACCACAGAATGCAAAAGTATATGGGCGGGAGTGAACAATTATGTCTCCGGTTAACTCAGAAACATAATCTTTGCCTTCAGGCTCATCTGAAGCCTCAGTCGCTAATCCGCCTTTATTGTTTTCTTTGATATTGGCAAAAATAGGGATATTGATAGGAATAGCGATTTCACCGGCATCGTTGTACCGAACATCCAGATCTGCTTTTCCTTCGGTAAAAGTTATCGCGTTAGGATTACTTCCATTCGCAGAAATACCATTTACATAAGCTAGCTTGGTGCCAGTTGAAGGCGAGTCATATTTTGTCGATGCTTCTAGGTCAAAGGTGCCATTGATATGTTTAACACTGCAGCTTTGTCCATTGCCTGCGCTTTTTACAACTTCAATAAGTACATTTTCTTCTTTACCCGCAACAAGCTTTAATGGACTGCCCGCATTTAAGCGAAGACCTATTTTTTCAAAATGAAAAGGGCCCGCTGTATCTTCTAAAGTTCCTTCCACCTGCTCGCTGTTTTTGAAAGTCCCTTTAACTGAAACATCGCCACCGCTTCCGCCAAGCCAAAGATGAGCGACACCATTTACCACCGGAACATTGTTCATCCACTTATTAGTGCAATTGGAGTTAGGCATACCATCTGTAGCCCAACAAGCGTGTTGGTTAGGTGATGTTACAGATACGTCTAGCAAACCATTTACATCGTCCTGAAGGACATCATTGGAGTCCAATATTGAGAAAGTCAGAGGAATGCGGTTACAGCCGCTGGCAGTGGCTGTTTCAGGAGAGATGTTTAGTTTATAGCTCTGCCGTGGAGCAGCATATTTTAATTTTGAATATCCACCTAGCTCTAGGTATCTGGCTGTAACTGCACCATATATAATGGTGCCAAAGTTTTGCTTGGGTTGCGAGCCCGCAATTTTTACTACACCGTCGGCATAAACATAAGCGTGTGTTTTGGAAAACTCTCCGAATTGTGCATCAAAAATGCCGCTAACGGATGCGTTTGCCGATGAATTGTTGTGAACCCAAAGGATGAGGTTACTCGGTTCGCCATATGTGGAAAAACTCGTATCCTTAAAATAGTTAATAGTGGAGCTTGAACCAACTTTCAGGCTGTTTACATGTATTTCAACTTCACCTTCTACACTGATATTCACTGAGTCACTGATTATTAAATCACCGAAATAGTATATCCCTGGCTTAAAGTGAAGATTAACGTTTTGGAGCACTCGAACAACCTTATAGCGAGGTTCCGAAGGTGTGAGCGTGAAATTCTTCGACTGATAAGAAGAGAATTGCTTCTCTTCATTCACAAGTGGATGGGTTCCTTTGTTCACCTCAAGTGGCTCTAGGCCAACGTATGTTGCTCTGATGAGATCACTACGTTCACAAGGCACTGTATTGGTTCCATCGACTCCCCCATCTCCGCATTTGGCATTGTACTTTTTATCGTATTGACCGAATCCCAAGAAAACCTTCTCTTGCTCTAAATGCTCAACCATCGACTCAGATTGAGCTACGACACAGCTCGAAGCTATGCTAGTTTTTGAGCCACATTTAAATTTAACGCTATCTGCCAGAGGAGCTTGTGATTGCGCAGGCCCTGGGAAATAGCTTGTTAGAGAAGCATCTGCAGTAGCAGAGAAAAAAAAGAGCCAAACGATTGAGAGCTGTTTAATCATCCTAAATCCCCCTAGCCCAGCTCTCTTGCAATCGCACAACCTGATGTGCACCACTACCGCATTGCCCCTTACTCTCAACGCGGTATTGAACAAACTCCCCAGCGTCAATGGTTTCGCAAGTCACTGAAACCGAACAGCCGCGAAGACCTGCGGCACTAAAACTCGTCACAACAGGTGTTTCACTGCATGTTGCTACAGGTAGATTGTTAGCATCTTTGGCCAGCGGAAATAGTCTCGCCATCGCCATTTCAGTGCCACTGTTAGCCGCAAGCCAGGCGCGTGTGCCCAAAACTTCACGGGTAGTGGTATCACTTTGTGAGGTGGTGATTTGCATCAGCGCAGCACCAAGTGCCGCCAAGGCTGTCATCGCAAATACCGCGATGATTAACATGCTGCCTTTTTGGCGTTTGGGAGAAGTAAATTTACGGTGCATTGAGAACCTGCACTTGTTGGTTATAAACAGAATATTCGCCGGATTGGCTGAACTTGTAGGTGATATCGATCAGGTTACCGCTGGCTAAAGATGTGGTGCCCAAATTAAATCCGCTGCCGGCAGCAATGTTCATTGCCAAGGTTGTACTGTTTTGACTGCCATTGTTAATACGGCGCTCAAGGGTTCCAGTTTTGTTATCAAAGCAGAAGCTGACTGAGTTTTCGTAAATATAGAAACGTCGGGAGGGTGATTCAGCAGGCCAAGGATCCGCAGCCGTTTTCGAGGTAGTGATTGTATTGCCAGAAACGCCCGTGATCTGGTAGCTGTTCTCCCCAGTCAAATCTGCAGGCGATGAAGGTAAAAACACAATCCGATGATTTTCGCTCACTTTGGATTGCCAATCAGTCTCTTGGGTAGACAGCGCAACACTTAGCGTATTTTCTCCCTCCACCAACTGATGATAAGTGCCGGAATAGCGAATCGGCATAAACGTTAAACACTTGCCGGTGCTGTATACATGCAAACTGTTTGGTACCGCATGTCGCAGCTCTCTACCTACCCGCTCAACCGCAAAACGGGCTTCGGATTGCAAGGCTTCACGGTTTCGTGATTCCACATAGCCCGATGCACTGGATTCGATAAAGCCAAAGATACCAACCGAAACAATCGCCAGAATCGTCAAGGTAACGATTAGCTCCACCAGCGTAAATCCGCGAGGTTTGCGGGTGAATAAAGCCATCAGAAGTTGCTCCGATAGGCCGTGAAGTCATATCGACCAAAACTGCCAGTATCGACGTACAGGTCGATGCGTTTATAGAGTCTGGCATTGTTGGTGCTGTCAGCAAAAGTGCTGTTGTCGTACTCGACATTGATATCGACGGTGAAGCCTTTGTAATCCAACGCAGAGCCACCAACCAAAGCGCTCAAATCGCCTCTGTGGGTTCGAGTACAGGCCGAGCTTTCTCCCCAGCACCCGATATAGTCTTCAACAGCAACAAAACCCGTTCCTGCTGTAAGTGGAGAAGAACAGGTTTGAATAGGATTCGGGGCAACAATACCCTGCGCCAAAACGGCGTCAGCGTCTTCATCACAGCGCCAGCGGCTGCCGTTGGGGTCAGAGTTTTTATCAAAATGACGTGCCAGGATCTCATTCATCACCGCTTGCCCAAGCGCTGCAGCACGGGCTTCATAATGCGGATTGGCAGATTTGGCGAACATAGGGAAAAGGGTGGTACTAAGCAGCACCATGGCAACGCCAAACACGACAATGCCAATCACTAACTCCACCAACGTGTAGCCACGCTGATGGTTTGAAATTCGATAAGATTTTTCAGCTGCAGGCATAGAAATAGCCCTCGCTGTTTAAACAAATACTGGCTTCTGTACCGCCTTGGGAGAAGGTAAATTCACACACAGAAGAGGTGCAAAGTCGATTACCTACTGCATTTACCGGGCGTCCCAGCAAATCAAAGTAAATCGTTTGAACGGGTGAAATGCGAACTTGTGATTCAGAAAGATCTACAACATCACTGCGGTTTTCACCAAAACTACAGGCAGAGTTGCTACTGCCCCCCATTCGGGAGGCAGCAACATACAAGGCATTGCAGGCAGAAGACGGCGTCTCCTGCTGCATCGCCCTCAGCTGGACTTGTCTGGCAACAGACACGCCCGTATCCCGCGCACTGGTTACTGAAAAAGCTTCAGACCCCGACATACGCGGTACAGCAAACACACTAATAATGCCGAGGATCACCAGTACTGTGATCAGCTCGATTAGGGTGAAGCCTTTATTCATTGGTTAAGAGCAAGATTCAATCGATGTAACAGGGAATTTGTTCGCATCAAACTTGTATACAACACAATCAGTGCCTGCTCCGATAGTCTTTCCTTTCAAAGCAAATTGGGCAATATCGTTAGCATATTTTACGGCCCAGTCAGAAGAGTCATCATCTAAACCTAGGCCAGTAACTGCGGCACCAATGCCAGCTCCTGTAGCTGCAGGGTAGCCTTCTGTTGTGGTATCAACACCCGTAACTTCTCCTGATAACTGAAATTCTGCAAAAGTCATGTTGGCGGCCCCATCAATAGCGCCTTTTAAACCTTCCAAGGCTGCTGTCTCTGCATCATCCTTGAAGTTAAAAAACTTAGGCGCCGCTGTCGCCCCTAAAATACCCAGAATCACAATCACAACGATCATTTCAATTAGCGTAAAACCGCCTTGACGTTTCATTTTACTTCTCCAGTTTCTCTCAACACTTCTACGCGACCAGTTGCCGGGTAGTAAGCAAAAACATGACGCGCCGATATTGACGTGTCATCACTCCAAATACCGGCGCGTGCCGGCCTCTCAAATCGGCAATAAGGTTGGGCGTTGTTACCTTTGTCCTTCACCACTATTGCGCGAATCTTTGGCTGCGAGATTTGTTCTGCCGCAGCCTGTAATTTGTCACCCAACCAGTAAGACTGGTCGGTAAATTGTTCCAACAATGCACCGCAATCTTCGGCGCGTATTGCTGTCAGTGTTTTTGCGCCATTTCCCAGCGCAAAAGGAAAACCTTGTTGATGGTTATCTGTTGGGTTCAATCGGAAACTGACATCTTCAACAGTAACGATATCTTTTTGTTTAATCTCGTTTTTTAAAGCAGCTCGCAAATGCACATTCTTGGCCGAACCTTCAAACGCATTGGCGAGATAACGAAACTCCACTTGATCGGCAAACTGCATCACACGCTCAAAAGCCGGAATCGCAGCCATTACGACAATACCGATAATCGCGGTGAGCAAAGCCCACTGGGCAGCACTACTTTCCCTGAACCTAAAAATCCAGCGCATTTAGCCGCCACGGATCAGGTCGAGCATGTTCCACATTGGCAGGAAAATACCCAATGCGAGGATTAATACCATGCCCGCCACAATCATTAGCAGGATAGGCTCCATACGTGCTGACAGGGTTTTCAGGTCGTAATCCACTTCGCGATCGTAAAAGTCGCTCGCTTCCAGCAGCAGGTTATCAATCTGGCCAGTTTCCTCTCCCACCTGAATCATCTGGTGAACCAGTGGCGTAAACAGTTGGCTGTCTGCGGTAACAGAACTGAGGTTAATCCCCGACTCAATTGCCGCTTTCATCTTGTCCACTTCGCCACCAAGAAAGTGGTTATCCAGCGCTTCACCAGACATTTGCAGTGCAGTATTGAGCGGCACGCCAGCACGCAGCATCAAGGCGAATGTTCGCGAGAAGCGCGACATCAAGGCTCGGTTAACCAGGTTGCCGACCAGCGGAATGCGCAGCTTGAATTTGTCCCACTTCACCCGGCCTTGCTCGGTGTTCTTCCACACCTGTAAGCCTGCTACCAAGCAAACGGTGCCGAAAACCAGTAGCCACCAGAAATCGACAAAGAAGCTCGATGTGGCCATCAAAATCTTGGTCGGCAGCGGCAGATCAGAGCCGAATTTGGCAAACATGCCTGCAAATTGCGGTATCACTTTGACGTTTAAAAACGCCATCGCGCCGATGATTACAATCAGCACAAATGTCGGATAACGCAGCGCAGATTTAATCCGGCGGCGGGTTTCCATTTCCTGCTCGTAGTATTCAGCCAGCTGGAGCATGGCATCATCGAGACGACCCGTGTTTTCACCCACCTGTACCAGCGAGACAAATAAATCACTGAACACATTTTCGTGGTCACGCATTGCCGCCGACATAGGGCGACCGTTGGAAAGCTCATTGGCGACACTTTCAAGCGCAGCTTTCAATGGCTTATCCGTGGTGCTTTGTGCCAAGCCTTTAATGGCACGTAGAAGCGGTACACCCGCTTTTATCAAGCTGTATGCCTGACGGCTGAAAATCACCAGCGATTCCAGTTTTACCTTTGGCTGAAACAGCGGCGCATTGGCTTTTTGTGCCCGCGCCTTGGTGATTTCCAGTGATAACAACACCGCGCCAGACGCCGACACCTTAGCGATCGCATCACCCTCGCTGGCAGCTTCAATAATCGCCGAAACACGTTTTCCGTTCGGCTTGCGCGCAGTGTAGCGATACCTTGGCATCAGGCACCTATCAGCGACATCGCTGCCGCTTCAGAAAGCTTCATCGCTTCTTCCAGCGAAGTTTGTCCCTGCTTGGCAAAATCCAACGCACTGTGAACCAATGGCTTATAACCTGCCTGCTGTTCTGCCAGCGCAGAGAACAATTGGGTGTCGTTAGCACGCAATGCATCCATTAACTCTGGCGTGATTTCCAGAAGCTCAAACACACCAATTCGGCCTTTGTAGCCGGTAAAGTTACAGCTCTGACAGCCTCTGCCTTTGTAGAAGCCATGTCCTGCCATTTCCGGGCGGGTGGTTGTCAGCCAAACCTGCTCCACATCGTCAGTGGCGTGTGGCACTTTACAATCCGGGCAGATACGGCGGATCAGTCGCTGCGCCAGCACGGCGCGTACCGCACTCGCCACCAGATAACCCGGCGCATCCATATCCAGAAGACGGAGCGCACTGTCGATGGCGTTATTGGTGTGCAAGGTCGAGAGCACCAAGTGACCGGTCAGTGCCGCGCGAAGACCGATTTCCACGGTTTCAAGGTCACGCATCTCACCGACTAAGATGATGTCCGGATCCTGACGAAGGAAGGTGCGAAGCGCGGAAGAAAAGCTCAGGCCAATCTTGCTTTGAATTTGCACCTGACTGATACGCGGCAGACGGTATTCCACCGGGTCTTCCGCTGTCAGGATCTTTTTGCCCGGCACATTCAGTTCATTGAGCGCGCCATACAGCGTGGTGGTTTTACCCGAGCCTGTCGGGCCGGTGACCAGAATCATGCCGTGTGGACGGCGAAGCTGGTTGCGGAAACGCGCCAGCATCTGAGCGTCCATACCGACTTCTTCCAGTTGCAGCACGCCGGCCGACTGGTTAAGAAGACGCATCACCACAGACTCGCCGTATTGCACAGGAAGCGTCGACACACGCACGTCGATAGCATTGCCACGGACATTGATATTGAAGCGGCCATCTTGCGGCAGACGCTTTTCAGAGATATCCATACCGCTCATCAGCTTTAAGCGCAGCACCAGTGCAGAAGCGATTGCACGCTCTTTCAGCAAAGTTTCATGCAGCACGCCATCAATACGCTGGCGGATGCGCAGGGCATCGGCATCTGGTTCGATGTGAATGTCCGAGGCATTCACCTGCACTGCGTCTTCAAACAATGAGTTGATCAGTTTAACGACGGTGACTTCTTCAGATTGCTCTTCCTCTGCCCCGAAGTTTTGTTCCAGCTTTACGCCGTGTTCGGCCTGCAGTCGCTCTGCGAACGAGGCGATTTCGCTGGTGCGACGATAATAGCGATCAAATGCGTCGATCAACGGCTGCTCTGCGGTGATCAGAAGTTCTACCTGATATTGATGCAGCTGGTTCAGCACACTTTCCTGTGAAGCCAAATCCGCAGGATCAGACATCGCCACACGAACCGTGTTACCGATACGGCCAATCACCAACGCGCGAAGGCGTCGAGCATGCACTTCTGGCAGCAAACTGACGGCACTTGGGTCAACTTGGGTCAAGCTAAGATCAATCAGTGGTACACCAAGCTGACGGGCAAGGAAGTCCAGCATCTGACTCTCGGTCAGAATGCCCATTTCAATCAGGGTATCGCCAAGCTTACGTCCGGTTTCTGACTGACGGGCTAGCGCAGCATTCAGATGTGCATCAGTGATGATGTGCTCTTCAACCAGCAGGTCGCCAAGACGCTTTCGTAATTTAACGGCCATCTGTCGCTCCCTGTTTCAGGTTCTGGAGGTAAACCAGACGCTGGCGGGCAAAGTTCACTGACTGGTTGCTCAAACCGCCAGACTGCACTGCTTTGCCATAGGCATTTGCGGCCTCCTCATTGGCACCGGTTTTCTCAGCAGACACACCCAATCCCAGCCACCAGCGACCATCCATCGGTTCTTGCTCTGTCAGCCATTGATAGCTTTGCTTGGCTTCAAGATTCTTACCCAGCTTTTGTGCCAAAGCCGCGCGCATGGACACGAATCGCACCTGCTCGCCGTCCAGCAAGTTCACCGAAGAAGACAGCACATTCAGCGCAGACTCTTCGCTGCCACTTTGCTGGTACATGCGCGCCAGTGTAAGTTTCAATGTTGCGGAATTCGGGTTGGCGCTGATGCCTTTACGCAGCACGTTTTCTGCCTCTCGCAATTGACTGCGACCATACAGAAGTCCCGCCAATTGGTTGGTGGCAGCAATGTGGCTCGGGTTGTATTTCACCGCATCACGCAGGAAAGCGATGGCTTTTTGTGTATCACCGACTTGGGCGCGCTTCTGCGCTTTGTCATAAGCAATATCCGCCAACTGCTCGCCAGTCAGTTCAATGGTTTCCACTGACAGGGAAGCTTCTTGTTCCACTTTTTCTTGCACCGGCGCTGCTTTAACAGTCTCAACTTTCGCCATCAGCACGGGCTCAGAGATTTGTTCTGTTGGTTTAGTTTCGGCTTTGGTTTCAAAGGTTGGCTCAACTGCAGCAACAACAGGTGTCGCCTTCATCGCCACATAGCTGACCTCACTTTTCACCACTTTCTGAGTAGGAGAAGGTAAAGCTTTTGGCGCAGGCTCCGCGAAAACAGGCTCCGGCGTCAGCATTGGCGTAGCTAATAAGGCTTTCTCGCTGCCTACTGATACCGCCCATGAAATACCTGTCGCGCCCACTAACGTCGCCACCAGTGCCAGCACGACACGTGCAAAGCGAAAGCTCCATACAGAAGGGATTGATGCAACAGCGAGGCGTTTCTCACTGTTTTGCTGCGACGAAAGGTCGCTCAACATGCGGTTTAATTCACTCATGATTTCCTACCCCCAAACGGCCTGAAGCACAGAGTGCTGGCGGGCGAGAGGTGTATCTTTAATGGCAAGGCGAACAGCATGCGCGCTGACGCGGCGTTTGCCCCTGCCAAAACTCAATAACAGCGATTTATGACAAAGCTGATGCACCAGTCGCGGAATGCCCTGACTCGCGACCCAAATACGTCGCTTTGCCCAAGTTGAAAACAGTGGCGAAGCGCCCTGTTCTTGTAATCTGTGGTCAATATAGGCTGATGTCTCAGCAAAGCTCAGTGGCGTTAATTCTGCGCTGAAACTGATACGCTGCAGCAACTGGCGCATACTGTGCTGGGACAGGCGCTCATCTAGCTCTGGTTGACCGAACATAATCAGTTGGATCAGCTTACGCTGCTCGGTTTCCAGATTGCCCAGCAAGCGGATCGCTTCAAGCACTTCATCCGGCATGGCCTGCACTTCATCACAAAGGATCACGACAGGCTTTTCATCTCGTGCAGCTGCAATAGCTGCCTGTTGGATTGCACCAAGCAGCTTGTCTTCTGTCACCTGTTCATCAATACCAAGCTCATCAGCAATCAGGCGATGCAACCCTGCTACCGTATTGGCTGGGTTTGGCAGAAATACCAAGGTAAAGCTTTCGCTCAATGCTTTGAGCACCAAACGACACACCATGGTTTTTCCTGTACCCACTTCGCCTGTCACTTTGACCAAACCTTCGCCCATTTCCATCGCCGACACGCAGGTATTTATCGCATCCACGTGCGAACGCACGCCGAAAAAGCAGCGTGTGTCCGGAGTCAAACTAAATGGCGCGGCATTGAGGCCAAAGTGCGACATATACATAGGGCTGGCTTAGTTTTCCGGGAACCAGTCGTTCAACAGCTGACGTGAACGGTTGATCTCTTCTTGCCAGGTTTGCTCACCCACCACAGAAGGTTGCAGCAAGATCACCAGTTCGGTTTTCTGCTTCATGCGGTTCACGTTGCGGAATAGATTGCCTAGACCCGGAATATCGCCGAGAAGTGGCACTTTAGAGACCATTTCTTCGTAGCTCGATTTCATCAGGCCACCAATGACGACCACATCGCCAGATTGAGCATGAATGATAGAGTCCGACTCACGGATAGAGGTCTTAGCCAGTGGCAACACATAAGGCTGTGATGAAGTGCCAAGTTGGATGGTTTTCTCTTCCGTCACCACATCAATCACCGCTGGGTGAACATGCAGCAGTACGCCATTGTCATCGTCGATTTGCGGCGTCACATCTAGGGAGATACCTGAGAAGAACGGGGTCAGTTCGATGTTCGGGCCGGAGTCTGAGTTATCGCCCGAGGTGTCGCTGGATGAAATATCCGTAACGAAGTACTCATCACCACCAACTTTAATGACCGCTTTCTGATTGTTTGCCGCTGTGACACGAGGACTCGACAGTACATTCACATCGCCCTGTGTATCAAGGAAGTTCATCACCGCGGAGAAATTGCCATCCGAGATGGTGATATTGGTTTGTCCACCGATCACATTGGAAATAAAGTCGCCGGCAAGTTCTGCCGCGTCTCGTGTGATTTCCACACCACCACTGCCAATCGATGACGTAATATCCGACCAGTTAACACCCTGCTGATAGCCATCACTCAAGGTCACTTCGAGGATTTTGGCTTCCAGAATCACCTGACGCTTCAGTCGTGCTTGTGACGCGTCGAGGAAACGTTTCACTTCGCGAAGTTCATTCGGATATGCCTTCACCGTGATAAGGCTCGCTTGTGGTGAGACCACAATGCTGCGTCCATCGCCATTACCAATCATGGCCGCGACAGCGCGTTCGAGCTGCGCCCAGAAATTGCTTTCCGCACGGGTTTCAATCACGGTTCCGCCCGTAGGCACTGAGGTACGCTCAGTTTTTTCATCATCTCCGCTGCCAGAGCTGGAATCCGTTGAAACTGCGCCAGTACTGATAGAAGTCAGTGACACACCGGCGCGTTGAAGCTGAAGGTAATCCACCGGGAAAGTTTCCGTGCGCAGTACCGCCGGGAAAATCTGGATCAGGCGACCATTGATTTCGACGTTGTAGCCGTAGATATCAGAAACCACTTCCAACGCTTCAGGCACGGTGACATCTTTCAGGGAAACCGTGACTTTCCCGCCCACTTCCGGATGCATCACCAGATTGAAATCCGTGCCCTGCACCAAAGAACCAAAGAAAGCTTTGGCATCCACATTATTGGCATTGATGCGCAGGCGTTTTTCAGTCAACACGCCACTGCCAGAGGTGTCAGAGAAATCCCCCATCAAATCCTGAGTGACCGCATCTGGCAATTCCGTCAATGGCTGGGAAGTGCTCTGTGCATAGGCTTCGTTCAGCGCTTCCTGTATTTCAGTTGGCTTTTGATGTCCCACGCTCTGACACGCCGACAACAGCATCGCTGCGGCGAAGGTCAGTAAACCTTTGCTCAGTAATGAATGTGTCTTCACTGTACTACCTGCTCGTTAAATACGGTCAATGCCCAACGCT
This sequence comes from Grimontia sedimenti, assembly GCF_011045095.1. Lineage (GTDB taxonomy): Bacteria > Pseudomonadota > Gammaproteobacteria > Enterobacterales > Vibrionaceae > Enterovibrio > Enterovibrio sedimenti. The sequence continues at coordinate 163,907 of NZ_JAALDL010000007.1, forward strand.
TGCCACCACGGCTCAGCGTTACGCGCTCTTCATTGATTCGGCTGACAACGTAGCCATTGATGCTTTGACCTTTCCTCACGCTCTTGCCATTCAGCACAGCAGAACAACTGCCATCGCTCGCACACAAAATCGCGTCCAGTTTTGGCAAGCGATATACCTTTTTCTTCGCGGGCTGAGAGGAAGGCGTAAAGCCTAGCGGCGCTGTCGGATCGCTCTCTGCTAAAGACGTTATCGGCAGCGACAGCGAAAACATAATCAGAACGCTATTCAGTAATTTCATTTTTGCCCCCGATAAACACAGCACTTTCACCCAGGGTGTAAACCTCAATGGTGACTTCAGCCTTCGGGTATTCCTTCACGCTGTAGTCCACGCTTTGCCAGTAGTATTTGACGGGCAAGGCCTCCAGCGCACTCAGGTAATCGACAATGTCGAAGTAACGCCCTTCCAGCGTGATTTCGACAGGATGGATGTAATAACCCGCATCCTCCATGTCTGTCAGTTGTTGCGGTGGCAAGGAGTTCATTGATACCAGCGTCAAGCGCTCAGACTGCCTCAGCACAGCTTCCATCAATGAAGACATTTGGGCAGCGGTAACCAAGCCATCCACTTTGCGCTCCATTTCGCTATCAAGCGCTGAAATCTCTTGATTGAGTGTCGCCAACTCAGCTTCAAGCTCAGTGTTCGGTGAGGTGTGCAGCTTTTCCTGCTTCAGACGATTGAGTGTCACCAAGTCTTCGGTCGTGCGCTCTGACTGAAGAATCTGCGTTTCCAGCTGCGCCAGCGTCTTACTTACAGGCTCAATAAAGAGGAACAAACCCAAGCCGAGAATCGCCATCCAGCCTGCCAGTGCAATCATCCACTGTTCACGGATGCTCAGTGCTTCAAACGCGTCTTTACCGCGGGTGAGTAGTGCATTCATTTCGCGCTCTCCCCGCTTTCACGTTTGGATACCAGATTGAAGTTCAGGCGGTTTTTCTCATCGCGGCTCAGCGCCATTTGTTCAAAAACACGATCTGCCAGTGGTGGCTGAGATTTGAATGTCTGCAGCCAAGCCGGAACAGAAGCAGGAGTGGCAGCCAGTCCGCTCAAATCGAGCGACTGTTGACTAACAGAAATAGAAGAAATGGAAATATCGCGGCGAGAAAGTGAGGCCAGTGCGCGGAAGGTATCTGCATGACCTTGCTGCAGTGCTGCATCATGCTGTTTCACCGCAGCCAACGCACGGCGCTTAGCCTCAATGGCGGCTTTTTTCTCTTTCACCTCATTGGTCAGGCTTACCGATGGCAGATGCAAAGCCATTTGCTCGTTAAGCTCATCGGAAAGATTTTGTGCGCTCTGTCGCTCGCTGTCTGCCAATGAAAAAAACTTCTCGGCTTGCGCCAATGAAAATTGTTGGTAAGCAGCCACTAACACCACCAGTAGTGAGGTTGCGCCCCATACCAGCAGCATTTTTTCGAACGTCAGCAGCGGCGCTTTCGGCGACAGATCGTCGCTGAATAGGTTCACATCCGGAGAATAGTCGCGGCTTAGCGCGGCCATCGCAATGTGTTGATGATGGGCACCGGTATCGAAAAGCTGCTGTGGGCGCACCGCGACAGACAGACGGGAAGACAGTTGGAACGCCAACTCGGTGTCATCAACACCCTGCACACTGACGACCAGCCCTGTCACTTGCGCGCTTTTCAGTTGTGAACGCAGGTAATCAAGTGAACGCTGCACTTCTAATGCTAAGTCATCAACAACCGATGGGGGCATCATTTGCCCTTCCAGCATCACACCGCGTATCTGGCGTTGAAAACAGAGACGACCCAGATGAAATGCAGCCAACTGCAACACGCCATGGCTATCACGACTCAGTACCATCTCGGTTTTATCCAGTTGCGCCCACTGGCGCAACGCAACATCTTCAAGGGATACGTTAGTGAGTCGGCACTGACTTTTTTCCAGCGCTTTGCTGAACTGGATAAGTGGCAGCTTGTGGCAGACAAATGCCTGAAAACGGTTAGCCACCGGCGAGCTAAAGCCATCGGCGACGATGTCCGACGGCGAATCAGAAATGAAGTCTTTTAACTGGAATGGCAACGCCGCACGTTTGTCTTCATCAGACAAACCGGGATCATCAATCAACAGGGATTGATAGAGGCCATGCCCGAGCACAAGATGCACGTCTGCCTTGCTGATCCCGTGACGGGAAATCAGTTGTGCCGCTGCCGTCCACGGGTCAGATTGAGTGACGGTTTGCGCATCCAGTTGCGTCTTTCCAGCATTATCCTGATATGCGATCACCACCTGTTCGGCGGATGCGACCAAGCTAACAACATGTCGTTGTTTTACTGGGGAAAACTTTGCAAAAAGAGTAGAAACTGCCATCTGCACCTAATAATTGCTCGGGAAATGTTAATAAAGTGTTTGAAGTACACTATATTCTATCAAATTTCCCGCCAAAAAATAAGTGTTCGTGCGACAGTTTCATGACGCAATTGAGCGCTTTATAAACAATGCTCGATCGACATCATTGTTTACGCCAACGTTGCCTCTTGCGCGTGGCTGGACTGGAAGAGAGTTCCGCGCCCAGAAAACGTCCCTGGCCACCCATAACCCCAAGTTGTAAAAGCACTTTCCACTCCTGCTGGGATTCCACTCCCACCGCCAGAACTTGGGTTGGTGTCGGGTCACAGGCTCCCAGCATACTACGCACGTACAACTGGTTTTCCGGACGTTGATGAATGTCGCGGATAAGGCTTCGATGGAGTTTGATGTATTTCGGTTGGATATCTTTGACGTAGTGGGTACTCACCACAGAACGGCCAGCCTGATCCACCACCACCGCACAACCCAGTGCGCGAACCATGCGAAGCGTCGGTCTGACAGCATCGAAGTGCTTGACCAGCGGCGCTTCAGAGACTTCAATTTGCAAACGGTTGAGCACACTACGTGGCGTTTGCAGCAAGGTATCTCGCAACCAGGTTTGGTATGCGCGCTGACCCAGTGACTCAGCGCAGACATTAATAGACAACACTTCACGTCCGTCGCCCGTGCGAAGAAGATGAAGCGCTTTACCGACCACACGCCTATCTAACGTGCTGTTCATGCCCACCAGATCGATACCGTTCATAAAGCGTGATGCTTTGATGATTAGGCCATTTTCATCTTTGATGCGCGCAAGCAGTTCGGTATGCAGCTCTTCCCCTTTGGCATCTTTCACTGCCTGTCGGTAAAGATCCGGACCACCCGCTTCAAACACACGGGTCAACAAGGTTCGCCAGCGAACACTGCCACGGGCATCATCTGCGACAACATCTTTTTTAAACGCATACCAACCATTGCTACCCTGAAGCACAGCGCTGCGTTTCGCCATGTCGGCCTCTTCCATCAGGCGGCCCCGGCGCTCACCGGTGGTAAAGAAGGTCATACCGAGGTGCGCCCAGTTTTCTTCTTCCAGGCACTCAGGCGGGGTCAGGCGCTCCAGTGCTTTCATTAATTGAGTAGCAAACAAACGGGCGTCTTTAGCCGACTGATGCGTGAGCAATACGGCAAATTCCGTGTCGTAGTAACGGGCAAGCACAGCGTCAGGGAAGCGGAGAATCGCGTTCGACAGCACGTTGCCGACTTCTTTGACCCACTCGTCAGCGCCTTCTTTGCCCGACTCATGGACCAGAGTGTCCCAGTCGCCAATGCGGATCATCAGCACTGCACCTTGCGCGCCTTTATCTTGCAATAGGGTTTGCAGACGGTTGTCGAACATCACGCGGTTAGCTGCGCCTGTGAGTTTATCCAGGAAGGTGTTGGAGCGGATAAACGTATCAAAGCGACTGCGTTCCTGACGCGCTTCGCGAAGTTCTGCAATCATCTGGTCGAGCGCAATACTGGCCGTTGCTGGCCATTCACGTTCATCACCGGTATGCACCTCTTCTGCCCGTCCAGCCAGAATTAAGCGACCACGGTGTTCTAATAATTCTGCACCCAAGAGCTGGGTTCGTAGCCAACGTATACCCCATGAAAGGGCAAGCACAATGACGAGTACCGCAAGCGAAAGCGAAGACATCGCGCCTATCGAATAGGCAAAATCCGCATACGGAGGAACCGATTTAATCACAATGAAGAAGCCGGGATTACTCGGGAGATCGTAGCGGTTCACGATCAAATCCAGCGATTTGCCTACCGTTTGGATTTGTTCGTAGTGATACAAAAGGCCGGTTTTGCTGTTAATTTCCAGCTCAACGATGTCACTGGCTTTCAATAGCTGCGGAAGCCAAAGTCCGATGTTTTCGTTAGAGACAGGGTTGGCAATCGCATGGTCAATTTCGACCACCACTTTGCTGAGATAATGGGAGAGGAAGTCCGTTCCCAATTTACGAAAACTGATTGCACCACCAATAAAAAGCACGAACATGGCACAAACAACAATAAGCGTTACAAAAGCGACCAATCGGTTGGTCAGCTTCATCCCGGCAACTTTTCTCATGTACTATCCAAATGAAGGGTTTTGCTGATCCCTTCTCAGCAAAAATAAGTTCAGAAGGCCAATCGGCCTTGAATTAGTTATTATCGTTGTTCCCGTTATGAAAGTGAACGCAAAGTCGATACTCGGTTGATAATGAGTCAATAAATGGATTGGATTACCTGCGCGAAAAGTTATGTCACTGTGGTTGAAATGGGTTCGCTGGCTCAAGCTGCAACCAAGCTCAACACCTCGAGTTCAGCCCTTTCCAAGCGGCTGGCCTGGCTGGAAAATCAACTGGGGGTTCAACTGTTAAAGCGCACTACCCGCACCCTGACCATGACAGATGCGGGACGATTGTTTTATCAGCGCGGAAAACTTTTGCTGGACGACTGGACACAACTGGTCTCTGAAACCACATCCACTTACGGCGAAGTCAGCGGCGTGCTCCGAATTGGCGCGCCACTGGCGACTGGCAGTCGTCTGTTGGTTAACAATATCGGTGAGTTTCTTTCGGCGTACCCGAACATTCAGGTAGAGCTGCATACTCTCGCACCTGGGCAACTCCCAGACCCAAATCTGGATGTGGTGATCACCCGGGAGTTGGCTGACTTTAACTCAGCGAGTTTTATCGCCACCAAGCTGTTTGATTTCCAGCCGCGCTTTTTTGCTTCACCGACTTATCTTGCGCAGCACCCACCGATTGTCGATCAAGAGCAGCTCTTGCATCACAACTGCCTGCTCTATGGCTCCACCAGCCACCCACAAGAGCACGAGTTTGAGCATGGTCGAAAGCTACGCCTGAGCGGAAACTTTGTCTCACCCAACCCTGAAGCCTTAGTGAACGCAGCGGTGGCTGGACTTGGCATTATTCTGGTTGGAGATGTTACGGTCAGAAAGGAATTGGATCAGGGATTACTGGTGCCCGTGCTACCGGATGTGCGTCAGCCGAAAAGTGCGGCTTATGCCTATTATCCAAAGCTCGAATACAACCACACCAAAACGCGGCTGTTCATTGATTTTCTTAAGCAGAAAGTCGGTCACTGAAAAGCATTTTCACAGTGCCAGATAATACCAATCGCAGTAAATATCTGCTCATCCTAGCTTGTTAAAATGCTCGATAACTGCGTTGAAAAATTTGACTGTAGAAGAGCTACTTATCGAAATTTTCCGCCTTGTTCTCGAGCATTTTTCCTGCGCTATTTCTGATCACCTACTTACTGTGATTGGTATAAAACAAACCCCGCAAGAAGCGGGGTTGTGCAGATTCGATAATATCGCGTCGATTAGAACGGGATGTCGTCGTCGAAATCTGGCAGTTCGTTGTACTGCTGAGGCGCCTGTTGTTGAGGCGGCTGCTGGTGTGCGGGCTGTTGCTGCTGCGGCTGGTAGTTAGACTGCTGAGGTTGCTGTGGCTGACCCCAACCGCCTTGCTGTGGTTGCTGCTGCATTGGTGCACCTTGACCCATGCCACCACCGGCACGGCTGTCCAGCATTTGCATTTCGTTAGCAACGATTTCAGTTGTGTAACGGTCCTGACCGTCCTGACCTTGCCACTTACGTGTTTGCAGGCGACCTTCCAGGTACACTTTTGAACCTTTCTTCAGGTATTCACCCGCGATTTCAGCCAGGCGACGGTACATTACCACACGGTGCCACTCGGTCATTTCCTTGTTTTCACCGGTGTTTTTGTCGCGCCACGTTTCTGAGGTTGCAACGGTCAAATTGGCAACCGCACCGCCATTCGGCAGATAGCGAACTTCAGGATCGTTACCCAAGTTGCCAATCAAGATAACTTTGTTTACTCCACGGCTGGCCATATTGTGCTCCCAAACCTTTATTTATTGATCACGTGGGTGACGGTAAACGGCGATGATAACAGAAGCAAAAAAAATCGTCACAATCTTTAATGCCGTTACTGTGACTGAATGCAACCTGATGAAATCTACTATGTAAGAATGAATTCTCTTACGCAGAAATCGGCGTTCGAAAACAAATTGTATTAGACTAACAATGAGTTTGGGCGCGTTTTACACACAAAGCTTCGGTTGCAAGTTCTAAAAATGATACGAATTGCTTTGTGATAGAGCTTTAGAATGCTGCGAATGCATTTTCATAAACTGGTGTACAGCCGGAAAGATGCAAATCGCACAGTTACAGGCATTTAGGGATACACATGCAGAACATCGAGACCACCTCAGACAAATACACGATACTCCTCGTCTCAGAGCCGAGCATGACCATCACTGCGTTGATTTCATGCCTTGAGAAGGAAATTAAAAGCGCCGTGTCTTTGGTAGAGAAGCAAGAAATCAGCGAGAAACTCTCTACATCCTCCGGTCTGGTGTTGATTGACCTTAGCGCCTTCGAAGGTGACACCGTCAGTTTCGTCAAACAAAGTCTGGCTCCTTTTAGTGAGCAGCATGTCTTTGCCCTGTTTAACGCACACGATCTCTCCGCAAAAGAGCTCGCAAGCTGGCCGTTCATCAAAGGCGTGTTCAAAAAAGAAGATGATCTCGAACACCTGTGTCACGGCATTGAAAAGATGCTGTCTGGCGAATACTGGCTGCCTCGACAAAAACTGGCTGAGCTCATTCACTACTATCAGCAAAACAACAACAGTGCGATTGATTACTCCGAAATTTGCCTGACCAACCGCGAGCAGCAAATCCTTCGCAAGCTGGTCACTGGTGCCTCTAACAGTGAAATTGCTGACAGCCTGTTTGTGTCTGAACACACCGTCAAATCGCACCTTTACAACATCTTTAAAAAGATCAATGTGAAGAACCGCGTTCAAGCCGTATTCTGGGCCAAAAATAACCTGTCTGTTATTGGCTTGGATTACCAAGGCTAAGCTCTTTACACCTTGTCTCTCTCACTGCAGGTTTTTTCCCTCTTATCGGGTATACCCTGCAGTGAACGCTCTCCCCTCCAAGACTCTATGTTAACTAGGCTGACAGCTTAATTAGCGAGTTCTCATATTCTGTCACAACTGAGACATCTCAGACTTCATTAGTCCTTCACAATAGAAGGTGCGATGTGAGAGTTGGCCATCTCAAAACATACCTATATTAAGCCCGCCCACTGCCGTTCGCACTGATGCGAGGACACATCTATTCACTCGTCGACGTACGCATCCCCATTTGACAAAGGTAATCTCAAATACAGAGGGTTAGCACTATGAACATAATCTTAGGAACAGATCTGCCCGACGATTTTGTCGGTACGAATGATGATGATTTACTGATCGGCTTTTTCGAAGACGATGTCATCGTGGGTTTTGGTGGTGATGACGTGGTCTATGGCGGTAAAGGCAATGACAGGATCACCGGTGGCGCCGGGGATGATTTTGTCCGTGGCGGTGAGGGCGACGACTACGTTGCCGGCGGCAGCGGGAATGACATCCTGTTCGCCGGTAAAGGCGATGATGTCCTCAACGGAGGTATCGGCAACGACTTACTCTACGCCCGCGAAGACAGCAATGTGCTTTTCGGTGGCAAAGGTGATGATGCATTGATCAGCGGTACGGGAGACGATTTCCTGTTCGGTGGCGAAGGTGCTGATGTCTTCATGTTCGACAACATTCTCGGTAACGGTACGGGCAATGACCGTATTACCGACTTTGAAATCGGTACCGATTTGGTTTGGATCCGTGCAACCGGCGATACCGATTTTGCTTCATTGAGTCTGACTCAGGTCGGCAATAACACACTTGTCAGCCTAGCCGACGGTTCAAGCATCATTATGAACAACATTGATGTCGACGACCTATCAGCCAGCGACTTCAACATCATTTAACCTCTTCTTATATATCAATGAATTAATACAAGGCAGCAGAATTCTGCTGCCTTCTCTCATTTCTCTGACACTGCTTCTCGAAATCCCAACAGTCCTATTTGGGTCTCATAACATGGCAATAAATCTGTCATACAGATCAGACAGTAATCTCGCACCTCAAATCACTATTGAGACAATTTTCTCAACGCGATTCCTGCAAAGTGGTAGCGCGGCTAGTTGGGCGAGGTCATACCTGTCTGCCAGTCGCCGATGTGAAGAAGTGAAAAATCACCTGAGCATCGTTAAGACAAAGGTAGGTAGTATCAAAAGGACATATAAAAAATGGCTGACATTGTAGGAACCAATAATCCAGAGTCACTGGAAGGAACAAACGATGCTGATGTGATCAGCGGACTGGGTGGCGATGATCGCATTGTAGGTTTTAATGGCGATGATCAAATCCTCGGCGGTGCAGGTAACGATCTGCTCATCGGTGGTAAAGGCGACGATCTGCTGAAAGGCGGTGAAGGCGACGATGTACTGCGCGGCGGTACAGGCGAAGACAACCTCCAAGGTGGTGAAGGCGACGACAAACTGCTTGGCGGTGAGGGGAACGATACCCTTTACGCAAACAGCGGCAACGACTTCATGTACGGTGGTAACGGTGATGACTGGCTGTTCAGCGGCACAGGAAACGACTTCATGTTTGGCGGCGACGGCGCAGACACTTTTGTTTTCCATAACCTGCTGGGTGAAGGCACTGGTAATGACCGCGTTGTGGATTTCGAAGTTGGCATCGACACACTGATCATTCGCTCAACTGGCGACACCGACTTTGCTTCACTGGACATCACCCAAGTAGGCAACAATACGCTGGTCAATCTGGCGGACGGCTCAAGCTTTACTCTGAACAACATCACTGCGACAGACCTGTCAGCAGATGACTTTATTATCGTCTAACTCAGGCGAGCTATACTCAAAACAACCAGCAGTATCTTCCTATGCTGGTTGTTTTTTTTGGGGCTCATTAAATCTTTCGCTACGTGGCTGTATCCATACGTATAGCGATGCAACGTCATCGGATATAACATGTCTCTCACTACACAAAAGCAATTAGAAAACACTCTCGGGCAATGTAAAAAAGCGCTGGTGTTCGTTATCGCATTCAGTTTTGTTATCAACATACTGGTGCTGTGTTTGCCCATCTACATGCTTCAAATTTACGACCGAGTGATCAGTTCCCGATCTATCGATACCTTGCTGCTTCTCAGCATGATCACCATCTTTGCCCTCTTAACCATGGCGGTGCTGGAAAATATCCGGACACGTCTTATGGTACGCATTGGCGCTTGGTTTGATGAAAGCCTGTCTCCCGATATATTGAGCGGCAGTATTGCCCTACAACTGCGTCAGGGACTTTCCGCTTCCGTACAAAGCCTTCGTGACATTGCCGCCATCCGCGCTTTTATCGGTGGTAATGCGATTATCCCCGCGCTGGACGCCCCTTGGACGCCGGTGTTCCTCGGCTTTGTTTTCTTGCTTCACCCTATCCTTGGCATTATCGCCACGGTGGGCGCACTCATCCTGTTCGCCATTGCCATCATCAATGACATGTCTACCCGTCAGGCACACAAAAAAGCCAATGAAGCCTCTATCATGGCGATGCAACAGGCGGAGTCAGCAGCGAGAAATGCTGATGCCATTGAAGCGATGGGCATTATGCCTAACTTCATTAAAAGCTGGACGGCACTCAACAATGACAGCATTCAGGGGCAGGTCACTGCGAACTCGAAAGGCGCACTACTGACAGCCTCTTCAAAGTTCATCCGCATGTTGCTGCAAATCTCCATGTTGGGTGTTGGTGCTTATCTGGTGATTGAAAACGAAATGACAGCAGGTGCCATGATTGCCGGTTCAATTCTAATGGCGCGGGCATTGGCACCAGTTGAACAGTCTATCAGTGCCTGGGGTACAGCGATTTCTGCGCGTCAAAGTTACCAGCGCCTGAAAGAACAGATCCCGGCTTTCCCAGAGCGCGCGAAGTCTATGCCGCTGCCAAAACCAAAGGGTCTGATTTCGGTTGAGAAAGTCACCTACTTCCATCCGGGCGGCGCTGAGCCAGTGCTGCATGGCATTAACTTCAAGCTGGAACCCGGTGAAGCGCTTGGCATTATCGGCCCATCTGGAACCGGTAAGTCAACGCTCGCGCGTCTAATGCTTGGCAACCTAACACCGACAGCCGGAACCGTTCGTCTGGATAATATGGACGTGGCGAAGTGGGATCCTGACGATTTAGGCCCACATTGCGGCTACTTGCCACAGGATGTGGAGCTCTTCCCTGGCACTCTTCGCCAGAACATCGCACGTATGTCTGAAGGTGACCCGGATATGGTCATCCATGCCGCCAAACTGGCGGGTTGCCATGAGCTTATTCTTCGCCAGCCAAAAGGCTACGACACCGTCGTAGGCGAGCGTGGCTTGGGACTTTCCGGTGGTGAACGCCAGCGTATTGCCCTCGCCCGTGCGCTTTATGGCGACCCTAGCCTGATTGTGCTGGATGAAGCCAATGCAAACCTCGATGGTGTCGGTGAAGCTGCACTGCAACGCGCGATTGCCTATCTCAAATCCCGCAAGGCAACCATCATTCTGGTCGGACACAGACCGAGCATGATGCAATCCATGGATAAACTGTTGGTTCTCCAGGATGCTCAAATCCGCGCCTTTGGTGAGCGCGACGAAGTACTGAAGCCGCTCCTTGAGCAAAGTGCAGCCATCGCTCAGAAAGGAGGCCAGAAATGAACGAGATCCCATCCATCAAACGCCTGATTATTATTGGCTTCGGTACCATCGCACTCTTCTTCGGTACATTTGGTATTTGGTCTGTCTTCAGTCCATTGGAAGGCGCTTCGATTGCACAGGGTGTGGTTACCGTTGATAGCCAGCGGAAAACCGTACAGCATCTTGAAGGCGGTATTATTGAGAAAATGTTGGTGACTGAAGGGGCGACGGTCGAAAAAGGCCAGCCTCTGATTTATCTCGACAAAACCCAACCGCAGGCACAATTGGAGCAGCTGACTTCCCGTCAGCGAAATGCCCTGGCGCGTGAAGCCCGCCTGATAGCTGAGCGTGACAATCTCGAAACCATCACCTTTCCGGACGAGCTCGAGGCAGTACGTGATAATCCTCGTGTCGAAGAGCTACTGACCAACCAAATGCGCATCTTCACCGCCCGCCGCGGATTCTCTGAATCACAGAAAGAGATCATCAACAAACAGCTGGCGCAGAACAATGCGGAGCTGGAGGGCCAGAAGAAGCGTCTGGAAATTGAAAAGCGTCGCCTCTCGATTATCGGCGAAGAGATTGATGGTAACCGTCAGCTCGCCGAAAAAGGCTATGTGAGTAAAACACAGGTGTTACGACTGGAGCGTGAAGAGGCACAAATCCTCAGTACCATCAGTCAACTTCAGGCAAATGCCAGTCGTTTGGCTCAGAACGTAGCAGAGAGCCAGGCACAACTCAGAGAGCAGGAACTGGAGCGCATCAAAGAGATCGTTGAAGGTCTGCGTGAAAGCCGTCAGGAGCGCTACGATCTTGATGAACAAATCGCTTCTTCGAAAGATATTCTCAACCGCACCACGATTTCCGCACCGTTATCCGGCACAGTATTGAATCTTCAGGTTTTTTCTGAAGAAGGGGTTATCACTCCGGGGCAGCCATTGCTCGACATCGTCCCAAGTAATGAGGGGCTAGTGATCGAAGCCAAGGTAGATCCTTCTGATATCGATCAGGTGCGATCCGGCATGAAAGCGCAGATCCGTTTGACAGCGCTCAGTATGCGAAGCGTCAAACCACTGGATGGCGAGCTTCTAACAGTATCGGCTGACCGATTGGTAGACGAGCAATCAGGCCTCGCTTATTACCTTGCCCGGGTCAAACTCATTGATAACGTTAGCGACATTCTGGAAGGTATTGAACTGTATCCGGGAATGCAGGCAGAGGTCATGCTTTTGACCGAACCGCGCACGCCAATCGAATATTTACTGAAACCACTCACAGAAAGCTTTAATCGCGCATTCCGTGAACAGTGATCTTCGTCATAGGCCACTCAGTCTTTTCTAAACCTTAAGACTGAGTGGTGATGACCTTCAATCAAATTCGCGTGAATTCAACATCCGATAAATTCAACGCCAAATCTCAATTTCAACACATCACCACAGCATTTGTGGAATAAAAGTCACTTGTTGTCTGCATTTCTGAACAGCTATTGATGACTTGCTAAATAGTGTAATGACAGGGAAGTACAAATGTCACATGCCAAAATCGGACAAACTTCATCTTCTCTGCTCAGTCGCATACTGGTTTACTTACACCTCAGAAATCGCGAGATACGCAATTGGTTGAAAGTCAAACCTGAGGTAGCGAGCTTGGAATGCGTGGTTTACTTTTTAATAAGAAGAAATGAAATAGAACCAATCGCTTTCAGTCCTGATCACAACAGAGAACCTAATCATGGATAGTAGAAAAATCCGCACACATGGAACTGAATTTGCCATTCTCTATCGACTGTGTGATTTGGCCGTTATCAGCGGCACATTGGCAATTGTTAGCCAAATCTACCTGGGTTCAATCAGTGAAGCCTGGTTACATCTTGCCACGCTGATTTGTATTTTCTATCTGCTGTTTGCTGAAAGCTCTCACCTTTACCGTTCTTGGCGTATCAGTAACTTCCAGGGACAAATGGTCGCAACATTGCTGCCGTGGTGTGGTGCCTGCTTGCTTCTTGTTGCCTATTTCTTCTTCTCAAAAAGCGGCATTCAGTTTTCCCGCGTTGTGATGACACTTTGGTTCACCGGTACAGCTGTAGGCTTAGTACTTTGGCGCTTTATGGCGCGAGCTGCGCTAAGCCGCCTGCGCAACCATGGCTTCAACACTCGCCGTGCAGTCATTATCGGTACAACAGCCAACGGTATAGAACTGGCCCAAGAGTTTCAGCGCAACCACACGCTGGGAATTACACTCCTCGGTTTTTATGAAGATCGCAGCAGTGATCGTGTCGAAGGCACCTTACCAGCCCCTATGTTAGGCAAAGTCAGTGAAGCACTTGAACTGGCGCGCCAGGGTGAGTTGCAACACGTCTATATTGCAATGCCAATGCATGCTAAAGACCGCATCGCCCGTTACCTGAACCAGTTTGCTGACACTACGGCGACGACGTATCTAGTACCCGACTTCTTTACTTACAACCTGCTGCACAGCCGCTGGCAGACCATTGGCCACGTTCATACTCTGAGCGTGCATGACACGCCATTCAGCGGCATTGCTGCCTGGGCGAAGCGTCTGGAAGATATTGTGCTGTCTATTCTGATCTTGCTCCTGATTTCCCCAGTGCTGCTGGCTGTTGCGATTGGCGTGAAGCTTTCATCACCAGGTCCAATCATCTTTAAACAACACCGCTATGGGCTGGATGGCAGCAAAATCAATGTGTGGAAGTTCCGCTCTATGTCTGTCATGGACAACGGTGATGATGTGAAACAAGCCACCAAGAATGATCCACGCGTGACGCCTTTCGGCGCCTTCATCCGCCGCACATCACTCGACGAGTTGCCGCAATTTTTCAATGTGCTGCAAGGCAGAATGTCTATCGTCGGCCCGCGTCCTCATGCTGTCGCACACAACGAACAGTACCGCGCCATCGTAGACCGCTACATGCTGCGCCATAAAGTAAAACCGGGCATTACTGGCTGGGCGCAGATCAATGGCTACCGCGGTGAAACTGACACTTTGGACAAAATGGAAAAACGTATTCAGTTCGATTTGGAATACATCCAGAACTGGTCGCTGTGGATGGACATCAAGATTGTCTTCGCCACCGTGTTCAAAGGGTTTGTCGGTAAGACGGCGTACTAGGGAGAGATAGGTGAAAAGCCGTAACTTATTGTTTTACTCATTGTGTACTGTCCCTCTCTCTGCACAGGCAGTGGAGCCGTTTCCTTATCAAACGGAAAATGGCATCGACATCATTCCAACGCTGCAATTCAGCGCTGGGCACGATGACAATGTTCGCAGGACAGAAACCGATCCTGTCGACTCTGCCATGTACAGGGTGACGCCAAAGGTTGTTGCCCAGCTTGAAACGCGCCGCTCGGCCTATCAGTTCGACTATACGCTTGACGCCGTGAGCTTTACCGACAGCAGCGAAGACGACTACGTGAACCACGAGCTTCATGGAAATGCATTTTGGCTGTTCGATATCCGCCATCGCCTTCGCCTTGATTACACCTATCGTGTGGCGAGCGAAGCGCGCGGAACAGGGCTGACTGAAGGTTCGAGCCTTCAGGTCGATGAACCTTTACGTTTCAGACGCCATGATGCCAACGCCCGCTATATGTATGGTGCCAACGGTGCACCTGGCCGTCTGGTCGGTATCTTAGGCTATGAAGCCAAAGACTATGATGACGAAGTGTTTGTCCGCACCAATGGCGTTACTGTCGACACCAAATTCTATAACTGGGACATGCCTTATGTGGCTGGTGAGTTTTATTACGCGGTCTCAAGCTATTTCCATGCGCTGACTATCTTCCGACATGAAATACGCAGTTACGACAACCTCTTTACGGGCCCTGGCGGCAGCCGTGACAACAACAACACCTTCCTTTATGGCGGTTTGGACTGGGATGTCACAGGTAAAACACAAGGGCGACTGCTGCTTGGTTTCCAAAATAAAGATTTCGACAGTGACCAGCGCGAAAACTTCCAGGGTTTCAGCTGGCAACTGAGATTGAGTTGGAAACCCACTGATTACAGTGAGTTTCGCCTTGAGGGCCGTGACTTCGCGCGCGACCCGAACCTCAACGCTGACTACGTAGAAGATCAATCCATCAAGATTGACTGGGAACATAAATGGACCCCATTAGTGACAACAACGGCCTCCGCTAGGTATGGAACCAATGACTATCCGGGCATCCGTAAAGATGACGACACCCAGTTTGACGTAAGTGCAACCTACAGCATTGCCCGCTGGTGGGATGTAACGGCAGGCGTCAGCTGGTTTGAACGTGACTCGACGTTGACTGGCTATAGTTATGATCAAACAAGATTTTTTCTCGGCATGGAGGTGAGCCTGTGATCAAACGATTTAGCTTTATTCTTTTCGCCCTGCTGACGTTTTCAGTCACCGCGTACGCTGACAATGAGCAGTACGTGCTAGACGACGGTGACAGAATTTCTATCAAAGTGTATGGCGAGGAAGATCTCTCCATGGACATTCTTCTCAGCACCCGTGGGCGATTTGATTATCCCTATCTCGGCAGGCTGGAAGCAGCAGGAAAAACCGTCGGACAACTGCAGGAAATCATTCAGAGAGGGCTGAAAGGCGACTATCTGATTGACCCTAAAGTGACGGTCAACGTTATGCAGTTCCGTAAGTTCTACGTGAACGGTGAGGTACATCATCCGGGCGGTTATGACTATCAGCCTGGGTTAACGATTGGCAAAGCCATTGCGATTGCGGGTGGTTTCACGGATCGCGCTTCAAGAAACAAAATTCAACAAACAGAAGCCAAAAGCGGAAGAACAGAAAACAACGTTGGTCTGTCGAAATCTGTTGGCCCTGGCGACATCATCGTAGTGGATCAGAGCTTCTTCTAAGAAGCCAACCGAAAGAACAGCTTTTTTGCGCACGGAAGATAAAAAGGACTAGTAAACATCATGAAACTTATCGAGCCTAACCCGGCCAACGAACCTGCACGTCTCGATCTCAAGCGTTACGTCGGCATTATTCTGCGTTACTGGTTGCCGATTGCTACGTTCGTGGCGGTGGTGACCTTGGTCGCGACAGTGCTGATCCTTGCTATTACTCCGGTTTACCGTGCGACCGCAACGCTGCTTATTGAGTCTGAAGCCAACAAGGCGGTATCAATCGAAGAGGTATATACCTTAGATACCAGCCAGAAAGAGTACTACCAGACTCAATTTGAAATCCTGCGTTCTAACCACATTGCGGAAAAAGTGATTGAGGATCTGGGTATTGCCAATATCCGCGAATTCAATAATCAGGTTGGTGAGTTGTCAGGCCGTGAGAAGCTATTGGGCTTTCTTCATAACATCGGGCCATTGCAGCAGTTCCTTCCGGAGCCGGTTTCTCCTTCAGAGCTGACCGATGATGCTTCTGCGCGCCAAGCTGTTTTGAATAAGTTTAAATCGCACCTAACGATCGAACCGATTCGTAATACGCAGTTAGTTAACATCCATTTTGGTTCTATCGATCCTGAACTGGCAGCAAAAGTCGCCAATGCTCTTGGTCAGGCTTACATTGAGTCCAACCTGGAAGCCCGTTTGGTGGCCACCCAAACCGCGTCGTTCTGGATCACCGAGCGCCTCACAGAACTGAAAGACAATCTGGACGCGGCCGAGCTTGCCCTGACCAACTTCCTGAAAGAAGAAGGTCTGATAGAGCTTGATGATATCGACCAGTTGGCGGGCTCAGAACTCACTAACCTGTCTATTCGCGTTAACGAAGCCCGTGAACGTCGAGTTGCGGCACAAAGTCTTTTTGATCAACTGAAAAACAACGCCAGTGGCAGCCTGATGACAGTGCCGGAAATCTCCAACCACCCTCAGGTACGTGACGTTAAGAATGCCGAAACAGATGCAGAACGCCGTGTTTCAGAGCTGGCTAAACGCTATGGTCCAAAACACGACAAAATGATCCAGGCCCAAGCGCAGTTGGACGCGGTCAGAGAGCGTATGTACTCAGTGATTAATAACCTGGCGCAAGGCATTGAGAAAGAGCTGAACAGCGCACGTCAGCAAGAGCGCGCGCTGGTAGCACAGCTTGAAAGCAAGAAGAGCGATTACCAGAACATCAGTGCAAAACGTGCACAGTATGATTCACTCAAGCGCGACGTTGACTCTAACCGTCAGCTCTACGATTTGTTCCTGAACCGGCAGAAAGAAACCACAGTTGCTGGCGACTTCGATGCCGTGAACGCGCGCTTCACGGATCGTGCAGCTGTCCCTCAACATCCATCCAGCCCTCAGACGGGTAAATTGATCGTGATCAGCGCCGCATTCGCCCTGCTGCTCGGTATCGTTGGTGCGTTTTTAGCGGATGCTTACCGCAACACCATTGAAAAACCTGACGATGTTGAGGAGAAGTTGGGATTGCAGCACCTAGGATTTCTGCCCCGTGTAAAAGCGAAGCGATTCAAGAATGTACCGCTTGATCACACACTTTACCTGGACCCAGATGAAGCTTTGTTCAGCGAATCGGTCCGTACTATCCGCACTTCTATTCTGCTTACGCTCACCAACAGTAAGCGCAATGTGCTTGCAGTGACTTCTTCACTGCCCTCTGAAGGCAAAACTACCGTGGCGATGAGCCTCGCCCAGTCCCTTGCCAAGATGGAACGCACGCTCTTGATTGACTGCGACCTGCGAATGCCTGCTGTCGGACAGCGTTATGGCTTGCCACGCAACCAAGCGGGACTGAGTAATGTACTGGTGATGGGCGCACCGGTGACTGATTGCATCTATCACGATGATGAAACGCAACTCGATATCCTGCCTGCTGGCCTGTTGCCACAAAACCCGCAGGAGCTTCTGGGCTCAACCAAGTTCTCGGCGCTGATCAACCAGCTGAAACAGAGCTATGACAGGATCATTCTCGACACCCCACCGGTACAGGTGGTGAGCGATGGATTGATTCTGGGGCGTTTGGCTGGTGGCATGATCCTGGTGGTGAAAGCAGAAGCAACCACGGAGAAACAGGTCAACCGTTCGATCAGCCAACTTGTTCGTCATGACATCGCCATCGATGGTGTAGTGCTTAACCAACTCTCCGCCAAATATGCGGAGGAAAAATACAAGCTGCACTATGGTTATTACAACAATAACAAGCAGGATGACGAAACACTGGAAGCGAGTTAATCGCTTTCAGAACAAGGATTAACAATACCAATGAAAACCAGTTTTGATGTTTTTAACGGCGATGCTGACGGGATTTGCGCCCTGCTTCAGCTTCGCCTCGCCACCCCGAAAGACAGCGTACTGATCACCGGGGTAAAGCGTGATATCGCCCTGTTGAAACAGGTCGATCCCGCTGTCGCCCAAGACGTGACTGTGTTGGATGTAGCCATGGAGAAAAACCGCGCTGCGCTGGATAACTTATTGTCACAGGGCGTGCGTGTATTTTACGCCGACCACCATAATCCGGGAGAAGTGCCGGATCATGCGTCACTGACCACACATATCAACACCGCCGCAAATACCTGCACCAGTCTCATTGTCGACAAACTGCTGGATGGCCGTTACCGCGAGTGGGCACTGGTTGGCGCGTATGGCGACAACATGATTGCTACCGCTGACACACTGGCCAATAAATCAGGCCTGTGCGATCAAGACCGCATCAAGCTGATGCAATTCGGTACTTATCTTAACTACAACGGCTACGGCTCATCGCTCAGCGATTTGCTGTTCGCTCCCGCGGAAATTTACCGCCTGATGGCAGCTTATCCATCGCCATTTAATTTCATTGCCGAGCGTCCGGATGTCTACGCGACACTGGAAGATGGTTTTGTCGGCGACAGTGAAAAAGCGGCTGCGATTATGCCTTACTCCGAGCGAGCAGGTTCCCGTGTGTTTATGTTGCCGGACGAAGCTTGGGCGCGCCGTATCAGCGGCGTGTACTCCAATGATTTAACCAACCGCGACCCGGAAGTGGCGAACGCGGTGATCACGGCAAAGGCTGACGGCAATTATCTGGTCAGCATCCGCGCGCCGCTGAAAAACCGCGTTGGTGCTGATGAACTGGCCGCCGCTTTCCCAACGGGTGGCGGACGAAAAGCGGCGGCCGGGATCAACGCCCTGCCCGCTGAATTGCTTAACGATTTTATTGATGCGTTCCACCAGCGTTACCCGCTGGATACGTAAAAAAAGGACTGACCATGGTGGACAAGATTTCGCTAAACCAAACCCATCTCAAGCAGCTTGAGAACGAGTCTATACACATCATCAGGGAAGTGGCGGCTGAGTTCGACAACCCTGTGATGCTTTACTCCATCGGTAAAGATTCGGCAGTCATGCTCCACCTTGCGATGAAAGCCTTTCACCCGGGTAAGCCGCCATTTCCTCTCCTTCACGTCGATACTACATGGAAGTTCAAGGAAATGATTACCTTCCGTGACGAGTTCACCAAGCGTCATGGCCTCGATCTTCTGGTTCACATCAATCAGGAAGGCGTGGACATGGGCATGGGGCCTTTCACACATGGCAGTGCCAAGCATACGGATGTGATGAAAACCCAGGCGCTGAAGCAGGCGTTGGATAAATACGGCTTTGACGCCGCTTTCGGCGGTGCGCGCCGTGATGAAGAAAAAAGCCGCGCCAAAGAACGCGTTTACTCCTTCCGCGACAAACACCACCGCTGGGATCCCAAAAACCAGCGCCCTGAGCTTTGGGACGTGTACAACGGCCGGGTGAATAAAGGTGAGAGCATCCGCGTGTTCCCGCTTTCCAACTGGACCGAGCTCGATATCTGGCAATACATCTATCTGGAAAACATCGACATCGTGCCGCTGTACTTTGCAGAGAAACGTCCGGTGGTTGAGCGCGATGGCACCCTGATCATGGTGGATGACGACCGCATGCCACTGGAAAAAGACGAGAAGCCGGAAATGAAATCTGTCCGCTTCCGCACTCTGGGTTGTTATCCGCTCACTGGCGCTGTCGAATCGACTGCCGCCACGTTGCCGGAAATCATTCAGGAAATGCTGCTGACCAAAACATCAGAGCGACAAGGCCGTGTGATTGATCACGATCAGGCTGGCTCCATGGAGCAGAAAAAACGCGAAGGCTACTTCTAAAAAACATAAGCCTCGAAAACCATTTAAACATTTGCTTGCCTGCTAAAGGAGTGACTCATGAGTCATAGCTCATCGCTGATCGCATCGGACATCGAAGCCTATCTTCATCAGCATGAAAACAAGGATTTACTGCGCCTGCTCACCTGCGGCAGCGTGGATGATGGCAAGTCGACCCTGATTGGCCGACTGCTGTTTGATACCAAACTGATTTTTGAAGATCACCTCACCAGCCTGCACAAAGACAATGCCCGTGTGGGTAATGCCGGTGAAGCTCTCGATTTGGCCCTGCTGGTTGATGGCCTGCAGTCGGAGCGTGAACAAGGCATCACCATCGATGTGGCCTACCGTTATTTCTCGACCGAGAAACGCAAGTTCATCATCGCAGACTGTCCGGGACACGAACAGTACACCCGTAACATGGCGACGGGCGCATCCAACTGTGAACTGGCGATCGTGATGGTCGACGCACGTAAAGGGCTGCTGACCCAGACGCGACGCCACAGCTATATCGTGAGCCTGCTGGGTATTCGTCATGTGGTGGTTGCTATCAACAAGATGGATTTGGTCGACTTTGATCAATCGGTGTTCGAATCCATTCAGGCCGATTATCAGGCGATGGCTTCCCAGCTCGGCATCAAGGATGTCCGCTTTGTGCCGATTTCTGCGCTGTCGGGCGACAACGTGGTCAGCGCCAGCGAAAACATGCCGTGGTATCAGGGACCTTCATTGATGGAGATGCTGGAAGGCGTTGAAATCAGCCGCGACCAGAACCTCGATTTGATGCGCTTCCCAGTGCAGTACGTGAACCGCCCGAACCTCGATTTCCGTGGTTACTGCGGCACATTGGCTTCAGGCATTCTGCGCAAAGGCGATACCGTTATGGCGCTGCCGTCTGGTCATAAAAGCACAGTCACATCGATTGTGACTTATGACGGTGAACTTGATGCCGTTGCGCCGAAAAATGCGGTGACCGTGACTTTGGCAGACGAAATCGATATTTCCCGCGGCGACATGCTGGTTCATGAGGACACAGCACCGACCGTGACCGACAGCCTGAGTGCCAACATTGTCTGGATGTCACAAGACACGATGAAGACCAAACGTGACTATGACTTCAAGTTCGCCAGTCATAACGTGACAGGTCGCATTACCAGCATTGAACACAAAGTCGATATCAACAGCTTCGAAACGCTGTCTGCCAATGAATTAGCACTGAATGAAATCGGTAAAGTGGAATTACGTCTGAATGCGCCAGTCGCGGCAGATAACTACAGCCTGAACCATAAAACAGGCGCGTTCATTGTGATAGACCGCCTCACCAATATCACGGTGGGAGCAGGCATGGTGGAAGCACTCCATTCACCACGTGAACAACAAGCGAAACGCACCTACACCGCGGCAGAAATCGCGTTAAATCGCTACATCCGTGAGCACTACCCGGAATGGGAAACCAAATCGGTCGAATGATCGGGGTGATGACATGGACACGTTGACGTTAAAGGCTAGGGATGAGAGAAGCACCACCATGGCGGTAAAAGTACTGCATATCATTAACGATCTGTCGCGAAACGGCGGTGCGCAGCGCTTTGTCGTTGATTTAGTGTGTCCGACACCGGCTGGCTACGAAAGCAAGGTCGTGATACTGGACGATATCAACGACTTATCCGGCGAGCTGGAAGCCGCGGGCGTGGAATGTCTGGTGTGGAAAAAGCTTTCCCTCAAGGAAAAATGGCAAATCCTGCGTTGGCCAGACGTAGTGCATGGCCACCTCTTTCCCTCGATCTATGTGGCGCTGGCAGCGTTTGGCAAAAAGCGTATTCAGACTGAACACAACTCGCATAACCGACGTCGCGACCATATCTGGATGAAGCCTTTCGAGTGGCTGCTTTACTGGCGCTACCAGAAAACCGTGTGCATCACAGGGCAGGTACAAAATGCGCTGGAAGATTTCCTCCCGCATTGGAAAAAGCACTATTCGGTGATCTTAAATGGCATCAACCTCAGCAAATTTTCCATGCAAGAGAAGCAGCCACCCACAGAAGATGCGCCAATCCGTATCGGGATGGCGGGTCGACTGCATCCTTACAAAGATCACCCTACACTGATACGTGCACTGGCCAAGTTACCAGCCCGTTATGAGCTTCACCTTGCAGGCGATGGCGATCGTCGCGGGGAATACGAAGCCTTGGTCAAAGAGCTTGGTCTTGAAAACAGAGTGGTTTTCCACGGTGTGCGTTCAGACATCCCCGTGTTTTTGGACAGTCTTAATATCTATGTGCAGAGCACGATTATTGAAGGGTTTGGTCTGGCCGCTGTAGAAGGCATGGCAGCAGGATTGCCAGTGCTCGCGTCAAACGTTCAAGGCATTGATGAAGTTATTGGTACCGAAGAGTACCTGTTTCCTTTAGGTGACGACGACGCGCTCGCCCAAAGGATTACTTCCATCTGTGAAGACCCACAGGAGTATACCAAAGCCTCACAACGTTCTTTGTCACGCTGTCAGCTGTACAGGCTGGAGACATTCCGCGAGCAATATTATCAGGCTTATCAGGAGCTGGCGGATGACAAGATCGCTTGAGCATGCGGCTGCCCTTGCCGTTGTCCTGTTTTTTGTCCCGACGAAAATCGCTGTCGCCGGCATCAGCCTGTATCTGGCCGATTTTCTTGGTATCGCTTCGCTTGGCTTTCTTATTCTTATTGCATTGCGCGGGCAATTGCTGCAGTCGACGCTAAAAGCGGGCGGCTTCATCTTTGTGTTTGTCATCTACATTGCGCTATCAGGCATTATCAATGATGTCCCGCTGAAGCTGGTGATCATTGAAATGATCCAGTGGCTTTCCGTTGCCGCCTTTCTAGGGGTTTTACATCAGGCAGGCTTGTTGGCTTCACCACGTTTTCTATCGCTGCTGGCGCTTTATACTTTTGCCGGCGCCCTTTACACCGCGGGCTGGCACTTGATGCATCCCGCATTCAACGACTTCAAACAGCTTGGAAATACCAAGTACTTCTTTGGTTTCACCTGCGCCCTGCTCTATATCCTGCGTAGCCAAATCCGGTTCGGGCATGTGTTATTGGCTGCGGCAGTCGTGATGCTCTTGATGTCCGGTGAACGCAAAGCCTTGTTGGGTATGGCGATGCTTGTCGCCTGCGACCTGGTGTTCTGCCGTGAAGTGCATCATCCACGTTCCCGACAAACCGCTTTTGCGCTGGGAACCCTCGGTTTTCTGGGCGGCATTCTGACCCTGCTTTCCATCTGGTACATGGTTGGCACTCACGCCATCCTCGATAAGTTTGAGTTTACCCAGTTCGACATCCTGTTTGCCGACCAGCACGAAGCGCGCTGGGATTCTGAGCTTTGGCGAAAGCTCCTGCTCGCTAATGGTTTTGCCCTGTTTCTGGAATACCCCATTTTCGGCGTCGGCCCCAAGATGCTCCCTGTCTATATCGCCAACTATTTCCAAAATCAGGAACTCGCGATTTATACCCACAACTTCGCCCTTGATGTAGCGGTTGAGTACGGGCTGGTAGGTCTGACGATATTGATTGGCGGATTCCTGTTAGGGCTTCGTCATCTTTTCGGGCAGCGGTTTATCAATCCAGTGGCCTTTCTTCTTGCGGTTTACATTCTGGCCATGGTGCTGTTTGTGGCCGTTAACAGCACCATCATGCTGATGTTCCTGTTTCCATTTTTCATCAATACGCGCACGGCACCTGAGCCTGTTTCCGAGGCGTCTATGTCTTCTATTAACGCTTCTTCAAACGCCGTGACGCCGCTTTCTACTATTGAGTTTCAAGAGGATAAGAAATGAAGTTCAGCCTAGCCCGACAACGCGCTTTTGACCAAACTCTGAATGCGCCGGATTTTGTCCTGGTTTACCAAATGGGTAAGGTTGGCTCGTCATCTATTGAGGCATCCCTTGAACATGCTGGCATCCCGAGTTGGCACATCCATACCTTCGACGACAACGAAGAGTTTCAGATGTACCACAACACCGATGACGTGGCCTGTTTCTTCGACTGGCACATCCGTGCGGCATACAAGCTGACTCTTTCTCACCGGAAACGTATTCTGCAAAAACGTGACCACCTGAAGATCATCACGTTGGTGCGCGATCCTATCGCGACCGTCGTGTCGCGCTTTTTTCAGGATCTCCACATCCAGTTCATCGCGGGTAAAAAGAACGAAGCCATTCACGGAGATATGGATTCCACGCTGCGCCACCTCACCGATGCCTTTGAAACCCAGATGCGTCTTGATTACTTCACTGGCTGGTTCGACAGGGAACTTAAACGCCACTTCGGCATTGATGTGGTTAAACACGTTCAGGATCCCTCTCAAACCCATTGGCGCATCGAGCAAGGGGGCAGTGATGTGCTGTTGATGAAATGCGAAGCGATTAACCAGTCAACAGATGTGCTGGGAGAGTTTCTTGAGCTACCGGACTTCAAGCTGCAATCCAGCAACGAGGCTTCGAACAAGTGGTATTCAGCGCTTTATCAACGCTTTAAAGAAACCTACCCGTTTGAGCGTTTATTCCATCTGTATGATGCACCGCTGTATCGCGCCGTCTACAGTGAAGAGGAAATCACGCAATTTAAACAGAAATGGGGCCAGCGATGAAAACCGTTCTCCATATTACGGAAGCGTTTGGTGGCGGCATCCAAACCGCACTGTGCAGCTATGCGAAATCGACCCAAGGGGATCCGATTCGTCATCACCTGTTTGCCAGATTGCGCCCCAATGACGATACCGGTATGGCGGTCACCACACTGTTCGATGATGTTCAAACGATGGAAGGCGGCTTGCTAGCTTTTTTCCGTGAGGCGAGAAAAGCAGTGCTTCAACTGCAGCCTGACGTGATTCATCTTCACTCCAGTTTCGCTGGGTTTTTGGGGCGCTTTCTCCCGAAAAAAGGCAATACAAAAATTGTCTATACCCCACATTGCTATGCGTTCGAGCGTCGCGACATTTCTGAGTTGATGCAGAAGGTCTACATGCAGCTAGAAAAGGTCGGTCTGTCTCGCATTGATATGATCGCAGGATGCAGCGAAAGGGAATGTGAGCTTGGGTTTGCGCTGGGCGCCCAAAAGGCCGTTCACCTCAACAACTATGCAGACTTGGACAAAGCACTCTCTTTTTCTGAGACCCAGACTGAGCGCCCTCCATTTAACGTGATGGTGGTTGGCCGGGTTTCTCCCCAGAAGGACCCTCAGTTTTTGCTGGATACCATTACCAGCCTGAAGACTTACCCTGAGTTCAGTCAAATTAAGCTGCACTGGCTGGGTGGCGGCGAGCCTGAAATGGAGCAAGCGTTGAGAGAGGCGGGCGTTGAGGTGACGGGAATGATCCCACACCAGCAACTGATGGAAACGCTGAACAGTGCCGATTTGTATCTCCACACCGCTGCGTGGGAAGGCATGCCACTGACCATTCTGGAAGCCGCAAAACTGCGCATTCCTATGGTATTGCGCATAATCGGTGCGACCCAGAACCTGCACTATCCGTTTATGGTGAGCTCGCCAGACACCATGGCAAAGCAAATCATCAATTACTGCAAACGCCCCGATCACCCGGATTACCAACAAGCCATTGATGCCTTCAACAACGACTTCAGTGCGGAAAAACAACGCGAAGCTTTGCACCTGATTTATGAGGCCTAAGCAATGAGCGCGGTGGTGGCACTCTTAATTGCAGGCTTGCTGGGAACATTGCTGCTTACCAATCTTCGTCCGGCGCTGGTATTTGGTGCCGTTTTCACCGCATTGCTGACACTGGATATCGTCCCTGCCGTTCAGCTGTTCAATAACTTCACCAACACGGCGCTCATTACCTTGGTGCTTTTGGTGATGGTTTCTGTGATCCTTGAGCGCACGCCTTACATCAGTGCGCTGGGCCGTTGGTGTACTCAGGGATGTCTTCGTAAAGTCACGGTTCAAACCACCCTGTCTGCTGGCCTGCTTTCTGCGGTCATCAATAATACCGCAGTGGTTTCTACGCTGATGCGCAGCATGACCAAAAGTCAGCACCCTGCCGGCAAGTTATTGATCCCCCTTTCATACGCAGCCATTCTTGGCGGTACCATGACGCTGATTGGTACCTCCACTAACTTGCTAGTGAATGGCTTTACCCTTAATGCCGGTTTGCCCGGAATTGGCTTTTTCGATTTTTCCTTGATTGGCGTACCTGTATTTCTTGCCGGTGTCTTGGTGATTACACTGGTGTCTTTGGCGCTGCTGCCTTCGCGTCAGAGCGGCGCTCAGGAAACCTCACAAAGTTATCTTCTGGAGTCACAACTTAACCCTGACTCTCCCCTCGTCGGCCAAAGCGTTGAACAAAGTGGACTTCGCCACCTTGAGCGCCTGTTTTTGGTGGAAATCATTCGTGCCGAGCGCGTTATCTCTCCAGTGTCACCCGCAGAACAGCTTCAAGGTAACGACGTGTTGGTGTTTTCCGGTGACTTGGAAGCCACAGCATTACTGGAAAAATTCAAAGGGCTAACTCCCCGAACGCAAGGTGAACACCTGCCTTCGGATAATCTGGTGAGTGTCGTCATCACCCCGCAGGCAGTCATTGCCGGAAAAACCATTAAGTCACTCAATTTCCGTGCACAGTTCGGCGCCGCCGTGGTCGCCGTCAAGCGCGGGGAAAACAAAATCACCGGAGGCCTCGGTCAGGTGAAGTTACAAGGCGGGGATCTTCTGGTACTGGCTGTGGGGCAGGATTTTTTCAATCGTGGCAATCTCGCCCAGAACTTCATTCTGGTAGGGGAAAGGGAAAACAATGCCCTGTTAAGTGGCACCCAATCTTTTTTGTTCTGCGGCGGCGCTGTCTGCGCACTGATTGCCAGCTTCCTCGAACTGCTCCCATTGTATAAAGGGCTGATCCTTCTTCTCGCTGGCGCTGTGGCAGCGCGTTTGGTGTCCATTCATGATCTAAGGCGACGATTTCCTTTTGAACTGGTCTTAGTGATTGGCTCTGCATTAGGTCTGGCGCAAGCCATCAGTTTGACGGGGCTGGCAGATAGCCTGGCAACACTTATCATGGGCATCGGTCAACACGGCGGACCTTTCGCCGCCTTGGTGATTCTTTATCTCGCCACCTGGTTGATGACTGAGCTCATCACCAACAATGCCGCTGCCGCAATCAGTTTCCCTGTAGGGCTGGCCATTGCAACGCAATATCAAGTCGATCCCATGCCCTTTATCATGACCGTTGCATTTGCAGCCAGTGCCAGCTTTCTTTCTCCATTTGGCTATCAAACCAACCTGATGGTTTATACCGCCGGTCGTTATGTGCCGAGAGACTACCTCAAAGCTGGGCTGCCTCTGAGCCTGGTTTATGGTGTGCTTGTGCTTTCTCTCATTCCTTTGGTTTTCCCCTGGTAAGGCAGTCTGATGATTTCTCAAATCGTACATCGCATTCAATCCATGGAACCCACACGCCGCCAGTTTCTGTTCCATGCTGCCCTTGCGGCGCTCTTCCGCGTTTTTTCTGCTGCTGCCGCGTTTTTACTCAGTGTCGTCGCGGCAAGAGTGTTAGGCGCAGAACAATCCGGTCTGTTCTTTCTTGGCATGAGCCTCGCCATCTTACTCGGAACGCTTTGCCTATTTGGGATGGAGAATGCTCTTCTGCGGTTTATTGGTCACGCTGGAGAGCAAGACAACGCCGATTTGACCAACCAGGTCTTTACTAATGCTTTGCTGGCGGTGCTTCCTACCTCAGTCATTGTCGGAGGAGTCACCTATCTTGCGTCCCCATGGCTGGCTTTGAATGTGTTCAGTAAACCTGAAGCCACAGTAAGTTTGCGCTACTTTGCGCTGGCCATACCTTTCATCAGCCTGTTCTTTCTTAATGGCTACGCATTGCAGGCAACCCGAAGAGTGATTGCTTCCGTCTGCTCCATGCAGCTTGGTGTGACATTGCTTGCCCTACCCGCATTCTTGCTTCTCAACCATTACCAGTCCAACCCAATGGCTGAAAGTGCTTCCGTACTTTATGTCATTGCTTCTGGGCTGGTAGTGTTAAGTGGCTTGTGGCTATGGTTTCGCGAACCAGATCATCGCATCGACACCAGCGATCGCAAGATGCCGGCGCTTTGGAGCGCCGCCCCCAACCTTTGGTTGATTTCCGCCACCAGCCAGGCCATTCCGTGGGCTTCGGTCGTGATCGTTGGCTTGTTTGTCACATCTGAAGAAGTCGCCTATTTTTCCGCAGCGCAACGAACCTCCTTGCTCATCAGCTTCATGTTAATGGTCATCAATTTCGTCGCGGCTCCCCGGTTCTCAGCACTGTTTAAAGCAGGCAAGCTGGATGAACTGAAACGCTTGGCGCAATTTTCAACCCGACTGATGATTGTGTTTTCCATACCGGTTCTGGCGGCAGTGCTTATCTGGCCAGACACCATCATGACGCTGTTTGGCCGGGAGTTTTCAGCATCCGGTCAACTTCTGGTGATCCTTGCTGTTGGCCAGACCATCAATGTGATGACTGGATCTGTCGGATTTCTTCTCACCATGTGTGGCTATGAAAGAGACATGCGCAACATTACGTTATTCGCTGGGATGCTCACCGTGACTTTGATACTGATATTTACGTCATTATGGGGAATCGTCGGTGCAGCGCTTGCAGTGAGTATCGGTATGAGTACACAGAACATTTTGGCCGTGCACAAGGTCGAAAAAAGACTCGGTTTCTGGCCGATTGGATAAGCGGTTCTTGTTGAAGGGTCCCTCTGGGCTCATAATCAAACAATGAGACAGATTTGCAACGATTAAATGTTAACATTCCAATAAGCCCAATTTTTAATACAGGGCGACTAGTTAGTTGGATGATGTAAATTAAGGACAACCTATGATTAAGAAGTGCCTCTTTCCAGCGGCTGGCTACGGTACCCGTTTTCTGCCTGCCACTAAGTCCATGCCAAAAGAAATGATGCCTATCGTTAATAAGCCACTTATCGAGTACGGCGTTGACGAAGCCATTGAAGCCGGCATCACCGGTATGTGTATTGTTACCGGTCGTGGTAAGCACAGCCTGATGGATCACTTCGACAAAAACTACGAGCTGGAACATCAAATCAGCGGTACGAACAAAGAAGCACTGCTGGGAGATATCCGCGCAACTATCGATGCTGCTTCATTCACCTATATCCGCCAGAAAGAAATGAAAGGTCTGGGTCACGCTATCCTGACTGGCCGTGAGCTGGTGGGTGACGAAGCGTTTGCCGTTGTACTGGCAGATGACCTGTGTGTGAATCTGGAAGACGGCGTGCTTTCCCAGATGGTTGCACTGTACAAGCAGTTCCGCTGCTCTATCGTCGCGGTAGAAGAAGTGCCGGAAGATGAGACTCACAAATACGGCGTCATTTCCGGTGAAGAAATGCGTGACAACCTTTACCGTGTCGACAACATGGTAGAAAAGCCAGAGCAAGGCACCGCGCCAAGTAATCTGGCCATCATCGGCCGTTACATCCTGACACCGGACATTTTCGACATCCTGGAAAAAACAGAACCAGGCAAAAACGGTGAAATCCAGATCACCGATGCTTTGCTGAAACAAGCACAAAGCGGCTGTGTACTGGCTTACAAATTCAAAGGCGAGCGCTTTGACTGTGGTAGCGTTGAAGGCTTTATCGAAGCAACCAACTATTGCTACGAAAATATCTACCTGAAGTCGGATGCACCGAACCAGCCTCAAAAAACGGTAAAAACAGGCTGATCGATTCAGGCTGAAGCACCGTTAAAATTTGCATGTCGCAACACTGAAGAAAGCTGTATGTTTATACAGCTTTCTTCTTTTTCATCACGCGATAATGTGGGATACTTCCTCATTCGTTTTTTCTTCAGGCTGCAAACCTGAGCGCTAAGGGCAAGGTAGACATGGATACGATAGACGTCAGAGGGGCTCGCACCCATAACCTGAAAAACATTAACCTGACGATCCCACGCGACAAGCTGATCGTGATCACTGGCCTTTCCGGTTCCGGCAAGTCATCACTGGCCTTCGACACATTGTATGCAGAAGGCCAACGCCGCTATGTAGAATCACTGTCTGCCTACGCACGCCAGTTCCTTTCCCTGATGGAAAAACCAGACGTCGACCATATTGAAGGCCTGTCCCCGGCTATATCTATCGAACAAAAATCGACGTCTCACAACCCACGCTCAACCGTTGGTACCATCACCGAAGTCTACGACTACCTGCGTCTTCTATACGCGCGCGTGGGTGACCCGCGCTGCCCGACACACAACGTGACGCTGGAAGCACAGACCGTGAGCCAGATGGTCGACAAGGTGCTGGAGCTTGAAGAAGGCAGCAAGATGATGCTGCTGGCTCCTATCGTCAAAGAGCGTAAAGGCGAGCACGTCAAAACACTGGAAAACCTGGTCGCCCATGGTTTTATCCGCGCGCGCATTGATGGCGAGGTATGCGACCTTTCTGATCCACCAAAGCTGGAGCTTCACAAAAAGCACACTATTGAAGTGGTCGTCGACCGCTTCAAAGTGCGCGACGATCTGCAGCAGCGCCTTGCTGAGTCTTTTGAAACAGCCATTGAACTGACAGGCGGCACGGCTGTGGTCAGCTATATGGATGGTGACGGTGATGATCTCATTTTCTCAGCCAACTTTGCCTGTCCGCATTGCGGGTACAGCATGCAAGAGCTTGAACCGCGACTATTTTCCTTCAACAACCCAGCAGGTGCCTGCCCAACCTGTGATGGTCTGGGCGTACAGCAGTACTTCGACGAAAACCGCGTGGTTCAGAATGAAGCAGTCAGTCTGGCTGGCGGCGCCATCCGGGGGTGGGATCGCCGTAATTTCTACTATTTCCAGATGCTGAGCTCGCTTGCCGATCACTACGAATTCGACATCGAAACACCTTGGCAGGATTTACCGAAAACCATTCAAAACGTGGTTCTAAACGGCTCCGGCAACACTGAAATTGCTTTCAAGTACGTGAACGATCGCGGTGATATCACTGTGCGTAAGCATCCGTTTGAAGGGATTTTAAATAATCTCAATCGCCGCTACCGTGATACAGAATCCATGGCCGTGCGTGAAGAGCTGGCGAAATACATCGCCAACAAGCCATGTTCAAGCTGTGGCGGCTCGCGTCTTCGTGAAGAAGCTCGCCATGTCTTTGTCGGCAATACCAACCTGCCAGCCGTGTGTGAAATGAGCATTCACGAAGCACTCACCTTCTTTGCAGATCTGGAGCTGACGGGCCAACGTGCACAAATTGCCGACAAGGTACTCAAAGAAATCCATGACCGATTGAGTTTTCTGGTCAACGTCGGTCTGAACTACCTCAACCTATCGCGCAGTGCTGACACCCTATCAGGTGGTGAAGCGCAACGAATTCGTCTAGCCAGTCAGATAGGTGCGGGTCTGGTCGGCGTGATGTATGTGCTGGATGAACCATCCATTGGTCTCCACCAGCGTGACAACGAACGCCTACTCGCGACGCTGGAACACCTTCGTAATCTGGGTAACACCGTGCTGGTGGTTGAACACGATGAAGATGCTATCCGCGCGGCAGACTACATTGTGGATATCGGTCCTGGTGCCGGTGTGCATGGTGGTCACATCGTTGCTGAAGGGACGTATGAAGAAATCATCAAGAATGAAAACTCTTTAACTGGCCAATACCTCAGCGGGAAAAAGGCGATTGAAGTCCCTGCTAAGCGAATTTCTTACGACAAGAAAAAGGTCGTCAAGCTCAAAGGGGCAACGGGCAACAACCTGCAGAGCGTGAATCTAACACTTCCTGTCGGTTTGTTGACCTGTGTGACCGGCGTATCCGGTTCAGGTAAATCGACCCTTATCAACGACACCTTCTACAAAATCGCCCACCAGCGACTGAACGGCGCAACCACGGGCGAGCCTGCACCTTTCAAGGACATCGACGGTCTGGGTCATTTCGATAAGGTGATTGATATCGACCAGAGCCCGATTGGACGCACTCCACGCTCCAACCCGGCAACGTACACTGGCATATTCACACCCATCCGTGAACTGTTTGCAGGCACACAGGAAGCACGTTCCCGTGGCTACAAAGTGGGCCGTTTCAGCTTTAACGTCAAAGGTGGCCGCTGTGAAGCCTGTCAGGGCGACGGCGTTATCAAAGTGGAAATGCACTTCCTCCCGGATGTTTACGTACCGTGCGACGTGTGCAAAGGTAAGAGATATAACCGTGAAACCTTGGAGATCCGCTACAAAGGCAAAACCATTGATGAAGTCCTTGAGATGACAGTGGAAGATGCCCGCGAGTTCTTCGATGCCGTGCCAGCGATAGCGCGCAAACTGCAAACACTGATGGATGTAGGTCTTTCCTACATCCGCTTGGGACAGGCTGCAACCACCCTTTCCGGTGGTGAAGCGCAACGCGTGAAACTGGCGCGTGAGCTTTCCAAACGTGATACCGGCAAGACGCTGTATATTCTGGATGAGCCAACCACTGGCTTGCACTTCCATGATATTCAGCAACTCCTGACGGTACTGCACCGACTGCGCGATCACGGCAATACCATTGTGGTGATAGAACACAACCTGGACGTGATAAAAACCGCGGACTGGATTGTCGACTTAGGCCCTGAAGGTGGTAGCGGTGGCGGAATGATCATCGCTGAAGGCACACCGGAAGACGTGGCTTTGGTTGAAGGTTCGCACACAGCAAGGTTCCTGAAACCTTTGCTTAAACAAAAAGCTTCATAGGGCGGATGCTGGCGTGAGCCAGTGAAAAACAATCTATGCAAACAATGCGTTTTCAAAACCTCTGGCCATCAAAAGTGGCCAGAAAGCCTTTGGTTAAGCCAGTGCTGATTGCGCTGGCTGCGATGTTTTTATTCTGCTTGCCTCTTAACCAAATCCCACTCGCTTTCTCCGGTGTTCAACATCCAGCGACAGCCTTAACGCTCTTGTTGGCGGTTGCCATCGTTTGCTTCGGTGTTTGGGAAGCTGCAAGACAAGGCCGTTTCAGCCACACGACCATGACTGGATGGCTGGCACTCAGCGCAAGTTTCGCCCTGATACCGTCATTTTATCTTCACGCTGACTGGCATTCGGCTGCATGGCAAGGGTTTAGCGTTCTGTTGTCCTTATTGCTTTTCTGTACCCTGCAGCAGTTCAGCTTTAATCACCTTCAACGGCAATATCTACTCTGGCTGCCACTTTTGAGTGGCTGGCTACTGGCGATTCCTTTGTTGCTTCCCAGCATCAGTGAGATATCGTCATCAAGCCTTGCAGACTTCAAAAGCAACAGTGACGTACTAGGCATCGTTCTTCTGACCTCTTTGATGCTGTCAGCGTATTTGCTAGCGCGGACTAAAGCGTACAAGCGCAACTGGGTTCCGGTTCATGCCCTTTTACTTGCGACGCCGCTGCTCACCATTCCAGCTCTCACAGCGTTGAAATCGCCTTGGCTAATCACCGTGATTTTAGTGTTGGTGATTTTCAGTCAGCCATTCTTATTCCGTTTCAGTCAAAAAAGACACCATGGTCTATGGAATTTCGCGGTATTGGCGGGCTTTGCTATCGCTTGGAAGTTTGGAAGTGTTCCTCAGTCGGCTCTTTTCGCTGCCCGTTATTCAACCGAGGAGTTAGAGGTAGTATCGCAGGCATGGTCATTGTTGGGGCAGGCTCAGTTTGAAGGTATAGGTCTGGGACAGCTCGATAAAGCACAGCTGTTGTTTGGCATCGAGCAAAACCATGTTCTGCCGCTTCAAGAAATGTATCCGAGTTGGCTGCTCGCAAGTTTAATTCAGGGCGGCATTGCCTACTGGGCTAGCTTTGGTGTGCTCTTCACACTGGTGGTGCGTAAGTTGTTGGAAGCACCGAATGGCACCCGCTTGATGCTGCTAGCGATCATTCTGCCATCCCTCATTGGCATGGCACTGACAGACTACATTGAAACCAACCTGGCACTGGGCATGCTGTTTGTGGTACTGCTTTACTGGATTGATAACCTTACCGCGAGATACCGCCGTGTGCTTTTGCCTTACCCACGGCCAATGAAAATAGCCGCTAACACGGTACTGACTGCCACGCTTTTTTTGGTGTTGTCTTCAATCTATCTTGGCGAACAGGCGCTTCGCACCTATCAGATACGCGACAGTAAGCTGACTCAGTATCAAACGCATCCTTGGTGGAATGACTTCTATCAGCAAGTGGAAGGAAAGCGGGCGTTTCTGGAAAGTGTTGAAAGCCGGGATTTACGCGCGCAGGAACTGTACCTTCGGGGGCAAATCACCCGACTGGAAATGTCTCCGAATGCCGATGGCTATCAATCTCTGATTGAGCTGGCGATGCTCACCGGTCATAAAATGGTCGCCAAACAGTTAAAGGATGAAGCATCACTGCTGTTCCCGTACCGAACGTTTCAACCTGACTTTTCTGAGCTTCCAGCGGAATAAAACAAAAACGCGCATTCATGCGGGGCGTTTTTGTTTTATTCCGCTTAACCAAGCACATCTTTCAGTGCCTTCGCACACAAGGCTACGTTTTCACGTTTAGCCGCATAACCCATCAAACCGATACGCCACGCTTTACCTGCCAGTGCTCCCAGACCCGCACCAATTTCAAGATTGTAGTCGTTGAGCAGTTTCGCACGCACCGCAGCATCATCGACGCCTTCAGGCACTGCAACAGCATTCAATTGCGGCAGGCGATGGTCAGCATCAACGAGGAAGTTAACACCCAGTGCTTCCAGTTCGGCTTTGAGTAATTCATGCATATCGCGGTGACGTTGCCATGCATTCTCCAGACCTTCCTCTTTCAGCATCAGCAAAGACTCATGCAGGGCGTAAAGGCTATTTACTGGCGCGGTGTGGTGATAGCTACGCTTGCCTTCACCACTCCAATAGCCAAGCACCAGGCTTTGATCGAGGAACCAACTCTGTACCTTACCAGTACGCTGCTGCATTTTTTCTACCGCACGCGGAGAGAAAGTGACTGGTGACAAGCCCGGTACACAGGAGAGACATTTCTGGCTGCCAGAATACACAGCGTCCAGTTGCCACTCATCCACCAGCAGCGGTACACCACCAAGAGAGGTTACGGCATCGACAATCGTCAGGCAGCCATGCTCACGCGCCAGTGCCGAGAGAGTCTTGGCATCGCTGAGTGCGCCAGTCGATGTTTCTGCGTGTACAAACGCCAACACTGATGCTTCTGGGGTCGCTTTCAAAGCCGCTTCGACCTTTGCCGGATCAACAGGCTTACCCCACTCGTCATCAACCATCACTGCCGTCGCACCGCAACGTTCTACGTTTTCACGCATACGTTCGCCAAATACGCCGTTTCGACAAACGATCACCGTATCGCCCGGCTCAATCAGGTTAACAAAACAGGTCTCCATACCTGCACTGCCCGGGGCGGACACCGCAATGGTGAAGGCGTTTTCAGTCTGGAATGCGTATTGAAGTAGTGATTTAACTTCATCCATCATTCCCACAAAAAGAGGGTCGAGGTGACCAATCGTTGGCTGAGCCAGCGCTTGCAATACACGTGGCGAAACATCAGAGGGACCAGGCCCCATAAGGGTACGTTGTGGTGGGATAAAGCGTGAAATTGTCATTATTTGCTCTCCATTGCCTTTTGTTCCTTGGGTCTATTTACCCTACCACCGGATAGGGCTGGCTAAAATCTCAACGTTGAATAAACCCAAGCATCATCAAGCAAAAGTCCTTCACCCGGCCGAAAAGAGGTGCTTGAAACTCAAACAAACGTTGACAATAACATTACAAACATTTATCAATAGAGGGCAATTTTTGCTCAGCACAGTTTGTGCTCTGCAGAGACAGAAGAGGCGCGTCTACCAGGTAGTCGAATTGCGGAGCCCCAACTCCAATGCAATCCGATGAGGGGGTAAGACGCCGAGGCAATACCAGACCTTGGGGGCTGGGTTGTCGGTCTAGAAGGTTGAATCCTTCGGATTGTCATCTCAACGGAGATGGAGCGCTTCTGGAGAAATACCCTTTCTTCCTGCCCGCTCGCACCCTCTATCTGTCTCCCAACTTATTACTTTGTTTATTCAGGATTACTCCATTCGCGATTATGGGAGGTGAAGGGAAGTGAACGCATTAAATGTCGCAAAATTTGGCGGCACGAGTGTAGCCGACTACACAGCTATGTCTAACTGTGCAGCGGTGATTAAAGGGAATTTGAGCACTCGACTGGTAGTGATTAGCGCTTGTTCTGGCGTGACAAATCTACTGGTTGAACTGGCAAATGGTGTTGCCAATGACAGGCAGCAGGAAGTGCTGACAAAACTGCACGATATTCATTTCAGCATTCTGAAACAGCTTCCGGAAGCACCGGCAGTTGCATCAGGTGTGAATGCAATTCTCGATGAAGTAGCAACACTCTCTGCGGCGGCAGAAACTTCACCTTCAGATAAAATTACTGACGCCCTCGTTGCTTGTGGCGAGTTGATGTCGACCCATATTTTTACCCACCTGTTGAACGATAAAGGCATCAATGCTGTTCGCGCTGATGTCCGTGATGTGCTGAAAACCGACAACGTGTTTGGTAAAGCCACCCCGGATTTGATTGAAACAGCGCACCACGCTGAAACTGTGCTCACGCCGTTGTTTGAAGACAAAGTTGTCGTGACGCAGGGCTTTATCGGCTCTGATGCACAAGGCAATACCACCACACTGGGGCGCGGTGGCAGTGATTACAGTGCGGCGCTTCTGGCAGAAGCCGTAAAAGCAACGTCACTGGAAATCTGGACCGACGTTCCGGGTATCTACAGTACTGACCCTCGCGTCGCCCCGGCAGCTAGCCCTATCGATGAAATCAGCTTCAGTGAAGCGTCAGAGATGGCAAACTTCGGCGCGAAAATCCTACACCCAGCGACACTTATCCCGGCGATGCGTCAGGACATTCCTGTGTTCGTAGGCTCATCTAAAGCACCTGAACAAGGCGGTACCTGGATTCGTCATCAGGCAGAGAAGTCTCCGCTATTCCGTGCACTGGCACTGCGTTGCAACCAGACCATGGTGACGCTCACCAGTCTGAATATGTTCCATGCTTATGGCTTTTTGGCAGAAGTGTTCAACATTCTGGCTAAGCACAAAGTGTCGGTCGATCTCATCACCACGTCGGAGGTCAGTGTTTCTCTGACACTGGATCAAACCAACACCAAAGGTGGTGCGCCTAAATTGCCTGAAGCGGCAGAACAGGAGCTGGCTGCACTTTGTAAGGTAACCGTAGAGCAAGACATGTGTCTGGTCGCGCTCATTGGTAACCACATGAGCGAATCAAAAGGGGCAGCCGCCAAGATCTTCAGTGCACTGGAAGACTACAACCTACGTATGATTTGTTATGGCGCAAGCAACCACAACCTCTGCTTCCTCACCAGCACGTCAGAATCTAAAGAAGTTGTCCGCGCGCTACACAAAGAGTTGTTCGAAGATTAATTTATTCTTCTGTGGATACAAAAATGGCGCTCACTGAGCGCCATTTTTCTTTTTAATTTCCCAAAAATTAACCGTTGAGGTTTGGCCCCAACCACTTCTCTGCTTCGATCAAATCCCAGCCCTTGCGATCAGCATAGCTGTCACGCTGATCTTCCTGGATCTGAGCAACGGCAAAGTAGCGCGAATCAGGATGCGAGAAGTACCAGCCAGATACCGATGCACCCGGCCACATAGCGTAACTGGTGGTCAGCGACATACCGATGGTCTCTTCCACATTGAGAAGCTCCCACAAGGTGCCTTTCTCCGTGTGTTCAGGACAGGCCGGATAGCCCGGAGCGGGACGGATACCCTGATATTTCTCACGGATCAGGTCATCGTTCGACAGGTTCTCGTCCGCAGCGTAACCCCAAATTTCCTTACGGACATGCGCATGCAGGTATTCTGCAAACGCTTCGGCCAAAC
This sequence comes from Grimontia sedimenti, assembly GCF_011045095.1. Classification (GTDB taxonomy): domain Bacteria; phylum Pseudomonadota; class Gammaproteobacteria; order Enterobacterales; family Vibrionaceae; genus Enterovibrio; species Enterovibrio sedimenti. The sequence goes on from NZ_JAALDL010000007.1 coordinate 201,869, forward strand.
GGTCTGCCACCGCCTGGATCATGATGGCGTTATAGTCATCGCCCTGCGCTTTATATTCGTCCGCAAGCTCACGTTCACCAATACCGCCTGTTACTGCAAACGCGCCAATCCAATCTTTCTTACCGCTCTCTTTTGGCGCAATGTAGTCAGACAGGCAATAGTTGAAGCCTTTCGGTTTCTCCGTTTGCTGACGAAGGTTATGCAGCACCTTGGCAACCTCGGTACGTGATTCATCGGTGTAGACTTCAATGTCATCACCCACACTTGCTGCCGGGAACAGGGCACACATACCACTGGCTTTCATCAGGCCTTCGCGTTCAACGCGATCCAGCAGATCGTTAGCATCTTTGAACAAGCGCTTCGCTTCTTCCCCAACTTCTTCGTGCTCAAGAATGGTCGGGTACTTGCCCACCAATGACCAGGTCATAAAGAACGGTGTCCAGTCGATGTAGTTACGAAGAGTCGCCACGTCAAAGTCTTCAAACACATGAACACCCGGTTTCGCTGGCGCTGGCGGTGTGTAGCTTTCCCAGTCGATAGCGACTTTATTCTCGCGTGCCTTTTCAAGCGTGACTGGCTTGGTACGTGGGCGCTTACGTGCGTGCTGCTCACGCACTACCTCGTAATCCGCCTGAAGCTTCTCAACAAACGCAGGCTTGAGATTCTCAGACAACAGCGACGAACACACACCCACCGCGCGTGATGCGTTATTCACATACACCACGGGTTGATTGTAGTTTTGCTCAATCTTCACCGCTGTGTGGGCTTTGGAGGTCGTTGCACCGCCAATCAGTAGCGGCAAGTCGAAGCCCAGACGCTCCATCTCTTTCGCGACATGAACCATTTCATCAAGCGATGGCGTGATAAGACCGGACAAACCAATAATATCAACGTTCTCTTCTTTGGCGACTTTGAGAATTTTCTCGCAAGGCACCATCACGCCGAGGTCGATGATTTCGTAGTTATTACATTGGAGTACAACGCCAACGATGTTCTTACCGATATCGTGAACATCACCTTTTACCGTTGCCAGCAGGATCTTACCGTTAGTGGAGCCTGCCTGTTTTTCAGCGTTGATAAAAGGCTCAAGGTGCGCCACCGCCTGTTTCATTACGCGGGCTGATTTCACGACCTGAGGCAGGAACATTTTACCCTCACCGAAGAGATCACCGACGACGTTCATACCATCCATCAGTGGCCCTTCGATCACTTCAAGCGGTTTGGATGCATTAACGCGAGCTTCTTCTGTGTCTTCAACGATGAACTCGGTAATACCTTTCACCAGAGCATGCTCAAGACGTTTCTCTACCGCCCAGGTTCGCCACTCCAGCGCAGAAGCATCTTCTTCTTTGCCGACACCTTTATTCGCGTATTCCGCTGCGATATCAAGAAGGCGCTCTGTACTGTCGTCACGACGGTTCAGTACTACATCTTCCACCGCTTCACGCAGTTTCTCGGGGACATTATCGTAGATCTCAAGCTGACCGGCATTCACGATGCCCATGTCCATGCCGTTCTTGAAACAGTGATAAAGGAACACAGCGTGAATAGCTTCGCGCACATAGTTGTTGCCACGGAACGAGAAGGAGACGTTCGACACACCGCCTGAAATCATCGCATACGGCAGATCGCGTTTGATGTCTGCAACCGCATCGATAAAGTCGACGGCATAGTTGTTGTGCTCTTCAATACCGGTTGCGACAGCAAAGATATTCGGGTCAAAGATGATGTCTTCCGGTGGGAAGCCAACTTCGTCCACCAGAATGCGGTAGGCATTGGTACAGATTTCGAGTTTGCGCTCACGGGTCTCTGCCTGACCGACTTCATCGAAGGCCATAACAATAACGGCAGCACCATAGCGACGAATCAGCTTCGCCTGCTCAACGAACTTCTCTTTACCTTCTTTGAGCGAGATGGAGTTAACGATGCCCTTACCCTGAATACACTTCAGGCCAGCTTCAATCACTTCCCACTTGGAAGAGTCGACCATGATCGGCACTTTGGAGATCTCAGGCTCAGAAGCACAGAGGTTCAGGAAGCGAACCATACAGGCTTCGGCATCCAACATGCCTTCATCCATGTTGATATCGATGATCTGGGCGCCGTTCTCTACCTGCTGGCGTGCCACTTCCAAGGCTTCATCGTACTGCTCTTCTTTGATCAGACGCTTGAAGCGCGCAGAACCTGTCACGTTGGTGCGCTCACCAACGTTGATGAACAGGGTTTCTTTTTCAATGGTCAGTGGCTCAAGGCCTGACAGGCGACACGCTACTTGAAGATCTGGTAATACACGGGGCTTAACCGCCTTGGTCGCCTCATACATGTGGCGAATGTGCTCTGGTGTCGTACCACAACAGCCACCAATCATGTTCAGGAAGCCACTTTCCGCCCACTCTTTCACATGAGCAGCCATGTCTTCCGGGGACAAGTCATATTCACCGAAGGCATTCGGAAGGCCGGCATTCGGGTGCGCAGAAACAAAGGTTTCAGAGATGCGTGACAACTCTTCCACGTAAGGGCGCAGTTCATCAGGGCCCAACGCACAGTTCAGACCAAAGGAAATCGGTTTGACGTGACGTAGGGAGTTATAGAAAGCCTCTGTCGTTTGGCCTGACAAAGTACGGCCTGATGCATCAGTGATCGTGCCGGAAATCATCACTGGCAGTTGAGTGCCCATTTCTTCGAAAACGCTCTCAACCGCAAAAGCACAGGCTTTGGCGTTCAGAGTGTCAAAGATGGTTTCAATCAGAATAAGATCAGCACCGCCATTGATAAGCGCGCGGGTAGACTCAGAGTACGCCGTTACCAGCTCATCAAAGCTGACATTACGGTAACCGGGATCGTTAACGTCGGGAGAAATCGAACAGGTGCGGTTGGTTGGACCCAATACGCCAGCGACAAAGCGCGGCTTATCCGGATTTTTCGCTGTCCATTCATCAGCGACTTCACGTGCCAACTTGGCTGCCGCAAAGTTAATTTCCTCACTCAGGCTTTCCATCTCATAGTCAGCCATGGCGATAGTGGTCGCGTTAAAGGTATTGGTTTCCAGGATATCCGCGCCTGCTTCAAGATATTCTGCGTGGATATCTTTAATCATCTGGGGTTGCGTGAGTACCAAAAGGTCGTTGTTGCCTTTAAGGTCGCAATGCCAATCAGCAAATCGTTCACCGCGGTAATCACCTTCTTCGAGCTTATAGCCCTGAATCATGGTGCCCATGCCACCATCAATGATCAGAATGCGTTCCTCTAACAGTTTTTCCAGTGTTTCCTTACTACTCACAACCGCAGATCCTTCTTATATTTCTCGCTATTCGCATAGTATCACAGACCAAATGGAAATCTAGACGTCTAATTAACCTCAACTAAACCTTAACCTCTCTGCTGACACACATTTGTTGTAGTTTTCTGCGCCGCTTGGATTTATATTTCGTTACAACTTTCCGAATCATAATCTCAGCCTACACGGGGTCATCAATGACCGTCTACACAACGCTCTGCTTTCTCGCTGCGGCAGCCATGCTGATTGCCTTTATCAATAGCAAAATTGGCCAAATGCAGACAACTATCGCTATCACTGCCGGTGCCCTTATCCTCTCACTTGGGATCGTTATCTCGGGACACAACAATTGGTTTGATTTAAAAGACCTTGCTGCCGAGACCCTCAATGAAATTCACTTCGATGATTTCTTACTGAAAGGCGTGTTGGGCTTCTTACTTTTCGCTGGCGGCCTGGGAGTAAAACTGCCCAACCTAAAAGATCAGAAATGGGAAATTACGGTGCTGGCACTAGGAGCGACACTCGTTTCTACCTTCTTTATTGGTGGTGTCGCCTGGCTCTTCTTCCAGCTCATCGGCATTCCGTTCGATTTTATCTACTGCCTGCTGTTTGGTGCCCTGATTTCTCCTACAGACCCTATCGCTGTTCTTGCCATTGTTAAAAAGCTCAATGCGCCGAAGCGTATCTCGACGCAGATTGAGGGCGAGTCCCTTTTCAATGATGGTTTTGGTCTGGTGATTTTTATCACCCTGTTCACTGTCGCATTCGGCACTGAAACTCCAACCGTAATGGGCGTCGTTGAGCTCTTCTTGCATGAAGCGATTGGCGGCATCGTGTATGGCTTCTTACTTGGCTTGTTGTTCCATTACCTGATTTGTCATACCGACGACCACTCAATGGAGTTATTACTGACCTTAGGCATACCAACAGCAGGCTATGTGTTTGCCAGCCTGATTGGCGTTTCTGGGCCGCTCGCCATGGTCGTGGCTGGTATCATGATTGGTAACTGGACGCGCTACATCGGCTTCTCAAAGGAAAGTGAAGATCACTTGGACCATTTCTGGGAGTTAGTCGATGAATTCCTCAATGGTGTGCTCTTCCTGCTAATCGGTCTAAGCATGCTGACATTCAGCTTCCATAAGGAAGACTGGATCATCATGGCATTCGCTGTGCCGCTGGTGCTGGTATCGCGCTATCTCAGCGTCCGTCTTTGCTATGTTGGTTTTAACCGTTACCGGGACTACAACCCTTACTCAGTGAGAATTCTAACCTGGGGAGGATTGCGTGGAGGCCTTGCGATAGCAATGGCGATGGCTGTTCCTGCCGGTTATATGGTGCTGCCAGAAAAGAATATTGATGTAAGGGAAATCATTCTGGTGATGACTTATGCCGTGGTGGTCTTCTCTATTCTGGTTCAGGGCTCAACCATCACCAAGATGATAGAGAAATCCAAAGTTGCTGAGCGGGATATGGAGATCAAACCTAGCAGTTATCAAAATACCGAACCAAGAACAGAAGTCACTCAGGACTAAACCTCAAAAACCAAAAAAGCCTGCAATCGCAGGCTTTTTTATTACTCATCATCGTCGTCTTTGGTAAACGCTGACTCTGAGAAATGATCGAGGTCGTAAGGCGTTTGCTGGTAAACACAGTAGTTAAGCCAGTTGGCAAAAAGCATGTGCCCATGGCTTCGCCAGCTTACATAGGGTTCTTGTGTTGGATCGTCATCCGGATAGTAATTAGATGGCACGGCAGGCTCCATACCTTCACCTACATCGCGCACATATTCATTATGTAGCGTATGAGAGTCATACTCTGGATGCCCGGTGACAAACACATTTCGTTTGTCTTTGGTTGCCGCTAGGTAAGTGCCGGCAGTCGCGGACGTTGCCAGGATATCGAGATCGGTATGCTCAGCAAGAAACTCAGGTGAAAAGTCCGCATAGCGGGAATGTGGCGCAAGGAAAGAGTCATCAAAGCCACGAAGTATAGGGTTCTTACTGTGCTCTTTATGGGTTTTATGCCAGTACACCCCGGATAGCTTTTCCTTGCGCGTTTTCTTTGGCAAATCATAAAGCAGCTTCAGGCCTGCCTGTGCCGCCCAACACACATAAAGCGTCGATGTCACATGGTCTTTCGCCCAATTCATGATGTCCTGCAAGTGCTCCCAGTAAATCACGTCTTCAAACTGCACCAGACCCAAAGGTGCGCCTGTCACGATCAATCCATCGAAGTTACGCTCACGGATACCCTGAAACTGCCTGTAGAAGGTATCCAAGTGCTCGGTAGGAGTGTTCTTACTCGGTCTGTCATCAATACGCAGCAATTCAACATCAACCTGAAGGGGGCTGTTAGAGAGCAAACGCATAAACTGCGTTTCTGTTTCAATCTTCTTAGGCATCAGATTGAGAAGTAGTACTTTCAGGGGACGGATGTTCTGACTTTCTGCGCGGGTCTCCGACATCACGAAGATGTTTTCCTGACGCAGGGTGCTGGCCGCCGGTAACTGATCAGGAATTTTAATCGGCATCTTAAATCACTCCCTCGTTAAGATGTATAGACGTCTAGAATTCCATTAACCCTATAACATCCCCTTTAGGGGTTCAAGTACATTTGTGAGATTGATCAGAGGGCAGATATGAAAAAACCCGCAGCGTTTCCGCTACGGGTTTGAAGAGGCATCTGGCAATGTCCTACTCTCACATGGGGAGACCCCACACTACCATCGGCGCTGCAACGTTTCACTACTGAGTTCGGCATGGGATCAGGTGGGGCCATCGCGCTATGGTCGCCAGACAAATTTTAAATTCTGGTGCTGATACCCAGATTTGAACTGGGGACCTCACCCTTACCAAGGGTGCGCTCTACCAACTGAGCTATATCAGCAAACTTTCAGCCAAACAAAGTCTTACTCGAACTGCTTTGTTTAGAATATCTTGTGTTATGCGAAGCAGATTTTGAACTGAGAAGCGCAGTGTGCGTTAGCACATGAGCACCGAAAGTATCCAAAGATGCAAGCAATAACCAAGATAGGCAAATAAAGCCTGGCGATGTCCTACTCTCACATGGGGAGACCCCACACTACCATCGGCGCTGTTGCGTTTCACTACTGAGTTCGGCATGGAGTCAGGTGGGTCCACAACGCTATGGTCGCCAAGCAAATTCTTTTTTTACTTCCAGTTTTTCAAAAACTGAAGGCAAAAGTAATCAGGAAAGCTGTTTCTTGTTCTCGTTCTTACACATTCAACGTTCTATTTGAGTCCGTCAAAACCCCTTGGGTGTTGTATGGTTAAGCCTCACGGGCAATTAGTATCAGTTAGCTCAACGCCTCGCAGCGCTTACACACCTGACCTATC
>NZ_JAALDL010000080.1 GCF_011045095.1 Grimontia sedimenti
AATGAAGATATAGACATAGTTTCTGATTATAGCCTTATTAATACTCAGTATTTTATAATTTTAAAGTAGACGGCAATGTATGTCCTACCGTTTCTTTTAATGAGATCTTCAATGTTTCCGGATAATGTCTCAACCGACCTTACTCTGAACTTGTCCTTTGCTTTGTATTCTAATGATGAGTTTTCGATTTGATCGATACACTGAACCATGACAATGAAGATATAGACATAGTTTCTGATTATAGCCTTATTAATACTCAGTATTTTATAATTTTAAAGTAGACGGCAATGTATGTCCTACCGTTTCTTTTA
>NZ_JAALDL010000081.1 GCF_011045095.1 Grimontia sedimenti
ATTCTCCATTGAATCGATTGTCCACAATGCCATGGAGGTATTCACATGTAACCATCGAGAGATTGAGGAAGGATTGTGAGAGTGGTGATTTCACAATTAGCTGTACCGGGATATGGCAAAGATCAACAATTGCTTAGGCTGCAAATATGTCTTATCTAGGCTGTCTAATGTGGATATGAAGAGGCTCAGATCTGTCAGATGCTCATCAAACCATTCTCCATTGAATCGATTGTCCACAATGCCATGGAGGTATTCACATGTAACCATCGAGAGATTGAGGAAGGATTGTGAGAGTGGTGATTTCACAATTA
>NZ_JAALDL010000082.1 GCF_011045095.1 Grimontia sedimenti
ACGACAGCTTGAATGAATCAGCGGATGACGATGTGTTCACCGTCTCGGTGGATACAACCTCTGGCGGTGACTTCGAAGCGCAGCCCACCGCACCGGCTGCCGTCGAGACCACCATCAACGATGGCACCACCACGGGTGCGCCGACGCTGACATTGACCGGCGATGCCTCGGTCATTGAGGGTGAAGCGGCAAGCTACACGCTCACCCTATCCGAAGCACCAACCTCTGATTTCACAGTGACTGTGGTGATTGGTCACAAGACCACAGAAGATGGCGATGTGACGCCAGTGACCCGAGATGTCGT
>NZ_JAALDL010000083.1 GCF_011045095.1 Grimontia sedimenti
AAAGCCGCCTTCTTGTGCAAGTTCGGCCCATTCGTCTGGTTGGAAGCGAATCGGGTTAAAGCTTTTGTTTAAATCAAAATATTGCTGTTTAAATACCTCAGGATCGGATTCCCAATCGACGTCCTCACTTTATAATCTGTCGTTTTTGTATCCCACATACAAAAAGCCAATCGTGGTGTTTCGTTGTAAATAAAAAGTACTTAAAGCCGCCTTCTTGTGCAAGTTCGGCCCATTCGTCTGGTTGGAAGCGAATCGGGTTAAAGCTTTTGTTTAAATCAAAATATTGCTGTTTAAATACCTC
>NZ_JAALDL010000008.1 GCF_011045095.1 Grimontia sedimenti
AGAGCCTGTTGCTGAGGTATCGACGTCAGTGATAGAGGCAGTGGTATCACCGGTGACAACCGCAGACTGGTTGGTGCCTTCGACCGTGACCACAATCTCATGCGTTGAATTATCAGACGCAGTAAGGGTAAATGTTTCGGTTGCTTCTTCCCCGTCCGGTAGAGCTTGCGCTTTATCCGGATCAACCGTGTAAGTCCAGTTGCCGTCGACCAGTTCGAAGGTGCCGTAGTTGCCCTCAATCGTGGTGTTGCCGATGGTGGCCGTTTCGCCGGAATCCGGATCGGTCACCGTGATTGAACCTGTTGCTGAGGTATCGACGTCAGTGATAGACGCAGTGGTATCACCCGTCACAACAGCTGCTTGATCAGTACCTTCAACCGTGACCACAATCTCGTGCGTTGAGTTGTCGGACGCCGTGAGGGTGAAGGTTTCGGTTGCTTCTTCCCCGTCCGGCAGAGCTTGTGCTTTGTCTGGGTCTACCGTGTAAGTCCAGTTACCGTCGACCAATTCAAAGGTGCCGTAGTTGCCTTCTATGGTGGTGTTGCCAATGGTGGCCGTTTCGCCATTGTCTGGGTCGGTAACCGTGATAGAGCCTGTTGCTGAGGTATCGACATCGGAAATGGTGGCGGTGGTGTCGCCGGTTACCACAGCAGCATCATCGGTACCGGTGACGGTCACGATGATTTCATGAGTAGAACCATCTGAAGCTGTAAGAGTGAACGAGTCTGTGGCTTCTTCGCCTTCCGGCAGCGGTTTAGCTTTGTCAGGGTCGACGGTGTAAGTCCACTCGCCATCGACTAACTCGAAGGTACCGTATTCGCCTTCAATGGTGACATTATCGATGGTGGCGGTTTCACCGTTGTCTGGGTCGGTGACGGTTATTGAGCCTGAGGTCGATGTGTCTTGATCGGTCACTTGTCCGGTAGTGTCGCCAGTGACGACGGCAGCGTCATCGGTGCCGGTGACAGTCACGACGATTTCATGGGTAGAGCCGTCTGATGCCGTCAGAGTGAAAGAGTCTGTGGCCTCTTCGCCTTCAGGGAGCGGTTTGGCTTTGTCAGGGTCGACGGTGTAAGTCCACTCGCCATCGACTAATTCGAAGGTGCCATATTCGCCTTCAATGGTGACATTGTCGATGGTGGCTGTTTGACCACCATCAGGATCAGTGATGTTTATCGTGCCAGATGTCGAGGTGTCTTGGTCGGTGACTGAACCCGTCATATCACCTGTGATGACAGCGGCATCGTCGGTACCCGTCACTTCGATAGTGATCGTCTGTTGAGTATTGTCTGATGCGGTCAGAGTGAAGGTTTCAGTCGCAACATCGTCTGCACCCAGAGCTTCAGCTTTGGATGGATCGATAGTGTAAGTCCAGTTACCGTCGACCAGTTCAAACGTACCGTATTGTCCTTCAATGGTGGTATTGGCGAATTCTGGCGTATCGTTGGTATCGGCATCAGAGATGCTGATTTGACCTGTCGCTGTGACAGCATCGGTAACATCCAGATAATTGATGCTGCTGACTTCGTTGTATGAACCGTCGACCAGCGTCAAGTCAGTGCCTGGAACGACATCCGGACCATCGATTTGAACCAACAGGGTCGTAGGTTCGCCTGTGTCGCCGAAGTATCCTCCGGCTTGGGTAGCTGAAACCGTCAGTACAGCCATGGTGAAGACATTGCCATAGGCATCGGTATATTGAACCGTAGCGTTAACCGAAACCGGATATGACTCTCCATTCAGTTCAATAGACTGGGAGCCGTCGTTGTTCAGCCTACCATCGCTGTCAGTGATGTTGGCGCTGAATCCAGTGGAGCTGAAATTCAGATTACCCGGCTGGCTGCCTGCATTGAAATCTTCGGTGTCGCCATCTACATCTTCACCGAATACGAACAGGTTAGTGACTTCCACCACGGGGCCTGTTTCTGTAGAAACAGAACCGGTGAAGTCACCGGAAACAACAGCGGCATCGGCAGTGCCTTCAATAGTAATAACGATTTGGTGTTCGTTGTTTTCGCTGTCGGTCAGGGTGATGGTGTCAGTTGCCGTTTGACCGGCATTCAATCCCTGGGCAACAGACGGATCTAGGGTGTATGTCCATTCTCCATCAACCAGTGAGAAGGAGCCGTATTGACCGTCAACATCAGTGTTGGCAATCACTGGTGTATCACCGCTGTCTGCATCTATCACTTCTATGGAGCCGGTTGCGGTGATGTCTGTGCCTTCCACCAGATTTGCCGAGGTATCTCCCGTCAGCTCTGCCGCGTTATCTGTGCCCGTTACATTGATGGACAGTTCATGGGTACCACCCATGGAGTCGGTAATTGTGATGGTATCGATAACGGTGATACCTTCGTCTAAACTGGCTGCCAATTCAGGATCCAGCGTATAGGTCCAGTTGCCATCAACCATGGTGAAGGAGCCATATTGCCCCTGCTGGTTGGTGTCTGGCAGCGTGGGGGTATCACTGCTGTCTGGGTCACTGACAGTTAGTGAACCAGTGGCTGTCAGCGAGCCAGTTTCATCGGTGACACCGCCTGTCGTGTCACCATCAAGGACCGCAGAATCCTCACTACCGGTAATGGTGATGACAATGTCATGCACTGTGCCGTCAGAAGCCGTGATGCTAATGGTGTCTGTGGTCGTTTCACCTTCATCCAGGTATTGGGCAAGATCCGGGTCCAGCGTATACGTCCACTCGCCATCGACCAATGTTAAGGAGCCGTATTGGCCAGTCGTTGTGCCGTTTGGTAGCGTAGGGTTTTCGCCTGCGTCCACATCAATCAATTCGACTGAACCAGAGGCGGTCAGCGCTGCGCTGCCTTCAGTGATGGTACCTGTTGTATTGCCTGTCAGCACAGGCTCCTGATCGGTGCCGGTAATTGTGATGGTGATTTCGTGCTTCGAGCCGTCAGAAGCTTCAACAGTGACGACATCAATGGTGGTCTCACCGTCTGGCAATGCTGCGACAGAATCAGGATCCAGCGTGTAGGTCCATTCGCCATCGACCAGCGTCAGCGAGCCATACTGGCCATCAACTTCGGCATCTGGCAGGGTTGGCGAGTTGTCTGAATCCGGGTCGATGACGCTGATAAAGCCTGATGTGGTTGGGGAACCGTTGTCACTGATTGAACCAACGGTATTGCCCGTCAGGACGGGCTCATCGTCTGTGCCTGTGACTGTGATGACAATTTTCTGTTCGGTGCCATCACTGGCGGTCAACGTGATGACGTCAGTGTCAGTTTCACCTGCATTTAGCGCGGAAGCAGCTTCTTTGTCCAGCGTGTAGGTCCACTCCCCATCGACCATTTCCAATACGCCGAATTCACCTTCGATGCGTGTATCTTCGAACGTTGGTGTGTCGTCGGCATCCACATCACTAATCGACAGTGAACCTGAGATGGTTTGTACTTCGCCGCTAGTGGTGTCCGTCAATGCACCACCTGTTTGACCGCTCACAACAGGAAGATCATCGGTACCCTGAATCATGATATCGATAGTGAGCGGCGTGCCATCCAGAGAGTAAACTGTGATGGACTCAGGCAAGGTATCTCCTGCGTCTAATGCATCAAAGGTTGCGTTGTTTTCCGATGCAGAGGTGTAGGTCCAATTGCCTGCTTTGTCTATGGTGATTTCACCGTAGGTTCCGGTATAAGTACCTTCCTGGAAGAAATACTCGCCATAATCGGCATCCGAGACTTTCGCCCGGCCGCTGGTAGAAATTTGACCGTCCGTTTCATCGACGGTAGCGCTGGTTTTGCCGCTAAAGACTGCCGCATCATTGGTTCCATCAATGGTGATGGTAATGGTTTGTACAGTTCCATCTTCTGCTCGTACCGAAAGGGTATCAGTGAGTTGGTCGCCTTCGCCCAAGCGGTTGATTGCACCTTTCTCGTCAGTGGTGGAGTAGGTCCAGTTACCGTTCGCATCAATGGTAATTTCACCCCAACGACCTTCAATAGTCTGAGGCATGAAGGCATTGTCGTTGCCGTCCACATCGGTTGATGTCAGTTGTCCAGACGTGCTCATAGTGCCATCGGATTCGACAATGGTACCGACGATATCACCCGCGATTTCGGCCGGATCGTTGGTGCCAACGATCGTCACTATAATCTCGGTTTCTGTACCGTCCAGAGAGCGGACAATGATGGTATCTGTAAGCTGCTCGCCTTCTTTAAGCGCATCAAATTCAGCGGTATTGGAAGGATCTGATGTGTAGGTCCAGTTACCTGCCCGGTCTATGGTGACTTCGCCGTACTCACCGTCGAAAGTACCTTCCTGGAAGAAATACTCGCCATAGTCAGCATCAGACACGTTGATACTGCCACTGGTGGTAATTTGGCTGTCGGTTTCGTTGACGCTCACACTGTTCAAGCCGCTGAAGACAGCAGTATCATTTGTCCCGTTAATCGTAATTGTGATGGTTTGCTCAGTGCCATCTTCAGACTGAACAGTGATGGTATCTGTCAGTTGGTCGCCTTCGCCGAGGCGGTTAATCGCACCTTTGCCGTCGTCGGAGCTGTACGTCCAATTGCCGTCTTCATCAATCGTCAGTTCACCCCAGCGCCCTTCAATGGTTCGCGGAGTAAAGGCGTTCTCGCCATCAACATCAGTCGCGGTTAACTGTCCTGATGTCGTCATGGTGCCATCGGCTTCGACCACAGTACCGACAATGTCGCCAGCGATTTCTGCAGGGTCATTGGTACCAATAATGGTGACTTTGATTTCGGTTTCTGTACCGTCCTGTGAACGAACAGTAATGGTATCGACGCGCTGCTCGCCCTCTTTTAGCGAGTCCAATGCGGCGTTTTGTGCCGGATCGGAGGTGTAGGTCCAATTACCTGCACGATCCATAGTCACAGAGCCGAGCTCGCCCACGTAGGTACCAGCTTCCATGTAGTATTGGCCGTTGTCAGGATCAACCACATTGATGGTGCCTGACACGCTGATCACATCATTACTTTCATAAACATCACGTTCAGCAATTGCGGAGAATACGGGGAGGTCATTGACGCCTTCAATGGTCAGAACGATTTGCTGTTCTGTGCCGTCTTCTGAGCGCACTGTGACGACTTCGGTCAGTGTTTCACCTTCTGGTAAACGCTGAATCGCACCGGTTGGATCTGTGGTGGTATAGGTCCAGTTGCCGTTTTCATCAATAGTCACTTCACCACGCAGTGTGGTGATGGTTTCAGCAATAAATTTGTTGTCTGTACCATCAACATCTGCAGCGCTCAGGGTTCCCGTTGCCGTCATGGTTCCGCTGTTATCAACCACAGTCGCGGTGACATCACCGGAAATCTGAGCTGGGTCGTTAGTGCCTTGGATGTTCAGTGTGATTTCGTGAGTGCTGCCGTCAGAAGCCGTAATCGTCACAACGTCTGTGGCTTTTTCACCCTCGCCAAGCGGCGCAACCAACTCTTTATCGACGGTGTAAACCCAAGCGCCGTTTTCGACGACCAAAGTGCCGTATTCGCCTTTGTAGGTGCCGTTATCCAGCGTGGTTTCATTGTTGGAATCTGGGTCTACGACATTCAGGGTTCCTGAGGCTGAAGCAGGGACTGTCCCGTTGCCGTCCGTTACCGTTGCAGTGGTATCACCTTCAACAGTAGCGTCATCATCTGTGCGGGTGATGGGGAGTGTTACCGTTTCTTCAACCGTCGTTTTTCCGTCGGAGACACTGACGGTGACACTGATTTCTTCAAGGTTCAGAGTATCGTCGTCAATGGCGGCAGCGCCTGCTTCCGTTAGCACAACTTTGCCGTCTTCAATGGCAAAGTAGCCGTTAGGATCATTAGTGATAGTAATGGTCAGTGCGTCGCCGTCGCCATCAGTGGCATCAATAGATGCAATCACACTGCCCTCAGAGACATTCTCATCTTCAGTGAGCTCGACAGGTGTGATGGTGATTTCTGGAGTATCCTCAACCTCTGCGACGTTCACGCTTACGTTGCCAGTCACCGTTGACTGGCCGTCAGTGATTTCGATTGTGAAAATGATGGTGCCGTTGAAGTTTGGTGGAGGTGTCAGCGTAAATGAGCCATCGCTGTTCTCTGTGATGGTTGCGCCTTCAACACTTGATTGAATGCTCGAAACCTGAATGTTGGCAGTGTCTCCACCAGTAATTGCACCAAGAATATCAGCGCGGCTGAGAACAATGTCGCCATCTTCCGGAGAGGAAATGTTTAGGCCATTGAAAGTCGGTGTTACGTAACCATTACCGTCATTGGTGCTGCCACTGGAATCACCGCTTCCATCGTCCGCGCCTTCTTCGGTATTTGAAAGTAGTGCGGCAAAGCGAGTGTTGAAAAGGGTATCAGCTTGCCCCTGAGAAAGCCCTGAAGAAAAAAGTCCTGTGCTGTCAAAGCTGGAAATATTGCTGATTCCGCCAGTGGAGGCGTTGTATTCAATAACAGAAGCTGCGGCCAATGCTGAGCCAGCGGCCTCTTCACCTGCTGCTGTTTCAGTGCCTTCCTTTTGGGTGGGATCATCGCCTTCTTCAATCGCCGCGATAACGTCGAGCACATCCGAAGGGAGGTCGAGGTTATCGAAACCTTCTTCTCCAACAAGTAATGCTTCGTCAAGCACATCAAGCTGCTCACCTTCTTCTGTTACCAGCCAGGCGTTTTTTCCATTGGGTACGGATAATACATCGCCGGTTTGCAGCACGGTGTTGGGTGCAGCTTGCACCAATTCACCGTCCGGTTTTACCACAAATGCTTGTCCTACGACCTGACTAATAACCAAGTTGATAGCCATAGTTTTCTCCCGACAATTGGCGGCTCATCATTGAGCTAAATGTTTATCTTTTGAGCGGTTTGTTAAAAGTAGTACATAACGTTAAGTGGGGATAAGCCGGTCAAGGAAGTTAGATAAATTTTCTTTGCAATCTGTTTCATAAATGAGATTTACGTGCAGGCTGGTAATGGAAGTGAATAGAAAAGCGACATTGTCACCCGCGAAAAAGATGGAAATAGGTCTCATATGCAACTGACAAACAAATAATTAAGTCTGTGTCAGATTTGGCAGTCACAATGAAAAGCCACTAGCTTTATAAGGCAGAGAAATGTTTCGCCAGTGAGAAATAAGTGAGTGCGGGAAGTCGCCGATGACGGGGTCCGTGCCTCATCAAGGCCTGCAGAGAAAGGCTAACCAAAAGCTGATTGGCGATCTTGGCCCAAGACGGTTGTGTCTGAAAAAGTCTTAAAGGAAGGCCTAATGACAGGTTTGGTGAAAAATGAGCCCTTGATTGTGCTCGCGGACGAAGATCTTTCCCACATTGATTTTTACCAGCAAGTTTTGAGTGAGAGTGGATATTGGCTGCGTTCGGTCGCGACGCCCGCCAAATTGATGACCATCCTCCAACAGCATCCGGTGAATATTCTTGTTATCAGCATGGATTTTCCGTTTGAAGATGGTGGTTCATTGGCCCAAGAGATAGCCAAGATCCAACAGTTACCGACCTGCCGCAACACGCGGATTGTGATGACGAGTAGCCAGTTTTCTGTTGAACAAAAACAACAGGCCTACCGAAGCGGTGGCGCTGATTATGTGGTTTATCCCATCGCCCCAGAGGAATTGTTCCTGAAAATGTCGACGCACCTGACGGCGGGAGCAAGAAGCAACGTCGCCAGTGCGTTGAGTAGAAGCTTCAATGTGCTGTCTGAGTCTAACCTTTCGCTGTATCCCATGATGGCGACGGCACTAAGCTGCGCCCAGATGCTGAATCAAACCTCTCTCAGCAATAAGCAGGCGCTGTACTTGGATAGCCTGACCCGCGCCCTCAAACGCACTGGGGTGATCTGCGATAACCTGCGCGATTTCCAAGAGCTTTCTTCGCACTTTCTCTCGCTGGAAAACACGCCTTTCGACCTCGACCAATTATTAGAAAGTTTGCGTGAGTACCTACTCAGCGAGGCGGAGAGTCGTGATGTTGAACTTCTGTTTAATGTGCCACTGGACGTACCGCGCTCCTTGGTGGGTGACCCGGACAGATTGCGCAGAGTGCTGCTCAACTTAATTGATGAGGCCATGATTGTCGGTGAAGGCAGTCCCATTATTCTCAGCATCAAGTCGGGTCAATTGAACGATAACAGTGCTGTGCTGGAATTCGCGATCAACCAGAAAGTGACGGACGACGAGCACATGTTCGACGATCTGGAAGAGTTAAACGAACGCCTGCTGATGTCCAAGTCGGAAGTGGATGAATCCATCAACCTGCTGATTGCATCTTGCTTGATTGAGCAAATGGGCGGGCAGGTGCATGATGAAATGGATGACAGCGAGGCCGGCGTTTATTTCAATCTGGAGTTGCAACTGGCAAAAGCTACGTCAGATAAGAGCTTCTCTGTGCCTGTCGATTTGCGTGAGCTTCGCGTTCTTATCGTTGATGACAATCCTTCTTCCATCGCGGTGCATCAGGCCATCATCGAGTCGTTGGGCTTTGATGTGGATGCAGCCAGTGATGTAGACAGTGCGTTCACCGCCATTATGGAAGGGCATCTGGATTTAGAGTTGGAACCTTATGACCTGGTATTGCTTGATTGGCACATGCCTGGGAAGAAGGGGTTCCATCTGCTGGAAAAAATCAAAGATGACCTTGAGCCTGAGAAACACCCGCTGGTGATTGTGATCAGCGCGTATGACAAGAAGAAAATCGACAAGGAGCGCGGTCAGGGCAAGATTGATGGCTACCTCCATAAACCTATTTCTGCGTCAGTGATGTTCGATACCATCATGGAAGTGATGGGGCAAAACTTGCCCAAAACACACCGACGTGTCATCGGGGCCAAACAGTATGGCTCGGCCGTCACTGTCAACGGCGGCGGACGCCGGATTCTGGTGGTGGATGACATGCCCATCAATCAGCAGATTGCCCGAGAGGTCTTAATCAGTAACGACTTCCAGGTGGAATTAGCCTCTTCCGGCCGTGAAGCGGTGGTCAAGGTTTGTCCGGCACCAGAGCTATACGATGCCATTTTGATGGATCTAGAAATGCCAGAAATGAACGGACTGGAAGCCACCCGGATCATCCGTGAAACTTCTGACAAAGAAAGCTTACCGATTTTTGCGGTGACCGCACATACCATGGAGCGTGACCGTCAACGTTGTTCAGAAGCGGGAATGAATGACCATATTCCCAAGCCGCTTGATGCTGACAACTTGTTGCAAAAGCTCGCTGGGTATCTTGGACTGGCCGTCACCTCGGTCTCGATTCAGGAAGGGGAAGAGGCAGGCCAAGCGACTGAATACGAATATGTCGATGTGGAGGATGGGATCAAACGTGTGATGGGGAACGAGGCGCTTTATTTCAAACTGCTGAGTGACTTCGTCCATCAAGCCAGAGCGCAGGAGAATCAGGTCTATCAAAAAATTGAAGCGGGGCAGCTGACGGAAGCGTCGGAAAATGCTCACACCATTGCTGGCAGCGCGGGAAACCTTTCAATCGTGGGTTTACGCCGCTCGGCCAAACAACTGCAGAACGCCCTGATGGCGCTGGAAGATTATCAATCGCCGCTCACCCACTTTAAGCGCGACATGGACAACGCGATAAAGGAAATTGGGGAGATTTTGCTGAAGCGTCATCAAACCGCTATCCCACAGAGCCTGTTGAACGCTGAAAGCGCAAAGAACACGCCATCAAGCTCAGCGACGCCGGATGTGGATCAAGCAAAACTTTTGCGCTTAAAAGTCTTCAAAGATCAAATGATGTCGCAAGACCTGATAGCGATCGATACCTATTATCAGTTGCTGGTCGACTACTGCGATTTGGCACCCAAGTTGAAACCCGTGGGCGATAAATTGATTGAGCTTGACTATGCCAAGGCGTTGAGCGCCTTCAACGCTTACATCAAAGAAAACAAACTGGATATCCCATTGGCTGATGAAAAGGGAGCAACGCATGCACGCTAATAACATTGCTCCAGACAAAGATACGGTTCTGTTGGTCGATGAATCACCAAACAGTATCCGCATCCTAAACGCCATTTTGGGTGAAGAATACCGGGTGATTTTTTCGACCTCGGGGGCAACAGCCAAAGTGTTGGCGAAGGCTGAATCGCCCAAGTTGATCCTGATGGATGTCGAGTTGCCTGATATGGATGGGTTTGAACTTTGTCAGTACTTTAAAACTGAACCAGACACCAAAGATATCCCTGTCATTCTGATCACTGAGCATTCAGAAGATGAAGGCCGGGAAATGGGGTTGAAAATTGGTTGTGCCGATTACATTTCCAAGCCAGTGTCACCCGCAGAAGTCAAACTGCGCATCTACAACCAACTTCGTATTCGTCGCAATGAAGAATTGATCATGCAGCGAGCGCTCTACGACTCGCTGACGGGGTTAGCGAACCGTAATCTCACACTTGATCGGCTTCGCTACGCTATCGCTCACGATCTCCGTCGGGGCTTAATGACGGGCGTGATGCTGGTGGATATCGACAATTTCAAAATCATCAACGATACGCTGAGCCATGACGTGGGCGATCAGGTGTTGGTAGAGTTGTCTCGCCGGATTGTGAAAACCGTGCGCGAAATAGACACCGTCGGACGGGTCAGTGGCGACGAATTCCTGATTGTCTTTCCCGGCTTGCATCAGACAGAAAATGCCTGCCAGATCGCCAGCAAACTGCGCAAGGCCATTAATAAGCCAATCGAAATCTCAGGTGGCGGTGAGGTGCATGTCACTGCCAGCATGGGGATCTCGCTAAGTCCGCTGGACTCAGATGATTTCAAGCGTCTCTTTGGTAATGCTGATATTGCGAAACATCAGGCGAAAGAGGGCGGTAAAGACAGCTATCGCCTGTTTACCAGTGAGATGAATGATAACGTCCACCGCCGGTTGAGGCTTGAATATCACCTGGTTTGGGCGCTCTCCCGCGGGGAGTTTTCTTTGGTATACCAGCCATTGTATAACCTGAACACCAACCGTATATCTGGCGCAGAAGCATTGCTCCGATGGAACAACGACGAACTGGGTTCTGTCGCGCCAACCGAGTTTATTCCTATCGCAGAACAGTCAAACCTCATCTATGAAATTGGCAAATTTGTTCTCGATACTGCCATGAACGATTTTGCATCACTGACAAATAAGGAAGGGGATTTACTGCATCTGGCCGTCAACATTTCCCCACAACAAGTCAGGCAACCGCAATTTGTTGATGACTTCACCCAAATCATGGAAAAGCATGAGTTCGCAGCCGAAAGACTGGAGTTGGAGGTGACGGAAGGGCTACTCCTCAGCAATCAACCGAACGTCAAAGAGATGCTGAACACTCTGCATGATTTGGGCACGGAGCTGTCGATGGATGATTTCGGCACGGGCTATTCCTCTCTCAGCTACCTGCTTCAGTTCCCTTTCGATGCCCTGAAAATTGATCGTGAGTTTGTCGACGGTATTACGGACGTTGAATTAAATGAAGCCCTCGCTACCGCCGTCATTTCTATGGCTCAAGGGCTGAAGATCAAGACGGTTGCCGAAGGTGTAGAGACCGAAGAGCAACTGGAGATGCTCAAGTCGAAAGGTTGTGATTTAGCACAGGGCTACTATTTGAGTCGTCCGTTAGATATTGAAGGGTTGAAGGCGCTCTTAGGCGACACTCAGGCTTCACCGCTCGGAAATACCACTATTGAGAGTTCGGAGGATGAATCAAAGGCTACCTGATCGCGATCAGTAACTGGATTCAACAAAAGGGAGCAATGGCTCCCTTTTGCTTTTGAGACGATGAACTTTCGGTAGTGAAAGGAGAAGCTACTTCAACCATCCGGCGACCGTTTGTACCGGATCACCGCCTCCTTGTGGCGTCAGCCAAACGGCGATTGCTGATGGCTTGGCGGCGACCTCGTTATCCAGCGTAAACTGCCAGTTTTGCTGCCCTGGCTTAGCGCCGAAATCTACCACCACAAAATCATGTTCCAAAGTTCTGCCGCGGTTCTCACCACGTTTTACCTTGGTTTCAATATCCATGGCGAGCAGTGCAAATTGTGCGTTGAGGTGTGCATTGCCTTCGTAATTCACACTGAGAATATTGCCGTTAAGAGACGCTTTTAGTGCGGGCGCTTGGGGACCGTTGACATACGGAACGGGCTGTCTGGCGAAAAAGCCCCGCCATTCCTGATCATTGATAAACCATCCTGGGGTATACACGCCACTGGCACGGCTTTGAGAGACCTTCTGTCGCTGCCTTTGACTGAACTCAGACTTGGCGTATTTATCCTCCCAGCCAATGTAATTCCAGTAATCCACATGAAACGCCATAGGAATCACACTCGTCCAAAGCCCATCTTTCCCTTTGAGCTTGTTAAGCGTGGCTTCTGCCGGAGGGCAACTGCTGCATCCTTCTGAGGTATAAAGCTCTACGATGGTCGCTGGCGAGCCGTTGCTTTCCCAGCTCTGTGCAGACAGTGTCGCAGGTGCCAATGCAGCGGCAACGAGAGTAAAAGAAAACAAGGTGCGCATATTGGATCCCTTCTATAGCGTGTCAAGACAAAGACCCGAGTTGATATGGATCTCTTTCAAATCGTGAAACTGAATCTTGATGAATCCTTGTGAGATAATGACCTTATTTAAATTAACGCTGAGGTGAAATAGGGTGGGCATGCTTCACCATGTTTCTATTCAAAATATAGCGTCCAATATCGACTGAGGCCGAGTATGAACACTTCTCCTGAATCCTATGTGGTCGTCATGACTACCTTCGCTGATGACAACATCGGCAAACGTATTATCGAATCGCTGCTGGAAAAGAAACTGGCGGCCTGCGTTCAGGTGCTACCCATTCAGAGTTACTACCATTGGCAGGGGAAGATAGCGTCGGATACTGAAAAGCAGGTGATGATAAAAACGAAAAAGTCACTATATCAGGATGTCGAAGCAGAAATCAGTCGGTTGCATGATTACGACGTGCCCGAAGTGATACAACTGCCGATTGAAGCGGGTTTACCTGCTTACCTATCCTGGATTTCTGAAAGCTGCGAACAATAAAAAGCCTCTGTTGTTTGAGTAACAGAGGCTTTTTATTCATTTGAATACAGAACTTAGAGCTGGATTCTGTAACCAAGAATGAGGCTGAGATTTTTTTCCGTGTCGTCGAGATTTTGGCCACTGTTCAGGGAGCCTTCCTGCTTACCTTGGGTATAACGGAGGCCTACCATCAGATTAGAAAAATTGCCGTCAACACCAGCACCCCAGCGGAAACCATCCCCTGTCGCATCGTCGCTGCCGTTGTAAATTCTGAGTGACGAATAGCCGACCAAACCATATACATCCAGTGAACTTTCAGAACCCATGTGGAATCGTTTACCTACCGGAATATTGGCAGAATATGAGTAGTCTTCTTTGTAACCCCCGTAGGTCTTTTCGAAGTCATCGTTGTTCAATAGTGCGAATTCGAGTTCACCGCCAAGAAAAAAACTGTTATCGGCGATATTTTTGGCACCTACATGTACGGCAAATTTTTCGCCTGTTTCATCAGCAAACTCGTGCGCTCCAATGCTTCCTGCAATGTAGAAATCTTGTTCATTCGCTTGTGCAGCACCTGATGCCAGTGCCGCAAACAGCAAGCCGGTTCCCAACTTCATTTATTAAATTCCTTTTCCTAACCAGTTATTACGCTATTGAAATAGCGACTATCAAACGTAATTCCTGTTCAAATTACAGGAGGCAGAAAAAGGGAGTTTGTATCTTATTTAATAAAGGAAAGGCTTTGTTTGTATTTATATTAATTTAAATGCATTGCGCTGATATGCAGGGGGGCAAGTCTTGTATTAATTAACATTCAAATCTTGCCCAATTATTTAACGAGGGTTATTTCTTTAATTCAATTTGATGTGCTTCTGACCAGTTCCTCAAGTCATCAAGAATCTTTAATGCAGACTGGCCGAACTCTGTGAGCTCATAACTAACAGCAATAGGACGATCACTGATCACCTTGCGTAAAACCATGCCCTCACTTTCCAGCTCCTTAAGTCGCTGGTCGATCATCTTTTTGCTGGCACCGCCTAATTGACGGGCGAGATCATTAAAACGGACTGGGCCATCTTTTAAATGATAAATGATTGAGCCTTTCCACTTGCCGCCAATCAGTCGCATCGCGCGTTCAATCGCACAGGGCTCCGTGCACACATTGGTCGCAGATTTCCGGCCGCGACTGTCAGTTTCTATTTTCGCTACCAACTTAGAATGCCTCGCTCTAAAAAGACCCTAGGTTACAAAAAGTAAACTGGTTGAAAAGAAGGTAAAGGTTACCATAATTAACCACACAATACATTCTATACCCAAACAACCTGAAGATGCCGGATTCAGCGAGTTTGACTGGTGTTGTGATCGCGGCGTCCCTTTGTAGGTGTAGTCACCTCCATCAAAAAGGGACAACAAAGAGCACGACGTCAGTCAACTCGCCCGAAGGGAGGCCCTCAATACGCCCACTTCATCGTTAAATTCCACGGAAATAGAACGACTATTCCTCGCGAAATTTGCCTTGAATTGAACGCATTGAGGGCCTCTGAATGCGAGCATCTTCAGGTAGTTTGGGTATATACCCTTGCAGACTGGTATGCCGATTTTTGCAGGGGGTAAAAAGGGAGTTCACCGTGACTGATAAAATCAAAATCGACATTGTGTCTGACGTTGTATGCCCGTGGTGCATCATCGGCTACAAACGCTTGGAGAGAGCTATCGATGAGCTGGGTATGCAGGACGTTATCGAGCTTGAATGGCAACCGTTCCAACTCAATCCTCATGTGGGACCGGAAGGTGAGAATTTGCGAGAGCACTTGATGGGTAAATACGGCATCAGTCGGGAAGACAGCGACCGTAACCGCCAAAATTTGACACAGTTGGGTCAAGAGCTTGGCTTTCAGTTTACGTTTTTCGATGAGATGAAAACCCTGAACACCCGCGATGCGCATATTCTTTTGGAATACGCAAAAGAAAAGGGGAAGCAAACGGCACTCAAGCTGCGTTTGTTTGATGCTTACTTTTCTGAGAAGCAGGACATTTCGAACCGAGATATTTTGGCGAAACTGCTTGAAGAAGTGGGTCTAAGTGCCGAAGAGGGCATGGCCAAGCTAGAAGACGCCAAAGCAGCCAAGATCTTCGACGACACTCAGAATTACTGGCGTGGACTTGGTGTTTCCTCTGTTCCAACGATCGTTTTCAATCGCGAAAGTGCAGTGACAGGCGCTCAACCTGTCGACGTGCTAAAGCAGATATTGAAAGAATTGGATTCTTAATATTGAGAAAGTCGACACATGGATCGTTCATTAGAATGCTCTGAATTTTAATATGACACGGATGTGATTATGAGTCTGTCAGACCACCCTCTCTGGCGTAAGCCTCAACACCATTTGGACAGCGGTCATGCCAGTGATCATGTTCACTGGCTTGAGCTGTTCTATGACCTGGTGCATGTAGTTTCTATCTTCGTTCTGGGCAATTACCTCAGCCATCATCTTAGTGTGGAAGGCTTTGCCATCTTTGCCATGCTGTTTGTGGTGGTGTGGTTCGCCTGGTTCGATCTCAGCCTGTTTAACTCGCTGTACGTGAGTACAGATATTCGCCACCGATTGGTGATGGCAGCACAGATCTTAACGGTGATGTTGATGACCTCGTCGATCCATTCGATCGACCATGGCGGTTGGGCGTTTTTTGCCGTCGGTTACGCGCTGAACCGTTTTATCATTGCATATCTTTATCGCAGGGCGAGGAAAGTGGGGGATTCTGAGGAGTCTCTGCCTTGTGAAATGTCCCGTAACTACGGGATTGCTTCCGCCATTTTTGCAGTCAGCGCTTTCCTGCCTCAGCCCTATGGTTACATCCTGTTTGGTATTGGCATGCTGGTGATTTGGGCGCTTTTCGTTATGCCTAAAATCGGCATTATCCGCCATGATCGATTGGTACCAAGACTTGGTCATATGGCAGAGCGCTTTGCCTTGCTGCTCTTGATTGTGGTGGGTGAGGGCTTCTTCAAACTGATCATAACACTGTCGGAATATGGCGTGTCTAATGTATCGCCAGATGTGTTTGTTAACTACGTTATTGGCGGGTTCTCGTTGCTGGTGATGTGCTGGATTTACTTCGACTTTGCAGGCAACGGAAAACCACGAAGCACAGATCCTAAAACCATGATGCAGTGGACGTTATCTCACCTCTTGCTTATGTTGTCTGCGGTATGTGTGGGTGTGGCTTTGTCTGCTGAAGTGAAAGTGGGCTTCTGGGATCACTACCCGTTCAAGTATGCAGTCATTGGTTGTCTGGGTCTGGCTGGCTATCTCTATGCGTTGCTTCTTATTCAGAATGTGATTGAAGAGCGTACGGCACACCAATTTGCGACCGCTAAAATCCGCATGGTGGGCATTGGCCTATCCTTTGTGGCGCTAGCGATTGTCGCTTTTGTTCCGGCACTCATCGGCAACTTCGTTTGGGGTGCAGCGCTGATTTCTCAGGCGGTGATCCCAATGCGAAATGCGTATGTCGCGATATCAGCGGCCGACACGCAAGCCAAAACTGAAGTGGAAGATGCGGGTTAATGCAGGTGCAAGCGGTCGACAAAAAGCTGCCGGAATCCATCACGCCTTTTCAAATCGCGGTGCTGGTGCTTTCTGTATTTGTCGTGCTTTCGCTGATGGTGGAAATTCTGTTCCCACTCTCTGCTGAAACGCGACAGATCCTGCTATATGTAGACACCCTGATCTGCGGGGTGTTCTTCATCGATTTCGTTCAACAGTTCCGCGCAGCAGAATCCAAGCTGCAATATATGAAATGGGGATGGCTGGATTTGATTTCCTGCATTCCTTTGATGGACGTGAACCAATTTGCCCGTATTCTTCGTGTGGTGCGTCTGGTTAGGGCCATCAAGTCGATATCCATGATTACCCATGCCATCAGTGAAAATAAAGCGTCGTCCTCACTCCATTTTCTGATTGCGACTTCGCTGATCATGATGGTGTTTGGTTCTATCTACGTGCTTTCTCTTGAGCGCGGCATGCCGGGCGCAAACATCCAGACGGCGGCAGACGCATTTTGGTGGACTTTCATTACCATCACGACCGTAGGTTATGGCGATTTCTATCCCGTGACTTTCGAAGGAAGAATTGTCGCCATTATGCTGATCACTATGGGGGTGGGCATGTTTGGCAGCTTTACCGCGGTGTTTGCTTCTTGGCTGATTGCTGAGCCGAAGGACAACAACTCGCCGGCATTGGAAGCAGAAGTGCAATCTCTGAGGAAAGAGATTCAGGAGCTAAAAGCGCTGCTAAAAGACAACAAAGGCGTCTAACCAGACGCCTTTATTTTTCGTGTAAACAGCTCTTCTTATCGTTGGGTCAGTGCCAACTTGATACCCAGCCCGACAAACAAGGTTCCCGTTACCCGGTTAAACCAGCGGATAAATGCAAGCTTTGCCAAGGTTTGCTTCATCAACTTTGCCGCACCACCATAAAACATCAAAGAGCCAAAAGAGATAGCCATAAAGCTCAGCGTCATGATGAAAAACTGCGGTGCGACAGGCGCGTTGGTATCCAGAAACTGCGGAAAGAACGAAGCAAAAAAGACGATGGCTTTAGGGTTGGTTATCGCCAGTAGCAAACTTTCGCCAAAGTAATGGTGATAGCGCTTATTCGGTTTTTCACCCTCTTCAACTTTTGAATTGCCTATTCGACTTGAGCGAAAAATCTTGATGCCAAGGTAGATGAGATAAATGGCGCCTATGGCTTTAAAGACAGTAAAGACGAGGGATGATGTCATCAAGAGTGCGCCCAAGCCAAGCATAGACACCACTGAGAGAATGAACAGCCCGACGATATTGGCAAAGCTTGAGGTGGCAACCACTGACATTTTTCCCGTGAGACCATTACGGATGGCCAGCAAAATAGCGGGCCCCGGGCTGGTGACATAGAAAAATGAAACGAAAAGATAAAGCAGAAAAGTCTCTAGCTGCATGAAAAGCACTCCTCCATAAGCGTTGGGAGGCTTTATAGATCCAGATAAAGCCTCAACATGTCTTTATGTTGAACCCCATTTTCCCAAATAGGCTCATCATAGTTGTCTAAAAAATGGTCTTTGACAACATCAAATACCCGAAAGCCCATTCGCTGGTAGAAAGTGAGCTGATAACCAAACGTACCCGTACCTAATTCCAGCCTTTTCATGTCTTTGGCACGAACGAATTGGATCATGTATCGAAGCAGTTGTGTGCCACAGCCTTTGCCCTGAAAGTCTGGGGACACCGCAATGTTAAATAGCTCCGCACGTTGGTTACCGATAGGCTTGACCACGCATGCTGCGACCACATTGTCATCAGATGTTGCAATGACACACCAAGAATCAAGTAGATAAGAGGCGATGCTGGATGCTGATGGATCCGCTTCGAGGAGCAGTGACGCAGGAATATGTTGGGGTGTTACTTCGCTGAAAGTGATATTAGCAGGCATCTGATAGATACCTTTTCATAGTAATTTTAAACATCGTAGAAATAAGCATAAATATCCTTTTTGTCGAGCATGGCTCTGTCCTTTGGCTTATCCATCACCAGATAGGACTGCGTAGAGCGGCTCACCGGTTTTCGCGCAACGAAATTCGACCGTATTCCCCTATGGGTCGCTAAGGTAAAGATCATTGCCAACACTTTCTGAACGATAGCGAGCGGTGAATTCAACATGCTCAACACCATGTTGGTCTAGATGCGCAATAATTTTGTCTTCGTCCAGTGGAGAAATCAGTAGACAAAGATGGTCAACACTCTTCTCTGTCTCTTCTGGTGCTCCACCACCTTGTCGTCCCAGTTGACTATGAATATCGACAATATCAATCAAGGCATTGCCCGCGCGCAAATGGGTCAGCAAACCACGGAACGCCAGTATAAATTGCGATCATTGCCTCGCGTTTTTCAGTTCTGAGAACCAGATGATCTATGCCCAGAATGTTAAGCATGATTCCTCTTGAATGCGGTGACGCGACGTGTGCCTCGAAATATGGACTTTTTGCGCGGATTACAGAGACGTAATGGGCAAGCTGCGGCGACGTGCTTTGGATTTATACCATGTTTCTTTTAAGCACCATCCAAGAGTACTAAGGAGTACAGATAGGGTGGTGAACATCAGTATTTGCGTTGGAAATTGGAGGAAAAATGCTTCAACGCCTGAATTGGGTTCGTAAAGGAATAGCGAAGCCAGACGCGATGACAACAGAACGATGGTAAGGAACAAAGCGGTACGGACGATGTAAGAGAACTTTCCATAGCGGCGTTCTTCTCCCCATCGATAAAAGCGTTTGTCGAGTTCCATATTCGTTCCGGATTTTCAATTAAAACATTGATGCGAAAGAATAAAACGAACCTTTAACTTTTTGCATTGCGAGTTGTAAATTTGCGAGTGACTCAGCGGGACGCACGGTTAAAAAAGCGCGGTGCATCCTGCCTTGGGAGATGAACGAGGTTTAGGTTAGCTTCAATCGCGGTGTTTACCGCCAGAGAAGTTGGCGTGCCGAGCGTAATCAGTGTGGCGACACCAGATAACACCGCTTTTTGCACCAATTCGATGCTGCAACGACTGGTGACCAGTAAGGCTTGAGTCGGTGCCAGCGCTTTGCTTCGGATTGCCGTTCCCAGTGCTTTATCCAGCGCATTATGGCGGCCGATATCTTCCCGGCACAGCAAAATCCCGCCTTGTTCATTGACCAGCATCGCTGCGTGAATGGCACCGCTGATATGTCCCAAAGACTGCCACTGACGGAGAGACTCCCTCAGCTTGAGGATGCTGTCGTTGTTGAGAGTATCGATATATGGCAAGGGTTCAAATGTCGGTATGGCGTGTTCGAGAGATTCTGTACCGCAAATCCCGCACCCCGTGCGACCAGCCAAATGACGCTTCGTGAGGGAAAGTCTCGCCTGTGCGCGGTTGGCAAGCTGCACATTCGCAATCAGCGCGTCGTCTTTCTGTTCGATGTTGATGTCGTGGATTTCGCTACCACTTCGGATAATCCGCTCACTGAAAGAAAAACCATATATGAAATCTTCAATATCCTGTGGTGTCACCATCATCACTGCGTGGCTGATACTGTTGTAGCTGATGGCCAGTGGCGTTTCAGTCGGCAGGGTTGCAAACGAAGTGACCTGACTCTCGTCATCAATGTAATGATGCAGCGAGTGGGGAGGAAGTGGCGCATCCGGCTGCGCTTCGTCATCTTTCATTTTGCGATTGGTCATTCTCAGCCCTGAGCGGTGTGTATGTCACGAAGCATAGTGCCAACCAGTTTAACGCGTTGCCCCAAAGTGTAAAAAAGGTGACGTCACACTTTGTCGCAAACGCATTTCGGGCGGGCGCATTTGCACATTTCCCAGTGAGATCACCGCTTTACCATGCCTTTATACGGTGGCGTTTTTCCGCCTGACAGCAATGAAAAGACTACACTTTTCAGTGCCGTGACAAATTCAGTGACGGCGTTAGATTTTCCGGAATTCAGGACAATGGAATGACAGATTACTCAGGATTCGGGCTGTTTAAACACGCGCTCACTTTCCATGAAAACTGGCAACGGGCATGGCGAAACCCGACGCCGAAACCTCTTTATGACGTGATCATTGTTGGCGGTGGTGGCCATGGTTTGGCAACGGCTTACTATCTTGCCAAGGAATGTGGCGTTAAGAATGTTGCAGTGGTGGAAAAAGGCTGGCTTGGTGGCGGTAACACGGCACGTAACACCACCATTGTGCGTTCCAATTATTTGTGGGATGAAGCCGCACACCTCTACGAACACTCTCTCAAACTCTGGGAAGGTCTTTCCCAGGAGCTCAATTTTAACCTGATGTTCAGTCAACGTGGCGTGTTGAACCTGGGGCACAATCTTCAGGACATGCGTGATATTGAACGTCGTGTTAGTGCAAACAGACTAAACGGTATCGACAGTGAAGTGCTGGACACCAAAGGGGTACAGGATTTAGTGCCACTTCTCGATTGCTCTGACAATGCACGATACCCAGTTCTAGGTGCGAGTTGGCAGCCAAGGGCTGGCGTGGCGCGACACGATGCCGTTGCCTGGGGTTATGCCCGCGCTGCCGATCAATTGGGTGTGGATTTAATTCAACAAACGGAAGTGACCGGTCTTCGTATTGAAGATGGCAAGGTGAAAGGTGTCGAAACCTCTCGCGGGTTTATCGGCGGGGAAAAAGTAGGTTGTGTGGTTGCAGGTAACTCGGGTGAGTTGGCGCGAATGGCGGGAATGACGATGCCACTGGAATCTCACCCTTTGCAGGCCATGGTATCTGAGCCTGTGAAGCCCTGTATCGACACTGTCATCATGTCTAACGCTGTTCATGGCTACATCAGCCAGTCAGACAAAGGCGACTTGGTGATTGGTGCGGGTATCGACAGCTATAACGGCTTCGGTCAGCGCGGCTCTTTCCCAGTCATCGAACACACGATTTCAGCGATCATCGAGATGTTCCCTTTCCTCAGCCGTGTGCGAATGAACCGTCACTGGGGCGGGATTGTAGATACCTGCCCCGATGCTTGCCCCATCATCAGTAAAACCGACATTCAAGGGCTCTACTTCAACTGTGGTTGGGGGACCGGGGGTTTTAAAGCCACACCTGGTTCGGGTCATGTGTTTGCTCACACTATCGCGAACGATTCGCCGCACCCTATCGCGGCACCATTTAACCTCAACCGTTTTGTAACGGGCCATCTGATTGACGAACACGGCGCTGCCGGTGTGGCGCATTAGGGAAAGGAACGCAGATGCTACGGATTTATTGCCCCTACTGTGAAGAATACAGAGAAGAAGACGAATTCAGCTATGGCGGTGAAGCGCACATTGTTCGCCCGCTGGAACCCCAAGCCCTGAGCGATAAAGAATGGGGACACTACCTGTTCCATCGCAAGAACATTAAGGGCAGCCACCGCGAAATGTGGTATCACGCCGCGGGCTGTCGCAAGTTCTTCAACGTGCAGCGAAACACAGTGACTTACAAGATTGAAGCGGTATACAAAATCGGTGAGTCCGCTCCCGAGGAGAATGGGGAGGCGGGTGCATGAGCCAGGTTAACCGTTTAAGCGAAGGCGGACGTATAGACCGCAATTCCTCTTTCACATTTACTTTTGAAGGCAAAGTGTATCAGGGCCATAAAGGCGATACCTTGGCCTCCGCACTGCTTGCTAACGGCGTGAAAGTCGTGGGACGCAGTTTCAAATATCACCGTCCCCGCGGCATTTTGGGGGCAGGTGCAGAAGAGCCGAACGCGATTTTGCAGCTTGGTTCTAACGAAGCGACCTCTTTGCCAAATCAGCGCGCGACACAGACTGAGCTTTATGATGGCCTTACTGCCCGCGTTGCCAATGCCTGGCCAAGCCTTGATAAAGACTTTCTTTCCGTTGTGGGAAAAATTGGCGGTGCAATGATGCCTGCCGGCTTTTACTACAAGACCTTCATGTATCCGGAATCCCTTTGGCCGACCTACGAAAAGCAAATTCGTAAGGCGGCGGGGTTGGGTGAAATTCCACGCGCAAACGATCCGGATCAATACGATCACATGCATCAGCATTGTGAAGTGCTGATTGTTGGCGGTGGCGCTGCAGGCCTGGTTGCGGCAAGACAGTTTCTGGGGTTAGGGCAGCGTGTTATCTTGGTGGATGAACAGTCAGAATTTGGCGGAAGCCTGCTGCATTGCCGCGAGAAGATAAATGGCAATCCTGCAACCGATTGGGTCGCTGAGACGCTTGAACTTCTCGAGGCTGACCATAACTTTATGCTGCTGCCAAGAAGCACCGCGTTTGGTTATTACGACCACAACTTTGTGGGTGTCGTGGAAAGGCTTACCGATCACTTGGGTGACGACGTTAACGGTGTTCGCCAGCGCATCCATCACATCCGCGCGGAGCATGTTTTGCTGGCCACGGGCGCGATAGAACGGCCACTGGTCTTTGGTAATAACGATCTGCCAGGCAGCATGTTGGCTTCGGCAGTTCAGATTTATCTCCGTCGTTATGCGGTTGCACCGGGCAATGAGCTGATACTGATGACCACCAATGACGAAGCCTATGACGCGGCGATTGAGTGGCACAACAGTGGCAAGACGGTTGTTGCTATTGTGGATACACGTACCTTCTCTGATGGCGATCGTGTTAAAGAAGCCAAGGCTTTGGGCATTACCGTCATGCACGGTCATGCCGTAACCAGCCTCCAAGGTGGCAGCCATGTCACTGGTGCGGAAGTGGCTGCTATCGACCGTGATGGAAAGAGTGTTACGGGTGCAATGAAAGTGCTGAGCTGCGATACGGTGGCGACCAGCGGCGGCTGGAGTCCTGCGCTACACCTAAGTTGTCACACGGGTGGCCGACCGACTTGGCGTGATGACATTGCTGGATTCGTGCCTTCAAATACCGTTGAAGGAATGGATTACGCAGGTGCTGTTAATGGAGAAATCACACTGCTGGACGTGATTCAGGACGGCGCTGCAAAAGCCAAAGTCATTGCAGACGCGCTGGGCGCAGAGCTCGCCGAAACGACCGTTCCTGTCGTCGACACTATGCAAACCGACCCTGCTATGGCGATGTACTTGGTGCCTTACCGTTTACCGGTCAGCCGCGCGCCCAAACAGTTTGTCGATTTTCAGAATGATGTTACCGCTGCGGGTATCGAGCTTGCGGTTCGTGAAGGTTACGAATCCATCGAGCACATCAAACGCTACACCGCGATGGGCTTTGGTACCGATCAGGGGAAAACGGGCAATATTAACGGTATGGCGATTGCTGCCAATGCAATGGGTAAATCCATTGCTGAAACCGGGACCACCATTTTCCGTCCCATGTATACGCCCGTCACCTTTGGTGCATTGGCGGGGCAGCATGTCGGCAAACTGTTCGATCCGGCGCGATATACCGCGATGCACGAGTGGCATGTCAAAGAAGGCGCGTTGTTTGAAAATGTGGGCCAATGGAAGCGCCCTTGGTATTACCCGAAGAACGGCGAAACCATGGATGAAGCCCTGGCGCGTGAGTGTAAGGCAACCCGCGAAAGTGTCGGTATTTTGGATGCCTCCACACTCGGTAAAATCGATATTCAGGGTAAAGATGCCCGTGAATTCCTGAACCGCATTTATACCAATGGCTGGGACAAACTGGCACCGGGACGTTGTCGCTATGGCCTGATGTGTCACGAAGACGGCATGGTGTTTGATGATGGCGTGACATCCTGCATTTCAGATTCTCACTTCATCATGACAACCACATCGGGTGGTGCAGCAGGTGTGCTGCAATGGCTGGAAGTGTGGCATCAAACCGAATGGCCAGAGCTTGAAGTCTACTTCACCAGTGTGACGGACCAATGGGCGACCATGACGATTTCCGGTCCAAATTGCCGCAATGTGCTGCGTCAGTTGGTTGGCGATGAAGATGTCTCTGAAGAGGCTATGCCGTTCATGAGCTGGAAGCCGATGAAAGTGGCAGGCGTGGATGCCCGCGTTTTCCGCATCAGTTTCACGGGCGAGCTATCGTTCGAAATTAACGTGAATGCGAACTACGGCCTTTACGTGTGGGAGCAGGTGATGAAAGCGGGTGAAGCTTATAACATCACCCCTTACGGCACGGAAACCATGCACATTCTGCGTGCAGAAAAAGGCTTTATCATCGTGGGACAGGATACCGATGGCTCGGTGACGCCGCAGGATCTCAATATGGGTTGGATTACCGGTAAGCAGAAAACTTACAGCTTCCTGGGTCGTCGATCCTGGTCACGGGAGGACACTTCCAGAACTGACAGGAAACAGCTGGTAGGCCTGAAATGTGTAGAATCGCACAAGGTTATTCCAGAAGGGGCACAGGCAGTAGATAACCCTGACCAACCTGTTCCAATGACCATGGTGGGGCATGTCTCCTCTTCATACTTCAGTGCCGTATTGGGGCATTCCATTGCATTTGGTCTCATAAAAGATGGTCTTAACCGCATGGGGGAATATGTTTACTTCCCATTGGCGAATGGCAAGACACTCAAGGCGGAGATTTGCAGCTCAGTTTTTTACGACACCAAGAATGAGAAGCCGATGAACGCGAATGAGGATGAGGTATCGGCACTATCAGAAAGCTATGAACCAGTAAAACGCACACCTGTGCATCATCTTGGTAAATCGCACCCGCCTTCACCGGGCGTGCATTTACACGAACGCGATGGTGTAAGTCACCTTGTGTTACGTGGTGAGCCTACTTCAGAGTTCTCAGCTGCGGTGGAAAGTGCATTAGGGCTGACGTTGCCAGTCTCACCTTGTACCTCTTCGGTGAACGATTCGCTGCAGCTCTGGTGGCAATCGCCAGATGAGTGGCTGATCCTGAGCTTCGACCAAGATGCAGGTACCATCGAGAAGAAACTTCGGGAAGCGTTGTCAGGGCATTTCCAAATAACGGATGTCACTGGCGGGCAGACATTGTTGACACTGACTGGCTCTCACGCCAAAGACGTGCTGAAGAAATCTGTTTCCTACGATGTCGATGGCAGAAGCTTCATTACGGGTAAGTGCGTTGGCACATCTTTCGCCAAAGGGCAGGTGTTTATGCGCCATCACAGTGAAAACTGTTATGACCTGATTGTGCGCCGAAGTTTTGCTGACTACATCGCGCTTTGGATACAGCAATCGGCCGACGAATACGGGTTGGCGCTGGACTGCTAACTCAATACTCATTGCCCGCTTCATGCGGGCTTTGTTTTTCTTAGCCCCGCGACACTTTATTAATGTGTTTTAGTGATATTGTCGATAAAACAATAACGAGATGGCGCGCTTGGATTTTATCACTGACCCTTTGTTTTACCTGATGGCTATCCCTGCCGTGCTGATTTACGGCATCGGTAAAGGTGGGTTGGGTGGCGCTCTGGGTATCATCGCCGTTCCTTTAATGGCGCTGACGATAGCACCGACACAGGCCGCGGCTATCTTGCTACCTATTCTTCTTGTGATGGACGTATTCGCCGTTCGTTATCACTACCGCAACGCTGATTATTCCGTGATCAAGAAGATGCTGCCGGGTGCGCTGGTGGGCATAGCACTTGCTGGCGTCTACATGCAAGCCGTTTCGCAGGCAGGGTTGAAGTTGACGATTGGGGTATTGTCGCTATGGTTCTGTGGTCAGTATTTACTGAGCCTGTTAGGAATGGCGAGACCCGCCAGAAGGCGAAATAACACCTTGGCAGCCACGCTTTGGGGCGGTGTGAGCGGATTTTCCAGCACCACCATCCACGCTGGCGGCGGTCCTGCGAGTATCTATCTTCTTCCTCTCAGACTCGAAAAAGTCACGCTGGTGGCTACCATGGCGGTATTCTTCGCTATGTTAAATGTGGTGAAACTTATTCCCTATGCAGCTCTTGGCGAGTTCGATGCCAACAACTTATCTACGGCATTGATACTCATGCCATTAGCACCAATCGGGGTGGCGCTGGGCGTCAAGCTTCTGCACCGCGTTAGTCAGACACGAATTTACCAACTTTGCTATCTATTCCTTTTCCTGTCGGGCGTAAAGCTTTCGGTTGACGGGATTGACGGGCTTCTTTGACTATTTCCTGCTTAGCCTGAATGCCAATGATACCGCTAGACTCTGAGCCAAACAGAGTGTCGCGGTTTGGGAGCGAAAGGAATCAACCTCCGCTTCTTTAATCACAAAGCAAGCGTCGCTATTTGCCGCAAGAGGGCTCACCTGACTGTCGGTAAAAATGATTTGTTTTGCTTTTTTTGTTGCGGCGAACTCGCAGAGATCAACCGTTTCTGGCGAGTAAGGGGAAAAGCTCGCACCAATCACCACGTCATTTTTGCCTACCAAGGCTAACTGCTCAGCTGCCATGCTGCCGAATCCGTCGACAATCACAACGCGGCGTTCTAGATGACGAAGCGCATAACCCAGGTATGAGGCGATGCTGAAAGCACGACGCATCGCTACGATGTATATGGTTTCCGCGTTTTCTAATAGATCGACAGCTGCATCCAACTGCTCGGGGGCGACTGCATTGGAGAGCTCCTGAAGCGCGACGGTATTGGCGTGGCTAAACTGCTGCAGAATATCAGAAGGCGTTTCCAGCTCTCTTTCTTCACCTTGGGCGTTTTGCAGAAGGCGGGCGCGTTCGGTATAGCTGCTGGTTTCCTCTACGAGGTTTTTGCGGAACAGTTGCTTCATTTCGTTGAAGCCGCTGAATTCAAATGCATTGGCAAAGCGGATCAGTGTCGAAGGCGGCACATTCGCGTGAGTGGCAATGACGGCTACCGTGTCGAAGGCAATGCTGTTGGGGTTATCCAACACATAGTGAGCTACCTGCTGAAGCCGTTTACTCAGGTCGTGATAGCGGTGACGGATTTGTTGTTGTAATTCAGCGAGGTGAGTTGCAGTTGCCATAGCGATCCCTGATTTAGCACGTCTATGGCAAGTGTAATGTTTCGTTAGAGAATAAGAAATGGAATTTTTATTCCAATCCTTTTTCTAATAGTAAGTGCAGGCGGCTTAGCTGAACGTGATTTCACAGAAGTGAGGGTTATCAACTAAGGCCTTCATCGAGGTTACATTGTCGAGCACAACCAACACTTCTTCACCATCGACATCCAGCACCATACATTCCTCTTTCTGGATATTTCGCGCGGTATCTTTGGCAATGCCTTCGTTAACGCCACCATCCTTCATCTTTAGTCTCACTGGGTAGTGATACAAACAGGCGATTTCAACATAGTCATACTCGGCACATTTGATCATGAGTGTTTACCTCCAAGGGTATCCTTTACTATTAGTTTACCCTATGAGCAAAAACCCGCTAATCATAGCGGGTCAATATACTCAAACGACCTGAAACACTTATTTTGTGGCTTCGGGTGAAACAGGTAAAGGCACTGCAACCACCTCTACACGACGGTTCTCGGTTCTGCCTGCTGCTGTTTTGTTGCTTTGTACGGGCTTGGTTTCCCCTGCAGAGACCGTTTTGAGTTGCTTCTTGTCTCCGCCAGCACTAACCAAGTAGCCTTTGACTGACTCTGCGCGTTTCAGACCCAAGGTCAGGTTATAAGCGTGCGAACCTACGCTGTCGGTATGACCTGTAATGGAGAGTGGTGTTGATGAGGTTTTAATGGAATCCACAACCCCTGCAAGGATCTTCTTTCCGGTAGGGGTCAGGGAAGACTTATCAAACCCGAAGTGTACTTTAGCGATTAATCCGCTCTTACCTTGTTGAACTTTAGGTGTCTCACGCACCAAGAGCTCCGCACATTCTTTATTGAGGCCAGCGTTGAGCAGGGCGTTGATGAAGATTGGGGTGGTTGGAAAAGCGTTGGTTTGGCGTTCAAGTTGTAGGTAATGCGCCTTATGAAAAAAGACATCAGTCGATTGCCCCACATCTATTTTGAACCTGACCTCTGTTTGCTTGTCTGAACAAATGTCCTCAAACACTGTTGCCGAAATGTTAGATGCTAGAGTCGGCATCGCCACGCTGCTCAATGCAATAAAAAGCGCAGGAAGGGTAAAGGTGGCTTTCATAAATACTCCGTTATTCATCGTAGTGGCGATAGTAAAGGTGACCGACTTCCTCACTGATCAACTCAAGGACAGTGTCAAAGATTTCCTGATAAGAATCGGCAGACTGAATATTGTCTTCGCCAGCGCATATTTTTAGTCCGGGATTGGTTTCTAGGTCATAGTCAAAACCAATGACGAAAATTTTGGCTTCAACGTCTCGCCCGTTAATCGTTTTGGCTTCAAGATCTCTGATGATGTCGTTGCAAAGGCCTTGTTCATATAATCGAAGAGCAGCGTAGCCCGGATAGCGGTTATCGTTTGAGTTTTCATCGTTTGCTGAGTCAATACCATCAGAAAGCACGATAATTAACTTTCGAACATTCTCGCCTTCATTGACGATTTTCGCTGCATCGATCAAACCTTCATAAGATGCAGTACCATAATCTGGATAAAAACTGGAAATAGTTGAACGGAACTGTCTGAAGTTGTCGGTTAAATCGAGCGTGTAAAAATAAGAGTCGTCGCCACTATATCTGCCGTTAATGCGAGTATAGCGATTGTTCAAAGGATCCGATGCGGTAGCCGAATAGTTAATATTGGGAATGTTTCGCCACCATTCCCACGTCAAACTGGCTGAATTGTAGTTATAATCGACGTTGCTGTAATAGCGGCTACCATTGTTTGGATACATGTTGTAACCAATGAATGCTGCACGGTTTTTAAGCTTGGAACCATTGAGCTCTTGCTCGGTTTTTTCATTGAAAGTTTCCAGCTTTTGGGTGATGTCTGAAATGACGTCAATAACACCCCGATACTTCAACTTCCCATTCCATGATTCCTGCATTGACCCCGAAAAATCGGCAACAAAAGCAACATCAATGGTATATCCCTGATATTTTCGAGCTACGGCCTTACCGCCCATTTCCTGAACTTCTTCGTAACCCAAGTTGTAGTCGTCTTGTGGGTACCAAGAATCGAAATCAGCATTAATGACAACTTTGTATTCGGTAAATACCAAGCCTTCTTCATCATAAATACCGGGCTTTCCGCAATCATTACCGTAAATTTCGTCACAACTTTTTCGGACGATAGCAATATCTGATTGCTCAATTTCGCCATCTGGAACAAAAACGTTCGTTACTTTTTGAGCAAGCTCTTTGTTTTCGCTCTCGACTGTAGATGCATTCGCGGCAACGGCCAATGAAGCCATTTCAACTGCGTCGCCAAGTCTTGCGTGTGTTTGCAAATAGCGCGTTGATTCAACAGCAACAACAAAAATGCTGAAGAACAAAGGATACATAATCACAAAAATAATGGTGGCTATGCCTTGTTGTTTTTTGGGTGAACGAAAATTCATCTTCTTTCCCTAGCGACCAAATGACATTGAGATTGAGCGGACTCGTTCGAAGTTTTCACCAACGATGTCGCCATACCAGTTCTTCGAGCGATAGCAAATAGTGACTTGGTAAAGCGTAAGTTTGTTGTCGAACTGGGTGATAGGAGCCATATCTATCATGTTGGATAGAACGGTGTCTGGCTGACATGCATATTGACCGAGGCTAAAGCGGTGAACATTAACAACGGGACTGATTGGCTGCTTATTGTCATCGAATTGTTGTTGTTCGATATAAAGGCCTAATCGCGATGCTTCGAAATCGCCAATAGTATCTTTGAGAG
Source organism: Grimontia sedimenti (assembly GCF_011045095.1). Lineage (GTDB taxonomy): Bacteria > Pseudomonadota > Gammaproteobacteria > Enterobacterales > Vibrionaceae > Enterovibrio > Enterovibrio sedimenti. Next base: position 30,142 of record NZ_JAALDL010000008.1, read on the forward strand.
ACCTTGATACCAGGTCCAAGCCTTTTGTTGCTTCGGCATAGGTGATCGTCTCATCGCCGTCAAAGAGTTCAGTGCGCTCTTTGATAAGGCTGACGAGCGAATAGGAAAGCCTATCCAGTTTTCCTTTGATGGATTGCTTGACGACTACATCCATAGTGAAAACCAAAACGAGGCTAAAACCAATCAATACCAAGACAAGTTCTATGGTGAATACGCCGCGTTGTTTATTGGCTAAATTGGTCACGTTCAAACTCCTGAATGCCAAATACTTCACGGGCTAAAGTAATATTCTGTAAGCCGCCTACCCAATTGAAAACTGACGAGTAGTCATAGCTCACTCTATAGAGCGCAATGGGGTTGTCCTCTCGCTCTTCACTTCCTTGACTGTTAGGGGAAGTGGCGTCGTTATAAGACTCGTAATAACGTACCGATATATTGAATTTATTGCGGTCTAGAAATCGAGCCCAAGTGCTATCGTTGTCATTGATCGTGCGCATGAATACATCGGTGTAGTCACTGTTTGCGGATGTTCTGGCATTGCGTGATGACTCAGCAATGGCATAGTCGACGGCGGATGAAATGAATCCCATGATGCACAACTCCACCCAAAATATCAGAACATAAAATAGGGCCATGAATCCAAGAACGAATTCGATGGCAACAACTCCACGTTGTTTGTTCATCTTATTTTTATTTTGCATTTCCGTATCTCTAAGCCTTCCATCGAATGAAAAGTTTGTTTCCTTTAACTTGAACCTCAGGCTTGCCCTGTTTTTCGTCCCTCATTTCAAGCACGATACGTACAAAGTTTTCATGTTCCCCCAGAACCAATTTTTTAGCGGGACCTTCTTTGTAATAGAGACGCCGCTTGGTGGTGAAATCTTTTGCGCCCTCAATGTCAAACACCCACTTTTTGCGTTTCTCCAAATACTCGGTATTGATTTTTCCCAGTGGAAAATCAGATGTTGCTATGTATTCTTCACCTTCAGTGGTTGATTTATATTCGACATGAGTCACCAAGCGACGCGATTTAGCGAGCTGACGTTTTTTCTTGGTTTCAGCTAGCCGTTTCGCTTGTTTTTCTTCTTCAATCGCTCGCTGAGCGCTCTTGGCTTTTGCTTGCTCCATTTTTATTCGGAGTTTTGCTAGTTGGTCATTTGAGCCCGTCGCTGTATTTGGTCCTGGTTGGGCTGAGCTTGTTACAATGTTCGGCTGAACCTTTGGCTTACTTTCCACGTTGCCCTTTGTCACAACATCTGGTTGTTTTGTCTTTACTGGTTCATGCAGCTTGTCTTGTTTAGCCAATGGCACTGAAGCGGATTTCTCAACATATGTGAGCTTATTTGTGTTGAGAGTTGTGGCCCGAAGTCCCGTAAACTTCTCGGCGAGATAGGTATCATTTTCGCTGTTTGCCAGTAATTGACTGAATGCGCGTGTTTTGCCAGCTTTAGCATAAGCGAGAAGGAGGTTGGCTTTGGCCTTATCATCGGCTCTACCTGCCTGAACAAGTGGGGCGAGAATATCAATAGCTTCGTCGTAGTCACCTTTCAAAAGCGCCATCATCGCTAAATTGTTTTTTACTGCGGCATCGTTGTAGTGATTTTTCCTTGCGGTTTCAAAGGCCGTGGTGGCATCGGCAAATTTTCCTTGCTCAGCCAGAATCAACCCTCTGAGGTTGTGTGCTTCACCTAAACCTTTTTCCTTTCGAATTGCGGTATTCGCATGTTGTTCAGCTAACGTCAATTTGCCTTGGTCGAGAAAAACGTTTGCACGAAGAAGGGCGAGTTCTGCGCTATCCAGCTCCCTGGGAGATATTTGGGATAGTTGGAACATGGCAGCTTCTGCATCTCCCAACTTGTAATGTGCTGATGCGAGCTTGAATCTCGTGGTGGCAGATGGTTCTTCTTGCAGCTGCCTTTCGTAGCGTTTTACAAGAGCAGCATAGTTTCCTGAGTTAATGAGGATGTCTTCACCGTTATCTTTCACGTACTGAGATGGTGAAGAAGAGGTACAACCTATTAATAGGGTTGCTGCAAAAAATAAGCGAAGATTTTCATTAACCTAACATCCTCATAACTCCTGGTGCGGTAATCAAAATCACGATTGGCATCATGATGAAAATGATCAAAGGAACAGACATTTTTGAAGCTAGCTTGCCGGCTTTTTCCTCCAGAGAGAGCAATTGAATTTCACGTATGTCTCTCGCCAACGTTGAAAGAACACCGTAAATTGAGGTTCCGTGCTGCATGCTTTGAGAAAGTGTCATCACGAAGCTGCGCATTTCAGGAGCAGGGATCCGCTCATGCAGTTCTCTCAAAGCTTTTTCAAGACCGACAGTTTGAGACCTATCTCTCAGGCGTTTGAGCATATAGGCCATATCTCTATCAAATGCAGCCATTTCAGATGTGAGATAAAACAAGGTTGTTTCGATAGTCATGCCTGTTTGTACACAAACGCCCATTAGATCGAGAAGGTAGGGTAGTTTTCGGGTTAGTTTGGATGCTAAAGCTCGGCGACGCATGTCCAGATAAATATCAGGAGCGATAACAACTGCTACGACGAGTAGACTCAACCACATCACCTTTGAAGTGACTGATTCACTGAGAGGTGTGTCGCCCGAAAACAAAATAATCAGGGTGCCTACAGCACAGACCGTGTACTTGATAAGGAAGTAGTAAGGCGCGAGGGAGGTATTGTAAAAACCCGCACCGATAAACTTCTCTTCAATTTCTCGGTTTGTACCTGCAAGAAAGCTAGCTGTAAAACTGGCTATCTCAGACATCGCCGATTTTTGGGTAGATGCGGTCGGAGCGTCGAGTGTCTGGCGTATGCGGTAGCGGCGAAAAAACGAAACATAAATCCCGGTAAGAATCACTGCCGCACCAACGGATATCAGCAAGGTGTAGAAAACTATCTGTACACCAGTCATTACTTAACGCTCCGCATCAGGCCAGTAATGATTGCCATACCAATTGCTTCACTAATAAGGGTGTAGTAAAGCAGTGGGCGACCGTTTTCATTGTTCATCACGAAGTCATAGTTTTCAGGACTAAGTACACGCATGATGAAGAAAATGAAAATGAATGGTATGGCACACACAATGTATGCAGACATTCGCGCCTCTGCGGTCATCGCCCTCTTTTTCATTTCTATTGAACGGGCATCAAACAGAACTCGGTTCAATCGAGTGATAACTTCCCGAAGCTGGCCGCCTCGGTTAACGTTGACGCGCATTGCGATGACAAAGAATTGAAATGATGGTGTGGGAAACCGCAAACAAGCCTTCCTGAACGCAGCATCTGTCGACTCTCCCATATTCAGACGTTCTCCCATGCGCTTGAATTCTTTACCGACGATACTGTCGAGATTTCCACCGACAAAAACGATGGCATGAAGCAAACTTTCACCAGCGGAGACTGAGCTTGCAATCATGTTTAGCGCATCAGGGAAGCTATCCTCAAACGCATTCTGAGCTCGGGTATTTAGGTATGAAAGACCTAAAATGGCAGATAGAGGCACTGTGATTACGAGACTAGTAATCATGGATAAATGGAATAAGGTACCCAACACGTAAACCCCAAGCATTGAGGTGACGGCGAAGAACGCGATGATTTTCAGAAGTGCAAACCGTCCTATATCGGCCAACACATTCTCGAACGCGCGTTTTACTCTTTGCGGATAGGTAGTTTGCGTCAGCGCATCCATGTCTACCGCACGGTTTTCTAGAAATTGGGTTTCCGGAAGCGGGTTATTGTCTTTTAGCAATGTTTCCCGACGGGATTTAAGACGCGTTTGTTTGTGGAGCAAGTAGAGTCCAAACGCTAGGAATAAGCAGTAAATCGCGTTTGCAATCATGAAGATCTCCCGCTGAAGATACTGTTTAGTTCTTTATCTAAACCGAAATAACGGGCCTTTTCATAAAGCACCGAACGTTGAAGCAAGCCAGAAGTGATAAAGTCGCCACGCACTTTTCCGTTTTCTCCAATACCACGGTGCTCAAAGCGGAAAATTTCCTCCATGACTACGTTGTTACCCTCCATACCAACGACTTCACTAATGCTAAGCACCTTACGGCTACCATCATGAAGGCGACTGATTTGGATAATGACATCGATAGCACTGACTATGGTTCGCCTAATCGCTTCCAAGGGGAGAGAGGAGGTTGCCATCATGACCATGCTCTCGATACGGGATATAGCATCTCTAGGGTTATTGGCATGAAGTGTTGTCATTGAACCATCATGGCCAGTGTTCATAGCTTGGAGCATTTCAAATGCTTCTGAACCACGACACTCACCAATAATGATTCTGTCTGGACGCATACGCAGTGCGTTAATAACTAACTGGCGCTGATTGACTTCACCGGTACCTTCTATACCTGCTGTACGTGTTTCAAGGCGGACGACGTGGGGTTGTTGCAATCTCAGTTCTGCCGCATCCTCAATAGTGACGACTCGCTCTTTCTCCGAAATATAGTGAGATAAAGCATTCATCATGGTTGTTTTACCGGAGCCCGTACCTCCTGATATCACAATGTTTGCGCGGCATCGCGAAGCAATGACCATCAATTTGGCTAATTCAGGAGTCATGGCTCCAAATTCAACTAAATCCGCAAACATGATGCTTTGCTTTTTAAACTTACGGATTGAAACGGAAGCACCATCAATCGCAATTGGAGGGAGCACGATATTTACCCGGCTGCCATCCTCCAAGCGTGCATCACACATCGGCACCGACTCATCCACCCGACGACCCACGCGTGCCGCAATTCGCTTTGCAACATTAATCAGTTGTTGGTTATCGATGAATGTGATTGGAGATTTTTCCACCAAACCATTTCGTTCGATGAAGACATCAGACGGACCATTGATCATGATGTCAGAGATTGTGTCGTCTTCGATTAACGGTTGAATGGGACCTAAACCTCGAAGCTCATCGTACATCATTCGTACGAAGTCACTTCTCAACGCATTGTTAATAGGTACGTTGTCTTGATCGGCCAATAGGTTAATGGCCTCAATTAACTGCCGCTGCAGATCTTCACGTTTCAGTGAGGCAATGGCTTCCGCATCGATGGCATCAAAGATTCTCTCGCGAAGCGAACGATATAAGTCTCTTGTTCCCTGCATATGCGGTTACTTGCCTCCAAGACGAGGAAGAGAGAAAAGAGGTTTTCGCTTGGGTGCCAAATCTTCACCAATAATAAGTGAGCACAAACGGCGAACTTCCCCACCAAACTTGGACTTGGTGCTTCCTGGATTCGTGCCGCTGACCAAAAACTCCTCAAGTTTGGTCTCGTACGGCAATACAATATCAACAGGCCGGTTTAGGTATTTTTCTACTTCAGCCTGCGTCACACTGGCAAATCTTGGTGCTCTATGCTGGTTTAGAACCAATAGAGTTCGAAAATTCTTCGGTCTCTCAGCTTCTTGAGTCTGCTTGGCAAGCTTATTCAACATGGCGGAAGTTTCGCGCAAACACGAAATGGTTGGTTCCATCACAATGACGGCAACGTCGAGCATTTGATGGATGGTATGTGGCTGCACATCGAAACTTACGGATGAAGAGAGGTCATCCAATATAAAGTTGGTTTCTGATGTCAAATAAGAGACGACGAGACTGTTCGTTTCGAAGAGGTCTGCTGAGCTCTCATTGTTTAGTCCTAAAGCCAGGTAATCCAATCGGTTGGAGATGCGAGTGACGAGACTTTTGGCAGAGGTGTGGTCCAACTCTGTACCGACTTCGTTGTCTGTTAATCGTCTCTTGTCGCGATTTTTTAAACCAAGGAGAAGATCGAGATTACCTGAAAGATAGTTGTGGTCTACCACCATGCAGGAAGTTTGTTTGTCGTTCGTTAGTACCCAACTGAGCTCAGCGGTAAGCAATGACGCACCAACACCACCTCTCGTTCCAACAATACCCACACGCTTTGCTCGACGACGGTTTTTTAGAGAGGATGTTTCTATGTGTCTGGAGACGACAGACTGTACAAACTCTGCCAAATCGACTTTGTCTACTGGCCAAAGCAGGTAGTAGAAACCAAGAGACTTGAGTTCTCTAACAACGGAAATAGAGTCGACATCACCTATGATGATAATTGAAAGTGATGTTGGTAGACGCGCCGATAACTGACGACATTCTTTTAATGTGTCGGGACAACCAATCAGGTCAATGACGGCTAATTGCGCTTTATTTTCTTCAACCTGAACAGCGACATCTTTGAACTTGTAAGGTTGGGCAATTGGAGGCTCATGACCATCGAAGCGAAAAGTTTCCTCAATCAAAATACGAACTTGATCTGTACGATAAAATTGTATTGCGCCCAAACTGTTTTTTGATGATGAAGTAGCTGTGGAGTCTTTCTGATCTTTCTTTAATAGATCGCCGAAATCTAACATGGACGACCCCTTTACATTGGACTTTTTGGCAGTACGCCAGAAATTTGAGACTTACCTGCGATCTTACGCTCTGGATACACCATCGATTCCCAACGTAGAGATTCGACAGTACAACCGTGATTGCGGAGATTATTCCCGGATATAACTGTGTAATCACACGACGGTGCTTGAACTTGGTGAACCTCGGTAGAGATTGTGATGCTGTTTTCCTCTGTTTTCGCTGAGTTTTGTAAGGACACTTTTTCAGGCGATACACCTTGTCGAATTAGCCAGCGATAACTTTTTTGCGCCAATTTTTGCCCTTGTTTTCCGTTCCAAGAAATCTTGGCGCCATAAACCAGTAGCGCTTTGCGATTAAGGATCAGATACGCATCAACCTCATCACGAGCTCGCATCATGCCGTTCTTCTGCACTGAAACACTGTATTGATAATTCACTGGTGTTACTGATAAGTGGCTTCCATCAACCGCGGGTGAATTCGCGGAACATGCAGTGAGAGCTAAGGCAGTTAAGCTTGCTATCAATGACAATCTTAATGAGATCATTTTTTGAATCCTCCGGTTGATAATATTTCCTCTTGCCACTGAGCGACTTCCGGTGAAGCCTCGAGGTTGACGCCAAAAAACCTGGACAGGCTTGAGGTTCGTTGCATGGAGGGGATACGCACGTTGCCGGAAGATATTGGTTCTACGAGCGAAACAGTAGCGACAATGACCAGTTCAGTTTTCCTTCGCTCTGTAGTGGTGTTTCGGAAAAGTGCGCCAAGGATGGGTACGTCGCCAATAAATGGGATTTTGGATAAGGCTTCTTCATCTTCGGTGCTTAATAGCCCTGCTAAGACAAAACTATCGCCGTCACCTAATTCCAAAGTTGTGCGTGCACGTCGCACTTTGAACGAGGGGATATCAAGTAGTTCATCACCAAATTGAGCATCAACTGAGCTGACTTGAGGAACAATCGAGAGCTTGATTTTGTCGTCCCGTAGCACTTCTGCAGCCAGATCTAAACCGATGCCGAATTCTTTATATTGAATGCGGTATCCATCATCCACGCGGTATGTAATAGGAATCTCTCCCCCGACAAGGAAGCTTGCAGTTTCTCCTGAAATTACTGAAATATTGGGTTCAGAAAGTACCTGTCCAACGGTGTCATCGTTGATAGCGGAAATATAGGCTGCGACATTGGTGGCGCTCCCTCCTAGGCCTGAAATTCCTCTAAAGAACTGTCCGTTTCCTGCAAAACCATCACTTAAAATGGTTCCCCATTTGATACCTAGTTCGTTGACAAGAGAACTGTTAACTTCAGCAATGGTCAGTTTGACGTTGACTTGTTTAGAAACGCTTACTTCCAGGTTATTGACTAAACCTTCATAGGTACGACGCGCCATAAAGTCGATGTCATAGCTTTCATTATCAGAAGTTTTCCACTCAAGACGTTTCTCAGTGAAATCCTTTTTGAGCAACTCACCAACCATTGCGTAAATGTCGTTTTTTTCTTTTTGCGTCGGAACAAATCCAGATAAGACAACCTGGTCACCCAAGTTTTGGACGGAGATATTGATATTCGGATAGTGCAGATTGAGGATCTGCTCTACTTTTGTGAGGCTTTTATTTACAACAATTTTTCGACTTGAAAGCGTATTGCTGTTTTCACCAAAAACAATTAATGAGGTCTGTCCAATTTTTCTTCCAAACACCACCAGTTTGTGATTGTCGATCACCTGGTAGTCTGCGGTTTCTGGGTCAGCGATGAATACAGTTCCAATAACTTGGTCAAATTGAAGCGATCTTGCGTCGCCCACACCAAGGTTCATAATACCTGCAGCTTTTACTGTGGCTGCTAACAGTGCGCTGGTAAGCAGGATTGAACAAGTAATGAATCGATTCTGAAGGCGTAGCATATCCCTGCTCTCTAATTAAAGGCCCTTTGTTGACCGCGAATTTCTGTGACTGATTTGAAGTTGGGTAGTACGTCGTGCGTATCAGCACTTAAACTGTTTGAAGGCTTTAAAAAGTTGTCTGTTGACTTGATGACTTCTAAGATTCCGATGCGACGTGCGATAACCATTTTGGCTACTTGTTCGCGATCTAATTCGATGGTCAAAGGCAACAGCCCCTCATCATCATCTTCATCGATGGCTAACACGCGCACATTTTGTAGAAGTGGAGATACTGACAGTGTTCGAAAAGAGTCGATAAACTTACTCTTGGAGGATTCACCAATATTCTGGTCATCAGATGTCAAAATGATGATATCTACATTGTCACCGACTGATATCCCGGATCCTATAAACTTCTTTTTCTCGATGGTGAGTGAATATGGCGCCATGCCATCTTCGATTACTGCATCAACATAACCGGGATCTTCTGGAGTAATGAAGTCACTTTGGGACAAATACTCCTGCGCGGAAATACTGCGTTTTGCGACCATTCCAGAAATGATAGAGATATTGGTGTCGTAGGAGATCCCTTGCTCTAATGCGGTTTCCTCATTGATACGGAAGTAACGAAAATTACCACTTTTCAACATCTCTCCTTTAACAGTGGCTCTTTGAGTTGAGCAACTTGATAGGAGATGTGAGAAATACCTGAAGCTGTCGATGGTCTGCTCTGGAAAACGCCGCTAAGACCTAGCACACCAATGCTGATCGATAACGTGGCTATAATGAAAAAAAGACGTTGGCTCATGGTTTAACTCAATTTGCTTAAATAAATCCAGAACAAGCAGGAAACTACGATAGGAACTCCATAAGGCACACCTCGCACACTGCTTTTTCGATATCTGTTGATGAGGAAAATGATGATGGCGGTGAAAAAACCCAAAATGCCTATCATCACAACACTCAACAAAAAATATTTACTATCAATAATGAGCGCATAAGACGAAAACAGTTTCGTATCGCCAGCTGCTAGAATACCCAGCAGAAATAGAACCAGCCCTACACCTAATATCAAAACACTCTGGCTAAGTTGTAGTGAGTAATCCTCACTAAAAACGGCTAAAGATAAGCAGATAAAGCAGACAATTAAGTTCAATTTATTGCTTATGCGCCTATGCGAGATATCCGATAGTAGTACAACGATAGAGCTGGTTATCAGAAGCATCTCCAGAATGAACATTCGGGATGCTAAACCACTTCAACCATTAGTTAGTTGCGCCAGCGGTTCCGATGTTAGTCGTGATAGTTGACAATGCTGTGGTCAGAGCGGTGTTCAATTCACCATTGTCAGCGAACACTGCAACTACCAAAGCAGAAATCGCAACACCGATTACAGCATACTCAATCGAAGTTACACCGCGTTCATCACGTGCAAAACGCTCTACGATCTTTGAAAGAAACATGAGAAAACTCCATTTATATAGTTTGAGAGTGTTTAACTTTGGCAAAGTTTTTAAGAACTCAGTAATTAAAAAATAATCTTAAATGCCAAAGTTGAACCATAAGATATATCTGATATTCAAATTAATCTACCTGACTTACCAGACCTATTTATTTCAATGATGAACCAGAAAGTCACATATGAGACAGTGTGGGGTGGTTGTAAATCTGTTGAGTAACTAATTTGTTGAATATAAATGAGCGGATAACTTGATGGTGGTCACGAATATATATATGAAATTGGTTTTCTTGTCTAATGCTTAAATCAGATGAGATTCGTCATTATTTTTTACTTTGTTTGAATTGGGTCACGGAATTTTTTTGTCAGAGAAATGTTAAATATTCCTTACCTATTGCAATTGGTTCATTGACTATATAAACAGAATTACATATATTTGCAGACTATTTTATGCAGTGTGACTTTTTATATAGACACTTGTTTTTTTCAACTAAATTGTAACAAATGTAAATAACGCATAAATTCTGAGCAAAATAAGATGGGTGACGAGGGGGAGTAAAATTGATGTTGATCAATTTTTGAGCGGGAATGTAAATGACCGGATTCCCGCTATAGACAAATATAATGTGACCTGTTTAAGAGAGATATTTCTTATCCCTGAATTTGGTAAGAAAATTTGGCTTTATTTTCTGTGAACACGTTAACCAAATACATGCCACACAGCATGCTAGCAACAAACAGCGCTATCATGCTTGAACCAGATCCTATCACTGTCACTGCTGGTCCGGGACAAATACCTGCAAGCCCCCAACCGATACCGAAGATGAGTGAGCCAGCCACCAGTTTTTTGTCGATATGTTGGCTTAGATTGACCGAAAAAGAATCTGCCAGCGCTGGTTTAGGCTGTTTCTTCACTAAAAGGAAGTAGCCTGGAAGGAATACGAGCAAAGCGCCGCCCATGACAAACGCCAAGCTGGGATCCCATTCTCCGAACACATCCAGAAAGCCGATGACTTTGTCAGGGTTGACCATACCAGACACCATCATCCCCAATCCGAAAAGAAAACCTGACATCAGGGCAACCAATTTAAAAAGCATGATGATATTCCTTAAAGGTGAAAACGGATGAAAACGGTCGTAAAAGCCGCCGCCATGAAAACAAGCGTTGCGACAATAGAACGCTTTGAAAGTCGGCCCATGCCGCAAATGCCATGGCCGCTGGTGCAGCCATTGGCGAGTTTAGTACCAACCCCGACGAGAAGGCCGACACACATAGTGAGGAGGGGAGAGGTGTCAGCTGATATGGCTGAAAAGTTGGGGTAGGGGAAACCGATGAAAGACGCCGTCAGTCCGGCTACCACCATGCCGCCTACAAACAGCAATCGCCAGGACACATCCGCTTTTCGAGGCTTCAGTAAGCCTCCGATGATGCCGCTGATACCAGCGACCCGACCATTCAGTGCCAATAAAACTAAACCAGAAACACCCAAAAGCATGCCACCTAGCAGTGCGTCCCATGGTATTTGAAATGCCATAAATACTCCCGAACTCTCAATGCATCAGCCGCAAATGCGGCGACTCCCAATACCTAAAGTTTTATTGAAACCTTAATATAAGTCAACGCTAAATTAGATTATTGTGTATCAGTATAAACTAATGTAAAGTATTCAACAAAGTGAGTAAATGGTGCGATGCGCATTTATTGGCCTAGTTTCTAAGAACCTGTCGTATCGCGAACAAACCCTAACAGGAGTTACGTATGCCTAAGATCCTTATTATCGGTGGCGTTGCAGGTGGTGCCTCGGCCGCTGCACGAGCACGACGCTTAAGTGAAGACGCTGAAATCATCATGTTTGAGCGTGGCCAGTTCGTCTCTTTTGCCAACTGTGGTTTGCCCTATCATATTGGCGGTGACATCAAAGATCGCAGCAAACTCCTGCTTCAAACCCCCGAAAGCTTCCTGGCACGATTTAACGTAGACGTGCGTGTCATGAATGAAGTCGTTGCCATAAACCGTGAAGCAAAGTCAGTCACTGTTCGAAACTTAGTGGATGGCTCAGAGTATCAGGAGAGCTATGACTTTTTGTTGTTAAGTCCGGGTGCCAGCCCTATCGTTCCACCGACCACGGGTATCGACAATCCTCTTACGTTTTCACTTCGCAACATTCCTGACATGGATCGCATCATCAATGCTATCCAGAGCAATAAGCCTTCACATGCCACTGTGGTGGGTGGCGGATTTATCGGTCTCGAAATGATGGAAGCTTTCCATCAGTTAGGGATTCAAACCGCTTTGATCGAAATGGCGGATCAAGTCATGACGCCAGTCGATAAAGAAATGGCAGGTTTTGTTCATCAGGAGATCAGAGGGAAAGGTATCGACCTTAGATTGAGCACAGCATTAGAGGCTGTGAATCAGCATGACAAAGGACTGACCCTTTCATTCAACAACGGGGAATCACTGGAAACGGGCTTACTGATCATGGCGATTGGTGTAAGACCTGAAACCACGTTGGCGAGAGCGGCAGGCCTGAAAATCGGCGAGTTAGGTGGTATTTGGGTGAATGACGAGATGCAGACAAGCGACCCTTTTATCTATGCGGTCGGCGATGCGGTTGAAGAAAAAGATTTCGTCACTGGCAAACAAACCATTGTGCCTTTGGCTGGGCCAGCTAACCGACAAGGGCGCATGGCGGCAGACAACATGCTGGGTGCGAATGAAACGTATCAAGGGACACAGGGAACTGCGATTTGTAAAGTGTTTGATCTGGCGGTTGCGTCAACGGGCAAAAATGAAAAGCAGTTGGAGCGTGAAGGCATTAGCTACGAGAAGGTCTATGTCCACACTGCGAGTCATGCCAGTTATTATCCCGGTGCGGAAGTGGTGTCTCTGAAACTCATGTTTGCGCCAGAGACTGGTAAAATTCTCGGTGGTCAGGCTGTGGGTAAAGATGGTGTCGATAAACGAATCGATATTCTTGCTGTCGCGCAACGGGCAGGCATGACGGTTGAACAATTGCAGCACGTGGAACTGACTTATGCGCCACCTTACGGCAGCGCCAAAGACGTGATTAATCAGGCTGCATTTGTGGCAACTAACGTCATGAAAGGCGACATAAAAGCCATGCATTACCACGAGATTGAAACGCTTGGCGATGACCAAGTGTTGCTGGATGTTCGAAATCCGGGTGAGCTCGAAGCAGTTGGTCGTTTTCCAAATGCTATCAACATTCCTGTCGATCAGCTCCGTCAACGCTTGGATGAATTGCCGAAAGACAAAGAGATCGTGGTGGCCTGTCAGGTTGGTTTGCGCGGCAATGTTGCTTATCGCCAGTTGGTGAACAATGGCTTTAAAGCCAAGAACCTGATAGGTGGCTATCGCACCTGGAAAACCGCCTTCTGCTAAATGAATCCGCTAATCATTTCATTGTAGGCCAGCCTATCGCTGGCCTTTTTCCCCGTTGTCCTAAATCCTGACACCTTTGTCAGCAAATTTTGCTCATGATTACTTTAGGTTCGCGCTCAGGGTGGTTCATGAAAAGTGACAGCTTTTTAGTGTTATGCGTCATATCGATGCTGCTTGCCCCCGCACTTTTGGGCACTTTTGCGAACGCCGCGACACCTTCGCCGTCAAATGCGCGGGTCTTCTTTATCACTCCACAAGATGGTGAGGTGGTCCCGCAGACCTTTACGGTCAAATTCGGGTTGGAAGGTATGCGGTTGGCGAAAGCCGGTGAGAAAGTGGCTAACTCAGGGCATCATCATCTTTTGATCAACATTGACTCGCTGGTGGATTTTTCGCTGCCTTTACCAGCAACAAATAACATCCTGCATTTTGGTGGTGGGCAAACTGAGACGCAATTGACGCTACCGAAGGGAAAGCACTCGCTGCAATTACTTTTCGGAGACTACCTTCATATTCCTCATGTTAAACCTATTATTTCCCACAAAATCACCATTATCGTCAGATAAAAAAGCGCAGACTCCGGTGGTGGAATAGGAGCCTGCGCAAGGGTGCAGTGGATAGAGAGATTGGGTTCGGTTTACTGGCCGCGGCCGCACACCATCACAACCAAAGTGCGGAAGATGATGTAACAGTCCATTCTCAACCAACTCATTGGTGAAGACAGTGACAGTGCGTAAGAGTGGTCAAAGCCGACTTTTGAACGTACATCTTCAATGCAGGTGTCATAGCCTTGGTTAACCTGAGCAAGACCGGTGATGCCTGGCGTCACACCGTAAGTGCGGTCGGCAAAGTAAGGAATAGCAGTTTCCAATTTTTGGTAGAAACCTGGGCGTTCTGGACGAGGGCCAATCAGTGCCATATCACCGGCCAGCACATTCAGAAACTGTGGCAGTTCATCCAGACGGGTTTTGCGCAGGAAACGGCCTACGCGGGTCACGCGAGGGTCTTCTTTGGCTGCCCAAGCCGCGCCGCCAGCTTCTGCGTCAGTGCGCATGGTGCGGAACTTGATCATGTTAAAAATCAGGCTGCGGTCTGGCAGTGAACGACCAATGCGCATCTGGCTGAAAAACACTGGGCCTGGGCTGTCGAGTTTGATAGCAAGCGCAATCAAAGGAAACAGCGGCAGTGTGAGTGCCAGTCCGATAAGAGAGCAGAAAATGTCCATCGAGCGCTTTGCTTTTGCAGTGATGGGGTTGATGTCCATTTGCGCGTTGAGATTCATGTTCAGGTTCATGATGATCGTCCTCTTCCTAAATTCATTTGCCAGACGTGACACGCTGCCAACGTCCTTTTTCTAATCCAATGATGTAGCGCAGAGTACCAATCAGGTTTGCCGTGTGGCCGGCAACCAGGTAGTTCAGCGCCTTACTAATTCTGTTTTTTGGCTGACAGCCGATCAGCTGACATATCGCCACAATGCTGTAAATACTGAGTTGTCCTGCCGCTGCAACCATGAAGAAGGGATTGGTCTGGGCAAGGTAGATGCTGCCTGCCAACGCAGTCAGCATCAGAAACGGCATCAGCACGCGTAACGCTTTACCAGATGCAAAGGTGAATGCGACACCGCGGTGGCTGGGGTGCAAACATTCTGCGAGGCGGATAAGCTGCTGACAATTACCCGCACCAATGCGCAGACGGCGGCGGAAATCCTGTGCGTGGTTGGAGGCTTCCAGCTCCACAGCCTGAATATCTTCCAGCACCACTGCGCGGTAACCTTGCGCCACGATGGACATTGGCAGGATGAAATCATCATTGATTGTGTCCAGCGCCAACGGCTTGAATAATTCACGGCGGATAAAGTACAGCGCACCATGAGCACCCAATGCCGAGCCGAGTTGTGCTTCGTTGCGTTGGATTTTGTTTTGATAGTGCCAATATTGCTGTTCTTCTTCGCAAGGGTTCAGGAAACAGTAACGACTGTTCACTACGCCAACTTCTTTGCACTGAAAGCGTTTGGCCGCCAGACGCAATGCGTCGTAAGAAATCAGGGCTGAAATATCGCTCATCGCTACCAGATCGGTATGAATGGTCGCCATGGCTTTGTTGAGCACAGTCACCTTGCCGTGATTGTCGATGTACTCAAGCACGCGAAGGTTCAGGTGCTGGCAAAGCGGCTCTCTAATAGTGTTGCGGGCAACTTCTGCTGTGTTATCGGTGCAGCCGTCACATGCCAGAACGATTTCCAGTTTTTCTGCGGGATAGTCCAGCATGGCCAGATTTCGGATTTTCTCTGCGATCCATTGTGCCTCGTTGTATGCAGGCAGCAGCACGCAGATGGTTGGCAGTGCTTT
This sequence comes from Grimontia sedimenti, assembly GCF_011045095.1. Taxonomy (GTDB): domain Bacteria; phylum Pseudomonadota; class Gammaproteobacteria; order Enterobacterales; family Vibrionaceae; genus Enterovibrio; species Enterovibrio sedimenti. The sequence continues at coordinate 45,635 of NZ_JAALDL010000008.1, forward strand.
TTCATCCGCCGTGGTTGCTGGCTCTGAGGCTGCGTTAGTGGTAAATCGCACCAACAGTTTAAGCAGCAGCGGGTAGCCAATATGGTGATAAATCACCAGCAAGATACTCGCCGTAGTGAGCCAAAAAATCAGTTCATACGCCATAGCTAAGACCCTCCGCCAAAGAATCGTAGGCTTTTGCCATGTTTCGGACATCGGCATGGCACATCACGAAATCTCGTGGGTTTTGAGTGCGGTTCTCATACAGGAATGGCAGGATTTTCTCCGCCATGTCTGCAGAATCCCCCGCTTTCAACAGTAAACCTGTTTTCGGACATAACGTTTCGACAGCACCACCCACATCGGTAACTGCAGTCGGAATGCCGCAAGATTGTGCTTCAAGGGGGGCCAGTGGAAAGCCTTCGTTGAACGAGGGTAAGCAGAAAAGATCCAGTGATTGGTAGAAGGTTGGCATGCTCTCGACATGGCCAAGGAAATGAACGCGATGGTCAATCGCCAAACGTTCAGCCTGATCTTTCAGCGCGCTTTCCAGTGAGCCGGAGCCCGCAATGGCCAGATGATAGTGAGCAGGCAAATCGGCCATCGCTTCAATAAGCACGCCGTGGCCTTTCACTTCTTCGAGACGGCCACTGGCACCAATCAGCTTGACACCAGAAGGCAGATTCAATGCCTTGCGTGCTTTGAATTTGTCACCCGGAATGAATCGGGAAGTATCGATACCGTTCTTGATGACCTTCAACTGGTGAATGCCGGGTAAATCCATCATGCCCTGCGCCACGATGTCGGCATCTGCGACTTCGACAGGTTTGGCAATCAAGGAAACGATACGGTGCAGGAGGCGATGGCTTTTTTCACTGTAGTGCCAAGCGTCGTGCTCGGTGTGCATGTGAGCCATGCCATTAAGGCGAGATGCCAAACCACCGTAAAAGAAGGGACCGATATGGTGGGTATGAACCACATCTGCTTTCAACTCACGGAGAACTCGTTTCAACTGCTTTACCAGGTCCAAAGACAGGCCTGGTTGCTTGTTGAGGAAAATGAGCTGGTCTTTATGCGCCTCGAGACGAGGCCACGCTGCAATCGCAGTTTCCAGATCACCTTCCAGACTCACAATCTTCATGTTGTTGCGGAACGTGGAGAAGTTCATCAGCTCGAGCGCCATGACTTCGAGTCCACCGGGTCTGAGATGTTGTACTACCTGCACTATGGTCTTCATGGTTTTCCCCAATTCGATTCAATCTTTAGGAACCTTGTTGATGAAGACCTTAGTGCATAGGGTGTGCCAATTCGTGTGAGGTATTTAACTCAATGAAATAGTGAAGAATTGTAAAATGGGATTTGGCCGGAGAGTTGAATTTCTCATTCTGAGAATCGCCATGACAGTCATCGGGCGAGTCCCATGATTTTTTCACGCCAGTTTTCCATCGTGCGGGAATTTACCTTTTCCATCTGCTCCCAACGGTCTGGGATGTCATTTTTTATCGTCGCCAGAAGCTGACGTGCATTGGGATCGCTTTGGGCTTGTTGCTCCAGCCATAACAACCAGCGGTAATCAACAATGCCGTTCATCATATCATACAGATCGTTGTGGATATCAGGCTCTTCCGGACAAGGATTGACGGAAGGGTAGAGCATCTGCACATCAAACTCCCGCCCATCGGTGGGGTCGAAAGGGTCTGCGGTGGGCATACGTCCGTGCCATTTCAAGAAGCCATCTGCGCCGGTTCGCCACAGATAGTAGCCGGACGCTGCGCGAGCGTTAGAGAGGTTATAGAGCCATACTTCGCGGTCGTCTTTCTGCGTCTCTTTGACCTGATCCGCATCAATGCCAAAACCATCGTTCACCAAGACCAAGTCGAACATGGGAAGGTAGGTTTTATCATGATCACTGTTCAGGTGCCCAGCGAGCTTGGCGTCCGGGGCGAGCATGCTAAAGCTTCGGTGCATTTCCTTAAACAGATCAACATTGCCGGGATTGCTTGGTTCATCAGCAATCGACCAATAGGGTGTTGGCTGCAAGCGCTGTTTATAACGGGCTTCGATGTCTGCCACAACATTGGCAGCATTGCCTGTGCCTATAGACTGGCTCAGCCGTTTAGCCGGGGCGTAAGCCATCACGGAGCTAAAGCCCAGCACATTCAGGTTATCGGAAAGGTTATCGAATTCCTTTTGTGTTTCCTGATTGTGGGGTGTGGAATAAGGCGGAGAGATACCGGTTAGCCCGATTTTTCTCAGGAACTTCAAATCGCAGATCATTGCCATGTCGCCAATGGGTGCCAGATCTTTGAACCAACCAAACTGCACCTGTTTTTCAAGGTAAATCCCGACGGGTTTGGTCAACGGCGGTAAGGCAACATCCAGAACAGAAACGGTGAACGGTGCTTTAAGGACTTTGCCCTGCATCATCACCTGTACTTCGCCGCGATAGTCACCGGGCGGCTGGTTGTCTGGTACATCAACTCTCACCATTAGCCGCCTTGGCAGCGCAACGCCTTGGTTTTCTGGCATCAACCCATGCCGGAGGTAATCATCGTTGGGTGCCAGTAAGGTTGATGAAAGGTGGGTGCGGGTCAGTTGCCATTGGCTCCAGTGCCAACTGGCCGACAAAGTTTGCTGTTCTTGGCTGGGTTGTCTCAGCAACACCATGGGAGCGCCGGGCAGGTTACCTTGTTCAAACGCCATGGTAAATAACACGGGTGTACCGGGAGCAGCACTGATTGTTTCTTTTTGAACCTGTAACCTCGGCTGTCCAGTTGGCCACTTTTTCCATGCCGCTACCGGCCAGTTTCTGTCCCACCAGAGTTTGCGTTGGCGGGTCAGCATATCCAAAATCAGCGGGTTATCCGCAGGTGTTGCCAGCACACCGCTGACAAACTGTGCATCTGGGCTGTCGCCTTTGAGGGTGATCTTCACCGGATTGCCGTTACTGCTGGCACTGAAAGTGACGCGGTCACTTTTCCTTGCGCCAAAATGATCCCAACTGCTGCTTTCCGGTGAGACGGTCACGTCGCGAAGACCGAGGTAGACATTTTCAATCCAATCCTTTGGAGAAAGACGTTGTCGGTAAACGGTTTTTCCATCCACTTGAATTTGGCGTTCCAGTGGGTGGGGGAGAAATTCCCATTCCCCTGCGTCGCGAAGCCAAAGGGTGATTTGCCATTCACCGGCAGGTAGTGGCAGTGTGAGGTTATCAATGCCACGGATGCCATCAAACGTTAGGGCGTCGGCAGCCTGCATGCGGGTACTTCTGTCCAGCGCATGAACTGAACGTCCGGTGACCAGCGGCGAACCGGGTGACAAAGGCTGAAACCCAGGCCAAATCGCGCTTCCTTCAGGGCCCAAATCCCACGCAAAGATATTTTTGCCAAGCGGTTTGGGGGTCACTGCCTTGATGCTGGTCAGCGCGAAACCGCGTTCTGCACGTCCGGTAAAAACGATGATTTGCTCAAGACTTTGCAGATCTAATCGTCTGCCTGCCGGGGTGCGCAAGCTGGCAAAAGGGACTTCCAGATTAAATTCACCGGGTGGGATGACCCGCTCGATGTTGGCGCGATCGGCATAACCCGGGTTTTTGGTGTCGTCGGCACGGATGACGGCGATGGCGTCGGTTTTCGAAAGGTTATTACCCGAAATCACCAGCATGCTCGTTTCCGAGATGTCTTGCAGCTCCGTGCTGTCGAGACGGAGATTAGCCATTACCAACGAAGGATAAAGTAACAGCAAGGTGAGAATCCATGATTTCATCTTTGTCACTCCATTATTTGGCTTCGATAACATTGCCGTCTTTGGGTGAAGGCAGCGCAGGGTGTTCCTGCTTCACGAAAGGAATGCGCGTGAGTACCGGCGCACCTGTGATGGTTTCCAGTGTATGTATACGGCGAATGGTGGTGTCCGTCAGTTCCATGATGACGGCAAGCCCACAGCCAAGGAATACGCCGCCCACCATGCCAGCGATGGCAAACACAATGATGGGGAGATTGCTTGGTGTGCTCGGTGAGTAGGGGCGGTCGATAATTTTGATCCGTTTATCTTGTTCGAACACACCGAGAGAGCTGGTTAAACGTGCTTTTTCCTGGCGTTCCAGCAACTCTTCAAACAACATACGTTTCACCTGCAGGTCACGCTCGAGCTTGCGGATTTGCTGCTCTTTCTCGCCGGACATATTGGTCTTTTCTTCCAGCTGGGTGATCATTTTCCGCAAGCTGGCTGTTTCTTCTTCCAGCGTTTCGACTTTGCTTCTTGCAGCCTGAAGGCTTTCTAGCTGGGAGATAAGCAGGGGTTGGGATTCACTGTCACCATTCATACGTGCGCTGCTGGCGATATCCCAGAGCTGCGCGGTATCAATGGTCTCGCGGGTTGATTCAACCAGTTGGGCGCGTTGTTCTTCGAGGCGGCGCAGGTTCCTGAGCGCCGCCTGAACCAGACTGTGTTGGTCGGTGTAGCGAGCTTTCAGCAATGCCAGTTCACTGCGAATTTTCACAATCTGATCTTCAATACTACCTATGACTGGGTTGGTGCTGGAAAGCTGTTGGTCAAGGCCACCGAGGCTCTTCTGTGCACCGGCCATTTCGGCTTCCTTTTCGGAAAGGCGCTGCTTGAGCTGTTCGATACGGGCATAGTTTGCGACTTGGAGTTCCGGCAGACCATCAGCATGCTTGCTGCGAAAATCAGCCAACGCCGCTTCTGCATGATCCAGTTCTTCGCGACGTTTATTGATGTGTTCTGAAAGGAAGAAGCTGGAGTCTTTCATGGAGGAACGTTCCGGTGCTAAGAGTTCTTCCACCACATAATCGCTTACGGTTTCCAGCGTTTCTTTCATACCTTCTGGGTCGTTAGAGCGGTAATCAATTCTGATCACGTCTTTACCAATGGTGACCATATTCAGCCCATTGGAAAGCTGGGCGATAACCTGATCGAGCTTCTGGGGAGAATCGTCTTCCTTTACGTAGCCACGTTCTACGGCAACCTTCCCTAAAATATGTCGGCTGTGCAGCAAGGTTTGTAGTCCGCTAAAACGCTCTTTCATCTGAGCGGATATCGCCAGATCTTCCAGAAAGGGATTCATCTTAGAGGTTTCCTGGATCAGCATGCTGGTGTGCGAAATATACTGCTTTGGGCTCAGCAGGCCGATGGCAATCCCCATCAAAGGAAAAATGAGTATCGGCATCATAACCACATAGCGACGACGCCAAGCGCCATCGAGCAGGATCAGGAATTTGTAGGTCAAGGAGTTCATAGCGCATCCAACCAGTCAGCTAATTTTTCAGCTCGCGCATCCCAGGTATGAGGGCTGACCGCCGCTTGCTGGTGTGAATTGTTTTGCTTCTGCCCCGCACGTTCCAGTGCTGAGATCATTTCGTCCACATTATTAACGATAGACACATATCCACGATATTCACTGACAGCAGGAAAAGGTGTGCTGATAACCGGACGCCCCGTGGCGAGATATTCGCGTAACTTCAGAGGGTTACATGCCTGAATCTGGCCGTTGTCGGTAAAAGGCAGCAAGCTGGCTGACCAATGTTGACTGTAACCAGGCAATTCGTGGTGAGGGCGCGGGCCCATCAGGGTGACGTTATCGTGCTTTGCCAAGGTTTTGGCTTCGTCGCAGGCATGTCCGATGAAGATAAAATGCCAGTCTGGCAGGGCCTCAATGGTGCTGTGCAGCATGGGGTAATCCAGCCATTCAGACAGGGAGCCGTAGAAACCAGCGATGGGCTTACCATCATTAGGCAAGTCTTTTGCGCGGGGGGCCGGCTTAGAAAACAGTGAGTAGTCGACACCGTGTGGCAGCAGACGTGTGCGCATGGCAGGGAAGCGTGTGTAGAGGGTTTCACTGGCAGCAAGGATGAGATCTGCTTTGTTCACCAATTCATTTTCGCGTTCTGCCACGGTGTCGTGGTCGACACCCGCCAGCTTGGAAAAATCGTCACCGCAATAATAAACCACCGACGATGCGCCCAGTTTGTCTGAAATATCCACTGCGGTTGGCAGAGAAGTCCAGAGGATTGGGTTGTGCAAGTTGGCTTTTTCAATGATGGGAAGCAGCTGGTTCATCAGCATACTGGATGCGATGGTTCTGCCGAAACGGGTTCGGGGTGCAGGCAGCGTTGATGGATTCACTAAGGTGAAGTTTGCAGGCAAGCTCGCCTCACTTTTCTCTGCAGTTGGGACCGATTTTGCGGTGAGCTTTCTCCACGCCCGACGCACATCGTTCATGGTGAGTGTTGGTCGGCGAAGGCCGATGGAGTTGACCCAAACCACTTTGCGCTGTTCCGAAAGACGACGGATAAGGTGCTGGGTACTTGAAGGCAATCCGCCCCAGTCTTCACCGAAAACAATCAAATCGCGGCTCATCGTTTCATCTCCTCATCCGTGAGTGGACGAATCACTTTTGCTGGCACACCGCCAGCGACAACAAAGGGGGGCAGATCGTGGGTGACCACGCTGCCAGCGGCGACAATCGTGCCGCGGCCGATGGTGACGCCAGCCATCACAGAGACACCGGTCGCCAGCCAAACATCCTGTTCCAAAATGACATCGCCGACTTGGCTGTCGAGTTCAGACATGCCTGCGGCGCGGTCTTCAGCATTGACAGGGTGCCCGGGATAGCCAGCGATAAAAGCACGGCCGGCGATGCGAACGTTGTCACCCAACACCACTTTGGAGCCAACAGCGATGGTGGTTTGCCAGCCGATATCGATATTGCTGCCAATGATCAACTCAGGCTGGATGTTACCGCTGGTGCGACCCGAGAAGGTGGATTGCCCTGATACGCGGCAGTTGTCACCCATGGAGATAGCAACTGGACCGCTGACGAAGGGCATACCGCCGTAGAGGTACAAACCACGCCCGACATGCTGCAGGCGACCCTTGAATACCGGTGTCCACCACAGAGCGCGAGTCAGGTTGCCCCACAGGGCCTGAATCACAACCGTGATTTTGTAGAGTGGTACAACAATGAGTTTTGGTGCTGGCATGCTCATCTGGAGCATGCCTTTCAGCATTTTGAACAGGCCGCGAGCGACGGGGCTCGGGCTGTGCTTTAACCAATGTCGGGTAGCTTGCATGTTCATGATGATTACTCCACGGTCACTGATTTTGCGAGGTTACGTGGTTGGTCAACGTCGGTGCCTTTCAGCACAGCAACGTGATACGCCAGCAACTGCAAAGGCAGGGTGTAAAGCACGGGCATCAGTATGGGGTTGCAATCCGGCATCTCAATCGCATGGGTAATATGGTCTGATGCCAATTCGATACCTTCGTGGTTACTGATCAGAATCACTTTGGCGCCACGTGCGGCCACTTCGCGAAGGTTCGAGAGTGTTTTCGCCATCATTGGGCCCGGAGGTGCAACCAATACCACAGGCATGCTGTCATCAATCAGAGCAATTGGGCCGTGTTTCAGCTCGCCTGCCGGATAAGCTTCAGCGTGGATGTAGCTGATCTCTTTGAGCTTCAGCGCGCCTTCCTGAGCCAGGGGGAAACCTGTTCCACGGCCGAGGAAGAGTGCGTGCTCAGATTGCATCATGGAAGCAGCGACAGACTTAAGGGACGCCAGTTGATCAATCACGTTAGATAAGCCTACCGGTAGGCTGAACAGCGCCTTGATCGCCGCTTTTTCTGCTGCGACATCCAGTCGGCCGCTGGCTTTTGCCATGCGGAGGGCTGTCAGCAGCAGAACCATCAACTGTCCGGTGAAGGCTTTGGTTGAAGCCACACCAATCTCAGCGCCAGCCAGTGTGCGCAGGAAGCAGTCACTTTCAGCGGCCATGGTGCTGGTATCAACATTAAGCAGTGACATGCAAGATAAGCCTTGCTCTTTGGTGTAACGAAGCGCGGCGAGGGTGTCAGCTGTTTCGCCGGATTGGCTTATAAACAGCGACAGGGTGTTTGGCGACAGAGGAGATTCGCGGTAGCGATATTCAGACGCAACATCCGCCTCGACGGGAATCGCTGCGTATTGTTCGAACCAGGTGCGGGCGACCATGCCTGCATAGTAAGAGGTGCCGCAGGCAACGATAGAAAGACGGTCAAAGCGTTCCAGATTGGCTGGGAACATTTCATCTTTCAGCGTAAATGTCGCGTTGTCACAGTAGTGGTTGAGCGTATTTCGCACCACTTCTGGCTGCTGGTGGATTTCCTTCAGCATGTAATGACGATAGCCTTGCTTGCCTTGGTCGTGCTCGGAGACCTGCAGTGCTTTCATTTCTCTGTGCGTGGTTTCGCCATGGGTGGTGGTGATCACCAAGCCATCGACGCTTACTTTGGCAACATCCCCGTCTTCCAGCAGGCAGAGGTTGCGTGCAACACTCGCTAAAGCAATCGAATCAGATGAAATAAAGTGACCCGCAGCGCCCTGACCAATCACCAATGGACTGCCTAGACGTGCGGCATAAACCGTGTTTGGTTCAGAAGCGAAGATGACTGCTATCGCAAAGCTGCCTTCTAACGTAGCGACAGCTTCTCGCAGCGCAGCTTCGGGTGATAATCCTTTATCAAGGTTGCGGGTAATGAGCAGTGGGATGCACTCGCTGTCGGTTTCGCTGTTAAAACGATAACCATCGCTTTCCAGATCGGTTTTCAAAGCACTGTAGTTTTCGATGATGCCGTTATGAACCACGGCAACTTTAGGTGTCATGTGCGGGTGAGCATTGGATTCGGAAGGTGCACCGTGGGTCGCCCAACGGGTATGAGCTATGCCCACAAAGCCTTCCAATGGATGTTCTTTCAGCAGTGAGCTCAAGGCATCAAGTTTGCCCGGTGCACGGCGGCGTTGTAATCCGGTGCGTTGTGCGATCACCAGACCACTGGAGTCATATCCGCGATATGACAGGGCACGAAGCCCACCCACTAATGCTGAGGTGACTGACGTTTCTGAAACAGCTGCGAAGATCCCACACATAATCGTTCTCCTTGGTTTTCTTTTCCGTTCATTGATGAGCGCCTTTTCCAAGAAGAGAGCACTAACTGTGCCAAGATGTAATAGTGTTAATTTTCAGATAGATAGAGTAAAACGCCGTGCGATAAAACGGCGTTTTCTCATTATGAATGTCAGATTAATCAAATTGGCGGATATACCAATCACAGTAAGTAGGTGATCAGAAATAGCGCAGGAAAAATGCTCGAGAACAAGGCGGAAAATTTCGATAAGTAGTTATTCTACATTCAAATTTTCCAACGCTGTTATCGAGCATTTTAACAAGCTAGGATGAGTAGATATTTACTACGATTGGTATTAGTTTGCTGTTTGCCTTTTCATCGCCTGAATCGAAAATTTGGGTAGCAGGCTGAAGCGTTGTGCCAGCAGTACCATAGAACCTATCGCCATCATCAGTAGCATAAGGCGCGCGATGTCTGACCATTCATACGTGGAAACGTAAAGCCAGAAGAAGCAAAAACCACCGCAGAAAAGCAAGGCTGTTAAAGGATAAGGCAGATGGTAAAGGTGCTGGCTCACAGCATAGAACAACACGAACCTAAGACCTTGGGTAAAGGTGAGTGCCATTAGCACACCCATCACGCCGTAGCTGTTTCCCCACCAAATCAAGGTACCCACAGCAACAAGAGCAGACACCACATTAATCGCCATTTGTCCGTAGGTGGTGTCTCCGGCGAAGCTGCCAAGGTTGACCAATTCAGCCAGCTCTTTGAACAATGCGGCAATGATTAAAAAGACGGTGAAAGTCGCAGCGAGTTGATAGGTATCAGGGAGTAACCAAGTAATGGCGAGTGGAGCCAAAAAGGCAACCATTACTGAAATGAGCATCACTGCGGTCAGTCCAAAACAGGTATAACGTGTTGCTGTTTCGCGCCCGTTGACGTCATAAAGCACATCGAAGCGTTTTGGCATCCACCACATACCGAAAGGTTGCAGTAAAAGCACTACTGCGAGTCCGAACTTCGCGGCGACGCCAAACTGTGCCACCTCTTCGAGAGAACTGACTTCTGCCAGTACCCAGCGGTCGAAACCGTTCATGGTGAAAGCCATTAGGCCGCTCGCCATGATAGGAATACTGTAGATGAGTGATTGCTTGGCGACAGGCATGGAAAACGCCAATCCCGTTTCGCGAACCTGAATCACAAACAGAATCACTGCCTGTACAACAGCCGCAATGATCCCGGCTTCCAATACGCCATCGATGCCTCGGCCTGAAAGCAGCATCACCACAGTAAGACCCGCTTGTAGCAGCGCGCGGCCAACGGCGACGGAGAAGAAGGTGAAGGCACGATTCTGCATTCGAATCCAACCGAGTGGTACAGCGATACAACCTTCCAGCGCCAACATCAGAAGCACAAGACGTAACTGATAGGTGGTGAGCCCACCGGGAACCATACTGTCGAGCCAAGCCGCCAGTGACCAGGATAAAGGGATCACCACCGCGCAGATAATCAAAGTAAGCGTAAAGATCCGCGCGGACATGGTGAGCCGTTCTGCCTCGGATTTACAGCGCCCAACAAAGCGATACAAGGCATCTTCAAGTCCCAAACCCACCAGAATGCTGCCGAGGGCGGCGATACTGCTGACAATCTCCAATTTCCCGAATTCAGCTTGAGGCAACTGATGGGTAATAAAGGGCAGCATCAGCAGAGAGATCCCTCTCATCAATGCCATGCTGCTGCCATACAGCAAGGTTTGTTTCATCATTGGCGATAACGCTTTCATCCTTGAACCTCATCGCGGGCGAGCGTGGCTTCACTGCGTGCGCTTTGTTGAGTGAGTGCATCACAAATGGCTGAGAAGCAAAGTTCGGCGCGGTATTGACGCGCAATTTGGAACGCTTCCTCACCCAACTCTTTAAGCGACTGCATGTTCTGCTGCGCTTTTGCCAGTGTGCGGGCAAGATCCGCTTCATCGTCCGGCAAGTATTTCAGGCAGTTTTCGCCATCAGTCAGCTGGGTGTCCCAGTAGGCACCATCGGAAGGAATGATGACGCACATACCCGCAGCCATGGCTTCAAGAATGGATAAACCGAAAGGTTCTTTGGTGCTGGTGGAAACAAAAATATTGCTGTGCGCGCGAATGGCATCCAACTTTTCAGGGGCTTCATGCCAGAACACTTTTGTGATGCATTGCGGCGCGTCGCTGACCGCAAGGTTGGTCTGTTTCGGGCGGATAAAGCAAATGTGCGTTTCCGGGCGTTCAGACGGTGTCATGTGCGATAGCGCTTTGGTTAGCGTATCTAACCCTTTCCATTTCAGGAGAGAAGCCGCCCAGAACAATACCGCATAGTCATATTGGCATCGGGTTGGCCAAAGCGCCTTTGGCAGACCATTTCTGAAGGTCTGGAATTGAGGAAAGGCGGAAACATCTTCCAACGAGCCTGTTGCACTGATGGCGTGGTTTAACGAATCCCGCGTGGAGTCAAGATAATAGACTTCATCGGCAGACAGTAAGCAGCGGCCAATGGTTCTTGAGCGTGCAACCGGGCCATGTACCATTGCACCAGACGGTAACCCAGCAGAAAACGGGCGAGGTAAAGGCCAAGGTCAACACCCGGCCCTGATGCCGCGAGCGCCGTATCCATTCTTCCGACAAATAATCTTAACCAAAGCAATTGCAGGGCAATCAGAAAATGACGGGCGAAGTAGCTTAAACCCTGCTCGGTTTTTTCCAGTTGCTTTGGCATGTGCAAGGTTTTTACGTACGCCTGCGTTTTCGCCCAGGTGTCAGGGTCGGATGTCAGGATCGAAATGCGAACCGGCTTTGATTCCAACTGGCTAAGGATATGTTTGGTGGATACCTTAGAGCCGCCAGCAAAGGGGATCGGATCCAGAATCACGATATGCTTTAAACGTTTCATTACACAGCCTCCGAAGGTTGACGGCGGAATTTGCGAACAAAGTTCAGTGACGCCTTAACAGGAGGCACAAATTGCCATTGGTTGGTCCAACGGGCGGTCATGCTTGGATTGGTCAGTAGCGATTGGTATAGAGCTTCAAAGCGTTGGGTATGCTGAGTGATGGTGAATTCCGCCATCACGCGGCGATAGCCATCCTGCGAAAATTGCAGGCTTTGCTCTGGATTCGTAAACAGGTGGTAAGCCGCTTGTGCAATCGCATGTGCATTGTCGGGTTCAACAAGAATCCCGGTTTTCTGATGGGCGATAACGCCTGGAATGCCGCCCACTCGTGGGGCGACAACCGGTAAACCCGCGAGGTTTGCTTCCGCGAGAGTCAGGCCGAATACTTCTTCTCTCGCGCCGGAAAGATACACATCCGCACCGCCACGCATCAGGCCGACGACGTTTTCCTGTTCGCCAATCAGGTGAATGCGATCTTCCATGCCAGCTTCTGCGATCTGGCTTTCCAATGCCGCGCGTTCACTGCCTTCACCGATAACAACGAGGTGGGCTGGCAAGCGCAATTCCCGCATCTGGCGGCAGGCTTCAATCAGCAAATCGACGCCTTTGCGGTGAATGAGTGAGCACACAGTCACCGCAACGAAAGCATGGTAAGGAATGCCGCATTTCTTGCGTAAATCCTCAACAGGCTGGCTTAACAGCTTTTGGGTGTCGATGCCGTTTGGAATGACCTGACAGCGATTTTCGTTCGCGCCGTCACTCAGCAATTGGTCGACCACAGGTTGGCTGACACCAACGGCCACGCTGGCATGATGAAAACCGAGGGTGATGCGATCACGCAGTGGATAGCGGGAGTGCAGGTGAAGTACCAAAGGTAGTTTGCGGGCTCTGGCAACCAGATTCAGCCATTGTGATGGGGCACCACTGTTTGAATGCAGAAGAGAAATGTTGTGCTTATCAACGATACGAAGTCCTTCGTTGACCAACTTGGTGTAACCGACCACGTCCCACTTGGGCGCTTGTTCCCCAAACAGCAAAGTAAAGTTGCTGACGTAAACCGGAATATCGAGTTGGCGAACCTGTTCAGCCAATGCTTCATTGTTACACCAGAGCACAGGTGCAAACGCAGATTTATCGAGGTGGGTCAGCAGGTCGATTAGACAACGTTCGCTGCCACGAATCCAGTTATCACCATAATGCACAAAAAGTACGTTCTGACGGGTTTGTTGAGTTTGCAGTGATGCGTTCATTGTTCTTCCTCCAGTCCTTTTGGCGATGAAAGCGCCGGACTTGTGTATATGAGTGTGACTGCAAAGAACGCACCAGTTTTTAAGTGATTGAAATAAAAGAGCCTGATTGGATTTCTCGCCTCAGGCTCAGGGTTTTCTTTCATTTTGAGAGTCAGATTTACAGGGAATATGCCGATACAACCTGAATACGAGTAACTTCAGGTCGTTTGGGTATAAGCCTTCAGCAATTTCGGAACGACAGCTTCAGCAGAGTAACGCTCTTTAATGGTTGAAATCGCGTTGATTTGCCACGTTGAACGCTTTTGCGGATCGCTGTTTCGCCAGTCATGGACTACATCGACCATAGATGTGACGTCTCCCTGTTTCAGCAACCAACCATTTTTCTCGTGCTGGATGAGCTTATCCAGTGCGCCGACATTGAAAGCGGCCACCGGAATCCCCCTTGCCATGGCTTCAAGCGATGACATAGGGAGGCCTTCAGCGCGGGACGGCAACACCAACAGCCCGATTCGCGGCCAGACCCTTCTCATGTCTGTCTGCGCGCCATGGAACACCACGTTAGCAGGCGCAGACTTTTCAAGTTCCTTGCGCATGGGGCCATCGCCATAAATGTGGAAGTCGAGATAAGGAAAGTGTTTGGCAAGCAGCACGAAACGGTCAGGCGCTTTCTCTTTGCTGAGGCGACCGACAAAGGCAATCTCTTCGCCGGATGATAAAGAGAGGTCTCGGGTATTCACAAAGTTGTCTGACAGTTCTGCAGGGCAAGGGATCGTTGACAGAATGGGCGTGCTGACAGCGAACACTTTGTCGGCCAAAAAAGCGGTATGACGGTCAAACCAGTCGTACATCTTTAGCTTTCCTTGTTTTTCTTCGCCGCTGTGGAAGGTGCTTGCACAGGTGATTCCCATCATCTTACACATAGGGCGAACCAGAATGCCGGCTTTGTAACCGTGGGTATGAATAACGTCAGGCTTGTGTTTGCGTATTTCACGCCACAGGGTTGTCAGACGTCCGTCTAGCACTTCACATTGGAGACCTGCATAGAGGAGGCGGCGTTGGACAGGATGGCTGCCGTAGTTATTGAGAAAGACCACCGTCACTTCATTCCGCGCACTGTTCAAGCCAAGCGCCAGATGCTCTACGTGAGACTCGATACCGCCGAAACCACGACTGTCTAATACTAACCAAATCTTCTTCGTTTCCATTTTTACCACCCATTTCCAATCAAGAAAGTGAAAAGACTCTACCGAAAGCCTTTCAGCAAACTTAATGCCAGTGTGCTAACTCCTTGAAATAGCGAACAGGGCGTTATTACGCAGTGTGTGCAAGGTGTTGAAATTCATCAAAATGAGAAAAGGAGAAAACGGAATTAGTCAAACCGCATGTCAAAATGACGAAATGATAGGAGCCCGCTTCTTTCTCGTGCGGATAGAGGGAACAGGTGGCTTGTTGGCTCAGGAGGAAATCTATCAATAGCAATAACGTGAAATGATTTTATATTCATGTTTTTATTGAATAACTCATCGAATTTGAGTGATTTTTCTTTCTGAAATGACCCTCGGTTCAGAAAATCTGGCAAACCCTTTGCAGAGAGTACCGATAGAATCTCGAAACGGACAGAGGTCTTTATGGCAAGTTATTTAGTGACAGGCGGATGCGGATTTATCGGCTCCCATTTAGTTGAATCGCTTCTGGCAGAGGGTCACCATGTCAGGGTCGTCGACAACCTCTCAACGGGCTACCGCAACAACGTTCCAAGACACTGTGAACTTCGCGTTGCCGATATCTGCCAGCCGGGTGTGTTGGAAGAGGCGATGAAAGAAATGGACGGTTGCTATCATCTCGCCGCCATTGCTTCTGTTGAACGTTCGAATGAAGAGTGGATTGAAACCCATCAGGTGAACCTGACCGCCAGCATTCGTGTATTTGAAGCTGCCCGAACCGCTAAAACGCCTGTCGTCTACGCATCTTCTGCTGCAGTATATGGCGATAACGCTGATATGCCTCTGTCAGAGCGCTCGATCCCCCGACCATTGACCGCCTATGGCGCAGATAAGCTGGGATCGGAACTTCACGCCAGAGTGGCTTCCATGGTTCATGGTGTTCCGACAGCGGGAATGCGTTTTTTCAATGTGTTTGGACCTAGACAGGACCCTAAATCGCCTTATTCCGGCGTGATTTCTATCTTCGCCGATAGGATCATGGCCTCTCAACCCCTGACAATTTTTGGTGATGGCGAGCAAACGCGCGATTTCATTTTTGTCGGTGATGTGGTTCGTTTCCTTCGTGGTGCGATGCAGAGTATCTCGACGACACCTGAGGTGTTTAATGTATGCCGTGGTGAAGCACTTTCCGTTAACCAGCTTGCCAATACCTTGATGACGTTAACGGGGATAAAAGTCAGTGTGTCCTACCTGACAGCGCGAAAAGGTGATATCCGCACCTCAATTGGCAGCCCCATGCATGCCCAAAAAGAGCTGCGTCTGGTCGCGCAAACCTCAGTCACGCAAGGGCTGAGAGAGTTGATTGATTACCTCAACGAAGACGGTGAACGCTCGGTGGGATAGCCCTGCAATCTCAATAACATTCCGAAAGAACAACGCCACATTTATGCGGCGTTGTTTTTGGTTTGAAGAGGGAAATGTCGGTCAGGCTTCGTCGGTTTCCCAAGCCTGCTTTTTCCGATAAAGCGTGGAAGGGCTGATTTGCAATAGAACGGCGGCCTTCAACACGTTTCCATCACAATAGGCGATAGTTTTCTGAATGGCTTCCCGCTCAATTTCGCTCAGTGGACGAATGTCAGAATCAGGTGCTGCGTCTTCGTCCGCTCTTTCCTCAATAAATCCAGATTTCACAGGCTCAACAGGTTTCATGGTTTTGGTGATGGACCGGATTTCCTGATCGCTCAAGGTTTCATTCAAAGGTGGCGGCAACTGTTTGATGGTAACCGCCTCCCCATCATGAAGAACCACTACATTGCGAACCACATTCTGCAACTGGCGGACGTTGCCCGGCCAGGGGTAATGGCGCAGCACGACTTCTGCCTCGGGGGAAAAGCGGGTGAAGAGTTTTCCTTCTTCCTTGGCGTAAGAAACCAAGAAGCTGGTGGCGATGGAAAGGATGTCATCGCCCCGCTCGCGAAGGGGCGGCATGGCAAGTGGCACCACGTGGAGACGGTAGTATAAATCCTCGCGGAAACGGCCTTCGGCAACTTCTTTCATTGGGTCGCGGTTAGTTGCACACAAGAAGCGAATGTCTACGCTCTCTTCTTTGCTGGCACCGACTTTCTGGTAGCGTCCTGTTTGGATAAATCTCAGCAGTTTTTTCTGCAGTTCTAAATCCATTTCGCAGATTTCATCAAGGAACAGGGTCCCGCCATTGGCTTGTGCCGCCGCCCCTTTTCTGTCATTGCTCGCGCCGGTAAATGCCCCTTTGATATGGCCGAAAATTTCACTCTCCATCAAATCGTGAGGAATGGCGCCGCAGTTCAATGCCACAAATGGTTCACCTGCGCGAGGGCTTTGGTTATGAATGGCTTCTGCGCATACTTCTTTCCCGGTACCGCTTTCCCCAGTGATAAAAACGGTGGCTTTGCTTGGGGCGGCAGAGTCGATAATGCGGTAAACGTTCTGCATCGGTAGACTGGCACCGATAAAGCCATGATAGGTGTGGCGTTCAAAGCTGCTTTGTAGATCTTCCACCAAACCTTGAAGACGTGCATGCTCTAATTGATTCTTAATGGTTGTTTTGAGCCTTTCTGCACTGACCGGTTTTTCGAGAAAATCCACCGCGCCTTGGCGCATCAAATCGACGGCAGTGTTGAGTGTGCCATGGCTGGTGACGATGATAACGGAAGAAGGAATCCCCTGTTTTTTAATCCACTGCAGGATTTCTTCACCAGGCATATCAGGCAGTTTCAGGTCGAGCAAAATCAGGTGAGGCGTGCTTTCCTGCAGGTAATCGAGTGCCGCTTGGCCGGTTTCGACGCAGGCCAGCTCAACAGACTCGTTAGCCAGATATTGTTTGTAGAGGTTAGCGAGTGGTAGCGAGTCTTCAATGATCAGGACGCGGTACGTTGACTTCATGTGAGCTTTTTCCTCTTTGTGATCGTCGGCTTAGCACGGTAAGCGATGGTTGGTTTCTGTCTTAAGTGTAAGACATGTTCGACCTACTGTTTCGTAAAGCCTTTTTCTGCCCGAGCTTCTAACGCTTCGAAAGACTTTTCAGCAATATCAGAAATGGCTTGTGCACTTGCGAGCGCAAGGTCAAAGCTTTGCTCAAGACAATGCTTTTCGATGTCTCTACAGAACGCACAAAGCTGTTTGTTGCCATGAGCTGCAGCACTGCTGCCGAGCGTATGTGCTTCAAACTCCAGCGTGTAATGGTCGTTCTCGTTCGCCGACTGGGCGATTTTTTCCACCCGCTGACGGGCATCTTTGATGTAAAACTCAATCAACTCTGGCACCAATTCTGCGGACGTATCTTTGGCCAATTGTGCCAGAGTGGCCTCATCTACCATCGGCGCGTCTTTATCTGCACCAGTATCGGTTTCGGCGTTAATGTCCGCCATGTCTGTAATGGGTTTCGAGGCCATTGAGAGTGCACTGTCTGGCGCAGACTTTGGGCTAATTGCAGTGTCATTGGGTTGCCAGCGGGCAAGGCAGTCTAGGATGGATTGTCGGGTAAAGGGTTTGGAAACAAAGTCATCCATGCCAAGTTCGATAAAGTGCTCCCGGTCGCCACGAAGTGCGTGGGCGGTGAGAGCGACAATCACGACATCTTTAGCCGGAGCGTCCATTGCACGGATTCTCTTGGTGGCTTCCATGCCGTCCATGTGTGGCATCGAAATGTCCATCAAAACAATGTCGTAAGGAATATGTGAAACGGCTTCGACGGCTTCGACACCGTTACTGACGATATCGACAGAAATACCGGAGAATTCCATCATGGTGCGCAGCACGATTTGGTTTGCGGGATTATCTTCTGCCACAAGGATGCGCAGATTATCTGAAATATTGGTTGGGTTGATGTCTTGCTTACTCTTGCTGGTTACCTCACCATATTCCTGCTCATCCGCAATGGCCAACTCAATGGTAAAAGTGAAGGTGGATCCTTTACCCACTTCACTGATCACAGAGATTTGCCCGTTCATCTGACTGACCAACTGACGGCAGATTGCCAAGCCTAATCCGCTTCCTTCATGGGTACGGCTGTAGGTGGCCTGTGCCATCGTAAACTCTTCAAACAGCGTAGGAATGTGCTTTTGGTCAATCCCTATTCCCGTGTCTTTCACATCGACCTGAAGTTGCACCGAATCATGTCGGCGGTGTAAGCATTGAAGGTTGATATTGACGGTGCCGGTGTTGGTGTATTTCACCGCATTGGAAAGCAGGTTCAACAGAATTTGGCGGACACGATCGCCATCGCCGACCAAATACTTTGGCACACCGTCAGCGATGCGGGAGGTCAGCTGGAGGTTTTTGTTCTCTGCCTGCGGGTAGACGATATCGACGGTGTGTTCGAACAAGTCATACATGTTGAACGGGTTGTTCTCGAGCGAGAGCTTGCCTGCTTCCATCTTGGAGAAGTCGAGAATGTCGTTGATGATGGCCAGCAACAATTCACCGGATTCACGGGCTGTTTTTACCAGTTTCTTCTGTAAATCATTAAGTTCAGTTTCTTTTAAGAGTCCAAGTACGCCAAGTACGCCGTTCATGGGGGTGCGAATCTCATGACTCATGGCAGCCAGAAAGTGACTCTTCGCTTTGTTGGCATTCTCTGCTGCCAGTTGCATTTCTTTGAGTCGGGTTTCGCCCCTTTTTGTTCTGTCAGATCAAAGAAGTGTGCAACGTAATGGCTAAGTTCATCGTTTTCATCGGTAATGGAAGTGATGGACATAAAAACGGGTATTTCATGCCCTTCTTTATGCCTCAGGCGCATTTCCCCTTCCCAGCTTCCTTCAGCGTGCAGAATGCGCCAAATCTTTTTGTGGAACCCAAGGTCTTCAGGGTTAGCGGTTAAAGAGCGTGGTTTTTCGCCGGCCACTTCGCTGCTGTGGTAGCCTGTAATAGTCGTAAAGGCAGGATTGCTGCGAATAATGTGCCCTTTGTTATCTGCAATGAAGACGGGTTGGGAGGTGTCGAAAGCATGCGCTGCAATTTTCAGCTCTGTTTGGTTCTGTAACCGTTGAGTAATATCGCGGATGTAAGAGACAAAAATGTGCCCCTGTTCTGTTTTGGCTGCGGAGATGGATATTTCAATCGGGAATTCACGACCGCTTCGTCGGATAGCACTGAGCTCGATCCGTTGGTTGAGTACTGGGCCTTCTCCGGTTTCCAGGAAATGGCGCATGCCCTGAATGTGCATGTCTCTCATGGGAGGAGGCACTATGGTCTCCGCCATGGATTTTCCGACTATATCATCCCGATCCCAGCCGAAAATTTGTTCTGCCACCGGGCTGAACTCGATGATGATATCTTGATCGTTGGCCACAATGATCGCATCGTGTGAGGCTTTGTAGATAGCTTCGCTTTGCTCTTCAATCTGGCGCGCTTCAATGTACGAATACTTTTGTTCTTTGAGCGAAGCGTGGAGTTGGGCGTAGCTTTTATCCAACTTTTCTTTGGTGTTGAGAATATATTCGACGGTGGCGCTGATATCATCGGCGTAATTGACCAGTTTGACATCCTCTGGTGCTGTGTCTGTGCCTTGGAGATGGTTTAAGCGTTTCAACGGCCGCATTGCGCCGACCATCATAAAGTAGATGCTGAATATGGCGATGATGGCGAGCGCCACCGTGCTGAATATGATGATTTGCCCCAGTTCGGATGATGCTGATTCAAAGTGCTGAGCTTGAAAACCAATCACAGCTTCAACGCCTGGGACTGGGCTCTTTTCGATGGGAAGCGACACGGTGGTGACTTTAATGGTTGGGTCCCGCGTTGAATGAGAGTGCGCCCAAACGTTTTGCCCTTTTTCAATCGTCAGATACAAGATCCCTGGTTGCTTGGTGATTTGGTCTGAAATACGTTGCAGCCCTTCCAGATCTCTGCGTTCTAAATAAGGCAGGGTGGTAAGCGTGACCAATTGAGAAATATGTGCCTCGAGATGATACACATCATGATGCTTTTCTTTTTCAAGTAATGTCGCAGCAAAAGCGATCATCACTGCCAGCCCAATGACGAAAATAAGAGCAACGCGATAAACAGTTCTAATGCGAATCTTCAAAGCGGGCCTCTGCTGTTAAATATGAGCTCGGTGGCATAAAGCGAACGATTTACTGTCAGTCTAGTACAGGGTCGGCATATTCCAACAGCACAATGGTGGCATCGTCACGGTGCCAATCCCCATAGTTATCAAAAACCTGCATGACATGCTGTACAGCCTCATTGACGGGTAATGAGCGTGTATTTTCCAGCTCGCGCATCACCGCTTTTTCGAGAACCTGTCGACTCTCCGTGGAGTCTGCTGCCTCAAACAAGCCATCGGTATAAAGTGCAATGCGCTCTCCTGAACTGAGTGTCGAGGTCAGGGTTTGGTAGTCTGCGCCATAGAGCACACCTGGCATAATGCCGCCGACATCCATCAGTTCAGCGCCTTGTTCACTGACTTTAATTGGCGGAGGATGACCAGCGGTTGCCATTGATAAGGTGGCATTGTCGTAAAGCGCGACAGAGCAGCAGGTTAAGATGACCTGTGAGAGCAAATTATCGTCCATGGCACAGTCGGAAAGACGGCTTAATAGCGTGCCGCACGGATCATCAGTATCGTCGACGTGATACATCAATCCGCGTAGGTAGCCGCCATAGGCGTAAGAGAAGAACTTGGCTGCTACATCATGGCCCATCACATCGACCATGTTGATCATCAGGAAATCATCCGTGTTGCGGTGCAATACCAAATCACCACCTCCAATCCCGGTATTTCTGGTGGCAATGGCAATTTGCCAGTTGCGGGACTCTGTTGGCAGTGACGGAGTTAGAGATTGCGTAATCCTATGGTTCACCTTATCGGTGAGCTGACGATAGATTTGCTCTGAGCGATGCAATACTCTTCGAGCGCTTTGTACCAATGCAGATTTGGTAACAGGTTTGAGGATATAGTCATCGATCCCCAAACCCATGGCGTTGTCCCGTACTTCCTGGCTGTCCGCGTAGGTGAGGAAAATGAATGGGGTAAGTAGCGTATTGGTTTGTTTATGGAGTGCTCTTTTAAGATCTAACCCGTCCATACTGGGCATACGAATATCAGAAATTACCAAATCAACGTGGTTATTCATCAAGAACTGCAGGGCTTCCTGACCATTTGCGGCTTCAGAAACCTTAAAGTGTTCTGAGAGATACGCGCTTATCAGGCGACGCTGGCTATCGTCGTCTTCAACGACTAATACGCTGGGCTTGGTCGCTACCTGCTGTATCTTCCATTTCAGTGTGAGGCGATTGGCACCAAACGTGGTGCGCTTAACGTATTCGAGTTCGTCGGTCAGGCTGTGGATCAGAGCGAGACCTCGTCCACCCTCTTTTTCTTCAAAGGTATCGAGTGATTGCACCCGGCTTGCCAATGTTGGGTCCCAGCTTTCGCCGTCATCATCAATGTGCAGCAGCCAGGCACCATCAACACATTCTAAAGTGACAGCAATGAAGGTCGGGTGAGGGTCTGTGTGCTCTATCAGATTCGCGGTTGCTTCAGAAAAGCACAGCTGGATTTTGTTGGAAAGGTGATCAGCGACGCCACGTTGCTTGAGCGTTTCGCCCAAATGCTTTCGAGTGCTACTCACCTTAGTGAGTGTAGCGGGGCGGCATTCTTCCTTTACCACAGAGACCATACGCTATATCTCCAACGACAACAGATGGCTACTGAAAATAGATTTACGTAGCCTTTGGGTGATTTTTGGGAATCGTTTGGACAGCCTGCCGACCTCGCGAAGAATTTCAGTCTTTAGCGAAGGGTTGTTTTTGTCGTTCATCACACAGCCCAACAAGTGACCTCCGGCATCGTGTAATTTTTTCACAGATTCGGATGCCTGAGCTTCAGTGGTTTGCCCTGACATTACCACTAAAATGGTTCCGTCCGACGCAGACGCGACCCTTTCAGGAGGAATGTTGTTGGCGTTCAAGCGCGCCATCGGCGAGGTGTCGAAGATGATGAGATCATAATCTTTGTGCCACTCTTCGACATACGCTTCCAAAGAGCCCGGGCGACGAAGCTCCATGATGGTTTCGCGCTTGGACGGCGCAATGATCCCGGTGAAGTATGTGCTTTCACCGTCCACGCCCACCAGTTCGGGGTTGGGCAGGTAATGATTGTCATAAGTCGTGACTGTCATGCCCTGACTGACGAGGCTGGGATGGTAAAGGTTCAGGTCAACCACAAGGGTAGATTGCCCAGCTAGCAGGGAACGGTGTGCAATGGCAGAAGCTAGAGAAGTCACACCTTCGCCTGATTCCGTGGCGGTGATGGTCAGGGTTTTGTAATTGTTGCGAACGATCTGAAAGTAAATGCGTTCGATCTCGACGTTGAGCGGCGAAATAAACATCACAATATTCCTATCAGTGCGGCGATACCGGCTATCTGGAACAAGTCGGTAATCCCTTGGCGGATTTTTTCTGCGGTGCTTTCATCCTTGCTGGGTATATACACGGTATCACCGGCGCGAAGCACGGGCAGATCCTGAAAACGGGCGGTTCGGCTGAATTCTGAAAGATTGAAGGTTCGCGCCTGATCTCGGCAGCAAGAGAGGTTCACGACAGTGATCTTCTCGACATAGGCATTGTTGGACGTGCCTCCTGCTTCAGCGAGCAAGTCCAGAATAGTCATATGATCATCGAAGTTATAGCGACCGGGTTTGTTCACAGCGCCCAGTACGCGGATGGTTTCTTCTTTCGGGCGATCCAACCAGTTGCGATCTTTTTCTGGTACATAAATGGTGTCGCCGATATTTACTTCCGGCAGTAAATTCGCATCACCGGTTTCGAAAAACAGGGCAAGGTTGAGGCGACTGACACGGGCATGCTTTCCGTCTAAGTGCGTGATGCGAATGTTATGTATATCGGCATCAGTGGTTGGGCCGTCAGCCGCGGAGAGGATGTCGAGAAAATGCATTTCTTCGGTGAAACGGTAGCGCCCCGGCGCCCCGACCTGACCGAAAATATAGATGGAGCTGTCTGAGCTTTGACGAATCCATTTGGACTTGTTGTCCGTCGGATCATCTGGCAAATCATGGACCCTGACGGTTGAACCGGCACGAATCTCGGGTAATTCGCTGTCAGGGCGTCCTTCGTTGATGAAGGTATCAAGGTTCAGCACGTAGGTTTTAGTGCGATTCCCTCCAATGGGCGTGACGACTTCAATACGGCTGGTATCGGCGCGTGAGGTGGGGCCACCAACATGGGCGAGTAAATCCATCAGCGACATTTCGTCTGACCACTCAACCCGGCTGGGTCGAAGAACTTCCCCGATCACGCGGACGGCGCGGGTAGGCGATACCTTGAGCCAGGATTTTTCATTTAAATCCAGTTTCTCTGGCACGAAGATGGCGTCGCCCGGCATGATCTTAGGCATGGCATCTGTCATTCGTCCTTCCGAAAACAAGGTGAGGTCGAACGGTACGTTGGTGCCATTTCGCCGGATAATACGGATTTGTCGACTTTCAGCGAAACGCGTGGGGCCGCCAGCGTTAGCAAGAATATCAATGAAGGTAGCCCCTTCCTTGCCTTCGTAGGCACCCGGCTTGGCGACTTCTCCCATCACATACACGGTGTTGGAGCCGGCTTTGATTTCTTCTTCCTGCTTAGGTACAAAAATCGTCGCGCCTGCCACAATGTTCGGCAGAAGGCTTTCATCACCTGAGTCTAGATAGCGTTTGAGGTCGAAGATTTTTGGCTCGTTGTCGGAGATAACGCGGATTTGTTCCACTGCCGCATAGCGGGTCACGCCGCCTGCACGCATGAGCATGTCCACCAGGTTGTTTTCCTCTTTGGCGGAGAAACTGCCCGGGCGTAACACTTCACCAAACACCTTAATGGCTTCTCTGTCTTCTGCGGCATCACCGGAATCAGCCAGAGCGGTAGGGTCAAACGTTTGTTCAATGTTGCCAATCATTGGAGAGGCAGGCACGAACAGCGTGTCCAGCGAACGCAGTTCAGGTAGCAGGCTTGAATCGCCGGTATCGAGAAATTTCTTGTAGTCAAAAATAATCACTTCGCCGTTGCGACGCAGCTGGAAGCGGTCCAACTGGGCACCAGCACGCAGTCCGCCTGCGGCATAGAGGGCCATTTGCACTGAGGCATTTTGATTTAGCGTGAACTCACCCGGCTCTTCCACGTAGCCTTGAATGGTCACGAGCAGTTGTCGTTTACTGATGAACACTTGCAGGGAGGAAAGATCACGGAACACAGCGCCAAGCGTTTCTTTCACTGCGGCATCCAGCTCGGCTTCTGTCATGCCGTTGGCTTCAACCATGCCGACTTCAGGGAGAGTGAGCCTTCCCTGACGATCAACCTGAAACTCTTTGTTCAGGGTGACTTCGCCGGGCAACATGATGGCAATCTGATCACCCACCTGCACACGATACTCGTCTGCGGTCGCGGAAACGCTGACCATCAGCAGGAATAATAGGGTGATGAAACGGGTCATGGTTGACTCCCCTCATCTTCTGAATTGGCTTCGGCTTCGACCAACTCGATAGAAACACGGCGGTTTACGAGGCGGTTTTGAGGCTCACTGCCTTCAAAAAGCGGGTCGGTTGAACCCACTGCATCGACCGTGATGCGTGAGGGGGATAAACCGAATATCTGTAGGTAACGTTTGACCTGATTTGCACGTTCGAGAGACAGCTTTTTGTTAGCGGCAGAACCGCCCACCGAATCTGCGTGTCCGGTAACATGAAGACTGTACTGAGGCAGGTCTCGTAGCAGGTGTGCGGCTTCTGCCAGGTGACCCATGTATTTGGGGTTCACTTCAGGTGAATTGAAGGCAAATTGATTATCGACATTGAGTAAGGTGTAGATTTCTGCAGCGAGGTCTGAGGCGTTGCTGTAGCCGTCTGCCGATGCTGGTACGCAAGCGCCACTGCGCTTCACTGCATCTAGCTGCTTTTCGAGCCTTTCGAGGGTGGCACGTTGGATAATAATGTCGTTGGCGGCGTCAAATTCCAGTCCGCCATGCAGCTCACGGACAATGCGGTCTTGTAGACGGCGTGCTTGTAATACGGTAGCAGGGAAGCAAAGTTCTGCCCCTTCCAGCACAAGAACATCGAGGTGTCTGGCGCCCAACTCCCACTCGAATCGCAGACCATGCTCAGGGCCGAGAGGTTCATCAGGCATAACGGGAGAAATTGACGAATGATAACCTTCGGCCATACCACCTTGACCGTGGTCAGGAAACGCTGAACAACCAGAGAGCAGCAGTATCGCGAAGAAAAGTGTGAAGCAGTTTGTCATCCTAATTCTCCCTGGGAAGAAAGCCTTACTGAGTCGTTTGGGCGGCTTCTACGGTAATCGCACTGTTGATGCGCAGCAGGGTGATGATCTCCATCGGTTGACCATGAACATTGGTCAGAGACAGAGTGTGGCCTTTCGCTTTCAGACGCTTGAACAGAAATACAATCGCTCCAATGCCTGAACTGTCGAGGAAGTCCACTTCACCTAAGTTCATGGAGATATCCGTCATTTTTTCATCGGCAACAAGCTCATCCAGTATGGGTTGTGCTTCGCTGCATCCCTGAGCATCCATGTCACCACGAACTATCAGTAGAAGGGATTCATCAGGCTGTTTAATGGATTCGATTTGCATGACTTTTTTGCCTCACCTGTATAGATATGGGTTCTAATGCGAATTCCATACCATGTTGTAATGTTTATTAAAAACAGTCAGATAGAGATTCTTAGTGGAGGGCATATATTGGATTTCTCATTTTGAAAACAGAAATGGGAAACTCATGCACTCTTCATGTTGATTGCCAATTAGTGC
This sequence comes from Grimontia sedimenti, assembly GCF_011045095.1. Lineage (GTDB taxonomy): Bacteria > Pseudomonadota > Gammaproteobacteria > Enterobacterales > Vibrionaceae > Enterovibrio > Enterovibrio sedimenti. The sequence continues at coordinate 71,658 of NZ_JAALDL010000008.1, forward strand.
TCAATATGGCGATTTGTCTTAAATATAAGATAGAAGTAAATCGATGATTTTGCGGGAGGGAGTAGAGGATTTGTTGGTGAGTTGGCGGAATAGGAAATGCTGGCTTTTTATGTTGATCCAACTTTAAGCGACACCAGTACGTTAACGGTCCCTAGAGATTCGAGGATCTATCTCTGCCAGCACTTCGCCGTTGGTCTCTCTAATAAACAGAGTTTTGCCCGCACACTCGATCAAGATTTTTTCTTCTGGCGGGAGTTTGGATAGCACTTCAACCAATCTCGCTGTCCCCTCGACAATGTGAGTGGGCGGGTGAGTGACTCCAAGCGCTTGCATGCTGGCGCGGTCTTGATAGATCTTCAAAAGGTGTTTTGCGGTCACAGCCATCGTACTTATCCTGCTTCTTTATACCCAATTAGAGCAAAACAGGACAACATGCACAGGCTGAGGTTTGAGAAAACAGCCCCTCCCTCTTCTTTTGAAACAAAGGGAGGGGCTGTTAGGCGGCTAGGCGTTAAAGCTGATGTGCTTTTTACCCGTCCAATTCTCAATGACATCAATCATCTTGCGCTTATTGACGGGCTTCGCCAGAAAATCATCCATGCCGACTTCTTTGCATTTCTCTCTGTCTTTCTCTGAAACATTGGCAGTCATGGCGAGAATCGGCAGAGTACGACCATGTTCATTGAGTGCCCTGATGGTTTCACAGGCAGTGAAACCATCCATTCAGGCATCTGCAAGTCCATCAGGACCAACGCAAACTCTTCTTTCTCTATGGCAGATATCGCCTCTTTGCCGTTGTTGGCGGTGGTGACTCTGAACCCCGCACGCTCCAGCATGGTACGGGCGATCAATTGGTTGGCAGCGTTGTCTTCCACCAGAAGAATCGCAGTGGCTGAGTCACTTTTAAAGGCAGTTCTGCTTAGCGGGCCAGGTGTATATTCTTCTGGGTAATGCAGCTCACACGGCAGCACCACGGTGAATTCACTGCCCAATCCGACATGACTTTCCAACTGGATGTCACCACCCATTAACTCGACCAAACGCTTGGAAATAGCCAACCCCATACCTACACCGCCGTAGGTGCGGGAGAAGGTCGCATCTTTCTGAGTGAAGGGTTCAAAAATAATTTTCTGATACTCTGGCTCCACCCCAATCCCGGAATCCCTGACGTGAATGCGAAGACCGTGAGGGAAATGATGGCTGAGCATGAGTTCCACTTCGCCACACTGGGTGAACTTGATGGCATTGCCCACCAGGTTAGTGACAACCTGGGAGAGCTTGCCTTCATCAGCTTTGGCAATGATGTGATGGTTCAGTCTGTCGTCAAATCTCAGGTTGATACCCTTAGTCTCTGCTGACTTTTCAAACATAGAGATCACGCCACGCGCCATCTCAGCGACATCAAACTCTTTTTCTTCGACCTTGATGGCACCGACATCGATTTTTGAGTAGTCCAGTATGTCATTGAGCTGGTTAAGCAGCAGGTGCGCAGCGTCGTCAGCCATATTGGTCAGAGTTTGGCACTGCTCCGGGAGCTTTTCTTCTTTGAGGATATCGATCGCCCCTAAAATGGCATTCATAGGTGTGCGTATCTCATGGCTCATGGTCGCAATAAACTGGGATTTGGCGAGGTTCGCGGCGACAGCATGTTCCCGCGCCTGCTCGAGTTCTTGCTCTCGATACCGCAAATGCTCAATGTGAAATTCCAGATCATCGACGGACTTAGACAGGCGCGTAATTTCATTGACGTGCTGCGGTGCGCGGCCTTCTTGTTCGGCGATGTTTATTAAACGCTGATTGATTTTTGATAGTGGGCCAAAAACCATCTTTTGTGACAGCAAGAAAATGAGAAAACCAAGCGAGAGTAAAGCCAGCGCTGTGTAAAAGCGCACGGTTTCTACGTGGATTTCAATGTCGGCCATCATTTGTTTTTTACTCATGGAAATCTGCATGTCGCCGACTTGGATGTCACGATAGGTCACAGAGTTGACGAAATTGAGAGCCATTGGGTTGTTGTCGTGAGGTTTATCGCCCCATTGTCCAATTTGCACGCCGCCATCAGTAATGATGGAGATATAGCAGAGGTCGGGGTAATGCTCTGCCATCAGTGCGAGCTTTTCATTCAGTGCGCCAGAATTCTTGATGAGTACGTCTGAAGACAGTGCAGCCGTCAGCGCGGAAAAATTGGCGCGGATTTGATTGTCCATTCGATCAGAAAGATATTGGCGTTCAAATGAACGAGCGGCTTCGCCAGCAATAAAGCTTAGCGCCATGGTTATTGCAAGTACGGACAGCATGTATTTAAGCCAGAGTGGTAACTGTTTCATCATCATCTCCTTCGCCGTCCTCGCTGCCTGCTTATTTCCTTGTCATGCTCTCAGTTTGACAATGACTTTGCGTGTCACTTTGAGCAAATTGAGCGCGATTCCTGCATTATTTAACGTATTTAACTGTGTTCTTAAGAGGACAATGCAGGGACTTTGCCAAGTTTTTAAATGCAAGGGTCAATAGCCCCTAGTTAGCGCTTATCGAAGGGAGATGCTGAAGATCCATGTGGCTCTTGTGAAGGAGGCGATGTGTCGGCGTTTTGGTCGTCTGTCTGTTTTTCCGCTTCGCTTTGCTGTAGAAATGCTTCTTCCGTCAGTTTTACATACCGGTAAACGGAGGCGGTCAGTGCGATCAAAATATAGATTGGCCAAGTGAAGCCTTGGGTGAGAAAGGTACCTGACACACAGAACGCGATGATACCCGAGTAAAGTCCTTCAGAAATCGCGCGAATAACAGGGCTGTACCTTTCGGCGTTTTCTTTCACGATATTGGTAGCACTTTTGGCTGAACGGTAAACGGTGATTGTCATGATAAGAAAAGCGATAAAACCGACAAATCCCGTTTCACCCAGCACGCCAAACCATGTGCTGTGAACGGCGTGGTTCAAACCATCCCAGTGCTTTGAATAAAAGAAATAGTTGAAGTAGAAGTTATTAAGGCCAACACCAGACAAAGGGTTTTCCAACGCCATGTAGAAAGCCGCTTCCCACGCATAGAGTCGGCCTTGTGCCGATGCATCCAGACCTTCTTCCGCTGCTCCACCAGATTTTCGCCCACTGATACCCGCCACGACGAACAGCACCGCAGCGGCAACAGCGCCACCAATGAATAGCAAGGTTTTCGACTTCACGCGGCGCCAGGCAAGAATGCCAACAGCAGACATAATACCCAGTAAACCCCCACGGCTTTGAGTCGCGATAATGGCAGAGAAGATGGCGATAGTGGCAATCAGTGCAAAGAAGCGGGTTTTCTTGGAAAGCCCGGACGTCATCAAGATGCTGATGGTAAAAGAAAAGGGGAACAGTAACACCAGCGCTAAGTCGTTGGGGTCACCAAGCACGGAGCCGAGTTCACGGCCCACGGTGACACGCGTTTCTTCCACCAAGCCAATGCCATTGACCTTATTGAACAGGGTGACAATTGCCACCACGACCCCAGACACGGTAATCATGACCAGCGCATTGCGATAGTGGTGCACCCCAGTAAGTAGCCATGCCAGTGCTGGAGTCATGATGCCAATTTTGACATAGATGTTTTTGAAGTAGGCAATGGCTTCACCCACATTGCTGGAGAGTGGAATACCAATCACGACAAGTGCAAAAAAAACGTAGAAGGTATTCAGTTCTTTGGAAGACCACATTTTTAGCTTGCCACTGATACCTATGTGCCATGCCAGAGTGGTCAGGGTGCCGAGGGACAACAACAGAGGGATTTTGAAATTGTAGAGTGGCGCAAAAGCCTCATGAAGGCGGAAAAAAGAGAAAGCGATAAATAGCAGCCCCAGTAGGACAGGTTGAGAAAGGGTAATAAGAATGGCGAGGGGCACCAGACCAATCGCAATGGGAATGACGGGATGAGGAATGACCAACCATAGCAAACACGACAGCGCGACAAACGCAGCAGTCGCGTGTACGAAGTGTGTTCTGATACGGACAAGCAACAGCAGGCGCTGGTCGTTAAGCCATTCGATTAATTGCATTTTTCTGGATGAAGAAATCCCATGCATTGAGTAAAGCAGAGATCGCAGCAAAATGTGCGCCAGAGAAAGTAGAGTTATTAAATGTTTTTAAAATAATGGGTTATGGAAAGTGATAAGAAAAAACGCGCTAGTTCAGCGCGTTTTGTTTGATTTTGCATGTCAAATTAGGAAATCAAGCGAATTCAGAGCGTTGCGCCAGGATGAATCAGGCGAATCACCAACGAACCTGCTGCACGCATTGATTCGACATTGTGGCTCAATACCACACCGCCTTCCGGCGCAAGGTAGCGGTATTCCTCTTCACCAAAGCTGTCGTATTGAATGGCCAGCAACTGGTCTTTTTCAACGAACTGCATCAATTCAACCTGCGGCAGAATAAAACCACCCTGAACAGCGCGAATACTGGTCACACGGGCGCTTTCAATGGCAGGCTCAACCGCCGCAAATTCGCCATCAATCAAACCGTAAAGGGTGAAGATGTTCAGTATGCCTCGCACGGTGCGGTTGACCATTTCCATATCGGTGTAACGGCCGACACCAGCTTCAACCGTGATACTCGGAATGCCATTCTGATTCCAAACGGTTTCCAGAATACCCGGGTCGCCCGGATCGTTCAGAATGGCATCTGGGTTCATCAAGCGCGCCATGTTTACAGCGTCATCCAAACGATAATCCGCGAACACATAAAGCGGATAGCGGGTGCCAGATGTTTGCGTGTGCAGGTCAATCGCCAGATCGGCATTTGGTTGGAGAAGGTTACGCCAGATCGGATCGAGATAACGCTGAGGTTCGTTACCTTGCGGATTGCCCGGGAAATGGCGGTTCAGGTTGCCACAGGAAACGTCGGGGTCAGAGGAAAAGAAATCGCGGCTGTGGTGCAGCATACCGCTCAGGTTGACGGTAGGCACGATGGTCACACAGCCTTTCAGCGATTTACCACGCAGTGCACGGGCAATCGCTTGTGCTGACAAAACGCCATTATATTCGTCACCGTGAACACCGGCGGTGATCATGATTTTCTTACCCGGCTCAGTGCCTTTAAACACCCAGACTGGAAGATGTTGCCACTGTGCCAATGCATCGGTTGCCGCGCGGAACCAAAACTTGTGTGAGCCTGCATCCAGTTGGTCCACATCAAGTGAAGAGATCACGGACAAACCGTCGATTTTGTTTCCTTCAATACACTTCGTCATTACTTAGGTTCTTATTTTTAAGAATTTTATAGGTCGTTAAAACTCAAAAAAGGCGAGATTGTCATCCCGCCTTCAATAATACTTTAAGCTTACGCGAAGCCAGTGAGATGTGCACTCACAACATTGATACTTGCGATGACAAAAACAGCACCATCAATCGCCAAATACACTTTACCGCGAACACACTAAGAAGTGCTAAGTTTGCGCGCCTTTACGTTATTTGGGTATACACTCGTTTTTCAATTGGATATCGTTTGTACAAACAAAGAGTTCGCAAGGGAATGCCATGAGTAACCTAGAAGTACTGTTCGACTTCGCTAAAGAACACAAGAAAATCACGATTCCAATCCTTGTTGTCCTGATTGTGCTTGCTGGTTTCTACATCTATCGAATACCGGACTTCATCTATGGAATGAAAGTGCAGTATGACCTTCAGAAAGAAACCGAAGTGAGACTGCTGACGGGGCAATGTGTGGTGAACGTGAGCAAAGAAGAAGGTGTGAAGGATTGGATCCACTGTGAGCGGCTATTTGGTACGACTTCATCAGAGCCAGGCGCAGAAGTGGTTGAATAATGAACTCGAATGACAAGAAAGTACCGAAATCTGTTTCGTTTCAGAAGTAAGATAGTTATCTAAGACATTGAAAATTAGTTAATACATTGTCTTTGTATCAATACCGTCATGTAGAAGAAAACTGACGATCACTACGCTGTCTTTTTCCACTGTAAAGCTTGCTCCGCCAGCGCAGCGTTTGTTGACGTTGTGCTGGTTTCTTTCAGTTTCGAAAAGGACGAACGCAATGTCAGAACAATCAAAAAATGGAATCAACAGACGTCGTTTTATTGCAGGTTCAGCGGCCGCCTCGGGCACATTGATGCTTGGCGGTATCGCACCGGCATTTGCGCGTGGTGACAGTAAACGACCGGGCACCCCTTATGGCGTTGCCAGTGGCGACGTGACCCAGGGGGAAGCCATGCTGTGGTCTTCATCTGATGCCCCAGCCCAAATGTGGGTCGACATTTCCTATCACCAAGATTTCAGAAAGCACATCACTCTACAAGGACCCAACGCGCTGGCAGAAACCGGGTTTTCCAGCAAACTGGCAATCAATGATTTAGCTCCTGGTCAGAAAGTTTTCTATCGTGTGCGCTACCAGTCTTTAGAAGACTGGCAGAGCTGGGGTGAGCCAGTGGTGGGCTCGTTTAACACTCCGCCAGCAGTTGCATCCAATATTCGTTTTCTTTGGTCTGGTGATACCGCGGGTCAGGGTTGGGGCATCAACGAAGAATGGGGTGGCATGCGTATTTACGAAACCATGCGCCAGACAGCACCGGATTTCTTTATTCACTGTGGTGATACCATTTATGCTGATGGCCCACTGAAAGAAAAAGTCACGCTGAAAAACGGCGAAGTGTGGAAGAATATCGTCACGCCGGAAAAAGCCAAAGTGGCAGAAACGCTTCAAGAGTTCCGTGGCAATTTCGCTTATAACTTGATGGACAAGAACGTCCGAGCGTTTAACAACGAAGTGCCGATGATCGTGCAGTGGGACGACCACGAAACGGTTAACAACTGGTATCCGGCCGAGGTGTTAAACGATGAACGTTACCAGAACGAGCAGAGCGTCGCTTTGCTCTCAGCCCGAGCGCGTCGCGCGTTCTTCGAAATGAACCCTATCCGCAGTTCGGCTGCGGATCCTCAACGTATTTACCGCAAATTTCATTATGGCCCACTGTTGGATGTGTTTGCGATCGATATGCGCAGTTATCGTGCTGACAATGGTGCGAACAACCAAACCGAGTCTTCAGCTGACACTGCATTCTTTGGCAGCAAGCAGATCCTTTGGCTAAAACAGCAATTGCTAGCATCGAAAGCGACCTGGAAGGTGATTGCTTCAGATATGCCAATAGGCATGATTGTTTACGATGACTGGAAAACCAAATCAACCTTCGAAAACATGGCGAATGGTGATGGACAACCCAAAGGGCGTGAGCTCGAAATGGTTGAGCTGCTGCGTTTTATCAAACAAAACAAAATTGAAAACGTCGTTTGGCTGACGGCAGATGTTCATTACACCGCTGCACATTACTACGATCCAAACAAGGCGCAATTCCAGGACTTCGAACCTTTCCATGAATTTGTCTCTGGCCCACTCCATGCGGGTACGTTTGGCCCAAACGACATGGATAACACCTTTGGCCCACAGGTCTTGTTCAGTAAGCATCCTGAAGGTGGGCAAATCAATCTGCCACCATCAGCGGGGTTACAGTTCTTTGGGCAAGTGGATATTGACGGTGAGTCGGAAGAAATGAAGGTGACGCTGAAAGATTTGGTCGGCAGCAGTTTGTATACCAAAACGCTGACGCCGAAGAAGTCGGCCTAACTCGCTTAGCCCTCCTGTTGTCAGGAGGGCTGTTTTCGTTAGCGACTAATACTGAGTTTGGGCGCGCGCATTACAAGGAACACTGCTAGAGCGCACACTGCAAAGCCAATAATGGTGGCTGTTGAAAATGCTTCATCGAAAAAGAGCCACCCCTGAATAGCGGTAACGGGCGGAACCAGATAAATGACAGAGGTAACTTTAGATGCTGCGCCTTGTCCAACCATGTAGAGGTAGAGCAACACCGCAATGACTGATAACGCCAGTACTGACCATATCATGGTGAGGGTGAACGTTAACGACCAAGTCACTTCGAAGCCCTCCACCAACCAGGCAATTGGCAAAAAGAACACACCAGCTGCGACATATTGCCACATCGCACAAGCAACCAAATCAACACCCTGACAAAAATGCTTTTGGTACAAAGTGCCAAGGGTAATGCCAAGCAAAGCAAGAAATACAAACATGTAAGCGTAAAAAGGTTGGGCGTCGATATTCCAGCTCATCTTGCCTTGCACGACCAATGCGATGCCGAAAATACCTGCGAACAAGCCAACCCACTGTGCCGGATTAAGCCGCTCGCTGGAAAGACTAATCACAATCAGCGCGGTCAGGATTGGCTGGAATCCAACCAATAAGGATGACAAACCAGCGGGCATGCCAAAACCAATCGCAGCAAACACGCCGCCGAGATAAAAACCGTGGATTAGCAGCCCAGACACTAGAACGTGAAACAGCAATTTGCCTTTAGGCATTACGGGTTTCATTACGCCCAGAATCACCACAAATACCAAGACGTTCAACACCATGCGAATAAAGAGGAAAGTGGCTGCATTCGCATAAGGAAGACCAAATTTGGCACCGATAAAGCCTGTGCTCCAAAGCAAGACAAAGACAAAGGGAATGGCGCTTTTCAGCATGGGGCAGCAATCCTTGCACGATGAGAGTGAGTCGAGAGGTGATCATACCAATCGTAGTAAATATCTGCTCACCCTAGCTTGTTAAAATGCTCGATAGCTGCGTTGAAAAATTTGACTGTAGAGTAACTACTTATCGAAACTTTTCGCCTTGTTCTCGAGCATTTTTCCTGCACTATTTCTGAGCAGCTATCTACTGTGATTGGTATTAAAACGCAATCCGTGTACGGCAACAAGGAAAATGATTTCGTCCAAAAGCGTATGAATTCAGGCGAGTAAGTAGGTTAACTGTTTGAACGACGAAAAAAGCCCACAGATGTGAGCTTTATGCATTGAAGGGCTTAAGACAACCAATCCAGACTGAGCAGTAATCTTGGGGCACTTCCGGGAGCGGGAGAGCGGTGAACAATGCCTCGGCCTTCATTGCCGACCCAGGCTTCACCTTTCAATATCGCCACAGCACCGGTGGGGATCTCTTTGATACCAGAGGGGGCGACAGATTGTTCTGGTAATTGCCCCGGTGAGCTAGAGCGCTCAACGTCATTCTCATCAATCCATTCTGTGCCACGCCCAGAGTATGTCACCAGCAATCTGGCTGGGACGCGGTCGATATGGAAACGCGGACACATGGTTGTATCCAACACCTGCAGGCGAACACCCAATGCGTCGGGCTCAAAAAGGCATCGATACATTTCGATCACATCTTCCACATCCGCTAACCAGCTTTCTATGCCTTTGAGTTCCAACGCCCATTTAGGCAGAAGTTCCCAGATCGACAGAGAATTTTCCAGTGTGACAAAGCGATTGTATTTTCCTACCCGTGCAGCGAACTGGTCAGCAAACTCTCTGCAATCTTGCGAAAGATCGCGTTGCCAGACGGTAAGATTCACGTCTTCCCGGAATATTTCGGTCAGGCATTCTGGGTGGGTATTCTGAACCGTTACTGGCCGGGTTACTGTTTCGATTTCCGCTATCATGGACAGTCTCCAAATTGTCTCAAAGTTGAAATGTTATAACATAACATTTTAGCATGTGCGACTACACGGAGTATTGCAGATAGAAGTTGTTTTGATTCTCTTCGAACTGAAATTCGTTCTTGAAAATGAAGCATCTAGGTAAGAGGCGTCTGGTTCAAACTAGACCATTGATTAAAAAGATATTTACTATGGTGCCAAGGATAGGTACGCATGATGACTGAATCTTCGACTGAGACCCGAGCATGGGATTTTAACAACCGCTTACCGTTCGCGTTGAAATTATTCTTTTTGCCTCCGCTGGCTTTCTTCTTGATTTTCTTGATGAATCACGAATTTGAACTGACGCTGTTTTTAGCATCATTACTCGTTTTCATCGTATTCTTTTTGTTCTTTGGTTATCTGTCCAGCCATGAGTTGGTAGAAATTAACTCATCTACACTGGAGCATTCTTATCATCTGCTTGGTGTGACCTACAAAAAAAGAAAGTACCTACTTGGACACATACATAACTTGCGTGTTTACCCAAGCATGTCAAAGCCGTCTTTTTTTGACCCTCAAGGCCCTTTTTCAGAACAATTGAGGCTGCATATGCTTGGCGGCTCGGTTGTGTTTGATTATGGCCCTCTTTATCGAAGTATTCAGATGTTCAAGGGGATGCCGGAGAAGGAGGCGCTAAAGTGTGTCGCCCAAATGACTGAGTTGCTGAATGAATATTGATTGAGAAGTCACTCGCTAAGCATCCTCTTGTTTCTGAAGCCAGCTCTGGCTTTTGATACCTTCGCCGAAAGCTTGAAAGTAGCTCGCTATCTGCGTGTTTCTGGAGAGAGGATCTGAAGGGGAGCAAGAGAACATGGAAAGTTTGGGGCTGATTTATTTTCATCTGGTAACGGCAGTGCTGTCATTTTTGCTGGGAACCTATTTGCTTGCCAGAAGAAAAGGGAGTCCGCTACATAAGCGTCTTGGTAAGATATATATGCTGCTCATGATAGCAACAGCTATCTCAACACTATTTATCCCAGCGCAAGTGGGGCCTCAGGTGTTCTACCACTTTGGTTATATTCATATTCTCAGTATTGTCACCCTTTACACCGTGCCTGAATCCTTCATGGCGATTAGACGGGGTAATGTGAAAAAACATCAGCAAGGCATGGTGATTTTGTATGTGTTGGCGCTTCTGGTAGCGGGTGCATTGGCGTTTACACCAGGAAGGTTACTGCATACTTGGCTATTTGCTTAGTTGCACTTAACGATTAAAAAGGGCTGCTCCGCAGCCCTTTTCTGTTTTTGGTGATTAACCAATCACTGTCATTTCATTCACCGTAAAGGTTTCGACCGCGCCATCTGTCGCTTCCAGGTAATCAGCCAAGTGTTGGTTACCCATGTGTGCTTGCCACAACTCGCGGTTTTCCCAGTTTTCATAGAACAAGAAATGCGCTGGGTTTTCATTGTCCTGATGCAGGTCGTAGTTAATGCAGCCTTCTTCGGCGCGGGTAATGTCAATCAGCTTCAGAAGCTCAGCTTTTACCAGCTCGATCTTGTCTTCTTTGGCGATAATGTTGGCAACAATCGTTAATTTACTCATGACTTCTTTCCTGTTTGTTTTTGTACCCAAATAACCTGATGACCTCTGAATGCGAACATCCTCAGTTTGTTTGGATATATTATTAGAATCCTTCCAGCACGATCTTTCCAATGGCAGTGCCGGACTCGAGCTCTTCGTGCGCCATACGCAGGTTCGCTGCGTTGATGGCTCCAAGGTTTTTGCCTGCTGTGGTTTGAATGCGACCGAGGTCAACAAGCTCAGCAACATGGTTTAGCAGATCACTTTGTTTTTGCATGTCTTTTGCGTTAAACATGGAACGCGCAAACATAAATTCGAGGTGTAGCGTCAGACTCTTGTTCTTCAACTGCATCACGTTGATATGGCTCGGGTCATCAATCATCGCGATGTGGCCGAAAGGAGCGAGCAATTCTGTGTAAGTTTCAAAGTATGACTCTGTGGCGTTCAGGCTGGCAATATGAGTGACAACGCCCACACCTAGTGCTTCGATTTGTGGCTGCAGTGCTTCTCTGTGGTCAACCACATAGTCAGCGCCAAGATTTTTCACCCACTCTTGAGAGCTTTCTCGGGAAGCTGTGCCAATCACCGTTGCGCCCGTAAGTTGTTTCGCCAATTGCACAAGAATAGAACCAACCCCACCAGCCGCACCAACAACCAGCAATACCTCTTCTGATTTCTCGGATGGGTTAGCTGTTTGTGGCAGCGCCAGATGATGAAACAACAATTCATAGGCAGTGATGGTCGTGAGTGGCAATGCTGCCGCTTTGGCGTCGGTCAGGCTCTTCGGTTTATGACCAACAATACGCTCATCCACCAATTGGTATTCGGCGTTACTACCTTGGCGTAGCAAATTACCGGCATAGTAAACCTTGTCGCCAACCTGGAAGTTTGAGACTTCCTCACCGACTGCGACAACTTCGCCTACCGCATCCCAACCGATGACTTTATGACCACCGTTTTCGGGAGAGACATTTTGTCGGATTTTGTAATCAACAGGGTTAACAGCAATCGCACTGACTTTAACAAGCAAATCGCGACCAGCAGCTATGGGTTGAGGCAGCTCGATATCAATCAGAGATTCTGCATCAGAGATGGGGAGGCTTTTTGCGTATCCAATGGCTTTCATGTTCTTTCTCCGAATGTGTTTTTGTTTTGATGGGGAAAGATTAGGGGTTGGCGAATTAATGATAAACAGCGTAATCTTGAAATAATTATCAAATTAATTTTGAGAATAAGAGCAAGACTATGCAGATTAACGATCTTAAGATTGTGCTTAAGGTGGCAGAATTTCGCAGTATTACGGTCGCTGCCACGCACCTGGACATGCAAACGGCAACGGCCAGCGCCGCCGTAAAACGGGTGGAGCATGAACTGGGTGTCGAATTGTTCGTTCGTACAACACGTAGCCTTCGCCTTTCCAGTGCAGGGGAGCGATACCTTCCGCAATGTGAACAAGCTCTCCAGATGCTGGATCAAGCTAACCGCAATATGAAAGATGAACTGGATATCATCGACGGTGAATTGCGTCTTGCTGTGTCATCAGATCTAGGGCGAAACGTTGTCCTGCCTTGGTTGGATGAATTTATAGATGCGCACCCAGGTGTAACCCTTCGTACTAACATCAGCGACAGCAATGTGGATTTTTATCGGGATGCTATCGATATCGCACTGCGATATGGCTCGCCAGGGGAGAGTAATGTGTATGGCTTCAAAATCTGTCACGTACCAAGACTGCTTTGTGCGGCGCCCGAATACATTGAAAAGCATGGTGTACCATCACACCCCCAGGACATGACAGAACACAATGCACTGCTCTTTCAGTTGAGTGACATGCTTCATGATGTTTGGGAGTTTGAGGGTAGTGATTGTAAACAGAAGGTTCGGGTCAGTGGTAACCGCGCATCAAACGATGCAGATTTGGTGCGCCGCTGGTGTGTCGCCGGAAAGGGGATTGCAGCGAAGTCTTCATTGGACATGGCAGCAGACTTGATGGCGGGCAGAGTAGTGAATCTAATGAGAGAGACACCACCTGTAAGCACTGAATTATGGTTGGTCTTCCCCAGTCGTCAATCCATCACTCCCGCAGCAAGGCTGCTGCGGGATTTGCTTCGGGAAAAGTGCACTGCACTACTGACAGGGCTGGTGGAAGCGGGTGTGTTGAGCGCCGATGATATTGCTCCATCAGTGCAATAAGCCAGCCTAGGGACTGTCTACAGCCCTAAAACTTGTAGACAGCCCCAAGGCTGAACTCCCAACCCAAATCGTTTTGTACAAGGGGGCTATCGCTATCATGGTGCTCTAGTGCAACTTCAGAAATGGCCAGCCAGTTTTCAGAAAGATCGTAAAGGGCAATAACACCGCCTTTGTACACCCAGGTTTCGTCAGCGCTGAATTCAGCCAAGCCAGAGGCAGAAGACTCCTGAGCTGAGATGGAATACAAATGCTGGGAAAGCTTCTCGTCGCGATAATTTACTTCCACGTAGGGTGACAAGACAAAGTTGGTGATGGGCGTGTCGAACGCTCGGCCCAGATGAAGTTGGATTTCGTAGCCATTGTGCTCGTTGGTGACATCATGAAGATAAGTGAGGCGGGCACCGACAGTACCGATAGTCACGCCAAGCTCGCCGTTGCCATCGCGGTTATTTATCCCTGAAGGGATGTCGTCGAAATCGTCAGAAACTTCTGCAAAGCGCAGGTTCCCGGAAAGGCCAATAAATGGGATAGGGTTGTAAGTGAACAGGCTGCCATCAATAAAGCCATGTTCACTGTTGTAAAACAGGTATGGCTCAGCCCCAGCCTTTGTGCCTTGATTTGAAAAGACCGATTCCCCAACAGTAAGCCCGGCACCGACAAAACCAAAATCCTTGTATTTATCCTGTGCTAAAGCTGGCGTCGCGATCACAGACAGCAACAGAGGGGACAGGATTGATATGACGCGTTTTCTCATTACAGCTCTCCTTTCTATAAAAAGAAGAACTGCAATGGGGGAAGTTTCTTTCAGTGGGCTTAGGCAAAAATCTAATTTTTCCGGTTACCTTTGATGAGATCTTCGATGGTCTCAGTTACCTGTTTGAGTTTCAGGCTCTGTTCTTTGTAACTCATCGAGACTTCTGAGGTTTCATTGGCAATCTGGTGGTTGTTGTTGACGATTCCTGTCATGGACTCCATGGCAGAATTCACCTGAATGAGGCCTTTCATTTGCTGGTTGAACGCCTGACTAAAGGAATCAATTTCCTGCGCCAGCCCTTCAATTTTGTTGGAGATATTCGAAAAACTGACCTGGGTTTGCTCCGAAAGCGCCTTACTTTCCTTCACCCGCAATTCTGTGTCTTGCACTATCTGGCCAACGGTGACCATCGAGTCTTTCAGCAGTTTATCAATATCTTGCGATGCCTGACCCGACATTAAGGCCAACTGGCCCACTTCCTGAGCCACAACGGCGAACCCGCGTCCGTGCTCACCTGCACGTTCGGCTTCTATAGAAGCATTGAGTGATAGCAGCTTGGTTTGGAAAACAATGTCATGAATGACCTTGGTGTAGTCGGAGATCTTTCTGATGATCTCGTTTATCTCCTGCAATTGCTTGTTGGAGTTTTCAATCAGCACCACCGAATGCGCCATCTTGTCCATGTTCTTGCTGCCGTCAGAGCTTAGCGCTAACGTACCTTTGGACACATCCAGACAGGTCAGGACGTTTTCATTGGTGCGTTCCACCATCTCCCGAATTTCTGACATGGCAGATACATTGGAATCCAGCGCGCTCCGCTGTTTCTCAACCCCATTGGCAATGTCTTTCGCGCCTTGCAGAACAAGCTGGGAATTTTCCTGGGCAGCTTCAGATACATAGGCGAGGTCTTTGGTGATTGAAATGAGCGGCTTAGAAAGTCGCATCGAAACGAAATAGATGATTAAGCAAAGCAGAATGATGATGCTGACAAAGCAAAACAGCACCACTTGCAGATTCCTTTGCAGTGCCGCCGTTGAAGCCTTCTGGTTGTAGGTAATGTTCAGCACACCGAGTAAAGTACCATCAGGAGAGAGGATTTCTTCCGAATACTTCAATGCCCCTTCATTGGTTTCCTTGGGGGCAGTTTCTGTGTAAGGCACTCCAAGGCTGTCCATAAACTGGATATGATCAATATCCTGATCTTTCATTCCGACCTGAACAAATTCCTCTAACGCCGACAAGTCATAATTCATGATGTATGTCTTGCTGGATTGATTCAGAAAGTTCGCCAATGACTGCACTTTCCCTTTTTGTATTTGGGAGAGCTCTTGAGCAGTCATGTGGTGGAAGAACACGGCTGCCAACACCAGCAATGCGGTGATACTCCCAATTAAGGGAACAAGAATCCGGTATTTAAGCGACAACCCTTTAAAAAACGACATCCACTTATTCATGGCTTCACTTCATGCTGTTGACTGGAATCGCTTTGCCATTCTCGATTTTCGTCAGGTATACATCGTCCAGCCCCTGTCTATCAGACTTACTGAAGTTCACGTTAAGGCCGCCAAAGTTCTTGTTGCTGATGTTCTCCATCGCACTGACAAAATTTGAGCGGGTGAGTGACTGACCTGCCTGCTGTAAGGCTTCAACAATCACCATGGCATTCAAATAGCCTTCCAGTTGGGTGTAGTAAGGGTTCTCAACACCTTGGGCGGCGAGATCTTTTTTGAAGTCTTCAATAATGCGAAGGTCACTCTCATCTGGGTTAGGCATAACCTGGGAGATGTAACTGCCGTTGCCGTCAGCACCTAATTCAGCAATCAGCTTTTTAGTGCCCACAAAAGAGATATTGGCGAACTTAGCGTCAAAGCCTTTCTGATTTGCCAGTTTGATGAAGGCACCACAAGCTTGATAGGCTCCGACTAAAATCACGGCATCCGGATTTTTACTCATGATGCTGTTCAGCCCTTGCTCGACATCCAATGTATTTCGGGTGTATCTGCCTTCCGCATGGATTTTGAGGCCGCGTTTTCGGAGCGCGCGCTGCACGCCCGCTTTACCTGCTGCGCCATAGCCGTCGTCCTGAATAAACACAGCAATTTTCTTGTACCCCAAATCATTGATGAAATGGTTAACCAGCTTTTCGGTTTCATTGAAGTAGCTGGCGCGGATATTAAAAATATTTGGATTCGCAGGGGTGCGGAGGAACTCAGCGCCGGTGAAAGGGCCGATATAAGGGACTTTTGCACGGTTCACTTCGGGAACGACGGCTTTTGAAGTGGGTGTGCCAACGAAACTGACGAGGGCAAAGACTTTGTCAGTGTAAATCAGCCTCTTCGCATTCTTGGCTGCGCGATCCGGCTCGTAACCGTCATCAAGGGAAATGACCTTGATCTGCCTGCCATGAACGCCGCCTTGCTGGTTAATTTTTTCAAAGTAGGCGAGGGTACCCGCTTTCACCCCTGTGCCTAAGCCCGAGGCAGGGCCGGAAAGGGCATTACTCATGCCGAATGTTATGGTGGTGTCAGTGACGCCGACTTCAGCAAAAACGGTATATGGTAGCGCGAGAAAGGACACCAATATCCAGCGTAAGAATTTCATCACAAAGCCCCTTACTAACTATTTGGTTATTAGTGAGTATAGGAAACATGGCCAATGTTTCATTGTTGAGATTTTGTGATGTCGAAATCAATGCTGGTTATAGGCAGGGATATTCGTAAAGCGCGGCATCGAAGCCTTCTACTTCCCGCCGGTCAATGAAATAAAAACCGAACGATTCGTAGAAATTACGAAGCCTCGGCCTGTCACCGTGGCAATCACAGCGCAGCCACTGTCTCCCCTCTGACTTAACTAAGTCCACCATAGCCTTTAAAACGCGATGACCAATACCGCGGGTGATAAAGGCATCGCCAATCACTAGTTTGTGAAAAAACAAAGAGTCATTAGCAGTGATTTGAGGCCAGAAAAGAGCATCTCGTTCGAGGATGAAGACACCGCCGATGATCTGGTCTTCTTCTTTGACCAAATACAGGCTGTCATCGCCGTATGCTTTTTGCAGTGCAGACACCGAGACCTCATCACGCTCCCAAAGAGGGATTCCCGCGCTTTCGAGTCTTTCAATAGCTTCGAAAAGAAACCCTTCAATTGTTAGCCAATCGTCAGGATGGGTAGATTTTGTCAGTGATATCGGCATAGATCCCAGTGTTCTGCGACCGCGGCGTTGAGTTTAGACCTCTGACGTTTCAGACAGGGACTTTTTCAGCGAGCGGGCTTTGTTAAGTTCAATTTTATAGGCAGCCAACAGGGTGGAAAGATCACTCACTTTCACCGTGCAATTGCCCTCGTTGTCCATCGAGTTTAGAACGTCGTCGTTAAGTCTGGCGAGTGCATTACGCGTCGCCGGAGTATCAGTTGTAATAGGCATTGTTATTGGCTTTTTTGTTATTAATGTTGGGCTATTTAATCAGAAAGCGACTCAAGGAAACAATCTGGTTTTGAAACGGATTGTTTCAGTCAATCGAAGTGTAGCGCTTGGCGTCATAGGCGGCAGAGTTGGTGTAAAAATTAACCAGAAAATTAGACTTGTCACCCAATTGTAATGAAATTAGCCGCTTAAAGTTACTCAAAGCGGCCAATCATTAAGTTGTTTGAATGCCATTCTAAGCGCGGAAATCACGTGTTACTTGCTTTCCAAGAGCGCTGAAGTTTTGCGATCAGCTTCGAACAATGTAGGCGACTATTGGCTGTGGCTAGGGTAAATCAGCGCCTCAGTATCAAAACCACGGGATTTGGCAGCTTCGATGAATTTCTGCATTACCTCTTCCGAAACCTCTGGTGTTCTCGCTAGCAGCCACAGATAGTCAGTGTTGTAACCAGAGACGAAGGCGTAATCGTAGTTTTCACCCAATCCAAATACCACGTAAGACGAGTAAAATGGGCCAAAGAAGGAGACCTTCAAATGAGCAACATCACGTTCGCCGACGAAGTAGGCTCGGCCTAACGCTTCACTCCATTCTTTGTCTTCATCGTTGTAACCGCGGTTAATGACATTGATGCCACCATCTTCGCGTGGTGTGTATTCCGCTGAGACGGAAGAAAGGCCGCGTTCGAAGGAGTGGTCTAGTCTTGCGACTTCGTACCATTTCCCTAGATAGCGTTGTTCGTCAAATCCAGTGACAGGCTCAACACCTTCAGGAACGGATTGGCAGGCGGTCAGGCCAAAAAGAGAGGCCGCAATCAAGAGCGCTTTAAACATAAATCTTGTCTTCTTTTTATTGTTGGAAAGTTTGCTGTTAGTACGATGCCAAAACCCTAGTGGCTCATTTAGCGAAGAATTTTCGCCAGCGCATCAGCTAATGCCGCATGACCTGCTTCATCAAGATGGAGGCCATCAATAGGTGATGCCTCACAGACGGTGGCAGCTTCGAAGAAATCGCAGCCTTCTTCCTCAGCCACTGCACGGAAAAAGTTCGCAAGCTCAAGAGACTTCTGCCGACCATCACGAAAACCTGAAGCCCAGTTGTTGGCGTCGTGCATTGGCGCAGGCGAAACAATCAAAATACGCGGTGTCGGGTGACCTGCGTTGTCGCACTCTTTGACTTGACCAATCAGCTTTCGAATGCCTTCTGCAATCCAAGCGGGTTCTGAAGGAAACTGGGACTTCAAGTCATTGGTACCGAGTGTGATCACCACGCCATCCAGTGGACGGTGAGAGAGCAGCAGCATGGGCAGAGCGGCGCTTCCATCGCGGTAAGGCTTCATTGGGTCATTCCACACTGTGGTGCGTCCATTGAGCCCTTCCTCAACAATCATAAAACGGTCTTCGGAGCCGTCGTCTTTGTCGATGTTGAGTGCGTGTTGGAGGCGTGACGTCCAGCGAATGCCTTCGCCCCAACGCGAGCCATTTGAAGGGTTATAACCCCAAGTATTTGAATCACCGAAACATAAAATGCGTGGCATGGAGGTATTCCTTTTTCTTAAGTGCTTCCATTTTACGATGATTAGCGGAATTCGTCGCCAATTGACTGCGATGGATTGACGCTTTTCATTTTTACCGTGTCGCGTGTTGAACCGCTGGGATTTCTAAAACGGCTCACTTTAGGCAACAGGGTGAGGCTAGCTCATCATCAAGAAAGCGCTTTTATAAAAAAGGGCGAAGCATCCAATCAACGGACGGTGCGTGATCTGCCAGAAGGACCGTCAGAGTTTTGGACAGATAGGGGTCCGAATACAAGGAGTTCAAATGCAATGAATGAAAAAACACCCATGCAGAAGCGAGCGGCGGCAGCAAGGCATACAACCTCTGTTGATCAATCTAACCGACGAGTGCCGATTAACCTCAGGCAGTCGGGTCCCACACCGGTCGAACTTCTGATCTCTACACGGGTGAGAAAATCTCCCTATTGGCATCTCTCTTACGAATCTGACTGCTGGCAGGCTACGATTTATAACCGCATGTATCACCCCCGTGCTCATATTCCCAAAGAGCAAGGCGGCGTGATGGCGGAGTATGATGCCTTGGTCAATCACGTGGCAATGTGGAATGTTGCGGTTGAGCGCCAGATTCAGGTGAAAGGACCGGACGCTGAAAAGTTCGTCGACTTTGTTATCACTCGCCCAGCCAATATTATCAAGCCTATGCGTGGGAAGTACGTGATTCTCTGTAACGAGGAAGGCGGGATAATGAATGATCCGGTACTCCTGCGGATTTCCGAAGACGAATTCTGGTTTTCTATTTCAGATAGTGATGTCGAGTTCTGGCTTCGTGGCGTAAACATCGGTATGGGGTTTGACGTTACCATCGCGGAAATTGATGTTTGTCCGGTGCAAATCCAAGGGCCGAAATCAGAAGCGCTGATGACGGATCTGTTTGGCTCAGTTGTCAGTGATATTCCCTTTTATGGTTTGATGGAAGGCACGCTCAATGGGGCAAACGTGATTATCTCCCAGACCGGATTTAGCGGCGAAAAGGGCTACGAAATCTACTGCTTGGACGCAACGTTGAATGCGGAAAAAGTCTGGTATGGCGTGCTGGAAGCAGGTGAAAAGCACAACCTGAAAGTCACCGCCGTAGCCCATCACCGCCGCATTGCCGCTGGTATTCTTTCCTGGGGACAGGACGTTGATCAGGAGGTGTCTCCGTTCCAGTGCAACCTTGCCTATCAGGTACCTAAAGACAAAGAAGGCGATTACATTGGCAAAGCCGCACTTGAGAAAGCCAGAACGCAAATCGAAGCTGGAGAATCTCCGTATCCTCTTGGTTTGGTCGGCATTGTCTTTGGTGGCGAGCCTGTCATCGACTACGCCAATGACTTCTGGCTGATTTACGGCGAAGACAGTGAAGAAGCGGTGGGATACGTGACCTCACCTTGGTACAGCCCTGAATTGGAAACCAATATCGCGCTTTGCCATGTGCCTTGGAATGGCCGAGAGGCAGGGACTAAGTACAAGGTTGCCTTACCAACGGAGTTCGGCGGAGAGATCGTCGAGGCGGAGGTCGTCAGTATACCTTTCCGGCCTTCGGTCAATCCAAACTCCCGTGAAGTGGAAAAATCACGTGTCAGCGCGCCTGCTGTCTGACTTATATGTTAGCGGTGCTATGCACCGCTTTTTCTGGCGAAATGCTCATGACCATGAATTTTGAACAAGGCAATGTTGATTGTATGCCTCAGCTTCCCGATCCTGCTTTTGCTGCGGCAGAGCTTATTTATCATGCCTCCCTTGAGGCGACACCACGTCAAGTGAGCGCATTGGAAAGCCGTCCTGAATGGCTACCGGAAGGTATCCGTGTGTACGTACCTTTTCTTCCCTCTTCAAACTTTGAAGATGCTTTCGATACCTGTAAAACCCTGTTGATTTGGGGGGCGGTTCCGGTTCCTCATCTTCCTGCACGCGCTGTACCCAGTGAAGAGAAACTCCGTGAATGGCTACTGGCGCTTAAAGTGATTGGCGTGAAACAGTTGCTGCTTATTTCTGGTGACATCGAGACCATCCAAGGGCCTTACTCTGACACTATGCAGCTGTTGCAGTCAGGTTTATTGCAGGAATATGGGATCGAAGGCATTGGCGTGGCGGGTCATCCAGAGGGCCACCCGCATGCTGACCAAGCCACATTGAAACGCGCACTTGAGTTCAAGCGTAACTATGCCAAAACACATGGGCTGAGTCTTTGGGTAGTGACGCAATTCTCGTTTGATCAGACGGTTTTGGAGCAGTGGCTCGATGAACACCAAACCATACTTGCTGGCATTCCGGTGTATCTCGGACTTGCCGGGCCTACGCGTTTGAAAAACCTGCTTTCGTACGCGGCGCAGTGCGGGGTGGCAACATCAGCAAAGGCGCTGACCAAGAACCTAAGTGCCGTCCGGTTGTTGAGGCCCTGGACACCCGACTCACTGTTGGAAGGGTTGGCAGCTTACCAATCAAAGCGGTCGGAATCTGTATTGAAGGGGATACATTTATTTCCGTTTGGTGGGCTGAAACAATCCGCCGAATGGCTCGCTAACAAAGCCAGATAATCCAATTTAAGAGTTGTAGTCCGGCATTTGATCTTGATTGCTAGGCCGAGAGACAGTGAAATTTGGGGCATTCTAATGAATAATCAAAATAATACCGTATTAGTGACTGAAAATATGACAGCTTTACCTCCACCGGCGCGCCGGACATTGAAATTGCCCGCGCGGTAAAACCTTGGCCGATCTTTGAAGTGGCCCAGCGTAAACTCGGCGTGGCCGCACATGCTTTGATCCCGTTCGGGCATTACAAAGCCAAACTGGATTTGGCGCAGATTGATACCACCTCGAAGGTGGGTAAACTTGTGCTGGTCACCGCGATTACGCCGACTCCTGCTGGGGAAGGTAAAACTACCACCAGTATTGGTCTGGCAGACGCACTGAATGCCATTGGTGTTAGCGCCAGCGTTTGTTTGCGTGAACCGTCACTGGGCCCATGTTTTGGTGTGAAGGGTGGTGCCGCTGGTGGTGGCCGCGCGCAAGCCATTCCGATGGAAGATTTAAATCTTCACTTCAACGGCGATTTCCACGCGATCACCTCCGCGCACAATCTGCTGGCAGCCTTGATTGACAACCACATCCACTGGGGTAACGAGCTTAATCTGGATGCGCGCAAGGTATCATGGCGTCGTGTGATGGACATGAATGACCGCGCGCTTCGCCATACCTTAGTGGGATTGGGCGGCCCTGCGCATGGTCAGCCGCGCGAATCTGGTTTCGACATTACCGTGGCGTCTGAAATCATGGCAATCCTTTGTCTGGCGGAAGACAGAAAAGATCTTCAGCGTCGTCTGGGTAATATCATCATTGGACGCGATCGCGACAACAAGCCAGTGACCGCGCGTGATTTAGGCGCAGAAGGCGCAATGACGGTACTTTTGAAAGACGCGATTCAGCCAAACTTGATCCAGACCTTGGAGCACAACCCGGCGCTTATTCATGGCGGTCCGTTCGCCAACATCGCTCATGGCTGTAACTCCGTGATGGCGACACGCACAGCCATGGGTCTGACCGATGTTGTGGTGACGGAAGCGGGCTTTGGTGCGGACTTGGGCGCAGAGAAGTTCATTGACATCAAATGCCGTATTTCTGGTTTGAAACCGGATGCTGCTGTATTGGTGTGTACCGTGCGTGCGCTGAAAATGCAGGGTGGCGTCGCGAAAGACAATCTTGATGCAGTTGACGTTGACGCGGTGAAGCTTGGTTCAGCCAACCTCAAACGTCACATCAAAAACATGCAGAAGTTTGGCCTGACGCCTGTGGTAGCAATCAACCGTTTCCCGACTGATGATGCCAAGGAGCTTTCTCTTATCAAAGAAGCGTGCATGAGCTTGGGCGCGCGTGTCGAAGAAGCACAGCATTGGGCGGAAGGTGGTGTGGGCGCCAAAGCGGTTGCTGAAGCGGTCAAAACCATGTTGGACGGTGAAGCGCCAGATGTGCAATTCCTCTATGAAGATGACCTGCCAATTGATGACAAAATCCGCAAAGTCGCCACCTCGCTCTATGGCGCGGAAGACGTGCAGTTCAACATCGCGGCACAAAAGCAGCTCGATGAAATTCACCAGTTGGGTTATGGACATCTCCCTGTTTGTATCGCGAAAACGCCTTACAGCTTCACTTCAGAGCCATCGGAGCTTGGTGCACCATCAGGACACATACTGCCTGTGCGTGAACTTCGCCTGATGGCGGGAGCAGGCTTTGTAGTCGCGATTTGTGGTGATGTCATGACTATGCCAGGACTGCCGCGTAAGCCCGCCGCGCTCAGCATCTCACTGGATGATGATGGCGAGATTGTCGGCCTGTTCTGAGTATTTTCCGGTTACGGTGTCAAAAAGCGCTACCTTGGGTAGCGCTTTTTGTTACTTATTCCCTGAACGTTTTTCTCCTCCCTTGAAGCACGTAAAGTACCTGTCATTCAATTCCAAGTGATTTGGCTGCAGGAGCAAGTGATGTGTAAGAAGGACAAACCGTATCAGTATCAGGAACGTCGGGTTGAGTTAGATACCGACCGCGCGTTTCGTCTTGGTGAAGGCAAAATCAGCGGTTATCTGTCCGTGATATTGGGTGGTTTGTCGCTGCTTGCCGTACTGGCTTATCTCTTTCCTTCCTATCTCACCACGACTGAACTTCGTAAAACCTACGATGCGGAAAGCCTGCAACATGTTTTGAAATACGGCATGTACTTTTCTCTGTTCTTTGGTGCCATGACTCACCTGCTGAAAAGGTACCGTCGTTTGGGTTGTCTCGGCATACTGCTGACGCTGGTGGCTTTTGCTTTGGGTGGGTACACCGTACCTGTTGGCCCGGTTGAACCGAAAGAACTTTCCTTGGGAGTGGATTGGTTAATCCTGGCGTTTTTGGGCTCTGCGGCGATTTTTATGACGCTAGAGAAGCTACTACCTAAGTACAAAAATCAGGTGATTTTACGTAAAGAATGGGAAACGGATTTCTTCTATTTCTGCTTCAACCATCTGGCGATTTCCGCCATCCTGATTTATGCCAACTACCATACCTCGCATTTTGACTGGGCAGTGAGCGCTTCATTGCAAGAGTCAGTGCAATCCTTGCCTGTCATTGTTCAATTTGTACTGATTCTGCTTGCGGCGGACTTTGTTCTTTACTGGGAACACCGCCTATTCCACGAAGTAAAAGCGCTGTGGCCCGTTCATGCGGTTCACCACTCGGTGGAAGAATTGGATTGGCTGGCAGGCTCGCGCGGTCATTTTATTCAAGTGTTCTCAGAACGTGCAATGGTAATGGTGCCGCTGTATTTGCTGGGGCCTTCAGAAATAGCATTGAATGCGTACGTGGCGTTCGCAGCGCTGCAAGCGGTATTGATTCACTGTAACACCCGCATGCACTTTGGTTTTCTGAAATATATCTTTGTGACACCGCAATTCCATCACTGGCATCACAGCTCAGAAAAGCCTGCGATTGATACCAATTACAGTGCGCATCTGGTGTTGTTTGACTGGTTGTTCGGCACCATGCACATGCCTAAACAGCATTGGCCAGCAAAATATGGCACCACCAAACCTATGCCGAAGGGCGTCATCGGACAAACTCTGTATCCGCTTACTGCACTGATTAAAAAGCAAAAATAAATTCATAACTTTCCTCTATGCGCCGTTCGCGGCGCATTCCAAATACATCCTGTCGCATTCGCATCGCTGGATCAGCTGAGTGTTGTTTAAGTTGGCTAAATATAGAAAAGGAAAAACCAACAAAGGACGCACCCATGTCGGACGCTGTAGCGCTGCATCGAGATTCCATCATCATTGATGGCCTGATAATCGCCAAATGGAACCGGGAACTGTTTGAAGATATGGCAAAAGGTGGGCTGACGGCCGCCAATTGCACGGTTTCGGTCTGGGAAGGTTTTCAGGGCACCGTCGATAACATTGTCGAGTTCAACCAACTGCTGCGTGAAAACAGCGACCTCATTCGTGCAGTGCACACCACTGAAGACATTCTCGCCGCCAAGCGGGAAGGAAAAACCGGCATCATGCTCGGGTTCCAGAATGTTCACGCGTTTGAGGACAAACTTGGCTACATCGAGATTTTCAAAAAGCTGGGTGTCGGTATCGCGCAAATGGCTTACAACACCCAGAATCTGGTCGGTACGGGTTGTTATGAACGCGATGGTGGCTTATCCGGTTATGGTCGCGAAGTCGTCGCGGAAATGAACCGCGTCGGCATCATGTGTGACCTATCCCATGTTGGGCCAAAAACCTCAGAAGAAGTCATTCTGGAATCGAAAAAGCCGGTTTGTTACTCCCACTGTTTGCCGCTTGGCTTGAAAGATCATCCCCGTAATAAATCTGATGAAGAGCTGAAATTCATTGCTGACCACGGCGGCTTTATCGGTGTCACTATGTTCGCCCCTTTCCTGAAAAACGGCATCAATTCCACCATTGAAGATTATGTGGAAGCCATCGACTACATCGTTGATTTGGTCGGTGAAGACTGTGTCGGTATCGGCACAGATTTCACCCAAGGTCACGATCAGGAATTCTTTGAGTGGATCACTCATGACAAAGGCTACGCGAGAAGGCTGACCAAATTTGGCGAAATCATTAACCCGAAAGGTATTCGCACTGTGGGGGAATTCCCGAATCTAACGGCAGCGTTACTCGATAGTGGTTGGTCACCAGAGAAAGTACAGAAAATCATGGGTGGCAACTGGGTCAAAGTTCTTAAAGACGTTTGGGGCGAATAAGCCAGACAGATAAAGAGAGGAAACTTTAATGGGTCATCATCCACCGGAAATCCCTATTCAGGTCGACGACGAAACCGGCGTTTGGAGCACAGATGGTTTGCCCATGCTCTATGTCCCCCGACACTTTTTCATCAATAACCATGCGGCAGTTGAAGACGCCATTGGCGCGGATCAATACGCGGATTTGCTCTACAAAGCGGGCTACAAATCGGCCTACTTCTGGTGCGAAGAGGAAGGTAAAACCCACGGCATCTCAGGTGCAGAAGTGTACGACCATTACATGAAGCGTCTGTCTCAACGCGGTTGGGGACAATTTTTTATCGAGCATCTGGATGTTTCGCAGGGAACGGCAAGAGTGCGGCTAGAAAACTCCGCGTTTGTTTACTACTACGGCAAGGTCAACCGCAAGGTGGATTACATGTTCACGGGTTGGTTTGCTGGCGCCATGGATCAGGTGACGGAGAGCGTCGGCTTTCCGTTTAAAACCCACGCAGTGCAGTTGCAAAGCGGCTCTGAAGAAGGCTGCGATTTTGGACTGTTTGAAGTTAAGCCGATTGGTTAAGAGCAGGTAAGAACAGGTCCTGGATCCTAGGAAAAGCAGGTCCTATGGAGAGCAAAGAGTTTGAATCTGAATCTAGGCCTCTTAAATCTGTGCAGGACCTAGGACCTAGGACCTAGGACCTAGGACCTAGGACCTCAAAACAAATATAAGGAAGTACAATGTCTCAGTTCGACGCAATTTTTCAGCCGCTTGCGATCAACAAGCTGACGATCAGAAACCGGGTGATCAGTACGGCACATGCCGAGGTGTATGCGACGGAAAATGGCATGCCGACTGAGCGCTATATCAAGTATTACGAGGAAAAAGCCAAGGGCGGTATTGGCCTCTGTGTCTGCGGCGGTTCAAGCCCTGTGTCTATCGACAGTCCACAGCACTGGTGGAGCTCAGTGAACGTGAGTACGGATGAGATTATCCCGCACTTCCAGAACCTGGCAGATGCCATGCACAAGCACGGCGCGGCTATCATGATCCAACTGACACACATGGGACGTCGTTCCCGTTGGGATGGTGGTCACTGGCCGACCTTGATGAGCCCTAGCGGTATTCGCGAACCTGTTCACCGCGCGACCTGTAAAACCATCGAGCCGGAAGAAATCTGGCGCATTATCGATGATTTCGCGCAAGCCGTCCGTCGTGCAAAAGAAGGTGGCTTGGATGGTGTTGAGCTCTCTTTTGCCCACCAACACCTTGTCGACCAATTCTGGAGTCCGCGCGTTAACCGTCGTACCGATGAATGGGGTGGCAGCTTCGAAAACCGTATGCGTTTTGGCGTTGAAGTACTGAAAGCTGTGCGTGCGGAAGTAGGCCCGGATTTTGCGGTTGGCATCCGCATGACGGGGGACGAATTCCATCCTGATGGCCTTGACCACGAGAACATGAAAGAAATCGCGGCCTACTATGATGGGCTGGGTATGATTGATTTCTTCAGTATTGTGGGCTCGGGCTGCGATACCCACAATACGCTGGCGAACGTCATCCCGAATATGACTTACCCGCCAGAGCCGTTTATTCACCTCGCCGCAGGTATTCGCAGTGTGGTGAACGTGCCTGTGATGCACGCGCAGAACATCAAAGATCCGGTGCAGGCAGCACGTGCACTGGAAAGTGGCCTGATTGACTTTGTCGGCATGACACGCGCCCATATCGCTGACCCTCATCTCATCACCAAAGTGAAGCTGGGACAGACAGATCAAATCCGCCAGTGTGTCGGTGCCAACTACTGCATTGACCGCCAATATCAGGGTATTGATGTCCTCTGTATCCAAAACGCAGCGACATCTCGCGAAGCCAAAGTGCCACACATCATCAGCAAAACCGACGGCCCAATTCGCAAAGTGGTGGTGGTCGGTGGCGGCCCCGGTGGCATGGAAGCAGCGCGTGTCTGTGCCGAGCGTGGCCATCAGGTCACCCTGTTTGAGAAAAACAGCGAACTTGGCGGGCAAATTACGCTGGCTGCTGCTGCGCCTCAGCGCGAACAAATCGCAGGTATTACCCGTTGGTTCGATCTGGAACTGCGCCGTTTGGGTGTGAACCTTGTCTTCGACACGGCGGCAGATGAGGCGACTATTATGGCGGAATCGCCAGATGTGGTGGTGTTGGCTGTTGGCGGTAAACCGTTTATCAATCAGGAAGCCAAATGGGGCGGTGATGACGGTTTGGTGGTGAGCAGTTGGGACATTCTGAGCGGTGCGGTTGAGCCGGGCAAAAACGTGGTGGTGTACGACACTATTTGTGAATTCGCGGGCATGTCTGTGGCGGATTACCTAGCCGCGAAAGGCTCACTGGTGGAAATAGTCACTGATGACATCAAACCGGGTGTCGCTGTCGGTGGCACCAGCTTCCCCACTTACTATCGCAGCCTTTACGAGCGCGATGTGGTGATGACGCCGGATCTGGTGCTGGAAGAAGTCTACAAAGAGGGTGACAAACTGATTGCCCGCTTTGAAAACGAATATACAGGTGTGCGCGAAGAGCGCGTGGTCGATCAGGTAGTGATTGAAAACGGCGTCAGACCAGACGAAGCGCTCTACTATGCGCTCAAAGAGGGCTCCCGCAACCGTGGTCAGGTAGATATCGACACTCTTTTCGCCTTCGAACCACAACCCGCATTTGCTGAACAGGCGGACGGTTACCTGCTTTATCGCATCGGGGATTGCAGCGCGCAGCGTAATATTCACGCTGCCATCTACGATTCACTGCGTCTGTTTAAAGACCTCTGACCGACTGCGGGGTAGCTGTGATGTGGACGTCGCTTATCGGTCCCTTGTTAGTCATCATGATTGCGCTGGCGGTTGCGGGCGCAGTCAAACGAATTCGTCTCTGGCAGCAAGGAAAGCCAGCCAGCTTTTCCATCGGGAAAGCCCTTGCTGCCATTCCCCGACGCTACTTGGTCGATCTTCACGATGTGGTTGCACGTGACAAAGCGTTTGCGAACACGCATGTCGCCACTGCTGGGGGCTTTGTCGCTTCCAGCCTTTTAATGGTGCTGGTTTTCGTTCTGGGGTTAGACAATACCCTGACATTCGCATTGATGAGTGCAACGTTCTCTGCGATGGCGTTTGGTGCAGTGAAAGTGAAAAAACGGCGTGAAAACCCTCCTGCGAACCTTTCCAAAGGACCTTGGCAGAGGCTACCTAACAGTCTGCTGGTTTTCTCCTTCTCTGGCTTGATGATGTCGTTGCTGTTGTTATTGGGTATAGGCAATGTGCCCATCATCGTCGCAGCACTGCTTATTGTTGGCATTCTGTTGGGCTTGGCTGAGCTGCTGTTTGGCATGACCTGGGGCGGCCCAATGAAACACGCCTTCGCGGGGGCCCTGCATCTCGGTTTTCACCGTCGTCAGGAACGTTTCGGCGGTGGCCGTTCAACCGGACTGAAACCAATCAATCTTGACGAGCAAACTCTGGGCGTCGAAAAACCATCGGACTTCTATTGGAACCAATTATTGGGTTTTGATGCCTGCGTGCAATGCGGGCGATGTGAGAAGGTTTGTCCCGCGTTTGCCGCAGGTCAGCCGCTGAATCCGAAGAAACTGATTCAGGATATGGTGGTCGGGATGGCCGGCGGGGACACTGGCAACTACGCAGGCAGCCAGTACCCCGGCAAATCTGATGAAGCCCGTTGTGGTGCGCCGGATAAACCATTGTTTGAAGGTTTGCTGGATGCAGAAACCGTCTGGTCATGTACTACCTGTCGCGCCTGCGTTGAAGAATGCCCGATGATGATCGAACACGTTGATGCCATCGTCGACATGCGCCGCAACTTGACGTTAGCAAAAGGTGAAACGGTCGGAAAAGGTGCAGAGGTGTTGGAGAACCTGATTGCAACCGATAACCCGAATGGCCTGTCGCCAAACAGCCGAGCGAACTGGTCCGTGGATCTTAAACTCAATCATCTGTCAAAGGTAGGTACTACGGATGTGCTTTTGTGGGCGGGTGATGGCGCCTTTGATCTGGCTTACCAACGCACGCTCCGGGCGGTTGTAGCTCTACTGCGTAACGCCAATATCGAGTTCGCCATTTTGGGTAATGAAGAATTGGATAGCGGCGATCTGGCGCGTCGTCTGGGTGATGAAGCCACCTTCCAGCGCTTGGCGATTGCCAATGTCAAAACCCTGAATAAGTACCAGTTCCGATCGATTGTTACGCCGGACCCTCACGCCTTCCATGTGTTGAAAAACGAGTACCCGGATTTCGGTGGTAGCTATGATGTATTCCACCACACCGAGTATCTGGCGAAGCTGGTTGAGCAAGGTGATATCAAGCTGAATCAGGCCAAAGCCCAATCGGTGACTTATCACGATCCTTGTTACCTAGGGCGTTACAACGGTGGCTATGACGCACCGCGTTACCTGTTGAGCAGTATGGGGCTGACGGTCAGTGAGATGGAGCGTTCAGGTTATCGCTCGCGTTGTTGCGGCGGTGGAGGTGGTGCGCCAGTCACCGATATTCCGGGCGAACACCGTATTGCAGATATGCGGATGGATGATGCCAGGGAGACAGGTGCAGAAATGGTAGCGGTTGCCTGCCCGCAGTGTGCAGTAATGCTCGAAGGCGTAGTGATGCCAAGGCCGGAAGTGAAAGACATTGCAGTCATGCTGCTCGATGCCGTGGCAGAAAACGCCGACGCTGGCCAAGCAAAAGCGGTGGGGGAGTAAATGGACGACATCAAACGACGCGATCCCCGTAAAGAACAGATCCTGAGAAATCGCCTGCACCCTCAGTATGATGAGATGGCTGTTGACCATGATTTGCTGATGTCAGGTGGTACCAACCGCAAAAATCCCCACAAGCAGGGGTATTTATCGGCGGAAGGCATCAAACGGATTGACCGCTCTGGTGCTGCGGTCGCAGCTGCTGGCATTGCGAAAAAACAGCAAGAGCAAAGTTTGCCACTCAGGGCTATTGTTAATCCTTCCAGCCATATTGTGGTGTTCTCGGATTCTGACAGTGCCAAGCTGACGGTGCTGGATAAAGACATGTTAGGGCTTGCTCATTCTTTGGCTGATGATGGCACAGCCGTCATAATGATTAACCTGCACAGCCGTGAAGATGACCTCGCCTCGGCAGGGGCAGACAGAGCACTGGCGCTTGATGCAGCCAACTATTCCCCTGACAGCTGGCTCGGGATTTTACAAACCATCGAAACAGAGCTTTCTCCCAAACATTGGATATTCGCGGATGGCACCTTAGTCGGTGGTGATTTAGCAAGAAGATTGGCGGTTTCATTGGGCGTAAGACCAGTGACTCGCGGCAAGCTTTACGCTGAAGGCACCCTGAATTGTGGCGGTGGTGATGCATCGAAAAGCGTTAACCGGAAGCTTTCCCGCATCTTGCTGGTGGAAGAACAAGTGGCTGACCCCATTGCTGGCTTTATCACTGAAGCGTCTTCTCTGGATGTCGCAGAAGTGGCGGGCGTGATCCCCAAAGTCACTGATCTTGGTGATGTCGCCGTTGATCCGGCAGACATTCCTTTGGCGGAAACCCGCTTTATTCTCTCTGGTGGTAACGGTATTCGTAACTGGGCCTTGTTCCACCAATGTGCGCAAGCATTGGGCGCGACAGAAGGTGCCAGCCGCGTCGCTGTCGATAACGGACACATGCCGAGAACGACTCAAGTGGGTGCAACCGGCACTTACGTGAACGCCAAAGTCTATGTCGCGGTAGGTATTTCGGGCGCGATTCAGCATTTGCAGGGGATGACGACCTGTGAAACTGTCATCGCACTCAATACCGATGCCAACTGCGACATGATTAAGCGTGCTGATCTGAGCATTATTGCTGACAGCAGCGAGGTGATGCAGGCATTGGTTGACGCGACCGCTGGCGGTAAAGGAGAGCTTGATAATGTCGGATAACCAAAACATCCTGGTACTGGTTTCAGCCGGCCAACATCCGCTCTCTGGGCGTCCAAGACGGGCAGAGCGTGATGCTAAGGCGCTGGAATTGGCATTGTCTCAGTCCGAATCCGCAATGGTTGTATTTGCCGGAGACCCACAATCACCCGCTATTCGGGAATATCTCGGTATGGGCGTCTCCAAGGTCAATGTGTTGAAGCAACCAGAAGGGGCAGACACCAGTGAGGCACTGGCGGATTTCGTCAGATCACAGAAGCCTCAACTTGTTTTCTGTGGAGCCCGGGCAGAGCAGGGGGAATCATCCGGCATGGTGCCGTATTTGGTTGCTGATGGGTTAGGTGCAGCCGTTGTGCCGGAAGTGGTCAATGTGATGGAGCATACCGATTCCCACGTTGAAGTGCTTCAGGCTTTGGCGGGCGGTCAGCGCAGAAAACTAAGGGTGGAACTACCAGCCGTGCTGATTGCCAGTGCATCAGCGCCTGCAGCGAGGCAAAGCGCATTTACCAAAGCGAGAGACGGTTTAGTGAATGTGCTGGAAGTTGAAGTGAAAATGGATTTGGAGCAACAGGGCTGGGAATGGCAGCCTGCTAAGAAACGTCCGAAACGCACTAAAACCGTCGCTGCGAAAGCCTCCAGCCGAGACCGCTTTAAAGCCGCCACTGCAGCGCCCGCATCTTCAGGTGGAAAAGTGATGATGAACCCAAGCCCGCAAGAAGCGGCAGAAGCGATTTTGAAGCTGCTTGAAGAGAAAGGTCTTAGGAATTGAACGTAAACGGGTTTGCCAACAAATGCCCTCATTATGAGGGCATTGTCGTTTGAGCAAGTCTGGAGTTGGGCTAGTTACAGCTGTAGCTGGTTGCCACTTTCTTCACCCGGTTATCTGCACCGTCACAGAAGTCGTAATTCAACTGTAGGAAACACTGCTGTGTACCATCCTCTTTGATGGTAATGGTGCCGTTGTACACGTAGGAAAGCGGTGTGCCCCGCACATCACCATGCTGACAGGCAGGTTTAATGGTTGAACTGCCGCTAATGCTCAGTGTCTTCAACGTCTTCACTTCGGTTACCCCAACATAGCCGCGAATACCGCCAGAATAACGGTCGTAGCTTGTGGTTGAGAAACTGCCGTAATCAGTCGTCCATCTGAGCCGGGTGTGGCGTGCGGATGGGTGGTAAAGCCCTGCAGCGTTGAAGTAGACATCAGATTTATTGCAATCCACACCGAAGTAAGACCAAGCACCATCCCCGCCCGCAGACATTTGGAGTGTCACGCCTGAGCTACAGGCACCGAGGGGCTCGTCGTTGTCGTTAATGGTAACGGTTCCTGAAGCTTTGTCGCTTTGGTCATCTTTAATCCAGGCGTCGAGCGAAAAGGTTTTAGCTTCTTCGTCATCGTCATCATCAATGGTTGGCACGATGACACTGATGCTGGAAACACCGGGCGGGATGTCTACCTTCACGCCTGTGCTGGTAAGTGTGGCTGTTGTGCTTTCCTCTCCAAATCTCACCGTGACGCCAGTCTGATAGTCTGTTCCCGCAATGGCCGTACCATCGCGAAGTGCAAGGGTGACTTCTTTTGAGGCTTTGAGCTCTTTGTCGAAGTTGACGGTAAAGGTGGCGTTTTGTCCTTCGGTAACGGTATCGCCGGAAACACCAGTGACTTCAATGACAGTTTCGCTCGGGAACACGGTGCCGTCATAGCACTTGTAAGCTTCCTGTGTATTGGTCGTCAACGCGCTGATGCGATTTGGAAAAAGCCCGACAGAGACTTTCTCGCCCGTATCAGGATTCAGTCGCCAAAGCCAGGTACTGTTGATGTTCCCTGTGACGTTTTGGTTTTTGGCAGCAACAAGCATTTGCCCGTTCTGATCGAGGGTGGCGGCCGTAACGAAATTGACGAAATGGAAAGACTCTAGCTCGGTTTCCCCCGTAGAGGTGTTAATGGTAAATGTTCGGGTGTTGGTGACTAGCAGGAGTTTGCCCTGATAAAACACAAAGTCCCCCCAACTTGAGTAACCTCCCGAGCGAATACCACTGGGAAACTCGCCAATCTTTGTCGTGGAAGCGTCGCTAGTGTTGATGGTAAAGATATCACTGTTATCAGAGGCATAAAGAGTATTTGTAGTGGGGTCGAATGCCATGCGGAATACATCCGGCGCGTCGCCAACAATCGTGTGAGTACCTGTATCAGGGTCATAATAGGCGAGCTGGTTTTTCTTCAGCTTTGACGCATGGAAATCGAGGCTAGGAAATTCACCGGAATTGGTGTCGTCTTCAAGCCCCTGCACATGATAGGCTTCCGGCCTTGGCGCGCTTACATAGTAGATACGATTGTTGACTGCGTCATAAGCCATAGCCGAAGAGCTGAATAGTGTGCGTGACTCTTTCAGTGCGCGAGAGCCGTCGTAAGCACCTGTGAGTTTTTTGTCTTCTTGCAGGTCTATAAGAAAGCCCACATGTCCACGTCCCGCGTTCATGGCGTAGACGTTGCCATAACACTGTGCAAAAGCGCCAGACGAGGCGCAAGTTGCCAGAATGAAAGTTGCCAAAGTATGCTTCTTCATACAATTTCCCTAGTGTTTATATTGTTATTAAATCAACTGCATAAGCATGAAAATCGTATGAGGTGAGACAGACGTATTTTGTCTCGAATATGATGCGACGTCGGAAATAAATAATTAGCGTTTACTGAATAAGACGCTTTGTGTTTGATTAATAAAATTAATAAGTTAGATCTAAATTAGGAGGTGGTGTTTGAATCAACTGTTCTGAAAATTAACAGATCATAATCAAACATCAACTTGAGGACAGAAGATGAAACGCATCGTTTTATACACCAGCAAAAATTGCGCGCACTGCCAGTCAGCCAAGCAGTTTTTCGATAGCAAGAAAATCGCCTACCGTTTGTGCGATGTGGGTACACCAAGAGGTAGAAAAGAGCACGCCTCGCTGGGTGCGCGCGGCGTGCCGGAAGTGGTCGATGTGATGGAGCAAACCAACTCCCACGTTGAAGTGCTTCAGGCTTTGGCGGGGGGGCAGCGCAGAAAACTAATCGTCGAACTACCTGCCGTGCTGATTGCCAGTGCATCAGCACCGGCAGCGAGGCAAAGCGCGTTTACCAAAGCGCGAGATGGTTTAGTGAAT
Organism: Grimontia sedimenti; assembly: GCF_011045095.1. GTDB lineage: Bacteria > Pseudomonadota > Gammaproteobacteria > Enterobacterales > Vibrionaceae > Enterovibrio > Enterovibrio sedimenti. The sequence goes on from NZ_JAALDL010000008.1 coordinate 106,453, forward strand.
GTGCTGGAAGTTGAAGTGAAAATGGATTTGGAGCAACAGGGCTGGGAATGGCAGCCTGCCAAGAAACGCCCGAAGCGCACCAAAACCGTCGCTGCGAAAGCCTCCAGCCGAGACCGCTTTAAAGCCGCCACTGCAGCGCCCGCATCTTCGGGCGGAAAAGTGATGATGAACCCAAGCCCGCAAGAAGCGGCAGAAGCGATTCTGAAGTTGCTTGAAGAAAAAGGACTCAGACGGTAAGCAGAATAGTTAATAAAAATGCCCTCATGTGCGAGGGCAATTTTTTACGTCTTTAGGTTCTACAGTCAGTCGGTGTAGTCACAATCGTAACTTTCTACTACCTCACTTACTTGGCCATCATTTCCATCACAATAATTATTGGCCAGTCTCAGGTAGCATTGCTGTGTGCCATCATCATTGATAGTGATAGTTCCGCTCCATCCCCAAAATCTATTGCTGCCATAAATGGGGCCATTGCTGCATGACTTTTCAACATTGCTACTGCCATATACTTTGATCTGTTGAAGTGTTTTCACCTCAGTCAATCCCACATGGCCTGTAACTCTACCATGACTATTCGTCACCCTGTTGAAGCCGTAATCTGTTGTCCATTGCAAAGTGATGTCTCCAGGTTCCACCTGACCCGAGGCACTAAATACAACGCTGCCGATGTCGCAATCCACCCAAAGATCAGCTGTTGCGAACTTAGTCTGAGCTCTTATTTTCAGGTTGACCCCAGGGCTACAAGCGCCTAATGGTTCATCATTGTCATTGATGGTAGCCGTTCCTGAGGCTTTATCACTTTGGTCTTCATTAATCCAAGCATCGAGGAAGAATGTTTTTGCATCTTCATCGTCCTGATCGTCAATTGTGGGTACAGCAACACTGATACTTGAAACACCGGGCGGGACTTCAACGACGACACCCGTATCGGTTAAGGTGGCTGTGGTACTATCATCACCAAACTTGACAGTGACATCCCTTAGATAATCTGTTCCCGCAATACCGGTGCCATTGCGAAGAGCGAGGGTGACTTCTTTTACCGCTTTAATCTCTTTGTCAAAGTTAATTGTAAAGTCCGCATTTTGCCCTTCAGTCACAGTATCGCCAGAAACGTCAGCGACTTCGATGACGGTTTCACTCGGGAATACAGTGCCTTCATAACACTTGTAAGTTTCCCTTGAGTTGGTTGCCATTGCGCTAATACGATTCGGGAAAAGCCCAACAGACACTTTTTCTCCTGTGTCTGGGTTCAGACGCCAAAGCCAAGTACTGTTGACATTCCCGGTCACGTTCTGATTTTTTGCAGCAATTAGCATTTGCCCATTTTGGTCAAGTGTGGCGGCGGTAACGAAATTAACGTAATGGAAAGAGTGTAATTTCACTTCGCCCGATGTTGTGTTGATGACAAAGGTTCGTGTGTTGGTTACGAATAAGAGTTTCCCTTCGTAAAACACGAAATCTCCCCAACTGGAGTAACCTCCAGAACGCATGCCGATAGGAAATTCAGCGATTTTGGTCGGTGTTCCGTCATCAACATTAATACTAAAAATGTCGCGATTATTGGAACCAAACAATGTGTTAGTGGCGGAGTCAAATGCCATACGAAAGACATCAGGTGTCTCGCCAACAATGGTATGAGTGCCTGTTTCTGGATCAAAATAGGCAAGCTGGTTTTTCTTTACTTTTGAAGCGTGGAAATCAAGGCTTGGAAACTCGCCAGACTGGGTTTCGTCCTCGAGCCCTGGAACATAGAAAGCTTCCGGCCTTGGAGCACTAACGTAGTAAATACGATTGTTGTTTGAGTCATAAGCTATTGCCGACGAACTGAAGAGCGCACGTGATTTTTTGACTACGCGTGAGCCATCGTAGGCGCCTGTCACTTTCTTATCTTCCTGAATGTCCAAAAGAACACCTACGTGTCCGCGTCCTGCGTTCATGGCGTAGACGTTGCCATAGCATTGCGCGAACCCGTCTGATGACGCGCAGGTTGCCAGTACAAATGTTGCCAAAATATGCTTTTTCATAAACACCCTTTGTCTCAAAGTAGTTAAAGAACTTGAATCTACGTTTTAATTGTTTTTATGAAATGCTTATTGTTTGAATGATATGCTTAACCACTAAGATAGTAAGGTTAAAATTGATAAAAAAATGTCTCATTATTGAGCTTTTAAATTGAGTGATCGAATGGTGTCTAATTAATAATGCTCTATGTATTAGATATATTAATTAATAAGATAGAGCTAATTTAGTGTGTTGGTTTATGAATGCTAAGTTCTTTCAGATGAGAATCTTGAATTCGATGGAAATAATAAGAGAATTGATTAGGTCTATTTAAAACGATTGTTTTATTTATTGTTGGGGATGGGCTCGATGAGGCGCAGATTGCCATTATAAAAATTACTGAAACATATTTCTTACTATTACGTCCCCAGTTTTTATTCTGGCGCAAGATCAATTGCATATAATGAAAGTCATTTTGAAGTAAGATAGGTGGGCTTTGTTTGAAATATTAAGGTCAAAAGATGAAACGAGTAGTGTTATACACCAGCAAAAACTGTGCGCACTGCCAGTCGGCCAAGCAGTATTTCGACAGCAAGAAAATCGCTTACCGTTTGTGCGATGTGGGTACACCAAGAGGCAGAAAAGAACACGCCTCGCTGGGTGCACGTGGCGTGCCAGTGATAAAGATTGGTGACAAAGTTCTCCACGGCTTCAACGTGAAAGCCGTGGAGAAAGCGCTGAAAGGTGATTAATTCGCCTTGGCGATGGTTGTGAAGGTTTGTCGCTGCTGCTTAATGATGTCGGCGACTTTCTCCGCAATCATAATGGTCGGGGCATTAGTGTTACCACCTACCAGCGTCGGCATAATGGACGCATCCACCACGCGTAATCCTTCCAAACCGTAGACACGAAGCTGGTTATCCACCACGGCCATTGGGTCGTCTTCCGTTCCCATTTTGCAGGTGCCAATCGGGTGATATTGGGTGTCAGCGCGGTTGCGGATGTCCTGCTCAATCGCTGCATCATCAGTGGCATCGACCGGATAAAAAGGCTTGCCTCGAATGTCTTTAAACGCGTCGCTTTCAAGCATCTGATATTGCTTCTTCCAGCCTTCAATCATCACACGCATATCATCAGGGTCGGCAAAGAAATTGGGGTCGATACGCGGTGAATCTGAAGGATTGGCACTGTTGAGTTTTACCGTGCCAATACTCTTGGGGCGAAGCAGGGTGAGGTGCGAGCAAAAACCATGGCTGGCGTGAATTTTACGGGCATGGTCGTCGACGACGCCAACGACGAAGACGAACTCTAAATCCGGCACATCAATGTCATCCGATGAACGCAAAAAGCCAATACCTTCCGCGAAATTGCTGCTCAGTTTACCTTTGCGTTCTTTCATCCACTCGGGCAGGGCTTTCGCCATTTCAACGCCCATTTGCAGCGAGACACCAAAGCTGTCGCGTTTGGCGGTACAGCGGTAAGAATGCACCAGATCGATATGATCCTGCAGGTTCTCACCCACGCCGGGAAGATCGTGAATTTGCTCTATGCCGTGGGCATTCAGATCAGCTTTCGCCCCGACACCGGAAAGCATCAGAATTTGCGGCGAACCAAACGCACCGGCTGACAGGATCACCTCTTGCTGAGAGCGGACCTGAACGCGTTGTCCTTGTTTTTCGTATTCCACCCCAACTGCTTTTTTGCCTTCAAACAGCACACGACAAGTGGTGGCATTGGTGATCACAGTCAGGTTAGCGCGCTCAAGATTGGGCGTGAGATAGGCTTTGGCAGCGCTGCAACGTTCACCGTTAAGCTGAGTAACCTGAGTCGCCATCGCACCGAATTGCTCTGCGCCGTTCACATCTGGGTTTCGGGGAACGCCAATGCTCTCGCAGGCATCCAGAAAACGCTCAATCAATGGACTTGGCGAGCGAAGCTCAGCAACGTTGAGCGGGCCACCTTTGCCATGAAACTCATCGTGGTGAACTTCGTTGTTTTCCGCTTTCTTGAAGTACGGCAAGCATTCATCATAGCTCCAGCCTTGGTTTCCCAAGCTTGCCCAGTGATCGTAATCGAAACGGTGTCCGCGGCAGTACATCATGGCATTGATTGAGCTGGAACCGCCAAGGGTTTTACCGCGCGGCTGATAACCTTTGCGTCCGTTTAATCCCGGTTGGGGAACGGTTTCAAATCCCCAGTTATTAATTTTGGTTGGCATCATTGCAACCACGCCAACAGGGGTTTGGATGAGGGCGCTGGTATCTTTGCCGCCGGCTTCGAGCAGGCAGACAGTCACTGTCGGGTCTTCGGACAGGCGGGATGCCATTACGCATCCTGCTGAACCACCACCAACCACAATGTAATCAAAGCTATCCATTTATGCGTCTCCATCATTGGAAGGGTGGAGGTCACGCTTAAGGATTTTGCCCGTTGCGGTCATTGGGAAGCTGTTACGGATAATGACGCGGCGCGGATATTTGTAATCCGCCAGTTGTTCCTTGCACCAAGCAATAATCTCGATCTCTTCGATGGTTTCAGCATCTTGCTTCAATAGTACATGAGCATGGATTTCTTCGCCGAGCCTCTCATGAGGTTCACCCACCACAGCTACCATTTCGATAGCAGGGTGACACATCATGACTTCTTCGATTTCACGCGGATAGACGTTATAGCCACCACGCAGGATCATGTCTTTCACGCGATCAACGATGAAGAGGTTGCAGTGCTCATCGAGATAGCCGATGTCACCACTCTTGAACCAGCCATCGATAAAGGTTTCTTCTGTCGGTTCTGGACGGTTGTAATAGCCTTTCATCACGCTTGGGCTTTTGATGCACACTTCACCACGCTCGCCCGTCGGGACGCTGTTTCCGGCCAAGTCGATAATTTTGATCATATGGCCACACAGCGGTTGGCCGACACTGCCGGGAAGCCTGTCGCTGTCGATATGGTTGAAAGTTGCTACAGGTGCGGTTTCAGACAAGCCATAGCCTTCGAGAATGGGAAGTTCAAAGGTCGCTTCAAACTGGCGCAACACTTCAACAGGCAGAGAGGCACCGCCAGAAATGCCCAGTCGCAGACTCTGGCGCACTTTCTCGGCTTTCTCAGCACAGGCTTCGCTGGCACGTTGCAGGGCGATATACATGGTTGGAACGCCAGCAAATACAGTCACCCGATGTTCGATGATTTGTTCAATCACGCTGGCAGGTTCAAAGCGGGGCACCAGCACCACAGTCGCGCCAGTCAGTATGCTGGCATTCATCATCACGGTTTGCCCGAAGCTGTGGAACAGTGGCAGTGCCGCCATGGTGGTGTCGCTGCAATCCAAACGCATCAGGTTCTGCGATGCCATGGCATTGGTCATCATATTGGTGTGGGAAAGCTCAGCACCTTTGGGCTGGCCTGTGGTGCCAGAGGTATAGAGGATAACCGCCGTATCATCGCCTTGTCTGGAAACCGCTTCAAATGGCTGTGAAGGTTCTGACAGCCAGACTTGAAGGGAATGGGCTGACGATTCATTTCCCGGCATGGACACAAAGTGTTCGCAGCCTTCCGCGTGCTTAAACCCTTCCTGGCCAAAAGTGCCCATGGGCAATTCTTCCGTGCCATCAAAACAGAGATAGGCTTTAGCGTCAGAATCATTCAGGTGATAGGCAATCTCGCGGGGTTTGAACAACACGTTCATCGGTACTACCACGCAGCCTGCTTTTAGTATGCCGTAATAAGCGATGGGGAAGTAGGGGATATTGGGACAGGAGAGGGCTACTTTGTCGCCCGGTCCCAAGCCGAGTGAAACTAGGTGGTGGGCGACGTTGGCGGCGAGTTTGTCGAGCTGTTCGAAGGTGAACGCGGTGTCGGCCATTCGAACAGCAACTTTATCGGAAAAGAGCGCCGCACTGCGCTCCAGATTGACAGCAAGATTGTGCATCCCTTGTACTCCTTATCGTCCTTTTTAGTTTGCCTTGTTTTTATCGAGCGCTATCGTCCAGAAGCGATGTCTGGGGTTTCAATAGCGGCGTTGGCATTGTCTTGTGTGGAAAGCATGGGATCGGGTTTGCCGATGAATAGTCGCATCACCAGTCTTTGCGCGAGGTTGCCATATGGCGGCGCGAACAGGCTGATTGGGAACCAGCGGCGCATCTGCAAAACGGTCCGGGCATGGCTAAGTTCGCGAAAGCCTTCTTCGCCGTGATAATTGCCAATGCCAGAGTTACCAATGCCACCAAATGGCACAGCATGGTTCAGGGCATGCCAGCCCCAATCGTTGATAGTGACGCCGCCGCTGTGGGTGCGCTCAAGCATCCATTCCCGACGTTCTTTATCATGACTGAACAGGTAGCAAGCCAGTGGTCTTGGACGGTTGGTGATGTAATCAGCGACCTCTTCAAGGCTGTGGTAGCCATGAACTGGCAGCAGGGGTCCGAAGATTTCTTCCTGACAAATCCGCATGTCCGGCGACAGGTTGGTTGCAATGTGTAGCGGCATTTTGCGTTTATCGTTGTCATCGCGACATTTGACGATGTTGGCACCTTTGGCTTTGGCGTCTTCAACGAGTGCCTGAAAGCGTTCGAACTGGGCGTCATCAACCAAGGATGTGCAATCAGCGTTGCCCGCGATACCTGAATACATCTTGTCGTAAGCGCGGCATAGCGCTTCAACAAAGGCATTCACTTTTTCGTTTGGCACGAACGCATAGTCCGGTGCGATACAGATTTGCCCGGCATTAAAACTCTTGCCGTGGGCAATGCGGTTGGCTGCTTGCTGGATGTCGTAATCATCAAAGATCACCGCAGGGGATTTTCCACCCAGCTCAAGGGTGACTGGCGTGAGGCTCTTTGCTGCGTTCGCCATGATGATCTTTCCGCTGTTTGGCGATCCGGTAAAGACTAGATGATCAAACGGCAGGTGACTGATTTCCATTGCCTGAGGATGATCGCCCGGCACAACGCAAACACGATCTTCTGAATAGATTTCCGCCAGCATGGCTTTCAATGCGGAGGTGGTTTTTGGGCAGTTCGGCGGCATTTTGATCATGCAGCGGTTGCCCGCTGCGAGCGCGGTGATCAAGGGACCCAAAGAGAGATAAAGCGGGAAATTCCACGGGCAGATAATGCCAATCACCCCTTTCGGCTGGTAACGAAGTTCAAGTTTGTTGCCTTTGAACAGCCATTCCGTTGGGCGGCGTTTCGGACGCATCCAGCGGCGAAGGTGACTTTGTACGTGATTGATGTCGAGGATCGGCCCCAGCACATCTGCCATCAGAGATTCAGAATGGCTGCGGCCACCAAAATCTTCACTCATGGCCTGAGCCAACACGTTCTGATAACGGCGAAGCTGGGTTTTCAGCGCGGAAAGCTGTGCTTTTCTATCTTCCAGTGTGGGCTGGGTATCTTGCTGATAGGCTGATTTCAGCGCGTAAAACCACGTCTCTAATTCACTAAGCGCAGTGTGTGGGGAGAAAGGTGCGGTACTGCTTTGACTGTTCATGCCCGAATTCCTGATGGTTTTGTCATTTACCATTCGATTACAGCATCGGATCAAACTCCCGAACAGGTGCCAAAAAGACAAAATCCGGTGATATTCGGACAAAATTGCGGTATTTATAGACCTATCACTGTTTCCGGTGACGAGCAGCTTGGGGAAGCGCCATGAAGTACACTGCGGTTTATGAGCCAGACATGAAGTCCTGTGGCGTGTTGGATTTGCAGCTTTTAAGCCGTTATCTGCAAGATCGCGTGCCGATGGAAACCCTTCTTGAAGGAACCGGATTGCAACAAGACAGGCTTTACGCGCCTGATACCCACATTACCCTGATGCAAAAACTCGCTACCTTCAGCAATGCCATCAACAACACCTCAGAGCCGGGGCTCGGGTTGAAGGTCGGTCAACAGGCGAGGTTTAGCGACTTTGGCGTCCTGGGCTACGCCGTATTCAGCAGCAATACTTTGCTTGACGCCTTGATGATGGGTTTCAAATACCTTCGCTTGGCGGGACCCGTGCTCAAGAAAACCATGTGGGTGGAAGACGATGTCGGCTACTTCCGTGCTGATCAGCTGGTGGAGCTGGATTCATTGCTGCCGTTTTGTTCTGAATATTGGTTTGCGGCGATCTTGAGCTTGTGTGAAGAGGTGATTCAGCAACCGTTCCCTTCCAAAGCCATTTATTTTCCCTTCCCTGAGCCGGAATATGCCGAACTCTATGAAGAAACCTTTCACTGCCCGGTTTATTTCAATAGCAAACACCTTGAATGGCATTTCGACGCTACCAAGCTTTATGAGCCGCTGCCAACGGCGAATCCGATGACGCTGAGTATGTGTCTTAAATCCTGTGATGAGATGCTGGAGAAAGTCTCGGGTGCGCTGACGTTGAATGAAAAAATTACCCAGATGTTGTTGGAAAACCCCGGTCGGTATCCGTCGATTGAAGTGGTTTCTTCAGAGCTGGGTATGTCTTCCCGAACACTCCGCCGCCACCTGAAAAATGAAAACACCGGGTTTCAGGACATTTTGGATCATGTGCGGTTCAGTCTTGCCCGCCACTACCTGCGCTCAACCCAAATCAGCATTGAAGATATTTCCGAGCGGGTGGGTTTTTCAGATCCCGCTAACTTCCGTCATGCATTTCGTAAGTGGAGTGGCGCTTCGCCGCGAGATTATCGAAACCAACTTTGCGCCTGATTCAGTGAAGGGAAGATGCTGACATCCAAATGTCACTTTACATATGAAAAAACATATATACAGTGTGCAGGGTGAACAACGACCTGGTGAATATGAATGATTTCTCCCGTTAATTTCTACAAATGCTTAGCTGATGAAACCCGTCTGAAAACCCTTATGTTGCTGCAACAGGAAGGGGAGCTTTGTGTGTGTGAGTTGATGGAAGCGCTCGAAGAAAGCCAGCCAAAAGTATCCCGTCATCTTGCTCAATTGCGTAAATGCCAACTGCTGACCGATCGCCGTCAGGGCCAGTGGGTGTTCTACAGCATTTCCAGTGCATTGCCAGCGTGGGCGAAAGAGGTGCTTGCCGTGACGACCGATTCTAATCCGGTTTTCCTGCAAGAATGTATGACCCGCCTATGCAAAATGGGCGATCGCCCAGAGCGCGTTTCTACCTGCTGTTAAGAGTAGAGAGCCAGGATGATGGTGTTTTTATGGCTCAATATATATGAAATTTCATATATTAAAATGACTTAGGACTGAATGATGGGGATGTTTGAACGCTACCTTTCCGTGTGGGTAGCAGTGTGTATTGGTGCGGGTGTACTGCTTGGAAATCTTGTTCCTTCTGCTTTTGAAGTGGTGGCTAATCTGGAATTTGCACACGTAAATCTGGTGGTTGCGGTACTGATTTGGGTGATGATCTTCCCGATGATGGTTCAGGTCGATTTCTCCGCCATCAAAGACGTGGGCAAAAAGCCAAAAGGCCTCGCGCTGACGCTGGTGATCAACTGGTTAGTGAAGCCTTTCACCATGGCAGCGTTGGGCTGGTTGTTTTTCAAAGGCATCTTTGCAGATTGGGTTGATCCTCAAAGTGCAAGCGAATACATCGCGGGCATGATTCTTCTTGGTGTGGCGCCTTGTACCGCCATGGTTTTTGTATGGAGCCAACTCACCAAAGGAGATGCCAATTACACTTTGGTTCAGGTGTCAGTGAATGACCTCATTATGGTGTTTGCTTTCGCCCCTATCACGGCATTCTTGCTGGGTGTGACAGATATTCAGGTGCCTTGGGAAACCTTGATTCTCTCCGTTGCCTTGTATGTTGTTCTTCCGCTGGTCGCAGGCGCTTGGGCACGTAAACACTTGCTGGCAAAAGGTGAGGAAAAACTGCAAAGCTTCCTGACGGCTGTGAAACCTTGGTCTATTGTGGGTTTGCTGGGCACCGTTGTTCTGTTGTTTGGCTTTCAGGCGCAGACTATCGTCAGTCAGCCCCAAACGATTTTGTTGATTGCGATACCTCTGCTTATTCAAACTTACGGCATCTTCGCGATCGCTTACGGCGCAGCCAAATGGCTCAAACTTCCTCACAACGTTGCAGCTCCTGCTGGGATGATTGGTACGTCTAACTTCTTTGAGCTGGCTGTCGCGGTCGCGATTTCGTTGTTTGGTTTGCATTCAGGCGCAGCACTAGCAACGGTTGTGGGCGTGCTCGTGGAAGTCCCTGTGATGCTCTCTCTAGTGTGGTTTGCAAACAGAACAACCCACTGGTTTGAGCCAGCAAAGGCGTAGGGTCTGTTGATCCTAGCATCCAAATAACAAAGCCCGCATTTGCGGGCTTTGTTGATTAGATAGGTGTCTAATTATTGCAGGTTACCGTCAGCGTCGTAGAAACGTTGTGTGCTGTACTCTTCCAGAGGGAGTTTGCTCAATGTGCCAACCGCTTCTGCATAGTCAACGAAAGACTTCGCGTAGTCGAGGTAAGTGTCTACTGCACGACCATCGTCAGTCACGTCGCCGAACACAAAGTAACCGTCACGGCCTGCGCTCACGAAGCTGTTAGTCACTACTTGAATGTTCGCTTCAGTGCTTGTCGTATCCAGCGTCATCCAATCACCAGCAAGACGAGAGTTGATTTCGATATTGGTGACACGCTCTCCGAATGCTTTTGACGTATTCACATCAAAACGCAGACCCGACGCATAGGGGTAAGCACCGCTTGAACCGTCTGGGCTCAGGGCGTAATCCACGCCTTGCTCCAGTGCCAGTTTGATTTCAGCACCACTCATGTTCAGGTTAACCAAGGTGTTCGCAAATGGCAGCAGCTGGTAAGCCGTTGCGATAGTCACTTCACCCATTGGCACGTCGATACGCACACCGCCCGCGTTTTGAATGGCGACATCAGCTTCCAGACTTTGCAGCATGAAGGCTTTCGCGACCAGGTTAGAAATGTCAGAACCGTTAGACTGGGTTTCTGTCACGTCACATAGTGAGCTGCGGCCTTGGCCAGGGATGCGCTCAAGACAAAGATCAGAGGTCGCATTTGCAATCACTGTCTGGGTTTCTTCTTCGATGCGTTGCGTGTAGGTATCCAGCAGAGTTTGGGTTTCTGTATCGCGTTCAACAATACCCAGAACTGGGTTCGCGTCGATATCGGCATAAACCGCTTCACGGTCAGCGCCTTCCAGCTCTACGCGGTCGCCTTCGGCGTTACGGCGTTTGAAGGTGTCACCCAGCAGCAGGTGCGGAGTACCTGAACATTCTTCAACAACACCTTTGCGGTCAAAGCTAATATCCAGCTCACCCACAACAGACGCATATTGCCATGCTTGCGCCACACAAACTGGGTCGCCATCTTTGTTGGTCACCACGGTTGGATAGTCGCCAGCGCTGTTCAGGCCAACAGAATCGAAATCGCCCAGAAGCGTGTGAGAGTCACCACCGATGATCACGTCAACACCAGACAGGCTCTTTGCCAGCTCCAAATCGTTACCGTATTGGTAGTGAGTCAGCAGAACAATCTTGTTCACGCCTTTCTTCTTCAGTTTGTTGATGAATTTCTGCGCGGTTTTGGTTTCATCCAAGAACTCAGTGGTTGCATCTGGGTTCGAAGAATTCTTGGTTTTGGTGGCGATATCAATACCGATAATACCCACTTTCTGACCGTTGAATTTCTTAACAACGAAAGGACGGAACGAATCCCACTTGCCTTGAGGTGTCAGCGGAGAAACGCCAACTTCTGGGCGAACGTTTGCAGCTACCACACGGGTATTACAGTCACCGCTTGCCAGCTGATCCAGGAAGGTTTTCAGGCCCGCATCGCCGTCATCAAATTCATGATTACCCAGTGCGAATGCATCGAAACACACCTGGTTCATCATGGCTGCGTCTGCTTCACCGCCAAACAGGGTGTAGTAGAGGTCGCCAGTGATGGCATCACCCGCGTGTAGTTTCAAAACGTTCTGTTTCGCTTCGTCGATTTCGCGGATTTTGGTCACAACGCGCGGGAAACCACCCACTTCAACGCGTGTGTTTTCACCACCGACAGTGATGTCGAAACCGTCATCAGCTTCCAGGTGTGAGTGGTGGTCATTGATATGCGCGATAGTGAGATCCATTGGACGCTCAAAGCAGCCCGTGAGCGGGAGAGACAGCGCTGCGACAGCGGCTGCAAGAACTTTGGTTTTCATTCTTCGTTCCTTCCTTAGTGAAGATAGCGTTTTCTTTAGCGGGCACTAAGCTATTGGCGCTATGTGTCACTCAAGTAAAGAAAAAATGACAAAACGAAGATGACGCAAGGGTGAGACGGATTCTGAGTAGAGTGCTTTCAAAGGGTGTTAGGAACTAGCGATAAGAGATTCATATGAGATTGTGGTGCTAAACCCCGAAATACACGGCTACAGTGACAATCAAAAATGCTATCCAGGAGAGGTGCTTGCCTTTAGAGCCGACAAGTGCAATAACGAAATGAATAAAGAAGGTGATAACAATGATTGTTGTAATGAGGGAGACATCAACCGTTGGGAGAGACAGGGCGATGATAACGCCTGCAAAACCCAGCCAGGCGATAGAAGTGACATGCCAAGCGAAGCGCAATGTCCGCTTTGTAAAATCATCACTCCCAAATAACTTGGGCAAGTTATCCCTTCTGAAAAGACGTTGCAGAATATAGCGTTCGCCCAAGTAGGAGTGAGCGGCTGCCAGACAGACAAGAAGAATCACAGCGATTAAAACCAGATAGTTCATGCTCTTTTTCCTTTTATCCTTACCTTAGTCACGAACGCTTTTTTACTTTCTCATTACTCTGCTCATTCGAACAGTTTTCCAGTGCTGAGGATCTGTAGATTAAACCTTCACCACTTTCCACGAGCCTCGGCATGGGGCGTTTGATACCTTCCATTCGCCATCAATTTGACCGTTTAGCGCCGTCCCTTTGAAATCGTAACCCCAGCGCTCGTTATCGCTGTAGAGTTCAAGCTTTCCATCATCGGCAATCCAGCCTTTCAGCAGGGTGTTGTTATACATCAGGCGAAGGGAGACTTTACCGTCTTCTATGCTTCCGAGAATGCGGGTTTCGAGGCAGATATTGTCGCCGCTGATATCAATACGTTTACCTTCCCACTGGCCGTCGAAGTTTGATGAGGCCTCAAAGGCGGGAGCTTCAGGGAGAGCTTGTGCATAGTTAATGCGTTCTCTTGGTTCTCGGTTTGCTTCTGAGTAGATGATAAAAGCGGTGAGGCCGATAGCAGCAGCGATGATTAGTTTCTTCATGGTCATGAGCCCGTTTTTAACACACTGAGTGGTTGTGGTTTGAGAGTAATGGGGGGATGTTAACGTTTGCTAGTGAAGACGCAGGGGACAGGGCGTAAAAAGGCGAGCGACATCCAACTAGATCGTTGATTATAATTCATTTATTTGATGTTGGAGCAGGATGTAACACATGCCAGATATAAACTTCGCTTCGTCTAAAATTCGATAAAATCTATTGGTAAAGTCAGTGATAGGATGTCGAAAAATCCATTGAGGAGTTGAAGATGGTTTCCCGTTTATTTGTCTATGGAACGCTGGCACCGGGGCGTCCGAACGAACATATATTGGCAATGGTTCCAGGTACTTGGGAACCTGCGTCGGTAAAAGGAAAATTGCTGCAGGAAGGTTGGGGTGCAGAGCAAGGTTACCCTGGTATTGTGTTGGAAGAAACGGCAGAGAAAGTAGAAGGGTTTATCTTCAGTTCTGAAGCGTTGCCAGCGCATTGGAAACGCTTAGATGAGTTTGAAGGTGAAGGATACCAGCGAGTATTGACGCAAGCAGCCTGCGAAAGTGGCAATATGGTCGATGCTTACGTCTACGCCTTGAGATAGCGTATTTTGGCATTCTGAGTACAAAAAAGGGCAGCACTTGCTGCCCTGATATTTAGGTGATTACGCAACCATCAATGCGCTTGTTTGATGAACAAATTCTGCGATATCACCTTTTATAGACGTCGCTTTAAACCCCAACTCTGGCGGCGTAGAGGCATTATCCATATTCACCCTGACCAAACTTGCATTCGGAAAGGCATGGGTGATTTGCTCCATGGGAATTCGGATAACGGTTGGCGTGTTAAAGCCTGAACCTAAATCCAGCACCACGACCTTCTTCTCTCGGATGTTATCCAGCCATTGGATCAAAGCTTGTCGCTCGTCTTCATGCACGGTGTCGATAAATGAACCGTCGACGCGGGCATGAATGAACATGTCTTCGCCACAGTTTGGGCATTTTGGCACACCTTGCTCTGATGTCAGCACCTGTTCGACAGGATCAAAATAGGGCTCCATGCGATCGAGGAAGGGTTTAATGTCCCACACTTCCTGTGAACAGGGTTTGGTGCACTGAATTTTCCCGTAGTCGCCCTGCGGTGCGTAAAAACGTTCGCGGGCAAATCCACTTTTGTAGAACAGACCATCCACATTGGAGGTCATTACAAAGTAGTCTTTGTCGCGCACGAGATCATACAAAGCTTCATACAGCGGGTTCGCGCCCTGAGAAAAATACACGTATTCCAGATGGACTTTGTAGTAGCCCCATTGCTCCTGTTGCGACCAGTAGGGATAACCCATGAGCTCGTATTGGGCGTTGAAGCCTTTCTTTTTCCAGCCAGGGTACACTTCGGCGAACTTGTCGCGATCAAGGTAATTGATCCCCGCAGCTGCCGTCAGCCCGGCACCTGCACCAATCAAGATCGCATCGGCGTCTTTGATCAGAGTGGAGACATTTCTCAATGTTTGAAGATTCAGTTTTTGCATACAAACTCCTCCAGTTCTGATTGGTAAACATCGTAATCCCGCTGACTGAACACATTAAAAACAACCGTATCCAGTTTGCCGGGGTTGGCTTTCAGCCAGTTAGCGACGGTGTTAATCGCCACGGGTGTTGCCTGTTCAATCGGGTAGCCAAACACACCGGTAGAAATCGCACAGAAGGCCACACTACGTGCATCTTCGACTTCCTGAGTAATATCCAGAATGTGCTGATAGCTGGCGGCGAGTAATTGCTTGCTCTCTTTAGTCACACTGCCTTGTACAATCGGCCCAACTGTGTGGATAACGTATTTTGCTGGCAGGTTGTAACCCCGCGTAATCTTGGCTTCGCCTGTTGGTTCTTCTCCACCTTGAAGCTGGATGATGACATCGCAGTCTTCACGCAATTGAACCCCTGCTCGATTGTGAATCGCGTTATCAATGCATTTGTGCTGGGGCAGAAAACACCCGAGAAGCTGGCTATTAGCGGCATTGACAATTGCGTCTGCCTTCAGTGTGGTGATGTCTCCGCGCCAGAGCACTACCTTCGTATCACCGATTTTTAGAAATGGCGCTAATTCGCTGACATCCGTGATTGATTGGCTTTGGCACTCTGCAGATAGCAGGGTATCCAGCGCGCTTTTACCGTTGTCACTCAAGTAACCTGGAGGAAGAACAGTAATGGCGGAGTCCAGCAGAGTGCGTTGCTCGTCGGAATCCAACTCACGAACGTCAGTGATGCCAGATTTTTTCAGAACGGGTGTCAGTTCCTGCAATACTCTGAGCACCAACGCAGGGTTCGTCAGACCTTGCAATGGAGTAGGGACATACGGGCGATGGAGCGATATGCGATCGGCGTAGTCGCTGACAGTTAATTTTCTCATGCTGGCCTCCGAATAACTGAGGCCACGTTTGTGGCCTCATGATGGGTGTTTGACAGTGGAAGTTTCGCTTACTGGAAGCCGAACTTGCCGTTGTCGTTTTTCCACTCGCTACGCGGTGGGATGGTTTCAATCACATCCCAGTGCTCTACGATTTTTCCGTTATCGACGCGGAACAAATCGTAGAATGCGACGTGCTCGTTCAGGAATTTTCCTTCGCTGATCGTCAACACGAAGTTACCTTGACCTAGAATTTTGTGGTTTTTGGTGTAAGACATTGGCATGCCTTGCTCAGCCAGCGCTTGCAGCGCTGCCCCCAAACCTGCCAGACCGTCTGCCACCATTGGGTTGTGTTGTAGGTAGGCTTCCGGTTCGTTGTCGATAAAGTCATTGATGCGCGCCATGTTGCCTTCCATCAGGATGGTTTTCACGAAGTCTGCAACAATGGCTTTGTTCTCTTCAGTTTTATCCAGATCAACCGCTTCGGTTGGGCCGTCGAGTTGGGTGCGGCCGCTAGGGTTTGCCGGGGCGATGTCTTGCAGGTTGTCCCAATGCTCAACAATTTGGCCGTTTTCAAAGCGGAATACGTCGAAGCCAACTTTCGGACCGAAGAAATCGTATTCAGTGTGCAGAAACACGTAATCGTCATCCTGGAATGCGCGTTTCACGTCCGCTTTTGCACTTCCTTCTGGCAGGGCCTTCATGACTTCACCGAAACCTTCCAGACCATCTGCAACCGCTAGATTATGCTGGATGTATTTGTTTGGGTTTACATAAGCGATAGGTGCCGGATCACCGGTTTCAATGCTGCTGATCAGTGCAACGGCTTTGTCTTTGTTTGAGAGCGACTCCGAGGCTGACTGGGCGCTGCATGCAGCAATTCCCATCACGCTGGCCACAGCAACAGAGCGAAGAAGTTTGTTTGTCATTGTTTTCATTGTCTCGTCCTTTTGTTCGGTGTTGAAACAATGTTAGGACGTTGCACTGAATCCGTGCAGAGTGGAAATAGGCAGAAAAATGGTCAATATCGAACCGGTGTAAACTGAGTTCAGTGCAAGCCTTTTATGCATCAATGGTTATCGATAGTGATTTCTGAACTTGCTAGGCGTGAGTCCCGTTTCCTTTTTGAAGTATTTAACGAAATTGCTTGGGTCTTCGAACCCGAAGTCATAGGCGAGTTGTTGAGAGGTGATTTTGCTCACCACCAACCGCCGTTTGATTTCAGTAATGGTGAAAGCATCAATCATTTGTTTGGCGGTGAGAGACGTAGATGCCTTACAAACCTGATTGAGAGTTTTATAGGTAGTAGCAAGTTGGTCGGCATACCAGTTTGCATCGCGCGTACGTTCAAAATGTTCCTGTAGAAGTGCGATAAAGCGCGAGAGGAGACGACTTTGCGAAGGTGAAAGGTTGTCGACTTCCCCGACAGTTTTCAAACGTCGATGAAGCAAAGTCAAAGCTGAGAACAAATACATCACGATCAATGGGTCACCACCTTCACAGGTGAGTTCTGCGATCATTTCATTAAGTAATGAGGATGTGCGTTTACGGTTTTCTTCATCCAGTTCAAAGGCTGGCGAATATTGGCTGTTGAGGTGCGTCGGCGTGAAACTGGGTAGCCTCATGTTGGCGTGAACCGCATCTAGATATTCTTGCGTGAATATCAGTATTTTCCCTTCTGGATTGTCCTTCAGGTCAAATGCAGTGACCTGTTCGCGTTGTACGCTGATCACTGAGCCGGGTTTGAAATCGTATTCCTTAAAATCGACCATCTGCTTACCTTCCCCTTTTTCAAATATCACTGTCATGAAGAAGGAAAGACGGTGCGGCGCTTGAGGATCGTGGTCTTTGAACTCGCGGGTGTAGAGTTTGGAGAGTTCGATGATCTCTACATCCTGTAGGGCGGCTTCACGCTGTTTAAAGTCGATCAGTGGAATTGCCATATGCGTCGCGAAAATTAGGAAAAAGATGAAATCATTCTAGCTCAATGTGAAGCCAAAGCGTGACTAAGTGATTGACTATGAAATAAATTGAATGCCGAACGAGACGCATATCGTAAAAAGTAAACGGTGGTCTGTCCTCCCTTCTTTCAAGGAACAATTGCTTGGAACTCAAAATAGATAACCGCAGAACTATTGTCGACATTCACGAGAATGGTGTGCGGGCTCATCCTTGTCTGGTTGTGGCAATTCATGGCGACAGTCCTTTTGGTTCGGTGAGTTATCAAAATCAGTTTGCGAAAGCCATCGCTAAACGCACTAGCAATGTCGTATCTGTCGGGTTATTGAGGCCGGGTTATAAAGATAATCTGGGACGAAAATCCGGGGGTTGGAAAGGTTTTACCGTTGGGGACAATTACAACCGCAAACGTATCGAGCATATTGTCTTGGCCATTCAAGCGCTAAAAGACCTCTATAGTCCCGCTAAAGTGATCATTTGTGGTCATTCCGGTGGCGCGGCGATAACGGGAAAGATCATCGCGTATTATCCAAGCCTTGCTGATGCAGCAGTAATGGTTTCCTGTCCTGCGGATATTAACCGTTGGCGCAAAGACATGTATGACCAACGCCGCAATCCGCTGTTTTGGGGTAACCTTCGGGTAAACTCACCGATTGCGTTGGTGGACAGGATTGATACCAAAACAGATCTTCATCTGATTTGCGGCCTGGAAGACGATGTCACCCAACCCTACCTGACTGAAACCTATGGTGATGTGTTGAAGGAGCAAGGCAAGACAGTGAGCGTCGATTTTATTTCGGGTGGTCATGACATTTTTCTGGATGAGTTTGTCATGGATGCGGTGGTTAGAAAAGTGAATGTGCTTTTGAACCAAAGCAAGAATACTCAGGCAATAGAGACGGATTGTCAGGCATAATGCCCTCCAGCGAGTTTATTAGGGAACAACAATAATGATTGAAAGTGGCGAAAGTTATTACGACGATCTGTTCGCGAAGAAAGACCTTCAAGGCGAATCGTTCGCGGGCATTGAGTTTGAGGAGTGTCGCTTTGAAGAGTGTGACTTCTCTGATGCCATTTTCAAAAACTGTAAGTTTATTAATTGTGAGTTTTCACGCTGTAATCTGAGTTTGATGAACCTCTCCGGCACGCGTCTTTTTACTGTGCAGTTTGAAGAATGCAAGCTGGTGGGCGTGGACTGGAGCAAGGCTGACTGGCCTTCATACCATGTGGATTTCGAACTCAGGTTCAAGCAATGCATTCTGAATGATGCTTCATTTTTTGGGCTGACGCTTCACGAGCTCAAACTCGAAGAGTGCAAATTGCATGAAGTGGATTTCAGGGAAGGGAACTTCCAGCAATCTTCGATGACATACTGCGATTTTTCCCATGCCCAGTTTATGCGCACCAATCTGCAAGAGGTCGATTTCACTGAATCGACAGACTACGCCATCAACGTATTGGAAAATCAGCTTAAAGGCGCCAAGTTCTCTCGCTACGAAGCGCTTAACCTGCTGGAAAGCCTCGGCATAGAGTTGGTGGACTGATACCAATCGTAGTAAATATCTGCTCATCCTAGCTTGTTAAAATGCTCGATAACTGTGTTGGAAAATTTGCCTGTAGAATAACTACTTATCGAAATTTCCCGCCTTGTTCTCTAGCATTTTTCCTGCGCTATTTCTGATCAGCTACCTACTGCGATTGGTATGAACAGAAAAAACGGCGCTGAATGCGCCGTTTTTTCTTTTGCTTAGCCCCTAACGTTTTTTAGCCCCTGCTTTTTTCAAAAGCTGGCGCTTGAGGCGACGCTTCTCTCCGC
Source organism: Grimontia sedimenti (assembly GCF_011045095.1). Classification (GTDB taxonomy): domain Bacteria; phylum Pseudomonadota; class Gammaproteobacteria; order Enterobacterales; family Vibrionaceae; genus Enterovibrio; species Enterovibrio sedimenti. Next base: position 125,825 of record NZ_JAALDL010000008.1, read on the forward strand.
CGCGACCACCACGCTTTTCATGGTGCTCTTTATCTGCGTTGATATCTGGTTCGAAACCCGCCAGCCACTCCTGAGGGAGGCGTTGGTCAATCAAGGTTTCAATTGCGTTCAGCATGCCTTCTTCTTCACGACTCACGAGCGATATCGCCATGCCAGATTTTCCCGCGCGACCGGTACGGCCGATTCGGTGAATGTAATCTTCCGCTTGATGTGGCAGTTCGTAGTTGAACACGGTATCCAGCGAGGGGATATCTAAGCCGCGCGCTGCTACATCGGTTGCTACCAACACACGCACAGTACCATTTTTAAAGCCTTCCATAGCGCGGTTACGTGCGCCTTGGGTTTTCTCTCCATGAATAGCTTCTGCAGCCAGCCCGTCAAGCTTGAGTTCGTTTGCCAGCGCTTCAGTACTTTGGCGGGTTTTAGCGAACACCAATACCTGCTGCAGGTTACGGCTGCCAATCAGATAGGAAAGCAGTTCGCGCTTACGTTTTCTGTCAACGGGATGTACCAACTGATTGACGGTTTCAGCTGTGCTGTTGGCGGTCGATACCTCGACTCGCACTGGGTCGTTAAGCAGGCGGTAAGCTAAATCCAAAACCTGTTTTGGGTAGGTGGCGGAGAAAAACAGCGTCTGGCGTTCCTTTGGCATTTTCTTCATCAGGCGCTTGATGTCTGAAATAAAGCCCATGTCGAGCATGCGATCAGCTTCATCGAGAACCAGCGTATCCAGGCTGTTGAGCTGCAAGGTACCAATATGAAGGTGATCGAGCAGGCGACCCGGCGTGCCGACAATGATTTCTGGCTTCTTCGCCAACTGATTCTTCTGAGGATTAATGTTCGCGCCACCATACAGCGCCACACATTTTAGCGACGTGTGCTGACCATACTCTGCAACTTTGTCATACACCTGCTGAGCCAGCTCTCGGGTTGGCGTGACGATCAACACACGGGTAGAACCTTTTACACCACGTTCCAGAAGCTGGTGGATCAGCGGCAGCGTAAAGGCGGCGGTTTTGCCTGTGCCTGTTTGGGCAGCACCCATCACGTCTTTTCCTTCCAACACTTTTGGAATCGCTTGCTGCTGGATATCAGTGGGCTCGCTGTAACCAAGTTCACTCAGCGTTTGCTGAAGCGTGGGATGAAGAAGTGAAAATACGTTGTCTGACATGGGTAAAAAGTTCCGACATAAAGAAGGGGCGCGAGTGTATCAGATAGTCTGAATTCACGGAAATGCTGTGCATAATCTGCACTCGTATACTAGCTCAGGAATGCGAATATTAGCGTGATTGTCGACCCGGAAGTCGCTACTCGCCTGTAACGGCGGTGTTTTTGTTCTATGTTAAACATTGAAGTCAAGCGAGGGTAAGGCAGTGGGACAGAATATTAATAAAACCTCGTTTAGCGCCAGCGATCATGAGCAATTCGCCAAGCAGCTAAAGTCAGAACTGGACCAACTCGAAGGATTGTTGAATACGCCGGGTTGGGGAATAGGAAAGTGCACCTTGGGTGCCGAACTGGAGCTTTATCTTACCGACAAACATCATCGACCCGCACACTACAACCTCGATATTCTCGACAAAGCCTCAGACCCCCTAATGACGGCTGAAATCAATCGATTTAACGTTGAATACAATTGCCCTTACACCGAATTCAGCGGTTCTCCCTTCACCTTCCTCAAGCAGAAAATGGATGAACGACTGCAATCATTGCAGACCATTGCGCACAATGATGGCGTAGATGTCACACCTATCGGGATCTTGCCAACATTAAAAGATGGAGATTTTGGGTTGGCATCAATGACGGACTCTCCCCGTTATCACGCTCTGACTGATATCCTTTGCGAATCCCGCGGTGGGCCATTCCACATCCGTATTCATGGCGCAGAAAGCCTGGAAGTGGATGCCGATGATCTCACGCTGGAAGGTGCTAATACTTCTTTTCAGGTGCATTATCGTGTTAAACCTGATGAGTTTGCTCAGTGGTACAACGGTATTCAAATCGCCACGATTTTCACCTTGGCGATGGCAGCGAATTCCCCTGTCTTCTTACAGAAAAAACTCTGGCATGAAACCCGGATACCGCTGTTTAAGCAGTCCATAGACAGCCGCAATCTTTGTGGTATGAACTGGCACACGCCTGCGCGGGTATCCTTCGGTAAAGGGTATGTGCGAAAAAGCGCGCTGGAACTGTTCAGACAGGGTGTCAGCCTTCAACCAGTTTTGTTGCCTGATCTGCCGGAATCTAAATGTAAGGAAGGCTGCGGACCAAGGCTTGACGCGCTGCGTCTTCACCAGAGCACGATTTGGAGCTGGAATCGCGCTGTGTATGACGATGCAGACGGTGGACATCTTCGTATTGAACTCAGAAGTTTGCCCGCCGGGCCAACCACCATTGACATGGTAGCGAACGCGGCGCTTTGCATTGGTTTGGCGCATGCGCTTCAACGTGACCTGGACAGGCTGATGGACAGGCTACCTTTTGAATTTGCCAAGTATAATTTCTATAGAGCAGCTCAATATGGTGTGAATGCCAATATCCTTTGGGAATCAGAAAACGGCACGTTGCAAGAATACCCACTGGTGGATGTGTTGGATAAGTTGTTACCACGCGTTGCCGATTCGTTGGTTGAACTGGGCATTTCCAGGGTAGAGGCTGACATGTTGATGGTGGTGATAGAGCACCGTTTGGCAAAACGTCAGAACGGAGCGAGTTGGCAGCTTTCGACTCTGGTTGAGCTGGAAAGAAAATACGGCCGAGAAGTCGCCCTGAACAAGATGTTCGCTCTGTATCAAAAGCAATATTTATCAGGCGCACCAGTTTCACACTGGCCGATTTTATGATGCAGTGGGTGCTAGTGTTAACAGACCCTAAGAATTTCACAAGGAGTGTAAGAAAGTCATGATGCTGCATGATGTTAGCTGGCCTAACGATGAAGATTTACGACGCGGATTGGTTGCCTGGTTGGATACGCTGCCGGGAGCCAGTTGGCTGACGTTGCCGGGCCGGGATCCTGAACGACATCGTGTGGTGGTGACATTACTTCACGGCAATGAACCTTCCGGAGCCAAGGCACTCTGGCATTTTGCCCAGAATTCTCCTGACTGTGCAGTGACTACGCATTTTTGTTTGGCCAATGTGAAAGCTGCGCTCTACGACAAGCCTTTTACCACCCGACATTTCGCTGATAAACCGGACATGAATCGCTGCTTTGGGAAAACAGGCGAGGATGACAGCTATGGCATCGCGGCTGAAATCATGACACGTATTGCCAAGTTAAAACCTGAAGCGGTTGTCGACCTACACAACACCTCCGGCACCAGTCCTTCATTCTCTGTCTCTATCATTGATGATGAAAAACACCAGCAGATAGCCTCACTGTTTACTGAGCGAATGCTTTGCACCAGTGTTCGTTTGGGCGCGCTGATGGAGCAAACCACTGACGAGTCACCTATCGTTACCGTCGAATGTGGGGGCGCTGCCGATCATGCCGCCCATGAAGTGGCGAAAAATGGGCTTCATCATTTCCTGACAGCAGACAATATCTTTGCCAATCATTCTGGCTTCTGGCCACTGGACTTGCTTTACCACCCAGTGCGAGTGCAACTGAAACAAGGGTTGGAACTTTGCTATCACGACCGGAAGGTCGAGGATGCAGACCTGACCCTTCCTCCTGATATTGACCGCCATAACTTCGGTTGGATGGCGGCAGATAGCATGATTGGGTGGCTCGGAGAGAAAGGACTGGACGGCATGACCACCAATGATGGCGAAGGCGGACACCCAATTGACGCACTTTTCTATGAACATAATGGTGAGCTTCTTTTAAAACATGCCTCCAAGCTTTTCATGATCACCACCAAACACCATATTGCCCTATCAGACTGCCTGTTTTATATGGTGGTTGACTAAACTCGCTAACATTTTGTTTCGTTGCATAATTTTATTTTCAATAAGGTGTCATGCATAATTAATACACATTGCTAGGCTGAAATGGCATAATGGACTTTATGAGATTGAATGCATTTCCATGCACAGTGTCTTGATCGGTATTCACGGGTTATTCCGCATGAAATATTGCCGTCAAGGCGCTGTCAGAAAATTGAAAGTTTTCCGTATGGTGTCTCGGAAAATAATGTTTTCTAATTTATGCATTACTAATGTTGTAAAGAATTCCCTACTTATCCTTCTAATTAATTGTATTAAAAGGAAATAATTTTAGTTCCTCTCAATTGTATACATCCTTTCTACAACTATTCCTTTCTTTGTGTATGGGGATTGTTTAGTCTTTAAGTCCTATTTTTTATTAAAGGATGATTATCCCTAGATCCTTTACCATAAAATCTATAAGGTCTATCACATAATAATGAAATGCTAAAAGTTCAGATTTTTTAGACTTAGACAAAAGGTTCAAACGCTTAGTATTTTGCAGTAAGGGATTAGGGCTAATAATGCTTTTGGATCAAAAAGAAGTTTTAGCACTGTTGCGCTGTCCGCGTAGTGGCGCTGAGCTTGATAAATTGGACGATCAAAACGCCAAGGTGGCGTCAAGCACGGGGGACATACACTACGAAGTAGTGGGAGGTTACCCGATTTTGTTGTGTTCTGAACGCTGCAAAGGGTTGGGATGGCAATTGTCATCTGATGCTTCCGCTGTAACACGACACACCTATTCTGGTGCAATGAAGGTGATGAAGCGCCTGGTTTCGCCACCTTCCGGTGTAACGAAGAAGAATGTAGACACGCTAATATCCACACTGTTTGAGTTACGCAGAAAGCCACGCGTGTTGATAATAGGGGGAGGTACTATTGGTGAAGGCATGGAACGCTTTTATGAAGACGAGAATATCGAATTAGTTTCTTTTGATGTTTACGCGTCTCCAAACGTTCAATTTGTGGCTGATGCTCATTGTATTCCATTGAGCGACAACAGTTTCGACGCTGTGATCATTCAAGCCGTGCTAGAGCATGTTATGGATCCGGGAATGGTTGTCTCTGAAATCCATCGTGTACTGAAACCCAATGGTTTGGTGTATGCGGAAACCCCTTTTTTACAGCACGTCCATGAAGGCCCCTACGATTTCATGCGTTTTACCGAAAGTGGACACCGTTTGTTATTCCGTCAGTTCAGCTTGGTTAAGTCAGGAGTCTGTTCCGGGGCAGGTACGCAGTTATTGTGGGCGCTTGAAGGTTTCTTCAGTGGACTTTTCCGCTCGCACTGGGCAGGGAAAGCAATCAAGCTTTCGCTGTTTTGGGTGATGCTGTTCGACCGTTTGATCCCTGAAAAATACAATGTAGATGCAGCCAATGGCGTGTTTTTTCTTGGTTCCAAGTCGGAACGTTCAATTGGTAATGCGGAGATAGTGGCTCATTACAAAGGTGCTCAATAAAAATTGTCATCAGAAAGAAAGCGCTTTCCTATTTTATTGATATTTAAAAGTGTGCAGTAGCTCAGCTTTAAAGAGCATATTTGGGCTTGTTGTTTTTCTATTTATATTTCGTCTTGTTTTCAATACAAATTCTCAGAAATACGGTCGATAGAATCGAAGTGTATTTTGCTTGCGAAGGGCATTCTGCCCATGGATTGCAGTTGGAGAATGAAGTATGAAGTCGTGTCTATTGTTTTTAAGTGTCGCACTATTTTTAGGAGGATGTGGAGATAGTCGCGGCGGAGAACATGATTCTGGAAACAATGGTGGACAGGAAATAGATGGCGGTACTGAAAGCTCCGAAACACCTGATGATCCTGTTGCACCGCAGGTACCAAATGATGAAGAAGAAATACCTAGCCCGACTAATTCCTCCGCTTGTTTTAATGAAACTTTTTATCAAGTGGGAACCATTGTTTCAACTGAGTTAGAGCGACGCGATGGAGGAACTCAATTACCAAATTATTCAGAAACGACTGAGGTAACTCGAGTTACTTCATATCGTGGTTATTCTGATGTTTTTGAACAAAGCATTACGTCTGGTAGTTCGACAAGTACATACTATATTTTGGCCGATACGTCAGCGAAAAGTGTCACGACATTAGGTCAACTTCTCGATGGCGAGGAATTTACCTATCATCCCAGTGGTTTGCTTCTCGACTACGACATTGCGTTGGGAGAGACAAAAAGCTATCCCACAGTAACAGAGCAGATTGACGGTAATGAAACTAGCTCAGCCGAGTATTCATTTGAATTCCTTAGAACGGAGAGAGTCACAGTACCAGCCGGGACATTTGACACATGTGTGATGGTTTTGACCTATAACAGTACCTCCTCCGACGGAACCTCTGCAACCACTGAATACACCCAGTATATTGGCGTTGGAAACGGCTTGATGATCCGAGAAGATTCAATGATTACAACCAGCGATGGTGATCAATTTACTGGTTCTGATAGGCTTGTTTCTGCCACCATCAACGGCAATCCAATCTAATCAAAAAAGGCCGGATTCAATCCGGCCTTTTCTATCATGATTTAGCTTATCGCTTTACACATACGAAAATGGCATTGCCTGACGTGGTGTTCCACATCTCCAGCTTTTCGTAGTCGTGTTCAAACACAGTGACTTCAAAGTATGGTTCAAGCAGATCTTTTAACTCGTTGAAGCTAACGGCGACCATTGGGTGGTCGTCATGCCATTCTTCGGTCATCTTGTCCGTGGTCTTTTCGATGCTGAGTTTCAGTGCTTGTTTGTCGCCTTCACCGGAATAGAACCAGCCTGACTTAAATGCAAACTCACTGCCTTCGTGCTGAACAATATGGCGCACGAAAGAGTTATTGTTGATCAGGTTCTTCTCAACGGCGTTAAAGCAGAACACACCGCCAGGCTTCAGAGCTGCGTGAGCACTGCGAATACAAGCGCTCAGGTTTTCGAGATTGCCACTGTAGTGGATTGAATAAAGAAAACAGGTGATGAGGTCATAAGGCGCATCCACCACAAACTCACACATATTCTGCAGCGAGAATTGTGCTTCTGGACAGCGCAGTTTCGCTTGATCCAGCATTGGCTGGTTCAGATCAAGACCATCGCTCGAGAAGCCGGTATCAATAAAATAGCGAATATGTGGGCCAGTACCACACGCCAGATCCAGGTGACGTTTCCCTTGGTTACCAAACAGTTGATGAAGTCTGCGCACACAGTCACTTTGAGACTGATAGTTAATGTCTGCGCACATCAGATCGTAATAACCCGAGAGATCTGTATACAGCGCATTTGATGATGGAGTAATCACGTAAAACACACCGAAATGAAAAAGGTGGCGCATCGTACATCGGTTTTCATTTTAGCGCGATATAAATCACATCATGAATTTGTACTGAGGCTGGAAAGAAAAAACGCCAGCAATGGCTGGCGCTTTATGAGGAGTGCTTTCAGTTAGCTCTGCAGAATCAACAGCGGCAATGCCAACATTTCATCGTCTTTGGTTGCGAAATAGATAATCACGCCAACCAAAGCGGCAACCGTTGAGAAGTACCACACGGTACTGAAGATTTGACCGTAGCGGCTCAGCGGCAACAGATGTGAGTGATGACGGTATTTCCATTCGAAGATAATTTCAGCACTACCAATCAGCAACAGGAAGCCAAGCAGGGCCAATCCGAATGCATAACTGACATATACGCCCACCGCCGCACCAGCAATACAGGCTACCAAGCCCGCAACGCTGTTCATCGAAAAGCTGATGCTTTTGAGGATGTGTCCGCCATCAAGGGGCAAAATCGGTAGCAGGTTGAACAAGTTTAATAGCGCATTAAAGGTTGCGAGACCGGCAAAAAACACATTCCCTGTTACCCAGTAAGCCACGAGCGCTGCCAAAGACATAAACAGGCCGAAGGTTGGTCCCATGATGGAAATCACCACATCCTGCCAGCGCGTATTTATCTTCTCATCCGAAAGCGCCAATCCGCCCATAAACGGGATAAGGTAAATGCCTTTGGTTTTCATGCCAAAGTATTTCATGGCGCGGATATGGCCGTATTCATGCACCACAAGGCAAGCAATCAAGGCCAAGGCGAATTGCCAGGAAAACAGCCAGGAATAGGCAGCGACACTTGCGCCCGCGAGTACTACTTTGATGACTTTGGCACTCTTGAAGAGTTTCAAGCCCAGTGATGCCAGACCAATCAGGCTGAATTTCTGTTTGGCTTGGGGTTTAACTTCCGGCTGTTGTCGCTCGATGTCTTTTTCATTGCGCGAGCCAGATTCCACCACTTCTCCGTCTACCGCCACTTTGTAGTCGATGTTGAATGGCTGCCAACTGAGGCTGGAAGATACATCGACGGTAATGATTTGGTCGTTGGCCGTCAGTTGGAAAGTGTGGACTTTCTCGCCGTCGTTATCGGCGCTTGCGGCGAGTTGAGAAACGAGTTGGTTGTCCCAGTAAAGTGCTTGCCAGCCCGCCAGCGATCCTTCAAGACGCAGAGGCTTACCGAGACAGGTGATGTTGAATAGTTCCAAAGTGTTAGTGCTTCATCAGAAAACGTTGGCGCTAATGTACCAGCATTAGCGCCGGATTTCTCTAAGTAGGGAGATTGGTTAGTGAAGGAGCGACGATGATTTTGCGCGGGGCGGAATCACTTTTCTCTAACTGCTCAATCAAGCGTTTTGCGGCTTGTCGCCCAATCTCTTTGGCATCTGAATTCACAAATACGATGGGCGGCTCGGTGAGTTCCGCCTCTTGAACGGCATCAAAACCTACGATGGAGATTTCTTTGTTGAAGATGGTGTCGTTCCCGACGTCTCTGCCAAGTCGGTGAACGCCTTGTACCGCGCCGACTGCCGTTGACGAATAATGGCAAAGTACCGCGCTGATTTGCGGATGGCTGGCAAGCAATGCTTCGACCGCTTTTGCGGCGGGTGCCTGACCGGGTTCACATTCCACCACCCATTCAGGTTTAAACGGCAAACCAAACTGCATTAGCGTGCTGCAATAACCTCCCACGCGTTCAGCGCGACAAAGTGAACTGCTTTTCCCGCCGACGTAAGCAATGCGACGATGACCTTGTTCAATCAGGTATTCCGTCGCCATTTTCGCCGCACTGGCGTTATCCGGCCCGACGTAATCAATCTGGTGATTGACCGATGCGCGGGAGATACACACCAACGGCAAGTTATGCGCTTTGAGCACATCCGCATCAACCTGCTGGTTTTCATTGGTCGGACAGAAAGCAATGCCGCCAACACCCTGACGTGCCATGGTCAGCATGCACTGTTCAAATTTTTCAGCATCGCCACTTTGCGCCAGAAACACCATGTAGCCTTGTTTTTCGGTTTCTTCGCAAAGCCCGGCAGCGACTTGCGCGTAGTAAGGGTCACTGATGTCTTTCAGGATCAGACCAACAATTTCGCTGCTGTTAGAGCGAAGGTTAGCAGCAGCACGGTTTCGGACATAGCCAAGTTCAGTCACGGCTTTGTTGACCTTATCCGCCGTATCCGGAGAGATACGCCCTTTGTTGCCCAACACCATTGAGACCGTGGTGACTGAGACGCCTGCGTGCTCAGCGACATCCGTGATCGTCACTTTCTTCAAGTGAATTCCTTATTTGATACTTAATAACCAGACGACGTGAAAATGCAGGATTCAGCGTGCATCCTCATGTCGTTTGAATATGGGTTAGCGTGACATTAGTAAAACGTTTTACCAAGAAAGGATACTGCCAAATTCCCATTATTTAAACCTGATCAAATTTGTGGATTAAGCATCGATGCGCAGATCACAAATGTTTTGATAAAACGTTTTACCAAAATTTTGTTTCCCTAATATGAGCGGCGAAAACACATAGTCCCGTGTGTGGGGCAGACAACCGATTCATGCTTTGGTTGAGGACTCCACACCAGTCATATGCTCATAATTCGGAGAGTTGTAATGACGAAGAAAGCCACCAAAACCACCATGTGGGAATTCCTCCAAAGTCTTGGTAAAACCTTTATGTTGCCTGTTGCGCTGTTGGCGTTCTCAGGTATTTTGCTCGGTGTGGGTAGCTCGCTGTCGAGTAATGCCATCCGCGAAGCGATCCCTTTCTTAGATAACACCCTGCTTCAATACCTGTTTATGTGGATGACCAAGATTGGCTTGGTGGCATTCATCTATCTGCCAGTGATGTTCGCGATTGCGATTCCGCTGGGTCTGGCACGAGAAGAAAAAGGCGTCGCAGCCTTTGCGGGTTTCGTGGGTTATGCCGCGTTTAACCTGGCGATCAACTTCTTCCTGACCGTGAACGGCGTGCTGGGTGACGAACTGGAACGCAAAGCCTACGGCGTGAAGAGCATTATCGGCATTGAATCTATCGACACCGGTATTCTGGGTGCTGTGATGGTAGGTATCATCGTCGCCAAACTGCACCAGCGTTTCTACACCTTCAAGATGCCGGATGCACTGGCGTTCTTTGGTGGCGCACGTTTCGTTCCTATCATTTCAGCAATTACGCTGGGTGTTGTGGGTGTACTGATCCCATTCGTATGGCCTTACTTTGCTGCTGGCATCAACGGTATCGGTAACTTGATTGCAGGTGCTGGCGCGTTCGGTCCGTTCCTGTTCGGTACTGGTGAGCGTCTACTGTTGCCTGTTGGTCTTCACCACATTCTGGTTGCACTGATCCGCTTTACTGAAGCGGGCGGCACCATGGAAGTGTGTGGTCAGACAGTCTCTGGCGCGCTGAACATTTTCTACTCTGAACTGGCGTGTGCAGATACCAACGGCTTCAGCCCTGAAGTGACCGCATTCCTGTCCCAAGGCAAGATGCCAGCATTCCTTGGTGGTCTGCCGGGTGCAGCACTGGCAATGTACCACTGTGCGAAACCTGAAAACCGCAGCAAGATTAAAGCGCTACTGATCTCTGGTGTCGTGGCGTGTGTGGTCGGCGGTATCACAGAGCCTCTGGAATTCCTGTTCCTGTTCGTGGCACCGGCTCTGTACTTCATCCACGCTATCCTGACTGGCCTTGGCTTCATGGTTATGGGTCTGCTGGATGTGACTATCGGTAACACCGACGGCAACATCATCGACTTCCTGGTGTTTGGTGTTCTGCAAGGCACAGCAACCAAGTGGTATCTGGTTCCAATGGTGGCAGGCGCGTGGTTTTCGGTTTACTACACCGTGTTCAAGTTCGCGATTACCAAGTTCAACCTGAAAACCCCGGGCCGTGAAGTGGACACCGCGGAAGTAGACTCTGAGCTGGAAGCGGCTTTCATCAACGAATCTGGTAAAGGTGCAGCGATTCTGGCAGCACTTGGCGGTAAAGAGAACATCACCGCGCTGGACAACTGCATTACCCGCCTGCGTCTGTCTGTCGACAACATGGAACTGGTAGATGCTGACAAGCTGAAATCATACGGTGCGCTGGGTGTGGTGAAGCTGGATGCTCACAACCTGCAAGTCGTGATTGGTACTCAGGTTCATCTGGTGAAAAATGAAATGCAGGCGCTGATGACCGCAACGGCAAGCTGATAACTTGTTCCCCCTAAACCCCCGCAACTCAATAAGTCGGGGGTTTTCCTGTTTGTGTACGACAAGAAGGCACACATGACATTTAATTTTGACACCCCAATTGACCGCATGGGCACCTACTGCACTCAATGGGACTATGTGCAGGACAGATTCGGCAAAGCAGGGCTGCTGCCATTCACGATTTCAGACATGGACTTCGCAGCGCCAGCACCTGTGATGGAAGCCCTGAAAGCGCGCTTGGAACATCCTGTTTTGGGCTATTCGCGCTGGAATCACGATGACTTTAAAGGCGCGATTGAAAGCTGGTATCAACGCCGCTTCGATGTGCAAATCGACAAAGACACCATCGTTTACGGCCCCTCAGTGATTTACATCATCGCCAAGCTGATTGAAACGTGGAGCCACGCGGGCGATGGCGTAGTCTTTCAAACGCCAGCATATGATGCATTCGACAAGTTGGTGGAAGGGGCAGGGCGTCGCTGTGTGCGAAACCCACTCGTCAAAACAGCATCCGGCTGGGAAATAGACTGGAACTTGCTGGAAGCGCAATTGGCAGAAGCCGATACCACGATTTTCCTGCTGTGCAGCCCACACAACCCAACCGGTCGTGTTTGGCAAAAAGATGAATTGCAGCGCATCGCAACGCTTTGCGATGAGCACGATGTGGCGCTGATCTCCGACGAAATCCATATGGATGTCGCCTTCAAAGCTCATACTCCTTGGACAGGCTTTGGCATGACGCAGCGTTGGGCGCTGGTGACCTCAGCTTCCAAGTCTTTCAACATTCCGGCTTTGAACGGCGCTTACGCGTTTATTGCCGAAGACAAAGCGCGTAATGATTACCTGTTCAAACTGAAAGAAGTGGATGGGCTGTCATCGCCTTCTATTCTCGGCGTGATAGGGATGATGGCCGCCTACAATCACGGTGAAGAGTGGCTCAACGCATTGAATGCTTATGTGCGTGATAGTCACGGGATTGTGCGTGACACACTCAGCATGTTCCCAGAACTCAACTACGTGGTGCCTGATGCGACGTATTTGGCGTGGATTGATTTGTCGCCGCTAAACCTTGATATGCAGAAGTTACAAAGTGATCTGATTGAACACTTCAATGTCGCCATTATGGATGGCAGTGTTTATGGGGAGTCGGGCAAAGGGTATGTCCGCCTGAATCTGGGCTGTCCGCGCTCGAAAGTGGAAGCGGGATTGAAAGCGTTGATTGAGGCAATAAAGCGTCAGCGACCTTAAAAAAAAGCGCCACAATCTGTGGCGCAAATCTCGTAGAGATAAGGAGAAAATCGGAAGTAGATGCTTTTCGAAGAGCCTTGATTATTCCCTTTCTGCCTGCATAACCTCAATCACTCAAAATTTTAATGATGCAAAAAAGCGTCATAGAGAAAGCCTGAATATTTAGTGAAGATTCCTGTTGGGGATGGTGGACATCCCTTTCCCTCAGCAGGAATTCTTCTCATAACAATAAGCAGGCTCTATGAACTATCGGCGAACAAAGCTATTTACTTCATTGATGATGGGCGCGCTGGCTTCGGGATCTGTTCTGGCAGAAACCGTAGACTTGAAACAACTTCACCAACTCGCTCTTTCCAACGACCCCCTACTTTCCCAGGTTAATGCCCAGGCGAACATGGCAAACGAAAGCATTGATCTGGCTTTTGCAAACCTGTTGCCTCAAATCCATGCTTACTTTAATGCGGGCCACTTACATGACCATCGAGGTGTTGATGCGACGATTGGCGGCTCAGGAAACAGTGTGGGTGTTGGCGCAAAGTTAACTCAGGCAATTTATACACCAGCGGCCAAGCTTAGCGTTGATATTGCCAAGCAGGATGCCTCCAAAGTTGCGCTCTTAGTGGAGAAAGCAGAGTCTTCGCTGGTGTTGAGAACATCTACTGCTTACTTCGATGTGCTGCGCGCCAGTGATGCGCTTTCTGTTGCGGAAGCCAACCTGAACACCATCGAAGAAATGAACAAACAAACCACGATGCGTGTTGAACTGGGCCTTGCCAGCGATTTGGACCACTGGGAAGCGCAGGCAAAATATGACATGGCCAATGCGAACATTATTCAAACCCGTGCCATGTATGAAAACAGCCTTGATGCCCTTTATACATTAACGGGAAAGCAGTTCTCCGGCGTGTATCCGATTGATAATGCGCTCTTCTCTCCTAAGCAGCCTGCAAACGACAACCTGCTGCTGTGGCAGCAAAAAGCCCAAGCTCAGAACCATGACCTACGAATGGCAACTCAGGCTATGGACATTGCCAAACAACAGATAGCGCTGGCGCAAAGTGGCCACAAGCCAACCGTTGTCCTGTTTGGCGGTGTGAATCAAGAACTGCTCATGGATATTACCCATTTGGGTGGCAACAAAATTGAAGATGGCAAGCTGGACAATCTCACTGAGGTGGAAGTCGGTATTGCTGCGAATTTGCCGCTGTACACAGGTGGTCGCACCTCGGCTCAGGTGGATATAGCAAAAGAAGGCTTAGTACTGGCGCAGAGTGTGCAGGAACAAACCTTCAGGAGTGTGACGGAGCAAATCAACCAGGCAGAGCGCTTTGCGACGGCTTCCTTACATGCACTGAAAGCTCATCAACAAAGCCTTATTTCTGCTGAAGCTGCCCTTAAAGCCATCGAAAAAGGGCATGAAGTTGGTACACGCACCATGACCGAGGTGTTGGATGCCAATACCCGCTATTTCCAAGCCCAAAACCAAGTCAATCAAGCGAAGTATAACTTCATCATCAATAGCCTAATGCTCAAGTTCGTGGCAGGTGAGTTAGCTGTCGATGATATCCATGGCTTAAACGCCAGCCTCAAGCGCGAATTATAAAGTTAGGAGTGATTAAGACGATGAAAATGAATAAAAATCTTCTGCTTGCCAGCCTGTTGTTTCCCGGTTTAGCGCTGGCACAAGGTGTACAGGTTGATGCGATGACGACAGAGCACGCACAATTTACACCAACCCAATCTTATGTTGCCAAGCTTGAAGCGGCTGAACACGCCAAGTTGATGACACGCATTTCGGGTTATTTGATGAAGCAACACTTTAGTGACGGTGCCTGGGTAAACGAAGGGGACGTGTTGTTTGAAATTGACCCTGTTCCGTATCAGCAAGCATTGGCGATTGCAGAGGCTAACCTCGAAAAAGCGAAAGCGGCGCTGGCCCGCGTTGAGCTGTCGCACAAGCGTGTGAAAGCATTGCAGGACAACGGCGGCGCAACGCAGTCAAATCTTGACGATTCCACGGCTGAATTGACGGTTTCCTTGGCGAATGTCGCGGTGGCGGAAGCGGCTGCAAACAAAGCGCGGGATGACCTGTCTTACACCAAAATCCGTGCCCCCTACGATGGTCGTTTGGGTCGCAGTAACTTCTCCCGCGGCGACATGATCACTCCAGCATCCGGGCCGATCACTGATATTGTCAAAATTCATCCTATCACGGCGACCTTTTCAGTAAGTCATGATGAGTATCAACAGCAGAAGGCAAAACATCAGGGGCCCATTTCATTTTTGCTTGAGGAAACTGGTCAACAGGGTGGCTTGAAGTTTGTTGATAACAAAATTAACCCTGCCAGTGGCACCATCAAAGTGGCGGCGACGTTCGATAACGAGGACCTTGCGCTATTTCCAAATCAGGTTGTTCGTGTCTCTTTAAACAATGCCGCTTTTTTCGATGGCGTATGGATCCCTCAAGCTTCAGTTCAACAAGCGCTGACTGAACAGTTCGTTTATGTCGTCAATGATGGCAAGGCAGAGCGCCGTGCGATTGAAGTGCTGGAGCGTCAAGGCACTAACGTGTTTGTCAGCAATGGTATTGAAGCGGGTGAGCGAGTGATCACCGCAGGTTTGCTGCGCGTGCGTCCTGATGTACCAGTGGTTGTGAGCGAGGAGTAAGGTGACCGCCTATGCTGAGTAAGTTTTTTATTAGCAGACCCAAATTTGCTTTTGTTATCTCGATTGTCATGATGCTGGTGGGGCTTATCTCCATCAAGACCATGCCGGTGTCGGAATACCCAGATATTACGCCACCTATGATCAACGTGATCGCGGTTTACCCTGGCGCGAGTGCCGAGACCATTGAAGAAGTGGTGGCTAAACCTATCGAAGCCGAGATTAATGGCGTCGATAACATGCTCTACATGAGTGGCCGCGCGGCGAACGATGGCACCTATATGCTCCAGGTGACGTTCGAAATTGGTACTGATCTCGATCAGGCGCAGGTCATGGTGCAAAACCGGGTAGCCACGGCTTCCCGCAGCCTGCCGGATATCGTTAACCAGTTTGGTGTGCGTGTGAACAAAGCGGCCCCGGACTTCTTAATGGCTGTAGCGGTTAGCTCACCCAACGGGACGTTTGATGAGACCCTCCTGAACAACTGGACGGAAATCAACCTGATTGATGAACTGACCCGTATCGGAGGCGTATCTGAAGCTGTGCTTCTTGGGCCGACCTACGGTATGCGTATTTGGTTGGATGTCGACAAGATGGCTGCGCTGAACGTGACCACCAATGAAGTTCGCCTTGCCCTTCGTGACCAGAACCTTCAAATGCCAGTTGGCGCGGTTGGCGCAGGCCCGCACCTTGATGACACGCAAAAGCAAATCCCGTTGCTAACCAAAGGCCGTCTCAATGAAATTCACGAGTTCGCCAATATTATGGTGAAAACGGCGCCTGACGGTTCCAACATCTACCTCAACGATCTCGCTGAGATTGAGCTGGGTGATGCGCATTACAACGCGGCGACTTTCTACAACAAGGCCGAATCGGCGTTGATGTACATCACGCTGGCGCCGGGTGCCAATGCGTTGGAAACCGGTGAGCAGGTGAAAGCCTTATTGGAAAGCACTGACTACCCTTACGACGTGCAATACAACCTGCCGTTTGATATGACCACATTTGTTGAAGATTCCATCTCAGACATCGTTGAAACGCTGGTGATTGCAGTGGTTCTGGTGGTGATCGTCACCTTCATCTTTCTTGGTGATTGGCGCGCAACCATCGTACCTATAGCGGCGATTCCTGTTTCTCTGGTGGGTTCATTCTTCTTCATGGATCTGTTGGGCTTCACCATCAATACCATCACACTGTTTGGCCTGATTCTGGCGATTGGTATTGTGGTTGATAACGCAATTCTGGTTATCGAAAATGTTGAACGAATTCTTCGTGAGAACAAGGACCTGACGCCAACTGAAGCCACATTGAAGTCGATGGAAGAAGTGACGGGTCCAATCGTTGCCTCTACGCTGGTCATGCTGGCAGTCTTCCTACCTGTTTCTATGTTGCCAGGGATTACGGGTCAGATGTTTGCGCAGTTTGGCTTGACCATCTGCATCGCACTGGTGATTTCAGGCATTAACGCACTTACCCTGTCTCCTGCGCTTTGTGCCATCTTCATGCGCCGCGTGGAGAAGCAACCCGCTTGGTTCATCGCGTTCAATCGAGGCTTCGAGCGCATTACAGCAGCTTACGGCAAGATGGTGACCTTGGTTGTCCGCAAAGCGGTTGTATTGTTTTCGGTGTTTGGTGGCACCTTAGCAGCAATGGTGATGCTGGGAAGCTCGATTCCTACAGCGTTTGTTGAAAGGGAAGATAAGGGCAACATGCTGGCAGTCGCGACCTTACCGGACGGCGCATCCCGCGCCAGAACGCAAGCCTTTGTCGATGACCTGCAAGAGATCATGCTGGCTGATCCGGCCGTTCAGGAAGTGGGCGGAGCAACAGGCTTTGCGGCACTGTCTATGTCCTTCCAGCCGAATTCAGCGACCTTCTTTGTGAACCTGAAACCATGGGAAGAGCGCAAAGCACTTGATGGTCAGAACGATGTGAACGCTGTAGCAGCGCGCCTGAACATGACGATGGCCTCACTCAAGGAAGGCATGGCGATGGCAATTGCGCCACCGGCAATTCCGGGTGTAGGGCAGGGTGAAAACCTGGAGTTCATGCTGCAAGACAGGGCTGGCGGTACAAAAGCAGATCTGGCAGCTGCAACATTCCAATTGATGATGGCAGCAAACCAAGCGCCAGAGTTGCAGGGTGTGTTCTCGCTATTTCGCGCCAACGTTCCTCATTACTACATTGATATCGACCGCGAAAAAGCGCGTCAGTACGGCATTCCTGTTTCGGTGATCAACGAAACACTGATGACTTACTTGGCGGGCTCACGCGTGAACGATTTCTCGATGTTTGGCCGCACCTACTACACCTTCTTGCAGGCGAAAACGGAGCAAAGGGCAGATGTAGAGGATATCTCACGTATCCATGTTCGCTCTGCGGCAGGAGAGATGATTCCATTGTCAGCACTGGCAACACTGGAGCCAAAGCTGGATGCGGATGTCACCAATACCTACAACATGCTTTCTGCGACCAAGATGTTCGTGGGCGTTGCGCCGGGATACTCATCCGGTCAGGCAATCGCAGCCATGGAGCGTGTGGCAAATGAAGTGCTGCCCGAAGGCTACAGCTATGAGTGGACTTCTATGGCACTTCAGGAAAAAACGGCAGGGAATACCATCGCCATTGCATTGGTGGCGGCATTGGTCTTTATCTACCTGTTTTTGGTGGCGCAGTATGAATCATGGGCATTGCCTGTGGTGATCATCATTGCCGCACCGATGGCTGCGGTGGGAACCATGGTCGGTTTGTACCTGGCAGGTATGCCAATCACCCTTTACGCACAGATTGGTCTGGTACTTTTGATCTCCATGGCGGCAAGAAACTCCATCCTTATCGTTGAATTTGCGAAACTGAAGCGTGAGAGCGAAGGCAAGGACATCGAAACGGCAGCCATTCTTGGCGGAACCATGCGTTTCCGTGCCGTGAACATGACGTCCTGGTCATTCATTCTGGGTGTGTTGCCAATGGCTCTGGCATCAGGTGCCGGTGCTGTGGCTCAGAACAATATGGGTATCGCTTTGCTGGGCGGCATCCTATGTATTCTGGCTTTAGGTACCATCATCACGCCGGGGTTCTACGCCATCTTCCAGCGACTGAGGGAGAAGTTGAAAAAGGCGCCTCAAATAGCAGCTACGGTTTAAAAAATACCAGAA
Source organism: Grimontia sedimenti (assembly GCF_011045095.1). Taxonomy (GTDB): domain Bacteria; phylum Pseudomonadota; class Gammaproteobacteria; order Enterobacterales; family Vibrionaceae; genus Enterovibrio; species Enterovibrio sedimenti. The sequence goes on from NZ_JAALDL010000008.1 coordinate 144,329, forward strand.
AAATGCCGGGTTAATCCCCGGCATTTTTTATTTCAACTCTCCAACAGCCCCTAGAAGTCTTCCACCAATAGCTAAAAAAAATAATGGTCGAAAAACACGTCATTTCGGCGTTTTTCTCCCGTTGATAGAGTGAACTCAACCTTAAAAAACTCCCCGAATATTTTCGGGAAGTGAACACCATCCAATGAGGTTGAGATGAAGAAACGGTTGCTCTTATCACTATTAGTCGCGGGATGTTCTGCCACTGCAATGGCGCAGAATATTGATCCTTCCGACCTGACCAATGTTTACACCCAAGCTGCTTTTTTAGTGGGAGGGGACTCCACGTTAAAGCCAGTCACTATGGTCAGTGGCGGATATGACAATGGGCACAAATTTGCGTTTTTGGGTGAGGCGACGTTTGGCGCGAAAGGCGAAGACGCAGATAACAAGTTCGGCCTGAATTACCGCGACTCCCGCGCGCAGTATTTTCATGTCCTAGATGCAAACAACCGCTTTATTCCTTCGTTTGGAGTGTCGCTTGATTACATTCATCAAAAAACTGATTCAGTCACCACCAACCTGGCTGCGGTTGGGACTGTGGTGGGTGTTAATCCTTTGTATACACCAGGCTTTATGGTTTTTCCTATTGCTGCCTATGTAGACGGGGACATCAAAATTTCTGACCACAAAGCACAGGTTGATGGAGTCAGCCTTGCTCTGGCAGCGACACACCAAATTGGTGATACAGGGGCGTTTATCCTGCTCTGGCCAGAATACCAAAAGCTCACGGGTTATGGCCTTACCCTGACTAAAGCCAGCGCAAAGTTGTCTTTGAATGCTCCAATCACAACGAGCAGAAAGTTATGGGTCAATACCCGCCTTGACTACGGTCAGTCTGAAATGAAAGCCAATGACCTTGCCGCCATTAAATCTGATGACTCGCAGGTTTATATGGGCCTTCGTTACTTCTTCTAATTAGGTTTGAATACAATGACAAATATTAATAAGAAAATCTTAATCCCTTTTGCGCTATTTCCTGTGATGGCATTTGCTGATGGTATTCAAGAAAACCCTGAGCAAGACATTATCGAGGTAGAAGAAATCCAATTAGCTGAAGTTCCCCCACCAAAAACGTTTGTAACGGGTCGTCTGCAATATAATGTGAGCAATATTCAAACCCGCGATGGTGCGCTCCCATCTCAAGACACAATTGGCTGGTTAGATGCGCGATTGGGTGCTCAGACCTATCAACCGATTGATCATGACCTGACCGCTTTCGGTATTATGGAGTTTGATATCAGCTCCAAAGAAGCCGTGGTGGGAATGGATAACAAGAAAAACGAGCTGATGCCACGCTATGTGTTTGCAGGTATTGATTCAAAAGAATACGGAAAGGTCTCTGTGGGCCGTGTAGGTTCTGGCTTGTTAGAGCTGGTGAACCTGACAGACTTTTTTGCCTTTAACGGCGGTGGTGAAACCATTGCATCGCGCGCATCAATGATTGATACAAGCGCATCTGGTGTAACCCGTCAGGACAACACTATTGAGTACGGGCATAAAATTGGCGGACTGACCTTCTCCACTGGTTACATCATGGATTCTGGCGTGTTCAGTGATACTGGGGTAGATAAGGGGTTCAATGGTGCGCTGAGCTACAACTTTACCCTGTCTGAACTCAGTCATGTGAAGCCAGTCGTCGCGTTCCAGAAAACCTATGCTGCGGATCGCGCGGACAATGATGCCGATAGTTACACCTTCTGGGGTATAGGTGCAGAGTATTATTATGCTGACTTTGGTACGTCCTTTATCTATTCCGAAGACAAGCTTGATGGGACGTTGCAAGATCTGGGTACCAACAAAGGTTTGGAAACCATGGTGCGTTGGACAGGGTTCGATAAGCTGGATCTTCGTGCGGGCTATTTCATGCAGAAAAATGATGTGTATGGCGACAAGATGATCAATGACATTGTGTTTGATGCTCACTATTTCCTATCACCAAAGATGCGTTTGATTGGCGAATACAGCTTCAGAAATGCAGATGAGATCGGTTCTGAATCAGGCAAAAACAAGAAGACTTCTTCTATCTTGCCTTCCGATTGAACTTCTAAACGAAAAAAGCCACCAAGGTGGCTTTTTCTTTCTTTTCCAAATCAGTCAATGCTGATGAACATGGCAGTCAATGACTTTTCGAACTCTGCCTTTTTCTGCTCCTGTTGTTCATCATCGGTGTAGCCGAGGTTTTCCAGCGCTTTCTGGTAAAGCTTATTTGAACGGGCGTGATATTCGTCGATCAATGCCTGGCCCTGTTCTGTTATGGCGACACGCTTTTTCACCCGTGCAGAATCTTCATCAATCTGCTCAATGGTGACCATCTCATCGGTCACTAACTTCTTCACCGAAGCATTGATTCGGGAAGTGTTCAGTCTCATCGCTTTGGCCAGCTCATACTGTGTGCATCCGTCAGTGTTGAAACTGATGTGCTGCAACACGAAAAACTCGTTGAGTGACACCTTGCCTGGGTAAACCGCCAACACAATGTCTTTAAGCTCAAGAATGACGCGATACATCTTGTATGCATTACTGATGTTCATGTTGTTCCTTACTTATCACTATCGCCGAGATGATATCAAAGTTATTAAGTGCTATGTGATTTCGAGATCAAAGATGCAATCAGTGACATAGTCGAGTGCTGACTTTTCAGATGCCTCGGATTCTTTATGACTGAAAATTAGAGCGATTTTCAAAAACTGCCAGATCTTTAGAATTTAAACAAATCGTTAAAGCTCTTATGCAGGTATCCAATGAATAAAAATAAACTGTTCAAACTACTACCAATAGCGGCAATTCTGGCGACGGCGGGTTGTACAAAAGATAACGAAGTAGCAGGGCCTGAAGCCGTGATTTACACCAATGGCGACATCCTGACCATGAACAAAGCGGCACCTAACGCAGAAGCGGTGGTGGTGGTTGGTGAAGATATTGTCGCAGTGGGTAGCCTGTCTGATCTTCAGAAAGAGTGGAACAACCACACCATTTTTGACCTTCAGGGCAAGACGCTGATGCCTGGTTTGGTAGAAACCCATCACCACATCATGATGGAAGCGGCGATGATGGACTTCCTCGATATGAGCTATCAGGCTGAGCCTGATTTCGACAAGATGTTGGAAATCTTCGCGGCGGGCCAGCCTCTTGCGGAAGACAACGCATTTATGCCGGGCTGGGTGATTGGCCTTGGTTGGGATGCAGGTAAACACGGCCGTGTTCCAACGTTGGAAGAACGCGATGCTCTGTTCCCGGACACGCCAGTATTCGTTGCCATGCAAGGTCATGGTGGTTGGTACAACAGCAAAGGCATGGAGCTTAAAGGCATTACCAAGGACAAAGAGCCACCTCGTGACAGTGCCTATGTGAAAGATGAAAACGGTGAATTGACAGGAGAAATCAGCGGTCTGTATGCCGTACTGGAAGCTATTGGCAGCTATCCGGGACCACGCTTAGACACCGCAGTAAAAGCAACCCACAAAGCGGCATCACAAGGCTTTACCACGGTTTCTGATATCGGTGCCGATAACGTTGATAACCTGAAAGTCCTGTCTGAAGCGTCTTTGGATGAAAACTTTAATGTCCGTGTCGCTGTTGGCGTAACCAATGCAGATGGCTATCTGGATATCCTGAGCAACCGCGCGGATTTCGAAACTGACAAGGTTTGGATCAGCCAGACCAAGATGTGGCTGGATGGCGCAGTCCACGGCGGCAACATTTACACGGATCTGGAATACCAGAACGATGCCTACAAGCACAACAAACTGGCGCCTTGGGGCACGCAGGAAATGTTTAACGATGTGGCATGGAACTCTGTGCTGAACGGTGTGAACTACTCATTCCATGCGAATGGCAATCTTAGTCTGGAAATGGGTCTAAACGCGGTGGAATATGCACGTGAGCGTGCTAAAGCTGAAGGCATTGATGACACCAACTTCAAAGGTCAGGCGATTCACCTTTCTATCTCAACGCCAGAGCAATATGCGCGTATGGCTGAGCTGGGTGTAGAACCGACCTTTATTATCGGCCATACCTACTGGGCGGGCGGTCAAATCATGAACCAGTACTTCCTGAAACATGCTCAGGACTACATGTTCCGTGTTAACACAGCGTTTGAAGCGGGTTTGCCAGTCAGCCTCCACAACGATGCACCTGTAACGCCGGCATTGCCTTGGTTGGGCATTGAAACCTCGGTGACCCGAGTGACAGAAGACGGGAATTTACTCAACCCTTCTGAAGCGATCACGGTTCAGCAGGCACTGGAAGCTTATACTATCAACGGCGCTATTCAGTTTGGTGTAGACGACATGACAGGTTCGTTGGAGCCAGGTAAGCGTGCTGATATGATTGTTATCGACCGCAACCCGCTGAAAGTAGAACCAGATACAATTCGTGATACTCAAGTCGAAATCACCATCTTCGAAGGCCGAGTGGTTTACGAAAGAAGTTAAGTAACAAGTGGCACGAAATAAATAATCCACGTGAAAGGCCTGCAAACAAGCGGGCCTTTCGTTTTAAGCAGAGGCAAGAAAAATGACCGCAAGATTGTTGTTTATCATCCTAGTTGGCGTTTTCATCACAGGTTGCTCTGGTCCCAAATACACAGCGTCGCCAATCAGCGAAGCGAATCAAAGCAAAGCGCTGAAGTTACTATCGTGGAGCATCCAGCGACCCGCAGTGTGTTTCTCGATAACATGCTGACGTGGTGTATGGATGAAGGCAAAAAGTGCAAAGTGGCGAAACCCAATACCACGCCTGATTCAAGTGAACTGACCCTGACATATATCTCCCGCTGGAGTTGGGACATCCGAACCTTTGTTGCTGATGCGAAAATCAAAGCCTACAAGAATGATGCCCAAGTGGGAGAAGTAGAATTTAAAGCGCCGAACCACGCTACATTCTCGAAGTATGGTGATGACAACAAACGTATTCAGGCCATGATGGATATATTGTTTGGGTGAATAACCGTTTCTGAAGCGCAACAGAAGTTGAGCGCCGGAGAGTACTGAAGAAAAAGCCCGCAATTGCGGGCTTTTTCTCGCCTGCAGCTTTTTAGCGACCGATTCTTACCGCATTCTTCAAGTAGAAAATCATCGATTGCTATCAACAGCGAGACACTTGGTTACGACATTTCATGCATATAGTGGTGGATGGTTCCGTTGTGAATCTGATTGAAGAGGAGAACCACCACCATGCAGGGAAACCACTATGTCGATAGTCAGTTGTTCAAAAAACTGAGCGCCTTAAAAGATGAGAATGCCAATTCACCTACGCCCGACTATATCTTCTTTGACCGCGTGCTTAGCCAGGTCGAAAACAGTGTTGAAATGGAACATGGGTACAAAGCGAGATTGAAGCGCCGCCTTCAGGTGCTCGCCGATGAATCATTAAACGTTCTCGTGCTCGGCTCGCCTCAAACAGGCAAATCTGCCATGCTTTCAGCGATGTTTGGAGAAAGGGATTGGTCTCGCCCGGCCAACGAGATTCAGCGTACAGAGCTCAACCGAGTGACGCTTTGGGAAGCCAACCTTCCGGACTACAGCCCAGAATCTAAGCCGCTAATACAGGAACTGTCTGCGCTATTGTCTGAAACCGATGACCACAACAAACCACTGATTGATCTGGTCATGGTGGTGCTTGATGCCTCCTCCAGCAATATTGACGATAGTTACCTTGATATCTGCCGCACGATCATCCCTATGATGGGCAGAAACGCTGATGGTCGATTGATGGTGCTTTTCAGCAAGTGCGACAAAGTTGCTCATGCCATTCGTGGAGAGTACGTAAAAGATGTGATGCCGATGGATGCAGAGATCTGGTTAGATTGCACAGCAGCCACGCTTCGGTATCGACTGATTGACAACGCAGGTGTTCAGACCCGTCCTTTGGCCTTCAGTGCCGAAGCGGGAGAGTCCCCAAGTGGCCGTCCTTTCAACTTGCTAAAACTTCTGGCCCGCACGATGGAAATCTTACCCGAAGACAAAGCGCTGACCTTGCTCAATCATGTTCTCAGCCGTGGGGATGACCACTGGCGTGAGCATGATGACAACTTGCTGTATCTGCAGCTCATTGAAAATGCCTGCTTCGATGCCATCCATCTTGGCGCGCACGATGGTGATCGTTTCGGTGGTCAGCTAGGTGCGTTTTTGGGGCGTCATGGCCGTGCGCTTGGAAACATTGTTTCAGACGAAATCCGCAGTCAATTGCATACCCAAATAACCTGAAGATACTTGTATTCAGAGGTCATCAATGCGTTCAATTCGAGGCAAATTTCGCGAGGAATAGTGGTTCTATTTCCGTGGAATTTAACGACGAAGTGGGCGCATTGAGGCCCTCCCTCCGGGCGAGTTGACTGACGCCGTGCTCTTTGTTGTTCCTTTTTGATGGAGGTGACTACACCTGCAAAGGAACGCCGCGATCACAACGCCAGTCAATCTCGCTGAATTCTGCATCTTCAGGTTGTTTGGGTATTATTTCCATATAAATCTCCAAAAGGGCTCATAACTTCGTGAGCCCTTAACTTCCCTAGTTTCATTAGCTTCAAACCGCACATCATTCCCTAAGTAAACAAATTGTTAAATGCTATCAAGAGCGAGACAAATCGCCACTTGTGCATTGCGTATAGTTGCAGATGATAAATTGGTTACGTGAATGGTAATACCCAAGCTGACAGGAAGTCGCTGGCGTGAAAAACGCTTGGGTATAGGAAGTATTTACCGAGGACATACCCATGCAAAACAGCAAGTCATTTTCTCAACAACTGGCCTGGGACATCAGCCACTCTTCATTGGTGGACGAGTTCAAAAAGTCCACCTTGCAACTGCGTCTGCATGAGCTGGAAGATCAGCCATTAAACATTATGGTTGCCGGCCCCAAAGGTGTCGGTAAAACCGCCACCATCAGAGCGGTGTTTGGCGATAACCTGACTGAAGAGTTCAATGCTTCTTCCGGTATTACCCGTTTTCAAAACGGCAATCTGGTTGTGTGGGACTACCCTGGTCACAACGGTGATGAGCAGCACGACAAAATGCTGGATATGCAGATTGGTTCGACCTTGAGCGAAAGCGATGCCGAGGGTAACCCGCTTATCGATATGGTGGTTGTGGTGCTAGACGCTGCGGAGCGCAACCTTAACCAAGGCTATAGACTGATTTGTGATGTGATAGTGCCAGCATTAGGCGATGAATTTGATAACCGTCTGGTGGTTGGACTGAACAAGGTGGATATTGCCAGTCACAGCTACGAGTGGGATTTCCTCAACGATTCGCCGTCACCAGAAGTGGAAATCTGGCCGGAAAGCACGGCGTCTTTGATTCGTCACTGCATGCTGGATGAGTCTGGCCTCGAGATTGCCCCTGTTTGTTATGCGGCTGATTTTGAGCGCTCAAACGGCGAAGGCCGTCGTCCGTTCAACACCATTAAGTTGCTGAACCAAATCGTGGCAAAACTGCCAGCAGAGAAAAAAATCACCTTGGTCGACACGCCACTTAACAAGCAATCGCTGGCATGGTTTGATAGCGATGACCGTATGAATTACGTAGTGGAAGTGGAAAACACCCTGTTTGATTCTATCTACGAAGGCTCGCGTGGCGGCGCACGATTTGGCGGATTGCTTGGTGCGTATATGGGCAAGCAGGGACGTGAAATAGGTTATCTGCTTCGTCGTAACCTGCGTCAGCGTCTGAACCTGGCTTAAGCGCCTAGACAGAAAAGGAAAGGAGCCGAATGGCTCCTTTTTTGTATTTGCTATCTGTGGGGTTAAATCAATCCCACTTAAAGTCCAGCACCCTTTCATCGGCGATGTAGAACAGCAAATCGTTCGGTTTGATTTCTTGATCAAGGGAAGGGTTCAGCTTGACATTGCTATCGCGGCGGAAACCAATCAAGGTCGCATCATGTTCCTTTTTCATACGCAAAAACAGCGCTTCAACCGTGGTGTATTGCGCATCGCCAGGATAGGTGACTGCATATTGCGTCATACCTTTTCGGGTGTTCAGGAGCTCATGATGAAGCTCTGAAGAGCCTGGGTCCACAGCAGATTTCGCCATCATTTCCACCGACACGGAAGGAATACACTCTGCGTTCGGGCAATGGGTTTTCAATAGGTCAGACAGCACTTCTTCCTGGAAGTAAGCGAGAATGTGAACATCCGGATTTTTGCTGGCGCAGAATAGGGCAGCAGCGAAGGTGATGTCGTCTTCCGGGTTATCGATAATGATGCAGTCTGCATCGGAGACGCCAGCGCGACTCATAGCGGTTTCATCAGTAAAGCTGGCGGTGCGGACAAAATCGATTTCCTTTGGTAACGGGTTTTCGATGTCAGCACGCACGCAAAGTACGATAGGGCGCTTGTCCTTTTCTTCATGGAGAAGCATGTCGATGAGGTGAAGGGTTCGGCTTTCGTTCCAACCCAAAATCAAAATGTGTCCGGACACGTCAATGCTCCTTCTTCCTAACAGTCCTTTGCGCCAATACTCAATGGTTACACCTGCCAATCGACCGACACCGATGGCAAAAATACTTAGTCCACAGGGGATTACAAACAGGGCGACAATCCATTTACCTGCCGTTGTGGTAGGGGACATATCGCCGTAACCCACGGTAGACGCGGTCACTAACAGATAATAGATATAATCAACGAAGGGAGAAGTGAGTGCGTGCTCTCCCGCCAAGCGAAGCAGCACCCAGCTTATGACCGCATAGGCCAACACTGCAGTAACAACGTGCTTCCCGCTTAAACGCTGAAATTGAGAGGTGATCCATCGGCGAACCATGTACCACTTGTTCATCAGCCGTTTTCCTTAACCTTCTTAGAGTTCAAACCAGCGTGCCACTATAACAGTCTAATCCATCAGCAAATTTCTCAATGTTGCCGACTGTGAAAAAGTTCTCATCTTGATGAAGTTCTCACTTTCGATTGAGGCGCAAAAAGGGTGAAGGATGTAGATTGAAGTGAGTCATTCTAAATGAGAAGGATTGCGCCATGAGTGACAACAAATATCTGGATGAATTTTCCGATGATGGCTTTTGGACCAAAGCCCGTAACTTTGCACAAAAGGCAGGTTATGACGTGTTGGAAAATGCCCTCAAGCTTTACTACTCCGCGACAGATGACGACACACCCAAATGGGCGAAAACCACTATATTCGCTGCGCTCGGCTACTTTATTGCGCCTATTGATGCCATTCCCGACCTCACGCCTGCCGTCGGCTTCTCTGATGACCTCGGTGTATTGGCGGCAGCCGCAGCTGCGGTCGTGATGCATGTGAAAGCAGAACACGGCGAAAAAGCGGGCGAGAAGCTGGATCAGTGGTTTAAGAAGCTCAATTAATTTATCCAGAGAGGGGAAGGGGCATGAAAGGAAGCAGAGTCAACCTCAAGGATGCGTTTGAGAAAGTCACGTTTCTGGAAGATCGTACGCCGGAACACTCGCTGAACGGGGAAGGGGAAGATGCCTTTGCGACGCTGGCAGATTATCGGGATGGTGGCGTTTTCATTGCCCACTACGAAGGAAAGAGTGAATGGGAACGTCATCCGGGCGACGAACTGGTGCATGTGCTGGAAGGGCAAACCACCATTTTCTTGCTTAATGGCGAAGAAGAAACCCCCATTTCCTTGTCTGCCGGGGAGTTGGTCGTGGTGCCGGAAAATGTCTGGCACCGCTTTGATACGCCAAGCGGCGTGAAGGTGATGACAGTGACACCGCAGCCGACTGAACACAGTATTGAAAGACCTGACAACTAGCGGAAATCAGCTCGGAATTTCTGGCTCTCGTGCTAGAATCGCTGCCCTGCAATTTCCGGACAAAGTCGACTAGGCGTCATCATGACAAAACCGCACAAAACCACTTCACAACCTAAAAAAGGTCTGCACCCAAGAAATCCACATCGTGCGCGATACGATTTCCCGGCGCTGATGAAAGGTACCCCAGAGCTCAAAGCCTTTGTGAAGAAGAACCCGTTCGGTGATTTATCTGTCGACTTTTCCAACCCGCAAGCCGTGAAAACCCTCAATAAGGCTCTGTTGCAACACTTCTACCAAATCAGTTTCTGGGATATTCCGGAAGGCTATCTTTGCCCGCCAATTCCAGGCCGCGCAGATTACCTGCATTACCTGGCAGATCTGCTGGCTGAATCCAACAGCGGAGAAATTCCCAAAGGCAAAGCCGTGAAGGGGCTGGATATTGGCATGGGCGCAAACTGCGTGTACCCCATGGTCGGCCACCGCGTTTATGGCTGGCAGTTCGTGGGTGCAGATATTGACCCAGTATCCGTAAAAAGCGCGAAGCTGATGGTGGAGATGAACCCAAGCCTCAAAGGGGGCATTCAATGCCGCCTTCAAAAGAACCCAGACCACATTTTCGCAGGCATGATTAACGCCAAAGAGCGTTTTGATTTCACCATGTGCAACCCGCCCTTCCATGCTTCGATGGCAGAGGCAACAAAAGGCTCTGAGCGCAAAGTGAAGAACCTTGCCGCCAATGCCCGCAAGAAAGGCTCAGAACCCTTCAAAGCGCAGCCAATGAAAGGTAGAGGCAAACCTGTATTGAACTTTGGTGGTCAGAACGCAGAGCTTTGGTGTCCGGGTGGTGAAGCTGCTTTTATCAAGCGAATGATAGAGCAAAGTGCCGACTTCAAGACTCAATGCCTGTGGTTTACCACCATGGTTTCCAAGAAAGAAAATCTGCCAGGTATCTACAAGCAGCTGAAGACGCTAAAAGTCGAAGATGTCCGCACTATCGAAATGGCGCAAGGCCAGAAAGTAACGCGTATTGTGGCATGGACTTTCCTTAGTGAATCTGCGCGCCAAAACTGGTCGAAAAACGGCGAAAAATAGCGCGCTTTTCAGGCGGTTTTTGGTTGGAAAATCGCCGCCTTATGCAAGGTCGTCATAAGCGATAAAAAGTGTTGTTCTTTTTGTGGTTTTAGCAGTAAATTCTGCCTGAATTGACCTTTGAGAATATGCTGTGAAAACGCCGACCACGCGACTTCCCCTCTATGTTGCCCTGATGATGGTGCTGCTATTAAGCGGCGCTGTGGGGGTTATTGGGGTCGACTTGGCGCAGGGACATCACGCAGCTTTGCAGGATAGGGAAAGCGTGCCGCTGGCAAAGGAAGAGTATTCGCTGCTTCGCACGGTGGCATCACGCATTCTTCCCGATGACGTCGAGTTTATCGATGACGACCCTTCGTCACTGCCAGCCTTTCCAGCTTCAGGCATTTCTCTGCTTCTCTTTGGCCTTTTGTCGTCAGGCTACTTCTGCACTCGCCAGAGCCGACAGAACATCATAGGCTTCTTCGCACCTTGCCATCTCCAGTTTCGCTTTATCCACTCTAGGGAAGCCTTCTCCAGCATCACGTAACCCTATTTATTTTGATTCTTGGAGAGAATATGTTTGAAGCAATTCAGGAAGTGCTGGTGGCCTTGTGGAACCAGGATTTCGATGCGCTGCTGGCTCCCGGCAGCGCGACCCTAATCTACATCATCGTGGCTGTGTTGATTTGCCTTGAAAGCGGCTTTTTACCGGCGGCTCCCTTACCTTGCGACAGCGTGGTTGTACTGGTCGGTACTTTGGCGGCAGTCGGTGTGTTAACGCCAGCTATCGCATTCCCGCTGCTGATTGTGGCTGCTTCAATGGGAAGCTGGATGGCCTTTATGCAAGGTCGCTGGCTGAACAAGTTGCCAATGGTGCAATCCTGGCTGAAAAAAGTCCCTGAAAAGAACATGAAAACCGTCGATGCTTTACTGCGTCAGCATGGTTTAGTGGCGCTTTTTGCTGCGCGCTTTATTCCGGGTGTCCGCTCGATTGTGCCGATGATGATGGGCATACGCGTGAAAGAAGCACCACGTTTCCACTACTTTGCATGGCTGAGTGCCACCCTTTGGGTCTTCCTGCTGGCGGGCATCGGGTTCCTGCTGCCTTCACTGCCAGACGCACTTGGACGTGCGGTAACCATGGGGCTGATGGCAGCTCCTGTTATCACGCTTTGTGCGGCGATTCTGACTGCGATTACCTGGCGAGTCCGCAAATTGCTGAGAGGCAATAAGCCCCCTTCAGCACAAGCTTAACCCTGACCTATTTCATCGCCACGTCGCTTGCAAAACCGACGTGGCTTTTCTGAACTTTACGAAGGCGTTTTAACCCATGAATATACTGCGCCCACGACTGGATATTCCGTTGCTGATCGCGATTGTCTCGCTGATCACCCTTGGCTCAATGAGCGTATGGAGCGCGAGTGGCTACAGTGTTCCGACCCTTGAGAGACACGTCGCCCGCGCCATGATTGCGCTTCTGGCCTTACTGTTTTTCTCACTGATCCCTGCCAAAACCTACCGGGCACTCACGCCGCACCTTTTTGGTTTGGCTATTGTGCTTCTGCTTGGCGTGATTGTGGCGGGAGACACGGTGAACGGTGCCAAACGCTGGCTCGCGCTTGGCCCTATCCGCTTCCAGCCTTCAGAAATTGTGAAAGTGGCGGTACCTATGATTATCGCCTGGTTGATAGTGCGGGACCCCGGCAGGCCGGGTCTGCAAAAGATTGGACTTTGCGCGTTAGTCACAGCATTACCCGCAGGGCTGATTGTGATTCAGCCAGACTTGGACGGCGCGATCTTTACCGTGATGTACGCACTGTTCGTGCTTTACCTAGCAGGTATGAGCTGGAAGATCATTGGCTCAGTGTTGGCAGCAGTTGCGGCGACAGTACCGGTGATGTGGTTCTTCTTTATGGCGGACTACCAGAAACTTCGCGTCACCCAGTTTTTGAACCCAGAATCTGACCCACTCGGCGCGGGCTATCAGATCATTCAATCATTGATTGCCATTGGCTCTGGCGGAGTGCGCGGAAAAGGCTTTATGCACGCGACACAAGGGCAGTTGGGATTTATCCCCGAAAGCCACACTGATTTTATTTTCTCAACCTTTGCAGAAGAGTGGGGCTTTCTGGGAAGTGCGGTCATGATTGCGCTGTATCTGTTTATCTCAGGCCGCGCTTTATGGCTGGCAGTCAACACCGCCTCACCGTTTTCCCGCCTTGTCAGCGGCGCTCTGGCAATGAGCTTCTTCCTCTATGCCTTTATCAACTTGGGTATGGTAAGCGGTTTGCTACCCGTAATGGGAAGCCCGCTGCCATTTATCAGCTACGGCGGCACGGCGATGATCACCCAAGGCGCATGCTTCGGCATCATCATGGCACTCTGTTGTGGCAAGCAGCCAGTAGAAGCGACGTGGAGTGCGAGAACGTTCAGTAAGGCTTAACTTGCTCTTGGTTCCTTCCCCTTTTTAAGGGGAAGGTCAGGGTAGGGTTTGGTTCTTGGGAGATTTGTCTCCTATGGTTTTTGCAACTAGGAATACAAAATTCTTGGTTATATAAACCATCTTTGATCTTGTACAGTTAAGTGCGTTCTTCATTCGTCTCGCAATACCAACCCTTTTTTATTAAAACTAATTTTCCCTCTTAGCTTATTCGTTTATTAAAATGGGGGGCTGGTTGAATAATGATTAACCAGTTGGTTTTTAATATGATGAAAATCAAGTCTACTCTTATGTACTACGTGATAGATTCTGCCATGTGAATTTCGTGATAAACACCTTGGTTATATTAATAAAGGTGAAGTTTTGAGAATGTTTTTGGATAAATCGAAGAAATGAATGTCAAAAGTTTAATAGTTTCAATTGTTTTATCTTTTTCCCTACTCGGCTGTCAGTCAAAAAAATTGAACACAGCAGTAATTGATGCATCGGAGTATTCAGTAGATGGAACATTATTAACCAAATATTCAAACTTGGTTGTTACAGATGAGTTGGAAGGGCGATTTTATTATACAGGTTCTGACTTTGATGATTGGCTCCTCGGTGAAGCTTATCGCAAAATTAACTTTACTTATCATCCGGACTCAGGAGAAAACACTATTCTCACTGATGTTCGCACGATGCAACTGAACTGGATTCATGCAGACTCAGTAACTATTTTTGTAGGAAAAGAAAAGATAGTCGCGAATTGGAAAGAAGGTAGATATACCAATACTTCGATCGTCGATGGTGGAAGTCTAGGAAATACAGTTTATACACATGAGCACTTTAAAATACCATTGAGTATGCGAGATGCGAAGAAAATAGCTACAGCTTCGCCCGGTACAGTCACGATACGTTTTTATGGGGAGCAAGGTTATGTTGATGAAAAAATTCATCCAATGACTTCTTGGGAGAATCTTTTGGGAGTTATTAACTTGGCAGAGAATACAAAGTTAAAATAATAATTCGTTGTTGGGGATCTAGTTGGCACTCTTGGCAGGACATACCTGTTAGGACATACCTGTTGGACATGGCAGGACAGGCACTTTTAGAAAAAGTTCGAATTATCAGTTTCATGCATGCTTGCACGTCGCCTCATACCTGTTCATTTATCCAGAAAGAATGGGCCGACTAAGTTAGTGTAAGTGAATTCAATGACGACTATAAGTATTCGAATTCACTATGACAACCGCTCGCGCCTCACTCATTAATGTTGATGCCACACCTTACTATCACTGTGTATCTCGCTGTGTTCGCCGCTCATTTCTTTGCGGCTTTGATAACGCAAAGGGTAAGTGCTTTGAGCACCGTCGAGGATGGATAGAGAAACGTCTACTCTCATTATCAAAGGCGTTCTGTATCGATGTGTGCGCCTACGCCATTATGAGCAATCATTACCACGTCGTTCTCCATATCAACATAGAGAGTGCCAAGGTGTTATCACCATTAGAGTTGGCTGAGCGGTGGTTGTCGTTTCATCAAGGCCCTGTGCTGATACAACGCTTTATGCGTGGCGAAGAAATGTCTGAGGCAGAAAATGAACGGTGTCTGGAACTCATTGAAACGTGGCGAGAACGCTTGACCTCTATCAGTTGGTTTATGCGCCTGCTAAATCAATACATTGCTGCAGAAGCAAACCGTGAAGACCAGTGCACCGGTCACTTCTGGGAAGGGCGTTTTAAGAGCCAGGCATTGTTGGATGAAAAGGCGCTAGCTGCCGCGATGGCCTATGTTGACCTCAACCCGATACGAGCAGATATCGCCGATTCGCCTGAGTCCTCTGAGTACACGTCGGTCAAAGCTCGAATCGAAGCACTGAGAAATAACCAGGTTAATGCTGAAGGCTTACATGTTTTCGCGGGATATCTGCGTAAAGACCAACCAGAAGGCATTCCTTTTCGGTTATTGGACTATCTGGAGTTGGTTGACTGGACGGGTAGGCAAGTTCGTGATGATAAGCGTGGGCAGATAGATGCTAAATTACCGCTGTTACTGGAGCGCCTTGGTATTGAACCGTCCCTTTGGCTAAGAACAACCTCAAACATTGAAGCTGGCAATATGGTGGGGACGGAAAACGCCATTAAAGCAGCATTACCGATTCTTCGGCGCCAAAGAGTGTCAGGAGTGCGCTTACCTGACAGCTAATCCTCCTCTCTCAATTCTGTCCTCAAACAATCAGGTTTTTGCCTGATGTTTCTGCTGCCCAAGACCAAGATAAATCTAGCCAAACTCCGTTACGGCTTCGAAGCCAAGGCAGAATTTCGAAAATAGTCACCCAAATATGTGGTTTAGCGAATGGGGGAAACACTATCAGCCCATACTTCTCTTGTTATGCCTGTCCTCATAGTTTACATGCCTGTCCTCATAGTTTACATGCCTGTCCTCATAGTTTACATGCCTGTCCTCATAGTTTACATAGTCTCAGAAACGTGGCGAGCACGCTTAACCTCTATCAGCTGTTTATGCGCTTGCTAAATCAATATATTGCCGCGGAAGCAAACCGTGAAGACCAGTGCACTGGTCACTTCTGGGAAGGGCGTTTTAAGAGCCAAGCATTGTTGGATGAAAAGGCGCTGGCTGCCGCGATGGCCTATGTTGACCTCAACCCAATACGCGCTGATATCTCCGATTCGCCTGAGTCCTCTGAGTACACGTCGGTCAAAGCCCGAATTGAAGCACTGAGAAATGACCAGGCGAATGCTGAAGGCTTACATGTTTTCACGGGATATCTGCGTAAAGACCAGCCAGACGGTATCCCCTTTCGGTTTTTGGACTATCTGGAGTTGGTTGAATGGACGGGCAGGCAAGTTCGTGATGATAAGCGTGGGCAGATAGATGCTAAATTACCGCCGTTACTGGAACGCCTTGGTATAGAGCCGTCCCTTTGGCTAAGAACAACCTCAAACATCGAAGCTGGCAATATGGTGGGGACGGACAACGCCATAAAAGCAGCATTACCGCTTCTTCAGTGCCAAAGAGTCTCAGGAGTACGCTTACCTGACAGCTAAACACTTATTTCTCCTTCCTTTTGATAATCAGGCCTGTGTCTGATGTTTCTGCTGCCTAAGACCAAGATAAATCTAGCCAAACTCCGTTAAGGCTTCGAAGCTTAGGCTGAATTTCGTAAATAGCTGCCTAAATATGTGGTTTACCGAATGGGGGAAACACTATTTGCTCATATTTTTCGTTTTATGCCTGTCCTGCTAAAACTATTTGTCTTCTGCAGATTCGGCTTCAGGGATACCTTGGGGAAGTAGCAATAATACAAGGGCTGCCGCTTTTGTTTTCATATTGACCTTTCGACTGTTTGGCAGCCCAAACTTTGCAGACGTTTTATCTTGCATTCAAAGCCAGCTTCTCACACAGCGATGTATTAAATCTAACCTAGACATCCACTACTCATCTGTTGCTTTATCAAGAAGATGTGCAAGCCTCGCTTTGCAAGTCACCCAGAAATTTGTGGGAAAACAGTATCCGGTTGCGAACCATGAATCACCTAGGTATGGAGAGCATCTCCTTACAATATGCTCTCACTGCTAAAGTTAAATGAGTAGTACGTTGTTCCTTACCAAAGCACTGTCGCTCAACGAGGATGATAAGATGTTAAAGCTCGTTTTTCTTCTGTTCGCTCTCCCACTATTCGTTTTCGCCAGCTCAGAACTACCTGCCATTACTGAAGCTAAGCCAATCCTCACTATAGAGCAGAAACAGCTTAGAGCTAGTTTTCTCGGGGAGTGGGAATCACTTCAAAACACGGAGGGCGGCAACATCAGAAGGACTCATTTAACGAGAAGTGCCGATGGAAGATATGTAGTCAGGTTTGAATTTTCCAACCACGATGGAGATATCGTCAATGAAACGACTGAATACGGAGATTGGGGAGTATCTGGTGACATCTATTTTACGATCTTTAAAGGGTGGCTGAAAAATGGGACAGCGACGCCTTCCGATCCCTACGATGCCTACAACTATGATGCGTACAAAATCTTGAGGGTAACTGAAAATACACTGGTTATTAAAAACCTGACGTCGGGAAACAAGTTCTATTACAAGAGATTGCGCTAGCGTCGAGCCTTTTTAGTTAAACAACAAAAGAGAAAAAGCAGGATTCTCCCTGCTTTTTTCAATCCAATACTAAGCCTTGCTAACTCGGATATGCATGCTCCTCGTTCACCTCATCCACATCTTCATCAAGCTCTCCTTCATGGTATCTGTGACCGCCTGAAATGTAGGTATAAACCACAGGGAGCACGAACAGGGTAAACAGGGTACCGACTGCCAGCCCTGCCACAATCACTAAGCCGATGTTGTAGCGGGATGCGGCACCTGCGCCTGTTGCAAATAACAAAGGAATCAAACCCGCAATCATCGCGGAGGTGGTCATCAGAATTGGGCGAAGGCGAACGGTGGCGGCTTCCACAATCGCGTCTTGCTTGGAAACCCCTTTCATCACTTGTTCCTCTTTAGCGACTTCACACATCAAGATGCCGTGCTTGGTGATCAGTCCGACCAAGGTAATCAAGCCAACCTGAGAGTAGATGTTCATCGAGGTTGCGCCTGAGATATGCGTCCACCCAAGGGCGATTAACGCACCGCTAATGGCAAGCGGCACGGTAAACATAATGACCAATGGGTCGCGGACACTTTCAAACTGACTCGCGAGCACAAGGAAGATAATCGCCAAGGCGAGGGCAAAAGTCAGGTAGAGAGAGCTGCCTTCTTCCACGAACTGGCGGGCTTCTCCCATAAAGGAGTAGGTGTAGCCTTGCGGCAAGTCGGTGGTTGCCAACTGTTCGAAGAAGGCAATCGCATCGCCCATAGCAACATTCGGTGCAGGCACGGCTTCAACGGAAATGGAGTTCATCTGGTTGTAGTGAGGCAAGGATCTCGCTTGTCCATTCACGGTAAAGCTCACCAAACTTGATAGCGGGATGGCTTCGCCATTTTGCGCATTCACATAGAACTGCGAAATCAAATGAGGGTTGGCGCGGTAAACCCGCTCCACTTCGGGAATCACTTCATACGAACGGCCATCAATGTTGACGCGGTTGATGTAGCCGCCGCTCATCATGGTGCCGAGTGTAGCGCCAATCGCCTGCATGGTCACGCCATACGCGCCTGCTGCTTCTCGGTCGATTTTGAGCTGCACCAGGCCGGAATCGTATTTCAGGTTGACGTCGGTATACACAAACAACGGGCTGGCTTTGGCTTTCTCCAGAATCTTGTTGCCGACAGCGTAAAGCGTTTCGAAATCTGCGGGGCTGGTGATCACAAACTGGATTGGCAAGCCGCCAGACGCGCCGGGTAACGAGGGCATTTGGTAAGCCGTGGCGTTGATGCCGGGAAGTTTCTTCGCCTCTGCGTTGATATTGGCTGAGACTTCTTTCTGGCTGAGCGTCCGCTCTGTCCAGGGAATTAATGGGCCAATGGCGATGCCCTGGCTACTCGTTGGCACGCCAATCATTGCCAGTGAAGCTTCGGCCTGCGGCTGCTTGGCGATGATGTTGGAAATCAGCTCCATGTTGGCCTGAATGTAGTCATTGTTGGAGGTGGAAGGCGTGCTGCCAATCACCACCACCACGCCTTGATCTTCATCCGGCGCGAGCTGTGAAGGAATGAATTTGAATATCACCGGCAGCGAAGCAAACACCACAATGGCAAAGATGACGACGACGCGTTTGTGGTCAAGCACGGCAAGAAGCGCATGGTGATACCGCTTGGTGAGGCCACCGAGTACCCGTTCAACGGTTTCTTCAAACTTACTCGGATGAGTGTGTGGTTTGAGCATCTTCGAGCACATCATGGGTGACAGAGTGAGTGCGACAAATCCTGAGATAAACACCGAGCATGCCAGCGTTAACGCGAACTCTTTGAACAGCGAGCCTGTCACGCCGCCCATCAAGGCGATGGGCGCGTAAACCGCTGCCAGAGTGATCGTCATTGAGATAACCGGAACCGCAATTTCCCGCGTGGCTTCAATGGCGGCTTTAAAAGGCTTGGTGCCCATCTTGATATGACGGTCGACGTTTTCCACCACCACGATAGCGTCATCTACCACCAAGCCAATCGCCAATACCATGGCGAGCAGTGTCATCAGGTTTAAGGTGAAGCCAAAGGCTTGCATCACGACCATGACGCCAATCAGTGACAGCGGAATAGTGACAATAGGGATCACTACAGCGCGGAAAGAACCAAGAAACAGGAGTATCACCACGATAACGATGACGGCGGCTTCAGCGATGGTTTTGACGACTTCATTGATGGAGTCAGTGATCGCCAAGGTGGAATCGTAAAGCACACTGGCTTCGATGGTGGAAGGCAGGTTTTTCTGGATGGATTCGAACAACACGCGAATGCCAGCTGCCACATCCAATGGGTTTGCGGTTGGTGTGGCATTGATGCCGATGATCACCGCTTCACGGCCATTAGCCAGTGCGCGCGAGCTGTCGCTGCTTTTACTGAGGTTGACCTCCGCCACATCGCGAAGCTGCACCACCTGACCCTTATAGCTTTTGATCACCAGATTCTTCAGGCCTTCAACCGTGTCGACTTGGCTATCAATGGTGCTGTTGAGCACGGTGAAGTAGCTTTTGAATTGACCAACCGCGGACTGGTAGTTGTTCTGTTGCAAAATGCCGACAAGATCAGAGGTCGAGAGATCGTACTGCCCCAGCTTCTCCGGATCAGGCCAGATGCGCAGGGCAAATGGCGAGCCGCCCATCATGGTGATATTGGAAACGCCATTGACCGTCGAAAGCTGCGGATTGACCACCCGCTCGAGATAATCGGCGATTTGGCTTGAATTCAGGTCACCACTGAAAAACGAGATATACATGATGGAGGTTGTGGAGCCCGTCGAAGAGGTAACAGAAGGGTTATAGGCCTCTTTGGGTAGCTGGTTGGTGACGGAATTTATCTGCGAAAGCACGTTTGCCAGTGCGGCTTCCGGATTGGTGTTCAGCATCATGTTCAGGGTAATGCTCGACGATCCGAGTTGGCTGGCAGAGGTCATAAAGTCGAGGTTATCCACTTGTGACAAGGCTTGTTCAAGTGGCTGTGTGATAAAGCCTTCCACCAGTTCAGCATCGGCACCGGGATAGGGCGTAGTAACGGTGATCACCGTATTGGTCATGTCAGGGTATTGCCGAACCTGCAAATCTTTCATGGCGTTGAGGCCAAGTAAGAGCAGCAGAACACTTAATGATGCCGCCATGACCGGGCGATGGATGAATATGTCTGTGAAGCTCATAATTTGTTCCTCACAGTTGCGGCATGCTGTCTAGTGTCGAAATCGGGTTGTCGACGATATTCACCTTGGTATTGTTGCCGAGGTTCAGAATGCCAGTCGTGACCACTTGCTCATCAAACTTCAAATCCCCTTTTACCAAGGCGAAGTTGCCATCCCGTTGCAGCACTTCAACCGTGACCTGCCGAACGCGGGTTTCATCGTCTTTCTTTTCTGCCACAAACACAGAGTTCCCGTAGAGGGCGAAGACGATAGCGGTTTGCGGCACAACCACCTGATTATCCAAATCAGACAGCGCGACATTCACAGCGGCGAACATCCCACCGCGCAGGGTTTTGTCTTCGTTGGGCAGCTCTGCCTGCACCATCACCAGTCCAGTTTGGTCACTGACCACAGGCTGAATGGCGTTGATCTTCCCTTTGTATTCACGACCTGGAAACGCTTCGACGGTTAGGGAAATGGCTTGTCCAACAGAAAGCTTACCAATCTCTGCCTGCGGCACGCTGAAACGAACCCGCATGACGGAAAGATCGTCGAGCCGGACAATGTCTGTGCCAGCAGAAACATATTGACCCAGATTGATATTGCGAATGCCGAGTACACCGCTGAATGGCGCTTTGATTTCCCGCTGATTAATGGTGGCTTGCAGGCTTTCAATATTTGCCTGCATGGCTTCGTACTTGGATTGTGCCGCCTCGACGCTTTGTTCCGAGACAGAACGTTCCTGATAGAGCTTGCGCAAGCGGTTGTAGTCATCCCGAACGGAAGGCAGTTGTACTTGCTGTGCTTTTAGCTGCGCTTTCTGAACGGAGGAATCAAGGCTCACTAGCACAGTGCCACTTTCCACGTTGGCGCCGTTTTCGAAGTTGATGGCGGTGACAATACCCGCCACTTCATTTGAGACAGAGACGCCTTGGTTGGGCTCGATAAAGCCGATGGCTTTGATGCCTTGTGGCCAGACCGTTGGCGTGAGCTTCTCAACCGTGACCGGATAAACCGGTTCAGGCAGGTTAGCCAGTGTGGTCTCAATCTTTTTATTCACAAAGAGGTTAAAGCCAATCACGGTGCCAAAGGCTAGAACCGCGATAACCACCATTCCAATAAACCATTTACTCATGCGTGGATCTCCCCGGCGACATGTTGCGGCTTGGTGTTGTTTCAGCGAAATAGGGCAGCGTCGCCAAAACTGGCGAAAAGAGAGGAAGAAGGGCGTGCATTGGCATGTTTGAAATGCCGGAAACCTTTAGGTGAACAGCGTACCGCTTCATGCAGACTCACTTTAAACAGCGACGAATGCGGAAAGTATTATGCAACCTGTGATACTGCCGTGTTTATAAGTTGGGACAGAACGAAGTTCTTAGTAAATGAGTGAGGTAATTAAAAAAGGGAGGCGAATGCCTCCCTTTGAGATAATGAATGGGCGGTTACATCGCAGCTTTGACTTTCTCAGCGACGTCTGCCGGTACCCATTGGGTCCAAACTTGCGGGTAGGATTCGAGGAATTCAAATGCAGCGATTTCGCCGTCTGCCTGATTTTCTTCCATCCACGCCATCATGGCGCTCATGTCTGCATTCGAATATGCACGGTTGCTGATGTAGTGATATGCGGCTGGGGATTCCGTCGCAAAGCTTTCTGTCGTGATGGTGTTCACGGCAGATGGTGGGTACGCGGTCACTTTCGGATCGGTACAGTCAACTTGAGTAATACAGCTTTCGTAGTGCGCGGAATCTGCCGGCACACCGAAATCGACTTTCACCATGTCATAGCGACCCAGAACAGGTGTTGGTGACCAGTAGTAACCAAACCATGCGTTCTCGCGATCGTTTGCGCGGGCAATTGAACCTGCCAGCGCAGCACCAGAGCCAGGGTCAATCATTTCAAAGCCAGCTTCTTCAAGGCCAAGGGCATCAAAAAGGTGACCTGCAGTGATCTGGCATGTCCAACCAGCAGGGCAGGTCATAAAGCCTGATTTGGAATCATCTTCAGGATGAGGGAATAGCTTGGCGTTGGCCTTGATGCCCTCAATCGTTGCCAGCTCTGGGTTTTTGTCGACCATGTATTTCGGTACCCAGAAGCCTTCTTCACCGCCTTCTGCAAACGCAGGGCCAGCAAAGCGCAGTTTCTTCGCATCAACGCCTTTTTGCAGCATCTCTTTGTGAGAGTTACTCCAAAACTCCGGCGCAATATCAGGTTCGCCTTTTTCGGTCATGGATACACCGGTTGGCATGGTATCGCCGGGAACCAGTTCGGCGTTACAACCATATCCGTTTTCCAGAATGAACTGATCCACATGTGCCATCAGAGTAGCAGAGTTCCAGTTCATATCAGCGATGGTGACATCACCACACTCATCAGCAGAAGCAAAGGGGGAGAGCGCCAGAAGCGCAAAAGGTAAGTAGCGGGATTGCATAGAGAGCGACTCCATTTGTGACGATAGAACGTCTTTTAATAGTGGTTTCCAATTTATCAAAAGTGTTGAAAACGATATCCGAAAGATAGTGATATTCGTGACTTTTGCATCATTTCTATGAGCATGAAGTAAGTGCAATGTTTCACAGAATCATGACGCGCTCATGATCAGCCTCTCACTCGGGCGGTCGCTTTTTGATCATTGTTAAAACCGTGTTATAGGCTCTAAAAGATTAGTGGTGTAAAGGAATGCGTAATTTATGCAGCAGAGTGGGAGCAACGGAAACGCTTCGATGCCGTTCGTCAAGTTCGATAACGTGCAGAAAAGCTATGACGGCAGAAGCTTGGTGGTCAAAGGATTTGAAATGGATATCGAACAGGGAGAGTTTATTACCCTGTTAGGCCCATCAGGTTCCGGAAAATCCACTGTGTTGATGATGATGGCGGGCTTCGAGCAGCCAACACATGGAGAGATCTACTTAAACGGTAACCCGATCAAAAAGCTGCCGCCGCATAAGCGTGGCATTGGTTTGGTATTCCAAAACTATGCGCTTTTCCCCCATATGACAGTGGAAGAGAATCTCGCATTTCCTCTACAAGTCAGAAACCTTTCTAAATCCGAAATTGAAAAGAAGGTAAAGCGCGCCTTGGATATGGTGCGTTTGTCTGATTTCGGTCATCGCCGTCCTGCGCACCTCTCAGGTGGTCAGCAGCAACGTGTTGCGGTTGCCCGTGCATTGGTGTTTGAACCTGAGCTGGTGCTGATGGATGAACCACTGGGCGCACTGGATAAAAACCTCCGCGAAGAAATGCAGTACGAGATAAAACACATTCAGGAAGATCTCGGCGTGACCATGATTTACGTGACTCACGATCAGTCAGAAGCGCTGACCATGTCAGATCGCATTGCGGTGTTTAACGACGGTGTGGTGCAACAGTTGGCAACACCAGAAGAGCTCTACGAGCGCCCAGTTAACGCTTTTGTTGCGCAGTTTATTGGTGAGAATAACCGTCTGCGCGGCGATGTGATTTCAATGAATGACCAAGCCTGTCAGGTGAAAATCCCCAACGGCGATATTATCACGGCCAAACCCGTGGCTGTCGGCCAGACTGGTGAGAAATCTACCCTCTCCCTCCGCCCAGAGCGCATTGTGATAAATCCAGAACAGGGCGTGCTTTCCAATATTTTCGACGCCAAGGTAGAGGAAGTGATTTACCTCGGCGATCACCTGCGTACCCGCGTCTCAGTCTGTGAGAGCGATGAATTCATTATTAAAACCCCCAATGCGGAAGGGCACCCGAACCTTCAGCGTGGCGATACCATTCGCATTGGTTGGTCTGAAGAAGATTGCAGGGCGTTGGACGCCTCGTAAGGAAACATCTAGCACAAGTGCTTTGTGCAGGGCTCGACATCTGATTTGAGTTAGTAAGGAACGCAGTTTTTCTGTCGCGGCGACGCGCAGATTTTGATTCCTGCTCATGCTCAGACGTAAACAAGCGAAAGACTTGAGGAGAAGGACAAATGAAAAAACTCGCGTTAAACGTTGCCATTCTGGCAGGCGTTGCAAGCATGGCGACTCACGCTGTAGCCGATGAAACCTTGAATGTTGTTTCTTGGGGTGGTGCTTACACCGCCAGCCAAACTAAGGCTTACCACGAACCTTGGACTGAAAAAACTGGTACCAAGGTTATCAATATCGATAAATCTCAGAACGGCCTTTCAGGTCTGCGCGCACAGGTTGAATCTGGCAACGTGACTTGGGACTTGGTAGACATCCTGCCTTCAGACGCCATTGTTGCATGTGACGAGGGTTTGGCTGAACCGCTGGATCACGACACCTTGTTGGCAGCAGCACCTGACGGCACGCCAGCAACTAAAGACTTCCTGGCGGGCTCGCTGAGTGAGTGTTTTGTTCCGTCTATCGTTTATTCAAACATAGTGGCTTACAACAAAGAGATGTTTGATAAAGCGCCTACCAAAATCGATGATGTATTCGACCTGAAAAACTTCCCGGGTAAGCGTTCGCTGCAGAAAAAACCGATCAACAACCTTGAGTGGGCTTTGATTGCAGATGGTGTAGCAGCGGAAGACGTGTATGACGTGCTGAGCACCGAAGAGGGCGTACAGCGCGCATTTAAGAAGCTTGATACCATCAAAGACAATGTGATTTGGTGGGAAGAGGGTGCGCAGCCACCACAACTTCTTGCGGACAAAGAAGTGGCGTTCGCTTCTGCATACAACGGCCGTATCTTCAATGCTGCAGTCAACGAGAAGCAACCGTTTGAGATTATCTGGGATGGCCAGGTGTTCGAGCTGGATGGGTGGGTTGTACCAAAAGGCAAGCTGGACAAGGTGAAAGACTATCTGCGCTTCGCAACGGACTCACAACGTCTTGCCGATCAGGCGAAATACATCTCTTATGGTCCTGCGCGTAACTCTTCAGCGGCGATGGTAACGACGCATGCTGATACTGGCATCGACATGAAACCTCATATGCCAACCTACGGACCAAACTTCCAAACCGCGATTCCGAAAGACGATGAGTTCTGGGCAGATAACGGTGATGAGCTGGCTCAGCGTTTCAACGCATGGTTAGCGAAGTAATCTGAAGTGATTGGCGGGTTTCTGAAAGGAAACCCGCCGTTTTAGTTTTTATTTGAAGTTGGGAGAGTCTGGTGCAGGGAAGTCCAGTGAATGAATTAACCACGGCCGATGGTGTCTCGCTGAGAGTCAGTCAGCAGCGCTCTATCCGCCGCAACAAAATCAGGGCATTTTTGTTGGTGTCGCCGCTACTGATCTTTTTGCTGGTGGCTTTTGTATTCCCCATCGTTGACATGCTTCAACGCAGTGTCGAAAACCCTGAAGTCTCTACCTATCTTCCGAACACCAAAGCCGCGCTGCAAGACTGGAATGGCGAAGAGCTGCCCGGTGAAGAAACTTATGCTGCTTTGGTGCAAGATCTGAAAATCGGCGCTGAAGCGCGCAATATCGGTAAAGTGGCGTCTCGCCTGAACTATGCAAAATCCGGTATGCGTTCGCTGATCATGAAATCAGCGCGAAAATCCAAACGCCTCACCGAAGGCCCTTACAAAGAAGCGATGGCAAAAATCGACAAGCGCTGGATGGACATTGCTGTCTGGCAGCTGATTGAACGTGAGTCGTCGCCTTATACGCTTTCTTACTACCTGAATGCGGTTGACCTGAAATACGGCGATGACGGCAGTATCGTCGCCCAGCCTGAACATCTACAAATTTACAATGCCCTGTTCTGGCGAACGCTCTACATGAGTATGAGCATTACATTCCTTTGTCTGCTCTTGGGCTACCCAGTTGCTTACTTGTTGGCGAACCTGCCAATGAAACAGGCGAACCTTTTGATGATTCTGGTTCTGCTACCGTTCTGGACGTCACTTTTGGTACGTACCGCCACTTGGATAGCGATTTTACAGCAACAAGGTGTGCTGAATGATCTCATGGTGGGTGCTGGTATTCTGGATGACGAAAACCGAATACAAATGATCTATAACCAGACAGGTACCTTGGTGGCGATGACACATATTCTGCTGCCCTTTATGATCCTGCCGCTCTACTCCGTTATGAAAACCATCTCTCCGAGTTATATGCGGGCTGCGCGCTCGATGGGGGCGACGCAAACCATGGCGTTTCGCCGTGTCTACTTCCCGCAAACGCTGCCGGGTATCGGCGCTGGCTCGATTTTGGTGTTTATTCTGTCGATTGGCTATTACATCACACCAGCCTTGGTGGGTGGTCAAACAGGGACCTTTATCACCAACTTCATTGCTTACCACATGCAAACTTCGCTCAACTGGGGTTTGGCGGCGGCTATCGCTTCCATTCTGCTGATCGTGGTGATCTTGCTGTATTGGGTTTACAACCGCCTTATCGGCGTCGACAACGTGAAGTTAGGGTAAGGAGGACAAGATGGCTTTACCTGAATGCGCAACCACAGGCGAAAAAGTTTGGTATGTGGTGTTTCGCCTGATCTGTGCGGCGATTTTCCTATTCTTGATTGGCCCCTTGTTGGTCATCATTCCTTTGAGTTTCAATGCCGAACCGTACTTTACGTTTACACCTGAAATGCTGAGTTTTGACCCTGCCGGGTATTCGCTTCGCTGGTACGACGATTTCTTCACCTCTGAGGCGTGGCAAACGGCGGTCAAAAACAGTGTGATTGTGGCGATTGCTTCCACTTTGTTGGCGACGGTACTGGGAACCATTGCGGCGCTTGGACTTTCCAGCCGGTACATGCCTTATAAAGACGCGATCATGGCCATTCTGATTTCGCCAATGATTGTGCCTTTGATTATCTCCGCTGCGGCGATGTTCTTTTTCTTCTCCCGTTTTCAGCTTACCCAAACCTATGTGGGCGTGATCTTGGCGCATACTGCGTTGGGTATTCCGTTCGTGGTGATTACCGTCACGGCGACCCTGAGTGGTTTTGATCATTCCTTGACCCGCGCGTCGGCAAGCTTGGGGGCGAATCCGGTTCAGACTTTCTTCAAGGTCGTCCTGCCGTTAGTTACGCCTGGGGTTATCTCCGGCGCGCTGTTCGCTTTCATTACGTCATTTGATGAAGTGGTCGTGGTTCTCTTTATCGCAGGCCCAGAACAGACGACACTGCCGATTCAGATGTGGTCGGGAATACGGGAAGAAATCAGCCCAACCATATTGGCCGCTGCAACCCTGTTAGTGGTGTTATCTATCGCTTTGCTGACAACCTTGGAGTTCCTCCGCCGACGGAGTGCAAAGATGCGGGGCATTGAAGAGTAACGCTGACCTTACAGACTCAAAACACCCGCTTCCTGCGGGTGTTTTCTTTTTCCCATCTTTCTTTCATCTGTATCCCGACTCTCTCAACTAATTTCATTTCCATCTGGCACCTATGCAAGGTGATGTTGCTTACATGGCGTGTCGCTAACAGAGGATGCAAGGAATGATAAAGACGTTGAAAACCTTTACGGGGGCAGCATTGATGATCTCGATGCCTGCAATGGCATTGGATGGTTTGGAAAAGCTTTCGGTGACGGAAATGGTCATTATCGATGCGCCGGCGAAAGAAGTTTGGAACAAAGCCATCAGCTTTGATGGACTGGATTCGTGGATTCCGGGTATCACTAAAAATGAACTGGTGTCGGGTGTGCCGAACGAAGCCGGGGCGGTAAGGAAACTGTATGTTGATGATGCTTCGTTAACAGAAGAGTTGATGGGCATAGATAACAAAACCATGACGCTGAATTATAGAATCACCAAGGAAAATGTCGACTTGTTACCCGTCACGCATTACACCTCAACCATTTCGGTGGCTTCGAAAGGAGACAATGTGAGTGAAGTGAGTTGGAGCGGTGAATTTTACCGCGGCTTTCCAGAAAGTAATCCGCCTGACTATCTGACAGATGAAGCGGCAGTTAAAGGTGTCACGGGCTTGTATCAGGCTGGCTTAGGAAACTTGAAGAAAGTACTGGAAGGTAAAAAATAATAGCTGGCTTGCTGACCACCCATCCCCCTAATCAGGGTGGTCGGCAAACCAGGCTGATCTAGATTTCGCCCCAGCTAGGAAGCTGTTTTCTTTTCGCGGAAAGCTTGTACCACGCAGACATCATCACACCGAAAAACAGGCCGGTTACCAGAGATGCGTTAAACGCATAGCTGAGGGACACCCCGAGAGATTTCCACTGCATAAACCACATGATCAATCCCCACAAGGTACCAAACCATAGGGTGCCGAGCAGCGTGTTGATGCTGAACGAACAGAACTGTGGTGGTGGAACTTTCAATCCCAATTTACGCGCAAGACGGTAAATCAATGGATTGGCAGAAGATGGCAAAAAGCCTTTCTCAGTCAGGACCTCATGTGCACGGTCCAGTTGTTGCTCGAAACTCATTGCTAATCACTATATACAACTCAGTGCGCTCACTATAACCCAAGGGAGACTGGGCTAAAGGAGGATTGGCAGGTTTGGTGACCGCCGTCTCGCCAACGACAAGTTTTCAGCGCTTTATCGCGATCAGCGTAAAGGTATGCCAGTGTTTTTCGTTACCAATGGCGGTTTTTCCTAGCTCGTCACGCTCCTTTGAGAAGACTATCTCAAACCCTTTGAACATGTCGTCTAACATGACTTTATCTACAGGTGCCAGCGCTCTGCCGGTGTCCTGGTTCCAGGTGTCATTGTGGCCAATGAAATCACCACAAAACACGCCGCCACGAATGAGTGATGAACGGATGCGGCTCCAAACAGCATCGAGCTCTTTAGCTTCGCAGAAGAACAAACTGTTATTGGCTGTAATCAGGTTTGATACGGGAAATTCAAACTCTGAAAATGAATCAAGCGTCAGGTTCAGCTTGGGGTGACTCTTGCAACGCTGGTGGGTTAGTGTCACAGCATCTTCATTGAAATCGAAGGCATAGACTTCATATTGCTGAGCCAAAAGATAAGCCGTTTCAGCACCGCTTCCACAGCCACAATCAACAGCAACGCGATGTCCGGTTTTATCCAGTTTTTGAGCCCTTTCCACCAGTTTACGATGTGGTATTGGAGAGACTTTCTGGTAGTACTGATTCCATTTGGCTTGTTGATTCATTTGACCTCCGATTCTGTAGTCATGATGAAAATGGGCGCAAAGGAACGCAAGGAATCTCCCTATTTGATGGAAAGAATCTCAAGTTTATCTTGGAAGCGTTGAAGTAAAGAAAGGATCGTTTAGGCTCGGTTCATAGATAAGTCCGAAGAGAAAAGCCATGCGTGTTGATTACCAAAAGCGGTTGCTGCCTGTCATTCGTCACCTAGAAAAACACTTTAACGAGCCACTCAACTTGCCCGAAGTCGCGGCTTTGGCAAATCTCTCGCCTTACCATTTTCACCGCACATTTAAGGCGGTACAGGGAGAAACGCTGGCAGATTTCATCAGGCGTCTGCGTCTCGAAGCGGCGGCTGATGAGTTGTTTAAGAACAAGCAACCGGTGCTCAACATTGCCCTAGAGTTTGGTTTTTCATCCTCTCAGAGTCTCGCGAAGGCCTTCCAGCAACATTTTGGTGTTACACCAACAGCCTTTCGTGACTGTGAAGACTACAAGGCATTTTCCGAGCTTGCACGAAACAGCAAGATTGGACACACGCTGCGCAAGATTGGAAACGAAGCGGAAGTGACTGATTCATATACTGGCTCTGACACATCAACATGGAGCAAGACAATGGAAAAGCAACACTTCGAGCGCAGTAAACTGGCCTATGTCCGTGTAACTGGCCCTTATGGTCAGGGATATGAAGAAGCAAGTGGTCGCCTTTATCAATGGGCGGGTATGAATGGCTTGGCAGGGAACACCTGTATTTTCATTTATCACGATAACCCTGAAATTACCCCGAATGAGAAGTGCAGGACGGATATCTGCCTAATGGTGCCGGATGAGACCGATGTCCCTGCAGGTATTGAGCTTCAGGAGTTCCCCGGTGGCGAATATGCGGTCATGCGCCAGAACATCACAGACTTTAGTCAGTATCCCAAAGCATGGGATGACCTGATGGGTAAAGTGATTGAGATGGGCATTGAATCAGATGATCGTCCATGCTTTGAGCTATACCACAGCTTTGATATGCAAACCCATCATGCTGATGTCAGTTTCTGCACTGCGATACGATAACGTTGATAGAACATTAAAAATGAGGAAGCCCACGGTAACCGTGGGCTTCTGTTTATGAGTTGGTCGCTGATGCCAGGCGTTTTTTCGTGGTTGGCAAGACGAATACCAGCGTAATCAAAGAAGCGGTGAACAAGGTTCCCCCGAGATTCTGGAATATTCCTGCAATGCCCAACGAAACTCCAAGCATGAGGTAATACATCAATCCAAACAGCGCACCGGCAGAGCCAGCATACTGGCGGTAGTTAACCAATGCTTGGCCAAGAATATTGGGTATTGCAATGCCGTAAGCGACAACGATTCCCATCATTGGCAGAACAAGCAGGTAGCTTCCTTGTAGTGCCCCTACGCCAGCGCTACAGAGCACAGCCAGTGCACTGGAGCTTGAGACCATTGTATTCGCATCGAAGCCGCGTTTGAGTAAAGACTTATTGATCATGCTGCCTGCAAATGATCCCAGCGCCAGTGCAACCCCGGTGTAGCCGAACTCAATGGAACTGAAACCCAGTTGTTTGAAAGTAAAAGGCGCAATCGCGTAGTAGCCAAACAGCATAAGATTAAAGGCGGCCACTAAAATAGCATTCTTCCATATTGAGCGATCTCGCAGCATTGCACGGCACACTGTAGCAAGCGAAACACGTTGAGTATGCACGGGTTTGGTTTCTATCAGAGCAAATGTAGACCCAACCAGTAACACCACTGCTAGACCCAATAATGTTGTGAATACACCCAAGTAACCTGAGTAAGTGGTCACGACACTTCCGAGAATCAGTCCAATCACAGGGCTAATTGCTGTCGCCATTCCCATGATAGAGAAGACTCTGCCCAATTCAGCGCCTTCGTAGCTGTCCCTTAACATGGTTTGACCGACGACGGAGCCTGTCGCTGCCCCAAAGGCGGAAATCACCCGGGCTAAAAGCACGACATGAAAGTCAGGCGCGACCATGGCTAACACACTTCCCAGTGCATAAGTCGCCAAACCAATGAGCATCGCTGTGCGTCGTCCTAATGTATCGGCAAGCCTTCCCCACACCACTACGCCAACTGCAAATGCTGAAAAGTAAACCGATAACGTGAGTGATGCCGTATCAAAGGAAACGTCAAAGGCTTCAGCCAGATCGGGCAATGCCGGGCTGTAAATTGTTTCGGCAATTTGGGGAAACATCAACAGCGCCCCAAGAAGCCACAAAGACGGGGTTTGCGTTTTCATAAAGTCTCCAATAATCGTTTTTGATGGCGTGGAGTCTACAGGTAGATATACTTGGCCTATTAACGCAATTAGAACCAAAAACATCAAAATAAGGACAGATGGCAGTTATAACCGAAGAAACCCGATTTAACGCGGATGTGTTGGAAGCGCCTATCATTGGCGTTGCCGCACAGATTGGACGTCATGACTCGGGAATGCACAAACACAATAAGCATCAGCTTCTGTTTGCTTCTTCAGGGTGCATGAGCATCAACCTGAACGGGTTGTGGTGTGTGCTGCCTCCAAGTCGTGCTGCCTGGATCCCTGCTGGCACCGTTCACTGCGCAGTGATGAGAAATGTGGTGGCTTATCGGTCATTGTATTTCGACGCACAGATATCCCAGCACCTTCCGAAAGACATCAAGATAATCGCTGTAAACGGCCTGCTCAGAGAACTCATCGAGCGTATGGCCTACTGGGAATGGGAAATGCCACAAGAAGAACAGCAAGCGGTCTTCTCACTGTTTTGTCAGGAGTTCGGCGATGCACAGGAAGAGCACTTCGCATTGAAGCTCCCTTCTGATCGCCGCCTAAAAGTTTGGCTTGAGGAAGTGATGGCGGGGAATGTGCTGCCAGAGCCTTTAGTCGAGATGGCAAAAGGTATTGGTGCCAGTGCTAAAACTATCAGTCGCATCTTCACTCGGGAAACGGGTATGCCTTATCAGTCCTGGCGACAACAATGGCGGTTGCAGGCATCTGTCGAGCGCTTGTCGGAAGGGGAAAGTGTGTCAGAAGTGGCTTCGGCGCTGAAATTTTCCAGCGACAGTGCATTTATCAGCTTCTTTAGGAAGATGACAGGCAACACACCAGGAAGGTACCTCAGAGAGCCCACCGAATAAGAAATTTACAGTGCAAATTGTTCATTCAATGCAGCGTTACCGCCAGCGTGTCGTTCATATCCATAATTTACCTCGGGTTGTAATGATAACCATTATCATCTAAATTCAAGGTATGTGATAGGAATTTCAGACGGGTGAAGGCAATGGATAGCAAGCACGTTAAAGGCAAAGGAGCCACCGCAGTTCAACACGTTGAAAAAGTGCAGCTTGAATTCAGTGTAGAAACACTCGAGCGCCTGTTTATGAACGGTCAACTTTGCGCTGCCGAGTTTAGCTGTTTAAATGCCCATTCAAAGAAAGTGGTTCAGGCACTGTGCCTAAACACTTGCATGCACCGCGTGTGTAACGATAAAGAGCGTAAGACATTCGTGGAGGATAACCTTCTTATCGACAATGAAAATATTAGCTACTAATTTTTTATATCCCACGCCTTGAATCTTGCTTATATCACCCCAATATAAATTTATTAGCGATTCGAATTTTATATTAACAAATGGTCTACATTTAAAAGTTTCGCCATCTAATAATCAAAGATTTAAAAGAAAATAAAATTTTTTTCTCTTTTTACCCTTGAAAGTGTTTTGGTCTATCTCCAAATATAGTGGTGTAGAGGTTGTGGCGATATTCGTGCGGCCTCTCGGGCAAATTATTTAACTAAATTTAATATCGCTTCATTGGAGGATATATGATGAAAACTATCGACTTGACCCCACTATACCGTAATAGCGTCGGCTTTGACCGCTTTGCCAATTTACTGGATAACGCGTTCCGCGCAGAAAGCGCAGCAGCGGGTTACCCTCCATATAACATTGAATCGCTCGAAGACAGCAAGTACGCGATAACGCTTGCAGTTGCTGGCTTCACTCAAGAAGAGCTTCACATTAACGTTGAGCGCGGTGTGCTGACAATCCGTGGTGAGAAGGAGAAGGTAGAAGGTAAAAACTACCTGTACCAAGGCATTGCAAACCGTACTTTCGAACGTAAGTTCAACCTGGCTGACTATGTTGAGGTCACCGGTGCAGATCTGGAAAATGGTCTGCTGAAGATTAACCTTCTGAAAGTGATTCCTGAAGCAATGAAAGCAAAGTCCATTGCAATCAATGGCGGTTCACCATCTTCTATTGAAAACAAAGAAGAAGTGATTGCTTAATTAAATTTCATGATGTTGCGTTAAATAAAAGGGCTGATTCATTCAGCCCTTCATAGTACTAGTTTCATTTTAATATGTTTAATGCCAGTTTTCGGTGAGGTATACACGCCACCCATTTTATTAAATCCCAACTTTTCATAAAGCGGAATTGCATGCAGGCGTGCACTTAAAATAATATGTTTTGTTAAGTGCTTTTTAGCGTGGGCAACCAGTCGGCTAAGAATGGCCTCTCCCAACCCTTTGCGCTGATGGTCTGGTGAAACTACCATTGTGATATCTTCACGGTTGAATCATCCCGTTTGGTCAACCGGCCATAAGCCAGCAATTCCCCGTCACAGATAGCCGCGAGATGCCGGCTGTTATGTTCATCCGCATCAAATAAAACTTCCCAAGGTAGGCGTGGCTCTTCGAAAAACAACGCGTAACGAAGGCTCAAAGCCTGTTGATAATGCTCTGAGTCTG
The DNA here is from genome assembly GCF_011045095.1 of Grimontia sedimenti. GTDB lineage: Bacteria > Pseudomonadota > Gammaproteobacteria > Enterobacterales > Vibrionaceae > Enterovibrio > Enterovibrio sedimenti. Next base: position 178,658 of record NZ_JAALDL010000008.1, read on the forward strand.
TATCCAGCCAGAGATATTCAATGTGCTTACCAAGCGTGTTCATAACCTTCCCAAGTGAAAAATTTGCCGCTTTCTTTCATTGTCAGTGACTGAGAGAGTTTTACAATACCCTCTGCGCTCTCTTGCGCTGTGATATCGGCCTCGTCACCACCCATGTCGGTTTTCACCCACCCAGGATGTACCGGACACACAATAATGCCCTCTGCTTTAAGCTCCAACGCCAGTACCTGCATGACTTTGTTTACGGCAGCTTTAGAGCTTCGGTAAGCCAACATTCCGGTGGACTCTCGGTTCAAAGCTCCCATCTGGCTGGAAATCGTGATGACTTTAGGTGAAGGACTTTTCTTTAAGTTGCTGAGCAGAGCGTTGGTAATCATCAAAGGAGCGATGGTGTTTATTTCAAAGGTGTGTTTCCATCCTTCAACGTCCATGTCGCTGTAACTCTGATGGTCGGGACCAATAACACCTGCGTTGTTCACCAAGACATCAATATGAGTGTCTGCAAGTGATGCAGCAAACGCTGCGATGCTTTGTGAGTCGGTCGCTTCCAGAGGGTGAAGCGTTAATTGACAAGTCCCTTGCAACTGAGCCAGTGCAATAGGCGGCTCTGATGTGCGATAGGTAGCGACTACTTTATCGCCTTTCGCAAGATAAGTTTTCACTAGCTCTAAGCCTATTCCGCGCGCAGCGCCTGTAACCACAATAGTACTCATCCTATGACTCCTTTCTTGTACGATGATTTAGGCAGGCTATATGTCATTGAGATGACAAAAGAATATTTGGGGAAAAAATTTGTCCTCAGTCGCAAAAATTGCGAGGTCAGGATTTAATCACATAAACTCAATCTATTACGTGTCGCGAAGAAAGTTACCCACAGAAACGGTGGATAACCCTTTGGGTAACGTTGAATTAATACAAACGTCATCTTGGGATAAAGCCGTCTGATTAAAAAGTGCGCGGGTTAAGCAGGGGGTAGTTAAACACGGCAGGCTTTATTTTTGCTCCAAATTTGCATGCGGCGAAACAGGTTTCGTTATGTGTCTGGCTTCTTATTGAAATGTCAGGATCGTCTAGATTATCGGCACATAAACGAAGATCAGGTACGGCGAAATTAGTATTGATGAAAAATTGAACACTTCATTCCAACAGATGAGATGGCAGATCCTGCCGGAGAAAAAAAGCCCCGGAAATTCCGGGGCTGATATTTTGGAAGTTATGCAGCGTTTAGCTGGCTATTTGTGCGCTCTCTAAGCTGACACTGCCGAGTGTCGGCTCTTGTTCTTGGCGCATGCCTACACGCTCTTCTCTTGGCGGAATGCCGTAGTAATCTCTGTAGCATTTGGAAAAGTGGGGTGTGGATACAAACCCGCAGGCAATCGAGATTTCGATAATCGACAGATTGGTCTGGATCAGTAGTTGTTTGGCACGACTGAGCCTGAGGTGCAGATAGTAACGTGAAGGCGAACACTGAATATGTCGTTGGAACAGTCTTTCGAGTTGACGACGGGATAGCTGCACGAGACCAGCAAGTTCATCGATGCAGAAAGGCTCTTCAAGATTGGCTTCCATTAAGGATACGGTTTCAAGCAACTTAGGTTGCGCAGTGCCGATCAGATTTCTCAACGGTATTTTCTGAACGTCTTCTGTATTTCTCACACGTTCGCACATGAACATTTCAGAGATCGCAGCACTCAGTTTGTTGCCGTGCTCTTTCGTGACCATATTGAGCATCATATCCATCGGTGCAGTTCCGCCCGCACTTGTCATGCGCTTCTCGTCAAGAGAGAAAAGTTTGTTGCTGACACGGACGGTGGGGAAAGCCTCCTGAAAGCCAGCGAGATATTCCCAGTGGATAGAGCAAGCTTTGTTCTGCATGATACCGGCTTTTGCCAACAGATAGCTGCCCGTACAGATAGCACCAATGGTCACTTGCTTTCTATCCAGTGAGCCCAACCAATTCAGCAGCTTTGGACTGGCTGCCTTTTCAATATCTAAGCCACCACAAATAATCACAATGTCCAAAGCTTGCTGGGAAGGGATGCCTTCATCGACACCGACTTGTAGCGAATCACTGGCTGATACCGATTTACCGTCTTCACTCAGTGTGTGCCAACGGTATAAGGTCTCGCCTGACAACTGGTTTGCCATCCGCAATACTTCTATCGCAGAAGCCATTGCTAGCATGGTAAAGCGGTCACACAGGTAGAAACCGATGTTAACTGTTTGGCGTATTGAGGATACTGTGCCCATAGGAACCTCTCCATTCTCGGTTTGTTTTAAACCGTCCTTGTTTAATTTAGTTACAGCTCTTAGAGATTGGCGCAGTCCAGAACGCAGCTTCTCCCCTATGGGTAGGACAATGTTAAAAAAAAGTAAAATTAATTTATTTAAAACACAGATGTCATGTGCTAAATGCTCTGTTTTAAGACAAAAGGTGCGAAGATATCTTATAAAACGGACACCTTGAGGCCGAATTTCCGGCACTCAAGGTGTTTAGAGGTGTAATGAAATTTGAGGGTATTATTGAGAGTGAGTGTTAATCGCTGTATGCAACTGCAATTTTAGCGGCGAGCGCTGCATTGTTGAGTACCAATGCAATGTTGGCTTTTAGGCTGTTTCCTGCGGTCTTTTCGGCCACTTTTGCCAACAAAAATGGTGTGGAATCCTTACCTTTTATACCTTTGGCATCCATTTCATTAATCGCAGCTTCAATGACGCTATCAATTTCTTCATTCTTCAGGGCGTGTTCTTCGGGTACAGGGTTGGCAATCACCGCACCGCCTTTAAGCTGCATTTCCCATTTCGCTTTCAGTGCGGCCGCGATGAGTTCAGGACTGTCGATTCGGTAGTCGACGCCAAACTGACTTTCGCGCGTATAAAACGCTGGCAGTGTCTCAGTGCCGTAGCCAATTACAGGAACACCCTTGGTTTCGAGGTATTCAAGTGTCAGTCCCAAATCGAGGATGGACTTAATCCCCGCGCACACAACGGCGACCTTGGTTTCTGCCAATTCTTCCAAATCCGCAGAGATATCAAAGCTGGTCTCAGCACCTCTGTGAACGCCGCCAATGCCACCCGTGGCAAATACGCGGATGCCCGCCATATCGGCCAAAATCATCGTCGACGCGACCGTGGTTGCGCCGTCGGCTTTGTTGGCGACAATGAAAGGAATATCGCGACGGCTGGTTTTAATCGCTGATTGACCGCGTTTTCCAAGATAAGTGATTTCTTCTTCACTCAACCCAACCTTTAAACGTCCTTTGAGAATCGCGATGGTGGCAGGAGTCGCGCCGTTATCACGCACTGCTTGTTCAACCCGCAGGGCAGTTTCGACATTTTCCGGATAGGGCATACCGTGGGAAATGATGGTGGATTCCAACGCGACAACAGGTTTGCCTTCTGACAAGGCTTGCTTAACGGCCGGGTGAATGTCGAGATAGGGGTTTAACATAAGGCTTCCTCTAGGCGCTGTTGCACCATCAGTTCGGTAATGGCTGGGTTGATGGTTTGCATGTGCTCCATCGTTAACATGGCGCAGCCGAGCGCAAAGCGGCAGGATTCTGCGTCAGTCAGATTATTCATTTGTCCGTACACCAATCCGGCGAGAAAGGCGTCTCCTGCTCCATTGGCATTGACCACATTGACTTTGGACGGACGGATTAAGGCGGTGTCTTCTGCTGAGCGGTAGAGGATGCCATCTGCTCCAAGGCTCAGGAACAAGCGGGTGATGCCTTGTTGAATGAACCAGTCTGCAATGTCGTCGATATCCTCATCGGAATTCAGCGGTAAACCAGAAATGGTCTCCGCTTCCAACAGGTTCGGTTTGAGTGTGTGGATATGTTTGAGATACGGTTTGGCTTTGATGGATTTCGCCGTCGACACCGTATCCAAATAGATGACTTGATCGTGAAACTTACTAAACAGGTAAGCGAGAACATCGTCGTTGAGGTTGGTGTCGATGATAATGGCTGCAGCATGCTGGATAAGGTCAGTGTGCTGAGCAAGTAAACCGATGTTCAGATGCTCCAGAATCGACATATCTGATACTGCTGCCAGCATGTCGCCATGGGCATCGAGTAACGAGAGATAGGTAGAGGTGGTTTGCCCCGTTAGTTGACTGACAGCTTTAACATCGACGCCGGCTTTTCTCGTCGTTTCAAGCACGACATTGCCATAAGTATCATCCCCCACCACTGAGATTAACTTTGTATCGACCCCAAGTCTTGCAAGGTTTTCTGCAATATTCCGCCCGACACCGCCAGCTGAACCTGTGATTTTCCCTGGGTTGGAATCGCGTTCGACCATCGCTACTTCTGGCTGACCCAGAATGTCCATATTGGTGCCGCCAATCACCACCGCATACTGCGAGCGGTCGACAATATAGCCTTTTCCGCGGATCACCCCTTTTCGCGTCATATTCATGATATGCACTGCTACGGCAGACCGGCTGATATTCAGCTTGTCGGCAATGCTCTGTTGCTGGATGAAAGGATCATCTTTGATCAATTGCAGTATTTCATCTTCGCGGGAGGTCATGAAGCTAACACCTGTTTGGTTGTTAAACAAATGTTAGTGTTGTCTTGGGTGGGTAAACTGTCAATTACTGTGGGGTAACAATTAATTATTGTGTGACGCCATAGAAAAAATTTGTATAAAAACCAGTCAGTTTTGACCATGCTTTTCTATCAGGAGCGTCGCATTACGACCTGATTGGGTCTCAATTCGGGAACAGGAGGTTGGATGATTGGCTCTACAATTGAAGACAACACTGGTAACACGGTGTTTCATGAAGATGAACAGCAAGGATAGCCAATGGAAAACCAAGCTCAGGGTAGCGCTTTAACGGAGCAGGAGCGCGTGGTGGTGGCAGAGGCGGTCAATTCGCTTAAAGCCAAACCGGGCGCGCTGTTACCTGTGTTACACCATATTCAACATCAGTTGGGTTTTGTGCCTCCGGCGTCTGTGCCGATGATTGCGCACGGACTGAATTTGTCCAATGCCGATGTGCATGGCGTGATCAGCTTTTACCATGAGTTCCGCAATCACCCACCGGGCGGACATGTTATTCAGATTTGCCGCGCTGAATCTTGCCAGTCGATGGGCTCGCGTGCCCTTGAAAAACACGCCGCCTCGAGGCTGGGTATTGGCTTTCACGAAACGACCAAAGATAACAACTTCACCCTCGAGCCCGTTTACTGTCTGGGCAACTGCATGTACTCACCGTGTGTGAGAGTCGGTGATGATATCCACGGTGAAATGAACGATGAGGCATTCGATAACCTCGTCGATTCGTTGCTCACCCAAGTGATCGAGGTGAAAGCGCCATGAGTTATCGCATTTATGTTCCCCTCGACTCTTCTTCTGTTTCCCGTGGCGCTGAGAAAGTCGCTCAACGTTTGGCACATAGTGCCGCCTCCATGGGCGAATCTTTGACCATTATCCGTAACGGTTCCCACGGCTTGTTCTGGCTTGAACCCATGATTGAAGTGGAGTCGGCTGAAGGCCGAGTGGCCTTTGGTCCGGTTTTCGAAGATGACGTGGATTCCCTAATAGCACTCCGTTTCTTTGCGCCAGATGAAGAGGGCAGCGCTGCGTCGGAGCACCCACTTTGTTTGGGGCTGACCACCGAAATCTCCTGGCTGAAAAAACAACAACGGCTGACGTTCGAACGTGTTGGGTTTGTTGACCCGTTAGATGTTGAAGATTACCGCATCAAAGGCGGGTTCGTCGGGCTGGAAAAAGCGCTGGGTATGAGCACCCAAGAAATTCTCGACGAAATAAAAACCTCTGGCCTGCGTGGTCGCGGTGGTGCGGCGTTCCCAACCGGTATTAAGTGGCAAACCGTCTCAGACCAACCTGCGGGTCAAAAGTATGTGATTTGTAATGCAGACGAAGGCGATTCCGGGACTTTTGCCGACCGCATGCTGATGGAAGGCGACCCGTTCACCCTGATTGAAGGGATGATCATTTGCGCCATCGCGGTGGGTGCCACACAGGGATATGTCTATACCCGATCTGAGTATCCGAATGCCTGCAAGATCTTCACCCAAGCGATAGAAAACGCTTATGCGGCGGGTTATCTGGGGGCGGATATTTGCGGCAGCGGCAAACATTTCGATTTAGAGCTTCGGATGGGGGCGGGAGCCTATATCTGCGGTGAAGAAACCTCACTGATGGAGAGCTTGGAAGGCAAACGTGGATTGGTAAGAAGCAAGCCACCGCTTCCGGCCATTGAAGGCTTATTTGGCAAGCCCACCGTCATCAATAACGTTATTTCGCTGGCTTCGGTGCCTATCATCCTGTCCAAAGGGGCGGATCACTACAAAGACTTCGGTCAGGGTCGCTCCCTCGGCACCATGCCAATCCAACTGGCGGGGAATGTGAAACGCCCCGGTCTGTTTGAGTTGGCTTTTGGCGTGACGATTCGGGAACTCCTGTTTGATTTTGGTGGTGGCAGCAAGACAGGAAAACCCCTTAAAGCCGTACAAATTGGTGGACCGCTTGGCGCTTACATTGCTGAACATGACTGGGATACAGATCTGGATTACGAACATCTCGCTGCACGTGGTGCCATGCTGGGCCACGGCGGCATCGTTGCGTTCGACAATCAAATCGATATGAGCCAGATGGCGCGTTTTGCGATGGAATTCTGCGAGCTGGAATCCTGCGGCAAATGCACGCCTTGTCGTATTGGCGCAGTCCGCGGTGCGGAAGTGATTGACCAACTGCTGGATGCGCAAGGCGATGACAAGCTGGAACGTAAAGAGCTGCTGGATGATCTCTGCGAGACCATGGAGCAGGGCTCGCTCTGTGCCATGGGTGGGATGACGCCGTTTCCGGTGAAAAGCGCATTGAAGCACTTTCCAGAAGATTTCGGGCTCGCGAAGGACGCGGGTGCCCAAGTGAACAGTGGCGGCAAGTAAGCCGTTGAGGAGAAGACAATGGTTGAGTTCTATATTCCCATTGAGCAAGGCAGCAAAGATTTCGGTACGCCTGCTGTTAAAGGCGAAGACGTTAAGCAAATCTCACTGACCATTGATGGCTGGCCAATCTCTGTGCCAGAGGGCACGTCGGTGATGCATGCATCTACCATGCTGAATATTCAAATTCCCAAATTGTGTGCCACTGATTCACTCGAAGCGTTTGGCTCATGCCGTATGTGTGTGGTGGAAATTGAAGGAATGCGCGGAAAACCCGCCGCCTGCACCACACCCGTTGCCGAAGGCATGGTAGTCACCACACAAAATGAAGCGCTGCGTAAGTTACGCCGTAACGTGATGGAGTTATACATTTCAGACCATCCACTGGATTGTTTGACCTGTGCGGTGAATGGCGACTGTGAATTGCAGGACATGGCGGGGGCAGTTGGTCTTCGTGACGTGCGCTACGGATTCGAAGGTAACAATCACCTCAACATGGAAAAGGACACCTCCAATCCTTACTTCACCTTTGATACCAGCAAATGCATCGTCTGTTCCCGATGTGTGCGTGCCTGTGAAGAGATTCAGGGTCAACACGCACTGACGGTGGAAAGTCGGGGTTTTGAGTCCCGTATCGTCGCAGGGTCAGAGTCGTTTATGGACTCTGAATGCGTATCCTGTGGTGCTTGCGTGCAAGCCTGTCCGACGGCAGCATTGACAGAAAACAGCGTGATAGAACTCGGCACCCCGAGCCATTATCGTGTGACGACGTGTGCCTATTGTGGCGTTGGTTGTTCATTCCGAGCTGAAATGCGCGGTGATGAATTGATCCGAATGGTGCCGCACAAAGATGGCAAGGCGAATCAGGGGCATTCTTGTGTGAAAGGGCGTTTTGCCTTTGGCTATGCAACCCACAAAGATCGTGTGACTGACCCGATGATCCGCGATTCTATTCATGAACCTTGGCGCAAGGTGAGTTGGGAAGAAGCGATTGGTTTTGCCGCAGATAAGATCAGAGCGATCCGCGATAAACACGGCGCGAATGCGCTGGGTGGGATCACCTCTTCCCGCTGCACTAATGAAGAAACCTATCTGGTGCAAAAACTGGTTCGCGCAGGCTTTGGTACCAACAACGTGGATACCTGTGCGCGTGTCTGTCACTCTCCGACGGGTTATGGCTTGAAAACCACGCTGGGCGAATCCGCAGGGACACAGACCTTCGAATCAGTCCAAAAAGCCGATGCGATTATTGTTATCGGGGCCAACCCAACCGATGGTCATCCGGTGTTCGCGTCCCAGCTTAAACGTCGTCTTCGCAGCGGCGCAAAACTGATTGTTATCGACCCACGCGAAATTGATCTGGTCAATGCAGCGCATGTCCGTGCCCAATACCATCTTCAACTGCGTCCGGGAACTAATGTCGCCGTGTTGAATGCATTGGCGCACGTCATCATCAATGAAGGGTTGGAAGACACGTCATACATTGAAGCGCGTTGCGACATGGCAGCGTACAAAAAATGGCGCGACTTTATTGCCGATGAACATCATTCACCGGAAGCGATGGAAAGCGCCACAGGCGTTCCCGCCATGCTGATCCGAGAAGCCGCCCGTATGTATGCAAAAGCCGGAAACGGTGCCATTTACTATGGCCTTGGTGTGACTGAGCACAGTCAAGGCAGCTCAGCGGTTATGGCGATTGCCAACCTTGCCATGGCGACAGGTAACGTCGGTCGTGAAGGGGTGGGTGTTAACCCACTGCGTGGTCAGAACAACGTGCAGGGCAGTTGTGATATGGGCTCGTTCCCTCATGAGTTGCCGGGTTATCGCCATGTGTCAGACCCAGAAGTACGTGCATTGTTTGAGTGTGAATGGGGTGTGCCGATTGATGATGAACCTGGGCTTCGCATTCCTAACATGTTCGATGCCGCTATCGCAGGTCGATTTAAAGGCATGTATGTGCAGGGTGAAGACATCGCCCAATCTGATCCGAATACCCAACACGTTGAAGCAGCGCTGACATCGTTGGAATGCCTGATCGTTCAGGACATCTTCCTCAACGAAACGGCGAAGTTTGCGCATGTATTCTTACCGGGTGCCAGCTTCTTAGAGAAAGACGGTACCTTCACCAATGCGGAGCGCCGTATCTCGCCAGTGCGTAAAGTGATGGCTCCGCTTTCGGGTAAAGCCGACTGGGAAGCGACCATGGATCTCGCCAACGCCCTTGGCTACGAGATGCATTACAAGCATCCTTCCGAAATCATGGATGAAATCTCCAAGCTGACGCCGACTTTCCATGGTGTGAGCTATGAAAAACTGGATGAGCTGGGCTCCATTCAATGGCCTTGTAACGATGAAGCGCCGCTAGGGACCCCAACCATGCACATCGGCGGATTTGTGAAAGGTAAGGGCAGCTTTGTGGTGACCGAATACGTGGCGACAGAAGAGAAGGTGAATAAACGCTTCCCATTGTTGCTGACGACTGGGCGTATCCTTTCCCAATACAACGTTGGTGCACAGACTCGTCGTACTGACAACAGTCAGTGGCATCAGGAAGACGTATTGGAAATTCATCCGTTGGATGCGGAAGATCGCGGTGTTACAGATGGATCTCCAGTCCGGATTGCGAGCCGTGCAGGTGAAATTACCTTACCCGCGAAAATCAGCAACCGCATGCAACCGGGCGTGGTTTACACCACGTTCCACCATCCGGTGTCTGGTACCAATGTGATCACCACAGAAAACTCAGATTGGGCAACCAACTGTCCTGAATACAAAGTGACGGCGGTGCAGGTGAAAGTGGCAGTGGAACAGGCGGATTGGCAGCAGCGTTTCCGTGAATTTGATGAGCAGCAACAAGCCCATTTATCTGCGGCGACTCAGGACAGCAGCGATTAAGCAGGAGTGAACATGGACGGTGAACTTCATCGTAACGAACGCCTTTACGCGATGGCGAACCAAATCGCTGACAACCTCGAGCATGGCAGAACCGAGCAAGAGACGGTCGACGAAGTCGCCTCCCATATTCGCCGCTTCTGGTCACGCGACATGAAGCAGAGCCTGTTTGCAGCGCTGGGAAGTGGGTTGTTGAACCCCATCGCTGAAAAAGCGGCTGAAATGCTGGCTGAGGAATATCGGTTGAAAGCAGGGTAAATCAGATTGTTGTGCAAATGAGAAAACCACGTCCATGCGTGGTTTTCTTGTTTGTTGCAAACAATTATCGATATTTGGGGAGTCTGATTTCTTAGTTTGCTTGAAGTTTGTTCGATATTTGAAGTGCTTCTAATAATGTATCGAAAAGATAGACATCTTATGTTTTAATCAACTTACATCCACCGCGTAAATAAGAATCAAGATCATTAAGCAATTTTTAAAATACTTGAGCTTTTTTTTATTACAACTTTTGGTGTCTTTTACAACTAATGCCGGAAGTCCTCATCAAAAAGCTCTTTCCCCAAATCTCCATAACGACTCCACCTGGTTAAGTCTTCTTCACCATGAGCCTTCTTGGTTTGGTTCAGAGAGCTTGATAAATAGCCCTGACTTCTTTTTGTCCCAGAATGGCAAGATTGATGCGGCCTCGGAACTTATCGCTACTTTAGAAGCGTTTAAGTCCCAACCTCAATCTCAGTGTCGCTTTCCGGCTAGAAAGATATGGCTGGAACAGCAATTGCCAAACGCTCGGTTTCCTGAGGTGGATTGCACAAACTATCAAGCATATCGGCGCGCTTTTAAGGCGGAAAGTGTCAGCCTAGTGTATGCCAGCGGTTATCTGGGTAACCCCGCATCTATGTATGGCCACTTGTTGTTGAAGTTCAACAGCAAGAACAACCACGAATTTCTTGATAATACGTTTAACTACGGTGCTAGGGTTCCGGATGGAGACAATAAATTTGTGTACATCTACAAGGGGATAACAGGCGGGTACTCAGGCCATTTTACTAATCAAAAATACCATCATCAGAACCTTACCTACAACGAATCAGAACTTAGAGATTTGTGGGAGTACCGTCTCGATCTGCCTCAAGAGAAAGTTAACTTTTTACTAGCCCATTTATGGGAACTAGAGCACTCCAGCATGACCTACTATTTTTCACTGAAAACTGTGCCTATCAGCTAGCGAAAGTGCTTGAGATGGTCATTGAGAAGCCTCTGGTAGCGAAAGGTAAAAGCTGGGTTATGCCCTATGACATCGTGATGATGCTGAACAAACCAGATACTAGAGAGGTAGTAGAAAAAGTCACCTATCACGGTTCGCGACAAGAGCAGTTGTATGAGCGCTTCACCCAACTTAGTCGAGAGGAGCGGGATACGGTCGCTAGAGTGATCAGTGAGCCATCAACAGATTTGGCAAGGCATTTCAACAAGCATTCGAACGACGAAGTGACTCGTATCATAGATACACTTTACGACTATTACGCGTTTATAGATGTTAAAAGTGAGGGGCTGAGTGAGCCACAAACTTCAAAATTGAAAGCCCTATTGGCTTTGCGATTTAGTCTGCCAGCGTCAGAGACACGCTGGAAAGCAGTGGAAAAAATACCACCTCATAAAGCGCAGAATACAACAATGTTTCAAGCTTCGACACTTCACAACGAAGCTTTTGGTGAAGCAATGGCTCTTCGATTTCGCGCCAACTACTACGACCTTTTGAGCGTGAATGCAGCACGTATTCCAAACTCCGCACTTAATACCTTTGATCTCACTTTTCTCTACACCAAAGAAGAGAGCAAGATTCGTTTAAGAGAGTTTACCTTAATAGACATTATCAACCTGAATCTCTCTCAGACAGGACTTCCTGGTGACAGTCAATGGGCTTGGGGGATCAGTGCTGGTTACAAGCCGGCATCGCTGAATTGCATTGATTGCTCAGATACGACATTTGAGGGCTTTGCTGGAACAAGCTGGCAGCCCTATGACGGCTTTGTGAGCCATTTAGCGTTAGCGGGAGAGTTGCAAGTTAACTCGTTAAAAGACATTAACTTTCTTAGCGGACCAGAAGTTGGGGGAATATTAACCGTCACCCCATATTGGGTTACCTCAATAAAATTAGGCGGTTATTTCAATTTGGACGAAAAATGGCAATACGAGAATCATTTGACTTGGGAGCAACGGTTTTTTGAGCATCAAGCTTTTGATGTAAGGACTTCAGTTCGCTACAACCAAGGATTTGAGTACGCCGCTCATTTATCTATTTATTGGTGAAGACTATGAAAAAAATCGCTTTATTCGCTGTAGCTGCTGCTTTGGTATCGGGCAATGTTGTTGCTGAGGAAAAAAGGGTATTAACCCTTGGACACAATGCGGTATCGGCGCAATGATCTTTAACGACATTCCTGCAGCTGCTGGTATTTCGAACGTTATCTGGGATTTAGGTACCACCGCGGTTTCTTCAAATATCTCTTCACAAGAAACCTGTGAAGGCAGCCGTGTTAAGGCAGCAATGTTCATTCAGGACAATTTTGACCAATGATGGAAGACACCTCGAAAGGTTCAGGTGAGTACATTCATGCGATGCTTGAAATGCTGGAAGTTGGGGGTGAAAGCCAAAAAGATGTGATTGCCTCTATTCGCAGCAATGTGGGAAGTCAAATGGCAGTAGAGGAAGTCACTCCTCAGTCATACTACAGCGCAGTTATCGCTAGCCTGTAATTCTACGCAGCAGGGAGCTAACTATGCTCCCTGCTAAATGTTGGAAACTCTGAAGGCACGAACTAAGCAACTGCCTCAGCATCCTCCCGCTTGATCACTTTGTGGCCTTCTTCAGTCACGCCGTTTTTCCAATAGCTGCTGATATAAATATTGTCTCGCTCGACGTTTCTTTCATTTCGGAAATATTGGCGTAGCGAGCGCATAGAATCGAATTCACAAGCACACCAGATGGCAGCCTTACCATCCAGCCATTCTTTTTCCTTAACTTGCTCTGCCAGTGTTTTTTCGCCCTTTACCAGCCAGTCGATTTGGATACCCTCGGGGGCTTGAATCGGCTGAATGTCGCTTTGAGAAAGCACTTCAATCACCGTATGGCCTTTTGCATGTTGAGGTAGCGATGCAATTTTGACAGACAGTGCAGGAAGGGCAGTCATATCTGCAACCATAAAGAACCAATCGGCTTCTTTATTGATTTCCTGAATGGTGCCAGGGCCAGCAATCGTCATGGTATCGCCAACTTTGGCGTTCATTGCCCAGCGAGCGGCATGGCCACAACCACAGTCATCAACCTTATGACGGACATATTCCACTGTGATCATGGGCGCTGTATTCCAACTCGCGGATGGTTTAGCTATGCATAACTAGCTTTGCCCGTAAGTAATGAACTCCGGTCTGTGTTCCCATGCGGCGTAAAAGCCAATTGGATCTATCCATCTTCACAGTTGGCAGTAAAGCAGGAAAGTCCTTCGCAAAGCCACGCTAGTGCGTGGCTTTGTTTTTAAGGAGCTGCAGTAATGTTCAGGCCGGTTTGAATGCTTTCTAAGCGCTCTTGCGCATCTCTTCGTTCAGTGACTCCAAAGGAAACGGAGGAGCGATAAAACCGAAATAAGCATCGATGTTCGATGTCGGTAGTGTAGAGAGTTGATGCTTATATTCAATCGAAGAAGCGATGACTTCGATCCCCAAACTGGATGCCATTTTTATGATCGGTTTTAGCAATAGTAAGTGGTCGCTGGAACCATCGCGGTTTTGAATAAAAGAATGATCAAGCTTAACAAAGTGCGGCTCTAACGCTCTGAGATAAGAGACCGAAGCGAGATGTTGTCCAAACCTGTCTATCCCAAAGCGTATCCCTGCTTCATTAAAGCTCCTGCAAGCCAATTCACAATCTTCCGGATGATTACAGGCAATTGCTTCGGCAAACTCAAAGTAGAGTCGGTTTTCGAGCTTGTTCGTTGTGATGGTGTCGATAAGCCAAATGATGAAGTCAGGGTCTTTAATACTGTCTGAAGTTAAATTGATCGAAAGGGGAGCGATTTCCTTGTCTGATTTTAAAACAGTCACCAGCTTCTTCACCACGCAACGGTCGAAGCGTTGCGCAATGGAAAGCCTAGAGAGGTCAGATAACCACTTGTTTGCACCCATAGCGTTGTCGCCCAACTGAAGCCTGGTAAACACTTCGTATTGCTGTATCTCGTGAGAAGCGGTCGCAAAAACGGGCTGCAGCATGTACTCGAAAGTATCATTCTGTAAGGCCTCCACCAATTTCTCATCAAGTTGTTCCTGTGAATGTTCCTGTGTGGTTTGGGAGAAAGCAAAGACGGTACTTTCTGTGTCGGCTTGGTTTTTGGCGATATTCGCGCGCTCAATCAGGGATGATACGGAATCGTTACCGTTTCGTTCAGCAACGCCGATGGCAAAGCCGTTGGCGATGGGCAATCCATTGATGATGATTTCCGAATTGATGGCTCTGATGATTTTTCTCAGATGCTCACGGGCTTGTTGCTCGTGAATGCTGGGTATCACGACTGCAATTTCATACTTTGCTGTTCTTGCTACCAAAGAATCGTTGGTGTGCTCTAGTATGCGCTCAATAGATTGCCCCATGGAGCGAATGCATTCGTTAAAGTTTTTGGTGCCTTGTTTTGGGTCGGTATTTTCAAGCCATTTCAGGTTAATCAGCATTAATACGCCGCAGTCCCCACTCAACAACCAGCTTTCGGTTTGACGGATAAGGAAACTCCGGTTTGGCAAGCTTGAGGCGTCGTCATAAAGGTATTTTTTCTGTAGGCTACTTATCTCTTCGTTAAGCGTTTCAAAAAGATTCTGAAGCTGTAATGACATGTCATTGAAGGCGGTGGTTAGCTCGGACAGGTCACTGGTTTTCGGGGCAGGTACGGCATTGGAAAAGTCCAACTTCGCAATACGTTTTGCTTCGTGGGTGATAGTTTTCACCGGCGAGAGCATGCGGGCAGTGGTATACCGTACCACGAGCGTCGCCGCAGTGATCAGTATGATGGATGAAATGAGAAACGATCGAAACAGCTGCCACAATGTCGAATAAGCGTTGTCAGTCTCGACAAGGATTGAGAGGGTGGCTAAATCAGTCCAGCTGTTTGTGACGGTCTTGGTCAGCCAAATGGGTTGGATAAGGTCAAAAGCAACAAACCATTCCGGAGCAGGTTGAGAGATGGCTACCTCCTGACTCCAGGTTTGCAGATCGCCGTCAAACAACCACTGCAGTGTCACCTGACTGAGGGCGGTTTTTTCATTCATCACGGTTTCAAAAAAGCGCTCACTTTTGTCCAGATCGCCTGTTTCCAGAATCGGTACTAACGCTGCGCTCAGATTTTGCATCGCACTGCTGGCTTGAAACTGCATTTCCTGTTTGATGAAAGCAAGGTTGACGGTGAATTCTGCATAGGCCATCGCCGTGCACAGACATAAGAGAGTGGTCGCTACAACAAGTGTGATTTTGTTGGTTATAGTCATGCTTTGTCCCATTTGGAATGGTGTGCAAATTCGGGTCGATTCAACGACCTGAGTCATGCTCTATCTCAGTTTTCAACATCGGTATAAATCGTCCACTTCAAGGGTATGCGCTTGTCACTTCCTCGAATGTCTGCCACGACGCGTCGGTTAAGTTGGTGTGCCTCGGGGGTATCTGATTCATCAAGCAAGCGTTCTTCCCCGTACCCTATGGCTTGAATACGGCTGCGATCGATACGATGAATAGATGAGAGAAGGGCGGCAATTGATTTAGCGCGCAGCAGTGACAGCCGTTTGTTCACATCAGCAGGCCCCTCGGCACTGGCATGCCCTTCAATGGTGACTTCTGAGTAAGGGAAATCCGCCATAAACTCAGCGACTTTGGCGATTTCAGAATAATATTTAGGGTTGACGTAAGCGGAACCGTTAGCGAACAGCACATTTAGCGTGATGCGCTCGTTCACCACATTGACGCCTGAGCAGCCTTCGTTATCGACAACCGCTCCCTTAACGGTGCTGTCGCACTTTTCTCTTGCTTCAATCACGCCGTCGAGGTCTAAATCCCGTAAATCAGCAGACTGTTCGTCATTTTCCGGGAAGCTTTCGATGCCGTTGGCACTGCATCCAACGAGAGTGAAGAAGCAAAACGCTATCAAGACTTTTTTCATCGTTATTGCTCCTCACTCGCGGTTTGTTTTGTGGCTGGTGGCTGAACTCTCAGAGAGGAGAGGAGTCTTCCGGTTGAGTTGAGAATGCGGTATTCCGCGATCAGGTAGTCGTATTCTGCGGAGAGATAATCCTTCCTCGACTCGAAGAGTTCGTTTTCCGAATCCAGCAAGTCAATCAGAGAGCGCTGGCCCAAACCAAATTGCAGTGTGTAAGCGCTCTGGGTTTCCACCGATGCGGTAACATGCTCTCTCAAATAGCCCATTTGTTCTTGAAGGCTGACTCGCGCATTCCACGCCAAGGTGGCACCTTCAATCACATCACGAACCGCTTTTTGGTTAACTTCTTTCGATTCGCCAATGCGATAGGCCATTTCCTTTTCAAATGCCGTATCCCTTCCACCATTGTAGAGGTTGTAACGCACACGCAGCATGGCCTGCAGATCATTGTCATGACCCAGGGTTCCACCAAGGTCGTTATTCCAGTTCCCATTCAGTTCCAGACTGACTTCTGGGTAGTAAGAAGATTTGGCGGCTTCTCGCTGAAAATTGGCGGCATTGATATCCGAGAAAGATACCTTGATGGTGGGGTGTTCTTTCTCCGCGATGGCAATGGTTTGATTTAGATCGTCAGGAATGAGCGCAGCGTCTGGAAGTGGTGTGTTCAGGCCTTCCGGTGGAACATTGACGACTCTGATGTAATTGCTTCTTGCATCCATCAGGTTGTTTCTGGCTGCGATAAGGTTGGATTTTGCTCGCGCCAAACGACCCGTAATTTGCGACAAATCCGCTGAGGAACCGAGGCCAGAATCGGTTTTCTCTTTGATTTGACCATAGATGGTCTCGTGACTTTTCAGGTTTTCTTCTGACAGTTCAACGATCTGTTTGGCTTGAAGGTATTTGATATAGACTCTCACCGTTTCTAAGGCTTGGTCTTCCGACGCGGAGATGAGGTTCCAATAACTGGCGTTTGCGGCCGCTCTTGAACGGTCGACTTCGTTTTGCGTTTGGAAACCGCTGAAGAGCGCTTGTCTGATGCTGATCCCCGCCTCGCCTGGGTTGAGTTCATCGTCTTCTCTGCCTGCAGCGCGTGTTGAAGGACTGTTCGTTTTTTCCCAGCCATATCCAGCGGTGAGATCGACAACAGGGAGATAACCGGAGAATGCCTGGTCAATTTGCTCTTGTTGTGCTTTGTGGGCGTGAAATGCCCGTCTTACGTCTGGACTCGAGGAAAGCGCCTTGGCAACGGCTTGCTCCAGCGTGTCTGAGTACGCGGTTGTCGGCAACAAGACAGCACCGGAAAGGGCGACTGAGAGAAGACGTTTGAAGCGTTTTTGACAGCTTGTGTTCGGCATCATTGACGAGCTCCTGGGTCATGTACTCAATTAACGTTCGCGAAGGGCGGATTCCCGGGCACGCAAAATCGGGTTTAGGATGTAATCCAACACAGTGCGTTTACCGGTGACGATGTCCACGCTGGTTAACATGCCAGGGATGATGGGCATGTCAGAGCCGTTCTTATCCTTCAGGTTCGACTCATCGGTTCTCACTCTTACCAGATAGAAACTGTTGCCTTTGTCATCCTGTGTGGTATCTGCGCTGATGTGTTCCAATTTGCCCTGCAAGCCGCCATAACGGGTGAAGTCGTAAGCTGTGACTTTGACGACAGCGGGTAATCCCGCGTGCAGAAAAGCGATATCCTTCGG
This sequence comes from Grimontia sedimenti, assembly GCF_011045095.1. GTDB lineage: Bacteria > Pseudomonadota > Gammaproteobacteria > Enterobacterales > Vibrionaceae > Enterovibrio > Enterovibrio sedimenti. The sequence goes on from NZ_JAALDL010000008.1 coordinate 196,367, forward strand.
CTGGATTTTGGCTTCGATAAGCAGCTGATCTTCGTTAGGGACGATTTCGAGGATGTCCTCGCCGGGGCTGATGACACCGCCCAGCGTATTGATATGAATGGTTTTGATGGTGCCGTTCACGGGAGAAGTGATAATGGCTTTGTCCACTTTGTCTTGTGAGCCGACTTTGGCTTGTTGTAAACGGGATAGCTTGGCTTCCAGCTCACTGATTTGGGTGAGGTTTTCGTTTTTGAAAGCGAGAACGGCTTCACGGCGCTTCAGGGTTGCTTCATCTTGCTCCGCTTTGAGTTTGGGCTGAAGTTGGTGCAAAGCAGCAATTTCGCCCCGCATATCGTTAAGCTGACGTTGTAGCTTGAGTAACTCAATCTCAGGTACGATTTTCTTCTTGGCGAGTGGTCTGGTTAGCTCATATTCACGAGCAACCAGTTTGGCGCTGTTTTCCAGCGTTTTGATTTTGGTTTTGAGCTCTTTTATCTCTTGTTGTTTTTGGAGCACCTGTCGGGACTGAATTTCGATCTTGTTTTTTAAATCATCTAAATGTCCCTGATACTCAAGTTTTTGGCGTTCGACTAACTCTGGCTCTTGGGTACTCAATGCTTCGGGAAATGCCAGTTCAACAGACTTGATAAGTATCTGGTCTTCCCAGTTCACGTCGAGACCCTGCAATTGAATGCTATCCAGTTCTTGCTGCAAGCGAATGATATTGGCATTCAGGCTGGCATCTTCCTCTTCTTGCTGGGCAACGTCGGAGCGGAATCGGGTGTCATCAATGCGAGCAATGGGCATGCCTTTTTCCACCACCATTCCTTCTGTGACATACATTTCCTGCAAGATACCGCCGTCAAGGCTTTGAATGAGCTGGACTTGCGAAGGCGGGATCACCTTGCCTTCCCCGCGTGTCACCTGATCGAGAGAGGAAAGTGATGCCCACGCGATGAACAATGCGACCATTACGATCAACAACCAAAGCACGATGCGATATTTGCTGGGTACATCCATGATCATGGCGCCATAGATATCGTCCGCCATGTCGAGATCTTTGCGGTCTTCAGCCTTACTCATTGTTGGCTTTCCTCCTTGCTTGATCATTGCCGGCGCCTTGTGAAAGCTGCTTGAGGACAATTTCTCTTGGTCCATCCAAGAAGATTCGCCCTTTGTCTAAAACAATCACGCGGTCAACAATGTGCAGCAGGGACATTTTGTGGGTGATGAGAACAAGGGTTCTTTCTTTGCTGACCTGATGCATCGCTCTAATAAATTGCTTTTCTGCAAATGCATCCATGGATGATGTGGGCTCATCCATCAACAACACAGAAGGGTCATTGAGGATGGCGCGAGCCAACGCGACAGCTTGTCGCTGGCCTCTTGATAGCGAGTTGCCGCCTTCACCCACCTGCTTGTCAAGCCCTTGCGAGTCGAGAGAGGTGAACTGACCAACGCCAGAGAGCTGCACCGCACGTATCAGCTGATGCTCAGTGACCTGGCGGGTACCGAATAGGATGTTATCCCTGATTGAACCATGGAACAGGGTGATATCTTGAGGCATGTAGCCGATGTTTCGCCTGAGATCGGCTGGGTGGATTTGTTTGGAATCGATACCGTCAAATCTCAGGCTCCCTTGAGAGGGTTGATAGAGCCCGGCAAACATTTTGAGCAGCGTGGTTTTTCCTGACCCGTTTTTCCCGATGATAGCGACGCTTTCACCCTCGGTGATTTTGAGTGAGCTAGGATAGAGTACAGGCTCCTCGACTTCAGGGTAGGTGAAAGAAACTCCCGCACACTCGAGTTGTCCCTTTAATTGGCGGCGACTGATCAGATGACCTTTGCCTTCATACTCGTCATCTTGATTCATCAACCCATCTAGCTGACGTAGCGAGCTTATGGTTTGATTCGAGCGAGTCAGTAAGTTTGCCAGTTGCGCCATAGGAGACACGACGCGACTCGACAACATCACGGCAGCAATAATGCCACCCATAGAGATGTCGCCCTGGGAGACCCGGTACACACCAAAAATCACCACGGCTATTGCCGTCATTTGGGTAACAAAGGTCGCGAGGTAAGAGACAGACTGGGAAATCTTTTTGACCTTTAATCCCCAGTCAGCTGAGTGCGCGATCATCTGTTGCCATGTTTTCTGAACGATGCCTTCAGCAAGGTTGGCTTTGATGGCTTCCATGGCAGACAGGCTTTCTATCAAGTGGCCGTTTTTCAAACCGGCGAACTTGCTGCTTTCTTCAATAGCAGCCCGCAACCTTGGCTGAATTGCGCAGGCATAGCCAATGATAATGAGGCCAGCGAAAAGAGGAACCACAGCGAGATCACCGGCAAAAATGTAGATGATGAAAAGAAACAAAATCGCGAACGGTAAGTCCACGAGTGCAGTGACTGTGGTGGAAGTGAGCATTTCGCGAACGCTATCAAATTCACTGAGTTGTTTTGCCATACCACCAACGCTTGGCCCGCGTTTCTCCAAGGGAATCCCCATGGCTTTGGCAAACAAACGGGATGAAACGACAATGTCTATTTTCTTGCCTGCGGTATCTATCATCATGCTTCTGACGTAGCGAAGGATGTAATCGAACACAAAGGCCAGTGTCGCACCTGTGGCGAGTACCCAGAGTGATTCGAAAGCTTGGTTTGGTAGGATTTTGTCATAAACGTTCATCATGAAGAGGGGAGAGACGAGGGCAAAGATGTTGATCACAACCGATGCCAATAACGCTTCACGATAAATAGGCGCGGCCTCCCACAGCATGGAAAACAGCCAATGTCCTTTCTTGCCATGCTGATGGACGTCGACACTTTGATCGCCTCGGTACTGCTTTTTGATCAAGATGGCATAGCCAATGTATTGGGCTTCCAACTCTTCGACGGTGAGTTCGGTCTCTCCGCCTGTATCCGGCATCTGAATGACAGCGGTGCCAGTCTCATCGTCGATTGAGCGCAATAGACAGGCTTTTTGGTCGATCAAGAGAAGCACGCAGGGTGTAAGCATATCTCCAATGGTGTTAAGCGGTTTTCTTGCTACGCGTGAAACCAAACCCGCGCGGGAAGAAGCCTGAGGGAAAAGTTCAGGTGTTAAGCGGGCTTCTCTCATAGGTAGGCTGGCCACCAAGGCTTCGCCTGAGCACGGGGTTCCATAATGCTCAGTCAGTATGACTAAACATTCCAGCAGTGGGTCTTCAGTGGTTTGAACTGAACCGGGAATGCTCCACTGCGGTTGCATATTGTCGGCTAAATGCAAATTAAATGCCTTCCTCTAGAAGTGATCGACAGTTGGATCGTCTAAATGGGTTTGTGAGTTTTCAACAACATCTGTAGACGCCGCTTTTTGGAACAACTCTTTGACGCTGTCGTCACCAAACACACCGCTCTTAATCATGCCGTTCTCATCAGCGATGTCGTTTAATGAGACGTCCTGAAGGATAATTTCCTGATTCCATGCGTGGTCTCCGTCTGTATCGACTCTGAGCACCAATGACCCGTCCTGTTCAAACAAGTCAACATTGTCTTCGCTGAGAAGGTTGTCTTGGCTATCTGTGACGAGGTCGGAAAGGTTTAACGTTGACTCCCCAACAGTGAAGTCAGTGATGGTGTCGGAGGCGGGTTGTGATGAAACATCTTCGCTGTGCCAAACGAGTTCACTGCTGTCCAATCCGCTGATGCTGTTTTCCTCTACCAATCCAGCAAGGTTGGTCTCCTCTTCGTCGGCGACTTGAGTTGCAAACCACACATCTGCAGCGGCACGCTCTTCACCGTCAGTGGTGGTGTAAGTGGATGTTTTACCTAAAACATTGTTGTTTTGGGTATCGTCGCCGGTTTGTGCATCTAAATTGATTGAAGCGACGCCCGCATCTTCGAGGCTAAGGAGTTCGCCTTCGTCGGTTTTGCCATCCATATTCTTGTCGACCCAAACACCGAGCTCAGAGTAAATCGCATCGCTTTGGTCAATGACACCATCTAAGTTGGTGTCATGCTGGGCTAAGGCTTCGTAGCCATCGGTGGCTGTCGTTCCATCTTGGAGTTCTGTGTTCGAACCAAACAGTTCTGAACCGTCGTTGATTTCACCGTCTTGGTTGATGTCGTGAACCAGTAGACCATCCCCGCCTGACACCCAGCCCGTGTTGACGGCTTGTCCATCACCGTCGTAGTCGAAGGCGACAGGGTTTTCTGTGACATCGCTGGTTTCAATGCCGTCGCCGTCCAAGTCGAGAATGATGGGGGTGATGCTGGGGGTGATAAAACGTGTTGCGTTACCGGAGCTTTCGCCACTGGCGGTGAGATTTCCCGCCGCGGTGAAAAGATCTGCCTGCTCAAGATGAAAATTACCAACGCTGTTCGCATAGACGATGTGCTCAGAGCCGTCCGGACCAGAAAGGGTGACTTTTTCGTTAGGATGCCAGCCATTGCCGTTCACATGTTGGATGCCGTCTTCATCAATATGCCAATGCAAATAACCAGACGCATTCCCACTTGTATCGTAAACCCCGTGATCAGTTATCAGGACGGAATCTTGCGCACTTCCTGAGCTAATGTTGGTTTCTGAGGGGGCGGGCTCCACTGAAATGGTTAGCGTTTCACTAGCTTCAACGGTGTTGTCGTTTATAGGCTGAACGCGTACTTTGATTTCAGTTTGAAACGCATCAAAAGTGAGTTGGCTACCACTTTTAAAATGGGCCCATGTTGAGCCTGTCCAGTATTGATAGCTTCCCAAATCTTGGTCGGTAATACCTGAACCGTTGTCAGTGAGTACGCTGACTTTCACCTTTGTCGCCTGAGCAACAGGGTCGGTAAGTGAAATCGTAAATTGGGCCCACTGCGATTCTTCCATTTCATTGTTAGTGTTTGTATTGGTGATAGACAACGTGGGTTTGTCGGCATCTCCAGCGACCGTGACTGTTGCTGTGTCAGTGTCTCCATCTGCACTTTCGACTTGATAGTTAAACGCTATTTGTCCGTAAAAATTGGTGTCAGGGACAAAACTGATACTGCCATCGCTGGCAATGACGACATTGCCATTATCCACAGCAATACTTTGCGCGCTGCCAGTCAAAGTCACCCCGTTGATTTGGGTAATCTCGCTACCCGTTGCAGTATCGTTGCTCAAGAGATCAAGGGTTACCGGTGCTCCATTACTCAGTGTGTAGCTGTCATCTACTGCGTCGATGAACTCTGGGGTAACGGTCAGATTGATGGTGGCAGTGTCGCCGGAATTGGTCGTGTAGGTGATTGCGGGTACGACACCACTCCAGTCAGGCTCTGGGGTGAAGGTATACCCGCCATTAGTACCAAGTTCAAAGGTACCGACACCGGAAATGGAAGCTGTTTGACCTGCGGTATAAACGGTTGATGAGCCAGCTACTGAGAAACTGGCGACACTGATATCGCCAGAGTCATTGTCGAGCACATTTCCACTTAGCGTGACATCCTCTTCAGTGGAGGCGTAATCATCAACAGTTTTGATGACGGGAGAATCAAATAAGATATCTGAAATGACGACCCCAGGTCCCTCTAAATGGATGATTTGAAGACTACTCAAAGGCCCGGCAATGGTGATGAGTGCTGAATAGTCTGGGTCTGTGCCCAGTGCGTTGCCCCCAGAACCTGGACCTGCGACGGTGTCATTACCATTGACGCCGTCGGAATCTGACACCGTCAACATGGCCCCTGGTGAGATAGTAACTTTGACAGGGTTTCCATCTGCATCAAATGCCAGAACTTTAACCGTGTCATAGACATCAAGGTCAGAGACTCTGAATTGAACGTTGGTTACCTCAGAAGAGAAATCAATGGTTGAAGTGTTTCCATTATTGGTGTCTGGGTACCCAGTGCGCAGGGCACTGTCGGTATTCACTGTTCCTGAGCCGCTATCCAGCCCTGCCGTTACGGGGGAAAACTTTTGAAATGTTGTGGCACCATCGACATCACCAGAAGGTGAGGTGCCTAGGAGTCCATCATTACTGAACGTGACTTCAACAGTGCCCGTGTTTATGGGAGAAGATGTGTATCCAGCGAGGCTGTCGCCACCATCAACGGTGGTACCGTCATTATCAGGGTCTGAAAGTAGTGCCCAACTAAAGGCTTCCCGTCCGGCAATATTCATCACCGTCGTGTCGGAGACATCGCCAGTATTACCAGAGCTATCGGTGACATTCATGGTGACAGTCAATGTGCCGTCATTAAGGCTAGAAAGGTCTTGGCCTGTAACGGATACTGTGCCATCCGCAGCCACCGTAATATCAGCCGAATCGACAGTAATGGTATTGGTGCCATCGGTAATCGTTATCGAGTTGACTGTACTGCCGACATCCACCTTCCCGGATAGTGGGACGTTGGTGGACTCGGAATCGCTGATTCGTTCGTTACCACCATCCAAAAAGTTGATGGCATTTTCACCATCACCTGTTGTGGGAGCGGTGACGTCAAGCACAGTAAGATTGACTGTGGCCGTGTCGGTCCCACCTTGTCCATCGCTAATGGTATAGGTGAAACTGGCTGGGCCATGATAGCTGCTATCTGGGGTGAAGGTGATGGTGCCATCGCCATTTAGAACAACAGTACCGTTTTGAGGGTCTTGCACCGATGTAATGGTCAGCGTATTGCCATCGGCATCGATGTCATTTGCCAGCAAGTCTGACGTATTGATAGTGAGGGCGGTATCTTCTGTGGTGGTGATTTGTTCTTGGGCAGTGACCACTAAGTCATAGTCTGCACCTGTTGCCCCTACTAACTTCACGTCTACCCATTCACCGGCAGGTACCTGACTGCCACTAGGATAGGCTACGCCGTTCGCGTAAAGGGTACCTGTGCTGTAAGTGACGGAATAGTAGCCGGATGAAATAACCACATCGGTCGTGATAGTAAAATCGCCAACACTTCCTTCAGGATACTCAACGATTTTGTTGCCATTAGCATCGACCTGTGCAATGTAAATACTGTATTCACCGCCATTTTCGGCAGAGTCTGTGCCCAAATAAGAAATGGCATAGGAGCCGTCGGTTCCAATAGGAATGATGTCAAAATTCAGGTCATTAACATCTGGTTGCTGACCGGTAAACGTGAGTTGCTCGCCGATCTTGGTCCCATCCGAGCTGTATTTTTGGGTAAAGACATCGTAGTTTCCATCTGCATTGACGGCACTCCAGACAAGCACGTAGTCACCATCTTCTCCGACGCCAACAACCTTAGCTGGGCCATGCCCGCCGGGAGCCTCAAACTTATCTACCGGTTGGTCTTTAACACCGTTGGCATCGAAATGTTGGATGTAGGTGTGCCACTGTCCATCTTCTATGCCACGCCAAACAACGACAAATTCTCCATCGGTGCCGACGTTTGTAATTGATGGCCTGTCATTACCGGATGTGCCAGCAACGCTAAGTGTTTGGGTTGAATCCGGTATCGGCTGGTTGGTGGCTGCATCCATCAATGTCATTTGGACTGTGCCGCCGCTTGACCCAACAATGGCATACTTGCCATCACCAATACTGACAACGTTGGTTTCTTTATCGTCATTGCCGTTGGTACCACCAATGGAAAGCGTTTGCTGACTCCCAATTTTGTCACCGTCAGGAGACAGCATCACGGTATTGGTGGCAGTGGCTGTGGAACCTTGATTCCACGAAATGACGTAGTTGCCGTTATCCAGCACAGAAATTTCGGCCTTTGACTCAATGGGATAGCCATTACTATTGGCAGAGACAGAACCCACGACCTGAGCACCGCCTACTTTGTTACCCGAAGCATCAAGCTCCTGCATATAAAGGTTGAAACCGTTTTGCCACACGATGATGCTGGTATCACCGGAATGCTCTGAGGTGACGCTTCTAAGAGAAGAAGAACCAAGATCCATTTCAGGCCCAGTGGTGGCGCCACCATAGTCATCAGGGTTTGCGTAAACGACTTGAGCATAGGAGTGGGTGTTTAGTGTGGCGGTGTTGTTATAACCGGTCCAAGTGACAAGCAGATCGCCACTGTCATTGAGTTGAGTGACCTGCGGTGATTCGATTTTGTCCCGGGTTCCAAGCATGACTTCGTCACCCTTCGGTGAACCATCAGCATTGAAACTTTGCAGGAAAACTTTGTTGTTGCCGTAGTAGTCGGTCTCCCAACCACGCCAGACAACTGTGTAACTGCCATCTGCATGAGTGGTGGTCAGGTAGGCTGAATCGTCGACTCGATTCGTTCCGTAGCCTTCGACAATAGTGGAGTCAATACTATCACCGGTGTAACCCGTTGCCGTTGCACCAGCGTCAATTGTCGTTGAGGTATCATCCACGGCATCTGGATTGTCATTCACGCTGTTCACGGTGATATTGACCGTCGCCGTATCGATGTCACCGTCAGCATCTTTGACCTGATAGTTAAAGCTCACTGCGCCGAAGTAGTCAGCGTCTGGCTGGAAGGAGAAACTGCCGTCGTCAGCAACAAGAACAGTACCGTTATCCACCAAGATAGACTGGGCTCCGCCAATCAGTGCTACGCCATTAATGTGGGTGACCTCGAGACCACCATCTGGCGCTTGGTCATTGCTCAGAAGGTTGAGCGACAGGGTGCTATCTTCATCTACGGTGTAGCTGTCATTTATCGCATCCACGGCATCGTCAACATTGGACACAGTGATGGAGAGCGTGGCTGTGTCACCGGAGTTGGTGGTGTATGTGATATCAGGAACTGCGCCATTCCAATCTGCATTGGGGGTGAAAACGTAAGCCCCGTTGGCGCTCAAGACCAGCGTACCAATGCCGTTGAGGGTAGCCGTTTGGCCTGCGCTATAGGTTGTTGTGTCACCATTTACCACGAAGCTCACAACGCTGGTATTGCCAGAATCATTGGTCAGAACATTGCCGCTATTGGTGGTGTCTTCAAGGCTGGTAGACGTGTCGTCAGTCGCGACAGTAACAATTGCCGAATCTGCACTGGATCCCGAAACATTACCGCCTAAGTCGGTTTGTGTTGCACTGACAGAAAGGGTGTCACCGGAGGATACAGTCTCAGACCAAGAAATCACACCGTTACTGTAGCTGTATCCTGTGGCCGCGGTGTCGTCTGTAAACGTTAGTGCCCCGGCACTGAGTTTGAAGTTCAGGGTGTTTGATACGCCGCCATTGTTGACAGTGACGCTGATAAAGCCGCCTTGTGTTAAGTCGGCGTGGTCAACAGAAACAGAGAGTTGAACGTTGTCAGCGCCCTGTTCAGCAGAGTTAACGAGCCCATCGTTGTTCACATCGTCGGTGATAGACACAACGGGTGAATCCGGCGGGGTAATATCGACAACCAGTTGGCCCGTCGTCTCAAAGCTAGTGTTACCTGCTGAATCTTGAGTGGTCGCTGTGATGTCAAATGAACCCTCGGTAAGTGCGTTGACATCAGCGACTTCGATACTCCAGGTACCGTCATTTTCTACAGGCACATTTTCATAGGTGACGCCGTTCAATGTCACTGTTAACGTTTCGCCCTCTCCAAGAGTTGCTGTGCCTGTAATGACAGGTGTCGTATCGTTGGTCACCAGTTCATCGACTGTTGGCGCATCAGGTGGGGTGATATCGACAACAAATTCAATATTGCTGCTTGAAGCGGAGGTATTTCCAGCGCTGTCAGTGACGGTTGCTGTAATGGTGTAATTGCCTTCTGCAGGCAAGCTGCCATCGGTGCTCCCCAAATCTTCTGAGGACAATGTAAGAGGAACAGTTGAACCGCCCGTCCAGTCGCTAGGCACCGTGGTTGTAATATTATTGGTTGAGCCGTCCGGTTGAGTGACGGTCACCGTAATGGTGTCACCGGGCTCAGTGCCGGTCGGTGGCGTAACCAGCACTTGAACGCCATCCGCCAGTTCATCCTCACCAATGCCGCCAGTGGATTCGAGAATTTCAACCAGCGGGAGTTCATCGGTGCCGCCCGGTCCGGTGCCTTCACCGGGTGCAGTCGTATCAATCGTGACTGTGGTGGATGTGCTCGGCGCAGATGTATTCCCTGCGCTGTCAGTCACCGATGCAGTGATGGTGTATTCACCTTCGGCAGGTAAACCGCCGCCAGTACCGCCCAAATCTTCCGGCGAAACGGTCACAGAGACGCTGCTACCGCCCGTCCAGCCGTCAGGCACTGTGGTGGTAACGTCAGTGGTTGAGCCATCGGGCTGAGTGACGGTCACCGTAATGGTGTCACCGGGCTCAGTGCCGGTGGGCGGCATAACCAGCACTTCAACGCCATCTGCCAGCTCTCCCTCGCCAATGCCGCCGGAAGCTTCCGGGATCTCAACCAGCGGGAGTTCATCGGTGTCGCCCGGTCCGGTGCCTTCACCGGGTGCGGTCGTATCAATCGTGACTGTGGTGGATGTGCTCGGCGCAGATGTATTCCCTGCGCTGTCAGTCACCGATG
>NZ_JAALDL010000009.1 GCF_011045095.1 Grimontia sedimenti
CCTGGTCCTGGGTCCTGGGTCCTGGGTCCTGGGTCCTGGGTCCTGGGTCCTGGGTCCTTCAGGATTTTGTTTAGTTTATTTTATTTTCAATACTGTAAAGTGCGGCAGGCTCTTTCACGTGGCCAGTTCGATACTTTATTAATGAAGCTATCATTTTGCTTACGGATTTCGTTTTGGCTAAAAGGCTATTAGACATTGTTTCGTCTAAGTAGCCGAAGTCTCGAGCGAGCAGAAGCTGAGTATATAGCTCTCCACAAGAGCCTTTGGCGATGTACAAAAACCTTACCGATTCTTTTATAGTTTCCCGCTCTTCGCCTTCAGCAATATTTGATGGAACCGAAACAGCAGAGCGACGAATTTGGTCTTTGAGAGCGTAATCCTTGCAGGAACCTATCGCTTTGTATGCTTTAGACGCAAGCGCAAAAGACTCTTGCCACACTCTTAGCTTTTCGTACTCCATTTAGCCACTCTTTGCTTTTTAAGAATCCGCTTCTCGCTCTTCCTAGGTCCTACTCTTTCAAGCCCTTCCCAGGCCCTATTCTTTTAAGCCCTACCCAGGGCCCAGGCCCGCTTTCGCTCTTCCCAGCCCCTGCTCTTTTAAGCCCTTCCTAGGACCCAGGTCCGCTTTTCGCTCTTCCCAGGTCCTAAAATCGCTACGCGATTTATGGCCACGTCTTAACCCTTAATGCGCCTTCCGTTAGCTCGTTGAAGCCAGTGATGGTTGGCAGTAGCTGACGGATGACTCGGTTCCAACGGGTGATTGGGGCCGCGGTGACGTAAACAATATCGTAAGGTTGCAGTTCGAATTCAGTGCCGAGTACCAGTGCAGAGGCATCTTTGATATCAAGCTGATAAATACTCGCAATCTTCTGCTCTTGCTCTCCGCTCTGCTCTCTCTGCTCTCTCTGCTCTCCCTGCCCTTTCTGCTCTTTCTGCCCTTCCTGCTTTCTCTGCTCGGAGCGAATTACAAACACGCCAGTGGCGTCGGCTTCCAGTTCATTGATGCCGCCGACAGCGCTTAAGGCTTCGGTCAGACTCATTCCGGCGCGGTCAATTTTCAGCAGTTGTGGGTCGTTCACTTCGCCCATCACGAACACTTTTTGTGAATCGTTACGTGGCACATGGACGATGTCGCCTGGTTGCAGCAGGCGGTTTTGAGTCAGGTCGCCGCGTTGCATCAAGGCATGGAGTGAAACACTTTGCTCTACGCCGTTTCGCGTCAGGGCAACGTTTCGCCAATCCGCGTTTTCTGCCAAACCACCCGCATGGTTAACCGCATCCAACAGCGTGAGTGGAATGTTGGTAATAGCCTGTTTGCCCGGCTTGTTGACTTCACCGGTGATGTAGGTTTTTTGTGAGCGGAATGCCGCAATGTTCACGTCTACTTGAGGGGTTTCAATAAATCGGGCCAGACGCTTTGCAATATCATCACGGATTTCGGTCACCGTTTTCCCTTCTACCGAAACGGTACCAATGTACGGGTAGAAGATGGTGCCATCTGCATGTACCCAGTTACCTGATTCGCTGGAGCTGCGGTAAGAGCCAGCTGGAATGGTGAGTTCCGGGTGGTCCCAAATGGTGACATTGAGGATATCGCCAGGGCCAACACGGTATTCATAGCGGGTGAGCGCGGCATCTAACTCTGGGTTGGATTGCGCAGCCACTTCAGCTTGTTTGAAAGAAGAAATGTTCGAAGGCTTCAACAGGTGAACATTCACCAGTTGATCAATGCTTTTTTCTTCTTCGTTGGTTTCGGTCTGGTGCTTATCACTCACTGATAAGTGGCTACCCGGCATGGCACAACCAGCCAGGGATGTTGTAAGCAAAACGCTAATTACTACTTTTTTGAAATATCCATGCTTCTGACAACAGCTACTAGGTGGTTATAAAAGGGGAATAAGATCTGGGTCCTGGGTCCTGGGTCCTGGGTCCTGGTTGCAGTTTATCTGCTCTAGGTACGTCCTATCAGTAATCTCGACAATTGTGCATTGGTCACTTCTGCCGTTCTCGATGACCATTCATCAAAAATACGCGCCGATAATAATACATCAGTTAATAAATTGAGACTTAATAAGCCATAAAAAAGCGAGCTCGACTCGCTTTCGTGATCTTGCTTCACCATGTGTTCTGGAAATTTAGACACGCTACCGCCCTTAGGTGTCGTTCCTAATCCACGCGGTACGCTCTGCTTTTCGTGTTAAGTGTCACTTATTGGGCATATTGAGATGCAATCCGAAAACATGACCTCTCAATTGAGTGACAAGAGTCTTATTTTTGGCGGGCAGAGTTTAACACTATCTATGCAGAAATTTGTACAGGGGACAGGTTATATTTTTTCTAAGGCGCACATTTGTTTCATAATGCAACCATTGGTTATATACATATGTTTTTATTGATTTTTATAAGAAGTGTGATTGCATTTCAAACAGCATCAGGAGGAAATATCAGCAGGTTAGGGGAAATCTGTCGTTGAATAGAGTGTCAAAAATTCGGCGAAACTCTTATTTTGACACTTCAAAACTCTCACTCGTAACAAATTGTTACGATTCAAAGATGGTTAGTTTACCCACATTCAGAGTAACACCTTTTTCGAGCAGCTCGACGTTTCCGTCTCCACATATGGTTAAGCGCACATGGGGCATGGGTTCATTCACATAATATTCGCATTTCTCAGTGCCAGCGCCCACGATACGACTGTAGATCACCACGTCTTTCGCCATAACGGAAGGGGAAACAAAAACAAGGTGTTCATTCGTGGGGGAGACGTGCACTTTCTCTTTTACACCACTAGACCAATGAATGACTGCGTTGTTATCAACATTTTCTCTTGGCGCATATCCGGCACATCCTGTTAAAAGTGCACTTAAAGCTGCTGTGGCAACATAAAGGACTAATCTCATACTTCAACCTTGCTGTTAAATTTGGCGCAGTCTACTTGCCTGCCTCTAATGAGCACAAGCTCAAAAATTTGAGCCTGCTCCAGCAATGTCTCAACTTTTTCAGAAAACCCCCAGAAATAGACGTTTCAGTCACGTTTTCGGTTTACTTAACCGTGGTATCTGTTTAGCATTTTATATACCTGATCATTTTTTTAGACAGGCGTAATACATTTGATACGGAGTATCCCATGAAAAAACAGCTATTGCTGCAATCGCTGCAATGATGATGGCTTCGCCAGTAATGGCAGCTGAAGAAGTCGCAGCGACTACCGGTGGCTCTACCGGTGGTGTTGGTGCAACCGGCGCGGCAGTTGGTGGTGTAAGCGCAACTGCGGTTGGTGTTGGCGTCGCTGTAGTGGCAGCGACTGTTGTTGCTGTTGATGCAGCTAACAATGACACGGCAACGACCACCACTGTAACTGCAGCGAACTAATCTGCTTTACCGTGTAACAAAACCGGACAGTGCAAGCTGTTCGGTTTTCTTGTTTATAGCTTCCGCAGAAATTTTGCGTATGACAACGTTGTATTGAAATGAAACATCCCTTTATCTTTCCGAAACTTGCGTTTCTTTTTCTCGCTGCCGCACTTTCCGGATGCAGCCAAAAGTATCAGGACGTTCAAGACACGATGTCACTGGCGCTGTCTGGGCCTGCAGATATTGTTCTGCCACCCGAACAGGTTATCGACCTGCCCTATGCCAGCATGTATGCAAAAGTTGAAAACAGCGCTCAGGCGTTCTTGGTGCTGGGCTTTGCAGAACCTACCCATTCTAAGGTTTCAGCGCTCGCTGGCGTTCATCGCTTAAAATGGCTTTCTGCCAATCATGAAATGCTGGTCACTGAACGTGGCCGTATCGTAAAAACCATCAACCTTCTTGGTGGCAACCTGAGCGCGAGTTTCTCCTCTATGCCTGATCCTTTGGCGCTTGGCCTGCTGAAAGCAGATACCCCAAAAATATGGGAAAGACAGATTGACTGGCAGCCTGGCCATTTCAGCAGCGTCACCCTTAAATCTGAGTTTAAAGCCCAGGGCGCTCAAACCATTATGGTGAACGACAGCCCTGTTGAAACCTTGCTGTTTACCGAGTCGGTTTATGCGGTTGAACTCAACCAGCATTTTGAAAATAAATTTTGGCTACACCCTTCCAGTGGGCGTGTTATCGCCAGCAAACAATTCTTAGCGCCGGGATTGGCAAGTATTGATATCACCGTGCTGAAACCCTTTGCCGGGGAGTTACAATAAGATGTTTACGTTTTCTTCCTCTCGCGCTCTGGCACTTCGCTCTGCGCTCTTTGCGTTGGTCAGCTTGCCTTTGCACTCTCAGGCCAGTGAGCAAACACAGGTTTATGTTTCTACGTCTTTAGAGAGCAACACGGCATTCACTGTTTCTTTTGATGCTGCGCCTCGTGTGTCCCAGCTGGTTTCTGAAGGTGCCAGGGTTATTCGCCCTCACCTCTTAAACCAGGCACAAGCGCACCAAAGCGAGCTGATTTACTGGCAAGGCGCTTCACTTTTCAGCAATACGCTGTCAGACGCTACCACTGATCTTCTGGAAAGCGTGAAAGCGGATTTACACACCTTAAGCGCGGAGTGGGCTGATGATGCCGAGTACAAAGCATCTGTCGATGCGCTGATTGGTTATATCGAGGATTCCACTTTCCGCGAACGCCTGGATGTACCGCTGGATGAAGATTTTTATTTGATGGGCAGCCGCATTAACCCACTCGCTAACGGCGACCTGACACTGATTTTGCCGCGTCGACCTGAGCAAGTGACGGTAATAGGCGCGGTGGTTGAACCAAAGCATGTGCCTTTCGCCACATTGACCGATGCGAACGGGTATTTGGCACACATTGACACCCTAAATACCTTCGGTATCAGCGAAGTGGCCGTTGTGGCTATGAATGGCGAACTAGCAAACCACAAGATCGCTTATTGGAATGGAGAGGCTCAGAACATTCCGCCTGGCGCGGTGATTTTCGTGCCTTTCCAGCGTTTGCCATTCGGCCTTTCTTCACTTAATGAAAAGCTTCCTCGTCTTCTTCAACACCGGGTTATGTAGTCATGCACCGTCGTATTTTTAAGCTGTCTTTCTTATCTGTTGCGGTGCTGCATGCCTTACCGGCTTTGTCTGAAACCGTGCAAACCTTGCCTTACCAACCGACTCAAAGTGATTTTGGCGGCGTCGGTTTGATGCAAATGCCAACCGGCCGCGTCGCCCCGGAAGGTGAGTTTTCCATCGGTGCAACTTTTAACCCAGACTATCGCCATTACCACAGCTCCCTGCAACTCATGCCTTGGCTTGAAGCCACTATTCGCTACACACAGGTGCCTGAGCGCCTTTATAGCGGTGATGAGGGTTTCAGCGGTGACACTTATTACACTGACAAAGGCATTGATGTAAAAGTGCGCCTTTGGGAAGAAGGTTATTGGCTGCCTGAAACCTCGATTGGCCTTCGTGATTTAGGCGGAACAGGCCTTTTTGATGGGGAGTATATTGCCGCCAGTAAGCATTTTGGACCGCTTGACGTCACCCTGGGTGTCGGCTGGGGCTACATTGGCAACAGTGCCAACCTTCGTGGCGATACCTCAAACGGTCTCGATTGTGACCGTGATACTTCCTACAAAGGCAAAGGCGGCAGCTTTGATTACAGCCGTTGGTTTACGGGCTGTATGTCAGTATTTGGCGGCGTGGAATATCAAACCCCGTGGGAGCCGCTTCGATTGAAGGTGGAATATGATGCTAACAACTATGCATCTGATTTTGCGCCGGATATGGTTCAGGATTCAAACTTTAACTACGGCCTGGTATACCGCTTTGACCGCTGGGGTGATCTGCGCGCAAGCTATGAGCGCGGTAACACCTGGACGCTGGGCTTTACCCTGAAAACCAACTTCAACACGCTTTCACAAAACTGGGTGGATACGCCAACGCCTGCTTATAAAGGTAAGCAAGAAATAGATGTGGCAGATATCGACTGGGACAAGGTTGCTGTCGATTTGGATAACATTGCTGGATATAGCGACACCAAAGTCTATGCTGACAATGAATCCGTGACCGTGGTGGGCAGCCAATCAAAATACCGAGACCGCAAGATTGCCCATGAAAAAGCGGCAATGATTCTGACCAACACAGGATCAACGGCATCTCAGTTTCATTTGGTTGAGCAAAGTGCTAACCAGCCCACCACGCAAACCGTGATTGATACTGCGGCCTTTGAAAAAGTAGCTAATCAGGAATACGTAGGCGCAAAGGTCACAGACGCCACCCAACTGGTTAGCCCAGCATCACCACGCGGTATGCTTCAAGCCGACACGGGTAAGCCTTGGTCGGTGAGCGTTTCACCGACGCTTCAGCAGTCAATTGGTGGTTCTGAAGATTTCTATATGTTCAATATTGGTGTTTCAGCCGGTGCCAGCTACTGGTTTGGCGACAATGTTGAGATCGGCGGCGGCGTTTACGTCAACCTGTATGACAACTATGACAAGTTTTTGTACGACGTACCGCCAGACGGCACGGACTTGAAGCGCGTTCGCACCCTGGTTCGCCAGTACATTTCTGATAACCCTGTGCGTGTCAGCAACCTGCAGTTAACGGCTTTCGATAAGTTTGGGGACAGTATTTATGTTCAGGGTTACGGCGGCTATCTGGAAACCATGTTTGCAGGCGTGGGTGGCGAAATTTTGTATCGCCCACTCAACAGTAACTGGGCATTCGGTTTAGACATGAACTACGTGGCACAACGTGACCCTGATTCTACCTTCGGAGTGTTCACCGAAGAGCGCCACTATGACCCAACAACCGGCCGCTACTATCGCGTTCAAACCGGCACACCGACCGGCCATTTCACGACGTATTATCGTCCGGAGTGGAGCTGGTTCAACGATTTGCTGATTAAGGCAAGCGTGGGACAGTATCTGGCGGAGGATAAAGGCGTGACGCTGGATGTCTCCAAGCAATTTGACAGCGGCGTGATCGCCGGCGCTTACATGGCGAAAACCAACCTTTCGGCAGAGGAATTTGGTGAAGGCAGCTTTAACAAAGGCTTCTACATTTCGATTCCGTTCGACATTTTCACCATTAAGCCAAGCTCAAACCGCGCTTACATCGGCTGGACCCCACTTTCCCGCGATGGCGGCCAAATGCTGATCAGGAAATACAACCTGTATGGCATGACGGATGCGCGTTATCCGGGGGCGGAGTTTACGAATAGGTAATCGCGAGGAAGAGCAGGAAGAGCATAGGTCCTGGGTCCTAGGTCCTGGGTTCTGGGTCCTGGGTTCTGGGTTCTGGGTTCTGGGTTCTGGGTCCTGGGTTCTGGGTTCTGGGTTCTGGGTTCTGGGTTCTGCAGACAATTTAGAGGTGTAGGTTCAACGTCTAGCTTATTGCTCTCCTAGAACCCGCTCTTCCTAGATCCTAGGGCCTTCTTTTCCCAGGTCCGGCTCTTACCCCCATCACCACCCTCTCTGCCAAACCTCGCTGTTCAATCTCACCCGCCAACGCTTCTTGCGCTTCTTTATCTCCATGAACGATTCTGATTTCTTTGGGCTTTGTGGGAATGCCTTCGATAAATTGAAGCAACTCGTTTTTATCAGCATGGGCGGAATAACCTGACATGGTGTGTATGTGGGCGCTTACCTTGATGTTCTGATTTCCAATTTCGACCCTTTTTGCGCCTTTTTGGAGTTTACGGCCCAGGGTGCCTTTGGCTTGGTAGCCTGCGAGTATCACGTCGGTTCTGGCATCTGGCAGCAGGGCTTCGAGGTAATTCAGAATACGGCCGCCATTGCACATTCCGCTGGCGGCAACAACAATGGCAGGCTCTCCGGTTTGTTGCAGACGGTTAACAAGCGCTTGGTGGTCTCCATGTGAGTCGATGGTGACGCATTGCTCAAAGGCCAGAGGATGCCTGCCAGCTTCAAGTCTGGTTTTGGCTTCTTCTCCCCAAAGGGCTTTAAATTCCCGGTAATGGTCGGTCACTTTGGCTGCCATTGGTGAATCTAAGATAATCGGTATTTTCGACCATTCCCGCCTTTCCAAGTCATTCAACTGCGTAGCGATGATGGCTTCAATATCAAAAAGGAGTTCCTGAGTTCTTCCCACGCTGAATGCCGGGATCAAAATGACGCCACCATCTTCAAGTGATCGTTTGATGAGTGTTTTTAGCCTCTGCGCTCTGTGTTCTATCGACTCGTGCACACCATCGCCATAGGTACTTTCGATCACCAGCACATCCGCCCTTGCAGGCGGTTCAGGATCGGGAAGCAGCGGCGTATTGTTAGGGCCGAGATCGCCAGAAAAGACGATCACTTCTTTGGTGGGGAGTTTTACTTCAACATACGCTGAACCAAGGATATGACCCGCAGGCTGAAAGCGAATATCGGCAACCACGCTGCGCTGATGACTCACAGTGTGCCAGGTATGGTAATTGACGGGAACAGTCAGGGATTCGATAAGTTTGAGGACGCGTTGGCGATCTTTTCTTTTGAGCCCAAGCTGAAGACGAAGCGCATCATCCAGCATCATGGGAACCAGCTTTGCGGTGGCTAGTGTGCAGTAAATCGGGGCCTGAAAACCGGCTGCGAGAAGCCAAGGCAGACGACCGATATGGTCTATGTGAGCGTGGGTCAGGATCAACGTATCGATATCATGTACATCAAATTCTATGTCTAACGGACATACTTCCTCGCCCTGAAACAACCCACAATCAATGAGGAGCTTTCCGTTTTCCGTAGTGAGTTGATGGCATGATCCGGTGACACCGGTTTTGGCGCCGTAGTGAGTGATGTGCATGATTTATCTCTGCAATAAGCGGATTTAAACCAGTTTGCGCCATTATAGATTGGAGTAAAGTGAAGGGGATTGACTGCAGGGAGGAGTTGGTAATTTCGATTGAAATAGATCGGCAGTTTCAAAAGGGATTCGAGCAAACGGAAATATTCGGTAAGCGCAATGATAAAGCGCTCCAATAGGGAGCGCTTCTATAGAGCATCTGACTAGCTTTTTATCCTGTCTCCTGCACCGCCACCAGTTGCTGTTTGAACAATGTAAGTAAAGTAAAGTTTCACGGTCAGCGTTTGGATCATTTTTTGATCCCATTCTGCAAGCAACTTAGGGGTCGACATATCAATTTCATTTACCTGAGCCAAGCCTGTGATACCGGGTAATACATCGAATACGCCTCTGGAGGCTCGCTCAGCGATAAGCTCTTCTTGGTTAAAAAGGCAAGGACGAGGACCCACCAAGCTCATTTCACCCTTCACTACGTTGATAAGCTGAGGCAATTCGTCCAGCTTTGTTTTCCTTAAGAATGCCCCTAGCTTGGTGACTGAAGAAGCGCTTGCTAGATGCGTCGCGACTGACACCGTGTCCGGGGCCATTGTGCGAAATTTAATCAAGGTAAAAGGCTTCTGTCCTTTGCCTACTCGCGTTTGACGAAATATAGGAGAACCAGTATCAAAGTAACCAATCACTGTCACGATAAGAAGCACAGGCCAAAGAAAAAGCAACCCCGTCAGGGCAAGGAAAAAGTCGAAGATTCTATACATTATTAATTCTCACAGTGTACTTTACTTAGCTGACAAATAGGCACGAACCGTATGTTGAATGCCTTGCTCAAAAGAGACGGGAGGCCTCCAAGCTAGCGTGTTTAGCGTTTCAGAAACATCCAGTTGGAGATTACCGCATAACCTATCTGCTAGATTAGATTTACGGCACAGCTTGGCTACCAATTCAATAAAGCCCTTAGGTATGGGCAGAAGCATGGCAGACTTGTCCATTTCCATGCCAATTTGACGCATCAAGCGTGTAGTGGAAACATCATCATTGTCCGATACAAGAAACGTTTTGTTTGCCGCAGCAGGATGCTCGCAACAAGTTAGGATGAGTGAAACAAGATTATCAATATAAACTAAGCTACGCTGATTATTTATCTTTCCAAAGGGAAGGGGGATGGGTTTGGACATCAGCGTCATCATCGCTTTGAAGTTTGCCTTAACATCAGGACCATAGACCAAAGGGGGACGGATAATCACCACTTCTAAGTCTGTCTCTTCCGCTATTTGTCGTAGGCCCACTTCAGCCTCATACTTGCTCAATCCATAAGGATCGCTTGGCACCTTGCCCAATATGGGTAAGAAAGGCTGACCTGTATTTGTAAACTCACCATTAACTTTTATTGAGCTGATGAAGATCAATCGTTTAACACCATGTAGGGCGGCTTGCTTGGCGAGATTGAGTGTGCCAGCAGTGTTTACTGACCTATAACTGGCTAAGATTTCTTCCGGACTATTCGACTCAGTCATTTGATGAACACGTGCCGCACAGTGCACAACAACGTCAATATTATTCAAAGCAGATGACCAATCTGTGCCTCCGTCGATTTGAGGAATGGTGATCGCCCCTTCCAATTCATTTTCGTTCCTCGACTGGAAACAGCATTCCCATCCTGACGATTTAGCGGATCCGACGACTTTACTGCCAACGAACCCGCCTCCCCCAGTCACTAAAATCTTCACTATGCATACACTCTAAACAACAAATGGCTAATACTAACATGACCTAGTAGCGAGTCATATTAAACATCCTTACAACCTATGCCCCCTGCAGTAGTCGTCACTTCGACTTAGCTCTTTCCGAACCTAAAACATTTAACAAATGTATGTGCTTAGGGGGTATATTTTGGTATTAAGGCGTAGTAATTTCGATATTTCAGAGAGAGTTCAGCTTTTTAAAATGCTAAGATCCCTCATCATCATTGGGACAGAATAACTAGGTAAGAAAATGAACAAAAAACGCGTGCTGACCGTTTTTGGCACCCGACCAGAGGCTATAAAGATGTCACCTCTCGTCCATGCTTTAGATGCAGATGAACGATTCGATGCCAAAGTCTGTGTTACAGCTCAACACCGCGAAATGCTCGACCAAGTTCTTGATTTGTTTGATATCAAACCTGATTATGATCTAAATCTAATGCGCTCGGGGCAAACTCTAAACGATGTAACCGCATCAATCCTCATTGAACTGAAACCTGTCCTTCAATCATTTAAACCCGATGTGGTACTCGTGCATGGCGATACTGCAACAACATTTGCCGCAAGCTTAGCAGCATATTATGAGCAAATTTCTGTAGGCCATATCGAAGCAGGACTCCGCACTGGTGATATATATTCACCATGGCCAGAAGAGGCTAACAGGAAACTAACCGGCGCTTTGACTTCATTTCACTTTGCTCCTACCAGCGCATCAAAGCAAAACCTTGTTGCAGAAGGCTACAATGATGCCACCATTCATGTGACCGGTAATACTGTGATTGATGCCCTTTTGTGGGTCAAAAGTAAAGTCACCGAGAGTGAGACACTGAGAGCTAGGCTCAATGAGGACTTCCCATTTTAGATAATCATAAAAAAATGATACTCGTGACAGGCCATCGGAGAGAGAGTTTTGGTGGCGGGTTTGAGAGAATCTGTGAAGCCTTGGTAAAGGTTGCGGAGAGACATCCTGATGTTCAGATCGTTTATCCGGTTCATTTAAACCCTAATGTTAGAGAGCCGGTCAATCGAATCTTGAATGATATTGGAAATATATTTCTTATAGAGCCTCAACAGTACCTACCCTTTGTATACCTAATGAGTAAGGCTCATATTATATTGACCGACTCAGGAGGTATTCAGGAAGAAGCTCCTTCACTTGGCAAGCCCGTTTTAGTGATGAGAGATACAACTGAAAGACCAGAAGCATTGAAAGCTGGCACCGTCAAACTCGTTGGAACTTCTGTGGAGAAAATCACTTTGCATATTGAAACACTTCTTACTGACCAAGATGAGTATGCAAAGATGGCCTTTGCCCATAATCCCTATGGGGATGGGCAAGCGTGTAAAAGAATACTGGATGTTTTAGCTTAAATTAATAAGGGTATTTATGCCGTTTAATACGATATCTGTAATCGGGCTTGGCTATATCGGCCTTCCTACTGCTGCTATGTTTGCATCTCGCAAAAAAAACGTTATTGGCGTAGACGTCAATCAACATGCAGTTAATACGATTAATAAGGGACAGATTCATATCGTAGAACCTGAACTTGATATGATTGTTCACGCTGCGGTGAGTGAGGGATACCTTAAAGCCGTAACTACACCAGAGCCTGCAGATGCATTTTTAATCGCTGTTCCGACACCGTTTTTGCCCAATAGCAACTCAGGAGTGCCTGAACCTGACTTGTCTTACATTGAAGCTGCAGCGAAAGCTGTTGCGCCTGTCCTTAAAAAAGGGGATTTGGTAATCCTTGAGTCAACGTCGCCTGTCGGTGCTACAGAAAAAATGGCAAATTGGCTAAAAAGTTCAAGACCAGATCTGTCATTTCCTCAAGATTCCGGTGACTCGGCAGACGTCAATATTGCACATTGCCCTGAACGTGTTTTACCTGGTCAAGTTGTTCACGAACTCGTTACAAATGACCGTGTTATTGGTGGAATGTCAGCAAGATGCTCCGAAAAAGCTGTGTCACTGTACAAAACTTTTGTAGCGGGAGAGTGTGTAATAACAAACGCTAGAACAGCAGAGATGGCGAAACTAACAGAAAATAGTTCACGTGACGTCCAAATCGCTTTTGCGAATGAGTTATCCATCATATGCGATAAACTGAACATAGATGTTTGGGAGTTGATACAATTAGCAAATAGACACCCAAGAGTAAATATTTTACAGCCCGGCCCTGGAGTCGGCGGACACTGTATCGCTGTTGATCCATGGTTTATCGTTTCCAAAACACCAGAGGAAGCCAAGCTAATTCACACTGCTCGTAATGTGAATGACGGTAAACCTTCTTGGGTGTTGAGCAAAGTCAAATTAGCGATAGTAGATTACCTTCAGCAAAATCCAGATAAAACTGTTAATGACGTGACTATTGCTTGTTATGGTCTAGCGTTTAAGCCTGATATAGATGACTTACGCGAAAGCCCTGCTTTACACATTTGCAAAGAATTGGCGAAGTTTCATGGTGGCAGCGTACTCGCTGTAGAACCAAATGTTAATATGCTTCCCGAACATTTAGCCCATATTGAATTGGTAGCTTTTGAGACTGCAGCACTGAAAGCAGACATACATCTTTTGCTAGTTGACCATCGAGAGTTTAAAGAAGAGACACCAAAACAAGGCATTGTCATTGATACTAAAGGTATCTGGCCGCAAAGTTAAAACATCTATAGAAAGTAGCCCATAACTAGCTTTACCTAAGTTAGGGCTACTTTCTATCAGCGAGCATCGATAAATCGCCTTCCTCGTGAAATTTCTGTTTAGACTTTAGTTCATCTCACTCGTCCAACCATAGTTAAAAGTCAATGCAAGCCTTTCGAATAAAGGCGTTGTTCTCTAAATTCTGACGTGCTTTCATTCCAAACAAGGTCGCTGATAATACTTTGATTCGGAGAAAAGTCAGTGGGTGCTTCGAGTAATATCTGTACCAAAGCTTGTTGATCGAAGTTCTCACAGGCTTGTCTCAACCTTTCAATAATACTTTCGTAATCTGACTCTGGTAGAAACACTTCTTTGGCGGTCATTATTCTTTCGTGTGCCGTGGTTTGAACATTTGATCCGATCAACAGCTCTTCATAAAGTTTTTCACCTGGTCTCAAACCTGTATATTCGATACCGATTTCTCCATGAGGATTTTGTTCAGACTTCAACTCCAGCCCGGACAGTCTGACTAAATTTTCGGCAAGGTCCGTAATTTTTACAGGCTCCCCCATATCCAAAACGAATACATCCCCCCCCTTCGCCATTGCACCAGCTTGTATTACTAGCTGAGCTGCTTCGGGAATTGTCATGAAATAACGGATAATATCAGGGTGTGTAACTGTAACAGGACCTCCTGCTCTTATCTGTTTCTTAAATAAGGGTATTACTGAGCCTGATGAACCTAGAACATTTCCAAACCGGACCATACTGAAGCAAGTATCACCGTTAACGCCATTAGCCTCTGAGAGAGCTTGTAAACACAGCTCGGCCATGCGTTTTGTTGCGCCCATTATATTGGTAGGTCTGACGGCCTTGTCTGTTGAAATAAGTACAAAATCAGACACGCCTGACGCTAAAGCAGATTTCGCGGCATTGTAGGTGCCAAAAATATTATTCTGAACGCCTTCAATGACATTGTATTCAACCAAAGGAACATGTTTATATGCAGCAGCATGGTATACTGTCTGAACACCAAAAGTCTGCATACAAATCAAAAGTCTTTTGTAGGATTGTACACTACCAAGTAACGGAACTATTTTAACGTCTATCTGCTGTTTTTTCAGTGTAGCTGTAAGCTCACGCTCTATCTTATAAAGTCCATACTCTGAAATTTCAAAAAGAAGTAGCGATTTGGGGTTTTGCTTGATTATCTGCCTGCAAAGCTCAGAACCAATAGAACCACCTGCTCCAGTCACCATTACAACTTTATTGTGGATTTTTGCCTGCATGAGACCAAGCTGAGGTTCTACTGGGTCGCGGCCTAATAAATCTTCAATATCAACATCTTTCAATTCATCGATCTTTGCCCTTCCCTCTACAATGTCCTTCATATCCGGGACGGTCAAAACCTCAGCAGCTAAAGGCACAAGAAGATCGAGTATCTCTTTTCTCCTTGAATGCGAAGCGCTTGGCACAGCTAAAAGAATTTGTTTTACCTCGTGACGCTCAACAAGGTGTTTAGCTCGACTTAGTGGACAAACATTAATGCCCATTATTACAGTACCAATTAACGTGCGATCCTGGTCGACAAAACCAACAACTCTGTGAGAATCGGAGTTTCTGAGTGACAGGGCTAATTGACGGCCGGCAGAGCCTGCCCCATAAATTAATACGGGTTTCTTTCCTCTGCCACCTACTTGATAGACTAGCACCCTGACAATTAGACGAGAGCCACCACATAGTAAACATAAAAAAGCGCCGTAAATTATTGGCAATGACCTAGGTATCGGAGCACTAAGATAAAATGCCAAAACAGCAACTGAAGCTGCTGAAATTAACGTACCAAAAGACACAACAGCTAGTGCATGAAAAGTTAGGTATCTTAAAACAGCCCTATACAAGCCCAGTTTCATAAATCCGAAAATTGTTACTGCTATGACACCAACCAGTAAATAAGGTATCTTTGGTGAATTAATCTTTACAATATCACCGATTCGTACCCAATATGCAGCGTAAAAAGAAATAAAGATAAATACAATATCAATCAAAACACTGATAAAGCGTTTCTTTATACGACTCAAATCAAATATAGTATCGAGAAAATTCATAAGTTTAACCATTAGGTTCTTAAAACTACATAGAACGAAAACGAGAACTAGCTGAAAAACTAGGACTTAAAAGGAAGCTCTAAAATGGAAGCTGCCATTCGATTCATGATGTTTTCTCGCCTATATTTATGTTTAAATGAATGCCGGTCTGTGGCCACCCCAAGTTTGAGTGCGCGCAGAGCTTTCTCTGCTTGAGAAGCATTAGATGGCGGAAAAACAGCAGCATTTACCACTTCGCTTTGTATAAATTCGGCTGCGTAACCTCCAACACCTGCTAGCATTGGTTTTCCGCTAGCTGCATACTCGAAAATCTTAGATGGGAGGACTTTTTTAAAAGCATCATAATCGTTTAAATGCAAAAATAAGACATCAGAATTTGAATAATATTCGATGAGCTTATCCCTTTTAACAGGAGGTAGAATAATCACATTTGAGTGCTCTTTAACTGAAGCTTCCAACAATGGCTTTCTTCCACCATCTCCCACAATAGTTATTCTATACTTATCACCGAGCCTTTTCGCAAGATCTGGGATAATAGTGTGAAGTCCCTGACCTTCTCCTATATTACCTGCGTATAGTATCTCTATTGGTTTTTCACTGTGAATATCATACTGATCAAAATTATAAGAGCTCTGCAAAAACTCGTCGTCTATGCCATTGGTAAAGAACGTGTATTCTGCATTGGGATAAGATGAAAAATATTTTCTAAACCCCTCAGATACCAAATTAATATGAGATGCCGAAGAAAAAGTATACCTCTCAATTCTTTTTAAAATAGGAGAGATCAGAAGATTTATTGCCTTAGGAAAAACGTCATTTATGGTATCAATAAATAAGTCTCGGATATCTAAATATAGTGGAATTCTATACTTATTACTTATCCTGGCACCTAGGAAGGCCGTAAATAAGCGTGAACTAGTTGAGAAGACAATATCATATCTGTTTTTCGAAACAATCTTCATCACTCTGTGGTAGAAAACTAGAAATGCTTTTGCTTGGTCAATAAAACCGCTCTTATGGCTAGGTAACTCTATCCGATGAACTGTCAGTCTTTTATTGACTTCATGTAAACTGACTTGCTCATCTAGTTCAAAGGAGGCATATCTATTGGGGTAAGTTGTAATTAGCTCAATTTCCAGGTCTTCATTATCTATTAAAGATTCAACTAGAGCGGTGGTTCGAAAAGAACCGGCACATAAATCTGGACGGTAATAAAAGCTTAGTAAAAGTAGTTTCATTAATTTTCCTCACAAAGCAATAGCTTTGTTTCGAGTTCACCTTCAAAAAAAGGAATCTCAAACTTGTAGTTATTAACGCTAATACCAAATTGAGGATGCCATGAACTTGGAACTAGATTAATTTTCTTATCAGAAGTAAATCTAAACTTCCTTCCTAACTTTGTGTGTAAAACCGCTTCATAGTCATTAGTTAGACTAACCTGAATGTCAGGGTGTATATGCAAGTTAAAGACACTTGAAAGAGGCTGACTGATTCTATCTACAACACTCAAAACTGAATTTTCAACTTTCAATTGTCTCTCATGTATCAATCCTTTTTTCAAGCGAGTGTAACCATCATGTTGCGCAGATATATTTACTGCTTCATTATCTACAGAACGGTACACAACTTTAGCGCGAGCTCTCTTTGCTACACGGAACCCCGACCAAACTTCGGAGGAATCCTGACCAAGAACTGTTACGGTGTTGTGTGCTGGTGTTTTTCGCTGGCGTAATCTCTCTTCGCTATTCCCATACAATGAAGTGCCTGAATTCACGAAAACACGTTCGTTACCTATCGAAAGCTCAAAGCTTAATGTGTCTGCATGAGAATGCCCCGGCAGATAGTCCGGACCTACGTTTCCGTGATCGAATATAAGGTGAAAATCACCATTTTTGATTCTAGTAAACCCAGTATCTTCTTTTACAAGAGCTTGAGCTTCGATATTGCGGCAGTACTCTATACCTAACAAGTCGGCGTAACTAAATATCTCATCGGGTGTACGCGCAATCCCTATCGCTGAATCATTAAAAAAGCTTACATTACCGTCTGGATGGATTAAATCGCGGAGCCATTCTAAAGCTCTTGCTGCCACTTCTAACCAATCAGACTGATATTTTCTTAGTGTATCGGAAGAGGATATGTTGCAAAGTTCGATTAGCTCGAGTAAATCCCAAAGCAATATGCAATGATACATGGGCGATAGCTCAAAGTGACCACCATCGGGCAAAAACTGCTCAGGCAATTGCGCTTCAATGGTCTCTAGGCCTTTCTCCATATATCTCATCCCTAAGTCGTGATTTATGAAAGCACCCGCAAAAACGAGAGCTTTAGCATTCGCGAAAAGGTGATTTCCGAGAAGATGGTATTCGAGTTGACGATTAAGAGCCTCGGTCTGTTTTACCAAGCTCTCAATATGCAAATCCGACTTTACTGGTTGTCGACTTAAATATTTTACCCAATTCACTATCCTTAGCGACAGGGGGTATGGCTCCCATCCATTACCATGGAATTCTGGGTTATGCTGAATCCAACTGCTAATTAAGGCATCATGTATAACCTGTCGCTCTTCGGATTTGATAGCATTAAGATCATCAAAATAATGAAGATTATAAAGCCATAACTTTTCTTTACTAGGGTCGTTCCAGTCAAGTGAGTCATTAAACTGACAAGACTCCTTAAGAAAGTTCATTATGCCATCGTTGCTTATAGACTGCATATATGGGAAATGGTTCACCCACTCCCAATTTTCCACACCACATTCAGGGGCTGTTAATTCCTTATTAAACAGACCAAATTTATACTTGATTCGATAATATATTTGGGAAAATTTCAAATATTTTATGGTATGCCAATACTGTAGTACTTTATTAAACATCAATCTTCACTTTGGAATATTACGGCCTTCAAGCCAATATTTAAAATATGTAATTTGCCACAACTTGTAAGAGTTATTTCGTTCACCACTAAAATGCTCTTTAGAGATTTCCAAGGCGTGTTCTATTGAGATGTATGGGCTTAGAGAATGAATAGTCTTATCAATGAAGTCTCTTCCCAGTTTGTCAATAACTCCATCTAAAGGCGGATTAAATCCTGTCTTTGGTCTTTGGACAAGTTCTTTCGGGAGAATCGCTTTTGCAATATTAAATAAAGGCAATTTTCCATATTTTCTATTCATCAGCTCTTTATTTCCCATGGATGAACCAGCTGCATATACACACTCATCCAATAAAGGAACTCTGAGCTCAATACTTGCAAGCATACTGGCTTTATCTGATACCATAAGATTGTGGGAAAGGAATCCGTAACGATCAAAATGCATCGCCAGTTTCAACTTATTACTTTTATCGCCAGTATATTTATCAGCTATTTCCTTTAACCGTTTGGAGTAGTCATTTTTTAAATGCTCTTCATTATCAAACAGCATACTGAGCTCATCCTGGCCAAAATAGCCTAGTAATCGACTATAGGCTAAAGGCCAATATTTCTCAGTTGCATAAGATAATAGACGGTCAATTTTCTTGTCAAAAGATTTCGGGTATAAACTGAACTTCTGACAAAGCTTTATTGGCATCTTTAACTTTGAAAGTACCGAATGGAAATTTACTATTTTATACCTTGGATATCCACAAAAAGCTTCGTCGCCCCCCATTCCACTCAACATGACAGTATAACCATTTTCTTTTGCTGCAGAAGCCAGCCGATAAGTTGGCCAAAATGTATAATCAGATATTAACTCTTCTGTATTTTTGGCCACAAACTCTATCTGACCAACCAAAGTATTTATATCAGCCCCATCATCTTTCATTTCAACAACTTTAACTTCTCTATCCAGTACTTTAGCTATTTTATGGGCATATTTCTTATCCAAATCGGCATTTATGTCAGACGAATATTCCGCAAAGAACAGGTCTGAATTTTTTGTTTTACTCGCGATTACTGTAGAATCTAGACCACCACTATAGAATAAGCCCAAAGGAACATCAGAATTAAGCTGTTTATCTACTGCCTCGTTAAGTTTTTTATCGAAATGTTCGTGACCTTCATTCTCAAAATCTTCTAATTTCTGAAATTCAACAAGAGTCTTTTCGAATGTTATCAGATCAATTTCTAGATAGTGTCCGGGTAGTAGTTTCTTTACTTCCTTGAGCCCAGTATTGGGCTCATAAACAAAACCATTGTTAAAGAACTCGTAAACATCTAACTGGTCTACCGAAAACTTTCCACTGCAAAAGTCATCAAGTCCTTTTATTTCAGAGCTACCAAAAACTTCACCGTCTTTTTCAGTGAGGTATATTGGCTTAATACCAATAAGATCGCGGACTATATAAGCTTTATTAGTTTTAGTATCAACAATAACAAAACCATACATTCCTTGAAGCATAGCAAATGCACTGACACCAAATTGGTTGTAAGCTTTTAATATTACTTCAGTATCAGAGGACCCGGTGAAATTAACTCCTAACGCTTCAAGATCTTTCTTTATTTTTTTGTAGTTGTATATTTCACCATTGAATATAATATCAACACCAGAGCTAAGCGACATAGGTTGGGCACCTAGTTCAGAAAGTTCGATCACGCTCAGTCTGTTGTGTCCCAACCCTATAAATGTGGATGATGCCTGATAATTTAGCTCACCACTTGAATCTGGTCCTCTATGATTCGTTTTATTTAGACTTAATTTTAATTCATTTATGTAACTTTTTTTTTGGCTAAAGTAAAAACTAATCCCACACATAAAAGAAAAAACCTATGAAACTAATAAAGACAAGTGTATTTGCAAAAAGAACTTTCTTTAAATTTATATAAAATAATTTGGAAGTCACTATAAAGAAAAGTGTATAAAAAATAAAATTAATAATTATAGACATGTATGCATAATTAAACACCCCATCAGAGTACAAAAGAAATATATACAGAATAGACGTCAAAAACAAAGAATGAATAATATTAAAGCCTATTAAGAATCTTTCTTTATTTAAAGCAACAATTTTTGGATAAAATATAATTGATATTGATGACATAATACCAATACAATAATAAGAAAATGCGCCGGGTGTTGAACCATTAAACTTTCCAAAATAGGAATTTATAATTAGATCACCAAATAAAATCCAAAAAATGCAGAGAACAAAATGCATAAGCATTATTGAAAAAAGTGTTCTATTTTCTATGTTGTCTACATTTTTAATTTCACCTCCACCAATTAAATTAATGATACCAGGACCAATGATTTTACCAACGGAGTTTATGAAAATTATTCCTATCTGCATAAAGATAAAAAAGAAACCATAGTAAGCTAATTTTATATCATTCCCATATAGTATCAGTGCTATTCTATCAGAGGACTGGACTATAAAAGATGATATAGTAAGCAAAAAATAGGGCCATCCTATGGTTACTACTTTTCTCAGTCGCTTTATTCTTAGTGGATTTCTATCATCACTCCAGTTTCTTTTAACTTTTCTGTCTATTAGATAATAAAACATCACAGCGAAAGTATAGGCCAAAAGTATTGAAACTAGTCCGCCAGCTATCCCATATCTTGAGACTAATATATATGCAAGTATTAGCTGCGAAAAAGCATATAATATCAACCCTGAGGTATAATAATAAAACCTACCATCGCATCTGAACTTCGACTGATAGAAAGTGTAGAGCAACATTGAAGTCGCAACCAAAGAAAGTAGGAAGCAATATAGAGGCTCTTCAACAAAGAATACACTAATACTTCCTACCAAGAGTATAAGATAAGCTATGAGCTTTAGTGATGTTTTGGTGAAGTTTTCTACATTTTTTGTACTTATTTGTTTTCCTAAAGTATATGGGTATCGCTTATTAAAATAACTTAGCGCACCAAAGTGAAGATAAGGAGACAACCTCACAAAGAAATACACAGCTGTCCATTTACCATAATCAGCAACAGTGAGTGTGCTCACCATTATAATCTCAAAAATATAAAGTGGTATCTTTGATATGAACTCACCAAATAATGATACCTTAAGACCAGTCCTAATATTTATCATTCTTTATATCTTGCTGTCTTTAAACTTAGAGCTAGACTTCATTATCATTCCAAGTATCATCCACAGTAAGATCTCGTTGTATAAATTAAATACGAATGCAGAATATATCAAAAAAGATACAGCACACCATTTTAAAAACCTGAAATTTTCATTCTTGTTTTGTAGACAAGAAAAAAACATCAAGAGTACAACCAATAAATATAGTGGACCTAGTATTACCCCAAAACTAATTATTGGATTTATATAGCTGAAATGTACATTCTTATAATTATTAACATCAGGGATGTTTGGATCAGAATATAGAAAAGTATATCTAAATCCGAAACCTGTACCTAAGACAATGTTTCCATCATTACTAGTCCATGCTCCAACCGCTGAGCTCAGTTCTTCTACTCTTCCAGAAGAGTATGTTTCTAAGGAAAAGTCGCTTCCTATGGAAAACTTATCAACAGCCTTATCAACTAATTCTGGAGAAATACTTATAGTAACTATAATAGCAGTGATAGAAATAGCTAGAAACTTCAGTAGTGTTTTATAGTAATAACGAATGAAGTGAGGAAAAAGAAACACACAACTTGAAAATATTAAAGCAACAAAAACACCTCGTTTACCCGACAAAAATATAACACCGAGAGTCATTGCACTCAACAATAGCTTATTTTTCGCCAAATAATAGAAAAATGAAAAAATCAGAACTTGACTAGCCAAGCCTAAGTAGATGTTTATACCCAATAATTTTGGTAACACATACATAGCCAAAATTACAATTGAATAAGAAAGCAGTGTTATATAACATAGACGCTCAAAAAAATACTCTGATACATGTTCTAATTCACTAGTTCTAAAATAGTAGTAAACTAATGGCCCAAGGAGAAAGTGCATTGCACCAGCAACAATGTCATAGATTGAGTTATCATTCAATAAACCTAGTGCAGATCCATATATTGAAATAGATAAAGCAACTATCAATACATAATCAAGCTTTCTCTCTTTATATATCCCCGTAACAAAGTAAATAAAAAAAGAACGAATATCGCTGGTTGTATTGACCTTAATAGAAAGGCACCAATTCCCACATCTCCATATAAAACTCTTACTAAATACAAAAACGGTGACACAGCATAAAAAAGTATCACCGAATGTAAGAGTATCGGAAGGTGGCTTTCCTTATTTGAAGCAGCCATCTTTTATCGCATAATTCCCTAATTCAGCAATTTTAAGAATATTATTAGATATGTTCTCTCCCAACATCTTCAGTTCATCCGAATTCTCAGGATTTTTCTTAGTTAAATAATCGAGAGGGAAAATATATCCCTTTACCAATCCCTCTAGCATAAATTTAACGACCGAGTCTTTGTAATCATCACTGCCAGAAGTACTTCTATTCGACATTGTTTCTAGGACTATACTCTCTAGATTCGCCAGCTCATCAAAGTGCTCCAATTTTTGAATCCCGAATCCAGGATCGTAATAGGCTTCACCAAATGAAATTAGTGGCTTACCGCGCATAATGGCCTCAAAACCCACTGAACCAGTCCAGGTAAGAACAATGTCTGACGCTTCAATAACATCGTTAGATGCGACATCGAATGGAGTTAAGATTACGTGCTTATTTTTTGCAAACAGTTTATAGAAATCCGACTTCCGCAAACCGGTTGCACTAGGGTGCTCTTTCGCCAAAATAATGACATTGCTATAATCATTATCAATGATCTTTTCAACAACACGATAAAAGTCAATAAAATCTCTATTTGTTCCCCAATAGTCAATACTACATTCCGGATAAAACTGAAGTGGAAAATAGAGAATTACTTTTCCTTGTTTTCTAGCTTCATCGACCGAAGTCAACCAATCATTATTTTGAAATCGCCTGAAAAACAACTGGTCTAAATCATGACAACTCATACAATGCTTTGCTGATACTGTGTTATAGTAGAAATTGTCTTTATCCTTTAACTTGGCAAAGTGATAGTAAGTTGTTTTCAGTTTTTCTTTTATATATTTAGTAAAAAACATAGAAAATGGACTTGTATTCCACATGAAGTCTCTTTGCATGTTAGGCATATAATGTTTAGAGACTAATTCCTTCCTTACACCTTTCACTTGCTCTTGTTCAACTGAGTCCAATTGTATTAACTCGCCTCGACAAGTAAGTCTTGAATAACCATTAACCATATTGTTAAGAAAACCAATATATTGACGTCCTCTTTTTCTTAAAACCCTATCGAATATATCCATAAGGTAAGAATCCATGACCATGCCAAACATATAGTCAATCTTATATTCGTCGATTATTCTTTCGGCAGCAATGGTCATAGCGTCAATTTTCTTTTGCGCTTCATCTTTAGGGAGTGTCTTCAGATACCTACAACGGGCAGCAACGGCGTCTGTATCTATATCACTTTCTGGCAACGTACCAAGTGTTACCATATCTTCATAGGCTTTGTAATAATATTCCATGATCCAAAGGCTTTCTAGGCCTTTATGATCACTAGCGTAAATAACATTGTCAAAGCAAGCAATCGATTCAGCAAGTGCATGAAAGAACTTATCAATTCTAGGTCTAGTGTATACTAAAACATTCATTAAATATTAACCTGTTTACTCATACTTTATTTAATTTGAAAAACCATCATCTACAATGATGTTTTGTCCAGTAATGTACCTAGACATATCAGATAGAAGAAAGAGGATTGCACCAACAACATCTTTCGCATCAAGCATGCCATGTCCATTCGTATTCTTTTTGTATTCATTCAAAAACGTTTCTGGTTGTTGGTCCATTATTCCGCCCGGGCTTACACAATTTATACGAAACCTACTATCTTTGACATACGCAACCACATACTTACTTAGATGCTGGATCGCCGATTTTATTGCCACATATTCAACTGGTGTTGTCATGTGTGTACCTGAATAAATATCAAATTTAGGTGCAATAACACCATAGATCGATGAGATATTAATAAGTGACAATGGCCTAAGTTGTCTTCTAAAAAGTGCAGCACATTGTTGAGTGAATAAGAATGTACTTCCCAGATGAAGCGAAAGGTTTTCGTTAAAGCTTTCTAAGGTCACATCATAAAAATGCTTACCGTAGGTTTTATTGCGAGGATACGTGGTGTTAACCGCACCATCAATCTCGCAGAATTGGGCAAATAGCGCTTTGACACTCGCCTCACTGGTGATATCGAGTTCTGTCAGCGTTAGTTCATCCTGAGTCACATTCACCCCATTCTCAACCAAGCGCTCACGCATCGCCTCAACATGTAGATCGGCGCCAATCACTTTCGCGCCTTGTGCCAACACAGCGGCCACCAACTTAGCTCCGAGAAGTCCTCCAGCACCAGCAATTAAAATCGTTTTATTTTCTAGCAACTGTTCCATTAGCCTCGCTCCTGCACTATAGCTTCTGCTAATTTGAAGTCATAAATATCATCAATGTCCACAGCACGCTCTTTAGGCACTTCAATGCTGGCCACTTTGCCACTAAACAAGCCATAGTTATTGAGCACAAACATTGGTGTTGCTACATAAACTACTGTTGTAATATCAAATATTCGAGGTGCATCTTGACGACGTGTCAAATCTCCATGCGGCTGATTTACTAGTTCCACCGACCCCGATTCCGTCTGCTTCACCATATTGAAATAAGGACTGCGACTCGAGGGAGTCACGGAAATACAGATATCAACTTGAGCATCAATACGCTTACTGATGGCCGCTTCGACATCATCAACACTGCGTAACGGGCTGGTGGCTGGCAAGCTAACAAAGCCGTCAAACGCACCATAATGGCTCTGCGCCCACTCAATTGCATGACGCCATGAGAGCCATTCAGGGCTGGTATCACTTGCTAACTCAACGGGACGGTCAATCACAACCGCCCCCCCACATCGAGCTACCTCAGCAATCTCTGGATCTTCGGTCGAAACAAACACCCGCTCTATCGAAGGCGCGGCCAAGGCAGTGTCAATCGAGTACTGCAGCAACGGCTTACCATCCAGAGGTTTTATGTTTTTACGTGGCAGCCCTTTTGAGCCGCCACGAACAAAGATAAATGCAAAATTTTTCATGTCGTTAACTAATCGAGTTAGGCTTAGTCTGTTTCTTAATTTGTTCTATAAGAGACACACTTAAGATAGCTTCAGGCAAGGTGATTACTTGATTGGCTTGTTGGTCAATGGCACGAACAAAATCACGCACCATTTCTAAATACATTTGGTTCTTGTCCCAATCAGGCTCGCTATACAGAACTCGACGACCTTGCCCATCGGTGAAGTAAATCGCATTGCCGATGAGATCCCATTCAACCACACCTTTGTTACCGACAAAGCGGCAGCGGCGATACGCTTGGCGCTGGAGGAAATCAAGATGCACCGTCACCACAGCGCCTTTAGCAGTCGTGGTCATAACGTCCGCGCTATCTTCAACATCGAGTCCAAGTTCGCTCGAAGAACGCAATATCGCATGTTGCAACACCAATGGTCCAAGCAGCCATTGACTATAATCAAACTCGTGGCTAAGTTCGAGTAGTGCGCCTCCGCCAAGTTCTGGACGAGCTGAAACACATTGTCGATAATCTTTACTTGGACGCCAATCAGGCAGGTACTGACCAATCTCAATATGCGCATGGTACAATTCACCTAGCAACTCCTGGTCAAACAGCACTTTCATCTTCCTTGCGGAGCTTAAGTAGCGTAAACAGTATCCAACTGAAACCAGGGCGCCATTTTGCGCTGCAGCTTCATTAATAGCCGAACAATCTCCACTACTAGTCGCCAAAGGCTTTTCAATAAGTACCGGGATCTTTGCTTTAATAAGTTCAATCGCATGATGCGCATGAAAAGGCGCCGGAGAGGCCACTATCACAAACTGCACTTGTTCCGAGATTAGTTGTTGGATACTCGAAACTAACTGATCGCAATCGCTGATTACCTCTTCAGGCAGCCTCCCACTGGCTGACATTGCCAATAATCTGGCTTTTGGGAACAGAAGCTTTAGATTGCGCCGATGGCGGGTAGCGATACTTCCAAGTCCAATTACTGCAACTTTATTAATTGAAGAAGGTTCGCTCATTTAATCCATTCCTAGTGTATGGATATCTGCTTGGGCACGATTAAAATCGTCCATTCGCCCAATATCCAGCCAGTACTCATGTATCGGGAACATCATGATATTATCTCGTTCAATCATATGTTGCTCGAGCAAAGCAGGCATATCTATATGATGATTGGCTGGTACAGAGTTAACCACACGCGGTGAAACCACATAAATGCCCGCATTGACAAAAAAGCGTTGGATCGGCTTTTCCACCATACCGACGATTTTTTTCCCCTCACCATTAATCACTCCATAGGGAATTTGATACTCATACTCGCGTACACACATTGTGGCATCTGCATCACTTTCCACATGGAAATCGAGTAAACGCTGAAAGTCGACGTTGGTTAGTACATCGCCATTCATCATGATCAGTGGCAAATCTTTCGGTAAGTCCTTCGGCAGCAACCCTAAAGCACCTCCAGTGCCCAGCGGCGTATCTTCATGCACGTAAGTGATACTCACACCAAGCGCACTCCCATCACCAAAATGCGCCATAATTACCTCTGGCATATAATGCGTTGAGATATAGAAGTTCTCAAAACCAGCTTTGATAAAACTGCGGACCAGAGTTTCCAAAATTGGCTTTTTGCCAATCTCTAGCATTGGTTTCGGGCAAGTATCAGTTAATGGGCGTAATCGTGTACCAAAACCACCCGCCATGATGAAAACTGGATTAGCATGCTTTGGTTTGTGTAATGCGCCGTGTAATGTTTCTAGACCAACCACAACGCCATCATTGTCAATCAAAGGGACCGATAAAATACCTCGCTGCTCCATCAGAGCAATCAAACTGCTACGTGAGGTTCCAATTGGCGCAAAAGTCGGCTCCGTGTTCATAACCTTATCAACGGTTTCAGTCAACGGCAGGCACTTCAATAAGCTACGACGAATATCGCCATCGGTAACCACACCAAGCAATCTCTGCGAATCGTCGACCACTAACACCACACGTAAGGCTTCATTGTCGATGATTTCCAGTGCATCTCGCACGGTGTTGTTTGGCTTAATCAACACATTGTTCCAACAATGGCTCATGGGTCACTTTTCCTTAATTTTCAATTTTTTTTATAATAGATCGCGCCGGATACGCAATATGAGCAGCCGCTAAATCGTGAGTCACTACCGCGCCTGCGCCGACAATGGCATCATCGCCCAAAGACAAACATTGAATTACCGTCGCGCCAGCTCCAACATAAACTTGCTTACCGGTGACGACTTGTCCACATAAGGTCGCACGTGGCGCAAGGTGATTATAAGCGCCTATGACACAATCGTGCTCAACCAATGCCGCGCTATTAATAATGCTGTGCGCACCAATATATGCCCCCGCTTGTACAATCGCTCCAGCCAAAATTTGCACCCCACTTTCAAGCGTGGCAAATGGCGAGATCTCAGCACTACTCGCAACAACTGAGGCAAACTGATAGCCCTTAGCAAGAAAGTCTTGATTAAGACGCTGGCGAAAACTTGATTTGGGCATCATGCCTAAACCGTTAACCAAATAGACCGATTCTGGCGCAAAGTGTTCGATATCATTGTCTTGGCGATAATGCAGTGTGCCCGCCCGCAATAGCTGAGCAAACAGCGCTCGCTCGGCAATCTCATCAGGGGCAATCACAGCAATAATCGTCGCACCTTGGCGCAGCAATAAGTCGGCTAATATGGCCGCATGACCACCACCGCCAATCAGTACAATCGGTCTATCGAATTTACTCAAGGATCAGGTCTCCAACTTGATAGTCTTTTCCTGCACGGCGTTTAAGTAAATCCCAGTAATGATATGGCGATTGACCTGTGCCTGGACGTTTGATCGTGACATTATCGGCATCAAAAGCCTCACCCGCTTTGATCGCGCGCGCCGCAACCAAACTTTTACGTGCTACCGCTTTGTTTTTAACTTCCGACACCGTCGGTGATTTCACCCGACTACCCAGCGCCACTTCTACTTGGCGAATGGCCGTAACCATCGACGATAATTCATGCGGCTCAAGGGAAGCTTTATGATCAGGTCCCTCCATGGTTTTGTCCAAGGTAAAATGCTTTTCAATCAATACTGCACCGCGGGCGACTGCTGCGATAGGAATAGTGATCCCCTCACTGTGATCAGAGTAACCAGCGGGTAAACCGAAAGCCAAACCCAAAGTGTCCATTACGCGCAAGTTTATCTCTTCTATTGGTGCCGGATATTCGGTGGTGCAATGTAAGATGGTTACTTTTTGTTGTAGCGCTTGTTGTCCCGACTCAGAGGCGTAGGCTTCTTGAAACGCTTGCAATGATGGCTCAGCGTCTGGCTCTGCGGTATAGCCAAAGGCAATCACGCCAAGCGCAGTCTCTATTTCAGCCATGGTGGCCATGCCTGTAGAAACAATCAAATCACAGCCCGTACGCGCATGCTCAAGAATCAATGGAGCATTGGTCAATTCGCCAGAGGGCAGCTTGAGACGTTTTAGGCCAAGATCATCGACCAAAAAGGCGAGGCTTTCTGAATCAAATGCGGTCGATAGAAACTCAATCCCCAACGACTGACAATGCTGCACCAGTTGATGATGCACGTCATAGGACAGCTCTAGTCGGCTCAGCATCGCCAATTGCGATTCTTCTTTTTGCGTATTGGTCACTTGGTATTCGGCTTGTTTGGCCTGCTCGGTCACCAAGTTTTTCGCTTTAAAGGTTTGGAATTTCACAATGTCCGCGCCCGCTTGATGTGCCGCATCGACTAACTGAAACGCTAAGGCTTCATCGCCGTTATGGTTCACACCGGCTTCAGCAATAATTAGGGTCATGGGTTACTCCACTCGCTTAAAAGCGACATCAAAAAAGGTTTTACATGGGTCAAACTGCAGTGATTTGATCATCTCAATCACCTGCCCGCCGCTGTCACCCTGCCCATAAGGGTTATCGATCACTTCACCGGCTTGGCAATAGCTACGTGATAAGGCTTGGCCAATGGCTGCACTGATCGCCTCTTGCGTCGGCGCACAATGTAAGACACTTTTCGCCGCCAAACGTCCTTTCTGGCGTGCGCCAATGTCAATGGTTGGCACATCAAAAGCCGGCACTTCAATGATGCCGCTGGATGAGTTACCAATTACCGCTGCTGCATGCTTCACCGCGCTCAAATAACGTACTTGACCTAATGACGGAATCGCCAGCACACGCTCGGGTTGCGCTTTGGCATAGGCTTCCAACAGCGGAATAATGCGGCGACCGCCGTCATCGGCGTTTGGGTAGGTCAAAATTACTTGGTGATCAGAGTGCGCATCAAGTGCGTCAAGCAGGGCTTGGAAAGAGGCTTCTGGTGCTTCATTACCAAGGGTAACCGGATGATAAGTGACCAAAAAATAGGGTTTATTCAGGGGGAAGTTAAGCGACTCACTCAACTCTGCTACCGACATAAATTGCGCACGTTTAAGGTGGTCAAGACCAATAGCCCCAACGTTACGCACGCGCTCTGGCGCTTCGCCAAGCTGGATCACGCGTTGACGGTACTCTTCGGTTGAGGTGCCGTGCAGATAACTGAGTTTGGTGATAGCGTGGCGAATAGCGTCATCGTACGCGCCTTCGGTGATCTCGCCCCCATGCAGATGCACAATAGGTATGCGTAAAATCATCGCGGTTTGCGCCGCGGCTAAGGCTTCAAAACGATCGCCTAATATCACGAGTACATCCGGCGCTAAACGCGCCAGGGCATCGGCAAAACCGAGTACCCCTAAGCCCATGCTTTTCGCTGTACCTACCGCTGAATCAGAAGAGAGTAAGATCTCAATTTTCTCATCAATGGTGAAGCCATCTCGCTCGATCTGTTGATAAGTTTCACCAAACTCTGGCGATAAGTGCATGCCTGAAACCAGCAACTGCAATTGCAATTCAGGATCATTTTGGATGTCTCTTAAAAGCCAAAAGAGCAGGCCATATTCTGCTCTTGTACCGGTAAACACCGCGACTTTCGTTTTGTGCGCTGACGCCATGTCATTCGCTCCTTGGTTCTGTTTTATGCAGCAGGTGGCAAAAGCCCAGTCTAGCTGGGCAAATCATTACCAACGCGTTACCTAGTGCTCAGCGTTAGCCTGCCAACAGCACAGGAGTGCTCGGTAAGTTAACTAAATGCGCTTCTATATATTCCGACTGAGTTAAATCGCCACGCGGCGCATCGGCAAACATCGGCAAACGGTGCATCAACTGCCAAATTGGACGGGTCATCACCCCGGCCTCATTCGTGCCCGCTAGCAGCGCATCGCGCATGTCACTGTCTGGGCAAATCACCGCATTAAGCCAATAGTTCGACTGCGCGTAACTTGGCTCGGTAACAAACGCAAAGTCACCGCCAGCAAAAAAGTCTTGATAACGTGCGGCTAACACGCGCTTTTGCTGCAAGTAGCTTTCCAACACCTCCATCTGCGCACAACCCAGCGCGGCATTGAGATTTGGCATGCGGTAGTTAAAACCCGCTTCATCATGGTAAAACTCAAAAGGATGCGGTACTTTCGCGGTCGTAGTGACGTGCTTAGTTCGTTTGCCATCTTCCAGATCGCGACACAGCACCATACCACCACCACCTGTGGTGATGATCTTGTTGCCGTTAAAACTGACTGCACCAAACTCGCCCAATGTACCGGTGTGCTTGCCTTTGTAGAATGAGCCAAGGCTTTCAGCGGCATCTTCTACTAGCGCAAGTTGCCACTTATGACACACAGCGAGCAGCTCATCCAATTCTACCGGATGGCCAAACGTGTGCATTGGCACCACCGCTTTAATGCGCTGTTTGCGGCCTTTATGAACACAGCCTTGCGCGGTAATTTCTGCATGTTCCTCAAGGTAGTGCTCCAGTGCTTTTGGACACAAGCCAAGGCTCACCGGTGATACATCAACAAAAATCGGCTCTGCGCCCATGTGGTAAAGCGCGTTACAGGTCGCGACAAACGTCAGCGCTTGGGTCACAACCAAATCACCACGTTCCACGCCAGCCATATACAGCGCCGCATGCAGGGCCGCGGTCCCATTGACGGTTGCCACTGCTTTCGCTGTGCCAGTAAAGGCTTCCATTTTGTGTTCAAAATCGTCGACAAATTTACCTACGCTAGAGACGAAAGTACTGTCGATGGTTTCCATCACATACGCTTTTTCATTGCCATTAAAGGTTGGGGCGTGCAACGGAATGAAATCGTTGGTTTGGTAAGTGTCGCGAACAAACTCGACAATCGAGGATGGTTTCATGCTCATTCCTTACATCTTGCCGTCGAGGTACTTGCCTGTCTCTTTGTGACCAAAGTCTGGGATCATGGCAAAAAACAGCTCAACAATTTGCTCTTTAGTCCAAACGCGATCGGTTTTCATCTGCGCGATGGTCGACTCAAACAAGGCCAGTTTCTCTGGCTCGTAAAGCGGCTCATTTTTTATCACGCCAAGGTTGTCAAAGCGCGCCATGTCGAGGGTTTCATTGTCGGTAAAGAACTCTTCGAAATCTTTCTCACCCGTGGTGTCACTTTCGGTGAATAAACATGGCCATTTGCCTTGTGCCGGGAGGGTATGCACCAGCTCACGCGCTTCATCTTCATCCGCGCACAAGTGTGGCTCATAGCCGCGCTGCTTGAGGTATTTCACCGCAATGTCAGCAAAGGTGATCAGGTGTAGTGCTTCACTCAGTTTCGGGAAGAAGATGTCACGATTTTCACCAAAAATGCACGACATCAGACACAACTCGCCTGATTCTTGTGGCGTCACGAAGTAACGCTTAATGTCGTTTGGCGCCACAATCGGCTGATTCTTTTGCAAGCGCTGGTTAAAGCCATGCAGCAAAGAGCCATCGGAAAATGCCACGTTGGCGAAACGCGCAGTAGAAATCGCAATTTGCTCGCTCTTGCGCATCAAGAACATTTCCATGATGCGTTTAGAAGCGCCCATCATGTTGACTGGGTTCGCCGCTTTATCGGTTGATACGCAGAAGTATTTTTTCACGCCCGCATCAATCGACTGCTGAATGGTTTTGTCGGTGTTGAACACGTTGACATCAATCATGCGCATCAGCGTGAACGGGTCTTTTTCACTACGC
Organism: Grimontia sedimenti; assembly: GCF_011045095.1. GTDB lineage: Bacteria > Pseudomonadota > Gammaproteobacteria > Enterobacterales > Vibrionaceae > Enterovibrio > Enterovibrio sedimenti. The sequence continues at coordinate 32,400 of NZ_JAALDL010000009.1, forward strand.
ACATGCTTGAGCGCAGACAAGTTCAACACATAGTCGTACTGACCATCGGCTTTAATGAACGCGTCGTACTCGACTGAGCCAATGTCAAGAGCAAAGGTTTGGAAGTCACCATCAATGTAGCCGAATGAGCTGCGAATATCGCGCACCAATTCCACCATGTTGTTCTCACTGATATCGACAACATGAAGCTTTTTCGGATGACGCTTGAAGATCTCTTTTGTCACCGCTTGGCCAATTGAGCCTGCGCCACCAAGAACTAGGAAACGAGAACTACTAACGATTGTCTTTAAATCGGAGTCACGGGAAATTATGTCAGAAGCGAAGAGCTCTTCGCTTCTTCCTATCAGGCTCAGAATCATGAGCACCTCATTAGTTAAAATCAAACTTACTTTTCATTTCGTCTAAATGCGAGAAATATCGAGGCAATAAAACCTACAAAAAGTCCAAGAATTGTTCCACCAAAAATAATTAATAGTGATTTAGGAGAGTCAGGGGATAATTCATATTTAGGAGCTTCCAGATAGAAATATGTATAAAATTGATTATCTCTTTCAATCTTAATACTTCTTATCTCGGACAGTTTCGCACTGTAAGTTGCCAACTCTGGCTCAACAACACTGAGGTTTTTCAATTCTCGCAATGCCTGGATTTGAGCTTCTATACTTTTCGAACCTTGACTTACATTAAAGTCTTCTTTACTCGTGTAGTTTTTTAGCGGTTGCGATATGCCTACAGTGGTGGCTATTTTCAAAGCTAGGCTCGCCTCGTCAATTTTCATCTCTAACTTTTTTTTCGCCTGAGCACTTACTATATTCATAGCTGCTTCTAGTTCCACTTCCTTAGTTGCAATAAGAGCATTCAGAGAATTGACAAGCCTAAGACTAAGTTTTGAGTTCACATAGCTTATGTAATCTTCTAATAATTTAAGACTAGACTCTTGACTTGTGGATTGAAATCTCAAAACATAAGAGCTTTTATCTTTTTTGTTTACTGGAGTAGCAGAAATCCTTTTAAACCACACCTCATTAAAAATAGCATCATTTCCCAATCCGGCCTTATCTTTAATGGATATAGCCATTTCGTTACTTTCAAAAAATGACTTCTTTATACTATTTGAATTAAAAAGAACTATAAATTTCTTAAAAATCTCACCACCGTCAGATAGCTCACCAAGCTCATCATCTACAACCTTTTCGGTTTCATCGGCAGAGTCTTTGACAAAAAATGATTTGAACTTATTCACTTGATTTCGAAATTCAAAAATTTCCTGTGGCAATGGTTTTGAAACTATGGCTTCAGATGTCCAATACTCTTGAGCAGTAGCAACATAAAGCATAGATAAAATAAAAAACAATCCCGAAAAAGAAAGCACAGTTAATTTACTTTTCTTTACAATTCTTACCAATAAATCAATATCTATTTCACCATTGGAGTTTGCAGCTAATCTAAGGTTGTTGTTGTCTTTTTCCACTAGAATCCCTTACAAAATTTGACACGCTACCGCCCTTAGGTGTCGCTCCCAAAGTACGCGATAGCATCTATGTTTGGTTTGACTACTTCTTACGAAGCGCCTTGTTTTCCGTTGATACTTCAACCTGACGGCTGATCAGGTTGATCAACAATATCGAACGCAATTCCCCGTCAGCCTCTTTATATATTGCGTCTGTCCCTTCAAATTGACCCGAGAGCACTTCCACTTGGTCACCAGGTTTGAACACATCGCCCAGTGCTTCACGCTGCTCATCGCTATCTTCATGGGACATTAGATGGGTGATTAGCTCTACAGGCACTAGGGTTGGCACTGCCCCCTGTCGAACGAAGTCAACCACACCACGCGTTGAACGCACGGTAGTGTATGAGATTTTTTCAGGATCAAAGGAAGCGAATACATAATTAGGAAAGAGCGGCTCCAATTCACTGGATCGCTTTCCTCGGCGGATTTTTTCTACTGTCACCTGGGGATAGTAACAATCGACGCCTTGTCGTTTAAGGTGCTGCTCAGCGCGTTGTTGCTCGCTGCGTTTACAATAGAGCAGATACCATGGATTCATTTCTTGTTCTCGTCGATTACATTGCTAGCCAGTTTTGCATCGTCTTTGCGAAGCAACTCAAGAGTATATTAGGCTGGCCTTGGCGCAGCAAGCATACAGCCCTCAACTGCGTAAATAGTCTGCTCTGCTTCATAGTTTGGATTGCAGGGATTGAGTTTTTTTCAAAGGACAAAGAAAAACCGCCTGATTCGGCGGTTTTTTTTGATAATGATGTTTACGAATTATGCACTTAGTCTTTGGATGTCCAAGCTAAAGCTAGTTAGACCAATCTCACTGAGAGACACGCGGACACTACCACCAGATAAGTCAATGGTTTGGAATCGCATACTGGATGCGTCAATACCTAGTAAGTTGTCGTTTTTGACGAGGAGCGCTTTGCCGGAGCCATCGACGACGGCATTGAGCCCAGCAGACAACACATCAAGCTGGTTGTCGGCAGCATTCAGAATGCCAAACATAGCGCGGATTGGGCTGGCGTATGTCGAACGTTTTATCGCATGCTCAATTTGGTGGACAAGATGCACGAAACCACGTTCGTCAGCATCTTGCGAGCGAAGATACTCGTTGAAAAAGGCACGGATCATTAGCGTCGTTGCAGTACCATTTTGTCCTGCGGAGGCGCTGTCTACCATGTAAAACGCCATCTGGCCGTCCATCATCCAGGTGTAATCAAGTACCACTGGGCTACTGTCTGCTGACTGCAAAGAATGATAAGACAAGCGCCAATCACCTTGTTGAGAATCTTGATCAGGCATTAACCCCATCAGCAAGTCTCTTGCACTACCTGGGTTGTCCAACAAATCTTCGAGGTGCCATTTCAGTTCTTCGGTTAGTGGTTGGTCGCCATCTTGAGAAACTTTAAACCACTGCTGCGAGAAATCTGCATCGCTACTTACGCCACCATCGGCATCTTCCAACACAGAGATAATGGCTGATTTGACGACCATGATGTCTTCGATAGGTTTGATCAGAAAATCTTTAACGCCAAAGCGTAGCGCTTGCGCGACATCAGACATGCCACCCGTGCCGGAGATCACAATCACTGGCACCATAGGGTATTCTGAGCTGACTTCTTCGACGAACTCCAGACCTGTCATTACAGGCATAGAGAGATCACTGAGTAGTAAATCCGGAATGCCTTCTCTCAGCGCTTTTAATCCATCCAGTCCGTTTTCAGCTTCTCTGACGACGCAGCCTTCTTTGCGAAGAAAGCTACCAATGATCCGGCTAAATACAGGATCATCTTCAACAATGAGAACTTCTTTTCCTTCCAACACAATATGTTCTCCTGTTTCCTCTTGCCTTGCTTGTGTCTAGTACGGCAATTTCGTTACTACTAGGATAGTTTGAAAATCCACCTCAGGTTGACACTAGCACGCAATAGACAACGCAAAAGTCGTTAACTTTCTGTATCCAGATAAGAAAATAATTCCTATATCTTCTATCTTTCTTTACCTTCAGACCACCATTAGCGTCCTGCTTATTGATATGAGACAACGAAAAAAGGGCCATGTTAATTTGAAATAGCTAAAATACCGCTTTTTATTGAACAGCATCGCAACTCAGTGAAACCCAATGAAATTAGATGATCTCAATCTTTTCCGGCTAATCGTCGAAAATGGAAGCTACACGCTGGCGTCAAAAAAGACGGGGATCCCTGTTGCCACGCTGACCCGCCGGATTCAAGCGCTGGAAGAAGACATTAAAATTAAACTGCTTCATCGAGACGCAAGAAAATTGTCGCTTACAGAAGCAGGGCAAAGCTTCTATGACCGATGTTCGCCGCTGTTGGAACAATTGGTAGAGGCGACAGAGAACCTTTCAGAAAGTTGCCAGGGTACCTCTGGAACCCTTCGCCTCGCTGCTCCTTCCAATATTGCGATGAAGCTACTTCAGCCGATGCTAAGCGCTTTCTTGGTAGCGTTCCCCGACATCAAAATCGATTTGTCACTCTACAGCGATGCCGCTCAACCAAATCAGGATGATAAACACGCGTTCATTAAAATTGGCCCTCAACGCGATTCCTCGATGATCGCCAGAAAGCTTCACACGGTCCGAGACATCCTGATAGCAAGCCCCAATTATCTCTCTTCCAGTGCCCCTGTTTTGGATGCCAGTGATTTAGAAAAACATCCTTTATTGAAAGGATGGCCTTTGATGAAATGGCGTCTTTCCAATCTAAACGGTCAGCAACTGAGTATTTCCCAACAAGGACGCTTTGAAGCCTCTGAGCTACGCGTGGTGAGAGCCGCCGCGAAAGATGGGCTAGGCATCGCCCTTATTCCCGATGTATTGGTTCAAAAAGACATCGCCTCTGGAGAACTAGTGCAAATTCTCCCGGATTGGACGACAGAGCCCAGGGATATCTTTCTGATGTATCACGATAAAACGCATCATCCAGATAAACTTCGTGCTTTTATCGACTTTTCACTCTCTTATTTTCACTCTGAAAGCAAAGAAGGGTGAGCTTGATCACCAAGTGTCCCAGATTCGATAAGTGATTAAAAAACCACCATACTTTTGGTGGCTAAAACTTGCTAACGACGCTGCTCAGCACCTAATGTTATTAGTATGTAACAAAGCGATCGTTCAAGTATCGCTGTTGCGTATAACTAATACCAATCACAGTAGGTAGGTGATCAGAAATAGCCTAGGAAAAACACTCGAGAACAAGGCGAAAAATTCGATAAGTAGTTATCCTACATTCAAATTTTTGAACGCAGTTGTCGAGCATTTTAACAAGCTAGGATGAGCAGATATTTACTACGATTGGTATAACTACTGGTTACTGCACAGGAAGGAGCGACCTATGATTCTGGGACATTTGCTCGGCCTTTATACTCACCCGAAAGAAGAGTGGAAAAACATAGACGATCGCCATGAAGGCACGGTGAACAGTCTTGGACACGCAGCTATTATGGCGCTAATTCCACCTATCTGCGCCTATTACTCTAGCGTTCATATCGGCTGGCAGATTGGTGTTGGCGATCCAATTTTCCTCACGCAACAAAGCGCAATTATTATCGCCTGCGCCATGTACTTTGCACTAATCACCGGCGTAATGGCACTCGCGTATCTGACCCTTTGGATGAGCCGTACGTTTGGGTCAACACCCACTTATACGCAAGCACTCGAATTGGCTGCTTACACAGCCACGCCAATTTTCATGGTTGGACTCGCAGCACTGTATCCAGTGGTCTGGTTTGTGATGCTGGTTGGCTTAGCAGGTATCGCCTACTCTGTGTACCTTCTGTACACGGGCGTTCCCATCATCATGCACATACCTGAAGAGCGAGGCTTTATTTACGCAAGCTCGGTTGTGACCTGTGGACTGGTTTTGCTGGTTGCCATTCTTGCCAGCTCAGTCATCATGTGGAATGTCGGTTTCGGCCCAATGTTTGTTCAGTAAATGGATTCGTCCAAACATTGAATAGGATGAAAATTAAAAAACGCGGCTTAATGCCGCGTTTTTTATTGGAAGCTTTTCTGTAAAAGACGCTTAATACCAATCACAGTAAGTAGGTGATCAGAGATAGCGCAGGAAAAATGCTAGAGAACAAGGCGGAAAATTTCGATAAGTAGTTATTCTACAATCAAATTTTTCAACGCAGTTATCGAGCATTTTAACAAGCTAGGATGAGCAGATATTTACTACGATTGGTATAAGTTAACTCTCGTTGTAAATTTCGAGATTCGCCAATTCTTGCTGCTGTTCACGAACCGCTTTAGATTCATCGTTACGCAGGCTTTCCAGATAATCCAAGTATTCCTGGTTGATATCACTGGTCACATAGTCACCGCTAAATACCGAGCTTTCAAATCGTTTGATATCGGGGTTGCCTTCGCGTACTGCTTCTTCCAAATCGGTCAAATCTTGGAAAACTAGTCCATCAGCACCAATGATTTGGCAAATTTCATCGACTTCTCGACCATGTGCTATCAGCTCATTCGCGCTTGGCATATCGATGCCATAAACGTTCGGGAATCGAATTTCTGGTGCCGCTGACGCCATGTAAACACGCTTCGCGCCTGCTTCACGTGCCATTTCAATGATTTGCTCAGACGTGGTACCACGAACAATCGAGTCATCCACCAGCAGTACCGACTTATCTTTGAACTCCGAGCGGATTGCATTGAGCTTACGACGCACTGACTTGCGACGTTGCTGTTGACCCGGCATGATGAAGGTACGGCCGACATAACGGTTCTTCACGAAACCCTGACGATAAGGCTTTTCCAGCACCTGCGCGATTTCCAGTGCGATGTCACAAGAGGTTTCCGGAATTGGGATAACAACGTCGATATCCAGATCATCCCACTCGCGGCGGATTTTTGCGCCGAGTTTTTGGCCCATGTTAACTCGCGCACCATACACAGAAATCTTGTCGATGAACGAGTCTGGACGTGCAAAGTAAACAAACTCAAAGATACATGGGGACAACGCAGGGTTGTCAGCACATTGGCGGGTAAACAGTCGGCCATCAAACGTAGCGTAAACAGCTTCGCCCGGCGCAATATCGCGCACGAAATCAAAGCCGACAGCATCGAGCGCCACAGACTCTGAAGCCACCATGTACTCTTCACGGCCATTCACTATACGCTTGCCCAAGCAAAGAGGACGAATACCATGTGGGTCGCGGAAAGCAATCAGACCATGGCCAATAATCATCGCTACCACCGCGTAGCCACCGGTCACTTGTGCGTGCAATTCACGAACCGCTTTGAACACATCTTCTTCGGTGAGTTTTTTAGAGGCTACATTGTCAATTTGGTGAGCAAGAACATTGAGGAGAACTTCGGAATCTGAGGTGGTGTTGAGGTGACGACGGTCTTGTTCAAACAGAGATTCACGCAGTTGATTGGCATTGGTCAGGTTACCATTGTGCGCCAGCGTGATGCCATAAGGGGAGTTCACGTAAAATGGCTGCGCTTCGGAAGCACTGGAGCTACCTGCCGTTGGGTAACGGGCATGGCCAATTCCCACGGTTCCCTGCAGTCTTTGCATGTGCTTCAGTTGGAAAACATCTTTGACCAGGCCGTTCGCTTTTCTCAGGCGGAAACGGTTATCGTCAATGGTGACAATCCCTGCCGCATCCTGACCACGGTGCTGAAGTACTGTCAACGCATCGTAAATTGACTGATTAACCGGGGTCTCGCCCACGATCCCAACAATCCCACACATGTATGCTGTTCCTTGTAACGCGAAATTGAGCCCAGGGAACTTGTGGGTTTGCCCGCGAAGCTTGCCGCGGGAAAACCTTAGATCACCTTAGGCAGAAAGCTGGAGCTTTGCTCCAAATAAGAGAAAAACCACTCAATCACTACCCCAAATTTAGGGATTAACTGTGATTGTTTCCACTCTGGAGAGTTCGCCAAGCTGGTAAAGGCATCGAGGAAAAACAGTAGTGCCGCGACAATCAATACGCCACGAATTCCCCCGAAAACAATCCCCAACACGCGATCTGTGCCTGAAAGGCCAGTTTTTTGTACTAACTGACCAATCACGTAGTTGACAACCGCGCCAACAATCAGGGTGGCAATAAACAGCGCCGCTATCGCCGCACCGTTTCGAATCATTTCGTCATGAATATTTGTAAAGTAGGCAGCCAGTTGCGGGTAGAAGTTGCTCGCAACAAAGAAGGCACCAAACCATATCACCAGCGACAAGGCTTCTTTTACAAAACCGCGGACCAAGCTAATCAGAGCAGAGAAGCTGATCACGCCAATAATGATGTAATCTATCCAATTCATCTTTTAATCATCTGAGCGATTCGCGCGCATTTTAACAGAAAAAATGACGACGCAAACGTTTTCTTATGGGTTGAGTGGGTTAAATCTAAGCAGTTGGCCTTTCAATCCGGTCAAAGACTCTAAATCTGCAGTCATCGACTCAAGTTTTTCTTTTGAGATATCAGGGCCTACCTCGACACGGGCCAATTCACCTTCCTGAATATCACGCGGCATTAGTTGAGCGGGATAGCCTTTACTGCGGAGCGTAGATACCAGGTTTTTGGCATTGTCGATATTGCGGAAGGTGCCGAGACGGATCACCCAAGCAGAATCGACATAGCCATCTTTTGGTTTGGAGGCCTCTACAGAAGCCGGCGACGTCTCTGGTTCGTCGATGGTCACCATGACTGGCGATTCCGGCGGCATAAAACTTTCGACCTCTTCCGGTGCTTGAACAGGTTCTGCCAGCACGGACTCGTCGACTTCTTCACGCAATGGAATAGCTTGATAGCTTTCTTCGTAATGTGCTTTCTCGCCATCAAATACATCGGGGAGGAAAATCACGCCCAGAGAAACCAGAATGAGCGTCCCGACCAAGCGGTTTTGAAACTGGGTTGCCACGTTTACTCCTGTTTTTGGAGGTGGTCGGCGATTTCACCGACGGTATGGAATGAACCGAACACGATGAGGATGTCACCATGAAAGTCCAACGCCGCTTTTGCTTTCTCAAAAGCCTGCGTTGGAGATGCAAAGCCTTCAACACCATCAGGTAGGTGAGAAGTAATTTCTTCCCAAGAAGCTGCGCGAGGACCAGCAAGCGAAGCGGGATACCAGCGATCCACAACAGGCTTCATTTCCTCGACCGTAGCGGCGATGTCTTTGTCATGTAGCATGGCGACGACAGCATGTACGCTACCATTCGCCGCGTCTTTCAGTTCATGAATCTGTTTCGCCAGGTAAGCCGCTGAATGTGGGTTGTGCGCCACGTCCATCAAAATCAATGGAGACTCAGAAACGCGTTCCATTCGGCCTGCCAGTTTGACTGACTGCAAACCATCAACGATGTGTTCATCAGTCACTTCCAACTCAGATAAGCCCAACGCCATCAGCGCCGTTGCGGCATTTGGCAGCGGCAAGTTAGGTACGGGTAAATCGCGCAAATCAAATGCGCCACATTGCCAATGCCACACATCGCCTTCCTTTTCATAGGTGAACTGGTAACCCACCTGATGGAGATTAGCCCCGATATCATCAGCATGGGCAGCAACGCTTGCAGGTGGCTCTGGCTGACCACACACTGCAGGTTTACCCGCGCGGAAGATCCCTGCTTTCTCAAAGCCAATCACTTCGATGTCATCACCCAGCCAATCTACATGGTCCAGTGCCAAACTGGTGATCACCGATACATCGTGGTCAACGACATTTGTGGCGTCCAAGCGGCCACCTAAGCCAACTTCCAGTACCACCACATCAACCTGGTTATCCTGGAACAGCCAAAGTGCTGACAATGTGCCGAACTCAAAGAAGCTAAGACTCGTATCACCTCGCAGCGCTTCAATCGCGGCAAAAGCTTCCGAGTGTCTCTCGTCATCCAGCTCTTGCCCGTTAATGCGCACGCGCTCGTTATAACGCACCAATGAGGAGAGCTGTAAACGCCAACCTTATAACCCGCCTTGAGAAGAATGGTTTCGATAATGGCACAAGTCGAACCTTTGCCATTGGTGCCGGCTACCGTAATGACTGTTGGCGCTGGTTTGGTCAGCTTGCCTTTGTTCGCAACCAGAGAAACGCGGTCTAGGCCTAAGTCAATCGCGCTGGTATGAAGAGATTCAAGGTACTGCAACCATGCAGACAGTGGTGAATTTGCACCCGGAGAAATGAGTTCTGACATTTGTAATCTATTCTATTGTCCAATGCTTCAATCATATCAGTTAAAAGACAAAGAGCGCCATAAGGCGCTCTTTTGATGTTTATTTGTGGGACACTTATTCGTTATCGTCCACTGGCTCCGCTTCAACCACTTCGCCTTCCAATGGTTTATCGACAGATACCACCAATGGAGACTCTTGATTAGTCATCTTCGCTAAAAGACCACCGATTCGCTGACGCATTTCACGACGGTCGACAATCATATCAATGGCACCGTGTTCCAGCAGGAATTCACTGCGCTGGAAACCTTCTGGCAGTTTCTCACGCACGGTTTGCTCGATAACACGCTGGCCTGCGAAACCGATCAGTGCTTTTGGCTCACCGATGTTCACGTCGCCCAACATCGCAAAGCTTGCAGTGACACCACCAAAAGTTGGGTCAGTCAGTACAGATACAAAAGGCAGGCCCTTTGCAGACAAACGCTCAAGCGCTGCACTGGTTTTCGCCATTTGCATCAGCGACATCAGCGCTTCTTGCATACGCGCGCCGCCACTTGCAGAGAAACAAACCAAGCCACAGTTATTTTCAATGGCTGCGTCCACCGCTTTTACGAAACGCGCACCGACAACAGCGCCCATTGAACCACCCATAAAGGCAAATTCAAAAGAAGCAGCAACCACTGGCATGCCCAGCAGCTCACCTTTCATGACGATTAGAGCATCTTTTTCGCCACTTGATTTCTGCGCCGCTGAGATGCGGTCTTTGTATTTCTTTGAATCACGGAATTTGAGCAGGTCTTTCGGCTCCAGCTCATCACCAATTTCTACGCGGTTACCTTCATCAAGGAAGGTTTCCAGACGCTTGCGTGCGCTCATGCGCATGTGGTGGTCACACTTTGGACACACGTGCAGGTTACGCTCAAGTTCTGCGTGGTACAGCACCTGTTCGCAAGACGAACACTTGGTCCAGACGCCTTCAGGAATCGAAGCCTTACGTGAAGAACCGATATTGCTTTTTGTCAGAATTTTTTCAAGCCAGCTCATGAACGACCTTTTGTATTGGAGCACCCGCCGCTTACATCATTACCATGCACTGTTTCGCTCACCATGAACGCGGTCTGTGCAGAGATGGGCAAGTGGCCTTGATATCTACGAATTCAACGAAGAATTAAAACACAACTTGTTAAGACTTTGGACAAAAAACTGGTACTACCTATTGTTAGTCCCACTTCTGTCTACTTTGCTTTGTAACGAAGAGGCGATTTTCCTCGACGCTTTGCTGGTTACAGTTGTTCGTCCGGCAGAAACAGCGGACCCACCGGCGAGGATGGCAATTCATATTCCGCCGGATAGTCGACCTCTACCAGATACAATCCTTCTGCTTTAGCTGTCGCCGCCGCTAAGTTGCGATCTTTGATTTCCAGTAGCCATTTCAGCCACTCAGGTTTTTGTTCCTTGCGACCAACGGCAATCAGGCTGCCTGTAATGTTTCGCACCATATGGTGAACGAATGCATTGGCCTTGATATCAATGATCACGTAACAACCCTGACGAGTCACATTTATATGGTGAACATTTCGCCATGGACTGTTTGATTGACAGTGAGCAGCACGGAAAGAAGTGAAATCATTCTCGCCCAATAAATACTGTGCCGCTTCATGCATCAGTTTTTCATCCAGCTCACCATGGTAGTGGCTAACACCATGACGCAGGATGCCCGGACGCAACGCGTGGTTGTAAATAACGTAGCGATAACGACGTGCAGTGGCAGTAAAGCGGGCGTGAAACTCGTCTGGTACTTCTTTGGCCCAACGCACGGCAATGGCATCTGGCAAATGCGTATTGACGCCCATTGTCCACGCACGAAGCGGTCTTGAGCCTTCAACATCGAAGTGAACAACCTGACCTGTGCCGTGTACGCCAGCATCGGTGCGGCCAGCGCACTGCACTTCTATAGGCTGATTGGCGATTTTGGACAGGGCTTTTTCAAGGTGTTCCTGAACGCTCGGTACTTCACGCTGGCGTTGCCAACCATAAAATTTCGCACCGTCGTATTCCACACCCAGGGCAATTCTCATCGTGTTTTCTCTGTATTGCTGGTTATCTAAGGCGGCGCATTATATACCCAAACGACCTGAAAATGCAGGATTCAGCGAGATTGACTGGCGTTGTGATCGCGGCGTTCCTTTGTAGGTGTAGTCACCTCCATCAAAAAGGAACAACAAAGAGCACAGCGTCAGTCAACTCGCCCAAAGGGAGGCCCTCAATGCGAGCGTCTTCAGGTTGTTTGGGTATATACCCAAAGTGTCAGGCATAAAAATGGCGGGATAACCCGCCATTTTAATTTTCACCTGTTTAGTTGAGCTTCTCTATCATCAATCTGGCTTCATCCTTGAGGTTGGCATCGCCGCTTTGCATCACCTTCTCCAGAAGCTGAATTGCGCCGTCTACATCGTTCATCTCGAGGTAGGCTTTCGCCAGATCCATATTAGTTGCTGCTTCACCACTGCTGTCTACATCTGCTGGTTGGATATCACTCAGTACATCAGGGAAGTCTTCCAAACCGACATCTAAATCCATCTTCAGTGAATCAGGGTCTTCCTGAGGTGCACCGTCATCTTTCATCAGATCATCGATGCTGATGTAATCCTCACTCGGAGACGACTCTTCAACCAGTTCGCTTTCCACATCGTCCAGCAAACCGTCCAAGTCACCTTCCAGATCCATAGACTTGATATCATCACCCAAAACTTCCGGCTGCTGAGACCAATCTTCGCTTTCAAGCTCCGGCTCTGGTGCCTGCTCAGCACTCCATACATCCGTTTCTTCTTCCGGAATGTCGAGCTCTTCAGTACTGAAATCACCGAGCCCTGAGTGTTCATCATCCAACTCTTCTGAAAGCAACGCTTCCATATTAAGCCCAGCAACCTGATGATCGTCATCATCCAGCTGAGCCAGGTCGTCCAACTCTGCCGCGCGGTACGGCGCTTGCGAAACCGGTGCGGAAGATTGTGTGAAGCCTTCATCTTGGGACTGAGGCAAGAACTCTTCCAGTTCCCGCTGTTCATCTAACGCTGCTGATAAGGCATCCTCTTCGTCAAACTCACCCAACTCGTCAAGCCCAATAGGCTCCACTTTCGGGAACGCAAGGGTATTTGGCTCAGTGGCAGTGAAGGCTTGTGCGTCTGAATCAGCCTCTGTTTCTTGCTCTTCCTGACTCAGTTCATCTTGAAGTGCTTGAATGTCCTCAAGGTCGCTTTCTGCTTCTTCTGGCAGAGTTTCCTGAGAAGCTGGCAGTTCAACGTCATATTCCTGCGCGGCATCCTCTTCGGTGTATTCAGGCAGATTATCTAAATCCAGCGGCGTGTCGTCTTCTTCAGGGAGCGAATCGCTGGTTGTCTCTGGCTCACCTTCACTGTCCGCTAACGCCGCCTCTTCGTCATATTCCGGTAAAGAAGACAAATCCAACGGCGCTTCTGCTTCTGCTTCTGCTTCTGCTTCTGCTTCTGCTTCTGCTTCAAAAGCGTCTTGAGGCTCTTCCTCTAATGCAAGGTCCTCAGGCTCTTGATCAGGTAATTCAGGCGCTTCAAGTTCAACTTCTGGCTCGGTGCTTTCTGTTTCTGGCTCAGCGCTCTCCAAATCCAGTGCTTCATCTGCAATGAGGTCTTCAGCATCTGTCGCCTCTTCAGAATCAGCAATGTCTTCTGACTCAGCTGACGTTTGCTCTGGCTGTTCCAGATCGGCTGGTTCTACGTCAGCTTGCTCAAAGTCTTCAGAAGTCGTTTCTTCATCCAACAGGCTGTCGAGAAGCTCTAAGTCATCAGCAGTGGCCTCTGGCTCTTCAATCGCCGTATCTTCTGCTAAAGGCTCGTCATCTTGAGAGGCTTCATCGCCTGTGTGCTCTTCCTGCTCAAGAACATCGTCAAGCAATTCCAAATCAGATTCAGACGCCTCCGGCTCTACCTCAAGGTTATCAGGGGTTTCTTCAACGAGAGCGTTCAGCTCATCAAGCGCCTCTGTGTCGTCAGCAACTAAAGACTCCTCTGATTCAGCATGCTCTTCGTCCGAAGCCGCAGACATCTCTTCAGCCATGTCTGGCTCTGAAATATCCAGTTCGTCTGCTGCCTCAGGGACATCATCCAACGCATCGACTGAACTTTCTTCAGCACCCTCCGCGAGAAGATCGCCATCAATATCGAGTTCGTTATCGATATCCAGCTCATTATCGATATCAAGTTCACTATCAACTTCGAGGTCATTACCGAGCAAGTCATCGTCAGGGACTTCATCAAGTAACGCACTTTCGTCTTCTAGTGTGTCACCATCATCAATCAGTTCGTCAAGCAGTACATCGGTTTCGCCAAGATCAACGTCTTCCTGCTCTTCCGAGTCACCCAGCACATCACTCAACAGGTCATCTTCATCGATAGACTCGTCAAGTAGTGCGCTTTCATCCAGCGGATCGATGTCGTCATCTTCACTGACCAGTTCATCAAGCAAAGCATCCGTCTCAGACAGATCAGCTTCTGGCTCAGTGTCCAGTGACAAATCATCGATGTCGTCTTTTACTTCTGCCTCAACCGTATTGCCATCTTCATCAATCAGATCATCGCCCAGCATTTCATCCAGAAGCGCGTCCGGATCGGCAATATCTTCATCTTCAGAGACGCCATCGCTGATGAGATCAATGTCTTCATCGAGCTGCCCGTCCAACATGGCTGTGTCATCTGCGCTCTCTTCTGGCTCTGGCTCTGGCTCTGGCTCTGGCGCCGCCGTATCACCAATAAGGTCATCGATATCGTCATCAGAGAGGTCGATGTCCTGAGACAAATCCACTTCAGGCTCATCATCCAGCACCTTGTCGAACAGGGCTTCGTTGGTTTCAAGATCACCCTCTGAAGCCTCTTCTTCCGGTGCTTCTGGAGCGGGTTCAATATCTTCTGACTCTGTTTCTTGCGCTGCGACCTCTTCGCTGTCACCCGACTGCTCTGCATTCAACAGAGCGTCAATGTCATCAACTTCTTCATCGTCACCGCCGCTCAGGGATTGCTCCCACATTGCTGCGAGTGCTTCATCTGGGCTCAGCTCGGACTCTTCTGGTTGGGAAGACATTTCATCAAGCGCGCGCTCCATGTCTTCAAGGCCGATTGCACCGTCAGTGTTGGCTTCGATATCTAAATCAGTGCTGGTATCGAACTCATCATCCAAGCCAACATCCAGATTCGATGTCAGGTCAGTATCTGCATCAATGTCGAGGCCACCCTCTTCCGGTTCTTCGGAAAGCTCAAGGGTGTCTGACAGGTTAATGTCATCAAGATCATCGCCCATGTCATCGCCAAAGAGCTGATCGGCATCGATATCATCGGTAACTTCGAGTTCGTCATCTTCCAGAACCAGTTCATCGGTGTCATCGTCCGCCACCATTACAGCGTCAAGTTCCGGATCTTCGCCATCTAACCCTTCCGGTTCTTCCACATCAACATCTTCATCTTTACGACGACGCATGATGAAGAAGGCGGCAGCACCAATCACTAACAATGCAGGGATAATTGCCATGGTCGCCAACATCAGTGGGCTTGCCATCAGGGATTCAAAGAAAGAAGGCTCCTTCATTTCCATCTGAGCCTGACGCATGCGCTGGATTTCGAGGAACTCGCGAATTTCTTCGGTGAGCTCTTCATCTGCCGACATTTGGTCTTTCAGTGCTGCCAGTTCATTTTGAACTTCAGCCAGACGGATTTTGAGGATGTGGTTACTTTCTACCAGCTTGCCCATTTGCAGGTCAGATTCATTAATCTGATTCTGAACGGTAGACATGTTTGGTTTAGCTGGTGCACCGGATGTGTCCCCTTCGGGCTCCATCATCTCCTGCTCTTGCATTGGCTTTTTCTCAGCCATGGTTTCCGTTTCAACGGCTTCCATTTCAGGCTTCGCAGTTTCTACCATTGCAGGTTCAGGTTTCGGCGCTGGCTTAGGCGCAGGTTTTGGTGTGGCAGCAGGTGCTGTAACTTGCTGACTCAAAGGCTGGTTAGCAACACGTTGTGCGTCTTTGCGCGCCTGATCAATTTGCAGGCGACTTGCGACGTCATCCGTACTTTCGCGGCGAATTTCCGTCAGGGTTGGCATCACCAAAGTACTGCCAGGAACCAGACCGTGAATATTGGCATCTTCGAACGCGCCTGGATTGAGGCGGAAAATAGCGCCAATAGTCTGATAGACAGTCACAGAGTTGTTTGGCTGATAGCGTGACGCGATAGACCAAAGGGTGTCGGTGTCTCGGGTTGGACCAACAGATTGGCGTCGGTTCACCGAAGATAGTGGCGCCTGATTTTGTTGAGCCAGAGGTGCAGTCGCGTTAGGCGGAGGAGATTCTTCCACCGGGCCAAGAATACGAATAGCAGACTGCGCAGAGAACGGAACACCGAGGCTCAGCAATAAAGACGAGACGACAAGCGCTTTGCCGAGACGACCACCTGATAAGTATGAAAAAAGAGTTCGCTTCATCGCGTTATAAAAATCTGGGTCAGACACTGCCCGCATTCCCCTATGGCAGAATAAAAGGCTTTTCACAATCGCGGCGCGTTTCCCTACTGAAGTCGTTGGGAGGTAAGGCGTTAAACACCTGCTGCGATTGATATTACTGGTTATTTCCCTAACTATATCGGAAGCCCAGCTGAAAACTGTAGTGTGAAGAGATAAAACTGTGTTTTGTGATCAAACAACCGGCAACAGATCACTGCTGCCGGCTGTTAGGTTGAATAAATCAGGAATGATTACAGGTAATCGCGGATCAGAAGTTCAGCAATTTGCACTGAGTTTGTCGCTGCGCCTTTGCGGACATTGTCAGCAACCACCCACATATTCAAACCGTTCGGGTGACTGATGTCGTTGCGTACACGGCCGACCATCACATGGTCTTTACCTGTCGCTTCTTTTACCTGCGTTGGGTAATCTTCGCCGTAGTACACTTCAACGCCTTCAGCACGGGATAGCAGGTCCATCGCTTCGGTGGCATCCAACGGCTGCTGACATTCAATGTGTACGGCTTCAGCGTGGCCATAGAACACAGGCACGCGAACACAGGTCGGGTTTACCGCGACGGAATCGTCACCAAGGATCTTCTGGGTTTCCCACACCATTTTCATTTCTTCTTTGGTGTAGCCGTTGTCCATGAACTCATCAATATGTGGCAGACAGTTAAACGCAATCTGCTTTTTGTAAGTGCTTGGCTCTGCTTCCTGGCTGTTCAGCAGTTTCACTGTCTGGCCTGCCAGCTCATCAACGCCTTTCTTACCTGAACCAGATACTGACTGGTAGGTTGCCACATTAATACGCTCAATACCTGCAGCATCGTAAATTGGCTTCAGTGCCACCAGCATTTGGATGGTCGAACAGTTAGGGTTCGCGATGATGTTACGGTTACGGAAATCCGCAATTGCTTCCGGGTTCACTTCTGGCACGACCAGCGGAACATCGTATTCGTAACGGAAACGTGAGGTGTTATCGATAACCACCACGCCCTCATCTGCAGCAATAGGAGCCCAACGGTCAGAAGATTCAGCACCCGCTGAGAACAGGGCGATTTGAACCTGGCTCCAGTCAAAGTCTTCCACGTTTTTCACGCGGACACTTTTACCGTTAAAACGGATGGTTTCACCGGCACTGCGCTCACTTGCCAGCAAGTGAAGGTTGCGCACAGGGAATTTACGCTCTTCCAACACCTCGATAATGGTGCGCCCTACTGCGCCTGTAGCACCTAAAACAGCGACGTCATAAGCCACATCGAATTCTTGTGTCATGATTATTCCTCTACGGTAAAACCTAAATTAGCGAGCGACTCTAACCCAAACGCTGCCTCGCCCGCTACTGTAATTGCACTGTACTCGCGTCTGTCCCAGTAATTCTTGCGCAAGCGGTCAAAGCTTGTGCGTTGCTGGTCAATGTCAGCCATCGCGCGTCGAAACTCGGCATCATCACGGCGGATGTCATAAATTAGCTGGCACAGTGCCATCAGATCGCTTTCGTCCCAAGGCTTGCTCAGTGATACCTTTGGAATTGGCGCGACTGGCAGCAAAGACGCCGCTTCGACTTTTTCTTCCTGATTACCCAGAAACTCGCAGTAGCTGTTGTAGATCATGGTGGTGCCGCGTGCTTTGCCTTCTAGTCCGTAACCCGCAACGTGCGGGGTGGCGAAAGCCAACATAGGAAGAAGTTCCATGTCCACTTCCGGCTCAAACTCGAAAACATCCAGCACAGCAGTTAACTGCTGTGTTTTCAGCGCAGCTTTCAGTGCGTCGTTACTGACTACTGGACCGCGAGCCGCGTTGATAAGGATTGAACCAGGCTTCAGTGCAGCGATCTCCGCGTCACCCATCAGATGATGAGTTGGGTGTTCACCGCTTTTGGTTAACGGCGTGTGGAAGGTCAGGACATCACACTCTGCAATCAGGGTTTGTAGAGGATGAAACTCCCGTGTGTCGCCTTCCGCTTGTTTGAGCGGGTCGCACAAAAGGTGCGGAATACTGAGCGCAGACAGACACTTCGACAGGTAGCTTCCCACCTGACCTGCGCCCACAATGCCGACCTTACGGTCAGCAATAGAAAAGCCCTGTTGCTGACTCAGTACCAGCAGCGCGCTTATCACGTATTCAGCCACACCCACTTTGTTACAGCCTGGCGCAGCAGTAAAGAAGATACCTTTGCTGGCAAGCAGCTCCGCATCAACATGGTCGGTGCCTGCGGTTGCCGTGCCGACAAACTTCAGTTTGTTGGCTTTTTCAAGCAGTGCTTCGTCAACCTTGGTGACGGAGCGAATCATCAACGCATCAACGTCAATCAAGTCTTCTGCTGTCAGGGTACGCCCTGCTTTTGCGGTCACCGTACCCAGCTTGCTGAACAGCTCAGCAGCATACGGCATATTTTCATCAATCAGAATGTTCAAGTGCGTTTACTCTTACATTTATTTCATTGGCGCTATTGTGACGGTTTTTTGCGCCAGATAAAACGAAAAAACCCGGCCAATTGGCCGGGCAAAATCCAGGATCTGAAAGGTAGAGATCGGCTCTCAACGATCTAAACCTGCGTCTGTTGTAGGCATAAAGCCAACGTCCCGGAAAACCGTTAGGACACGTTAGGCTATTGCTAACAACTATCCTTCGTATTTTTTAATAACCAGCGTGGCGTTGGTACCACCGAAGCCGAAGCTGTTAGACATGACTGTCTTCAGCTCGACTTCACGGGTTTCCGACACGATATCCAGACCTTCAGCAGCTAGATCCAGGTTTTCAATGTTGATGCTTGGTGCAACGAAGTTGTTTTCCAGCATGATGGTGGAGTAAATCGCTTCGTGAACACCTGCCGCACCCAGCGCGTGACCGGTCATGGCTTTGGTGGCAGAAATTGCTGGGCTGTTGTTGCCGAACACTTCCTGAATCGCACCCAGCTCTTTCACATCACCCACTGGCGTAGAGGTGCCGTGCGTGTTGATGTAGTCAATTTGATCAACGTCCTGCATCGCCATCTTCATACAGCGGATCGCGCCTTCGCCTGATGGCGCTACCATGTCGTAGCCATCTGACGTTGCACCGTAGCCCACGATTTCACCGTAGATTTTCGCACCACGCGCCAGCGCATGCTCAAGCTCTTCGATAACCATCATGCCGCCACCACCGGAGATAACAAAACCATCGCGGTCTGCATCGTAGGTACGTGATGCTTTTTCTGGGTTATCGTTGTACTTGGTCGACAGCGCGCCCATAGCGTCAAACATCATGGTCAGTGACCAATCCAGCTCTTCACCACCACCTGCAAAAACAACGTCTTGCTTGCCCAGTTGAATCAGTTCAACCGCGTGGCCAATACAGTGTGCTGATGTCGCACACGCAGAGCTCATGGTGTAGTTCACACCGCGGATTTTGAATGGTGTTGCCAAACAAGCTGAAACCGTCGAAGACATGGTACGTGGCACCATGTAAGGACCAACACGTTTTACGCCTTTCTCACGTAATGTGTCTGTGGCTGCAACTTGGTTAATTGATGATGCACCACCAGAACCAGCAACCAGACCGGTGCGGTCGTTAGACACCATCTCTTCTGTCAAACCGGCATCTTCGATAGCCTGTTCCATTGACAGATAAGCGAAGCCAGCAGCATCGCCCATAAAACGAAACTTTTTGCGATCAATGTGATCAGCAGGATTGAGCTTTAAATCACCCCAGACATTACTGCGAAGCTTCATGTCTGCGAACTGTTGGGAAAAGCTAATCCCTGATTTACCCGTCTTTAATGACTCCAGCACTTCTTTAACGTTGTTACCGATGCTGGAAACAATTCCCATACCTGTAATTACGGCTCGTTTCATCTTTTGTTCCTACAATTCGAGTTCGCACCGATGATAGCGGTTTTGATAAGCCTAAGTGGTCAGCTTTCCTAGAGTACAGGTGTAAGCTGAAATTTTTCACATACTGACACAGACCCGTCGTCGGTTCTGTATATTCCGTCGAATTGGCGATAGAATCCGCGCTCGACGTGCAAACCCCGTTTTTATTAAGGTAAGGCTTGTGACCCAAACCCGTATTGAACACGCCCAAATCCATTGGAATGACGCCGGAACACCGGTCTCTGACAACTTTGACGATGTTTACTTTTCCAATGCCAATGGTCTGGAAGAAACGCGCTACGTGTTCCTGCAGCAAAACCAGCTACCAAACCGCTGGGATACCTTTTCACATGACCGATTCGTGATTGCGGAAACCGGGTTTGGTACAGGCCTTAACTTCTTGGCTGTGTGGCAGTGGTTTGCCCAATTTAGAAAGGAAAACCCTGAGGCTCAAGTCAACCAACTTCATTTCATCAGCTTTGAGAAGTTCCCAGTCTCCGTCACTGATTTAGAAAAAGCCCACGCAGCCTGGCCTGAACTGGCGGATTTCGCTAAAGCACTGCGCAAACACTACCCAGCAGCAGTTTCTGGCTGCCACCGTTTGGTATTGGCAGATGGCATGATCACGCTAGACTTGTGGTTCGGCGACATCAAAGACTGTATGCCGCAAGTGTGGACGTCTGATGAAGGAATTGTGGATTGCTGGTTTCTGGACGGCTTTGCTCCAAGCAAGAACCCTGAAATGTGGAGTCAGACGCTGTTTGACGGCATGGCAAGATTGGCCAAACAGGACTGTACCGTGGCCACTTTCACTGCAGCTGGCTTTGTGCGCCGCGGCTTAATTGACGCAGGCTTTGAAATGAAGAAAGCCAGGGGCTATGGCACCAAGCGCGACATGATTGTCGGCTCCATGGTCGAGCGTAACCAGCCGCACCAACAGGCTCCTTGGTATAAACGTACCGCACCACAAAACAGCAATGACATTGCGATTATTGGTGGCGGTGTAGCGAGCGCCACCTTGGCAATATCACTGGTACGCCGTGGAAAATCAGTCACCCTTTATTGCGAGCATGACAAGTCTGGGCTTGCCACTTCTGGCAACCGACAAGGCGCGGTGTATCCACTTTTAAATGGCAGTGACGATGCCCTTTCACGCTTCTTTGCGCCGGCATTTCTGTTCTCCCGTCAGTTTATTGAACAGGCAGCAGAAACGGTTTCTTTTGATCACGATTTGTGTGGCGTCACCCAATTGGGGTGGGATGAGAAAAGCGCAGACAAATTGGCGAAGATGCTGACAGGCGGTTTTCCGGAATCTCTTATCCATGGCATCACCAAAGAAGACGCCGAATCACTGACTGGCATTGAAACCGGGCACGGCGGTGTCACCTATCCACTCGGCGGTTGGTTGTGCCCTCAACAGTTAACCCAGGGGTTGATTGCCAATGCAGAGAAAACGGGCCTGTTGATCTGTCATTACAATACCGAAGTGACGAAAGCCAGTCATCAGAACGGGACGTGGACACTGTCTTCAAACCAAGGCGAACGGACTCACGATACCGTGGTGATTGCTAATGGTCACAAGTTCACCCAGTTTGAGCAAACCGCCCCCATTCCTGCTTATGCGGTTCGTGGTCAGGTGTCCCACATCAATACCACGCCAGCGTTGAAGCAGCTTAAAACCGTGTTGTGTTATGACGGCTACCTGACGCCGGCCAACCCAAAAAATGACACTCATTGCATTGGCGCCAGCTACAGCCGGAATGATACTTCCATGGACTTCCGCATGGACGATCAGGCTGACAACAAGCAGCGCCTGATCGATTGCATTCCTGCTGAGTGGCCAAAAGAGATTGATACTGACCATGGTGGTGGTCGTGTAGGTATTCGCTGTGCCAGCCGCGATCATTTGCCGTTTGTCGGTGATGTCTGCGACTTTGAAGCCCTGAAAACCGTATACGGTGATTTACGTGACAAGAAAGACAGTGCCGAAGACGTACCGGTTTACCCGAACCTCTATAGCCTGTTGGCACTCGGTTCGCGCGGTTTGACCTCAGCGCCAATCCTCGGTGAGCTTCTGGCTTCACAACTTTGTGGCGACCCACTCCCCATGCCGGTCGATGTGCTCAATGCCTTGCATCCGGGACGGATGTGGGTGAGAAAACTGCTCAAGGGTAAAGCTCTTTAGTAGGGACAATTCAAACAAAGAAGGCGCCGATTGGCGCCTTCTTCTTATCTGGTTGGTATTTAACCTGCCTGCTGCTGCAGCGATGCCCAGAGGTTGCCCACCAGCACTTGATCGGAAGGGTTCAGCTCGTTTGAATTCTCTTTCAGGCTTTCGTCAACACGTACCTTCAGTGCAGACACATCTTCGATACCGTCCTGCTCACAATCTGCGGCCGCCAGCGAGACATGACCGCGTAGATAACCGCTGGCAAACAACTCATCATCCGATGCGGTTTCTACCATGGCATCAATCAGGTCGAGGATTTTCTCTTCGTATTCTTGGATCATTTTTAGCTCTCAGGAAAAGTCTGCTGGCGTTAAAGGAGGACGATTATAAAACGTTCGAAGGGCATCTGAATAGGTTTTGGCGCGCGCTGGCATGCCGTCTTTCAGATATTTCATCACTTGCTCACGCACTTTTGCGGTAAATACCGAGCGGTCAGGTTCAAAAGAACCGTTTAAATTGTCGCAACTTACCTGAAAGCGAAAGCCACAACTGGCCGACAGAATCCACTCAACTGCCTGAGGTTTGATTTCGACTTTCTCAAACTCAGCTTGCGTCTGCTCATCGCGTCCATCCGGTAGATACCAGTAGCCAAAGTCTTCCAACAGACGGCGTTCAGGCCCGGCAATGCACCAGTGTGACACTTCATGAAGCGCAGAAGCATAAAACCCGCGGGCGAAGATGATTCGGTGGTGTGGGTTGTCATCATCCGCAGGCAGATAAATCGGCTCATCGCCGCCCAGCAGCAATTCTGTGTTGAAAGAATCAATAAAAGTCTGATTAAAGACAGAAATAAGATCGTTGTAATCGTGTTGCATTGCGCGAATTGTAATAATGAAGTTACAGCAAATTCAGTTAAGCGGGCATTTTACCTGCCAAAGCCCTCATTGTCGCAGCAAAAAGCGCCGTTTTAGGCCAATTCCACCATCAAAAGCATGAACTCAATTCATGCGTGACTTCACAACCTTTCATTGGATTGAGAGGTTAATCACAACTATGATTGCGCGAAATCACCCCATTTAAATGCAAGTGACTGAATATCATGTTGTTGTCCACGTTATACATCGTTGGAATTACCGCTGAAGCCATGACAGGCGCACTGGCGGCAGGCCGCAGGAATATGGACTGGTTTGGTGTCATGCTGGTCGCAGCCTGCACAGCCATTGGCGGCGGTACCGTGCGTGATATTTTGCTCGGTCACTACCCGCTTGGTTGGGTCGCTAACCCGCACTATCTGGTGATTGTCTGCGTTGCCGGTATCATTACGACCTGGATGGCATCTTGGGTTGCCCGCAATCACAAGCTTTTCGTCTGGCTGGACTCACTCGGTCTGATTGCTTTCAGCATTATCGGTTGTCGCGTGGGCATGGATATGGGGTTGTCGCCGCTGATTTGTGTGGTGTCTGCGCTGGTCACAGGCATCTTTGGTGGCCTTTTGCGTGACTTGCTGTGTCGCCGTCAGCCAATGGTGCTGCATAAAGAGCTTTATGCCTCTGTCGCTTTCTTAGCCGGCGCTATGTATTGGGCACTGATGACCTACGGAAACCAATTTGGCATTGATGAGAACATCGCGACCATTTCTACGCTGGTGACTGGCTTTGTCTTCCGTATGTCGGCGGTGAAGTTTGGTTGGAGTCTGCCGGTGTTTAGTTTTGAAGCGGAAGAACAAACCATTCTGGGAAAAGAAGGACCTAGATCCTAGGTCCTAGGAAGAGCAAAGAACAAAAAGAAGGGCTGGCGGTGTAGACCGTCAGCCCTTTTCTCTTGTATTGGCTTTTGCTAATTCTAGGACCTTCTTTTCCTAGGCCCTAGGATCTTTCATTCAAATCTTCGGTGTATTGGTATGCACACCCGCATTCTGCGCGCGGTGACGCAGCAGGTGATCCATCAATACAATCGCAACCATGGCCTCTGCAATTGGCACAGCGCGGATACCGACACACGGGTCATGACGACCTTTGGTAATCACATCGACGGTTTCACCATCTACGTTGATGGTTTCACCCGGTACCGTGATGCTTGAAGTTGGCTTCAATGCAAGGTGCGCAACGATATCCTGACCAGATGAAATCCCACCAAGGATGCCACCCGCGTGGTTGGATTTAAAACCTTCCGGCGTCAGTTCGTCACGGTGCTCGCTGCCGCGCTGGTTGACGACGTCAAAGCCATCACCCACTTCCACGCCTTTCACGGCATTGATACCCATCAGCGCGTAAGCAATGTCTGCGTCTAAACGATCAAACACTGGCTCACCAAGACCAACAGGCACGTTATTCGCGACCACAGTCAGTTTGGCACCGATAGAATCGCCTTCTTTTTTCAGCGCACGGATCAGTTCATCCAAGGCTTCAAGCTTTGATTCATCCGGGCAGAAGAATGGGTTTTGCTCAACTTGATCCCAATCGACCTTGTCGATGGTCACATCACCCATTTGAGAGAGGTAACAGCGGACTTCAATACCAAACTCTTGCTTAAGGTATTTCTTCGCAATCGCGCCCGCAGCAACACGCATCGCCGTTTCACGCGCTGATGAACGGCCACCACCACGGTAATCGCGGTGTCCGTATTTTTGATGGTAGGTGTAGTCGGCATGACCCGGACGGAAGCGGTCAGCAATTTTGGAGTAATCCTGCGAGCGCTGGTCGGTGTTTTCGATAACCAGACCAATCGAAGTCCCCGTTGTTTTGCCTTCGAAAACGCCAGAAAGGAACTTCACTTCATCAGGTTCGCGACGTTGAGTCGTGTATTTTGAGGTGCCCGGACGACGACGGTCCAGATCGACCTGTAAATCTGCTTCTGAAATTTCAAGTCCCGGTGGGCAACCGTCAATAATGCAGCCCAACGCCAATCCATGACTTTCACCAAAAGTGGTGACCCGAAAAACCTGACCTATTGAATTGCCTGCCATTACTTCCTCTGTTTCTCTCCGGTCGACATATCACAACCGCATTAGCATGCACCTAATGAAACATAACCGCGATTGAGAAGCAAAAGCTTTTTTTATGTACAGGTGGAAACTCCCTGTAATACTGGGCTGGTTTCAAGAAATGAGGCAAAACCGGAAAGAGAGATACAAAAAAGGCCGAAATCTATAATTTCGGCCTTTTTCTTAGGGGTAAAGACAACAATTAGTCTTTATAGATAGAAAATTCGTCAGCAACACTGACCAGATCCTGATAGGTCATCAGGAAGACACCGTGGCCGCCATTTTCAAACTCCAGCCAGGTCAGTGGCAGGTGCGGATACTGCTCCTGAACGTGAACCATGGAGTTACCCACTTCACAGATCAAAATGCCTTGCTCGGTGAGGTAATCCGGTGCATTGGCGATGATGCGGCGCATCAGTTTCAGGCCATCGGTTCCTGCAGCCAGACCCAACTCTGGCTCGTGACGGAACTCATCCGGCAGCGAGTTCATGTCTTCCTCATCCACGTATGGTGGGTTAGAGACAATCAGGTCGTATTTGTCTTTTGGCAGATCGCGGAACAAATCTGAGCGGATAGGGAAAACCTGCTGCTCCAGGCCATGCTCCTGAATGTTCATCTCTGCCACTTCCAGCGCATCGGTAGAAATGTCCACCAGATCTACTTCAGCGCCAGGGAACGCATAGGCACAGGCAATACCAATGCAGCCACTGCCCGTGCACAGATCCATGATACGGTTTGGCTCGACTTCCAGCATTGGGCTGAACTGATTCTGAATCAGCTCACCGATTGGTGAACGTGGCACCAGCACACGCTCATCCACGTAGAATTCCAAATCGCAGAAGTAAGCTTTGTTTGTCAGGTAAGCCACTGGCGTGCGCTCGTTGATACGACGGATTACGCGTTCAACAATACGGTGACGTTCACTGGTGGTCAGACGCGCAGTTTGCGTTTCTGCAGGCACATCGATTGGCAGATAAAGTGTCGGCAGTACCAGTTGTACCGCTTCGTCCCATGCATTGTCCGTTCCGTGACCGTAATAAATTCCTGCTGCATTAAAGCAACTTACCGTCCAACGTAGCATGTCTTGCAGCGTACGCAGCTCGTTGACGACTTCATCAACAATAATTCTATCCAAAATGGCCTCCAGTAGCCTCAACACATCGCGGTCAGGGCGATTCCAACAGGAAAGCAGACATTGTTCTTATTTTAAGTAAAATGCAGCTAACAGAATTTGGAAATGACTTATGAGTAAGAAATCCCCGATCCCAGAAGATGACGACATGTCATTGTTCCGCGATGCGGTGAAAGGCGTTAAAAAACTGCAGCAGGATACCATAAACCCGCCAAGACGCCAGACAACAGAGCAAGCGCGCAAGAAGCAGACAGAGTCCGCGGCGCGCGACCACACCTTCTATTTTTCAGACGAGTTTGAACCGCTGCTGAAAGAAGATGGGCCAACCCAATATGCGCGTACAGGTGTCTCCAAATACGAAGTGAAAAGGCTTCGCCGCGGTGTTTACGTGCCGGATATGTTCCTGGACCTACACGGCATGACGCAACTGGAAGCTAAGCGGGAGTTAGGCGCATTGATTGCAGCCTGTATAAAAGAAGGGATCAGTTGTGCCTGTGTCATGCACGGTATTGGCAAACACATACTGAAACAGAAGACGCCACTTTGGCTGGCGCAACACCCTGACGTATTGGCATTCCATCAGGCACCACTGGAATTTGGAGGTGATGGCGCTTTACTGGTTCTGATTGAAATCCCGGAAAAATAGCCGGAAGCACAAATGCAAAAAAACGCCCTGTGTTGGGCGTTTTTTATGTCTGCTTAAAGCTGTTTTCAACCAAGCGGTCAGGATGCGTAACCCATCACTTGCGATGGACTTTTCATCCACAGCACTTCGCTCTGTTCTGTTTCAGGATTGTATTCAATGCAGGAAATCGAAGATGTCGGGAACATTGGCGGCTGCAAATCAGCCTCAAACTCTGCCGTGAGATAACCCACCAGCGGTAGATGAGAAACCAAAAGAATCGACGTTGGATTATCAACGGAAACTAAAGCGCGAAGGTAAGAAGCAACGTGCTCGCTGTCTCCATACGGCGTGATACCGTCTTCCGTCAAAACACTTTTCGCTTCGGGCAAAACGGCAGCACATGCTGACCAAGTCTGCTGTGCGCGTAAATAAGGACTCACCAAAACCAAGTCCAGTTTTCCCTCTGGCAGCTCTTGTGCGAGCCAGCGTGCCATTTCAACCGATTGTTGCTCACCGCGATCGGTCAGCGGACGTTCTTCATCACTGGCGGCAAAGGTGTGTGCCTCACCGTGGCGCATAATATAAATTCGCATATCACAACAGCTGATTTTGAGTATTCTTCGATATGCTACCAGTCAATTCTTTAATCTGGAACGACTGATCGCACAGATGTTTGCCTCAATTTACTTACGTGGTCATAATTAAGACCTTGCCACTACCAGTGAAGGTGCTTTGTGCAAATCAGTCCCAACGATCATCGTAGCTACCGCCTTATTACTCTCGCCAACAATTTGAGGGTGCTTCTGGTAGAAGATGTGCAAGCACCGCGCAGTGCTGCTGCGTTAACCGTGAATGTGGGACACTTCTGTGATCCCGCTGACCGTGAAGGTTTAGCGCACTTCTTAGAACACATGCTTTTTCTCGGTACAGAGAAATATCCTGATGTCGGTGAGTTCCAATCTTTTATCAGCCGCCATGGCGGTAATAACAACGCCTGGACCGGAACCGAAAACACCACCTTTTTCTTCGATATCCGACACGACCATTTCGAAGAAGCGCTGGATCGATTCGGCCAATTCTTCTCTGCGCCTTTGTTCAATGCAGAAGCAGTCGACAAAGAGCGCAACGCGGTTGACTCAGAATACCGCCTGAAGCTTCAGGACGATGTGCGCCGGATTTATCAGGTGCAGAAAGAGACCATCAACCCGGCGCACCCTTTCTCCAAATTTTCTGTCGGTAGCCTCGACACCCTTGCGGATCGCGAGGGCAGCTCGGTACGTGATGAGCTGATTGCTTTTTACAAGACCCATTACAGTGCCAACCTGATGGCAGCCTCTATCACTGGCCCATTCAGGCTGGACGATTTGGAAACACTGGCAAACCAAACATTCAGTGATATTCCGAATCTTGACCTGTCGCCGTTTGTGCCAGACGTCCCGTTTGTCGATAAAGCCCAGTTGCAGCAGTTTGTCTGCATCGAGCCGCTTAAAGATGTTCGTAAGCTGACACTGGCATTTTCGATGCCAGCGACCGATGAGCATTACAAAATAAAACCACTTTCCTACATAGCCCATCTTCTTGGTTATGAAGGTACTGGCAGTGTGATGTCTTTGCTCAAAGCCAAAGGGCTCATCAATAATCTGTCTGCTGGTGGCGGCATCAGCGGTTCGAATTTCCGCGAATTTTCAGTCAGTGTTAGCCTGACCGAGGCGGGACTGACCAAGATTGACGATATCGTGACTTACATTTTTCAGGCCATCAGCCTTATCCGCGAGCAGGGTCTCGATGATTGGCGTTATGCAGAAAAACGTGCGGTACAGGAAATGGCGTTTCGTTATCAAGAGCCGTCACGCCCTATCGATACCGTGAGTCATATGGTGCTCAACATGCAGCATTATCAGGATGATGATGTGCTGTATGGCGACTACATCATGCAGGAATATGACGAAGCCTTGATACGCCAGATGCTTGGCTACCTGACACCCGACCATCTTCGCCTGACGCTGATTGCCAAAGGTGGCAATTATGATCGCATGGCAAATTGGTACGACACCCCTTACAGCGTGAAACCATTCACCAAAGCTCAGCTCGAAAAATGGCGTGCGGCACATATCTCTCCTGCACTGGCTTTGCCAGAGCCAAACCCTTTTATCAGCTATGAACTCGACCCTGCTGAACTTGAAGCGCCAGAACAACAGCTACCTGAGATGATTCAGGAGTTACCGGGCTTTCGTTTGTGGCACTTGCAAGACACTGATTTTCGCGTCCCGAAAGGCGTGGTTTACGTTGCGATAGACAGCCCTCATGCGGTGCAATCGGTCGAGAACATCGTAAAGACCCGCGTCAGTGTTGAAATGCTGATGGAGTCGATCAATGAGACAGCCTACCCTGCCGAAGTTGCTGGCCTGAATTACAACCTCTATGCCCATCAAGGTGGCGTGACTTTGAAGCTCAGCGGCTTCAATGAAAAGCTGCCGCTGCTGATGGATTTGGTATTGGATAAATTTGCCAAGCGCGATTTTAAACCTGAGCGCTTTGAAATCATCAAAACCCAGTTGCTGCGTAGTTGGAAGAACGCGACTCAAAACAAAGCCATTAACCGCTTATACAATTCGATGACAGGCATCTTGCAACCGAACAATCCAACGTATGAAGCGCTCATCGATGCATTGGAACCACTGCAGGTGACAGAGCTACCTGACTTTGTACATCGCGTGATGTCGGAACTGCATGTTGAGATGTTTGTTTACGGCAACTGGCAGAAACAGCAAACACTGGATTTGGCTGAGCCCGTAAAAGATGCCCTTCGTGTGCACAATCAACGTTATCAGGAATCCACCCGACCACTGGTTCTTTTGAAAGGCGCTGGTAGTGCGTCATATCATCTAGGATGTGACAGCCAAGACTCAGCCGTACTGGTTTACTACCAGAGCCACGGCACTGAACCTCAGGATGTCGCCTTATTTACATTCGCTCAGCATTTGATGTCTGCCATCTTCTTCAACGAGCTGCGTACCAAGCAGCAACTTGGCTATATGGTAGGCTCAGGCAATATGCCAATGAACCGTCACCCAGGTTTGATCTTCTACGTGCAGTCACCTCAGGCTGGCCCAGCGAAATTAATGGAAGCAATAGACGACTTCCTTAACGCCTTCTTCCTGGTGCTGCTTGAGCTTAACGAAGCGCAATGGCAAGCCAGTAAACAAGGGTTACTCGGACAGATAGAAGAGCCTGATGCCAACCTACGCGCCCGCGCACAGCGTTTGTGGATCAGTATTGGCAATAAGGATGCTGAATTTACCCAGCGCCAGAACGTTGCTGCCGCTATCCGCGATATGGACCGCGCAGATATGGTGAAGTTTGTGGTCGAGCAATTGAAACCGCGTACATCAGATCGTCTGATCATGCACAGTTGCGGTGGCGCTCACCCCGATGAATGTAGCCTTGAAGGCACAAAGGAAATCGAATCTGTCATAGCGTTTCGTCGCAATCGCACAGAGCGGATTAACTAAAGTCTGTCGACCTTCGCTGGTGCCTTTTTCCATGCTTCAGATATAAAAATCCCCGGGACAGCCGGGGATTTTTTGTTTAAGGCTTAATTTAGTGGAACGTCTTCCCTTCCGCGGCCATGGCTTTAAGCAGCTCACACGGTGCAAAACGCTCACCATATTTGGCTTCATGTTGTTCCAGCATTTCTACCAGACGCTTAATTCCAATATGATCCATATAGCGGAATGGACCGCCAAGGAATGGTGGGAATCCGATACCGAACACGGCACCAATGTCACCGTCACGGGCAGATTTCACCACGCCTTCATCCAGACACTGGGCAGCTTCATTCAGCATCATCAGCACACAGCGGATGGCCAGTTCATGTGCTGAAAGCTGACTTTTCAGCTCAACACCCAGCAAGGTGTAAACACGTTTATCGACTTCTTTCTTCTTACCGTTGTAAACGAAGAAACCTTTGCCACTCTTGCGACCTTTACGACCATCATTTAGCATCACGTCGAACACATCCGGTGCGCGGAAACGCTCGCCCAATTCGTTCAACAGGATTGGGCTGATCTTCGCACCAATGTCGATACCCACTTCATCCAGCAGTGTCACTGGGCCAACTGGGAAACCGAAGTCCAACAGCGCATTGTCAATGTGCTCAACCGACTCACCGGACAGTAAGGTTCTTGCCGCTTCGTTCATGTAAGGCGCAAGAATACGGTTCACATAGAACCCGGCTTTGTCAGCGACCACAATCGGCGTTTTACCTTGCTTCTTCGCAAGCTTCACCACTGTCGCCACCGCTTCTTCGGAAGTGCCCGCATGTGGAATGACTTCTACCAGCGGCATTTTATCGACAGGCGAGAAGTAATGCAGACCCACAATATTTTCAGGACGCTTTGCACCCTCGGCGATTTGATGGATTGGCAGTGAAGAAGTATTGGTGGCGAAGATGGTATCTTCACTCAGATTCTCTTCGACCTCGGCAACCATTTGGTGCTTCAGCTTCAGATCTTCAAACACGGCCTCAACAACCACATTGTTATGGCTCATACCGGAATAGTCCGTCGTACCGCTAATGCGATCCATCTGCTTTTGCATTTCGGCTTTGGAAATGATGCGGCGCTTGCGCTTTTTATCCAGCAGTTTGTAGCTGTAAGCCATGGCATTCAGAATACCATCGTTGCTGACATCTTTGACGCGCACTGGCGTGTTGGCTTTGGTCGCCGACACACTAGCGATGCCAGCGCCCATCAAGCCACCGCCAAGTACGGTAACGCCCGTCACGGTGCGAGGCTCAGCATCAGCGCCGGTTTCTTTTTTCATTGCAGTTGTCGCAAAGAAAATGCTGCGCAGTGCGGCAGATTCTGACGACATTACCAGCTCACCAAAGCGTTTTGCTTCCAGCGCCAGACCTTTCTCTACGCCTTTATCCAAGCCGTGTTTAATGACTTCGAGGATAGCTTCAGTGGCGGGGTAATTACCGCGGGTTTTCTCACGGGTTTTCTTCGCAGCCTGATCGAACACGACAGAGCGGCCAAGTGCATTGCCGCCCATTGCCCAATCCTGCCAGCTACCTTTGCGTTTTGGCTTACCCTTCAGCGCCAACTCTTCAGCAACACGAAGCAACACAGACTGAGGAACCACATCATCGACTACGCCCATTTTCTTCGCTTTCTTGGCGCGAAGCTGTTTGCCCGTCAGGATCATATCCAACGCCCCCGGCACACCAATCAGTCTTGGAAGACGTTGCGTACCGCCGGAGCCTGGCAATAAGCCAAGCTGCACTTCCGGAAGACCCAGACGGGTTTTATCATCATCACTCGCGACTCGGCTATGACAAGCCAGAGCGAGTTCCAAACCACCGCCCAGCGCTGGCCATGGATCGCTGCGACGACATGAAATGGCAGCTTCTCAATGCGGGAGAAAAGCTTCTGACCGTGTTCAGCAATGGCCTGTGCATCTTCCGCAGTATTGCAGGCATCCAACATGCGAACGTCAGCACCGGCAACAAAGTTATCCGGTTTTGCAGAGTGCAGCACCAGACCTTTGATATCACTTTTGCTTTCAAGCTCGCTCAGAATTGCACTGATTTCATCAACAAAGGTGGCTTGCAGGGTATTCATACTTTCGCCCTGCACATCAATGCTCAGCCACGCCACACCGTTGTCACCGTAGCGCAGCGAGAACGCTCCGTTTGTTGGGGTTGTTTGTTCCGTCATTATTCTGCCTCCAAGATCATCGCTGCACCCAGACCACCTGCTGCACAAGCAGTATTCAATGCCAAACCACCACCACGGCGGCGAAGTTCATTTAAGGTTTGGGTGATCATGCGCGCACCGGTCGCGGCAAATGGGTGACCGTAAGCAATTGAGCCACCCAGCACATTGAACTTGTCCATGTCGATTTCGCCAATTGCCTGACTGCGACCCAGCTTCTGTTCTGCAAAGCTTTTGGACGCAAACATTTTTACGTTAGCCAAAGTCTGCGCGGCAAACGCTTCATGCATATCAATCAGAGTGAGGTCAGACAGCGTAATGCCAGCGCGATCTAACGCGATTGGCGTGGAGTAAGACGGCCCCATCAGCATGTCATGCTCAACCTGAATCGCAGAAAACGCGTATGAGCGAATGTAACCCAGTGGCGTTAGGCCAAGTTCTTTGGCACGCCCTTCACGCATCAGCATCACTGCTGCAGCACCGTCGGTCAGCGGCGTACTGTTTGCCGCAGTCACAGAGCCGTGCTTGCGATCAAAAGCAGGACGCAGTTTCGCGTAGCCTTCAACCGTGGAGTCTTCGCGAACATTATTGTCTTTATCAATCCACTGGCGATAAGGTTCTGGGAAGGCGGTCATCACTTCGTCACGAACCAATCCGTCCGCCCAAGCTTTCGCTGCGAGAGAATGCGAGCGGTGTGCTAGTGCATCTTGCTCTTCACGGGTGATGCCATGGCTCTTTGCCATTTGCTCAGCAGTTTGTCCCATGCTGAGACCCGTCGAATATTCCGCGACGGCTGGTGGAACCGGTGCCAAGTCTTTGAGGGAGAGTTTGCTCAGGAGTTTTAAGCGTTTACTCATCGTCTTGGCTTTGCTGAGTGCCAACAGGGTCGCTGCCATGTGTTTGGACACACCAATTGGCAGCACGGAAGAAGAATCTGCGCCACCTGCGATACCGATATCGACAGCACCGGCCATGATGCTTTCGGTTACGTTAACGACAGATTGGAAGCTGGTCGCGCAAGCGCGGCTGACACTGTAAGCATCAGTGTGAACATTCATACCTGTGCCAAGCACTATTTCACGTGCGATGTTCGGCGCTTCCGGCATTTGAACAACCTGTCCAAAAACCAGCTGGTCGATTAGCTTAGGATCAATGTCGGTACGGTTTAGCATTTCGCTAACCACCATCTTTCCGAGATCAACAGCAGGCACATCCGCATAAGCGGTGGATTGTCGTGCAAACGGGGTACGTAAACCCGAGACGACTGCGATACGTTCACCCTGACGCGTAGTCAGATTCTGGGGAGAGTTCATTACCGCTCCTTGCAATTATTAGAGGTCAGACCAGAAGAGTGTAACCAATTTGTTATCAGATTAAAACGTGCGTTTTAATTAAATCTGCCAAGCAAACATAGACCGTTACGACATTTTTGAAAATAAAAACCAGATTAGAGATTAGAGATTAGAGATTAGAGATTAGAGATTAGAGATTAGAGATTAGAGATTAGAGATTAGAGATTAGAGATTAGAGATTAGAGATTAGAGATTAGCTTGCTGGATAACTGAGAAAAAAAGCAAAAAAAAACCACACCTATTAGGTGTGGCAACGTATGTGGAAAGCAATCACGTATTAAATCAATTAACGTAAAGCCAATTGCAAATCAGGTCATAGACCTGAGGAGAAAGTAAAGTCAGCCTTCAAAAAGGAAGTTTGTCATCTTGCTCAACACGGTTTCATGCAACAGATTCGGTAAACCAACGAAGCCTGTAACACGTCACCAGATGACAGTGCCTACTATACCCACGCGTCAGGAAGCGATTTTGAAGCAGATCAATTTTTTGTTTGATTACTCATCAATCGAAGGAAAGAGAGGCTAAAGCGAAGGGAGGATTGCGAGTTAGCTTGGATAAATATGCATTTAGTTGGGCTATTTCGATTCTTAGAAAACTGTCTAAAACACTACAACTGCTGCCTAATTGATTAAATTCAAACCAAATCACCTTCAGAAGACAAGCTCCTTACATTTAACATGGTTATTTATTAGCCCAATCAACACTACAATTACAGCAGAGCGGCTAACCGTCTTAAAGCCAGATTGATTCCTTAGGGGCTGTTGACCTTTGGTGATAATTTTTGCAGCAATTTGGTATTTAAAATCCTAAATAATCAGGATGATAGAATGGTTTTGAAATTGTTTGGAAATAAAAAGTCAGAAACCAAGGTCTCTAGTGATATGGAAAAGCAGAGACGATACGAAGCGCTCGTGAGAGCCTGGCACAGAGACCTCTACCGTTATGCATACTGGTTGACGAAAGACCAGCACGTAGCGGAAGATTTGGTGCAGGAAACCTGCCTACGTGCATGGCGCTCGCTTGATAGCCTTCAAGATGACAACGCCGCCAAAGCTTGGCTGATCACCATCCTTAGGCGCGAAAATGCACGCCGTTTCGAGCGTAAACAACTCGAACTGGTAGATATTGATGACCACCAGGTTGCAGACGATGCACGCCCTAGTGAAGAAGCCTCGGTTGAACAGCAATGGCTTCACAAGCAAATCATGCGTCTGTCACCAGAATATCGAGAACCGTTGGTGTTGCAGGTCGTTGCCGGGTTTAGCGGTGAAGAGATCGCTGAGATCTTAGACCTAAATAAAAACACTGTTATGACGCGTTTGTTCAGAGCGAGAAATCAATTGAAAGAGTTCATGGACAATCAAACTTCAGGCCAGCGAGGTGCGCTAAATGGATGAGCTCGAATTTCGTCGACGCCTTCTGGCGGACCCTCAGGACAAAGATCCTGAGATTCTGGCAGCCAAATCCGAATCGCCTGCCAATCAAAAGTTAGCATCAGAGCTGGATCAGCTAGATGCGCTGTTAGATCAAACCCTGCGCGTGGATGTGCCGGATGATTTGGTCGACAAAGTCCTGTTTAAACAAACCAGTGACGTAGTGCGGGAAGCAAGGAAGCCACGCTTTCATCTGGCTATCGCCGCTTCTGTTGCATTTGCTTTCGGCATTATGCTGGGCCAATTCAATTGGCAGGCGCTACCGGTATTGCCTGGACAAGCAAGCTTGGGACAAATTGCCCTAGAGCACTATTACCATGAAGAAGACTTCACCAATAACGTGTTCGAGGGTGCAACCTTGACCCAAGTGAATGCCAAGCTGTCACCATTAGGTAAAACCTTTAATGGTCAGTTACCTGGCGAAGTGTCGTACATCAACCATTGCAGCTTTGCTGATAAGCATGCTGTTCATATGGTGCTTAAAGGTAACAATGGCGAAGATTTCACTGTTTTTGTTGTGCCGCAGCAATCCAAAGCTATGGAAAACTATAGCGATGGCAATATGGAAGCTATTTCATTGCCAGCAACCAATAACAGCAGTGTGATTGTAGTAGGCAAAGAAGGCGCAGATATCATGCCTGTCGCTGAACAATTGAAGCAACATCTCAATCAGAAGGCCTGATACAATCCATTACAAAATCTAGGGGAGCAGATGCTCCCCTTTTTCTTTTCCCGCAATTACAACCACCTAGCGCCATCCCAAGCATTTACAAAACAGCATGTTATAACTGGTCAGATTTCCAATAAAGCACCTACACAATAGAATTTGCGCAGCTCATTCTGAGCATAAATATCAAAAAAATTATAATTTTATTCGGAATATTCACATTATGAATAAGAAGCGTCTGTTTATCCGCTCAGCAGTGGCAATGGCTGTTGCAGCGAGCTCCACGTCAGCACTGGCTGCTGGCTTCCAACTTAACGCACAATCAGCAACAGGTATCGGCCGTGCTTTTGCCGGTGATGCTGTAATCGCAGATAACGCAGCTGTTATGGCGCGAAACTCTGCGGCAATGGCTCTGTTTGATGAGAAAGCATTCTCGATTGGCTTTGAGACCATCACAACTGATATCACTGTCAGTGATGCAACTTACAGCAGTATTGCAACGCGTTATCAGCCAGTACCAGTTGCTGATACTGATGATGTGGGCGGCACTTCCATTGCGCCAAACGTACATTTCATCATGCCTCTCAACGAAAAGTTTGCTGTTGGTATTAACGCCTATTCGAACTTTGGCACCAAAACTGAGTTCTCTGATGACTATGTGGCGACTGAATACGGCGGTTTGACCGACGTGAAAAGCTTTAACCTGGGTCTAGCTGGTTCATACCGTTTGAACGACCAATGGAGCTTTGGTGCTGGTCTCGACATCATTTATGGCCAAGGCACAATGAAGCGTACAGCGAACAAAGACCTAGGGGGAAGCGACTTACTGAATGTTGATGGCGCCGACGGTTTTGCTGTGGGTTTCAACGTTGGTACGGTATACGAGTTGGATGAAAACAACCGCTTCGGTTTTGCTTACCGCTATAGCCCAGAGTTTGAAGCCAAAGATGACAAAGGCCAGAAGATCACTCTTCCACTGCCTGATATCGCTGAGTTCTCTGGCTTCCATAAAATTGAAGACACCAAATTCGCCGTCCACTATAGCGTTCAATACATTGGTTGGGGTTCTTTCGACAAAATCGATTTTGAGAATCTTCAAGGCACAACCCTTACCGGTGCATACAGCAAGCCGTACGAATGGCAAGATGGCTGGCACTACAGCATCGGTGGTACCTACTACCTGAACAGCGATTGGACTCTTCGTGCCGGTTATATGTATGACACAAGCGCACAAGACAGCCTAACATCAATTTCTGTTCCTGACTCAGACCGTCAGTGGTTCTCTGCTGGTTTGACATATAACCTAGACCAAAGCTCAACCATTGACTTCGGCTTTACTTACCTAATGGGTGAAGAGGTGTCTGTATCAGAAAGTACAGTGCTTAATGGCATCACTTTGTCTTCTGTCAATGCTACAACCCAAGCAAATGCGATTCTTATGGGTCTGCAATACAGCCGCAGCTTCTAGTTGAATTAGAACACAGTGACTAAAGGGGAGCATTCGCTCCCCTTTTGTTCGCTCAAATAAGTCCTAACGCAAACAACTTCAGTAAAACCAAGGCTTTTCAGCGTACACCGGTGCGGTTAACTGGCATTTATAATTAACACGTGTTCGCCGAAACTCAGCGTACACCTGTTCCAAACCACCGAACCTTTAGTGTCTTTTACTGAAATGTATTAATCCTTCGATATATTCATCTAAATACATTCTCTCCCTATCATCAAAATTGCATATTGATTGCCTGTCAGTACCCTGTACCGACCACAATAATCAAGTAAATACTCTAATGAACAAGAACAAACTTCTTCCGCTGGCAATTGCTGCAGCACTTGGCTCTCTTTCTTCAACGTCTGCAATCGCAGCAGGTTTTCAACTGGCAGAGTATTCTGCAACCGGTCTTGGCCGTGCGTACGCCGGTGAAGCTGCGATGGCGGATAATGCATCAGCCCAATTCCGCAATCCAGCCATGATGACTTATCTGGAAGGCACCCAAGTTTCTACTGGCCTTATCTACGTTGATCCAAATGTGGATGTCAAAGGGCGTCAATACTGGACACAGCAAGACCCGGGTACTCCAACTTCTTCCGAGGATTTTGCAGATTCAGCCTTTATTCCAAACTTCTACCTCTCTCATCAACTGAACGAGAAGGTTTATCTGGGTCTGGCACTGAGCTCGAA
This sequence comes from Grimontia sedimenti, assembly GCF_011045095.1. Classification (GTDB taxonomy): domain Bacteria; phylum Pseudomonadota; class Gammaproteobacteria; order Enterobacterales; family Vibrionaceae; genus Enterovibrio; species Enterovibrio sedimenti. The sequence continues at coordinate 70,685 of NZ_JAALDL010000009.1, forward strand.
CTTCGGTATGCACACTAAGCTGGATGACGACTTCAAAGGCACCCAGTTTGGTAATGAAGCGTCGGTCATGACCATGGAAATCAATCCTAACATCGCATACAAGATTAACGACCAGTTCTCGGTTGGTGCAGGTGTTCGCTATGTGATGGGCGAAGGAAGCATTGGTGCAAAAAGCTCAGCAGATATAAAAAACCCATTCAATGGCAATGTCATCGTACCTACTGGTACTACTCTAAAATACATGGAAGGTGATGATACTGCTTGGGGCTGGCAAGTTGGCTCCGCATGGCAGATCAATGAAGACAACCGTTTAGGCTTTAACTATCGTTCTGAAGTGAATCTGAATCTGGAAGGCCATGCCACTGGCCTAGCGTTTGGTACAACTACTGCGCAATTGCCTGGCAGTATGGAACTGACGCTGCCAGCAACCGCAGAGATAGCAAGCTTCCACCAACTGACCGACACAGTTGCAGTACACGCCAGCATCAACTGGACTGACTGGAGCACCTTCGAAAAGCTGGAAGCAAACATTCCTTCTCTTTCTCAACCAAACCAATTGGTTAAACAGGAAAACTGGAAAGATAACTACCGCTTTGCTGTTGGTGCCACTTATCAGTTGAATACCAAAACCCAACTGCGTTCTGGCGTTGCTTATGATACAGCAGCAGTGGACGACGCTAACCGTACCATTACGATTCCAGAAACTGACCGTCTTTGGTTGAGCCTTGGCGCGGGTTACAACTACTCTGATAACCTAACGCTGGACGCAGGTTTCACTTACATCTTTGCAAAAGACGCGGATGTAAAAGAGCCTCGTGACGGAATCAGTTCTGACCTTAGCTCAGTGCCTTTTGGTGGCACTTTCGAAGGTCAAACCTCTGGCAACGTCTGGCTGGCAGGTGTTCAAGCTACTTACCGCTTCTAATTGCTGAGTAAATGTCAGATACAAAAATGCCACTCAATTGAGTGGCATTTTTTTGCGTAATTTTTAGTAGTCATCAATTTCGTCGAGCAGGTCATCATCAAGATAACTCTCATCTAGCTCTGGTAAATCTGACGCTTTTCCACCGCGCGCCTTAAATTCTTTATTCTGAAGGTAAGCATCACGTGCAAACGCGTATGGATCCGGTGAATTGGTCAGCAAACTTTCTTGTTGAACCAGGGCAGCTCTGTCTTCCATCCCTTCAAACATCCATTTCAAGATTGACTGCGGCAATGTCAGTAATGACAGTGGTGGATACAATCCATCAACGACATCCCCCGCCCCTTCTCTCAATGTAATAGGACCGTAGACCGGGAACATAAAGTAAGGCCCTTGCCCTATGTCGTAGTAACCCATGGCGTCACCAAACTGACGGTCAGAGATTTTCGGTACATTGGCTGCGGATGCAATATCAATCAAACCACCAATACCAAAGACAGTGTTTAGCCAAAAGCGGTTAAAGTGGGTGAGTGCTGCATCACCATCAAGCATGACAATGCTGTTCACCATGCTTGCTGGCTCTTCAAGGTTACTGAGGAAATTAGAGATACCCGTTCGTGTCCAGCTTGGCACATAGTCGACATAAGCCAGCGACACAGGTTTTGCGATATAAGGGTCTAGATAATCATAATTGACCGTCCACATCGCCCGGTTGAATCCTTCAAAAGGATCATTGGGATGCGAAATGTCGAATTCGGCATTGGTTTCAGCGTCAGCCTGAGATTCTTCCGGGGATTGGGCACAACCACTCAGTAAAACCAGCGCGCCAACTGCCAGAATAAGTTGTTTCCACATTGTTATAACTTGTCCTTTAGTTAAAAAAGAGGTCGGTTAAATACCGACCTTTTGTCATTATTTTGGCAGTATAAAGCACTTACTGCTTTTGGTTAATCACTAACTGTGAACTTCCGCCGAGCTCAAACGGTACGGTTTCGCCAAACCAATCACCATCACGTGTCATTACGTTGCCATCGTTATCGATGCGGGCTTTCACCATCACCTCTGGCAAAGAAGACATCAAACGCTCCGGGATCATACTGTCCGCATCTGTCAGTTCAACTTCTACCGGGAAGCGGCTCAACGGCAAACGCTTCGCTGCAACCGGCATTGGCGCACCGTCCGCAGAGTGAACCGAAACAATCAATACACCCTCACTTGGCAATTGGACTTGTTCATCCAGCGAAATTGTCACAGAAACAGACTGTCCTTCGCCAGCGCCCATTTGTGCTTCTGCACGTTGAATGCTGCGATCCAACATAGAAATACGTGGATCGTCCGCTGGCAGCATTTGTTTCATGGTTGACCAAGCAGCCACAGCTTCTTCGTAGGCTCCGCGCTCAAAAGCATCAAAGGCCAGCAAAGAGAATGCTTGAAGGTTGCCATGATCGACTCTGATCACTTCGCGCAGTAAGTTGCGTGCTGTATTGCTGTTTTGCTCGTCCCCCGACAACATCAATGACTGTGCATAACCCAGCTTCACGTCGCTGTCATCAGGCATCAGGTTATAGGCTTTTGCCATCGCGCCTTCAGCGGTTTGCACATCACGGTTAGCCAGACCAATTCGGCCCAGCAATAGCCAACCCATCGCGTCATCCGGGGTTTGATGAAGTTTGGTACGAAGAGACAGCGTCAACTCCGCCATCTCCTGATCTGTCATCGGCTCATTGGTGTCTGACATCAAACGACGAGACAGATCCGGCAAGCGAGAAGCTGTCTCCTGCCAGGAAACCACTTCACGATAGTTACCCATGGTGTTGTAAAGACCATAACTCATGGCAATCATGATCAAGATGCCTGGCACCAACACCACAAACGGAACTTTGCTTTGTGTCGCTGATTTCTCACTGGCTGGAATATCATCCAACAGCGACTGCTTGAGTTCTACCGCCAATTCGTTCTGGTTCTCTACCAGACCTTCCTCGGCTTCTTCATTAAGCTCTTCCATACGATCACGGAAGAAGGCTTTGTTCAGTTCATCACGGCTCGCTGCTTCGTCCTGTTCCTTACCGCGGTAAATCGGCAAAACAAATAAGCCAACAGAGACCACCATCATTAAGGCTGTGATCAGCCAGAACCACATTTCAGTCATCCGTTGTTATCCTTATTTTTATTGTCAGCCGAGCCTTCATTGAGCAACGCATCCAGACGTGCCTGCTCTTCGCTATCAAGTTCAGCTTTAACGGTTTTCGCTTTAGGCTTGCGGCTGCGCATCACCAATACAGTGAATCCGACCACCACAAACAATGCCGGGCCAGCCCAAAGAATCAATGTCGATGCCGTCAGTGGCGGGTTGTAAGTCACGAAGTTGCCGTATCGGTCAACCATGTAATCGACAATCTCGTCTTCGTTCTTACCTTGCTTGAGCATCTCATAAACCTTCAAACGAAGATCCTGAGCCAAGCCAGCATTGGAATCGGCAATATTATTGTTCTGACACTTAGGGCAGCGCAGTTCTTTGCCGAGTTTTTTGAAGGCCTCTTCTTGTTCAGGTGTGTCAAACTCATACACTTCGATCGCTGCAGAGACTGAGAACGCAGCACTTGCAGCCAGCATGATTGCTAACAGTAAACGTTTCATTAGCCTTTTGCCTCCGCCAGCATTTGCTCGTACATCGGGCCTAATTTTTCGTTCCAGTTTCTATCATTCACATCACCGACATGACGGTAGCGAATCACACCATTGGCATCGATAAGGAAAGTCTCTGGCGCGCCGTAAACACCAAGATCCAGACCTAGCATGCCATCACCATCAAACAGGCTGACCAGATAAGGGTTACCTAATTGGTTGAGCCAGCCGATCGCTTTTACGCGATCGTCCTTGTAGTTAAGGCCAATGATTTTCACGCCATTGGCTGCCAACTCATTCAGATACGTGTGCTCTGCATAACAGGTAGGACACCAAGTTGCCCACACGTTCAAAAGCAAAGGTTCGCCTTTGAAAATATCCTGATCATACAGTTTGCCGGCTTGCGCCAAATCTTCGAGACGGAACGAAGGTACTGGTTTACCTACCAGCACTGACTCTAACTTCGTTGGGTCATCACCTTCGGCGTTCTTGCCCAATTGCACAAAGAAGACACCAACCAACACCATAAACAGTGCAAACGGAATAAAGAGTAAAGGTTTGTTCACCCTTAAGCCTCCTTCACTGGCTCAGCAGACACTTCTGATTGAGCCTTCTTACGAAAACGGTAACGCTTGTCCGAAATAGCCAGCAAACCACCCAATGACATCACGAGTGAGCCGAACCAAATCCAACGAACAAATGGTTTGTAGTAGATACGCACTGCCCAAGAGCCATCGTCCAAACGTTCACCCATTGCCACATAGAGGTCACGGGTAATTCCGCGGTCAATCGCCGCTTCGGTCATCATGGAGCGCTGAACTGTGTAGAAACGTTTCTCAGCATGCAGTGTGTTTACGCGCTTATCGCCACGGTAAATATCGAAGTCAGCGATGTAGCCGTCGTAGTTCGGACCATCTTTATCGCGAAGACCTGCGAAATGGAAATCGTAGCCTTGCAGTTCAATGCGATCGCCCGGTGCCATTTTCACGTCGCGTTCGATGTCATAGTTCTGAACCATTGCAATACCGAGCACTGTGATTGCCAGACCGATATGACCAAGCACCATCGCCCAGTGGCTACGACCCAGCTTACCGAGACCGGTGACGAAATCATGACGGTGAGTCGCACGCTGATACACCTCGATGCATGACAAAGTGATGACCCAAAGGCCCATCACCGCACCCAGCGCAGCAAGCGGCATAAAGACATCAGCGAAAATCCACACCAGTGCCCCCCCCAGAACAACGGAAAGCACACCACTAAACAGCAGTTCTTTTTTCACGTTCTTGAGGTTGTCACGTTTCCAGCGGATCAGCGGACCAATACCAAGGAGGAAGGCAAACGGCACAGAAAGCCAGGTGAACAGCAGGTTGAAGAAAGGTTCACCAATGGAAACCGACCCCAGGCCAAGCTGTTTGTGAACCAATGGCAGCAATGTCCCCAATAGAACAACAACCAGAGCAGCAACCAGCAGAATGTTGTTTGCCAACAGGACATTTTCACGGGAGACCAGCTCGAAGTTACCGCGCACACGGACTTCTGACGCACGCAATGCGTAAAGCAGCAGCGAGCCGCCGATAACCACCACAAGGAAGCCAAGAATAAACAGGCCACGGCTTGGATCAGAAGCGAATGCATGTACTGAAACCAGTACGCCAGAACGTACCAGGAAGGTGCCCAACAAACTGAGTGAAAATGCAGACAATGCCAACAGCACAGTCCATGCTTTGAATGTGCCGCGTTTTTCCGTCACTGCCAATGAGTGCATTAACGCGGTACCCGCAAGCCAAGGCATAAAAGAGGCGTTTTCTACTGGGTCCCAGAACCACCAGCCGCCCCAGCCAAGTTCGTAGTAAGCCCACCAAGAGCCCAGAGCGATACCTAATGTCAGGAATACCCAAGCTGCGGTTGTCCAAGGACGGGACCAACGTGCCCAGGCTGTATCAAGACGACCCGCCATCAAGGATGCAATCGCAAAAGCAAATGCCACGGAGAAGCCCACGTAACCCATGTAAAGCATCGGAGGGTGAACAATCAGCCCAGGATCTTGAAGAAGCGGGTTGAGGTCGCGGCCATCAACAGGGAAATAAGGCAGTGTGCGCTCAAACGGGTTAGAGGTCAGAATAATGAACAGCAGGAAGCCGACGCCAATCATGCCCATCACAGCCAATACGCGGGAGACGGACTCCAACGGCATGCCACGGCTGAAAATGGCAACGGCCAGTGTCCAACCAGCCTGGATAAGCACCCAAAGAAGCAACGAGCCTTCGTGTGCACCCCAGACTGCCGTCAAACGGTAGTACCAAGGCAAAGCACTGTTCGAGTTACTCGCCACATACGTGACCGTAAAGTCGTTAACGTAGAATGCCCAGCTCAATGCGATAAAAGACATCAATAGCATCAGGAACATGCCGATAGCCAATGGACGCGCGGAACGCATCATGGCCTGGTTTCCGACGTGAGCACCCCAAAGAGGATAGATACTCAGAAGGACGGAGAAACCAAGGGAGATAATAAGGGCGAAATGCCCTAATTCAGCAATCATTAGTAGCTACCCTGTTTTTGCTGCTCGGTGTATTCAAGCGGTTTATGCCCTTTGTTCATCGCTTCTGCGATTTCAGGCGGCATATATTCTTCATCGTGTTTCGCCAATACTTCGCTTGCGAACACGGTACGTTCATCAACCAGCACACCCTGTGCAACAATTCCCTGACCTTCACGGAAAAGGTCAGGCAGAATGCCTTCAAATTCCACGGTGACCTCAGGGCCAACATCCGCAACACGGAAGCTCACTTTCAGAGATTCTGGGTCACGCTCCACTGAGTCAGTCACCACCATGCCACCAATACGTAGACGTTGACCGACCTCAGGTTTGGTGCCATCAGGCTTACCATTCACCAATTCAGTCGGCGTGTAGAACAAATCCATGTTTTGGTTCAGTGCATACAACATCAAACCGATCGTGGCGCCTACACCAAACACCAGGGCGAGAGCCAGCCCCAGTCGTTTCTTGCGTCTCGGGTTCATAGTGTGTTCTCCATTTTTGGGCATTCTTAATGCGTTGCTCTCGGGCAACTTTGTTTTTAATTTCTTTAAACAGTTTGCGTCGGGTGAAACGGGTCGCCAGTGCTACCCAAGCCATCGCCACGAATGTAATGGCGAAAGCGCCCCAGACGTAACCAGCGTAACCACCCATCGCCAGAAATTCAGAGAAAGAATCGAAGTGCATGGTTATCCCCTCTCAACCAGTTCACGAACCCAAGGACGGTGCGCTTCACGTTGTAGAATTTTGTTTTTCAGTCCCATCAGCGACACGGCACCAAAGAACATAGCAAAGCCCAGAATATTCAGAAGCAGAGGCCACAACATATCTGAAGCAATGGAAGGCTTGGCAAATTTAGTGATGGTCGCGCCTTGGTGCAGCGTGTTCCACCACTCCACTGAAAAGTGAATGATAGGTAGGTTAATCACCCCCACAATCGCCAGAATACCCGCTGCACGACCAGCAGTGCGGTCATCATCAAAGGCGTTGTAAAGGGCGATCACACCAAGATACAGGAACAGGAGAATAAGCTCGGAAGTCAGGCGTGCATCCCATACCCACCAAGCGCCCCACATTGGCTTACCCCAGATTGCACCAGTCACCAGTGCAATAAAGGTAAATACCGCACCTACAGGCGCCATCGCCGCGGCTGCCCAATCAGACGTTTTGATTTGCCACACTAAGCCGATAAATGCTGCAATGGCCATCGACATATAAGCGCCCATAGACCAAATCGCTGCAGGAACGTGAATATAGATGATTCGGAAACTATCACCTTGCTGGTAGTCAGAAGGCGCGAATGCCAGTCCCCAGATGGTGCCGGTGACCAAAGACAGGGCTGCCAAAACCACAAACCATGGCAACAATGTGTTACAGAGTTGGTAGGTTGCCTCGGGCTTGGCATATGGGTGAAGCCATTTCCACATTGCAGATATCACTCTCAGTTAATATGTTGTAATAATTAGTATTATTGGACACTCACCCGCAGAGCAGCAGATACTGCAAACGGGGAAAGCGTGGCCGAACCTGCCAGCATCGCACCCAAAATGGCTAGCTGACCGTTTATCGGAAATCCTCCGGCAGCCATATCAATCGCCGATGTCGCGAAGATAAGCACCGGAATAAACAACGGTAAGACCAGAAGGCTCAGCAATGCGCCGCCCTTTCTCAGCCCTACCGTCAATGCCACACCAATCGCGCCAAGGAAGCTCAGCGTCGGCGTGCCTAACAACAGTGTTAGCACAACGGCTTTGTAAGCTTCCCAGTCTAAAGAAAGTAATACCGCCAGAAGCGGACTTATGATCAATAGTGGCAGACCGGTCAGCAGCCAATGTGCAACAATTTTTGCGAAAACCAGAACTGACAAAGGTTCTGGCATCAATAGCATCTGCTCTAACGAGCCATCCATAAAGTCATCACGGAACAAGCGATCCAATGACAATACCGCCGCCAACAACGCAGCCACCCAGATAATCCCTGGTGCTATTTCAGCCAGTAAGTTGGGACCAGGTCCGACACCCAATGGAAACAAGGTGATGACAATGATGAAAAACCACAGTGGATTCAGCATGTCAGATTGGCGACGAAACGCCACGAGCAGCTCGCGACGGATCATGTGAAACATAGCTGATCCCATTACGCCCCCAACCTGATCCGGCGCAAACCCGGGTTGCCTTCGAACATATCTTGGTGGGTGGTAAACAACACCATGCCTCCATTATTTACATGCTGTTGAAAAAGGCTCTCAAGCACCTTTACACCCTGTTTGTCGATGGCAGTTAATGGTTCATCTAAAATCCAAAGTTTAGATTGGCTGATCCAAAGCCGTGCCAGTGCAACCCGACGGTTCTGACCAGCAGACAGCTGCGCGGCAGGCACATCTTCCCGGCCAGCAAGCCCGACACGCGCCAATGCGTCCCAAAGGCTGGCTTCATCTGCTTCACCATGCATACGCTGGTAAAATGCCAGATTTTCGAACGCGGTCATCTCACGTTTTACGCCAGTGCTGTGGCCAAGAAACAGTAAATTGCCATAAAACTCTTCTCGGGCTTTATTCACCAATTCTCCGTCCCAGAAGACTTCGCCAGATTCCGCCAGCCCCAACCCGGCAATGATCCGTAACAATGTTGTTTTACCCGCGCCGTTTGGTCCTTCAATTTGGACAAGATCACCGGATGACACCGTAAAACTGAGATCTTCAAACAGCACCCTTTCATCACGGATACAGCTGAGCTCGCGCACTTCCAACATGAGAAATTGGCTTTCCCGATAAAGTTATGAAAAATTTGCCCGATAATACCATAGAGGCGTTTAAAGTCGTTAGCCGCGAGGTCTCGCTAATGTCACTCAAGCAATCAAATCCTACTGATTGATGAGGGCTGGGTATATGCGCTAAGCGTTAATAATTGTGAGTAAATATGAAAATCGACAATATCAATCACATCAATGCATTAGCGCAGGAAACATTGAAGAATGTTCCGGTTAAAAGCCTGCTTGATTTAGGGAGACCATTACAGCAACCCGGTCAGCAGCCCCATCTGAGCGATGGTCAGCGCTCCCAGCTCTCTCAACTCTTGGCGCTTTTACCACTCTATTCACTGTTAAAAGGCACACGCAGCGAATCCGGTTCCTTGCCGCCTGTGATATTTACGCTGCTGAAGCAGCTCACCATGCCCGCTGATACAAAACAGGCCGCTAAATGGCTTGCCGAGCAGAAAGCGGATAAAGGGTTGCTGGAAGCATTGCGCCAGGCAACCACACAGACCAATGAGCAAGACGGTTCGGGAAAGTTGAAATCTTTGCTGATGCTAATGGCTGAACAGCGCATCAATGAGCAGACCAAACCCGGCGACTACCATTGGCTGTTTCCTTTCAGGGACAACAACCTCTCCCCGGTAAACATTAACGTCGAGAAAAAGACCGGAAGAAAAAAGAAAAAGTTACGCTGGTGCATCACACTCAACCTGACTCTGGCAAAGAACCGTCACCTCACTGCGACAGCAGAACTTGAGGACAATTCACTTTCTCTCAGTTTTTCCACCGATGCTGAAGGCTTGAAAAAGCAGATTGAAACAGCCATGCCCAAACTCGAAGAAAAACTCGCCCAACATCAAATCGCGCTGCAGCAATGTGAAATCAATACGTTAGAAAGCCCACAGACGGAAACCATCTCGTCAGGAGTGAATATTCAGGTATGAAGAAAGCCAAAAGCGCAGTGGCGCTCAAATACGATGGTGTTAATGCGCCCAAGGTCTCTGCCAAAGGCTACGATGCGTTGGCTGAAAAGCTCATCGAAGAAATGGAGAAGAATGGCGGACTCATACATAGTGACGAAGCCCTGATGAATTGGTTGGCGGCATTGGAAGTGGGTGACGAAATCCCTGAACAACTCTACCTAGTGATCGCAGAATTGATTGCTTTTGCCTGGTACTTAGATGGAAAAACCCCGCCCGGATGGGAAGGGTCCATGGTCAACAAAACGGTTTGAAGCCTTGGAATATCCGATTAACGCGTCATGCGCTGCTTTCTGATATTCAATAGAAGCTCTGCTTCTGCTTTCGGCAGATCACACTCTTCCATCAGCTCACGCAGATCGGCACCGAGCTCCACCATTTTACTGGCACGGCTGTAGAGGCGACCGTCTGGATCCTGCATTTCCATCTCGTTCTGCTTGTCGAGCAACTCATCAAAGCGCTGCGAGAGCTCGGCAAGTTTCTGGCTCATGCCAATAGAGCCTGCACGCAGTTCGTTAAACTGCTTGGACAGGCCCTCGTGCTGTTGACGGGCATTTTTATAAAGTAGCTCCATAGCCTGGAATTTCGCTTCCAGATTCTGGCGCGCTTTCTTTTCCCGTCTCAACATCAACAAGGCAACCACCGCGACACTCAGAGAGATGCCCAGCGGTAGCCATTGCAACACCAAGTCGAGCATTACAGCATTGCCATCTCAGACCACTCTTCATCAGAGAGCAGTTTGTTCAGGTCAACCAGAATGAGCAGATGACCGTTACGGTTGCTCACACCTTGGATGAACTTGGCGCTTTCATCGGTACCTACGCTAGGCGTGGTGTCGATTTCAGACGTTTTGAGGTAAACCACCTCAGCCACACTGTCGACCATGATGCCAATCACTTGAGATTCAGCTTCAATCACGATCACGCGTGTGTTGTCGGACACTTCACCTTGGGCAAGACCAAAACGTGAACGGGTGTCGATAACCGTCACGACATTACCACGCAGGTTAATGATGCCAAGAACGTAATCTGGCGCACCTGGTACAGGCGCAATTTCGGTATAGCGCAATACTTCCCGAACCTGCATAACGTTAATGCCGTAGGTTTCGTCTTCCAGCTGGAAAGTCACCCACTGCAAGACTTCGTCATTCACGTTTTCTTTTTGAACTTCAGCTACCTGAGACATTTATTTTCCTCTTTTCGTGCTGTGCTGCGTCACTTACGCCAACGCATTGGCATCAATACCCTGATTCAGCATGGCAATCAGCGCTTCGACGTGGATCAAGGCGCACATTTTTTCTTTGACTAATCCGGCCAACCAAGGCCGTTTGCCAGCTTGTTCGCGCCATCGCACTTGTTCTCCGTTGAGTGACTCTGTCCCCAGGAGGGCATTGCAAGCCAAGCCCCATTTGCTGTCACCCAAGATCACAATATAACTATAGTCATCGCGATGGTTGTTATCCGCTATTTTTCCGGCATCACCCATTTGGCGGTATCGACGACATCCAACTGCTGATCCCGCTCTGTTTGCAGACCTAAATACCAATCGGGTCTGCCAATCAGGTGATTGCAATCTTCGAGTCGATGAATTCCCCCTAATTCGGCAAGGGGAACAGCGTATGTCACGCCAAACGATTCGAAGAACAACACCTGAAACGCATATTCAGAAGCGATGTTTTGCCAAGGTGGTGCAACATCTTCCTCAGCCTGAGTTTCCGGCTCGTATGCGGTATCAGTCTCTATATCGACAGTTTCCGCCACTTCTTCAGCAACAGTTTCTTCAATTGCGACTTCAACCTCAGGCTCTGTAATAACCTCAGTATCGAACGCTTCTTCGACCACAGTATCCACTTCCGTTTCAACCATGGTTTCAAGCTCTTGCTCAACAGCGGTTTCCGCTTCAACCGCCACTTCAGTATCAACGACAGCTTCTACTTCCACCGCAACGTCTGTTTCAACCTCCGTCGCGACTTCGGTTTCCACTTCCGTCTCAACGGTCGTTTCAACAATCGCTTCCGTGAGAGTCTCGGTGTCCGTTTCTGTCAGAGTCAGCGCTTCAGTGTAGGTTTCGACTGCCAGTTCGCTGTCGACAAGCACGTCCGTTTCCGTCAATTCCTCGACTTCCACTTCCATGTCTTCGTCCAACTTAAGCTGGCTCAGCAGTTTTTCTACCGAAGACATGTCGCGTTTGTCTTTCGTCAGCGTCGCACCGCTGAATTTTTCAATCGGCTCCATCACCACAGGTTGCGGCTTCAGCTCAACGCTGGTCTCGCTGTCCTGCGGTGCTACATCCGTGTCATGCTGCTGGGAAAAGTAGTCTTCTTCCAGCAGAGCATCAAAATAGTCATCCAGCGCCTGAACACTGGATAAGAAGGCACGGCTATCTTTCATCCTGTTCAAGTCGCTCCAGATAAGAGAGCAGCGTTTTGTAGGCAAACACGCCGCGACAGTTTTTTGCGTAATACGATGGCGGCATGTGTTTTAAACTGGCATCGCGGAATTTGGTATCAATCGGTACCGCGGACGTCCAAACCTGATCCGGATAACGCACTTTAAGCTCTTGCAGTGTTTCCAAAGAAGCGCGGGTACGCTTGTCGTACATGGTCGGGATTATGCAAACCTTGAACGCTGACGCGCGGGACTTTTGCATGATTTGCAACGTCCGCACCATACGCTCCAAACCTTTCATGGCCAGGAACTCGGTTTGCACGGGGATCAATATACGGTTACTTGCTGCCAGTGCATTCACCATCATCACGCCGAGAATAGGCGGACAATCAATCAACGCATAGTCATATTCATCTTCAAGACATGCCAGGGTTTTCTTCAGCATCAAACCCATACCACCACGGTTGCCCATGGCGCGATCAAGCGTTGCCAGAGACATGTGCGATGGCAAAATATCGAGGTTTTTGTACTCGGTATTAAGGATCAGCGGTTTGACGGTATCACGATTGATAGTTTGTAATTGGAACAGGTCGAACAAGGTACGTGGCAACTGCTCCGAATCGTAATTCAGATAGGTTGTCAGCGATGCATGCGGATCGGTATCGATCAGCAATACACGCTTGTTCTTTTCACTGAGAAGCCCAGCGAGGGTAATGGTGGTGGTGGTTTTCCCCACGCCCCCTTTCTGGTTTGCAATGCTCCAGACTATCACAGCCGCTCCTTAAACGAGGTTTAGCTCAACGAGAATACGCTCGGTGATACGATCCAACGGCAAGTCTTCGGTTGAAATTCCCGCTTTAGCAACGGCTTGCGGCATACCGTAAACAACACAGCTTTCTTCGTCCTGTGCCCATACCGTTGAACCTTGTTGTTTCAACAATCTTGCACCGTCTCGGCCATCTGCGCCCATACCCGTCAACACCATCGACAATACTTTGTCGTTGTAGACTTTGGCTGCAGAGCCGAAGGTTACATCTACGCACGGCTTATAGTTCATACGATCGCCGCCGTCGATAATTTTCACACGAGCCGCCCCTGGGCGTCCATCGATCATCATCTGCATGCCACCCGGTGCCAGATAGGCGGTTCCCGGTTGCAATGGGTCGCCATCTTGCGCTTCTTTCACTGTGATTTTGCAAAGGCCATTGAGGCGCTGGGCAAAAGCCGCCGTAAAGGTAGAAGGCATGTGTTGAATAAGCACGATAGGCATCGGGAAATTCGCAGGAAGTCCCGTCAGCACTTTTTGCAGTGCGACCGGGCCACCTGTTGACGTACCAATCGCCACCAACTGGTAACGCTTGCCACTGGCTTTGAAGCGTGCTACAGCAGAAGCGGGCCTAGTAGCTGGTGCAGTAGGCGCCGGTGCCGCTGTGCTTCCCCCGGTTGCCGGGCGCACTGGCGCTCGCGCAGCAGGAGCCGCCGTTGGCGTAGCCGTGGCAGGTTTTGCAGATGGGGCTGGTTTTCGCATAAACGCGCGCTTGCGGGCAATTTCGCTCACGCGCTGTTGTAGCAAAGAGACCGCCTCATCACGGTTACGAGCAATGTCTTCGAATTTCTTTGGCAGGAAGTCGAGCGCGCCCGCATCCAAGGCATCAAGTGTGGCTTTCGCCCCATCATGCGTTAGCGAAGAAAACATCAGTATCGGCGTTGGATTGCTCTGCATGATCTCTCGAACCGCAGTAATACCATCCATCACAGGCATTTCGATGTCCATCGTAATGACATCAGGTTTCAGCTGTGCTGCCTTTTCAACTGCCTCTTTCCCGTTAACCGCACAATCAATGACTTGAAGGCGAGGATCCCCGTTAATAATTTCACTAACACGGCGGCGGAAAAAACTTGAATCGTCCACCACCAAAACTTTCACTGCCATGTCATTCCTTATGATTTTATCGGCCAGCGTATCGCTTGAGCAGATTCGGCACATCAAGAATCAATGCGATGTGGCCATCACTGGTGATGGTTGCACCCGCCATACCCGGCGTACCTTGCAACAATTCATCCAGCGGTTTGATAACCACTTCTTCTTGCCCAATCAGCGAATCGACCACGAAGGCGACTGGCTGGTGCCCCATTTGAATGATGACAACATGCCCGACCTCGCGATTCACCGAACCGCGGCGAGGACACAGCCAATCTTGCAGATAGAAAAGCGGAATGGCTTTCTCTCTTACAATCAGGGTCAGTTGACCATCAACCGTATTGGTTTTAGACAGGTCCAAACTGATGATTTCATTCACATTCGACAATGGGAACGCGTATGGGTTGTCACCGATACCGACCATCAGAGTCGGCAGGATTGCCAGCGTCAGAGGCACTTTGATTGAGATAATGGTGCCGCGGCCCAGTTCTGAGTCGATAGAAATGGTACCGTTCAGTTGAGTAATCGCCGTTTTCACCACGTCCATGCCTACACCACGACCTGAGATATCTGAGATCTCGGTTTTGGTTGAGAAACCTGCTGCAAAAATCAGGTTGTAGGCTTCGGTATCGCTCAGGCGTGCCGCAGCATCTGCATCCATCACACCACGTTCAACGGCAATGGAGCGGAGTTTCTCTGCATCCATACCGCCACCATCATCTTCGATGGTCAACAGAATGTGGTCACCTTCCTGCGAAGCAGCAAGGGTAATCGTACCTGTACGCGGTTTGCCTTTTTCCTCTCGGACATCCGGCATTTCGATACCGTGGTCAACCGAGTTACGCACCAAGTGGACCATTGGATCTGCCAGTGCCTCAACCAGGTTTTTATCCAAGTCGGTTTCTTCACCGCGCATTTCCAGCACGATGTCTTTTTTCAGGCTTCGCGCCAAGTCACGAACAACGCGAGGGAAACGGCCAAACACTTTCTTAATTGGCTGCATGCGTGTTTGCATTACAGCACCTTGCAGGTCAGCAGTCACCACGTCGAGGTTGGTCACGGCTTTCGCCATGTTTTCGTCGTCGCTGCTTGCGCCAAGGCTGACCAGACGGTTACGCACCAGTACCAACTCACCCACCATGTTCATGATGGTATCAAGCGTGGAGGTGTTAACACGTACAGTCTGTTCGACTTGAGGTGCAGGCGGCTTTTTGTCGTCAGTTTTTGCTGGCGGCTTAGCAGCCGGCGCAGGCGGTTTCGCTGCAGCAGGCTCTGCTTTTGGTGCTGGAGCTGGTGCAGGTTTTGGCTCTGCTTTCGGCGGCGGAGGTGGTGCCGAAGCCGCAGGGGCTGCACCACTGGCAATAGGGCTTTTACCCTTGCCGTGCAAATCATCCAACAGCTTTTCAAATTCATCGTCAGTGATCTCATCACTGGCAGGGCTTTCTACTGACGCGTTTTGTGGCGGCGGTGTTGCTGCTTCTGCCGCGCCGCCTGCCAGTGGGCCTTTACCCGCGCCATGCAAGTCATCCAGCAGCTTTTCGAATTCATCGTCAGTGATGTCATCGCCACCACCCGCAGCGTCGGCTGCTGGTGCAGGTGCGCTGCCACCGGCTTGCGGGCCTTTGCCTGCGCCGTGAAGTTCATCCAGAAGGCGATCAAATTCGTCATCTGTAATTTCGTCGACAGAGTCACCAGCAATCGCTTCACCGCCTTCAGCAGGGGCTTCAGCCACCACTTCAGGTTCAGGTTCTGGCTCTGGTTCCGGCTCGGGTTCTGGTGCAGGGGCAGCCGCTTCTACTGCTTCATCTTCTGAAGCAGGACGGCTGTATCTGTGTAGTGCCTCAATCAGTGCCGGGTCTGCTGCAGGGACTGGCTCGCGCTCCTGAACACAAGCGAACTGCTCGTTAACCGTGTCCAAAGACTGGAGGATAGTATCCATGACATCCGCAGTGAGTTCGCGGCCACCGTTACGCAGGTTATCGAAGATATTCTCTGCACCGTGACAGGTTTCTACCAGTTCGGTGAGTGAAAGGAAGCCTGCACCACCTTTAACGGTATGGAAACCACGGAAGATTGCATTGAGCAGGTCTCTGTCATCCGGTGTTTTTTCCAGATCGACGAGTTGCTCGGACAGCAACTCCAAAATCTCACCGGCTTCAATTAAGAAGTCCTGGAGGATTTCTTCATCCATTTCAAAACTCATAACGCACCCCTAAAAGCCCAGGCTGGAAAGCAGGTCATCGACGTCATCCTGACTTTGCATCACTTGTTTCTCTTGACGCTCTTTCTCGGAGACCACTGGACCTTCAGCCACAATGCCAGATTGCTGTTGTTCTGCTTCTGTTTCTGGTTCTTTCTGCTCTTCGTCAAGACCAAAGGCAGTGAGGATTTCAACCAGTTGTTTTTCTACTTCTTGCACCAATTCAATGACGCGGCGAATAACTTGTCCAGTCAGATCCTGGAAGTCTTGCGCCATCAATATTTCGGTCAGTTGACCGTGGAGTTTGGTGGTATCTCCTTCGACTTGTGTCAGTAACCCATCGATTTGGTGACACAAATCTTTGAAACTTGTTATGTCAATCCGCCCCCCCATAAGGTTGTTCCACTGAGGTCGAACCTGGGCAAGGCATTCTTGTAGGTTGTCGGCGATGGGAAGGGTTGCTTCCACTGCATCCATAGTACGGTTCGCAGCAAGTTCCGTTTTTTCCATCACGAAGTTCAGGCGATCTTTCGCATCTGGGATCTCGCTGGTAGCCAGATCGCTGACGCGTGGATCTAAACGGAAATTGGACAACGAGTCATGCAGTTGCCGGGTCAGTTTTCCTACCTCATTGAAGAGCGGATTGCGCACGTCACTGGCCAGCTTAGCCAGTAATTCATTCGCGCCGTCCTGATTCCCTTCTTCGAGCAAACTGACCAATTCTTTAGCTTGGTCGAGAGTTATCATCTAAATAATCCTTCACTGCGCGAAGAGGAAAATCACATGCGCTCGAAAATCTTGTCCAGCTTTTCTTTGAGCGTTGCGGCAGTAAACGGCTTAACGATGTAACCATTCACACCAGCCTGAGCAGCTTCAACAATTTGCTCACGCTTGGCTTCTGCGGTGATCATCAGTACTGGAAGATGCTTGAGCTCATCATCAGCACGAATGTTTTTCAGAAGGTCAATACCCTGCATGCCAGGCATGTTCCAGTCGGTAACGACGAAATCAATACCGCCTTTCTTGAGGATTGGCAGTGCTGTTAAGCCGTCATCTGCTTCAACGGTGTTGTTGAAACCCAGATCTCGAAGGAGGTTTTTTACGATACGGCGCATTGTTGAAAAGTCATCAACAACGAGGATTTTCATATTTGTGTTCAAAGTGGCCTCCAGTGAGGTTCCTTATTATTGTAGAAACTTACTTCGACCAAGCGGAAAGCTTGGTCCGTAACCGCTGCATTGCCTGATTTTGTATCTGGCAAACCCGGGATTCACTCACCCCGATAATGGCCCCTATCTCCTTGAGGTTGAGTTCCTCGTCGTAATAGAGAGAGAGTACCAAAGCTTCTCTTTCAGGAAGTCCGCGGATGGCATTCGCTAAGTGCGATTTGAAGCTATCCCCGGCCACCTCCTCAAAGGGAAGGTTTTCGTCACGATGACTTTCTGTTACGAAAGCATCTTCTGAGACGCCCAGATCATCGATACCAATGAGTCTGCCTGCATTGATGTCGTTTTGAGCCTGATAGTATTGATCCAGACTCATTCCCAGGCGTTTCGCTATTTCTTTATCGTTAGGGTCTCGCCCTAACTCGCCTTCCAGCTGTGAAATCACTTCGCTGATCTGACGGTTATTCTTATGTACCGAGCGCGGTACCCAGTCACCTTTGCGGATATCATCCAACATCGCACCGCGAATGCGGATACCGGCATAGGTTTCGAAACTCGCCCCTTTTGAAGGATCGTAGTTTTGTTGCGCTTCGAGCAGGCCAATCATGCCCGCCTGAATGAGATCTTCAACCTGCACATTCGGGGGCAAACGGGCGATCAGGTGGTGGGCAATTCGCTTCACTAATGTGGAGTATTGCTCAAACACCGTCTCCGTTGATGCTCCAGTCCTGCTGTAGGTCAGCGCCCTATTCACTGAGGTAATCCCCCGCTGCTTCGTCTCGAACCAGCAGTCTCTCAACAAAAAACTCTAAGTGTCCGCCCGGATTTCGTGGCACAGGCCATGTCAGGGCCTTGTTTGCCAGCGCATTGAGTGCAAGCGCGGCTGGAGACTTAGGGAACGCATCAATCACGACACGTTGCTTCTTCACAGATTGACGCACATGTTCGTCAAGTGGAACACATGCTACTAATTCTAGATTAGCATTTAAAAATCTTTCTGTTACACGAGTTAATTTTGTAAATAAATCGCGACCCTCGCGATAACTGCGCACCATGTTGGCAACAACCTTGAAGCGGGTCACGCCATGTTCACGGCTCAGAAGCTTGATCAGGGCGTAGGCATCAGTGATAGAAGTTGGCTCATCGCAAACCACAATCAATACGTCCTGCGCCGCGCGGGAGAAGCTCAACACCATGTCAGAGATACCTGCCGCTGTGTCCACCAGCAGTACATCGACATCTTCTTCAAGCGTACCGAATGCACGGATAAGACCTGCATGCTGCGCGGTGCTCAATTCTGTCATTCCACGCATGCCTGAGGACGCAGGAATAATTTTCATGCCATGTGGACCTTCAACAATAATGTCTTTCAGGTCGCAGACGCCTTGCATCACGTGGCTGAGGTTTTTACCTACCCGCAAGCCCAGCAGGACGTCGACATTGGCCAATCCTAAGTCAGCATCCAACACCATCACTTTTTTACCTTGTTTGGCCATGGCCGCAGCCATACCCAAGGTGATGTTGGTTTTACCCACCCCGCCTTTACCACCAGTAACAGTAATAACTTTGGTGCGAGTCGGGTTGGTCAGGCGGCGGAGGCCGCTTGCTTGATCATGCATGGTTGTCTCAATCATAAAAGTCCGCCGCATTCGACTCTGGTACATCATGACTCCAGAAATGGTTTCGCTGCTCTGAATCTTGATCCATCAGTTCACTCGCCTTGTTAACCAGGTATCTCCCACTTGCCTGGCGAATGTCCTCGGGTACACGCTGGCCATCAGCCAGATAGGTAACCGGAAGGGCGTTTTCTATGGTCACACTCAATAATTCCCCCAGACTGAGGGATTCATCCAACTTCGTCAGTACACACCCTGAGAGGGGAATACGTCGGAAGTGATCAATAGTCTCCTGCAGCACGCGACGCTGAGAGGTCGCTGGCAATACAAGAAGGCTTCGGATATGTGAACCACTGTTTTGGATAAGAGTATCAAGTTGTTCTGATAGCCTCAGATCTCGCTGGCCCATGCCTGCGGTATCCAACAGGATCAGTCGACGGTGACGTAACTGATACAGTATATCGGCCAGTTCATCCGCATCTTTAGCAACTTTTACGGGGCAACCCAAAATTCTGCCATAGGTTGCCAATTGCTCATGTGCGCCGATACGGAAGGTATCGGTTGTCACAAGGGCAATTTCTTCAGGGCCGAAGTCCATTGCGGCTCTGGCTGCTAGTTTTGCGATGGTCGTTGTTTTGCCCACTCCGGTAGGACCAAGCAGTGCAATCACACCGCCTGACTCCAGTAGGTTCTCACTGGTGGTAATGACTTGATCTGCCACTAAATCCAGTAACTCCGACCACGCTTCATTCGGTGGTGTGTCTTCTGGGATATAACCCGCCAGCTGGTCAGCCAGTACCGGGGAGATACCCATTTTTTCCAGACGTTTGATCAGCATGGCGCGAAGCGGTTCTTTGCGCTCCACTTCCTGCCACATCAGACCGGAAAGCTGGTGTTCTAGAAGGCTGCGAATCGTCGCCATTTCTTTTCGCATCGCTTCAATTTCTTCGTTGCCTTGACGCGAAGGCTGACGACGCTGTTCGGTGCGCAACTCAAAACGGTCATCGCGACCCGGTGCGCGGCGATCCTGTTCGTCACGTTTTTGACGTAACAGGCGCTCAATCTCTTGCCCTTTTGCCTGTTGCTGAGCGCGGGAGAAACCATTGTTGCCGTTGTTTGCCCCGTTGCGGTTGCCATTGTTCTGTCCGTTATGACCATTTTGGCCATTCGGACGGCGGGCTGGCGCAGCGTTGTACGTATTTTCGTTTTGACGAAGACGGGCATCATTTTGACGCGCCAACAATGCGCTTAAAGAATCGGCTTCCTGCTGAGGTTCATCGGCTGCGCTATTTTCCGGCAGTTGCGACTGATAGCGGTCAAGCAAGCTGGAGAACTTGCTGCCCAGTGCGCCGCCAAGTGGTTTGCGCGCGGCTTCTTTGCTGATATCACGGCGTAGATGCACAGTATCATCAGCCAGTCGGCGTGTTTGTTGAGCGCGGTCCATGCTCTGCGCCATCTGCGTTCTCGCCGCTTCTTTGCGCACATCACGGGTTGGTGCGTCAGTATCTACTGCCGCCACGATTTCGACACCGCCAGTCACTTTTTTGTTGGACATGATAACTGCGTCTGCGCCGAGTGCTTCTTTCACTTCGGCCAGCGCTGTTCGCATGTCTTTGGCAAAAAATCGTTTAATCTTCAAAATCGTCGTCCTGAGTTACTGATGCCGCACATCAGTTGCCAACCGCTCTTACAATTCTTATTTGTTTTTCATCCGGCACTTCCTGATAAGACAGGACTCGCAGCGACGGAATGGTGTTCTTCACAAACTTCGCCAGTGTGGAACGCAGTACCCCTGAAGTCAGCAGGACGGCCGGTTCACCTTGCAGTTCCTGATGCTGGGTTGCTTCTGACAGACTTTGTTGCAATCTTTCTGCCAGCCCCGGTTCAATACCGGTTGATTCACCACCTGACGCTTGCATAGTTTTATGCAATATCTGTTCCAGTTCAGGAACCAAAGTAATAACCGGTAATTCTGGCTCTACCCCATTGATTTCCTGAACAATCAGACGTCGCAGTGAAATTCGGACTGCCGCCGTCAAAATGTCGGGATCTTGACTCTTCGGCGCATACTCAGAGAGTGTCTGTATAATAGTCCGTACATCGCGGATAGGAATCGCTTCATTGAGAAGGTTCTGCATAACCTTGACCACGGCACCGAGGGTGATTTGATCAGGGATAAGACCCTCCACCAATCGAGGTGACTGCTTAGCCAGCATATCAATAAGGTTCTGCGCTTCTTCGTGGCCCAGCAGGCGTTCAGCGTTGTTGGTCAGCATCTGGCTCAAGTGGGTTGCCAGAACGGTCGCGGAATCAACCACCGTGTAGCCAAGTGCCTGGGCATGTTCGCGCTGTGATTTTTCAATCCATACCGCTTCCAGTCCAAATGCCGGGTCAACGGTACCTTCCCCATCAACCGGGCCAAACACCTGACCCGGGTTAATCGCCAGTTCTTTGTCAGGGCGGATATCCGCCTCACCGACCGCAACGCCCATCAGAGTAATGCGATAGCTGTTCGGTGGCAGTTCCAGGTTGTCACGGATGTGGACAGGAGGGATAAGGAAACCGAAGTCTTGCGACAGCTTCTTACGCACGCCTTTCACGCGGTCAAGCAACTCACCACCTTGGTCACGGTCAACCATAGGGATCAGGCGATAACCCACTTCCAGACCAATCACATCAACAGGCTGCACGTCGTCCCAAGACAGCTCTTTCGGCTTCGGCGGTGCCACTTCTTTTGTCGGTGCAGCTTCGGCTTCTTTCTTGGCTTTAGCCTGCTCTTTGGTTTTCCAATAAGCGAAGCCACCGCAAACCAGCGCTAGCGTCAAAAATGGAATGTGTGGCATACCCGGAACAATACCCATCACGGTCAAGATACCCGTCGCGATAATAAGTGCGCGTGGGTTGTCCACGAGTTGGAATACCAGCTGTTGACCCATGTCTTCGTCAGTGTTCTGACGGGTCACCATGATGGCGGCGCCAATCGACAGCAAGAGTGAAGGGATTTGAGCAACCAGACCATCACCGATGGTCAGAAGGGTGTAGATTTCAATCGCGTCAGAGAAACTGACGTCATGCTGAATCATACCGATGGAGAGACCACCGATAATGTTAATCGCCAGGATCAGAATACCGGCGATGGCATCTCCTTTAACGAATTTTGACGCACCGTCCATCGAACCGTAGAAGTCAGCTTCTTTGGTGACTTCCTGACGACGGGTACGTGCCTGATCCTGATTAATCAGGCCAGCATTCAAATCCGCATCGATAGCCATTTGCTTACCCGGCAAGGCGTCGAGGGTGAAGCGCGCGCTCACCTCGGAGATACGGCCCGCACCTTTGGTCACAACCATGAAGTTGATGATCATCAGGATAAGGAACACCACCAGACCGACGGCGTAGTTACCACCAATCACCACCGAACCAAACGCATCAATCACCTGACCGGCTGCGCCTGGGCCTTCATGCCCATGAAGCAGCACCACACGGGTGGAAGCCACGTTCAATGCCAGTCGCATCAGGGTCGCTATCAGCAACACTGTCGGAAATGCGGCGAAATCGAGCGGTCTACGGGTGTAAACGGTAACCAACAGCACGACCAGAGAAAGGGCAATGTTAAAAGAGAACATCAGGTCGAGCAGCAATGGCGGCATAGGCAGCACCACCATCGCAAGGGTTGAGAGTACGAGGAGCGGCGCACCAATCGCTGGGAATGCATTCCCTCGCTTGAATGGGTTTTTGTCCTGTACCTTGTCGTAGAACGGCAAAGAAAGCTTCATGTGTCGTTTTAGGTTCTTCTGGGCTTAATCACTGAAGACCTCAGAAGCAAAAAACGAACCAGTTTTACACTGCCTATTTATCAATAAGTTATTGGCAAATAAAAAGCGCAGTATCACATCAGCGACGTAAATCCGGCGGTATTGGCAGTTGTTGATCCGCCAGCGGGTTTGGCCTTCGTCCACGACCTTTCTTGTACTGTTTAAGCTGGAACACGTAAGCAAGCAGCTGGGCGACAGCCGTAAACAAGCCATCCGGGATCTGCTGTTCCAACTCGGTACTGTAATACACTGCACGGGCGAGCGGTGGTGCTGGCACGATCGTGATGTCATGCTCAGCGGCTATTTCCCTGATTTTAAGTGCCAGGAAGTCCGAACCTTTGGCGACTACCACTGGCGCTTTATCGATTTTACTGTCGTAACGAAGCGCTACCGAGTAGTGCTCCGGGTTGGTGATAACGACGTCTGCAGATGGGACTTCTGCCATCATACGACGCTGCGCCATTTCGCGCTGGAGCATCCGGATCCGCCCCTTAACTTCAGGCTTACCCTCGGTTTCTTTGTATTCGTCTTTGATTTCCTGCTTGGTCATCTTGAGCTGTTCATTGTGCTGCCAGATTTGGAACGGCACATCGATCGCCACCACCACCAGCAATGAGCAGCAAATCAGCAGCACGAAATTCATCAGAATCTCAAGCGCGTGATAGAGGTTGGTCGGAAAGGTTTCGATGTTCAGTTGGTAGAAATCATCGAGACTCACCCACATCAGGTAGAAAGCCACACCTGACACCAGCGCCACTTTCAAAATGGATTTGATAAGCTCGACCCAGCTCTGCTTGCCGAACATCCGCTTAATACCCTGTAGCGGGCTCATTTTGGACAGCTTGGGTCTGGCGGCTTCCCAAGAGAAAGAAACCCCGCCAAGCGCGGAAGCACCTATCAAACCGGCGATAAACAGCATCAGCAGTACAAAGGTGATCGGCCAAATGATGTGAAATATGGCGCCATAAGAAATCAGCCCCAGCGAGGTGACATCAAAAATCTCCTCACGTGTGAGCGTAAAAAGCTTTCGCATCATCTCCATCAAGGCTTTGCCAAGACTCTCGCCAAACCACATCAATGCCACTGCGCCGACTACGAGCACGGCGACTGATGCCAGTTCTCTTGAGCGCGGTACCTGACCTTTCTCCCGCGCCTGCTGTCGCCTTCGGGGCGTCGCGTCTTCTGTGCGTTCCTGACCGTCGTTCTCTGCCATCAGGCACCTCCCTCGATATAACACTCGAGACGGATAAGATCACAGATGGTCTTGAGCCCTGTGTCCCAGTGATTGAGGTAATGCGGCAAAATGCCATTGAGCAGGTACATACAGATCAACAAGCCCACCAACAAGGCAAACGAAAAACCGAGTGAGAAGATGTTCAACTGAGGCGCGGCACGGGTCATGACACCGAACGAGAGATTGACCGTCAGCAAAGCGATAATGCCCGCCAATGCCATACCAAGCGCAACACTGAACATGATGCCAAACCAACTCGCCAGTGCGCGGTAATCTGCAACACCCAGCATTTCACCCACAGGCAGGGTTTTGAAACTCATCACCACCAGATTTAGCATCTGAAGATGCCCGTCAGTGGAAAGGAAAATCATGGTGGCAACGAAGAGATAGAACTGACCCAGCAAAGGGGTGTTCTGCCCATTGGCCGGGTCGACCATAGAGGCAAAACCCAGACTCGATTGCATACCGATGATTTGACCGAGCAATACGAAGGTTTGAATCACAAACTGGGTCACCGTCCCCATCGCAATGCCAATCAGGATTTGTTGCGCCAATACCACAAAGCCACCGAAAGAAACTAACTGGATAGTTTCAGGCACTTGAGGTAGCGCAGGCATTACTGCAAAGGTGATAGCCAGAGACAGATATAAACGGATGCGAACCGGCACAAAACGGGCACCGAAAAACGTCATCGTCATCATCATTGATGAGATGCGCGCAAACGGCCAGAAGTAGTGTGCCAGCCAAGTAAGAATGATATCTGCCGGGTATTCCATGCCTGATGCTCAGTCAGTAAAGCAGCTGAGGTATTTCTTCAATCAAGCGGAAGAAATACTCCATCAGCATGCGCGTCATCCAATGGCCGAAGAACATCAGCGCCACCAGCGTCGCGATCAAACGCGGCAGGAAACTCAAGGTCTGTTCGTTAATCGAGGTTGCGGCCTGAAAAATCGCCACCAGCAAACCAACGATCAGACCGGGAATGATAATAGCGCAAACCATGACCAGGATGAGATACAGTGCATCCTGGAACAGTTCGACAAAAGCTTCTGGTCCCATGACTCACTCCTACCCGAAACTGCCTGCGAGGGTCGACAGGATAAGGTTCCAACCGTCCACCAGCACAAACAACATCAGCTTAAATGGCAAAGATACAATCATTGGCGAGAGCATCATCATACCCATCGCCATCAGTACCGAGGCCACCACCAGGTCGATAATCAAAAACGGCAGGAAAAGCATAAAGCCTATCTGGAACGCCGTTTTCAGCTCTGAGGTAATAAACGCTGGGATAAGCACCGTCATCGGCACCTCTTCCGCTTCAGTCACCTGTGAGCCGGACATATTCACAAAGGTTTCGAGGTCTTTTACGCGCGTCTGTTGCAACATGAACTCACGGAGAGGCACCTGCACACGGTCAAACGCTTCGCGCGAGGTGATTTCTTCATTGAGATAAGGCTGCACCGCAGTCACGTTCATACGGTCAATCACCGGTGACATGATGAAGAAGGTCAGGAACATGGCGATACCGATAATGACCTGATTGGATGGTGTCTGCTGCAAGCCCATGGCTTGACGCAAAATCGCCATCACCACCACGATACGGGTGAAAGAGGTCATCAGGATAACAATCGCTGGCAGGAAGCCGAGCGCTGTCATCAACGCCAGGATCTGCAGGGTGACCGAATAATCCTCGCTGCCATCCGGGTTGACGGTCATGGTCAGCGCAGGAATACCGCCACCGTTGCGCGCCTGAATCATCGACGCTTCGCCAGCATCATTGATCAGGGTTTCAGTAATGGTTTCTGACGCTGGCGCTGGCTCTTCTTCAGCCAGTGCAAACGGAGTGACAAAAAAGCAGCAAAGCGCCAGAAAAATGGCAGTGACGGATTTAAGACGCATCATTTTTCTTAAGAATCTGGTTGAATTGGGAAGAGAAAGATTTGGTGGACTCCGCTTCAGTGATCGGATTTTCCAGTGATTTAATCAGCGTGATTTGCTGAGGTGTGACACCCACGAGCACTTGCTCACCGTTCACATCCAATACCACGACACGCTCTTTCTGGCCTAACGGCAGTTGGCTCACCACCTTCAGCCCAGATTTCGCGCCCATCAGCGAGGGAACCTGCATGCGTTTGAGCGCCCAGGCCAAGCCGAAGATCACGCCAATCACCAGTACCAACGCACCGAGCGTCGTTGCCAGATCCTGGCCATCAGGCGCGGCGGCGTAAGCGCCAGGGGCAAACGTCAATCCAATTACAGCTCGTCGCAGAAATACCATGAACTCTCTTTCTCAGCCTGTTTTTTTCGGGTAATACACCCTTTAAGCAAAATCCAGGCCTAAAAAAACGCCCACCGCAAAGCGGCAGGCGTCTTCCATTCAACAAGCGAAGGGGTTGTCGTTAACGCAGCTTTTTAATTCGTTCTGTTTGGCTGATAACGTCAGTGAGTCGGATACCGAACTTGTCGTTCACCACCACGACTTCGCCATGGGCAATCAGGGTTCCGTTAACCAGCACATCCAGTGACTCACCGGCCAGACGGTCTAACTCGACCACCGAGCCTTGGTTCAGCTGAAGCAGGTTACGAATGTTGATGTTGGTGCGTCCCACTTCCATCGAAATGGTCACCGGAATATCAAGAATCGCGTCCAGCTTTCGGGCTTCATCCGCATTGATGGGTGGTGTTTCATCAACCAACTCATCTAAAGGGGCAGTTTGTACATCATCACCGCCTTCCACTTCCGCCTGTTCGGCAAGCGCTGCAGCCCAATCGTCTTCTACATCACTCATGATTATCTACCAACGTATTAATTAATCTTCAGAATTTTGTCCATCGGTGCCCAAGTCTTCAAGCAACTCGATCGGATCGTCTTCTAACAAGGTCACTGAACTCTTCATCACTTCCGGTCGTTTGAGTTTGTCAGTGATCTTAATCGCCAGATTGTCGTTTGACTGGCCCATCTTGCCCCGGAAGGTCGGCAAGTCTTCAATATAAATCGTGCAGGCATCCGGCATTTTCACCGGAATCACATCACCGGCTTCCAACTCCATCAAATCACGGAGCGACAGTTGGGTTTCCAGCAGCTTAGCCGTCAGCCCCACTTCCACATCCATCACTTCATCTTGCAGCGCTTTCGACCAGCGCTTATCGGTATCCATCTTGTCACTCTGGATACCTGCGTCGAGCAATTCGCGGATAGGCTCGACCATGGAATAAGGCATGACAACGTGGAAATCACCGCCACCACCATCAAGTTCGATGTGGAATGAGCTCACAACAATCACTTCTGTCGGGCTCACAATGTTCGCCATTGCCGGGTTCACTTCTGAGTCGAGATATTCAAACTCGACCTTCATCACCGGTGCCCATGCGTCTTGTAGTCTTCAAATATCAGCTTGAGCAGCATTTGAATGACACGACGCTCGGTTGGGGTAAATTCTCGCCCTTCGATACGTGCGTGGAATCGACCGTCACCACCAAAGAAGTTTTCTACCAGAATGAACACCAGGCGCGCTTCCATGGTGACCAACGCGGTCCCTTTCAGCGGACGGAAGCGAACCATGTTCAAACTGGTTGGGACAAACAGGGTGTTTTGGTATTCACCAAACTTCACCATTTGTACCCCGTTAATTGACACTTCAGCCGTTTTGCGCAGCATGTTAAACAAGCTGATACGCATATGACGCGCAAATCGCTCGTTTATCAGCTCCAGGGTGGGCATGCGCCCACGGACGATTCGGTCTTGAGAGGAGAAGTCAAAATTCGAGGCCGAGGCGATATCGCCGCCACCGCCGCCGGAATCCTGTTCCTCTTCTTCAACGTCGTCTACACCATGAAGAAGCGCATCAATTTCGTCTTGACTGAGGAGATCGGTCACATTGCACCTATTGCATTACAAAGCCAGTAAATAACACCCGCTCAACCACTGTTTTGCCGGTGACTTTTTCCATTGCAGCCTGCACGGTATCGACAGCCTGCTTGCGGACTTCCACCTGTCCTTGCGGCGTGCGCAGTTGCTCAACGGTTGCCGCCCCGAACGTTGTCAGAAGGCTGTGCTCAACCAAAGGCAAATTCTGCTTCGCCAATGTTTCGTTCTGGTCGCCACGCACCAACAGCTGAACTTTAACTTGTACCAACCGTTGTTGCATGTCGCCGGTTACGTTAAACACAAAAGGCTGCGGTAACGTAACGTAAATCGCTTGAAGGTTCACTGGTTCAGGTTCTTCAATCACAATGTCTTCCTGTGGCGCGCTATCACCGCCCATCAGGAAAAAGAAAGCACCTGCACCACCACCGAGTAACAACACTGCCGCCACGATGATAATGATCAGTTTCTTTTTACCGCCACCACCGCCGCCAGCTTCAATATCTTCATCTGCCATGATTCACCTCAGTTTCGGGTTAATTCGATTTCCAGTTTCAAAACAAGCGCAGCAAGAATGCTACATTAAGCATAATAGTCAACACGATCTTTTGATGTATTGACATAGAGCTCAGTGTTTACCACAGAGTGATCTGCGTCCTGTTCATTTCCCCAGCCAAATCGAGATGAGTCACCTTGTCCACTCTGCCCGCCCTGACCTTCACCCTGTTGGGCTTGGTTACCTGCAAATTGCTGTCTGCCGCCTGCATCCTGATGTTGAACAGAGGACTGGGACAATTGCAGGCCTTGCTGCTGCATCATTTCACGAAGACGCGGCATGGACTGTTCCACCAAATCCCTTGCGGTCTGATTCGCCACCGTAAACTGCACCGAAGCCTGATCGTTGTTCACCGACAGTTTGATTTGCAGTCTGCCCAGTTCAGGTGGGTCGAGACGAATATCCACATGCTTGAGGTTTTTCGACATCATCATGTTGACGCGTTCAGACAAGGCATTCGCCGCTTCTGTCTGGTTTTGGCTCATTTGTAACGGTGTTTGTGCCGCTGCGGCATCCAGTTTTGCTGCTGTGGTGCCCGCTTGCTGACCAAAACTTGATGCCAGTTGCTGAGCAAGGTGATCTGCTTTGGCTTCACCCGGGCGCGCGGTTTCCGTCAACTGTTGGGCGGCTGTCGCTTCAAGAACGGCTTGGCTGGCTGCAGGCTGTGGTTGGTTAGCACCATTTTGCATCCCTGCCGGCGTCCATGGGATTGCGGCAAACGCTGACATTGGGGTAGTTTGCTGAGCTTGAGGGTTCACCGCTGCTTGCACCGCAGAGGCGGCTTGACTCATGTTTGCCTGAGCAGTCGGCGTTAACCCTTTCGCCTGCAATTCTGCCGCGAGTGCTTTCTCTGGCTCACCACTCATGGTCGATGCTGCCGCCATTTGGGCTCGCATCATCATGTCCTGTTGCGCTTTTGTCCCCGCCCACTCCGGTGACTGACTGGCTTTCGCCATCATTTCCGGTGTGATTTCCACGTCACCGTTCGCAGCTGCCATTGAAGCTGCCTGGGCCAGTACCGGCGCTGCGGCAGTCGGTGAATCGGGTTGTGTGATTTCTTGTGCTGTCGATGCGCGAAGGGCATCTACTGCGGCAACCAGCTCTGCGTCGCTCAGAGGTTTGGCATCAGCCTCTAGACTACTTTTGGCGGGTGAAACGTTCAGTGAATCTGCTTCTACCCTGGCAACCAGTTGTTGAATGACAACCTTTTCTTCATCGGTGAGCATATTGACGGGCTTGGAAAGCAAAGCATCCACTTCGGCTTCAACGGCTTTATCAAATGCTGGCTTGGCGCTATCCATCTGTTCTTCAGCATCAAGTTTAGAAGCACCCTTTGCCAATGCTGCCTTTGGCGCTTCAACCTGCATTGCCAACGCGGCTTTTACTTCTTCAAGCAGAACTTCGGTGTTGGCTTTCTGTGGCGGCAAGCTTTTGCCATCAGCCATCACAGGTTCAACCTGCGCGGCTTTGAATTCTGATGATGTATCGGTTTTGGCTTGGAGTGCCTGATTGGACTCATTAAGGCGCTGCAACAGGACTTCGCCATCTTGCTTGGCGACCTGTTGGCGTGTCACAACAGCCTCTTCACCATTTTCCTCAGAAGCCGTGGCTTTCAGCACTTGCGCTTCAGCTTCTCCGTTTGCCACAGACTTTGTGGCGACTTCTTCGCCCTCAGCGTCAAAATTCGCTTCATCCAGCGCCAACTTTTCGGCATCTTCACCGTCGCCACTGGCAAGTGCTTTCGTCAAAGCGGCATTAATCGCCTCTTCACTGGCGGCATCACCCTCGGCAGAAACAGCTTTTTCACCAACAGCCACGTCGGCTTCACCATCACCAGAAACCAGCTGCGTCAGTTGTGCAAAGAAACCTTCTCCTTCACTTTCAGACACTTCTGGAGACATGACAGCTTTGCCCTCCCCAACAGGGGCTTTGCTGCTTGATACACCGGAAAGTAAGAAACTGGTTTGGCTCATAATTATCCCGCTTCAGATTCTTTATCGTTTGACGCCGGCAACCTTGCCCGGCAACGTGTTACAAAGGTAAAAGCAATTATCAGGCCAGCTTAGAATTTCGTGGCATTTTGACGGGTATAAATAAGGGTGGCGAACTCGTCCATCTGTTTTTGCTCCAGACGTTCAGCCCGCATTTTTGCTTCGTTCTGGCGTTTTTCAACCAGCCATTCTAGGGACTTGGTTTTCTGTCGACATTGCTGCCAGTGCTCTCGGCACTGCTCGACATTGTCTTCGAAATCCATTGCCGCCTGGCGTTGTTTTGCCAGTGTTTCATCCAGTTGGACGATAAAACGGTTCAGGTGACCATAGCTGCTGGCGCTTAAGCCTGCCTGTCCACGCTCGGACATTTGGCGGAAGTAATCCAGACGGTAACGCTCAATCTGCTCTACCTGAAGGTAGTAATTTTGAAGTTCTTGCTGGGCAGCTACCAAAGCCAGCTGAGCCTGTTGTTCCTGCTCTTTGGCTTGGTCGATCAGAAGGTTCATCGCGGCTTCAGACATGGCTCACCTACTGAAGCGTTGAACGCAGCATGTTGACGCACATGTCGTAAGGCACCACATCTTTCATCCCCTGTTGCAGATACATGTCCAAACGGGGTTTGAGGGTGAACGCCTGATCGATACCCTGATCGGTGCCGGGTTTATACGCGCCAATCGACACCAAATCCTGATTTTTACGACACACGGAAAGCACTTGCCGCACAGCACGCGCCATCAGCATATGTTCGTCATCAACAATATTTGGCATCACACGACTGACTGAACGTTCGACATCGATCGCCGGATAATGCCCAGCGTCTGCCATTTCACGAGACAGCACAATGTGACCATCAAGAATCGCACGAGCTGCATCTGCGATAGGATCCTGCAGGTCATCACCTTCGGTTAATACCGTAAAGAATGCCGTGATAGAGCCCTGCCCTTCATTGCCATTACCTGCACGTTCTACCAGTGCAGGGAGTTTCGCAAATACCGAAGGCGGGTAACCTTTGGTGGCAGGCGGTTCGCCAACAGACAACGCAATCTCGCGCTGCGCCTGAGCGAATCGGGTCAGTGAGTCCATTAGAAGCAGGACATCCAAACCCTGGTCACGGAAAAACTCGGCAATGGTGAGTGCCGTCTGACAGCCCTTTAAACGCATCAAAGGTGACGCATCGGCAGGGGCCGCAATCACCACTGAGCGCTCACGGCCTTCTTTGCCAAGGATTTCATCAATGAATTCTTTCACCTCACGGCCACGCTCACCAATCAACCCCACCACAACTACCTGTGCAGTCGTGCCTCGGGTCATCATGCCGAGCGTCACCGATTTACCGACACCTGAGCCAGCAAACAGACCAATACGCTGACCTTTACCTACGGTTAACAGGCCATTGATGGCTTTAATGCCGACATCCAGCGGTGTATCAATAGGCTTTCTTGCCAGTGGGTTGATAGCCGCAGGCGTAAAAGGCGCCGTTTGTCCGGTAAAGATATCCCCCAGTCCATCCAGCGGATTGCCCACGCCGTCAATGACGCGGCCAAGGAGTTCAAGACCAACCGGAATACCCTGTTCGCCAACCATCGGGGTGACGCGCGCGCCCGGTAATACACCGGAGATTTGCTCGCTTGGCATCAGATATAGGGTTTCGCCAGAAAAGCCCACAACTTCGGCTTCAATGGTGCCGTTCAGGGTTTCGACTTTGCACAGGCTGCCAACCGGGGCGCGGCAACCGATGGCTTCTAATGTCAGGCCAACCACACGCACCAGCTTGCCTGAGGCTACCGGACGTGTGGAAAGATTATCGGTTTTCAGCGCGGCGAGGCGCTCAGACAGGCTGACCATCGTCTTCTCCTGCCTGAACGTCTGCATCAGGAATTTCTTCGATGGCAGGTTCCACGTCTTGTGCTGGTTCTGGTTCACCGGCAGAAGCGAGCACGTCTTCATCCTGTGGTTCAGACAAAGATTCCTCTGGCTGTTCAGGCATCTCACCTGTCACCACTTTGTCTGCACCTTGAAGAACGTCAGCACCCAAGCCATCAGCAGGTGCTTCTGGCTCTTTCGCCATATTCTGGCCAGCAAATCGGGTTAGCATTTCACGGATGCGATCTTCCATGCGGTAGTCCACAACAGAGTCGCCACAGGCTACCTGAATATCCCCACGGTTAATCGAGGGTTCTGCAATCAAACGCCATTCGCGGTCGCGAAGGGATTCAACACTGTGCGCAGTCGTCACTACATCCAAATCTTCCGGATGGAGATAAATGGTAATTTGACGCCCACTCATCGGCAGCGCATTGACAGCCTCACGCAAGGTGTTAAGGATCACCTGGGGATTGGTTTGCACTTCGGTTTGAATCACGGCTTTAGCTAAGTGCAGCACCAGTTCAACCATCTGGTTTTGTACCTGATGATCAACCTGTAACAAAGGGAACGCGAGTTTGGAGAGAATGGCATCAAGTTGGTGACAGCGGTTTTCAATTAACTGCTGACCTTCTTCCATGCCTTGCTGATACCCTTCTTCCTTACCTGCATCAAAGCCTTCTGTTTTGCCTTCTTCAAAGCCAGCTTCTTTGCCTTCGGTAAAGCCCGCTTCACGCCCTTCCGCCATACCTTCTTCAACAGCAGATTGGCGGATTTGCTCAAGCGCATCAGCAGTCAGCATAGAAAGATCGAGTTCAGGCTCCTGGTCATCTTCTTCCCGTTCGGCAGGTTCCCAACCCGGATCGTAGTTCATTGCGGTATCGCGCGGAGGCGCATTCGCTGGGTCGTAGTTAGGGATGTCCCAACGCTCCAGAACGTCTTCTGTTTGCTCGCTTGCGCGAATGTATCCGCGACGACGTTCTAAACTCATGCTGTTACCTTATAAAACGCTGTGTTCAAGCTTGGTTGATTGGACAAAAAATACGGAATTACAGGAATTCGTCCGCACCGCCGCTCGCCAGCATGATTTCGCCAGCATCGGCCAGTTTGCGTGCCACAGACAGAATTTCTTTCTGCGCCGCTTCCACATCTGCCACGCGAATTGGACCCATGGCTTCGAGATCGTCCTGCAGCATCTCTGCAGCACGTTTCGACATATTGCCCAAAATCTTGTCGCGGAGCCCTTCTTCTGCACCCTTGAGTGCTTTGAGCAGTGCTTCCTGAGGAACGTCTTTGAGGATAGCCTGAATACCGCGGTCGTCCACGTCTGCCAGGTTGTCGAAGACGAACATGAGATCCTGAATTTGCGATGCCATTTCTTCGTCGTTCTGGCCAATTTGCTCCATCAGCGCAGACTCGAGCGCGTTGTCCATGTAGTTCATGATATCGGCAGCCGCTTTCAGGCCACCAATCTTCGCGGCCTGTGCACCTGCTTGACCCGCGAACTGTTTCTCCATGATTTCATTCAGCTCATGCAGTGCCGCAGGCTGAACCTCTTCAAGGTTAGCAATACGCATCACTAAGTCGAGGGCGTCACGTTCGGCGAACTGAGAAAGAATGACCGCTGACTGCTCCGGCTCCAGGTAAGAAAGTACGATGGTCTGGATTTGCGGGTGTTCGTTGATGATGATGGAAGCCACCTGACGAGGATCCATCCACTTGAGTGAATCGAGGCCTTTTGAGCCACTGCCAAGCACAATCTGATCGACCAGGTTGTTGGCTTTGTCCTCACCCAATGCTGCAACAAGTGCATTACGAACGAAGTCTTCACTGCCCATGCCAATCGCCGTGTAGCCTTGAATGTCTTCAAGGAAGGCGCGATGGACAGCATTCACTTTATCCTGATTAAGATCAGCCAACTGGGTCATGGCGCTACCCACCTTCTGAACCTGTTTTGGTTCAAGGTGGCGGATAATGCTGGCTGCGTCCTGCTCAGTGAGACTGAGAAGGAGAATAGAGGCCTTTTCTATGCCTGATAGCTGCGACACATCAAAGGTGTTCGCAGGTAAGTCTTTATCGTCTTTAGCCATCGTTGCTTACCCAGCTTTTCACTACCTGAGCTGCCAAATCAGGTTCATTGGCAACCAGTGCCCGAACTGCTTTCAGCAGGTCTTCATCTTTATGGAGGTCTGGCAGGTTCAGGTTCGAAGAACTCATGCCAAAGTTGTTAGAGCCATCAAGCTCCGCACCAATCAGGCCAATATCGTCGTCTGGGCTTAGAGGCAAGCCATCTGGCCCCAGCATCTCGCCGTTTGGTCCCAGTAAGCTGTCGTCGTCTTTCGCTGGGTTAATCAGTTTAGACATCGCTGGGCGAATCAACACCAATACCACCACGATGATAACCAGAGAGGCCGCCAGCCAACGCACCCAGTCGTTGAAGTTCTGGTGTTCCCAAATTGGCACATCACCCAAGGCCACTTCTTCCGGCGTCACAAACGGTACGGAAATCACTTCTAAAATATCACCGCGGTTTTCCGCGTAACCCACACCACCGACAAGCAGGCGGCGGATTTTTTCCAGCTCCGCGTCTCCAACAGGCGTACGGGTAATTTCACCGGTTTCCGGATTAGTAGAAGCGATGTAATCCACAGCCACTGACACAGTTTGACGGGCAATGGTGCCTGTCTGACCACGGCGGTGACTGATGGTGGTATCCAATTCAAAGTTTCGGGTGGCTTCGCGACTGAGTGAACCTTTGTCGCCGACGCCGCCGTTTTTCAGATCCTGCACGTCTTGCGGAATCGCTGAGTCAGCCGGTGGCTGGTTACTCAGCGCGCCCGGAATACCGGCAACATAGTCGGTATTGTTGTAGTTCTCACGGGTGTATTCGCTTCGGGTCGAGGACGTAGCCGGGTCGAAACGCTTACGGGTTTCTTCAATGGAGCTGAAATCCATAGTGACATCGACCTGAGAGGTGTAATTACCCAGGCCCAGAACCGGGATCAGAATCGCGTCAATTTTTTCTCTAAGCGCCTGTTCTTGCTTGCGCTCCAACTCATATTCTTTGCGGCGTTGAGAAGCCATTGGATCCTGACTGCCTGAACTTAGCAAACGGCCATGTTGGTCAGTCACGGTGACTCGGGAAGGTTTCAGGCTTGGTACGGCAGACGCCACCATATCAACAATCGAGTCCACTTCTTCCTGACCCAGCTGAGTGGTGCCGCGCACGGTAAGGAACACGGTTGCGGAAGCTTCTTGGTTGTGGCGAACGAACACGCTTTGTTTCGGCATGGCCAGCAGCACTCGGGCTTTGCTGACTGCACGGATTTTCTCAATCGCAGCAGCAAGCTGACGTTCGCGGCTCAGTTTAAGACGCTCACGTTCAAGTTGCTGAGAAACACCAAAACCCATGTCCTGCATCAGAATATCGTCACCGGCTTCGGTGGCAGAGTTCAGACCGGCACGGCTGAGGTTGAGTTTGATGGTCGAGTAATCTTTCGCAGGCACACGAATGGTGTTGCCTTCTAGCTTGTAATCGATTTTTTGCTGGTCAAGATGGTCAAGAACCGGGATCAACTCTTCCGTTTCGTAGGTGCCCAATGGGCGCATTTCTGGTTCTTGAACCCACAGGAAAAGCAGCACAACAAGAGAAA
Organism: Grimontia sedimenti; assembly: GCF_011045095.1. Lineage (GTDB taxonomy): Bacteria > Pseudomonadota > Gammaproteobacteria > Enterobacterales > Vibrionaceae > Enterovibrio > Enterovibrio sedimenti. The sequence continues at coordinate 106,778 of NZ_JAALDL010000009.1, forward strand.
TACAAATAGCGACGGCTGCAACGAGGATCAGTTGGCGTGCAATATCAATCCCGCCCAGTGGACCGGTTGGGGTGACATTTCGCTCCATCATGTCCGGATCGGCAAGCGACGATCCGCCATCGGTGGTGGCAGGTAATGCTGCTGCACCATCGTTTAGAGCGAGTTGTGTGTTGTCGTTGTCTTCCGCCACAGGTTACGTCCTACGTTAAACAGGCATGTTCATCAGTTCTTTGTACGCTTCGACCAGCTTGTTGCGGGTCTGCACCGTTGCTTCGAAAGCAACGCTGGACTTGTTACGCGCAATCATCACATCTGAAAGGCTGACGCTGCGGTCGCCTTGGTCAAAACGTGTCGCCAACTCACTGGAAGTCTTTTGAATGCCATTCACGGAATTGATGGCGCCAGACAAAAGTTCACCAAAGTCCTGAGAGACTTGTTGACCAGTCGCAGCACGTGACGTGTTCTGCGCTTCCAATGCCATGGTCTGCATTTCATGCTGCATCGGGTTAATTTTCATAGGTCGTCCTCGCTGTCAAAACTTTGGCAATTCCCGTCAGTTCGGGCTTTTTGGGCTTTCTGATTACTATTTATGCAATTATTAAGCCAGTTATTATAACGTAGTCACTCATCAAAAAGCACCGATTCACTGAGGAATGTCGATCCCCGCATCACGCATTTTGGCGAGTTTGTAACGCAAGGTTCTTGGACTGATGCCTAAACGCTCAGCTACATCTTTCCGGCGACCTTCACAGGCACGAATCGTATCCAGAATGATGGCGAACTCCTGATCGCGAAGTTCACTCCCCAGGCTGTCAGAAGATGCAGTAACAGGTTCGGGATGGTAAGACTCAACGCGATTTGGCATGGCCTGTGGTTGAATGGTCGGTGACACAGCTTCACTGCCAGCAACCAGATTCTGCAAGCTACCAGCGTCTTGCCAGTCAACGCCTTCCAGAAGGATGTCGACAGCTTCAATCACTCCCTGATTGCAAAGGATCAAAGCGCGTTGCATCACGTTGTCCAGTTCACGCACATTCCCCGGCCAGCGATACTGTGTCAGTTTTTCGGCAGCACCTTGGGTCAGTTGCGGAACCGCTTGTCCCAGCTTGCAGCAATGGCGTTTCAAAAGGTGTTCGGCAAGCGGAATAATATCTCCAGTACGCTCACACAGCGGCAACCAGGAGATTGGGAAAACATTCAGACGGTAGTAAAGATCTTCTCGGAAATTTCCTTCTTCCACGTACTGACGAAGATCGCGGTTACTGGTTGCGAGCACGCGCACATCCAACTTAATGCTCTTGCGGCTGCCCAGACGCTCGACTTCGCGCTCCTGAAGCACGCGCAGCAACTTGGCTTGCAGCGCCAAGTCCATTTCACTGATTTCATCCAGCAAGATGGTGCCGCCCTGAGCCTGCTCAAATTTGCCCGGGCACGCCTGAACCGCTCCGGTAAAAGCACCTTTCTCGTAACCAAACAGGGTCGCTTCCAGCATGTTTTCTGGAATCGCCGCACAGTTGATGGCGACAAAAGCCCCTTCAGAACGCAAAGACTGACGGTGTATATGGCGCGCCATGACTTCTTTACCTGAACCGCTTGGGCCAAGGATCATCACGTTGGCATCGGTCTTCGCTACACGGTCAGCCAATGCAATCAGTGCCTGACTTTTCGGGTCAGCGACCACAGCATCACTCGTGTCAGCCTTAACCGGTGCATAACGGCTCACCATGTTCAGCAGTACTTCGGGCGCAAACGGTTTGGCCATGTAATCAATCGCACCTTCTTTCATGGCGGCGACTGCATCCTGAATATTCGCGTACGCCGTCATCAGCAGCACTGGCAGGTTGGGGTAGTTCAGCTTGAGGTTTCTAAGCAAACCCAATCCGTCCATCCCTGCCATCTGAACATCAGAGACTACGATGTCGACAGTTTCATTTTTCAGCATTAACAGAGCCTGTTCGGCGCTGTCTGCTTCAAGCCACTGGTAACCTGCAAGTGCAAGGGTATCCACCAAGGCTTCACGCAAGCCTTCATCATCTTCAACGATAAGTACTTTGCTCTGATTCATTGTGCTTCTCCTGATACCTCTTCCTGCGTGGTATCGCAGTTGTCTGCCAGCGGTAGGCAGAGCGTAAAACAGGCACCCTGGCCCGGTTGAGATTGAAGAGTCAGCCTGCCTTTATGGGCATGACAGACCATTTGAACAACAGCGAGACCAAGGCCAGTGCCTTGCTGTCTCGTTGTGAAAAAGGGTTCGAGAATTTTGCTTTGAAGTTCCGGCTCGATACCGGGACCATTGTCGGCAACCGACAAGAAGAGTTGTCCCTGTATTTCGCGGGCATCGACAACCACTTTGCTGCCTTTACCCGCCACCTGAATGGCGTTAACCACCAGATTCGACAGGGCGCTGGCCAGCGCATTCATATTGCCGAGCAGCTGGTGGGATTCATCATCACAGTTGATTTCAAAGTCGACTTGCTGACTGCTCACCAGGGCTTCGACCATAGGCTCAAATTCATTCAGCAGGTGCTCGAGGGTAAAAGTGTTCACGACTTTGTTGTCGCCACCTTTGGCAAACAACAGCATGTCGTTCACCTGCTTTTCGAGATCGTGAAGCCTGTCCACCAGCTTCATCTGGAAGCGTTTACGGGTAGGCTCATTAAGGTTTGGCGCACCAAGGTTTGCCGCATAGAGCAAGGCACTGGAAAGCGGTGTACGCACCTGATGCGCCAGCGAGGCAACCATCTTACCCAGCGAGGACAGGCGCTGGAGATCGCTGACACGCGATTGCAAAAGGCGGGTTTCCGTCATATCGGTGATCATAATGAGCTGGCCGGAATCAGAGGCGGAAATACTAAGCTTCACTTTGCGTCCGTCACGCAGCGAAACTTCATGACCGTCATCTTCACGGGGCGAGAACGCACGGTTAATCACATCAACCCAACGTTCTTGGGTTAACGGCGTGCCGAGCAGACGAAATGCTTCTGGGTTGGCCTCCGCCACACGACCGAACGGGTCCAGCAATATCACGCCTGCTGGCATGACATCTAACACTTGTTTGTATCGTAGAACCTGCTGATCAACGGTTCCCAAAGGAGAATGATTCGCTTCCATGATGCTCGACTATTTAGCTCTCTTTTTCTGACGCTAAGTAGCTCTAAGCAGGGAATGTGCCAATTATTAAATCATTAAAAATCAGTAGATTAAGAGGAATACAAACAAAAAAGCGAAGTCAAAAAAATGACTTCGCTTTCACGGTTAACCTTTTTAATGAAAGGTGTTTACAATCAGGTCACGTCTTCTTTGTTGAGGCCATACTTACGCATCTTCTCAACCAGCGTGGTACGTCGCATACCCAGCATGTCGGCTGCACGGGCAACGATACCCATTTGCGCTTCGAGTGCCTGACGAATCATTTCCACTTCAAGGTCCGCCAGCATGGCTTTCAGATCAACACCTTCCGGTGGTAGCCCTGCTGCAGAAGGACTCGCAAAGCCCGGCATTTCTTCTTCCGGCTCGTCCATCGCAAACACCGCATGCAGTGCGTCACGCTCCAGATCTTCCTCGGCTTCCAAACCACCCAAGGTTTCTGGCTGGAACTCCGGAATATCGCTGTAGCGATACTTCTTCGGCAGTCGGTTTACATCCACCATCTGACCTGGGTACAGAATCACCATGCGCTCGATGAGGTTAGCGAGTTCACGGACGTTGCCCGGCCACTCGTGCTCCATCAAAGAACTGATCGCACGTGGCGTCAGGTGAACCTGATTGGCTCCTTCTGCTTCCAAACGCGCCATGAGTTCTTGAATCAAAAGTGGAATGTCTTCAATACGTTCGCGTAGCGCTGGCATTTCGATCGGGAACACGTTCAGGCGATAGAAAAGGTCTTCACGGAACGAGCCCTCTTCAATCATGGTATCGAGGTTGCGGTGTGTCGCCGCGACAACGCGCACATTCACCTGAATGGTCTTATTGCCGCCAACTCGCTCGAAACAACGTTCTTGAAGTACACGCAGCAGCTTAACCTGCATTGGCTGCGGCATATCACCAATTTCATCCAGGAACAGCGTGCCACCTTCTGCCAGCTCAAAACGGCCTTTACGCGCAGAAATCGCGCCGGTAAAAGCACCTTTCTCGTGACCGAACAGCTCACTTTCTAACAGTTCCGGTGGTATTGCACCGCAGTTCACTGGCACAAATGGCCCTTTCCCGCGTTGCGAATGGTAATGGATGTTACGTGCGACAACTTCTTTACCGGTGCCGGATTCACCCAGAATCAGTACGCTGGCATCGGTACCTGCAACTTGCTCAATAAGATGACGAACATCAGCGATCGCTTCACTGCGACCGACCATGCTTCTGAATAGCGTATTTTTTCGGCTAAGTTGAGGAATATTGAATGCGCGCTTGCCGGAAAACTCCTGACAATGTCGGAGTGCATCAGCAAGTTGGGGATAATTTAGTGGCAGCTCAAGCTCACCGACGAAGTTTGGCAGTCCAGACAATTCCGCTTTGTGTTTTGCAAGCGCAATAATAGGAATGTGATTATTAATCGCCAAACTATCCAGCACTTGGGATAAGCGCTGCGGTGAGTGGATGTTACCCAGAAAACAAGCACCCTCGGCCTGCTTCCAGTGCGAATCATTTAGCTCAGTGGTTGAACATAGCAGGTATTGCTCACCAATAAACTCCAAGATAACGCCTAAATCGTGACGAAATTTTTCATCATCCTCGATAACAAGAATCTTCGTTAAACCTTGCATGTGTGAGATATATCTGCCCTAAAACCATCTAAGTCATCGGCGCGACGGATGTCACCAATAACAGAATAATCCAGCTATTGTAATTATTGCTTGGTATAAGGCAACTAGAGACACAATAAAGCTGTGACTCCAGTGCCAAGACAGATTAGATTGTAGTGAATCTGACGCGTTTTTATGCGTCTGCAGAGGTGATATTGTGATACTCAGCCGGTATTTGATCCCACGCCGATTTAATTTCGCGCAAAATATCGACAACTTCATCGATCGGCGCTTCCAGGTTGTCTCGGTTAGCCTCTGAGATTTGGCGGATCATGTAGTCATAAAGCGCATCCAGGTTAGAAGCAATCTCCCCACCCTCTTCCATCGACAAACAAGTACGCAAGCTGATGATAATATCCAGCGCCTTACCCAGACGTTCACCTTTCACTGCAATGTCGCCTTGCAGCATCGCTGCTTTGCCCTGAACCAAACGTTCAATAGCACCTGCCATCAGCATTTGAATCACTTTATGTGGTGATGCCGCACTCAACTGGCTGTCTACTGAAACCTTTTTGTAGGCCTGAAGTGACCCTCTCATAACATTCCTCACCTACTCGAACTTTTTGTAAATTTGCACTGACTGACGCCCTTTCTTAAAACGACTGGCATGGGCTGCAGCACTATCACGTTGTACTTTTATAAGGCTAAATAACTGCTCAGTTCTGGCAATGGCCTGTGACCAAGCGGCTTGTTCCGGCTTCTCCGGCAACATCGTGATTTCTGCCAGACATTGTTTTCGAATATTCAATAACCGTGCCATCTCATTGGAGTCAACAGGGTCTGAATTCAGTACTGCCAGAAGCTGTTCATCAATCTCTGACAGTTGGGATAGCAAAGCGTGCATCGTTATCTCGCTTACATCGACGGCATGATATTCATCATGGCCGACAGTTGAGATTGCATCTCTGCCATCGCGTTATCCATGGCGGAAAACTGCTTTAACGTGCGGTTTTCCAAATCTTCCATTCGGCGATCCAATGTTTGCTGCTCATCTTGCAAGCGCATACGTTGATCGCCCAAGCTGGATTCGCGGTTGCGAATAGCACCGCCAACACCAGTAAAGTTCTGTACGGTTTCTTCCACCTTGCGGGCGAACCCCTGATTACCACCGAAGAAACCTTCCAATGCCCCGAAGTTACGCGTCAATTGTTTGTCCAGCAGGTTGTAGTTGATTTCCAACCGGCCATCCATCGTGGTGGAGATACCCAGCTCGCTCAATGTTTTGAGCGAATCAGGCGCACCTTCAATGGGCGTAGAAAACAAAGAGCGCATCTGGTTAACCGCGGAGCGAATCACACTGTCACCCACCAAAGGGCCGCCCTGTTGGGTTTCAGGGTCGTACTTCGACAACGCTTTTGTCACTTGGTAGAACGCGTTGTAGGCGTCCACAAACTCTTCCAGTGACCCTTTCACCGTGTCCCTGTCTTCGTCCACAGTGACAATCACAGGGCCATCTGACGGTGAAGTCAGCTGGGACACATCGATGTTGACGCCGCGAATGGCATCAGAAAACGTATTGGTGTCGCTGGACACAGATGCCAGGCCATCAATCAGAATTCGGGCATCCAACGCCGCCTGCATCTCATTCATTGAGTTGCTCGGGCTCGCGGGGTCATAAGCCAGTGCTTGCAGCGGTGACGTCACCGGTGCGTTGACACTGACGGAAATTTGGTTATCGACTCCGGTTTTATCACCACCAAGGATCAATCGTGCACCGCTGTCATCATTGATAACGGACGCTTTGATACCAGGATTATTCGCACTGCCGTTGATGGTGCGGACGATATCGAGCAAGGAGCTACTGTTTTCGTCGATATCAATGGTGGTGGTTCGGCCGCCCAGACTCAGCGTGATTTGCCCTGCGCCAAAATCAGCTTTGGCATCTAAACCGTCAGAGACGAGTTTATGAGACTGTGCGAGTTGCTGAACGTCGATGGAGTAAACGCCGGTAACGGCTTGGTGGTCGGCGGATGCGGAGACAGCTTCTTCGTTGCTTGAAACTGTACTCCGCGCCGCGAAGGTATTGTTACGGCGAAAGTCATACATCAAGTCTTTCATCGTATCGAGGGAGGTCTTGAGTCTACCGTAGGCGCTGATGTTAGTTTCAACATCGTTCAGGCCTTTAACGATTCGCTCTTGTTTAGGCGCACGCTCAGCTTCAACAATTTTGCTGACCATGGAGTTGATGTCCATGCCACTGCCAAGGCCCGTTGCGCTTAAACCCATTTTTCACTCACCTCAGTTATACCTTTTCTGCAACGAGCCCCCTCGCATGAAGAGACAGTTGCTGTGCTAGCTCTAGCATTTCTTTCTCAGGAATCTGTCTGATGATGTCACCGCTACTCATTTCGTAAACAGTCACAACGCTTCTTCCAGAACTCTCATCAAGTCGAAATGACAAGCCTTTGTTAAAGGTAGACACAAACTCATCCAGTCGCTCAACCAGCATTTCGAGCTGTTCTTGCTGCATCTCCCGTGTAGCTTCAAGTTTTTGGACTTGTTCTACCCGGCGTTGAGACAGCTTTTCAACATTCTCTGCCATCTGCCGCTGGTTCGTGATGTTGGGTTGAGTCCCCTCCACAGATTGTTTACTGCTAGCAACTTTCGTGCCTGACTGTGGAGTCACATGAGACAGGGATGACGTAGAAACGGATGATAGGTCCATCGTAGTTCACCTCCTGTTAGCTATTGACGGTGAGGGGCAAGCTCACCGTCATTTTTGGTCTTGCTATTAGCCTAACAGGCTCAGTGCAGCTGACGGTGCTTGCTTCGCTTGTGCAAGTATAGACGTACCAGACTGCTGCAGGATCTGAGATTTAGTGAACTGCGTCGTTTCCTTAGCAAAATCAACGTCTCGGATACGGCTGTTAGAAGCACTCACGTTTTCGTTAACGTTATCCAAGTTAGAGATTGCGTGGCTCAGACGGTTCTGCTTCGCACCCAGTTCTGCACGGTGTGAATCGATGTATTGCATCGCGTTATCCACCAGGCCAACAGCGCGCTGTGCACCACCAACAGTACTTACGTCAACGTCTTGTACAGTTTGGTCAACTTTCGCTGCACCTGCGATACCCAGAGAGGTCGCCAGTGCGCCGGTGAATGCAACATCAGCACCTGAAGCAGATACGATTTGCAGTTCGCCATTTTCAGTCACAGATGCAGATACTTTGCCGTCAGCTTGACCGTTGATGTAGGTTGCCACTTCTTCAACATCGTCGCCTGCTTTAGCAGAAACGTTGATAGTCGCAGTAGTACCGTCAGCATTGGTAATTGCCATAGACAGAGTTGCACCACCAGTCGCGGTCCAAGCCGCCATGTCTGCAGATGCCGCCACAGTCGCTTTATAGGTCGCACCACCCATCATTGCTTCGTCAGCACGGATGTTCTTGAACTCCATGAAGACCGCTTCACCCGCGTCAGCACCGATTTGGAATGCTTTTGTACCGTAAGTACCGTTCAGCAGTTTCGCGCCACCAAACGAAGTGGTTTCCGCGATACGGTTCAGCTCGTCTTGAAGGGCAACGATCTCTTCTTGGATTGCCACACGCTCTTGGTCACCGTTAGCACCGTTAGCAGATTGCAGTGCCAGGTCACGCATACGCTGCAGGATGTTGGTGGATTCTTCCATCGCACCTTCAGCAGTTTGTGACATTGAGATACCGTCGTTTGCGTTACGTACTGCAACATCCAGACCACGGCTTTGTGAAATCAGGCGGTTAGAGATTTGCAGACCTGCTGCGTCATCTTTTGCGCTGTTGATACGGAAGCCCGAAGACAGACGCTCCATCGAATTGTTCAACGCGTCGGTTGAGCTGTTCAGGTAGCGCTGAGCGGTCATTGCAGGCACGTTAGTGTTTACTGTAATAGCCATAACTATTCTCCTTTGGTACTAAGTCCGGCTTCCGCCCAGCAACCCAGGGAAAACCAGTTCTAAATCTCTCACAACCCATGTAACGGCACGTTTGGAAAAACCTTTACACCTTTTTTCCTACTTTTTTTACAAGCCACCTAGGAGGGTGAAAAGCCGTAAAATCATGGTGCTATGAAGGTTTTCGCCTTAGTGGGGAAAAACTTTAGTGATGATTTAAAAAATTTGTCGCCAAAAGCAGATAGAAGGACAGAAAACCCAGTAATAACAAGGCTTAGAGAAAGAAGGGATGATTAGGGGCTTCAGACTGTTTGCTGAAAAAAAGCACAAAAAAAGCGGCAATGGCTTGCCGCTTTTCGGGGTCTACAATCCAGATTACTGGAGCAGGTTGAGCGCCGCCTGTGGCAACTGCTTGGCTTGAGCAAGAATAGAAGTACTTGCCTGTTGCAGGATTTGGCCTTTGGTGAGCTCTGTCGTTTCTTTCGCGAAGTCGGTATCGCGGATGCGGCTGTTAGACGCAGAAACGTTCTCTTGGATGTTAGAAAGGTTACTGATGGTGTGGCTCAAGCGGTTTTGCTTCGCACCCAGGTCAGCACGCTGACTGTCGATGTACTGCATCGCTGAGTCGATAATACCCACGGCCATCTGTGCACCACCCGCATCACTGACGTCGATGTCTTGCGTCGTGGTTGCAGCACCTGCACCGGTCACTAAGCCCAGAGAGGTTGCCAGACCACCACCAAAGGTGACGTTACCAGAGAGCTTCTCTTCCGCGATGAAAATCTGTAGTTGGCCAGCTTCATCAACAGATGCCGTCACCATCTCGTCAGATTGACCATTAATATAGGTCGCGACTTCCTCAATATCGTCGCCAACTTTGGCATCAATGTTCAGGTTGATGGTGTTACCGTCTTTCGTGGTGAAAGCCATAGTCAGTGTCGCGGCAGTACTTGCCACTTCCCAACCTGCTGATTTGCCGTTTGCGGCGATAAATTCGGTACCACCCATACGGAAATCATCAGCACGAATACTGGTCAGCCCCATGATGATGGCCTCACCCGAGTCAGCACCAATTTGGAAAGAAGCTTCACCAAATGAGCCATTCAGAAGACGACGGCCACCAAACGCAGTGGTTTCTGCGATACGGTTGAGTTCGTCCTGAAGCGCTGATACTTCTTCCTGGATCGCGATACGCTCAGACTTACCATTTGCACCGTTAGCCGATTGCAGGGAAAGGTCACGCATACGCTGCAGGATATTTGTGGATTCCTGCATTGCACCTTCTGCAGTTTGGGCAATTGAGATACCGTCGTTAGCGTTGCGCATCGCAACATCTAGGCCACGGGTCTGGGCGATGAGTCGGTTCGAAATCTGCAGACCAGCGGCGTCATCTTTCGCACTGTTGATCCGACTACCAGACGACAAGCGTTCCATCGACGTATTGAGATCGTTTGTCGACTTGTTCAGGTAACGCTGCGCAGTCATCGCAGACACGTTGGTGTTAACTGTTACACCCATTTTGCTCTCCTTTGACTTTCGCGTATTTTGCGAAACAGCCTACCCGCGACAAACTTGTCCGAATGTAGAAGCGGGACCAGCCTTCAGTTCGTTATCAGGAACGGTATCAGTGCAACTGACACCTCATGCCGAATGTTATTCAAATAGCATGCCAATTTTTGGAAAGTCTTGTTTATCATAAACTTAGGAGCAACGAGAGCGGAGTAGATTAACAAAACGGCAAATAATTTGATTTTCTCCTCAAGAAAATCGGCAACTTGCCGCCTCCGGTCATTGCCTCCTCATAACCATAGCACCAGATCTTGTAATTAAGAGGGATGAATCACATTTTGTTCGAATAATTTTTTATTCTCAAAACAGAGACAAAGGAGTTTACCCTTTATACACGTGCGAATTTATCCATAAAGTAAACGTCTTCCGGCACGGTATTTGCTGTCTTTTATTTAGTTTAAAAACTTCAGTTTTTCGCACGAATAACTATATGGATTCCTTATGAACAATCCCTCCCAAACCAATGAAAGTGCTATGACACTGGAACAAGCGTTTGAGCATGGCGTTTCGCTCTATCAGCATCAGAAAAAAAGCGAAGCCAGAGAGGTGTTCGAACACATTCTTTCTCATGCGCCTGATGCCCTGCCTGTCCTGCAGGTACTGGCGGTCATGGACAATGAAGAAGGCGCCTGGCAGAACGCTTTGAAAAAGCTCGACCATGCTCTAACTATTGACCCCGGCAATGCCTCTCTCCTTTTCGATAAGGCAACCTTGCTGACAGAAAACGGCATGAACAAAGAAGCCCTTGAAATCGTTGAAGCCTTGCTCGGTGTGGCACCTGATCATCAGGAACTATTGGCTATGCGGCAACAACTTACCGCGGCAATCGGCAATCTGGGCGAAAGTCGCCGCACGGCAAAACAAATACATCAGGCGTCAGCACAAAAAAATGCCGCCATGGATGCCGAAGTTCAGGAGACACTGGCGCTGGCTGACCAAATGGTGGCAAGCGGCAATCTGGATCAAGCTAAACAGCTCTTTAATGCCGTGATCAGTGTGGCGGGAGACAACCCAGCGGCATTGCTTGGTTTGGCAAAGCTTTATATGGGCGAGGAAAACTTTGGCCTTGCACGCCAAAACCTGCTTCGTGCGTTTGATATCGAGACGCCAGAAAAAGAAGTCGTGGTTCTGCTTAGCCACAGCGCCATCAAGATTGAAGACTACAAAGCAGCGCGTGACCATGCCCGCTTCGGCCTCAACACCTGGCCGGCAGAGCCACTCTTTTGCCGCTTGATTGTGCTGAGTTACGAAAAAGAAGAAAACTGGCTGGAAGCCTACCGACAGGCGAAAACTTTCATCAAGCCATACCCGACTGACGTGGATTTGCTGAACAGGCTGGCAACAGCAAGCTTCCAATTGCTGCGCACTCGCCATAATTTCACGCCAGCGGCAATTTTGGAATGTCAGCAACACATCCAACAGGCGGCAAGCGTGGCAAACGAAGAAAACAAGCTGCGTCTTTCCACTTATCTTGCGGAAGTACTCTGGTACAAAGGTGAAGCCAAAACCTCAAAAGCCCTGCTTGAAGATTACATTGCCCAATACCCTGACGACGTAGAAGCGGGTTTCAATATCAGTTTTGTTTACCGTACCCTCGGCGAATGGGAAAACTACTACCGCGCCAATGAACTCGGCCTGACTTGCCATCGTCGCCTCCAATACAGTGGCAACATGCCTCAGTGGAACCTTGAACGCCCGAAAGATGACGTTGTTCTGGTGATGCCAGAGCAAGGCGTGGGGGATGAAATCCTTTATTTCCATAATCTTGCTTTGGTTTTGGAAAACACCCAAAAAGTTTATGTTGCCTGTGACCCTCGCTTGGAATCTGTGCTCAACCGCGCGTATCCAGAGGCAATCATGGTGCCGATCAAACGTATTGAAGGCGAAAGCATTCATATTCCAGAGGAAGTGATGAACGACATTACCTCTTGGGTGGCGGGCGGCAGTCTGGCTGGCATCTGCTTTGAAAAACATGGCCGTCACGTTTACCAGTCTGGTTACGTGAATTTGCCGGAAGACACCAAAACGCGCTGGCAATCGACATTAGCAGAGATTCGTTCAGTTAACGCAGACAAGAAACTGATTGGTATTTGTTGGCGAAGTGGCCTTGCCGCCGCAACCCGTAACATCCATTACCTGATTGCAGAAGAAGTCGCGCATTTGGTGAAGCAATTCCCGGATGCGGTATTTATCAATCTTCAATACGGGGATTGCAGCAAAGAACTCAACAAGATTGAAAAGCTTTCCGGCGTACGCATTATGCAGCTTGAAGGTCTGGATCTGCGCGATGACTTTGAAGGCACAGCTGCCGTCATCAAAGGGTTGGATGCTGTGATCACTGCGGGTACCGCGGTGCATCGTCTGACCACTGCCGTTGGCACACCTTGCCATGTATTCTTTGCCGGCACGGAAGAGTCTGATTTCAACCAGCCTGAACCTTTGTATTGCGACAGCGAGTTTGGTTACTTCTACCCACCTATGCTGGAAAACAAATATCCGCTGCTGGAATCCATTGTACGCCACATTCAAGCAAACTGATTCACAGCCAAAACAAAAAGGCCGCATTATAGTGATGCGGCCTTTTTGTGAATTCACTGAACAAATTCTTTCGGCGTGCACCCTTCCCAGCGCCGGAAAGCTCGGTGAAAAGCTCTGGGCTCCGAAAATGCCAACCAATAGCTGATTTCCTTAATACTCAGCCTGCCCTGCTTTAAGTAAGCCACAGCCAAATCATGCCTAGTCGTATCCATAATATCCTGAAAGGTTTCCCCTTCGGCTTTGAGCTTTCTGTATAGCGATTGCGCGCTGACCCCGAGACTGTCTGCAATCTCTTCTGCACTCGCTTTTTGGTGATGAAGGCTGTCCACAATCCGCTTTTTCACTTCATTGGTAAAGGAACCCGAAGCGGCAATCTCTTGCATCAATTGCCTAGCATGTTCCGATAAAACGCCATGAATATATTCATTACTGCCACTTAACGGCATGTTGAGGAATCTTGTGTCGAAGACCAGTTGATTAAATGCTTTGTTGCCCAACACTTCACACCCCAGTAATTGGCTGGCTGCGGTTTGTTCTGCCTCAGATAAATGGCGGGTCAATTCGATATGCGCATTCTGGACCGCATCCGGCGGCAAATTCTGACCAGAGAAGGCCACGAAGCCGCCCAGCATCCTGTCGGTATGTTTCTCCAGTTCCCACGCCTCGTTTTCATTCAGTATCCGCAGGTAGGCAATATCCTCCTCTTCCACTAATACGATCCGCTGAGCTTGGTTGAGCAGCGGTGACATTTCGCTGAGTTGCTGCAGAGAATGACGCAACGTCGGGCTATGTTTGACGGCCTGGCCTAATGCACTTGCACCTTTGAAATCCGGATCAATGCCAACCCTAAATCCAAGGAGCGGATCGTTTCTCTGAGCCAAAGCCAGTTTCCAGAACGCGTTATAGGTATTAAGCCCGCATCTCTCATCTGGCGAGCTTTTTAAGTCTTTCGGCAGTTTTAGCTGTGTTTTAATCGCTTCGGTATCCCATCCCAAATCTGACAGGATCCTGTCGAGCCCCAGCAAAAAGCCCATGACCAACGTTGGTGAAGTGTCCATTTCCATCCCTTGATGACCAGAGTCCCTATTTGATGTCTACGGTCTCTGTGACTGTCATGGCTCCGATACTAACATTTGAAAAAAATGCAAAGGGAACGAGGGAAGAAAAATGCGTGAAGAAACAAATGGCCGCCGTAAGTTTTTAAAAGGATTGATGGGTGTCGGTGTTGTGGTCGCTGGCGGTACCGTCTATCGTGCGGTTGATAACGGCGTATTCAGCGTCGGTAAAGGTGAGCCATTTACACCTTGGACCGACTGGCAATCGGCGTCAAAAAGCGGTGAACTCGCCATCATTAACGCAGCCGTGCTTGCCGCGAACCCCCACAATACCCAGCCTTGGATTTTTGAATTGCGCGACAACGCGATTTGGCTCTACGCAGACACAGCGCGCCATTTGGGCACCATGGATGTTTATGGCCGTGAACTTTGCATAGGTTTGGGATGCGCCGTGGAGAATATGGTTCAAGCCGCTCCCGCATTCGGGTTTGAAGCGACAGTATTGCTTGGCGACACAGACCTGACCAAACAAACCTGGAGCGGCGTGCCTATGCATGTCGCGACGATAACCCTCACACCGACAGGAAAGCAGGAGCAAAGCGAGCTTTACCAAGCCATTGGTCACCGACATACCGATCGGGGAGAATACCAACGCGACACGCCGATCGATGCTTCTTCAGTGTCTGCATTAACGGCAATAGCCAACGAGAGCTTCCCTGATGTCAGCCTTTCCCTGCTGACGACGAAAGCAAAACGTGACGCCTTTACCCAACAAACGGTCAATGCCACCCGCTTTATTGCCGCCGATCACCAGATGTCATCTGACAGTTTCCGGTGGTTCAGACTGAGCCATAAAGAGATGCAAGCGCACCGCGATGGCGTTTACATTGATACTGCAGGGTTGCCTCCTGCCATGAGAGCCATCAGTAAAATCATGCCGACCTTATCTGAAGAGTCATCGAATCAATATTGGATTGAAGGTACGCAACGCACCATGGAATCTACACCAATGCATGGCTTGATCACGCTGAATAATCTCTACAGCTCAAAGCAGAACATTGAAGCTGGCAGATTGTGGCAACGCATTCATCTTTGGGCGACGACACAAGGTATTTCGATGCAGCCGGTTAACCAAACCTGTGAAGTGATAGACAGACAAAAGCAGCTAGAACAGCCACAGACTTTTGCCGACGATCTGCGCGCGTTATCCGGCAAACCTCAATCTGCCACTTTTGCTTTCCGGGCTGGCTACCCAACCCTGACTGCGATCCCAAGCCCTCGTCGCGCCCTGAAAGACGTGGTCGCCAGCACATAAATAAGGCCTGTTGAGCTTTGGTATCAAAAAGAAAAAGGTCAGCATGTGCTGACCTTTTGATTGTGTGGTGACTTTTATGCTTCCGCGACCAACTGCGATGGGCATGATGGGCGTCGGGTCTCTCTTGCCGATAGCAGCAACAAACCAAAAGCCACAGCGCCTGCCAGCAACATCGCCAGAATCACAGTGTGATAGTTGTAGAGCTCGGCAACAAAACCAACCGTCACGCTGGATGCCAAACTTGCAATCATGATGGCGTTATTGAACAAGGTTGTCGCCACACCCATCTGGTTTGGCATCTTGTTCTGAATCACCACCATCCCGAGGCTTGCACTGATACCCACCGCCAAGCCATTCAGCATTTGCAGCGCATACATTTGCCAAAGTTCACCCGCGTTAAACAGCAAGGCATAAAAGAAGCAAGCCGCTGCCGCACTGAGCACCATCAGGCGTTGAGGCGCAATTTTAGCCGCCCACAAGCCCGCCAGCACCATCACGGGAATTTCGACAAAGGCAGCCAAACCGAGTAACTGACCCGCCACTGATCCTGCCATATCCAGTTCCTTTGTCACATACAAAGGGATCGACATGACATACATGTTGTTGGCCAAAAACAACATGAACACCGCGCCCAGGTACAACGGTGCTCCCGGGATTTTGCGCCATGACAGGCGCACTTCTGCTTCTCCTTGGGTATCCGCTTCTTTGATTTTGGTTGACGGGAACATACGCCAAACAATCAATACCGAAATAACCATGGTGACAGCAGCAAACAGGAATGCGCCGTTAAAACCGAAAGCATCGTACAGGACGAAAGCCAGTGGCGGGCCAATAACCCAAGACAAGGACATCATGGCGCGCATCAGCGATACAAACAGCGTGCTGTTATCGCCAAGATTCTTGTCCGCAAACTCGCGGCCAAGAGCAAAAGTCTGTGGTAAAGCGGCGGCCGAAAAGCTCGAGATGAAGATCATCACGGCCAACGCCAGATAGAAATCGCGGATCATCATGAACAGCGCCATCACAACGATAAACGCGCCTTGCGCCAGCAAAATGATTTGGCGGCGTTCCCAACCCACATCTGACAACTTCGCAATACGCTGCGAAACCATCACTCCGCTAAAAATTGAGATGGCGAGAAACACGCCCATTTGCAACGGCGTAGCGTCCAATCCATCGACAACAAAAATCCCTAAAAGTGGATAGAAAAAGCCACCGCCGAGACCAGCAAACAAGCTGACCAGCAGGTAACAAAGCGCGGCTTTATTGGTCAAAAAACTAACGTAGTTTTTCATGTTTTTCTCTCACAAAAAAAATTGTGTGGACTTTGTTTAGGTTTATTTGTGATGCAGTTTAGGGACAAATATGCATCTCGTGTGATAGCTATCGAGCAACCGCTGATACTATTCATTCAATTTCTTCCAACCCACTGACAATCCGGGTAAAACTACAACTGCACCAACCTTTATCAAGCGAGAGAACTTCATGCGGCCAACCATTGAACGTGTTCATAAAGCCGTCAGCCCAAGCTGGCACTTTGCGGATTACCATTGCATCGAGCCTAAGATTGGCGTGCAGTGCGGCTGGCATTACCACGATGAAATCGAGCTGGTGCTGTACTACGACCCTCATCATGTGGCACCCGGTAAAATCATCATTGATGATTACGTCGGCGAAGCGGCACATGGTTATGCCTATCTCACTGGTCCCGGTTTACCGCATATGCTGACCCGAGTGGCTTCGACGGCCACGCCGGAACGTCCCAGCAGCTCACATGTGCTCTGGCTTGATCAGTCTTGGATTCAATCCCTGGTGGTCACGGTGCCGGCATTGTCTGCCGTCAGTGACATGTTGGTACGCGCAAACAAAGGGCTGATGTTATCCAAAGCGACGTTCGATGCTTTGTACCCTTTGATGAATGGCGCGTCGCAGCTGAAACCTGCCGCACAGTTTGTGCGGGTGGTGGAAATCCTTATGCTGCTGTGTGAAGACAAATCAGCGCAAACACTGACTTCTCGCCCTTTCTGCTTTTACGTGGCGAAAGATACGCCAATTCTCGACAAGCTGGAAAAAGCGCAGCAGTTTATCGCCGACAATTACAATGCGCAAATATCTGTTCAAGATATATGCAGCCACCTCCACATGAGCGAAAGCTCTGTGTACCGGATGTTTGAAAAGCATTTTGATGACAGCTTCTCAGATCACCTTAAAAATTATCGACTTGGTAAAGCCTGCGAGATACTGGTGCGCTCTAACATCCCAGTGTCAGTTGTGGCGGAGCGGGTGGGATTTTCTAACCTGTCGAACTTCAACCGGCAATTCAAAACAGCAAAAGGGATGACCCCGACCGAATTCAGGAAATTGTTTGGATAAGAGTTGAGAAAGTATTCAGGCACTGCCACCGAGGCGAAATATTCTCGATTCACAGCACCTGTCAGCCATTTCAATGGGATTAGTGTACTCGCGTTAAATGTAGTTGAAGAGCGAGAGATCTTTGGTCTTGGCAAACGCCTGCTGAGAAGCCTGCAATGCCAACATGTTTTCATTCATGTCGATCACCGCTGTCGAGTAATCCAAATCTTCCATGGTGCCAAGCGAACGGTTAAGTACCAACTTGAAGTCTTTGTGCATGCCTTCCTGTCTGTCCAGCGTCGTCAGACGGGTACCGACTTCAGAGCGCGCTTTGTTGAGATGCTTGAACGCAGCAGAAAACTGTTCGGTGACCTGATGCAACTCGGCCGTCGCTGACGCATTGAAGATACTTTCGTGTGATAGCTCGATGCCTTTCTTGAACGCATCAAACACGTTAAACGTATCCTGACGCTCCAGCACAATCTTGTCACCATCCAGCATTTCGCCTTCAAAACTCAGGCTGAGTGTTCCCCACTGCACGCCGTTTTGCGGATCGTAGACACCGGCACTGACCACGCTGCCATTTTGGGTCAGCTCATAAGTGGTTTGGCCGCCACTATCCACGCTAAAGCTCACCGCATAGTCAGAGTTATCAGCATTGTTAGTGTTCTTCGCTTGCGCTAACAACAGCAAGGAACCGCTGTTCAGATCGTATTCTGGTTGATAGTCACCGAACGGGTTTTTGATTTCCATAAACACCTGATCGCCAGGATCGCTGGTTTGCACTTCAACAGCCGGAGCGACTTGCGCGGTGCGGTGATAACTGTCGCCGGCATAACGCACATTCAGCGCACTGTCGCGATAGAAAGGTTGCTTACTGGACTGGGTACCAGAGAACAGGAAGTTGCCTGATTCATCTTTCGCGTTGACCAGATTCATGAAGTTGTCGAACAGACCTTTAAGATCCTGGCGGTGAGCCGTGCGGTCATCATCAGACAAGGAACCGTTGATCATTTCCATCGTCTTACGTTTCGCGCTATCGACCAACTTTTCGGCATCATCCACCGCGATTTCCGCACGGGTTTGGCGGTTGCGGGCAAGGGTGATCGAATCGATGTATTGATCGAGCTGTTTATCCTGCTGGCGGAAGTTCTGGATATAAATCGAGGAAACTGGATCGTCCCCCGCTGTCAGCACACGCTTACCCGTGGCAAGCTGGTCTTGGTTATCCTGCAACTTCACCTGCTGACGCATCAGGTCATTCGAGACTGACTGGTAGTTGTGAAAACTGGCAATACGGCTAATCATCACTCAGATCCTTATCGGGTTGCATTCAGCAGGGTTTCAAAGGTTTCATTCGCGGCGGTCATGATTCGGGAAGACGCCATGTAGGCTTGCTGGAATTTCATCATGTTTGCTGCTTCTTCATCGAGGTTAACCCCAGAGATCTCTGCCACACGCCCTGCCGCTGCATCATGTTCAACGCGGCTGACATCTTCAAGACGGGCAAAGGAGGCTTTCTGTACACCTAAATCCGTGTTCAGGCCTTCATAAACGTCAATCAGACTGGAACGGCCACCATCCATCAGCTTCTGGGTTTGCAGCTGCTGCATCCGGATAAGGTTACCGTTCTCACCGTCGGCAGGAAGCAAACTCACTGCAAAAATATCTTCTGCTGCCGCGCCCGGTGTCAGCTCAAACGTGGTGCCATTGACAGTCACCGGAGATGCTGGCGGATAGGCTTGCGGTGCAAGGAGAATATTGCCTTTCATGTCCAGCACGGCGAACTGAGATGCATCAGGAGAAATCGCCACCTGAAACTCTTGTTGCGCGCCTTGTTGAAGCACTTTCAGATTACCCTGACCAGTGATAACAGAGGTGGAGCTGATATAACTCTGGGCGGCAATTTTTGCCGGGTCTTCCATGGTGACGGCAATCTGGCCGGCACCTTGACGCACTGGGCGGAGAATGACGCGTTCGCCCGCAGCCAGACCTACATCAACCTGAATGCGCAAACCATCATATTCAATCGACGGTGGCGAACCGGAAGGCGTAACAGCAACCATGTTCTTTTCCGGATCGACCAAAGTGTATTGGCTACCATCAAACTTCAAGTGGTAATCGCCAATTTTCAGTTGCGCCAAATCGTCGATATAGACTTTCAGTTCGGCAGTGGAATCCGACGCTTTCACCACGCGATCACGGGCGAAATCTTCGCTGTTGAAGTCCACATAAATGTTTTCACCAACCTGACCAGCAAGATCAAAACCCTGCGATTGCAGCTCGTTGATCGACATGGCAAAACCTGCGGCTAAGCGGCCAAGTTCATCACGGGCCTGTGCCAGCGTGTTATCACGGTATTCGAACATCGCCCCCAGCTTGCCGCGAATGTCGCCATTGTCGATGGGTTTGAGTGCTTTACCTTCCACCAGTGCCAAACGGCGTTTCTGGTAGTCCGGTGTGCCAGGTACCGTTTGCAGTTCACTGGCATGCAAGCCGGAAACCAATGTATGACCGCTACCGATAATGACGTTATACAAGCCATCATCACGCTGGTTCACACTGACTTGGGTAAATTCAGAGAGCTCATTGATAAGCTGCTGATGACGGTCGAGCAAATCGTTATCCACCGCCTGCGATTTAAGGATCGCTTTGTGGATATCCACAATCTCGGCCCCAATGTCATTCATGCGTTTCAGTGTGGCGTCGATTTGGACGGTGGTATCCGCTTCCTGGTTTTGCAGAACATTGTTGATGTCGTTGAGACCAGCAGCAACCAGGCGGGATTTTTCCAGCACCACTTTACGGGCACCCATGTCACTTGGGCTGTCTGCCAACCCTTTTACCGCACCATAAAACTCGTTCATGTTCTCTGGAATTTTCTTCGCAGAGTGAGACATCATGTCATCCAACATGGTGAGTTGACTGTTACGGGTTTGGGCGTGAGCCAATGCAGAGGTGGTGATATTCAATTCGTTAACGGCAAACTTGTCGTAGTTGCGGCGAACGGCTGCCGCGTGCACGCCGTGGCCCCATTGGTTTGCCGACCAATAGGCGGAGTCATTGGCACGCTGCTCAACGGACTGACGGCTGTAGCCATCAGTATTCACGTTCGAGATGTTGTGACCCGTTGTGTTCAGCTGCCGCTGTGCTGTCAGAACGCCCTGAGAACCGAGCGTCAGCAGATCAAACCCCATTCTGCCCCCGTATGCGGAAACGCATAACCTATGAAATTGTCTATTGAGCAGAACAATTCAAGAATCGTGCCACAGAGTTCAATGTCTGAAATTCAATAAGATGGATGATATTTTCAACAACTTGGCGTCGACTTGTGCCGCCAAGGGCAAGGGATTGCCGCCAAGTTGTCTCGCCAGACGGCCTGAAGATGCTCGCTGAATCCGGCACCTTCCGGTTGTTTGGGTATATCAGCTGTTAAGCCAGCTCCAAAGGCCGAGCGAAAAGTTGGGCAAAAGATCGATACCCAGGAATGACTTCAGTAAATAGAGAGAAGTGATCACAACCGAGAACAGTATGAAGCTACTCAATAGCAAAACCAGTACACGTCCAGCATTGGCTGCCTTCTCTTCAGCACGGGTAAGTTCACGGCGGTTACGTCCAAAGAGGAACACCAGGTAGTAGTTCCACCCAAACCCACCAATAACGGTTCTGAAGTCGATGGCATGACGAGCCTTCGCACGGGTGCCAAACATAAGTTTAAGCTGGAGTAATTGCGCATCGGTGAAGGATTCCGCAACATCCTTCGGAGTTCTCTCCAGAAATGAGCGGATAAACGGATCGCGCTGAATAGAGCCGCTAGAATGCTCTGAGATGGTTTTTTGTCCCTGTTCGGGTTCTCTTTCCTGCTTGGGTAGCTGCTCTGCCATTTGCCTTCACCTTTCGCTGCGACAGAGCGGAAAACAACAAACCGCCCTTGCGGATTATTGTTCCATCATGCCTTTAACACGGTTAAACACACTGATCACTTTGTCGGAGTACTTAGGATCCGTTGCATAGCCCGCTTGATGCAGACCACGGATAAACTGTTCAGGCTCTGCGGTCTGTTGTAGGGCGGTGGCATAACGCGGATTCCGGTTCAGAAAACTCACGTAATCATTGAAACTGTCTTCATATGAAGAATAGGCACGAAATGAAGCCATTTCCTGCACTGGGATATCATCGTGGAACTCCAGCGTCTGAGTCGCCACTTTATTGCCGTCCCAACGTGGGTCCGCTTTGATGTTGAAAAGGTTGTGGCTGGAACCACGCGCATTGGCGATCACCTTCTTACCCCAACCTGTTTCCAGCGCGGCCTGTGCAATCAAAATCGCAGGATCTGTGCCTAACGTGCGCGCAGCCTTTTTCGCGTAAGGTGTCAGGCGGCTAACGAACTCATCCGGTGTTTCGAACGGCTTACTGCTTTCCACTTTTGGCGCTGCGTTTTGCTGTGCCAGCATATGCGGAGTTGGAATAACCGTATCGTCAGAAAGTGGCTGCAGCGCTTGCTCTGCTGCGTCCTCTTCCGTCATGTTTGGCGCGAGTGGCAGCGTTGGCTGCAGGCGAATGCGATCGCTCGCGCTGTTGTCACCCACATCCATCGGTTCGCTGTTTTGTAATCCTTTGAATTGCTGAACAATCAGATCGGCCAGCCCCAACGAACCTTCGCGGGAAAGCGCGCTAGAAAGCTGTTCGTCTGCCATTTGTTCATAGAATTTGGACGTGCGGTTATCAATCAAATCTGACTCGAAGGCTTCGTTGGCACTTCGCATCGATTTGAAGAGCATTTGGGTAAACAATGCTTCAAACTGCTCTGCCGCTGCGTGCAAGGCATCGTCCGATTGCTCGCCGTTCGCCGCCTTCTGACGAAGAATGTCCAATCGGCTGAGGTCGTGAATAAATCCGGTATCTAATGGTGCTTTCATGGCTTAAATCACTATCAGTTGACCGTCGATAGCGCCCGCTTGCTTGAGCGCCTGCAAGATTGCCATCAAGTCCGAGGGTGCCGCGCCAACGCCATTCACGGCGCGGACCAAATCATCCAGCGTGACACCGGGTTTGAAGTGGAACATGCGGCCATCTTCTTCCGTCACTTCCACACCGGAATCCGGCACGACCACGGTTTCACCGCCAGAGAAGGCACCTGGCTGGCTGACCTGCAGATTTTCGTTAATGGTGACTGTCATGCCGCCGTGTGTGATTGCCGCTGGACGAAGACGTACGTTTTGCCCCACCACGATGGTGCCTGTGCGGCTGTTCACGATGATTTTTGCCGCAGCATCGGCCGGAACAAACTCCAGATTTTCTACCGTAGAAAGGAAGGCAACACGTTGGGACAGATCACGGGGTGCACGGACACGCACTGAGGTAGCATCCATTGCTGATGCGGTATTTGGCCCAAGGAAACTGTTAATGGAGTCTGCCATACGCTGTGCGGTGGTGAAGTCAGATTCGAACAGGTTGAAGGTAATGTGGTCGCCACGGCCAAACGGTGAGGGTACTTCCTGCTCGACTGTCGCGCCGTTGGTGATGCGGCCAACAGTTGGCGTGTTACCGACAATGGATGAACCGTCTGCACCTTCCGCACTGAAGCCACCCACAATCAGGTTGCCTTGTGCCACGGCGTAGACTTTACCATCCAGACCTTTCATGAAGGTTTGTACCAGCGTACCGCCGCGCAAGCTCTTTGCAGAGCCGATAGACGACACTGTGATGTCAATTTTCTGGCCTTGCTTTGAAAATGGCGGCAACTCAGCACTGACGGCAACGGCTGCCACATTCTTGGTTTTCGGTTTGGTGCCCGGCGGCAATTGGATGCCGAAGTTTTTCAGCATGGCATTAAAGCTTTGATCGGTAAACGGTGTGCTCTCACCTGTTCCGGCAAGACCTACCACTAATCCGTATCCCACCAATTGGTTGCTACGTACACCCGCCACTTCCGACACATCTTTAATGCGGGCAGCTTGTGCCGCTGGGGCAACCAATAGGGCAATTAAAAACAGCTTTAGCCAACTCTTCACGTCAATTCTCCGGCATCTTTTCTATGCGTTATAGAACGACATTAAAGAATCGTGCCAAGAATCCCTGATCCTGCGTATCCTGACGATCGCCAGTGCCTGAATACTGGATGCGGGCATTGGAAATACGCGTCGAGGCGATGGTGTTCTCTGACGTGATGTCGTCTGGGCGAATCGTACCGCTCAAACGGATATATTCATCGCCAGTGTTCAGCGTCAGCCATTTTTCACCACGGATCAGCAAGTTACCGTTCGACATCACATCAATCACTTCAACGGAAATCGAACCGGAAATGCTGTTGCTCTGATCTGCACTGGTCGAGCCGCTGGTAGAGTTATCATGCGCGGCGGCATATGACAGGTTGCGGTCGCCAATCGTCACTTCCTGACCACCTAACGACAGTGGGTCCATGCTCAGGTCGCTCGATTTTGCCGCGTCGCTGCTGGCGCTCTTTTTCGCCTGCGTTTTCTCTTCCAACATCACAGTCACGATATCGCCAATGCTGCGCGGTTTGGTGTCATCGTAAAGATCTTGCGCGCTCACTGCACTGAACAGCGAGCCTGTTGCCGTCGCATAGTGTTCCGGCTGACGGGGCGGATGAAGTGGTGTCCAGTTTGGATCACCGGCTACCGGATCTTCGCGTTCACGAAGCAGGCCAATCAGCCCTTCACTACCCGGTTCGGTATTACCTTCAACCGCGTCAGTTTCGGTTGTGCCCTGCACGACTTCGCTTTGATTTTCCGCCAAAAAGGCTTCTGGATTCATCATTTCACAGCCGGAAACCGTCGCCAGCATAAATCCTGTGATCAGTAACTTTTTCATCCGCCTTTTACTCCTTTATAGCTGCTGGTTGACGTAGCTCAGCATCTGGTCGACAGACGAAATCACTTTGGAGTTCATTTCATAAACCCGCTGCGCTTCGATCATGTTGACCAATTCTTCGGTGACGTTAACGTTGGAGGTTTCCAGCATTGATTGTCTGACACTGCCAAGGCCATCAAGACCCGGTACACCCTCTTGTGGGTCGCCACTCGCGCCCGTTGGCAGGTAGAGGTTTTGTCCGATAGGCTCAAGACCGCCTGGGTTGATGAAGTCAACTGTCGTGATCTGTCCAATAACGGCATTGGCCTGCTGTCCACGCAATCTCGCAGAGACTTCGCCATCAGTACCGATAGTCACCTGAATGGCATCCGGCGGTACGACAATTTCTGGCTCCAGTGGATAGCCCGCACCAGAGGTCACAATCACGCCTTCGTCATTCAGCGTGAATTGACCGTTGCGCTGGTAACCGATGTTGCCGTCTGGCAGCAAAATCTGGAAGAAGCCGTCACCTTCGATCATCAGGTCGAGGGCGTTGTTGGTAGTTTGGGCATTACCATTGGTGTGAACGCGCTGCGTTGCCACCACTTTCGAACCGGCACCCAACATCAAGCCGCTTGGCAGTTCAGTGTTCTGTGAAGACTGACCGCCAGGCTGGTTGATGTTTTGATAAAACAGATCTTCAAAAACCGCGCGGGACTTTTTAAAGCCCACTGTCGAGGCGTTCGCCAAGTTATTCGAAATGGTCGAAATGTTGGTCTGTTGTGCGTCTAGGCCGGTTTTACTCACCCACAGTGCTGGATGCATACTGAATTCCTCTCAATTAACCCATGCGCAGCAGAGAGTTAGATGCTTGATCCATTTCCTCTGCGGTTTTCATTAGTTTGACTTGCATTTCAAAGTGACGCTGAAGGTCAATCAGTCCCGTCATCTCATTGATCGGGTTGACGTTACTGCCTTCCAGTGCGCCGGTCAGAAGTGACACTCCTGCGTCAGCTTCATACACGGTGCCGGGATTAATCGGCTTGAATACACCGTTTTTGTCTTTAAAAAGCTCATCGTTATTCGGGCGGACAAGTTTGATGCGGTCGACTTCTTCCATCGCTTCCGGTGGCGCGCCTTGTGGCAACACAGACACTGTACCGTCAGTCCCGATTTCAATTTTCGAAACCGGTAAAGGAAGGAAGATTGGCGCGCCGCGCTCTCCCAGGATCATATGGCCGTGACCATTTTGCAGCATTCCCGTTTGGTCAACTTTTAGGTTACCGACTCGGGTGTAGCCCTCTTGACCTGTGCCATCCAAAACCGCCAGCCAACCGTCACCTTTAATGGCAACGTCAAGTTCACGACCTGTGGTGATGGTTGAACCTTGTGCAAAGCTGTACCCAGGACGCTCTGTCATGTTGAACACACGGGTCGGTAAGCCTTCTCCGTATGCTTGCATAGCACGAGCCTGTTCCAGGTCTGCGCGAAAGCCAGTGGTACTGGCGTTTGCCAGGTTGTTGGCACGCAGCTGTAAAGCCTGCATATCTTGTTTGGCGCCACTCATGGCGAGAAATAGTGCGCGATCCATTAAGACGTTCTCCTGTCGCTTATGCATTAAAGAAAGCAAGAAGAGTGCCAAAATGTAATATTGTCGAATTACAACAAGTTAGTGCAAGAAGTGAGCAGATTGAGGAGAGAGATAAGAATAATTCTGGGAAAAGAATTGCCGCCCGGTCGCCGAGCGGCAAAAGAACACATCTAGCGATTAACGAATCTGGAGAATCGTCTGTTGCATCTGGTTACCCACTTCCAGCGAGCGTGAGTTCGCCTGGAAGTTGCGCTGTGCGGTAATCAAGTCCACCAGCTCTTGAGTCATGTCGATGTTTGACTGCTCGATAGTACCGCTTTTCACTTTACCGAACGCGCCTTGCATCGCCTCACCCCACACGGCTTCACCAGATTGCTGGGTCACTTTCCACTGGGTATTACCCGCTTGAGAAAGACCTTGCTGGTTAGATACACGAACCATCGCCACTCGGCCCAGCGCAACGTTTTCGCCGTTACTGTAGGTCGCCATGATGGTACCTTTCGGATCGATATCCACTTTCGCCAGGTAACCCGTGGTTGCACCGTCTTCGGTGAACTTACGCATTTCAAACGGTGATGCGTACTGCGTTGGCTCTTCAAAGTTGATTGTCAGCGCCTGCGAACCGTCAGCACCGTTCATTTCAAGGCCGGCACCGTTAGGGCCAAACTCAACTGTCTGGATTGGTGCGCCGCCATTAACCGAATCTACAGAGCCATCACTATTGAACTGAACAGAATGGCCCACCTGTCCGGTTGCACTGGTAAATTCACCAGCTGTCAGGCTAAGCGGCTTCTCACCGGTGGCATCTGTCGCTGTGTAGTAAACGGCCCACTTGTTCGGTGTCACGTTATCTTTGACGTAGTAAGTGGTCAGTTTGTATGGCTGGCCCAGTGAGTCAAAGATCGTGGCTGATGTCGATTTGTTGTATGTGTCTGGGTCTTCAGGATTGAATAGCGCTGGATCTTTCTCTGCGCCACCTGCTGGCAGGTTCAAACCAATATCGACATTTTCAGATGCACGTGGCTGACCAAATTGATCTGGTACGTTCAGCGCTTTCGGCTCAAAAGAACCTACTTGCAATGTTTCATTATCAACGTTGTAGCCCAGCAGGAACTGACCCTCTGAGTTAACAATGTTGTTGTTTTTATCAAGGTGGAAAGCACCGTTACGGGTCAACACGTTGTTTTGCGTTGCCAGGTTGTCGTTAGCAACCGCGAAGTAACCGTTACCACTGATACGAAGATCCAGTGGGTTATTGGTGTAGATACTGGAACCTTCATGGAACTGCTGCGCAACAATCGAGGTTTGCACACCGCTACCTGTGGTGGTCTTTGCGTTCGAGAAGATTGACGCAGAATAAACGTCACCAAACTCAGCACGCGACTCTTTAAAACCAAAAGTGTTGGCGTTCGCAATGTTATTACTGGTGGTGTTCATGTCTTTTTGAGCTGCCGCCAGGCCACTCAGTGCGATATTTAAAGCCATTGCTGGAACTCCTCTGTCCTTTTAGCTCTTGCTCACGTTGCCAAGGCTGGATGATTTACCTACTTCAAGCACTTCGGTGAGTTTGACCGGAGATGCGTAACCGGCGATGTTCAACATCACGTTACCGTCGCCATTCCCCAATAGAACACTGTTGACGTTCGCGTAGGTGGAAAGCTCAAGATCCTGAGACTTACCATCAATGTTGCCGCTTACGTTGACTTTGTAATTACCTTCCGGCAGTGGGTTGCCGGCATCGTCTTTGCCGTCCCACTCAACACGGTGATCCCCTGGAGACTTGGCACCCATGCTGAAGGTTCTCAGCAACTCGCCACGCTCGTTCTGGATTCGGACAATCACATCGTTCAGGGCCTGTGGCAGTTTCACCATGCCGGCAATGCCACCTTCCGCTGATTTGAAGCCTTCGTTACCTGGAACCAACACATCCTGCCCGACCAGAGAGGAAGCTTGCAGCGCTTGACTGGACGTCATAGCGGCGTTCAAGGAACCGAATTGGTCGTTCATTTTGCCGATGCCGTCTACGGTCGCGAATGATGCCATCTGTGCAATCATCTGCTCGTTATCAACAGGTTTGAACGGGTCCTGGTTTGCCAACTGCTTGGTCAGCAGTGACAAGAAATCTTCTTGCTTAAGGTCGGTCTGGCCAGTGACTTTCTCGCCAGTATCACCACGCTCAGCACGTTGCTTTTCTTGCAGCGCTTTGAGCTGATCGATGTAGCTACCGCCACCTGCTCCGCTTGCGCCGTCAATAGGATTCATAGTGCCGTACTCCTACCTTATTTGCCCATTTGCAGTGTGCGCATCAGCATTTGTTTGCTCGCTTCTGCCACTTCTACGTTGGTTTGATAAGAACGGGATGCTGAAATCATGTTAGCCATCTCTTCCATCACGTTGACATTGGGCTTGTAAATATAGCCTTCCGCATTGGCCATGGGATGCTCAGGGTTATACTCTGCGCGCAGTGGCTTTTGGCTTTCAACAATGCCTGCAACACGAACCGGTACGCTGTCGCCTTGCTGGTATTTGTTTAGCTCTGCTGCAAAAACAGGGTGACGAGCTTTGTACGTCTCCGCCGCTGAACTGCTAACAGAGTTAGCATTTGCCAAGTTACTCGAAGTGGTGTTGAGTCGAACGGATTCTGCACTCATAGCAGAACCTGTGACATTGAATACGTTAAACAGACTCATACATTATTGCCCCTTCAGTGCCTTGGACATGTTTTTGAACTTGGACCCAAGGAAATCCAATGACGCTTGATACTCAAGGGCATTTTGCATGAACAGGTTACGTTCTACCTGCGCATCAACGGTGTTGCCGTCGCCGGTATCAGGCTGATTTGGAATGCGGTACATTTTCTGGCCGTTGACCTGAGAGGTGGCAGGGATATGCCGCTCGTTGGTACGACTCAGGCCAAATTTTGCCCCAGAGGTTGCCGCTTGCAGCGCACGTTCGAAGTCAACATCCTGCGCTTTGTAGCCCGGCGTATTGGCATTTGCCAGGTTGCTCGACAGGGTTTCTGCCCTTTGAGCACGCACACCCACAGTGTGTTGATGAACACCCAGCGCTTTGTCGAATGATATCGCCATACGGCACCTCCAAAAATCTTCTACCGGATATTTTGCAAGTAAGATGCCAACTTTGAAATCTCATTCACCAAAGGTGTTAGCATCTATAAAATCATGGACTTAGTGTTATCCGGCTATTTGTTAAGCGGCAACGCGCTTTTCAATAGATACAAAAAAAGCGGCAACTTCCGTGCCGCTTTTCCGAGACGTAGGCAACACCTACTTTAATTTATAGATGATACCGGGGTTACAACGGATCATATCAAACCTGTCTGTCAGTCCAGTCAGGGATTCTGATGCCCCCAGCAGCAGATAACCGCCAGGGTTCAGGCTGCCCGCCATCTGGTTCAATACTTTGGATTTCATGTCAGGTGAGAAGTAAATCAACACGTTACGACAAAAAATAATGTCAAACTTGCCCAGCATACCATAGCTTTCCATCAAGTTTTGTGGCTTGAAGGTCACCATGCGTTTGAGTGTCTCTTTCACCTTCATTCGCCCTTCGCCGGCATCTTCAAAGAACTGGCGTTTGCGTTCCGGTGACAGGCCTCGGCTCAATGCCAGGTTGTCGTAAATACCAGTGCGGCAATTTTCGAGCATGGTGGAAGAAATATCTGTCGCTGTGATGGCTACATTTCCCAACATACCCGGCTTCTTTTGCTGCACTTCCTGAATGGTCATGGCAATCGAATACGGTTCTTGTCCGGATGAACTTGCCGCTGACCAAATTTTGATTGGCCTTTTGCTCTCTGCCACTTCTGGCAAGAGACGGTTGGCGAGCACTTCAAACGGGTAGGAATCCCTGAACCACAAGGTTTCGTTTGTGGTCATGGCATCAATGGCTGAGACAGCCAGATCGCGGTTACGGTTTGTAAGAACAAGCTGAAACAGTTCAGTCATTGAAGCAAGCTTGTATCGCGTCAGCAAAGGGCTGAGTCGACTTCTGACAAGATATTGCTTGCTGTCACCTAGAACAATTCCACATTTGCTTTCGAGGTACTTACAAAAATCACGATACTCTTGTTCTGTTATCGCTATATTCGTCATGGATTAGTTTTCTTGACCTTTACCATTCACCGCGTTCATTACGGCTTCGCCGAGTTCATCTGGGTCAAACTTCGGAATGAATGCATCTGCACCAACTCGCTGGACCATCGCTTCGTTGAAAACACCGCTGAGCGACGAGTGCAATACTACATGAAGATCTTTGAGGTTAGGATCTTTTTTGATTTCAGTCGTTAAGGTGTAACCATCCATCTCTGGCATTTCGATATCAGAGATGACAAGTGCGAGATCATTGATGGTGCCTTCCGCCGCCATGCCCTGCAATTTATCCAGAGCATCTCGTCCATCATGCGCCAAAACAACGTTATAGCCAATGGTTTCTACCGCACGCTTCACCTGACGGCGAGCCACACTTGAATCGTCAGCTACCAATACGGTAGTAGGAGCTGTTCCGCCTTCCTCAAACACAGGTTTGTTCGCCAGCACTTCTTCACTGATGTCTTCGTTCACTGGCGAGATCTGATTCAGAATTTTTTCTACGTCAAGAATCTCAACCAGCTCACCTTCGATTTCAGTCACCGCGGTCAGATAGTTAGAACTGCCAGTACCTTCTGGTGGTGGCAAAATCGACTCCCAGTGCATATTCACAATACGCTCTACTGAACCCACCAAGAATCCCTGCGTTGAACGGTTGAACTCTGAAATGATGATAAAGCGGTTTTCTGGGTCTGTGATCGGCATGCCGCCTGTTGCCAGACTCATGTCGATGACTGAAATGGTTTGTCCGCGGATGTGCGCCACACCTTTAACCAGCGGATGTAAGTTTGGCATGGAAGTCAGCTTCGGGCACTGGAGTACTTCCTTTACTTTAAAAACGTTGATGCCGTAACGCTGCTTACGCATCAAACGAAAGGTCAACAGCTCTAAGCGGTTTTGTCCGACCAGTTGCGTACGCTGATTGACCGTATCAAGAATCCCCGACATAAGATAAACTCCATATTGCCCTGTTTTTGTTATCGTATTGCAGCAAACATCTTCGTTTTCACCCGCATTCTTGGCATGCGAATTGAAGGAATCGCTGCATCTAAATTCACCATACTAACCAATATGTGACATATGTGTTATCAACGATTAGTCTGGCTCTTTATCGGCACGTTTCTCTATAGCTTTAGCTCAATTATAGCCGCTGCACCATTAAGTCAACTCGATGCAGTAAAAGAAGCAGCAGAAGCGCATGTAGAATCTCTGATCACTGCCCCCGAATATGGAAAGCTTGAAGTTCAGGCAAGCAATCTGGACAGTCGCCTACAGCTGTCCCACTGCCCTTCGCCATTAAAGGCAGATGTTCCTGGCAGGCAATCTCTCAATAAGAGTGTCACTGTGATGGTGAGCTGTGAAGAAGATGGCTGGCAAGTGTATGTGCCCGTGCAAATTAAACTACTCACGCCCGTCGTCGTCGCTCGTCGCCCCCTAGATAGAGGAGTGACGATTTCTCACGATGACTTGATTGTGCAGCTGGTCGATGCGCGCTTTCAACGCGGACAAACTTACACCGATGGCGCTACGATTGTCGGCTCCCGTATCAAACGCGTGGTGGGTATTGGCGAGCCCATCAATGGCAATGATATCTGTATGGTCTGCCGTAATGACGAAGTGATTATTACTGCGTCCGGTAGTGGACTGAATATTATTGCAAAAGGGACAGCATTAAGTGACGGTGCTCTCGGTGAGCAAATTAAAGTCCGTAACAGCAAATCCAATCGGATAGTCGATGGTACAATTACCGCAGTCGGTCAGGTAATTGTAAAATTCTAACTAAATGCAATTAAGTGCTAAAGTTCATAGTAATGCGGCCGATACTGTGAGCAACAGAAGGTTCGGACAGATATAAGGCTTTATTATGGCAAGTATCGATCACCTGCGTTCTGGTCAGCCATTGAGCACGAACAGAAGCAACCAAAGCAAGACGCAAAGCACTGCCGCCGAAAACGGTTCTGCGGGCGAAGTGCGCAATCATCGCGGGGATGCATTCTCTATGAGCGACGAAAGTCGTGCGATTGGCGCCCTTAACCAGCAGATGGCTAGCGAAACACATTTTGACAGCGCAAAGGTAGCAGCGATCAAAGCAGCTATTGCAAACGGTTCATACAAAGTGGATGCAGACCGACTGGCTGCAAACATCATGAAGCACGAAGATGATCTTCGTGGAATGAAGTAAGCCTGCATGTCTGAAGCACTCTCTTTCGAGCAACTTCTTCAGGCACAGGCTGAAAATGTTGACGCGCTGC
Source organism: Grimontia sedimenti (assembly GCF_011045095.1). Taxonomy (GTDB): domain Bacteria; phylum Pseudomonadota; class Gammaproteobacteria; order Enterobacterales; family Vibrionaceae; genus Enterovibrio; species Enterovibrio sedimenti. Next base: position 139,039 of record NZ_JAALDL010000009.1, read on the forward strand.
TTGAAGTCATGGAAAAAGAAACCTCGGCAATCGCCTCAAGAAAGGCAGCTGACATTGACGCCTGCGCGAAACAAAAGCTCACTCTGATCCAAAACATCCAGTTAAGAGATGCCCAATTAGCAAAATGTCCCGAGCTCCAGTCACCTGCTAAAGAACATCTTGCGGCTATCTCACATATCAAAGCATCTCTAGAAAAATGTCATCAGACGAATGAGGCCAATGGTGTTGCGCTTCAACGTGCACAACTCAGCATGCACAAGCTTCGCAACCTGTTCCAAGAAGCGGCAGGTAAGAGTGAAATGACTTATGACAGCGAAGGCCAGGCATCAGGCAGCCGAACACTGGGCACCAATGTAAAAGCCTGACCCACGTATGAATTCAAAAAGAAAGCCGCTCATTTGAGCGGCTTTCTTACATTTATCTGGAATTAGAAAATGATCGCGTCATCTCTTGGCACGTGGTGAGACTCACCATACTCAGACATTTTCTTCATCTTACGCAGGTTCAGTTGTAACTCAGTCACGTAGCTGTCACCCACTTTGTAACTAGCAATCACTTCCGCCGCACGGATAATGCCATCTGAAGCACCATGGGTTCTGTCCTGTCCCAATTGCTGATCCTCCACCTGGGTCAAACCACTCACGCGAATGCCGTACACTTGCTCAGACAACTCTTTGTAAGCTTCGAGCTTCGACGCTCTCATAGCACGGAACTGTTTTTCTTCTTCCGTTTCGCCGCGTTGCGTGCTGATAGATGCCGTACCTACCGCTGTCAATATGTCATCTGAGCGAATAGTGGTGATAGGTTGGCACGCGGTCAACATCAATAGCATTGCCAGGGTTAGCCAAGTTTTCATATTCACTCCAGAATTACGGTTTCAAAATAATGGTGTCAGTAGGATGCTTACGCTGATCGCCACGGATGATCACGCCATCTTCAATGCGAACTTTACGCAAGGTATCGATGTCGCGGCCAATTCTGTCCGCTGGCAGGAAGCCTTGTGCCGATGCGACCACGACACGAGAGCGCATACCAACGATGCGGGCATTAACCAGCACACCGCCACCTTGGCGTAGCATGGTGCCAGTCAGTACGTAATCGATTTGCTGCTCTGGGTGTAACTCTTTCCAATCACGGCTTAGTGAAAAATCGCCGTCTTTGGTTACCCTGATGGTACCGGTATTTTTGAAGTCAATGACGGTAAAGCCGCGTCGCTGCATCTGGTAAATCATGCCTTCAGTCACGGAGTTCCCCAGCCAGTTGGTTTCATCCATCTCTTCAACATCGACAAAAGACACAATCGCCATCGGCGTTCTGGCTGTGAGGTAGTTGTTGGTTTCCAGCAACTCTTCCGCCAAACCGTCCATAAAGTAATCCAATGTGTGCCTTGGGGTTTGCTGCAACAGGAACTGGCTCCCCGAATACGGTTCTTTACCGTTATAAATCGGGTTATAGGCGCAAGATACGGTTGCTAGACTGATTAATATCACTATCCAGTTTTTCATTGTCGTCTGGCTCCGGACACGATTTAGGACTGACCTGTTACGCCTAGGGCAAAAGCCCAGTCCACTGTTCATCCCTATTTCGGGAACATTATTTGCATTGAGTGGCTATATTCTCGCTTTATTGGCTAACCACCTTGCCGCTTTTTCAGCGATGTTATCTGGTCTAGCAATTTTTATACCTACTATTGGAAAACAAGGTTATGCGCAAAAGAATTCTTAAGCCTCTCGTCGCTTGTATCGCGCTGGCATCTGCCTCTGTTAACGCTGCGTGGTACGAAGTGACTGGGGTTAGCACAGTTTTGGAAAGCAAAGAGCAGGCAAGAGAAAGAGCCTTGGAAGATGCGATTTATCAGGCATTAAAATTCTCCGGCGCAGATATTGCCGGGTTGACAAGCATCCGCCCTTACTTGAAAGAAGCGAAAAACGACTATCTGTTCAGTGGAGATGAAATCCGCCACATTCAGGTACTGGAAACCAAGGAAAAAGGCGGCGTCATGAAATTGACAGCCCGCATCGATATCTACCCAACGGCAAATGCTTGCCACAAGCATCAATACAAGAAAGGCCTAGTCATGGGTCGTTTCGATATTGTTTCCCCTCAACACGCGGCGTTGGGCGGCATTTTCCAGTTTGGCGATGACTTCACAGTCCTGCTTCAGCGCCAATTTGAAACCCAGGCCCAAAGTTTTGTTGTTCAGGGTATTACGCCTTATTCAATTTCTCCGACTCAGCCTGATGTTGCCACTATGGTGGCGGAAGATACTGGCGCACAGTATCTGTTAGTCGGCACGATTACTGATATGACGGCAACCATTGACCAAAAAGTGCTGAGGAAAGATCAGACAAACCGTCAACTGGCATTATCAATTGATGTCATTGATGGGAAATCCGGTGAGGTGATCTATCAAAATATCTACCGCGACATCGCTTCTTGGCCGTTTGAACGACATAGTAAAGTCGACACAAAAACAGCGCGTTTCTGGGCATCGCCCTATGGCGAAATGGCACAGCGAATGAGCCGCAATATTTTGTTGGATCTAGAAAGTAACCTTGCGTGCAGAGCGACAACCCCAGAGATCGTCTCGATCAACGGTCAAACAGGGCAAATCAATGCCGGTCGTATTCATGGCGTGAAACATGGAGACGAGCTGGCGCTGTGGCACAACGCCTCTTTCACTGACCAATATGGCATTCACCGTACCCAAATGAAGAAAAGTGCTATTGGTCTGTCAGTGACCCGTGTTTACGAGAGCTCGGCGGAAGTTGCGGTATCCCCTGTCGAACTGGGTTCAAGTATTCAGATCGGCGATTTGGTGACCAAATACACTCAGTAACTTCTTTAAAGCCTTAACGTTAGGGCACAATTGGGTATACTAACCACCCGGCGTTGATATTCTCCACATCAGCGCCAACGCTCCCATAGCTCAACAGGATAGAGCAGTCGCCTCCTAAGCGATCGATCGGGGTTCGAGTCCCTGTGGGAGCGCCATTTCATATCAACAGACATTTTTAACGACCCTCTCTAGATTAGACACCATTCAGGCCGCCAATTCACTTTTCTGTTGCTTCTCGCGGCATAAATTGATTCAAACCGAGCTCACATCAATTGAACGTCCTTACACGAAAAAGCCTCTGGTGTAACCAGAGGCTAATGACTCAACAACGAATGTTGCAGCGTTTGAGTTTTGATAGAGAGTTCGCCGTATCTCAGTTTTCAGCTCAACATTGATTTACTGCATAATCGCCCATGATAGAAACTCTTTTCTTTCTGTTGGAGTCAGGCTTTTAAACTGCCCTTTTAAGCTTTCCACTTTCACAGTCTCACGCAGAGAGATTTTGACCCCTTCAGGGTTTTGTTCGCTTTCTATCTTTGGAGCGACTTCTGTCGTTAGCTTGTTGTGGTTGGCTGCAACATCCAGAGTCCCATCAAGCACATCCTGTGTTTCTACACTTTGGCTGGCAAAAGAGAAGGTGTAGTCATTGCCAAGTTGTAGGCAGCAAGTTCTTCACCATAATCCCGCAATATACCCTTTCCACGCTGCAACACCCCAGTGTGAACATCCAGGATCTGGCCATTATTATACGAAACCTTTAGCGTTGGCTTGGTTTTAAAGTCACCTACCTCCTGTGCAGAGTCGAACTTCTTCCCAGGCTCAACAAGCACGTCGGTATTTGACACATCAAAAGTCACTACAACTGGCTCTGATTTGAACTTGGTGAAAACACCATTTTCCCTGATGAGTTTTGATACCCTAACAACTAATTGATTAGGGCCATCAGGTAGCTCTACTTTCGTCATCTGCGAAAGAAGTGAACTGACTTCTTCTCCATTCACCAACATTGGCTCAATAGACACATCGAACTCAACATTGACTGCGGCCAAAGAACTAAATGATGCCATTATAGCTGCTGTTGCAATTGTTCTTTTTAATAATCCCACTATTTAGTCCTCTTTAAGAAAAATGCGAGCACCGGAAGGCACTCGCACAAAAAGCTCCACGTTATTAAAATTTATAACGGGGCTTAGAAGTAGTATTCTGCACCAATCAGAAGACGAGTAGTGTCTGCTGATTCGTCACTTTCATTGAAGTCATAGTTACGCACATCCATGTACAGGTAAGTACTTGGCAGCAGGTAACCTAAACGCGCAGTGATTGCTTGGTCGGCAGTATCGGTAGTACCGTCAGCGTCGTCTGTTGATGCATAGCCAAGTTTCGCCAGGAACTTGTCAGTAAACATGTACTGAGCAGTTGCAGAAATTGCATTCTGATTGTCGCCATCAGCTTCCATCATCTTGTATGCAGCAGACAGAGTCAGTTTGTCCAGGTACAGGTTACCGCCTACGATTGCGTAAGAGTGATCAACGAAAGATTTATCTTCTGCTTCGCCACGGTTGTAGTAACCTGCGTGCAGGCCATACATGTCTTGAGTGAAGTAAACTGCCGCTGACATAATGATGTCAGAAGTTGATTTTTCCATGCCAGAAGCAGTGACATTAAACTTCACTGGGCCCATTGCAGCAGATTCAAAACGGATCATGTTGTCCGCGCGATCTTGGAAAGACACGCCCAGATCATTGTTCCAATCGAACACGTTACCCAGACCAGGGTTAGAGTGTGGCCAGTCAACGATGTCGTAAGCTGCATGAGTCATACGACCAATTTTCAGGTTACCGAAATCAAAGCCCAAACCAACGAATGTGTCACGGCCACCTAGGATACCGCGGTCTGATGCCCATGCTGAGTCAGCGTGAGAAGCCCAGCCAGACTCGATTTGCCACAGAAAATCTGCACCAAAATCTTCGTATACGTGCTTACCTTTGAAGCCGATTTTAGATTCAATACCAACAGTGTTGTTAGAATCTTTGCCGCTTGCTGCTGGGGAGTCGAACATGTTGTACGCTGCTGCGGTACCGTAGATTTCGAAGTTTTCACCAGCCAGTTGAACTGCTGCGTTTGCTGAACCTGCAGCTGCCATAGTAGCGATCGCTGCACCGATTAGAGTGCGTTTAAACATTTTATCCATGGATAACTCCTTAAATAAGTTTTTTACCGGTAGAGAGTTACGCTTGCTTCTAGTTGGCCGCCGAAAGCAAACGGCACCGGGTTTGTTTATTGATGTAATTTATCAACGTGGAGAAGCTTAATTCGGAACGATAAAAAAAAAATCCGTATCTGAATGAAGTTTGAATTGGTTCAAAATTAAAAGATAAAACGATCAAAACACTTTAAAAACAAAAGGATGAAGGGGGCATAAAAATATAAAAGAAAGTAATTTTTAGCTGGAGGGTTATTGGCATGACACAGATCTCATCATTTCCCAGAAAAGAAAAACAGAGAACTCAATCTTCATTTTCCTCAAGGACAATTAGTCGATCTGTTTCGCATTCATTTCTGGGTTGGCACAGACCAAGAGGCAAAAAAAAAGCCCCATCACCAATGACGGGGCTTCACTGATTTGTTTAAAAGTGCTTACTGTTGAGCTTCACGCGCAGCGATGAACTCAATAGCCTGTTTGATTCGGGACAAGACACGCTCTTTACCAATCAAGCTCATCACAGCATCAACGGATGGTGATTGACCTTGACCAGTCACAGCAACACGAAGTGGCATACCCACTTTACCCATCCCTAACTCGAGCTCATTGCAAACGTCAGCGATAAGTTGGTGGAGGTTTTCAGTGTTCCACTCTTCAATAGACTCAGCTTTACTTAGTGCCAACTCTAAAGCTTCTTTTGCGACTGGGCGAAGGTGCTTTTTCGCCGCACCCGCTTCAAATTCTTCAAAGTCTTGGTAGAAGTAACGGCATTGGTCGGCGAGTTCAATCAAGGTATTGCAGCGCTCTCCAACAAGCTTGATCACATCAGTGATAGCCGGGCCGTTGCTAACATCAATTTCTTTCGCATCAAGATGCCACTGTAGGTATTTCGCTACATACTCTGGCTCAGACGTCTTGATGTAGTGGTTGTTCAACCAAAGCAGTTTATCCGTGTTGAATGCAGAAGCCGACTTACTAACCGACTCAAGATTGAACAACTGAATCATTTCATCTAGAGAGAAGATTTCCTGATCGCCGTGAGACCATCCCAAGCGAACAAGGTAATTCAGCAGTGCCTGTGGGAGGTAACCTTCATCTCGGTACTGCATCACACTCACTGCGCCATGGCGTTTTGAGAGCTTTGCGCCATCATCACCCAGGATCATTGAGCAATGTGCGAATTCTGGTACTGCCGCACCAATAGCTTTGTAAATGTTGATTTGGCGAGGAGTATTGTTGATGTGATCTTCACCACGAACAACCTGAGTAATCCCCATATCCCAGTCATCAATGACCACACAGAAATTGTATGTCGGGCTGCCATCAGTTCGGCGGATAATTAGATCATCTAACTCACTGTTTGCGATTTCGATGCGACCACGGATTTTGTCATCAAAAACCACGGAGCCTTCTTTCGGATTACGGAAACGAATACAAAATGGTGAGTCTTCTGTCGCCGCTTCATTCGCTGCAACCACTTTAGGATGGCCTGCATCATAACGCGGCTTTACACCGGCAGCCATTTGCTCTTCGCGGATTTCATCCAGCAGCTCTTTTGGCGCATAACATTTGTATGCTTTATCTTCTGCAAGTAACTGTTCAACAACTTCGTTGTAGCGATCGAAGCGTTTAGTTTGATAGTAAGGTCCTTCGTCCCAATCAAGCCCTAGCCACTCCATGCCTTCAATGATTGCATCGATAGCTTCTTGGGTTGAGCGTTCCAGGTCGGTATCTTCGATTCGAAGGACAAACTCACCACCAGCGTGTTTGGCACAAAGCCAAGAATACAGTGCAGTACGCGCACCACCTACATGCAAGAAGCCTGTTGGGCTTGGAGCAAAACGAGTTTTAACAGTCATGTTAATCCTATAACGTTCGGCGTTGTTGAATTGAGCGGATGTTTCCGATAGGGCGCTATTGTAAGCGCACAAGCGCTTGGGGACAATCATTGCCTCGATACTGCCCCAAGTTGATTCCGCACCCTATTCATCTACAAAATGCTGACTAAACGAAAGTCATTGATTAAGGAGCTATTAAATCTATTTTGCAACTGACCACCTTATCTATTAGCCGACCACTGATCGCATTAACAGATATATACAGTAGCGTAACCAAACTCGAGTTAAGTTTGCCTTTAAAATATCTTTCATTCATTCTTTCACGAGAGCAAAAAAGTCATTAAAGTAATGAAGCCTATTTTCTTTTTAAAACAATACAGATAAAGATTATGCAAAAAGTGTAATTTTTATATAAAGTCCAGCTTACCCTACAGACAGTCTTAAATTTTATCGGCATATCATTCGGCATTGTGCCGTCTGTTTCATCTTCAATCACACTACAATGGCTTTGTATATGGCGCTCCCGGCAACCAGTTACTCTGACGGCATGGTGACTGAAAGAGTTGGCGGAACTATCATTGAGACCTCAAATGCCAACTATAAAAAAACAAAAGAATATTTTAAATTTATTCATTACCTTGAAATATTTCTCATCAAAAAAATGGTAGTTTCATGCACTCGAAAAACCTCATCAACCAATAAATAGTAAGCAATAAAAACGATGAGACACATTTATACCAATGGTTATTTAATATTTTTTACTTGGAAAATTTACTAAGAAAATTAAATAGAAACAGAATTTAATTTTTGATCTTTCTTTATCTCTCTACATACTTTAGTTGTGAGCATCGCTACTAAATGCTTATATCCTAAAAATAAAACTTGGAGAAACTTCAATGAAGATTATCTTTTTTGCAGTCGTAAGTGCTTTGCTGGCGTTCAATGCTTCGGCCCAGTCGGGCGAATCGCAAGGAGCAGGCCTCGGCAAAAATGTAGAGTGTGTTTATTCTGGCGGAATGACAAACTACGTCCCCATTGGTTACTGCAAAGTAACTGGTGGAAAACACTGAGCAACGTAGCAAGCCATGTTCTGGCCCAAGGAAAGGCTCAGAAGTAAAAAACCAGTGTAAACACACTGGTTTTTTCGTTTAACGTTATTGCATAATCGCCCAAGATAAGAACTCTTTTTTCTCAGTCGGCGTTAAGCTTTTAAACTGCCCTTTTAAACTCTCGACCTTTACCGTTTCTCGCAATGAGATTTTCACGCCTTCTTGGCTTTCCTTGGTCTTCTTAACGAGAGCTGCATCTGCAGCCACTTCACTCTGGGTGACAGCAATCAGTGTTTCCTCAAGAGCTGCCGCTGTCTCTGTAGTCTTGCGAGCAAAAGAAAAGGTGTAATCATTTGCCATGTTGTAAGCAGCAAGCTCATCACCGTAATCACGTAAAATCCCTTTACCTCGTGTCAGTACTCCAGTATGGGCATTCAACGACTCACCATTCTTATATGAAAGCTTCAGTGTAGGTTTGGTTTCAAAATCACCCACTTCCTGTACAGAAGTAAACTTCTTACCAGGCTCAACCATGATATCGGCGTTTGACACATCAAAAGTCATCACAACTGGCTCGGACTTAAACTTAGTGAAAACACCGTTCTCTCTGATGAGTTTTGAAACTCTCACCACTAACTGGTTTGGGCCGTCAGGTAATTCCACCTTGGTCATTTGTGTAAGCAGGGAGCTAACCTCCTCCCCATTAACTAGCATTGGTTCAATAGCTACATCGAACTCAACATTAACTGCAGCAAAAGAACTAAATGATGCCATTATAGCCGTTGTTGCAATTGTTTTTCTCAATAATCCCATTATTTAGTCCTCTCTAAGAAAAATGCGAGCACCATAGGGCGCCCGCACAAAAAGCTTATGTTATTAACAACTTATAACTGAGCTTAGAAGTAGTATTCTGCACCAATCAGAAGACGAGTAGTGTCTGCTGATTCATCGCTGTCATTCATGTCGTAGTTACGAACATCCATGTACAGGTAAGTGCTTGGCAGCAGGTAACCCAGACGTGCAGTGATTGCTTGGTCTGAAGTGCCAGTAGTACCTTCAGCGTCGTCAGTCGATGCATAGCCTACTTTCGCCAGCAACTTGTCAGTAAACAAGTATTGTGCAGTTGCAGAGATAGCGCTTTGATCGTTATCACCGTATTCCATCAGCTTGTATGCAGCAGACAGAGTCAGTTTATCCAGGTAAACGTTACCACCTACGATTGCGTAAGAATGCTCTTCGAATGAGTTATCTTCCGCTTCACCACGGCTGTAGATACCAGCGTGCAGACCAAACTTATCTTGAGTGAAGTATACAGCCGCAGAAGTGATGATATCAGAAGTAGAGCTTTCCATGCCTGAAGCGGTCACGTTGAACTTGACTGGGCCCATTGCTGCAGATTCAAAACGGATCATGTTATCTGCACGGTCTTGGAAGCCAGCGCCAAGGTCGTTGTTCCAGTCAAACACATTACCCAGACCTGGGTTAGAGTGTGGCCAGTCAACGATGTCGTAAGAAGCGTGGGTCATACGACCGATTTTCAGGTTACCGAAATCAAAGCCCAGACCGATGAACGTATCACGACCACCTAGCAGACCACGATCAGATGCCCAAGATGAATCTGCGTGAGATGCCCAACCAGACTCGATTTGCCACAGGAAGTCAGGGCCGAAGTCTTCGTAAACGTGCTTGCCTTTGAAGCCGATTTTAGATTCGATACCAACAGTGTTAGTTGAATCAGAGCCGCTTGCTTTTGGTGAATCGAACATGTTGTACGCTGCTGCAGTACCGTAAATTTCGAAGTTTTCACCAGCCAGTTGAACTGCTGCGTTTGCAGAGCCAGCTGCAGCTACTGCAGCGATCGCTGTACCAAGTAGAGCGCGTTTGAACATTTTTTCCATGGAAAATAACTCCTAAAGGGATTTTTCAGAATTCCAAGTCATCGCCGTTATGGTTGGCCGCCGAAGCAATGACTCGTTTATTCGATTTTCTAAAACGACTCAAATTCATCGTTTTAGATTTGTTGTCACCGATTGAACTCTCCCTCAACCGATGAGTCTCAGACTACTTTCACCTGAAAAAACATCAACGAGAACTTTATTTGTTATTAAAAAAATATGACTCGGTGCAAAGTTCCATCCATGTTCGTGATCGAGATCCCTTATTTAGATAAACACATAAAAACAAAAACATAAAACCTTTAAATTCAATTGTTTACTGCCATAGCGCTAGCGATAAAAATACCAAAAAGACTGTATTGAGATCGTTATCACATATTCATTTTCGAGACAAAGAAATGAATTTCCAGTCGTTTTAACGGCCAAATTTCATCTCGTGAAATATCTGAAATGGATCGCAAAAGCGCTTAGGGCGGGGCATAAAAAACGCCAGCATGATGCTGGCGTTTGTGGCGGGTTTGTATTTGATGGAATTAACGTGACAGCAGTCTCACCATTCCGTCTTCATCTAAAATTTCAATGCCAAGCTGCTGTGCTTTAGCCAACTTAGAGCCGGCTGCTTCACCTGCAATCAAGAGATCGGTTTTTGCAGAAACGCTGCCCGTCACTTTTGCTCCCAATGCTTGAAGCGCTGCTTTTGCATCGTTGCGAGACATTTGCGACAGGGTTCCGGTCAATACAACAATTTTACCCGCCAATGGTTGAGGTTCATTTTCGTCACGCTGTTCAATAGCAGGCCAAGTAATGCCACTTTCCAGCAAAGCGTCAATCACTTCTTTGTTATGCTCTTCGTTAAAGAAGTTCACCACATGTTTAGCGACTATGACGCCCACATCTTGTACTTCGACTAAATGTTCTTCTGTCGCTTCACGAATCCCCTCGAACGTGAAGAAGTGGTTAGCCAGGTTTGCTGCCGTTGCCTCTCCTACTTCCCTGATGCCCAGAGAGTAAATAAATCGAGGCAGTGTGGTTTCTTTCGCTTTAGCCAGCGCATCTACAAGGTTTTGTGCAGATTTAGGTCCCATACGGTCGAGCATGGTGACTTGTCCCGCGGTGAGCTTAAACAAGTCAGCCGGTGTTTTAATCAGTTCTTTCTCAATTAGCTGCTCTACAATTTTGTCGCCAAGCCCATCGATATCCAGGGCTTTACGCGAAGAGAAATGCTTAATGGCCTCTTTACGTTGTGCACGGCAAATCAAACCACCGGTACAGCGAGCAACTGCTTCACCTTCCACGCGTTCAACGTGAGATTGGCAAACTGGACAAGCATCAGGGAATATCACGTCTTTTGCATCATCGGGTCGACGACTATCCACGACGCTAACGATTTGCGGGATCACATCACCAGCACGACGAATAATGACGGTATCGCCAACTTTTACGCCAAGACGCGCAATCTCATCCGCGTTATGCAATGTGGCATTGGAAACGGTTACCCCGCCGACAAACACAGGCTCCAGTTTAGCAACCGGCGTAATAGCACCGGTGCGGCCAACCTGAAATTCGACATCTTGTAATACCGTGATTTCTTCCTGAGCAGGGAACTTGTAGGCAATGGCCCAGCGTGGTGCCCGGGCGACGAAACCTAAACGCTCTTGAGTATCAATGGCATCAACTTTGATCACCACACCGTCAATTTCATACGGCAAGTCATTGCGGCGTGCGCCGATATCCTGATAGTAGGTTTTGACGTTTTCGATGCCTTCGACTTTTTTGACTTCCGGGCTGAGTGGGATGCCCCAGTTTTTCAGTTGTTCTAAACGACCGATATGGGAATCGCCAAACGCTTCGGACATCACACCCACTGAATATGCATAGAAACGAAGGGGACGGGTTGCGGTAATTTTCGGGTCTAGCTGACGAAGGCTTCCGGCCGCGGCATTACGCGGATTCGCAAACGCCTTTTCACCTTTTTTGATATTTTTTTCGTTAAGTTTTTCAAAGCCTTCCTTAGGCATGAAGACTTCGCCACGCACTTCCAAACGCTGAGGCCAGCCTTCCCCTTGAAGCTGCAAGGGAACATTGCGGATGGTACGGACATTGTGAGTGATGTTCTCACCTGTCGCACCGTCACCACGGGTAGCGGCTTGTACCAGAACACCATTCTCATACATCAAGCTCACTGCCAGACCATCCAGCTTAGGCTCACAGCTGAAAATGAAATCACCTGAGATGTTCAGCCTGTCCTTCATGCGCTTTTCAAATGCTTCAAGCTCTTCATCACCGAAGGCATTGTCGAGAGACAGCATTGGAATTTCGTGACGAACCTGTTCAAAGGCACCTAGCGGGGCACCACCAACACGCTGGCTTGGCGAATCTGCCGTCATCAACTCTGGATACTCGGCTTCTATCGCCAGCAGTTCTTGCATCATGCGGTCATATTCCGCATCCGGAAGTTCGGGTTTGTCTTCGACGTAGTAAAGGTGGCCGTGATAGTTAAGCTGCGTTTTCAGCGACTGCAGTTTTTGTTGAATTTCCGTGGTCATCAATGCTGCCTAATTTGCTTCACCACTTTTTAGTGGCTTAGATATTGAGAATGTGGGCCAGTATACCCGAACTCCCACAAGGCGCGAAAATACCGCTTGTTGATAATGCACCCATGCGATTATGATGCTGTCAGATTTATCATTGAGTGACACTCATGAAGGGTAACGCATTAAGACACAACGGCAGTTTGGGCGCTTTGCTCGCGTTGCTGCTTGTCTTTTTTTCGCTGCCATCATTCGCGACAGACTCTGTCGACACAAACAGTGCTCACTCAAACTGTCTGGTAGTCACTCCGCATGAAATCCAGACGTCAGCACAAGATGCGCTCACTTCGTTAAATGCTGAGCACAGGGCGCCAGCCAAATCGCTCACACCTAGTTTATCCACTTTACTCAGGAACGGTTCCTGGCTGCCAGAAAGGCTTGCCAACACTGAACCCGAATATGAACTCGTTATCGAGCTGGCAAACGTTGCCACTTTGCTTGATTACTATCATTACGATGACACTTTCAGCCACTGGCAAGACTGGACTCGCTCTCCCCCTGCGACCAGACACCGTATCGCTGGCTGGAAAGATTCCAACCTGCAATACCGATTCATTTCTCAAGCTCAAGCCTGAACTTCAAATCCCAGCTGATTTCCATCGGCGAACTAAACACGTCCACGCAGTGGACTAAAGATTTGACGTATTTGCCGTAAATGTTTTGCGGTGACGAGCGAGAGCTATGCAAAAAACAACTCAAAAAAGAACAGGTCGAACGACTCTGTTAAATCACTATCCTGCATGGAAATACGTGGTGCTGATCACCACCATCATCATTATGTTGTTCAGCGCCCTGCCGTCTTGGTTTGGCGAAAGCCCGGCTATCATGATTTCCCACAAAGGGAATACGCCATCGGCTGTCGCGATCAAAGCCATCTTGGATAACAAAGATGTCGACGTGACGCGTATTGACCAACAAGGTAACAAAACCACCGTGGTGCTGGACAATGCGTCCCAACAAAATGCGGCTAAGCAGATTTTGGCAAAACGTATGCCGGAAGATGACACCGTGACACTGGCCATGGTGCCAGCAGCACCAGCCTGGCTGCTGGACATGGGATTCAAGCCAATCAAGCTTGGTCTTGACCTTCGCGGCGGTGTGCAATTCCTGCTGGATGTCGACATGCAGCAAGTTTTCCATGCTCATGCAACACAGGCCGCTGATGCGGTCCGCGAGCACGCGCGCGCGCTTCGCGTCCGCGGTGTGCGGGTTCAGGTTAATGCCGATGGTGACTTAAAAATCGTTGCACCATCCAGTGCTTCTGAAGGCGAGCTGCGCCAATTCCTCCGCGAACAATATCCGCAATGGGAAGTAAAAGGCAGCGGTGACAACACCCTGACCATGAGTTTGAAAGAAGCGGAAAAGCAAACGCTCACTAACCTAACTGTGCAACAGAACCTGCAAACCATGCGATCTCGTATTGAGGAGCTCGGCATCACAGAAGCAGCTGTTCAGCGCCAGGGCGAACACCGCATCCGTATCGAACTGCCAGGCGTTCAAGACCCTGCCGCCGCCAAAAATGTGATTGGTGCAACCGCAAGTCTTGCGTTCTATGAAGTGGTGAGTGATTACAAACCTGGCTCTATGGTGATCCCAGAGCAAAACGGTCGCCCGGTGCATGTCAACCGTAAGCCGGTTCTGTCAGGTGAGCACATTGTCGATGCACGCGCCAGCATGGGTGAAATGGGCATGCCGGAAGTGAACATTTCGCTGGATTCGACCGGCGGTAAGAAAATGTCTGACTTCTCAGCACAGCATATCGGCAAACCTATGGCGACCGCTTACAGCGAATACAGCCGCAATGCAGAAGATAAAACTGAGCAAGAAACGTCCATCATCAGCGTCGCGACCATTCAGTCCCAACTGGGTAACCGTTTCCGTATTACCGGCGTTGGCACCCTGCCTGAAGCGCAGGATTTGGCGCTGCTGCTGCGTGCTGGTTCTCTCACTGCACCAGTAACCATCGTCGAAGAACGCACCATTGGTCCTTCTTTAGGGGCTGAAAACATTCAAAACGGCTTTGCTGCGCTGGCAATGGGGATGGGCTTAACCCTGCTGTTTATGGCAGTGTGGTACCGCAAGCTTGGCTGGGTGGCAAACCTCGCCCTTGTCGTCAATATGGTGATGTTACTGGGTCTGATTGCCCTGCTTCCTGGCGCAGTACTTACACTTCCGGGTATCGCAGGTCTTGTGCTTACCGTCGGCATGGCGGTGGATACCAACGTTCTGATCTTCGAACGAATTAAAGAGAAAGTCCGTGAAGGAAGAAGCCTGGCTCAGTCGATTGATTTGGGTTTCAGCAGTGCGTTCGCCACTATCCTCGACTCTAACATCACCACACTTATCTCAGCTGCAACCTTGTATGCCATTGGTAATGGCCCTATCCAAGGTTTTGCTCTGACATTGGGCTTAGGTTTGTTGACCAGTATGTTTACCGGAATCTTCGCGTCTCGCGCAGTGATCAATCTGGTTTGGGGTAGAGATTCACGTCGCGGTGTGAGGGTATAACGATGATTACGATGAAAAATGCAACAAAACTTCGCCGTATTGGCAGCCTGATTTCCTGTGTACTCATGGTGCTTTCTATCTTTACCTTGAGCACCAAAGGCCTCAATTTCGGTCTCGACTTTACCGGCGGTATGATCAGTGAAGTTCAACTTGACTCAACGCTGACTGCCAACCAAATTCAGGACAAGCTTGAAGCAGCACTCCAACAACCCGTCACCGTGGTATCAGCCGGAGAAGCCGGTGATTGGGTACTTCGTTACGCCGCGCCGGAGAAATTGAGTGAACAGCCTGAACTCAAACCTATCCTCGAATCATTCTCTCAAACTGTTGAAATGATTAACGTCAGTCTGGTCGGCCCACAAGTTGGTCAAGAACTCGCAGAGCAAGGTGGATTGGCTGTGCTTATTACTCTGCTGGTGATTCTGGGTTACCTGAGTTTCCGCTTCGAGTGGCGCTTGGCGTCAGGCGCACTCTTGGCACTGGTACATGATGTCGTTCTCCTGCTGGGCTTTTTCTCTATCACAGGGATGGAGTTCAATCTGACAGTGTTGGCTGCACTCTTGGCCGTGCTGGGTTACTCGCTGAATGACTCGATCATTATCTCTGACCGGATCAGGGAACTGCTGAAAGCGAACGTGACCTTGCCAATCGCAGAGCTCAACAACCGCGCGATTGCTTCTACTATGTCCCGCACTCTCATCACTTCAGGAACCACACTGATTTCAGTGGGGTCACTGTGGCTGTTGGGGGGAGAGCCACTATATGGTTTCTCCATCACCATGTTTATCGGTATTGTCGCCGGTACCTGGTCAACCATGACGGTCGCGACCATTATTCCGGAAATGACGAATCTGCGTCCCGAACATTACATGCCAACACCGGTGTCTGACGCACCTTAATACTTATCCTCCCAAGCCCGCTTCTGCGGGCTTTTTTATCTCCACTCCATCATCCTGTAAGCAATGTCTAACGAACACGGTCACTTACATATTAGGAATGACTGTCACTTGCAATCATTCAGGTTGCTCAAGACAATGCCCAACAATAGTCGATTAGTGTTTCAGGACATGCATTACGAATCTTTTCTATCACGCACGCAATGGCTCATCGCTTTACTGGCTTTGATGTTTTTTGTGTCGCTACTAGTGAAAGCCCAGACACCAGATACCGGATGGCTAACAAACCCGGCTCATCCACCGGTCAAAGCCCGCGTTGCGCTGACTGGCAATGTCAATGAATCAACCAACGCCGTTCAAGGCTTTCTGGAAATCAACCTCTCCGGTGACTGGAAAACCTACTGGCGCTCTCCCGGAGAAGGCGGCGTGGCGCCGAGTCTGAACTGGCACGCTTCAGACAACATCAAAGAGGTGGACTGGCAATGGCCTGCCCCACAGCGTTTCGATTTGTTGGGTATTGATACGCTGGGCTACACAGGCGATATCATTTTTCCCATCACGCTATACGTTGAGGACATCAACAAACCCGCAAATTTTGCAGGTACCTTAACGGTCTCTTCCTGTACCACAGTGTGTGTGCTCACCGACTACGAGTTTGAACTGGCATTTACACCAGACAATCTAAAGCCCAATGCAGAGTTGCTGCACACGCATGCACAGGCCGCTAGCCAAGTCCCTAAAGCATCACCTCAACTGAAAAATATCAGCGCCATATGGGATGATACAAAACAACAACTGCAAGTTTCCGCAAGTAAAGCTGTCGATTGGCAATCACCCGACATCATTGTTGATGGCAGTTCGGACGCACTAACCGATGTGGCTTTTTCTGTGCCAACAATTTCAGTGAATGGTGAGACCGTCACCGCTACCTACTCCGCCAGCAGTTGGATGGGAAAACCTGCGCTGGCAGATGAAGCGATAAAGCTCACCTTTATCGATAGGGATTTTCTGGCTGAGCACGAAATCTCGGCAAAGGCGGGAACCATTGTTGAGTCAGTACCGGATTTTTCCTTTGCGTCTGCCATTGCCTTCGCGCTGCTAGGCGGGCTTATTCTTAATATCATGCCTTGTGTGTTGCCGGTGCTTGGCCTAAAACTCAGCACCATGATTACCGCTCAGGGTCTGGCGCAAGTACAAATACGTAAACAATTTCTTGCCTCAGCGGCGGGTATCTTGTTTTCATTTTGGCTACTCGCGGCCTTTCTACTCACTCTCAAACTCACTGGTAACGCGATCGGTTGGGGCATTCAATTCCAAAGCCCGCTGTTTATCGGTGTGATGGTGGCAATTACGACGCTGTTTGCTGCCAACATGTTGGGGTTATTCGAGATCAGGCTACCCTCTTCGGCGAATACCTGGCTGGCAACCCGGGGCGATAACTCCTATGTGGGGCACTTTACCCAAGGCATGTTTGCCACATTACTTGCTACCCCATGCTCTGCACCGTTTCTTGGTACCGCGGTTGCGTTTGCTCTAACCGCATCAACGCCAACCCTGTTTGCGATTTTCTCAGCGCTAGCTTTTGGTATGGCGCTGCCTTGGTTGCTCGTTGCCGCAATGCCTTCCCTAGCAACGAAATTGCCAAAGCCAGGCGCATGGATGAACAGAGTGAAGTGGTTATTTGGCCTTATGATGCTCGCAACCAGCGTCTGGCTACTGACATTGCTGGCCAATCATTTATCGCTGCTTTGGCTTATCATCCTTAGCTTCATCGTCATTGCCTTTTTCATCACCAGAACCCACAAAGTTCACGGAAAAAAAACAGCAGTGATCGTCAGTGGCGTGGGCGTTTTGCTGGCGGCTATGACGCTGGTAATTGCAAGCCTTACAGCCTCTAAATGGGTGACACCTCTCCCACCTGATTTGGCGTGGAAAAAGCTCGATGAATCGCGGATAGCGCAAGAAGTGAATGCAGGAAACACTGTGTTTGTGGATGTCACTGCAGATTGGTGTATCACCTGCAAAGCGAACAAAATTGGTGTTTTACTGCAAGAGCCCGTCTACTCCAGACTTCAAGCCGAAGATATGGTGACACTCCAGGGTGATTGGACATCTCCCAACGGTTATGTGACTGACTATCTGCGTAAATACGGCCGCTATGGTGTGCCTTTTAATATTGTTTATGGCCCAGCAGCGCCAGAAGGCATTCCGCTTCCTGTCGTTCTGTCGAGTGAAGATGTCATTCGTGCCGTCAATCATGCTAAAGGAGGTTGAAACCATGGACACTCCGAAAGACAAGAGCAAATGGAAACAGCCCGGATTCTGGATAAAGGAAATCCTGACACTGGTGATCTTGTTTTCCGTTGTTTCATTCGCGGTGGATCTTTGGCGCAGTCAGGACATGCCGAACGAGCAGTTGCCTAATGTTGCCTTACAGGATCTTTCAGGTGAAACCATAGATTTAGTTGCCCTAAGTGAAGACAAGCCCGTGGTTTTGTACTTTTGGGCCACATGGTGTGGCGCCTGCAAATTTGTGACGCCAACCGTGGATTGGTTGGCAGAAGATCATGAGGTCGTCTCTGTTGCGATCACTTCAGGCTCAAATGATCGTGTCGAGGCCTACCTTCAACATCACGACCTGAAATTCGCCACCATCAATGATGAGAGAGGATCTTTGTCAGGTATGTGGGGCGTGCGCGCGACGCCGACCATAGTGATTGTTAAAGACGGAAAAATCGCATCTATCACCACCGGTATCACCACGCCACCCGGTTTGTTGGCTCGACTTTGGTTAGCGTAACCCACCGTTTTTAATACACTTCACCCCAAAATATGCCCAGCATTGATTAGTGATATGTATTCCTGATCAAGCTGGGCATTTTCATATCTATGAAAAATCCAAAAACCTTTTTCGAGCCACCTTTAATTTGTAGAAACCGACAAAATCCCGCCGCCTAATTTTCAACCAAATCAGTGTGTAATAACAAAAAAGCAACAAAAACAACCAACACTGAGAGGAAACAACATGTTACGTACTCGACTACTCCCTTTGGTGGCAGTGGTATCGGCGACAATGCCTCAACTCGCCTTTGCACACGGCTATATGGACTACCCACCTGCACGTCAGGAAATTTGTGACAGCGACGGTGGCTACTGGGAATCAACGGATGGCTCAACCATCCCGAACGCCGCTTGTCGCGCTGCTTTTAAAGAGTCAGGCTGGTATCCGTTTGTGCAAAAGCCGGAGTTTGCCAAGCTCGTTTCTGATTTCACCAATCAAGTTGCTGTTGAAGCGGGCGTACCAGATGGCGCGCTGTGTTCTGCGGGTGACCCGAAAAAAGCCGGTATCGACATTCCTTCTTCTGAATGGCAAGCCACACCGATTGACCCAAGCTTGAACGGGAAGCTAACCCTTCTATACCGTGCATCAACGCCTCACAATCCGAGCTTCTGGAAATTCTATCTCTCAAACGCCGCCTACAATTCGGCAACTGATGCATTGAAATGGTCAGATCTGGATTTGATTGCGGAATTTGGCAATGTACCCGTTGTGACCATCAACGAGAAAAAGTACTACCAAATGACTATCACCCTGCCAACAGACCGTAGCGGCAACGCAGTGCTTTATTCACGCTGGCAGCGCGATGACCCAGCTGGCGAAGGCTTCTACAACTGTTCAGACATCAGCTTTGGTGGTGACATCGTTGTTCCAACATGGCAAAGCCTTGGTGCTGCAGTCAAAGCGACTGACGACGCCAATAGTGGAGATACCGTTTGGTTCCGCGTTTTCGATGGAAGTGGAACAGAAACCGTGTTCGAAAAGGTCGCTATTGACGTGACAAACCAAGACGAAGCGGTTTGGGCTGCTCAGTTAGCAGATATCATCAACAATGGTTCAACCGGTGTTCGCCTTGGTAAACTCTCACAAGACGGTTTGGTGTCTTGGGACAACGCCGATCTTTACGGCAATCTGGTTTACGTGAAAGACCAAAGCGCTACCTTCCAGCTTGATATCAAACGGGAAGTTGTGAACAACGTACCGGTTCTCAACGCCCCACTGGCAGTGAGTGTAGAAAGCGGTCAATCTACTCAAATTGCTGTTTCAGCGACAGATGCTGACAACGATGCGCTGACCTTCAGTGCCAGCCAAGGCACTGTGACAGTCACAGGCAATGATGCAACCATCAGTTACACCGCGCCAACCACCACCACAGACCTTAACGATACGATTACTGTGACAGTTACCGACGGCACAGCGAGTGCCCAGACTGTGATCAACGTAAACGTGAAAGGCAGCGGCAGCACTGGCGGTGAAACAAACTGGGATGCGAACGCAACCTATCTGGCTGGCGATAAAGTGACGCACTTTGGCGTAACTTATACGGCGCAGTGGTGGAACAAAGGTGAGGAGCCGGGAACGTCTTCCGTATGGGTAGCGGACAAAGGTGCAGGCGACCAAACCTGGAGTAAAGATATTGCCTACAGCAGCGGCGATACTGTGGTTTATGAGACTAAAACCTACAAAGCAAAATGGTGGACCAAAGGCGATCTACCAACGAATGGCGGGCCTTGGGCGGAAGTGAAATAACACACTCTTCCTTGATGCTGCTGATATAAAAAACGCCCCTGAAGGGGCGTTTTTCTTTGTCTTGTCAGATTCAATCAGGCGTGTGCGTGGAACTGTTTTATCTTGTCACGATAACCATCAAGACGCTGTGGTGTCATCATATTGCGGTTATCGTCTGTAACCAAACCACCAAGTTGATCAGCAACTTGTTGGGCAGTTTGGAGCATGAGCTTAAAGTTCTGCTCGGCTTCACCGTAACAAGGCAGCGTCATAAACAGGGTAATGCCCGGTGTGGTGAACTGATGAATCGTTGCCAGCGGGAAGCTACCTGGGTTAAACATGTTTGCTGCACTGAACAAAACTTTGCCTGTACCAGCCAAATCAGCATGACGATGGAAGATTTCCATCTCACCGAAAATCATGCCGTGCTGTTCAAGGCAGTTAATCAGCTCTTCGCCATCAAACTCACTGTTATTTGCAGCCTGAACATTCATGATCAGTACCTGCTGCTCTGGCTCTTTTGGTGCTTCTTCAACTTGTGCCACATCATCAACAACAGTTTCTGAAGCGTCTTTATCTTCAACAAAAGACACGTTTTCTGGTGCTTCAATCACTGGCTCTGCGACTGCGTCAACAACAGGGGCTTCTTCCTGAAGTGTTTGAATCGACTGCACAGGCACGTCAGCTGCTTTGTCTGCATCGCTGTCGTCAGCAGAAAATGTCGGTAAAGGAACATCGTCATCCTTCTCTTTTGCTGACATGTCTTCACTCTGTCCAGCAAAAAGAGGATCGACATCAGGTTTATCACCGAAATTCAGACCTGGTTCTTTGCGCTCAGTTTTAGGCTTGTCGCTACTACCAGGCTTGATCACTCGAACTGAACCAATACCGTCCTGATCAAATCCTGTCTCATCTTTTTCTCTTAGTTTACCAATTGGCTTTTCGCCAAATTTCGCGGGCTTTTCCTTACGGCTTGTCCACAAGCCATGAAGCAACAACGCGGCGATAGCCACCGCACCCAAAATGATTAAAACAAGGCGCAATTCCTGCATCATTTAATCTCAGCATTTATCCAATTAACGACGAGAGTCCGCAAGCGGTTGTAACCTATCTAAACACCTTGGTACAACCTTTGGCAATGTCGCACATACAAATTGCTGACTACTGTACCAAAAAGCGTATGAAAGTTAACGTCCATACCGCGAGAACACTGAAAAAGTCACTGTTCTGACAGTGAAAACACGCCCAATGTGCATTTTCACTCACTTCACAATGCTGTTTGACAATGATGCAGTTCAATAATTCACCAGTGGCGTAAATTGCCATTATCTGGTCTTAGACGTTAACATTCTCTCATCACGAGGCATCGATAAAGGTGCTGCATCGCTAGCTGGAACATCAAGATTGCGTTTTAACCCCCCGGAAATCCAAGGTTTCATATCAATACGCCGTCACCTGTAAAATGAAGTCAAAGTTGGCTTAGTTCCTGCTATAGCAATAAAAACATTCAATTTTTGCCTTTGGGATAGGCACGGAAAGGAGATTCTATGAACCCAACTCAAATGGCTAAGCAGCCGGTTTCTGGTGCGAGCTATTTTCTTCGCGGATTTTCCCTCATGTTTACGCCTGGGATCCGTCGCTTTGTAATTATTCCGTTGGTCGTAAACCTGCTTTTGATGGGTACCCTAATTGGTGTTGTGCTTTCTCAACTCAGTGATTGGATTAATGGCTGGTTATCCTACCTACCTGAAATGCTGAATTGGCTCTCATATGTCTTGTGGCCTCTGCTGGCAATAGCAATATTGGTTATTTGTTCTTACTTTTTCAGCACGGTTGCCAACTGGATTGCGGCCCCTTTCAACGGCCTGTTGGCTGAACACTTGGAAGCTAAGCTGACAGGCAAACGTCCACCAGACGATGGCATTGCTGGCATCATTAAAGATTTACCGCGTGTGTTTAAACGCGAATGGCAGAAGCTTGCTTACTACTTGCCGAAAGCACTAGGTCTGTTATTGCTGATGTGGATTCCCGCCATTGGCCAAACACTCGGCCCAGTGCTGTGGTTTTTGTTCAGCGCCTGGATGATGGGGATTCAATACTGTGACTACCCGTTTGATAACCACCGTGTCTCTTTCCCCAATATGAAAGCCACGCTGCGTGACAATAAAGGCTCCACCATGAGTTTTGGCGCTTTGGTGATGTTTTTCACCATGACACCGATTCTCAACCTTTTTGTTATGCCGGCCGCCGTCTGTGGTGCAACGGCGATGTGGGTAGATAAATATCGCGGCAATCTTGCCCGCTATTAATGACTCCTAACTCCGCCTCAATGCGTCGGAAAAACACCTTTGCTCGACGGAGCAAAGGTGTTTTCTGCTTCTAAATACACTATTTAGTGTTACCCGCATCTGAAACCATGCTGATAACAATAAGATATAACTAACGATTACTTTGCTTTCAGCCAAATCAGGATATTCTAAAACTCGTATATCCCCTGCAAACCGAAGGAACGAAGAAGATGGGTAAAATTTACGAAGATAATTCAACCACTATCGGCAACACGCCGCTTGTACGTCTTAACCGTGTATCAAACGGCAAAGTGCTGGTAAAAATTGAAGCTCGCAACCCTAGCTTTAGCGTTAAATGCCGTATCGGTGCAAACATGATTTGGGATGCAGAGAAAAGCGGCAAGCTGAAGCCTGGTGTTGAACTGGTTGAGCCAACCAGTGGTAACACAGGTATCGCGCTGGCTTATGTTGCTGCAGCCCGTGGTTACAAACTGACGCTGACCATGCCTGAGTCAATGAGCCTTGAGCGTCGTAAGCTGCTGAAAGCACTGGGTGCAAATTTGGTTCTGACCGAAGCAGCGAAAGGCATGAAAGGTGCGATTGCTAAAGCAGAAGAAATTGTTGCTGCTGACCCAGCGAAATTCCTGATGCTGCAACAGTTCAATAACCCGGCTAACCCAGAAATCCACGAGAAGACCACAGGTCCTGAAATTTGGGAAGATACTGAAGGCGAAATCGACGTATTCGTATCTGGCGTAGGTACGGGTGGTACGCTGACTGGTGTTAGCCGTTACATCAAAAACACCAAAGGCAAAGCAATCACCACTGTTGCAGTAGAGCCTGCTGAGTCTCCAGTTATCACTCAAACTGTGAATGGTGAAGACGTACAACCAGCACCTCACAAAATCCAAGGTATCGGTGCAGGCTTCGTACCTGGCAACCTGGATTTGTCTCTGGTTGACAAAACTGTACTGGTTACCTCTGACGAAGCGATTGCAATGGCACGCCGTCTGATGGAAGAAGAAGGTATCCTGGCGGGTATTTCTTCAGGCGCAGCTGTTGTTGCTGCCAACAAAATTGCAGAATTGCCTGAGTTCGCAGGCAAAAACATCGTAACGATTCTGCCAAGTTCTGGTGAGCGTTACCTGAGTTCTGCACTGTTCGCTGGTATCTTCACAGAGCTTGAAAACCAGCAATAACAGGCCTCGAGCTTCCAAATCCAATCGCATGATTGGCAACAAAAAGCCCGTTGGGGCTTTTTTGTTTGATTTTTTAATCCTGCTCTAGTAAAAATTCCCCGCCTTTTATTTTCGGCCTCGAAATTAATCATCGCCTCGAGTGTGAGTCAGGTGTTGTTTTGAGCGAAAATGTCACAAAAGTTTGACTTGGATTAAGCTAGGGCACTCAAATCTTGGTTAGTTTACCGTCCATCGATAGCCAAAACTGGTCAATCAGTTTAAGCTAACCGAAGATTTAATACATAAACCTAAATAAATAATGTATCGGGGTAAAACATGTATCAAAAGCAAGTAGAAATCACTGCTGAAAACGGTCTGCACACTCGTCCTGCGGCTCAGTTCGTAAAAGAAGCGAAAGGCTTCGATGCAAAAATCACTGTAGAGTCTGGCGGTAAAGAAGCAAGCGCAACTAGCCTGTTCAAGCTGCAAACTCTGGGTCTGACCAAGGGTACTGTTGTGACTATCAAAGCTGACGGTGCACAAGCTCAAGAAGCAGTTGATCACCTGGTTAAGCTGATGGACGAGCTGGAATAATCCAGCTCTTTTTCTATCCATTAGTATTTCAATTTGATCAATGTAGGGTAAAGCTATGATTTCAGGTATCCTGGCATCTCCTGGTATTGCTTTTGGTAAAGCGCTGCTACTCCAAGAAGACGACATCGTCATCAACAAAAATCCAGTTCCAGCTGACCAGCTAGACGCAGAAATCGCTCGTCTTTACGACGCACGCGAAAAATCTAAACAGCAACTTGAAGTGATTAAAGACAAGGCGCGCGAAACTTTCGGTGAAGAGAAAGAAGCGATCTTTGAAGGTCACATCATGCTGCTTGAAGATGAAGAGCTAGAAGAAGAAATCATAGCTTTCATTAAAGACAACAATGCTTCTACCGAGTACGCAATCTACAGCGTTATCGAAGAGCAAGCAGTTACCCTAGAATCTCTGGACGACGAATACCTGAAAGAGCGTGCTACTGACATTCGTGACATCGGCTCACGTTTTGTTAAGAACGCACTGGGTATCAACATCGTGTCCCTGAGCGCAATCAACGAAGAAGTGATTCTGGTGGCTAACGACCTGACTCCTTCTGAAACTGCGCAAATCAACCTGGACTACGTGCTGGGTTTCATCACCGACATCGGTGGTCGCACGTCTCACACTTCTATCATGGCGCGTTCTCTGGAACTGCCTGCGATCGTTGGCACCAACGACATCACCAAGCGTGTGAACAACGGCGACATGCTCGTTCTTGATGCAATCAACAACACGATTGTTATCAACCCAAGCGAAGAAGAACTGACCAAATTCAAAGCGATCCGTGATGAGTTCATCGCAGAGAAAGAAGAGCTGGCAAAACTGAAAGACCTGCCTGCTGTCACTCTGGATGGCCACCAAGTGGAAGTATGCGGCAACATCGGTACAGTGAAAGACTGTGATGGCGTTAACCGCAACGGTGGCGAAGGTGTAGGCCTGTACCGTACCGAATTCCTTTTCATGGACCGCGATGCGCTACCAACTGAAGAAATTCAGTACAAAGCGTACAAAGAAGTTGCAGAAGCGATGCATGGCCACCCAGTGATTATCCGTACTATGGATATCGGTGGTGACAAAGATCTGCCATACATGGATCTGCCAAAAGAAATGAACCCGTTCCTGGGTTGGCGTGCAGTTCGCATCAGCCTGGACCGTCGTGAAATCCTTCGCGACCAGCTGCGTGCTATCCTGCGTGCTTCTGCACACGGTAAACTTCGCGTGATGTTCCCAATGATCATCTCTGTTGAAGAAATCCGTGAGCTGAAAAAAGCGATTGAAGAATACAAAGCAGAATTGCGTGCTGAAGGTCTGGCATTTGACGAGAACATCGAAATCGGCGTCATGGTTGAAACGCCTGCTGCAGCTGCAATCGCTCACCACCTTGCAAAAGAAGTTGAGTTCTTTAGCATTGGTACAAACGACTTAACCCAGTATACTCTTGCGGTTGACCGTGGTAACGAGCTGATCTCTCACCTCTACAACCCACTGTCTCCAGCAGTACTGACCGTTATCAAGCAGGTTATCGACGCTTCTCACAAAGAAGGTAAGTGGACCGGCATGTGTGGTGAGTTGGCTGGCGACGAGCGTGCAACGCTGCTTCTGATGGGTATGGGTCTGGACGAGTTCAGCATGAGTGGTATCTCTATCCCACGCATCAAGAAGATCATTCGTAATGCTAACTTTGCTGATGTTAAAGCAATGGCGGAAGAAGCACTGGCAATGCCTACTGCAGCAGAGATTGCTGAGCATGTAGAAAAATTCATTGCAGAGAAAACTGTCTGCTAAGATACAGCAGCAAAGAATTGATAACGCTTAGGAGCAAACACTATGGGTCTGTTTGACAAACTGAAGAAGCTGGTTTCTGACGACAGCAACGACGCTGGCGCGATCGAAATCATCGCACCACTGTCTGGTGAAATCGTAAACATCGAAGACGTGCCAGACGTTGTTTTCGCTGAGAAAATCGTTGGTGACGGCATCGCGATCAAACCAGCTGGCGACAAAATGGTTGCACCAGTAAACGGTACCATTGGTAAGATTTTCGAAACTAACCACGCGTTCTCTATCGAATCTGAAGACGGCATCGAGCTGTTCGTTCACTTCGGTATTGATACTGTTGAACTGAAAGGTGAAGGCTTCAAGCGCATCGCTGAAGAAGGTCAGACTGTTAAAGTTGGCGACCCAATCATCGAATTCGATCTGGCTATGCTGGAAGAGAAAGCGAAGTCTACCCTGACTCCTGTTGTTATCTCTAACATGGACGAAATCAAAGAGCTGAACAAGCTTTCTGGTGCCGTTTCTGTTGGTGAAACGCCAGTACTGCGCATCAAGAAGTAATTCTTGAATCGCAAGAAAAAGCGCAGCTTAGGCTGCGCTTTTTTGTGTCTGTTAAAAAGTGAAAGGGAGGCAATTGCCTCCCTTTTTGTTTAAAACGTCTCTGACAGTTGGTAAACACGCAGCCCTGCTTTCAATGTCTCCGCATCAGCACAGCCTTCGAAGTTTACTGTGGCCGGAGAGCATGGCATCAGCGTGAAACTGCTGTCACTGAAGCGCCCCTCGCCTTCAAACTCAAGGTGAACAAAGAATGCTGGCAGATCTGACGTCAATAACAGCTGCAAGCCATCCTTCCCTTCTATGATTTCAACATCCACTGAGGTCTTAGGTAGTGGCAAGCGCTTATAAACATCATCAAACCAGGTGTTGGTGCTCTCCTTGCCTTCACATTCCATGACCACATGGAAGAAGCCCTGATGTTTACGCTCATCAATCACTTGCCTGTCGCATTGCCAAACTGTTTGGTTGTCATCTTCGTCCAGCTTGGTTTCAAACGGCCAGGTATCAATCACTTCGCCTTGCCAGTCATACCAAGTTACCTGTCCTTTCGCATCCACATTCCGGTGCTCATCATTGATCAGACGAAGTGCCAACGCATCTTGCTCTTCCACAAATACTGCCGCCTGAGCATCAAAGAAGCGCTTGGCATGATAGTGGAGTTGCTTCCAGCGCCCCGTGTACTCAATGCTTGACCACGAGCTCACCGGCCAACAGTCGTTCAGTTGCCAGTAGAGGATCCCTCGGCACAGTGGTTTGTTGGCGCGCCAGTATTCACTCGCTGTTTTAATTGCCAGTGCCTGCTGAACCTGGCTCAGATATAACATCTGTGCGAAATCTTTCGGGAAGCGGAAGTAGCGGGTGAACATCTCCGTCATGATGCTGTTGCCACGTCCATTTTTCTGGTGTTGCTCAAAGGTCGGTGATGTGACGTTCCAGTCGGCTTCTGAAGCGAAGGTTTTCACTGTTGGAAGAGACGGCCAGGACTGATAACCAAACTCACTACAAAAACGCGGCTTTACTGTGTGGTAGGCATCAAAGGACTTTCCTGAGTGCCACACATCCCAGAAGTGCATGTCACCCTTGTTGTCATCATGCCAGGCATCACCAAAGTCCAACTCACCATTACAAGGCGAACTCGCCCAGAAACGGCGGTAAGGATCCTCACGCTCAACCACTTCCTGAAGCACCCGGTTAAGGCGATCATAATTCACCACGTACTTTTCGCGGTTGGTACGCGACTCTGGATACCAACCGATCGCACCAATGACTTCGTTATCACCACACCACAGGGCAATAGAGGCATGATCGCTAAGACGGCGAACCTGATACGCGACTTCTTGTTCAACGTCTTTCAGGAATTCAGGCGTTGACGGATAAAGCGCGCAGGCGAACATGAGATCTTGCCACACCATCAGACCTAGCTCATCGCACAATTCGTAGAAGCAGTCGCGCTCATACATGCCGCCGCCCCAGACACGAATCATATTCATGTTCGCCGCTTTCGCATCTTCTAAAAGTTGGCGGTATCGTTCTGGTGTTTGCCATCCCGGCATGGCATCCAACGGAATCCAATTGGCCCCTTTGGACATGATCGCTTTGCCATTGACGACAAAAGTCATTGCCGATCCTGCTTCGTCTTTCGTGGTATCCAGATGGAGTTCTCGCAAACCAATACGTTTGGTGACTTGTTGACCATCAACCGATACAGTCAGTGAGTAGAGCGGTTGACTGCCATACCCTGCTGGCCACCAGCGCTCTGGGTGAGCTATCGTGAAACCACATGCCAAAGACTCAGCGTCCGCTGAAATGGTAGTGCTTTGCGACTCACCATATGGAGATGTCAGCACGCATTCAATCGACGCAGAGTCAGTGCCAAGGCGTTCAGCTTCGATCGATACAGTAAGGTCACACTGACCGTTACTTTGCCATTGCTGGGCGGTACGAACTCCTTTGAGTGCCATATTGTGGATTGGCTGCAGCTTCACGCTGTCATAGATACCGCTGGCAAGCAGACAAATCCCCCAGTCCCAGCCAGCGTGGCATTGGGTTTTACGAAGGGTATTCATATGAGGAATTTGATTGTTACCTACCGCCCAAGGCACAGGAAATGGCAAACGTTCAGCACGTGCTTTCGCTTCAATATCGGCACGCTTCAAGGTGACAGCCAGAATGTTCTCACCTTGCTTGAGGTAAGGACGCACATCAACGCGATATTCTCGGAACATATTGGCACACAGCAAGACAACCTCGCCATTCACCGCTATAGATGCCACGGTATCGACCATGCTCAGCATTAGGTCAACACGAGGTGCTTCCAGCGTTGATGAATCTACCTCGAACGATTTCGTCAGGAGCCAATCATGCTCACTGACCCATTGAACGTCAGTTTCGTTGCAGCCGTAATAAGGGTCAGGGATTTTATCAGAGGCCAACAAGGCACTATGAACATCGCCGGGAATTTGGATCGGTGCAACAATGCTGCCATCTGTTAAGGATGCTAGTTTCCATTCACCGTCAAGTATTAATTGGGTCACGCCATTTCTCCAAATAGAACGAGATGCCGCGAACCGCTAGTTCCTTGATTCTGCAAAGCGTCCCTGTTACCACGCCCATTCAACGACTCTCAAAACATAAAAACTGGGCTGAGAACACCACAGATAATAAATGTCGTCGAGAAGAATAAACGTGCACATGCCCGCCAATTGTCATTTCCAAAATCTGGCTCAAAAAACCAGAAATGCCCTTTTAACCACGCTCACAAATTGACATAAAAAAAGCACCGGGCGACGGTGCTTTTAATGTTATCAATAGAATTCAAGATATTGATAAATCAGATACTTTCTAGTGCTTCCATTGAAGGCGCATAGAAGTAAGCGCCTGTGACTGGCGTGGTAAAGCGAAGCAACATGTCGGTTTTACCATCGCGCTCACCGAACATGCTTTCCAACATGGTTTTGTGAACATGCTGGGTATGGCAGTAAGCCAAGAACAGCAGCCCGTGATCTCCTGACACAGAGCCATAGGGCAAACTGTGGCGAACCATCTTCAGGCCTTTACCCTCTTCTTTGATATCGACACGGCCAACATGAGAAGTTGGTGGCACGTCGTCAAGCTCAATCGAGTCAGGCTTGGTACGGCCAATCACTTTCTCTTGCTGCTTGATGGTCAGTGGTTCCCATGCTGCCAGTTTGTGTACGTAACGCTGCATCATAACGACACTGCCACCAGCACATTCACCATCAGCGATAATCGCCACATCGCGACGCGCTTCTTCGCCTTCCGGGTTTTCAGTGCCGTCGATAAACCCTGTCATGTCACGGGAATCAAGGTAACGATAGCCGTAGGTTTCATCAATGACGTCAACCTCTGAAGCAATAGGTGACAAGAACTTGCGTAGCAGGAAGAAGTTCAGATCATGACGGGTTGAGTGAGCGTGAAGGAAAATATCACACTCCGTTGCGGGCGCATGGGCATCTCCTTCGCCCAGAGGGCGGAAAGCGGAGAAATCAGTCGGTGTCGCAATACCGTTTTCCGCGCAGAAAGCTGAGGAAAAAGACACAGCTGCTTTCAAATCAGCATCGGGTTGCTGGGCATTAATGTCATCCACAAGGGAGTGAAGTGCGCGACACTGAGCAAGAACTTCTGAAGCAGAGCCTTTGACTTTCAGAACTGTGTAAAGCGCGAAAGGACCTGCATCTGCAACGATTGCCGGTTGAGAAACCGCCATGTATTACCTCCAAGTAAAAACTGCTAGTTTTCATTTTAGTTTTAAGAAAACTAGCATATTACCTGTGAAGCGCCGAGACTTTGTCTCAGATCTGTAAAGTGGGCTTTCTGGCACTTATACCGACGTAATTTCCACTTTTAAAGATGCAAATTCATCCAGTTGCTCGTTGCTTTGATTAACAGAAGCCGGCGTATTCAGTCCCGCACTGACAACTGGCGACATGATGGTTCGCCAGCCGCCATCGTCGCACTGCTCTTGAACCAGAAGAGAAATTTTCACCTCATCAGCCGTCACTTCCAAAAGCTCAGCTTTGCCAATGAGTGCACCTGTCGCTTCACCGTTATCAAACAGAACAGTTTCTTCTCCAGGCACTAATGATACAGAGGTTTGTGCGCGGTGTTGCTTGCCGGCACGATCCATTTCGAAATTAACATCAACCTGCCAGTCAGCCATGGCTAAGGGGCTTAACATTGCGCTGAACAGGACAAGCCCTTTCTTCCACTCATTCATTTTTTTCTTCTCTTGTAATGGGGGCTTCGAATAAAAACCGAATGCGGCGGCTTCTTAATAGGTATAACGCTAGCCAAATCGCTATCAGTAACATTAACGCCCCACTCCAGTGGAACTCCCAACGCTGAACCATCAGGTGATTGACTTGCAGTATCAAATCACCACTCAACGCCGCTAGGAGGATGTACTTACCCAACCGCCAAATACGCTGAAAAAATGCTGGGAAACGATGAAGACTTCCCGCCATCAGCATCAAAGCTACAGCGGGAAATCCCAACGCCAGCCCGACATAAAGTGCATCATGACTTGGGTAAATCAGCGAGAGCAAATCTTTACCTTGCTCCCGGCTGACGCCTGCAATGACAAACACTATCCAGGAACGCGCCAGAAAGATGCCTGTCAGCCAGAACATCAGGTTTGGCTTCGCGTTACCGTGTTTGTCGTAATAGTCAGGAGATTGGTACAAAAGCGTATTCATCTATCTTTGTTCTTCAAGGTTATGTGCCCGCAAAATCCTGCGCGCAATAAAACAATGTTCATAACCCTCCTTGGCACTTTGTCAGTAGTAATGGGGAGCACAAAGCTCGGGCTCATCATTTTGCGGTGTAGCGCAGTATCTTTCAGCCCAAGCTTTTAGCTCGCTCACATTTATCCGACAGTGACTGCGGTTCCGCTAACACTCACCATCAACATTCCACCATTGGGGCCGACCACTTCATAATCAAGGTCGATACCCACCACTGCGTTTCCGCCTGCGGCGCGTGCACGCTCTCTGAGCTCCTCAAATGCAATTTCACGCGCTTTAGCAAGTTCTTGCTCGTAAGCGGCAGAACGCCCGCCAACAATATCGCGAATACTCGCAAAGATATCTTTGAAAATATTCGCACCTAAGATTGCCTCTCCTACTACTACACCGTGGTAATGCGTGATTTCGTGCCCTTGGATAGTTGGGGTCGTGGTTAAGATCATTTGTCCTTTCTCCCTTTTATTGTCATTAGAGGTCTGACACGATTCTCAGATTTTGGTTTCATGGCAGTCCCTTATCATCGGTATAATCGCTTACAACGTAATACGGTTAAAGATGAATAAATAATGAGTAATGCAACACCCTCACCGGAGACCCAACAAGAAGCGATGAAGATTGCCAAGGCCACCCAAAAGCCTGGGCAAACCAAAGAGCAGACAAAACTGATTGCTCAAGGCATCGAGAAAGGGATTGCGCTATACAAAAAACAGCAAAAGGCCAAAGCTCGGGATCGCGATAAAGAACGGAAAAAGCAACTCAAGCAAAAACAAGTCGATACCGTATCAATAAACGATGTGACAGAAACCGTTGAACCCGT
This sequence comes from Grimontia sedimenti, assembly GCF_011045095.1. Lineage (GTDB taxonomy): Bacteria > Pseudomonadota > Gammaproteobacteria > Enterobacterales > Vibrionaceae > Enterovibrio > Enterovibrio sedimenti. The sequence continues at coordinate 171,397 of NZ_JAALDL010000009.1, forward strand.
GTCTACGTCTCGCAATCTTCTGCCTTGGGGACTCCTGATAGCGAGTTGGGTAGGGTTTGCAGCCTATATACTGAGCAACCAATAACAGGGAATATACAATGAAAAAGACGCTCTCATTCGCCGCTGTCGGCGTAGCAATGATAGTCACACTCGGATGCGCACAAGGAGAAGACGCAGTGACCGATAAATCTCTTACCCCATGTGGCGACAAACCAAACTGTGTCTCTACACATGACCCACGTGAAGATTTCAACGTTGCGCCATTCGAGTTGGCAGAAGGTGCTTCGATAGCACCCATTCTGGAAGTCGCGCTCAGCATGCCAGGCACTCGTATTGGCGATCAGGAGCCTGGCTATGTGCGTGTTGAGAGCGTCAGTAAAATCATGCGTTTCGTGGATGACCTGGAACTCCGTATCGATGGCGACCAGCTGATAGTCCGTTCTGAATCACGCGTTGGGTACTCTGACTTTGGCGTAAACCGAAAACGCGTTGAAGCGTTAAGAGCAGCGCTTAAGGAAAAAGGACTCATCAAGTAAATGGACATCCCGGCACTCAAGGCACACTGCGCATCACTGGTGGGTATCCGTCATGATGTAAAGTGGGGTGGCGTTGATGTATACAGCGTGCACCAGACTAAGATGGTTTGCATTTTCTACGATGGAGAGAAGATGGCCTGCAAAGTGCCGGAAGATTTGTTCATTATGATGGCGGAGATCCCGGATTGCCGTCCGGCACCGCACCTGGCTAGGGCTGGGTGGATAGAATTTGGCAAAAACTGCCCTCTGCCAACGGAGGAAATAGAGAATATCATTTCCCGTTCCTGGCATCTGGTAGTAGATAAACTGCCCAAGTACGTTCAGAAATCACTAAGGCCAGTTCACGCCGAAGCCTGAAAACAAAAAACGCAGACTCGTTAGCTGCGTTTTTTGTTTTATACCGTAAGCGTTCCCATAATGTCCTGTTTACGGTCTTCAACCCACTCACGCTTGAACGGGCCCCAGTCAGTCAGTCGGTAATATCCGTCATTATGGCGGCGTCCATCCTGAATGAATGACAATTCAATACCAAGACCTGCCAGTGATTTGATCACGTCCTGAATCGTGCGACGTGGCCAGCCCGTGGCTTCAATTAAACGCGGAACGTTCGGGCGCTCCATTTCTTCAACCAAAAAAGCGAGATACAGTCTTCTTGCAAAAACCGGATTCAGTTCCATTGAGACCTCCTAATATGACTGCTTTCCATTATTCAATGAATTGCAAAGGAGGTATTGCGCTTGATCAAATTGAACGCCTATTCATCAGCATGTCGTTTGCTCGTTAGCGCTCGCCACACCATGCACCTTGAATTGCATTGATCAGGTTTTCCACTTTGCCACCTGCAATGCGGTAAAACACTGATTGCGACTCCTTGCGTGTCTCAACTAATCCCGCTTGTCGCAACACAGTGAGGTGCTGGGAAAAAGCAGACTGACTCAAGGCACTGTTCTCAAGAAGGCTCGAGACATTTTTCTCCCCCTCCCGCAACTGACAGAGCACCATCAACCTTTCCGGGTGTGCGAGAATTCTCAGCACTTTGGCCGCCTCATTGGCTTGTTGTTGAAGTTCTTTACCCATTACTGACAAACACCCTTTAAATTAGACTTATCTAATTAATTTACATCAGAATTCACTAATGTAGAAATTTTGAATGAAATTGATTTATGAAGCTATTCGAATAGAAGTTAATTCAATGATAGGTGAAGTCGCTTCACGCCTTGCTTTCAACACTTCGCAATGTCAATCTAGCACCCTCGACGTAGCACTATGAGGAAACAGTGAATGACCACAATGGTTTACGGGATTAAGAATTGCGACACCATCAAGAAAGCGCTGAAGTGGCTTGATGCGGAAGGCAAACCGTACACGTTTCATGACTACCGTAAAGACGGTATCGATCAGGAAATGTTGAAGCAATTTGTGGAAAAGCTGGGGTGGGAAGCACTGGTCAACAAACGTGGCACCACCTTCCGTGCACTGTCAGAAGAGCAAAAAAACAATCTGGATGAATCCAACGCCATCGCGCTGATGCTGATTCATCCTGCGATGATTAAACGCCCTCTTCTGGTTCACAACGACACGTACCATCTCGGCTTCAAAGCTACAGAATACGAAACCATATTTAGCAAATAACACCGATTAGAGTAAAAGGACACACAACCCCATGACAGACAGTGCGGTATTGTCTCTGGCCAAGGAATTAATAGGCCGTCCATCCGTGACTCCAGAAGATGAAGGATGTCAGGAACTGATGATCGAGCGCCTCGAAGCGCTAGGATTCAAAATTGAACGTATGGTGTTTGAAGACACCACCAACCTTTGGGCTCGTCGCGGCACGGAAGGCCCACTGTTTGCGTTTGCAGGCCACACCGATGTGGTGCCTGCAGGCCCGCTAGAGCAGTGGAAAACGCCGCCTTTTGAACCGACGATCGTAGACGGTTACCTGCATGGACGCGGCGCGGCAGACATGAAAGGCTCACTGGCCGCGATGGTTGTTGCCACCGAACGCTTTATCGCAGAAAACCCAGACCATAAAGGCTCACTGGCTTTTCTCATTACCTCTGATGAGGAAGGTCCGTTTATCAACGGAACGACCCGTGTCGTAGACACCCTGATGGCGCGTGATGAAATCATCGACATGTGCATTGTGGGTGAACCAAGCAGCACCAGCGCAGTGGGTGATGTGGTGAAAAACGGTCGTCGCGGCTCACTGACGGGTGATGTCACTTTCAAAGGCATCCAGGGCCACGTTGCCTACCCGCACCTTGCGAAAAATCCGGTTCATCTGGCGCTGCCAGCACTGGCAGAACTGACCAGCGTTCAGTGGGATGAAGGTAACGCCTACTTCCCGCCAACCAGCCTGCAAATTCCAAACGTCGCGGCAGGAACAGGTGCAAGTAATGTGGTTCCAGGTGAATTCCACGTCCAGTTCAACTTGCGCTACAGCACCGAATTGACCGCGCAGGACATCGAAACCCGCACTCACGCTATCTTCGACTCGCACGGTCTGGACTACGATATCAAATGGACCTACAACGGTTTGCCGTTCCTGACAGATGCCGGTTCTTTGCTTGATGCTGTCGTTGAAGCCGTGGACGAAGTGAACAGCGAGAAGCCTCAGCTTCTCACCACGGGCGGTACTTCGGACGGTCGCTTTATCGCGCAAATGGGCGGTCAGGTTATTGAGCTGGGCCCAGTCAACGCCACCATCCACAAAGTGAATGAGTGTGTGAAGATTGATGATCTCGAAAAACTGACGGACATGTACCAGAAGGTACTGGAGAAAGTGCTGGCAAAATGAGTTGGACCCTTTCATCACTGACAGGACAATCGCAAGATCATCTGTGCTCTCTAACCGATGGTCTGCTGCATAAAGACGTTCAGGCGGATTTCTTAGCTCTGCAGAGCGCTGCAGAAACAGCCGGCTTTGAACTCACTATTGCCAGCAGCTTTCGTGATTTTAGCCGCCAGCAGATGATATGGGACAACAAGTTCAATGGCCTACGCCCCATGCTTGATGGCGACGGAAACACTTTGGATGCCAGCCAGCTCAGTGATGACGATAAAGTCCGGGCTATTTTGCGGTGGTCAGCCTTGCCGGGAGCAAGCCGTCATCACTGGGGCACCGATATAGACATCTATGCCAGAAACCTCTTGCCTGAAGGTGTTTCCATCCAACTTGAACCTTGGGAATACCTTACCGGACACCAAAAGCCTTTCTTTGATTGGCTGTTGGCTAACATGAAAACGCACAGCTTTTACCTGCCTTATCGTGAAGATAGAGGCGGTGTGGCATTTGAGCCCTGGCATATCAGCCACATCCCAACCACGCAAGGGGCGCTGGATATCCTCACGCCGCAGGCACTGCGCACCGCGATCGCATCTTCTGACATTGCCGGGCGGGAAACTGTCCTAAACCTGCTGGATTGGATATATTCTCAATACGTCTCGAACGTGTGCGAGGTCTGAGCATGGATATACTCACCAATCCCTACGTGATCATCTTTATTGTGGTCGCCGTTGTGGTCAGCAACATCATGGCACTGAAATACACGGCCAATGCCAAATTCGGTATGAAGCAAAAGCCTAAACCAAAAGATGAAGACCAAAGCAACGAGCAAAAGAAAGAGCGAAAACCTTACGATGATGAGGATGACGACGACAAATCGTCTTTCTGGTGATCGATAGCGGCGACCACAGGGTCGCCTTTTTTCTGTAGGAAACTTTTTGCGCAAACGTTTGCGTTTTCGGTAACAGCCCCTGTTCAGTTCTGGTATCATGCAAGGCGTTTGGAGGGTGAGAGTCAGGAAGTCGCCGCTCTCACCGCATAGAATGTTGTCTTGCCAGTGACGAAGCCTCGTCCGGCCACTTTTAGATAGGAATGTCTCAATGAGCCTTGCGGATCAAGTTCTCGCCGTTAACGACGATCTTCCCATTCGTACCCACCAACCTGTTCATAGCGGTAAAGTCCGCTCTGTCTACTGGCTGACAGAAGAAGACAGTAAACGTCTTATTCAGGAAAAAGGCTATGATGTTGCCCCTGATGCGCCACTGGCCATTATGGTGATCAGTGACCGTATCTCCGCGTTTGATTGTATCTGGCATGCCGAAGGCGGTCTGAAAGGTGTCCCTGGCAAAGGCGCTGCACTGAATGCCATTTCCAACCATTGGTTCCGCTTGTTCAAGGAAAATGGCCTGGCAGACAGTCATATTCTTGATATTCCCCACCCATTCGTCTGGATTGTTCAAAAAGCCAAACCCGTTATGATTGAAGCGATTTGCCGCAAATACATCACAGGTTCCATGTGGCGAGCCTACGCAAAAGGCGAGCGTGAATTCTGCGGCATTGAATTGCCTGAAGGACTCGAAAAAGACAAAGCCTTGCCAGAGCTTCTGATCACACCATCGACTAAAGGTATTTTGCGCGGCATTCCAGGTGTGCCTGAAGCGGATGACGTAAACATCACCCGCAAGAACATCGAAGACAACTTCGCTGCATTTAACTTCTCATCTGCCGATGACATTGCACGATACGAAACCTTGCTTAAAGAAGGTTTCAGTGTGATCAGCAATGCACTGGAAGCAATTGACCAAACCTTTGTCGACACCAAGTTTGAGTTTGGTTATGTCACTGATGCGGCAGGTAAAGAAAAGCTCATCTACATGGATGAAGTGGGTACACCGGATTCTTCACGTATTTGGGACACCAAGGAATACGAGGCTGGCAATATCGTGGAAAACTCCAAAGAAGGCTTCCGCCAGTTCCTGCTGAACTATTTCCCTGATCCAGACATTCTGCTTAACAAAGAACGTATGCCAGAGCGTGAAGCTTTAGCACGCGATAACGACCTGCCCGTTGAAGCGCTTATGGACATTTCGCGCACCTACATTGGTATTGCAGAGAAAATCACTGGCGCACCGATTCATCTGAGTGACAACCCGAAACAGGAAATCATTGATATCCTGAAAGAAGAATACGGTTTAATCGACTGATCCCTAACAAATCGACAGACAAAAAAAGAGGACGCCAAGGCGTCCTCTTTCTCGTTCTGTACAGGCTTATTGGTTATTCAAACGCTCTACAGCCGCAGTGAATGCCGGCGCCATACCTGCCAACACATCTTCACTTACAGGCTTGCCTGAACTGTCCGTCACGTTAATTGACGTACGGTTACCCAAGTCCCCCAATAGGATGTTGTAGTTCTTCTTGCTGAGTTGCAGTGGCAACACACCAATTTCTTCCCAGAACTCGTCGTCCGGAGACTTGTATTCCACACTCAGCGTACCTTGTGAACGGTTTCGGTCTTCGATAGTAAAGCCAAGCTCACTCAGCATGTTCGGGAAACGCTCCCAGAACACTTCGTAAGGCGCACGGGCAATAATCACCGGTGAACCACCACGGTCTTTACCCAGGCTTATTGGGATGTTCTTCACCAACTCCAATGCACGCAGGCGCGCTTCTTCACGCAGGTCGGCATCATAGCGGGCAGTGATCATGTTGGTCATCTGTGCGTTGTAGCGATCACGTGATGCCTGAGTCAGGTTATCTGGCGAGCCGTTGCGTTTCCATTCCACCATTTCGATATGGAAACCCTGACGGCCACGATCTTGAGTAGGCTTCACGACATAGCGGCTTTCAATGACTTCTTCGTCTTCATCAATCGTCCACACTAACCAGTCAGTCTCAATGCCATCCGGTGAGGAGGTACGAACCGGGATCTGGGAGTTAGCGACCATATCTTCAATGGTTGACCAAAGACGCTGAGCTTGATCTTCACGAGGCATCCACACGGTGACACCTTGTCTGTCACGCTCATACCGCGCACCAGGGATCAATTCGAGAATTTGCTGAGGAGGGCGAATATCAATATCACGACCTACCGGGCCTTGGAAATCATTAGCTGGAATGCGGTAAGCACCGGAAAACTCAGGCTGCTGATCAGGAAGGTTTTTCCAATCTGACAGCGGTGGTGTTTCAAGGTATTTAAAATCATCCGACGCCTGACGGCGCGAATCAGCGCTCGAGCAGGCCGCCAACATGGCGACCATCACAGCACTCAAGCCGAACTTAAAAACAGGTTTCATTAAAACTCCAAAGAAGCGTTACAGCACGCCTGCATCTACAAGAGCCTGCTTCACTTTAGGCTGCAGTTTCGCATCCAAAGTGGTCAGCGGCAGACGCAGTGTTCCGTCCGCAATCAAGCCCATTTCATGCAATGCCCACTTCACTGGAATTGGGTTCGCTTCAACGAAAAGATCAGTGTGCAGAGGCATTATCTTCTCATTGATTGAACGGGCTTCGTCCATTTCTCCTGCCAGCGCCAGTTTGATCATTTTTGCCATTTGCGCAGCAGCAATGTTGTTGGTTACTGAAATCACGCCATGGCCACCAGCGGCAACAAAATCCAGGCCAGTGAGATCATCACCACTCAGTAAGATAAAATCTTCGCCACAAAGTTCACGGTGAATGCGAACGCGGTCCAAATCACCAGTTGCATCTTTGATACCAATAATGTTTTCAAACTCAGAAAGACGTGCGACAGTCTCAGGCAACATGTCAGCGACAGTGCGACCTGGTACGTTGTACAGAATCTGTGGAAGTTCGCTCGACTCAGAGATAGCTTTGAAATGCTGGTACAGACCTTCCTGAGAAGGTTTGTTGTAGTAAGGCACTACACTCAGACAGCCTGCGATACCAGAACCTGCAAACATTTTGCTGAAGGTAATCGCTTCATGGGTGGCATTTGCACCAGTACCTGCGATGACGGGAATGCGTCCATCGGCGAATTCGAGTGTCTTCAGAACAATCTTGATATGCTCTTCTACGGTGACAGTGGCAGATTCACCTGTCGTCCCGACAGAGACGATGGCGTCAGTGCCTGCATCAACATGAAAATCAACGAGATTTTTCAAACTGGCGTAATCAACTTCACCAGAGCTATCCATAGGCGTGACAAGTGCCACGATACTTCCTGAAAACATTTCCATCTCCAAAAACGCGTTTTGACCCATGGTACTTTTGGCGACAGGCAAAAACAAGCACGCAGAGGTGCCTTATACCCTGTGTTTGCGCGGTTGATCACCGTGAAAATGAACGATATTGTGCGCTTGGACGTATTGCCACTCGCGACATTGATTTATCCGCGTATTTTAACGAGACGCATGCTCATTCGTTGCGACATGAAAATTAAGAAGGAAGAAACATGCAAACGCTCGAAGCCGGTGCAGCAGCACCAGAATTCTCGCTGCAAGATCAAAACGGAAACACTGTCTCTTTGAGTCAGTTCAAAGGCAAAAACAAGGTGTTGGTTTACTTCTACCCGAAGGCAATGACACCGGGTTGCACAACTCAGGCCTGCTCACTGCGTGACAGTAAAGCAGAACTGGATGCACTGAACACCGTCGTTCTTGGCCTAAGCCCAGATCCAGTCAAAAAGCTGAAAGGCTTTGAAGAAAAGAAAGAGCTGAACTTCACCCTGCTGAGTGATGAAGACCACGCTGTTGCCGACGCTTTCGGCGTCTGGGGCCTAAAAAAGTTCATGGGCAAAGAGTACGACGGCATTCACCGTCTGAGCTTCTTGGTCGATGAGAACGGTGTTATCGAACATGTGTTCAACAAGTTCAAAACCAAAGACCACCATGATGTGGTGATCAACTACCTGAAAGGCGCGTAAGCCCTACAGGAACGAAAAAGGCCGTCAATGACGGCCTTTGCTGTTTCTGCGACTAACGCACCTATGGTCGCTATTTTTCTGGAAACGGAATTGCCAGTGCTTCCGGGTAACCTCTCAGCGCCGTCAATGATTTCGCTTTCTCCACTACCTGCGCTTCGGTCAATGACTCGGTCAGCGACAGCGTTGGAATATTCCAACCAACGGGCAATTTCACACCGTGAAGCGCTTCTAGCTGCTCAAGGATGCGGTCAGCGGCTTGCAGTGCGGATGAGGCTTTCACCAACTCGACACGTGCGTAACGCTCACCTTCAAAGGACGCGTCAGCCGCACGCAAACTCGGATCCTCTCCCGGAATTTGCTGAGCGCCACAAAGCGGCTTTCCACCCACTTCGGCTCGTTCGAATGCAGGCAGCCAATTGGCGAAATGGGAAATGGCACGGGAAGTACGCTCACGGATTTCAGGCCATTCCCAGCCACCATCCGCTTTCACCACCATGCTTTCAGGCAGCGGCGGATAAGCGGTTTCTGCATCACTTTTCACCAAACCACCTTCAAACAAGGTGATCTCCTGCGTCATACCATGAAGCTGGATGAAGCCTTGTGGGTAAGGCGTGAGTTGCGCCATGCCTTGGGGTGTACCGCGCTCTCCATGAATAATCACTTCTGGCCATTGGCCGGGTTTTGAGGGCCAATGAGCCACATATGCCGCCTTGTACTCGACCCAACGCTCTCTCGGTGAAGAAACCATATCGTCAAGTTTACCTGTGCGGAAGCCGGCAGCATTGATGAGGTAATCGACACATTGCGATACGACGTCGCCTTCTACGTCCTGTGCGTGGATAGTCCAGCCGTCATGCTCTTTGACCACATCAATGACCTTATGACCAAGTTTCATCTCACAATATGGTGAGTTTTCAAGCCCCAGGGCAGCAGTGGCGGCCAAACGGAAAACACTCAGACCATATTCCTGAACCACAACGATCGGATATTTAAAATTTTCATGGGGCATGTGATGCGCCACAGGAATCATCCATTCCTGAGGCGTTTGAGGCGATTCAGGCAGGGAAAGCTGCGCCAATGCGTCCATGTCTTCGCGTGAAAACAGCGTGTAATAATCCTCAGGAGGCCCCAATACGGCATTGTTCTGATCTTGCTCAACCAACGCTTTGTAATGCGCGGTAAGTACATCAAGGCGATTCAAAATCGCTTCAGGTTCGCCCGGGTCTGAGGTCGGGATAGCAATCACAGTTGGGCGTCGGTTAACAGAGTGCGGGTAGGCTCGGACAGTGGCAATAGATTGCTCCAACAGTTTCACACACTGCTGTTCAGAAATCTCGCGGTACAGGTTTCCCCCTGCGTGAAGGTGACAAATCGGTGGCCCACTGACGAGGCTTTCACTGGCTTCAAACAGCACGGTATTGATGCCTAACCCTGACAGCTTCAACGCTGCAGTCGAACCGGCAACACCACCACCCACGATGCCAACAGTAAACGGTTTGTTTAACGTCAACGCACTACCCTCAACACACAATTCGGTCTTTTCGTTCATTCTAATCGCAGCCAGTCATTGAGCACTGGCAAAAATAAAGAGAGACCCAAATTCAGGTCCCTACTTGTGTTTACTCACTGTATCACGGTGAAGATCATTTTAGTTGTTAGTTTCTGCTATTGCTTCTTCCGGTTCATTAGAAGGCAGCGCATTCCATACTGCTTTCACCAGGGTTGCCAGTGGGATAGCAAAGAAAACACCCCAGAAGCCCCAAAGCCCTCCAAATACCAGTACCGCCACGATGATTGCCACAGGGTGCAGATTCACAGCTTCAGAGAAAAGCACCGGCACCAATACATTACCGTCAAGCGCCTGAATAATACCGTATGCCAGCATCAGGTAACCAAGCTCTGGGCTGATGCCCCATTGGAACAATGCCACCATAAAGATGGGCAAAGTGACCGCTGCTGCACCGATGTAAGGGATGAGCACAGACAAACCTGTTGCCACACTCAACAGCGCAGCGTAACGGAGGTCCAGAATCGCGAAGGTGATGTAACTGGTGATACCCACGATAATAATTTCCGTCACTTTGCCACGGATGTAGTTAGAGATTTGTTCATTCATCTCCATCCCTACTTTGTTGGTCAAGCGGCGGTTTCTTGGCAGCAACGAGGTAAACGAACGCATCATTTCCTCTTTGTCCTTTAGCAGGAAGAAAACCAACAATGGCACCAAAATCAGATATACCGCCAATGCAGCCAGGCTCACCAGCGAAGACAAGGAGCTTTTTACTACGCTTTCACCCATACCCAGCACACGGCTTTGCAGTGTGTCGATAAAGGTATTCACCATATGCGGTTGAATCAGTTCAGGGTACTCATCAGGAAGATGGGAAACATAGCTTTGGAAATCGTTGAACATTTTCGGAATGTCAGCGATAAGGTTGATGATTTGGTTCCAGATAGTTGGCATCAAGCCAAAGCAGGCCAGAATCATAAATCCAACGAAAAGCAGCAAAACCAGTATCACCGATAGTGTCCGGTTTAAGCCCAGTCCTACCATTTTGGCGACAGGCCATTCCAGCAGATAGGCCAATACGATAGCGACGAGAAGTGGGGCAATCAGGTTGCCGAAAAAGTAGATGACTACAAAGCCCATGATGAGCAGTGCAATCAAGCTTACTGCGTGCGGATCTGAGAACCGTCGTTGATACCAACGGTTAAGCATTTCTAGCATGTAGTTTCCTGTTTATAGTTTGGTGACGTTAATCACCGTCGCTCCCTGAACAGGCTGGCACTCAAATTCAAAACCACTCTTCTCCAAGTAGCGGGGAATATCCTTCAAGGCGCCACTGTCCGTAATGTATAGCGCTATTTGCTGTCCTTGCTTCAGTGATGCACAGGCTCTTTTCGCCAAAAGCAGCGCCATAGGGCAACGCTGCTCACGCAAATCAAGGGATTGAATTTCCATTCTTTCTCGCTGACCGCTATTATCGTCGGCATTGTATACTCAAACAACGCGGATAAGTAGTTTGGGTATTCTGACAACCTCGCCGCGAAAGCCAGAACCTCTCGCCCGCCTCGTTGTCTATCTATATCAACACCCCAAAGATTTCGCGTGCTGGAGGCACCAACGTCAGTCATGCTGCTTTTCAAAAAAGCCACAACGAGCCTTCTTATTGCATCACTTGCCCTCACATCACCTGTGATGGCGACGTCGTATAACGATCTCCCCGAAATCGGCACTGCCGCTGCGGGCACCTTGACTGTCCAGAAAGAAATCGAATACGGCGACGCTTATATGCGGATGCTTCGTGGCAGCCAGCCTATCGTGAATGACCCGGTTTTGTCCGAATACATTTCCGCTTTAGGGGCATCTCTGGTTGCCAATGCTAATGATGTTAAAACACCTTTTGAGTTTTTTCTGATACGGAATCGTGACATTAATGCTTTCGCCTTTTTTGGTGGTCACGTTGCCTTACACACAGGTCTGTTTCTCCATGCGCAGAGCGAAAGTGAACTCGCCTCTGTGGTCGCGCACGAAATCGCACACTTAACACAGCGCCACCTAGCCCGTGCCATGGAAGAGCAAGCAAGACAAACACCGCTAACCATGGCGGCACTGGTTGGTTCATTGATGCTGGCGATTGCTGCGCCCCAAGCGGGCATTGCTGCGGCTCAAGCCACCACTGCGGCTTCTATTCAGAGCCAAATCAACTACACCCGCAGCAACGAGAAAGAAGCCGACCGTATTGGTCTGGAAACCCTTTCACGTTCAGGGTTTGATGTAAACGCCATGCCTGTGTTCTTCACCCGCATGGCTGACCAATACCGCTTTGCATCAAAGCCACCTCAGTTTTTGCTGACTCACCCATTGCCAGACTCACGTATCACTGACTCTCGCTCCCGTGCGCAGCAATATCCGCAACGTACTGTTCCATTATCACCGGAATACCATCTTGCCCGTGCCCGTGTGATCGCGCGTTTTGCCGGTATCGACAGCGCGGCTGCCATCGACTGGTTCGATCGCCAGCTTAAAAAGGCCTCCCCTGCCCGCGCTCAATCATTGAACTACGGTAAAGCACTGGTATATATCGACAGCAGACAGTTTGACAAAGCCGGAAAGCTTTTAGCTCCGCTTTACAAGGCGCAGCCAAACAATCGCTTCTATTTGGATGCGATGACAGATTTAGATGTCGCACAGAAACACTATGATGCAGCCCTGAAACGTCTTGAAAAAGCGCTCGCGACCCAACCAAACAATGCCGTGTTGCTTTTGAACCATGATTACGTGTTGGTAAAAGCAGGGCGTTATGAAGAAGCGATAAAAGGTTTGGTGAAAGTGACACACCGTTTCCCAACCAATACTAACGGTTGGTCATTGCTTCAGGAAGCTTACGACAGCCATGGTGTCCGCCATGGCGCGCTCGCCGCACAAGCAGAGCTTTATGCCCTTCAAGGACGTTGGCACAAAGCCATTAACAATTACACACAAGCCAGTCAGCTTGTGGAGCTTGGCAGCCTTGATCAGGCTCGCTACGATGCACGTATAGATCAGCTCAGGGTGCAGGAAGCGCGTTTCGCTGAGTTGCAACGCTAAGTCATCGCCCGAACAACAAAATAAAACGAGAAAGGAACTGTCATGTCAGTCACTATTTACCACAACTCCCGTTGCTCAAAGAGCCGCCAAACATTGGCGCTACTGGAAGAAAAAGGCATTCAGCCAGACGTTGTGGCTTATCTGGAAACGCCGCCATCTGCAGACACACTTAAAACCCTGCTAGAGCAACTGGGCTTCGACTCCCCACGCCAAATGATGCGCACCAAAGAAGCCATCTATAAAGAGCTACAACTGGCTGACGCGACAGACGAACAATTGATTCTAGCCATGGTTGAAAACCCTAAGCTAATCGAACGTCCGATTGTTGTTGCGAACGGTAAAGCGGCGATGGGCCGACCACCAGAAAACGTATTGACCATTCTGTAATGACTGAGGTTCTGGTTCTCTATTACAGCCGACATGGCGGGACAAGAAGCATTGCCCGCCTGATTGCCCGTGGCATCGAAGCATCAGGTGCGGTGGCAAGATTGCGGACCGTCCCTGACATTGCCTCCGTTGGCGAAACACCATCTGCTGAGATCCCGGAAGATCCGTACGTGTCGATAGAGGACTTGAAAGCTTGTCATGGTTTGGCGCTCGGAAGTCCTGTTCGCTTTGGCAACATGGCCGCACCACTCAAACACTTTATCGACAGCACGGCCAAAGAGTGGCTCGCCGGCACCCTGATCGGAAAGCCAGCCATGGTGTTTACATCAGGCTCGATGTTACATGGCGGTCAGGAAACCACGCTGAACACTATGATGCTGCCCCTGCTTCATCACGGTATGGTGATTGTCGGACTGCCTCACTCAGAGCCCGCCCTGCACACAACAAAAGGCGGCGGTTCCCCCTACGGCCCTTCACACATCACGGGTGAAGGTCGGCGACAGCCTGATGCTGAAGAGAAAAACCTCGCCATTTCTGGCGGTAAGCGTCTGGCTGAAATAGCCGCGCGCCTCAAAGATTGATAAAAGGAGTTATCCCGTTGTTTTCTTCAAGTTCAACTCTGAGGCCTCTGGCTCTCGGCGCGTATTTGGCACTGATTGGTTGGGTCGCATTGTGGCACGGTGTGATTTCACCGCACCCACATGTAAACCCAATTGGTGTGGCAATCGCTTGGATACTTCCTTTGCTATTGCCGCTTTTGGGCATTTTGAAGGGCAAAGCGTATACCCACGCTTGGGCTAATTTCGTTTTGATGTTCTATTTCCTGCATGCGCTGACCATTCTATGGGTCGATGTGGGAGAGCGCTGGTTGGCTGCTATTGAATTGGTGCTGACTTCTTTCTCGTTTGTCTGCAACGTGTATTACGCCAAGCGCAAAGGTCAGGAAGAAGGATTGGGACTAAAGAAACTTTCCCAAGTTGAGAAAGAAGAAAAAGCGCGTTTCGAGCAATAAAGCCACAAACCTCAAGCAATAAAAAAGCAGGTTTCTCAACCTGCTTTTTTTGATTCCAACGTATGGGATTTTGAGGGAGCTTAGCCAATCCACTCATATTGAATCGCCGCTTCTGCGGGCTCTGCAACAGGTGTTGGCTCAACAGGCACAATCACACCATCAACACTTTCGGTCACAACAGGAGCTTCTTCCACCAGTGGTTGAGGCAGTACTTCAACACGACGCAGACGACGGTCTACCATCATCTCATTGTGAAAGATGTCTTCAGACGCTAGCAGGCTGATACGGAAAGTTGCGGTACCATCAACAATCGACTCCAATCGCAACGAGGCCACTGAGTTTAAGCCTTTCAATGTACGTTCAATAACAAAGAAATCTTCTGCATCATCAAGACCAGACACTTCCAACGCTTTCGCACCACTGTCAGCAACACCAAGATTCACAGCAAGGCGACCTGCATAGAAGTCAGCCATCTCATCAATCATGGTGGCGAATGCTTGTTCAGGTGAGCCTGAAGCGCGACCTTCAAAAGGTGCATCCTGACCGATACTTGCTGCATTTGGGAAAAGTTGCCAGCTAATGCGGTTATTGTGCACTTTGACAACGGCAACACCTGCCGGGTTGTATCTTGCACTTGCCTGAGCGATAGGTCCTGCGAATCCACCCCAAAGATCAGGAATAGAAACAGCAACCACATCGTCAAAGTCACCCACAGGCATCAAAACAGGTAAACCGCGGCGTTCGCCTTCCGCTTTCAGCTCGTTGATGAGTGGAGATGCAGATTGTTCCCACACCACATTGCGCTGAGAAGCATTATCTTCCACCAGCCAGAACAGGACTTCCGGACGCGGAGTGCCCCAGTAAGTCGCTTGAGCTTGCGTTAACAGTGTGCGGATCTTCCGGTCATCAAAACCAAGAACCAAAGAACGTTGACCTTCGACATTGCCATAGCCGAGCTGTGTAATGTATTGGTTCACCGTTGGGAGTGCTTTTTGAATAACGGGATTGTTACCCACCTCAGACTGGCCAGACGCGCGGATCAATACATCAACAAATGCTGTTTCTTTCGCAGCTTGTTCCGTTGCTGCATCGCTGTCATCCAACACCACTTCAGCACTGAACAGTGAAGCGGCCATTGCACTGGTTTGCCCCAGTACGAGTGCCAAAACGAAAATGAAGGTTCGTAACATATATTTGCCAGATAACTCGATTTTTAAACGTTGATCATAAAGTGAAGCCCTACTGTCAGCAATGGCTAAACATCGAAATTGAGCGCTATACCAGTTGCGTACCCTTTAATATTCAAGCTCTCTTCTATTTCATTGACATTTTTTCCGACAGAAAGTTTGTCTATCAGTGTGAAGTATACTGACAGTATGCAATAGCTCACTTAATTGCCCCTATAAATCATGATAGTATCCCGCGATTTTTTAAACTTCAGGAAGGTGCGTCATGATGCAAGTGTTACAAGGGGCACAAATGCTATTTGTTGCCTTTGGCGCGTTGGTGCTGGTTCCACTCCTTACGGGACTTGACCCTAACGTCGCTCTTTTCGGTGCCGGTATTGGTACCCTTCTCTTCCAAATCATCACCAAACGTTCTGTCCCCATTTTCCTCGCTTCCTCTTTTGCCTTTATTGCACCCATCTTGTTCGGTGTTCAGACCTGGGGTATTCCAGCAACCATGGGTGGCCTAATGGCAGCAGGCTTGGTGTACGTGTGCATGGGCGGATTTATCAAAGTGCGTGGTGTTGGTTTCATCCACAAGCTGCTTCCACCCGTGGTGGTTGGCCCGGTGATCATGGTGATTGGTTTGGGTCTGGCACCTGCAGCCGTCAACATGGCGGTAGGTAAATCCGGCGACGGTGCCATTCAGCTGGTTGATGGCTCAGTAGCACTTTGGATTTCAGCAGTTTCGCTCATCACGACCATCGCTGTGTCAGTGTTCGCTAAAGGCTTTTTTAAGCTGGTGCCGATTCTGGCAGGTATCGTGTCAGGCTATGTGGTTGCGCTTTTCTTTGGCGTGGTTGATTTTTCTCCGGTCCAAAATGCAGCGTGGCTGGCGATGCCAAACTTCACTGCACCGGAATTTAACATCAACGCAATCCTGTTCATGATTCCGGTAGCGATTGCGCCGGCCGTTGAGCATGTTGGCGACATGCTGGCGATTTCAAACGTGATCAACAAAGACTACCTGAAAAAACCAGGGCTTCATCGCACCATGACAGGTGATGGCGTTGCGACGATGGCCGCTTCGATGTTTGGCGCACCACCGAACACCACTTACAGTGAAGTCACAGGCGCTGTAATGCTCACCCGCGCTTTCAACCCTGCCATCATGACTTGGGGTGCCATTACGGCGATTGTACTGGCATTCGTTGGCAAGTTGGGTGCGATTCTACAGACCATTCCCGTTCCTGTGATGGGTGGCATCATGATTTTGCTGTTCGGCTCTATCGCAACCGTCGGTCTGAACACCCTGATCAAAAACCAGGTCGACCTACACAAAGCGCGTAACCTGGCTATTGTGGCTGTGACTCTGGTCTTTGGTATCGGCGGTATGGCGTTTGGTATTGGCGAGTTCAGCCTACAAGGTATCAGCCTTTGCGGTATCGTTGCGATTTTGCTGAACCTCATCCTGCCCCACGACATGGGTGAAACCCACGTTGTCGACAACGCGCAGATGGAAGATTAATTCACCGCACCAAACGAAAAGAGGCTTCCAAATGGAAGCCTCTTTCATATTTCGATTTCGTGCTATTTATTTGGTGCCGAAAATCTTATCGCCTGCATCGCCCAGACCAGGCACGATGTAGCCTTTGTCATTCAGTTTCTGGTCGATTGCTGCAGTGTAAAGCTCTACATCCGGGTGTGCTTTTTCCAGCGCTTCAATACCTTCCGGTGCAGCTACCAGAACAAGCACTTTGATGTTGTCACAACCGTGCTCTTTCAGTAGATCGATGGTTGCGATCATAGAACCACCGGTTGCCAGCATTGGGTCAACCACCAGCGCCATACGCTCGTTGATATTGCTCGCAAGCTTGTGGAAATAAGGAACCGGTTCCAGCGTTTCTTCATCACGGTAAATTCCGACTACGCTGATACGTGCGCTTGGAATGTGCTCCAAAACACCATCCATCATGCCCAGACCTGCACGAAGGATTGGCACAACAGTCACTTTCTTACCCTTGATGCGGTCGATTTCAACCGGGCCATTCCAGCCTTCAATGGTCACTTTTTCAGTTTCGAAATCTGAAGTCGCTTCATAGGTCAGCAGGCTGCCTACTTCTGTCGCCAACTCACGGAAACGCTTGGTGCTGATATCACCCTCACGCATAAGACCGATTTTGTGTTTTACCAGCGGGTGCTTAACTTCGACGACTTTCATGACAGACTCCTGCAAAAAACAAATTCCACGAATTATACACAAGAAAATTCGGTGGAATAGTTACATACAACTGGTTGCGCTTTTTTAGGCCAAATTCGCTGCTTTGAACCTGACGCAAACGTTTTCCTTTTTGAAATACCGCTGTTAAAATGGCGCCGCTTTTTAGTCCATAACTCGGTAAGGATCCCCAGTGAGCGATAATAAGTCTTCTCTAAGCTACAAAGATGCAGGTGTAGATATCGATGCAGGTAACGCCCTGGTCGACAGAATTAAAGGCGTTGTTAAGCGCACTCGTCGTCCTGAAGTGATGGGTGGCATCGGTGGTTTCGGTGCACTTTGTGAACTGCCTACAAAATACAAACAGCCAGTCCTGGTTTCAGGTACTGACGGTGTAGGTACCAAACTTCGCCTGGCGATGGATCTGAAAAAACACGACACCATTGGTATCGACCTGGTGGCAATGTGTGTCAATGACCTGATTGTTCAGGGGGCTGAACCACTGTTCTTCCTTGATTACTACGCAACAGGCAAGCTGGACGTTGATACAGCTGCTGACGTGGTAACCGGTATTGGCGAAGGCTGTTTGCAAGCTGGCTGTGCGCTTATCGGCGGTGAAACTGCTGAAATGCCGGGCATGTACCACGGTGAAGATTATGACGTGGCAGGTTTCTGCGTTGGTGTCGTTGAGAAAGAAGAAGTGATCGACGGCACTAGAGTCGCTCAAGGTGATGCGATCATCGCTGTCGCTTCATCAGGTCCTCACTCTAACGGCTACAGCCTTGTTCGCAAGATCATCGAGGTTTCAGGCGCAGACGTTAACGCTGAGCTTGACGGCAAGACGTTGGCTGACCATCTGCTGGAACCGACCCGCATTTATGTTAAGCCTGCCCTGAAGATGCTTGAAAGCTGCGATGTTCACGCTATCTCACACATCACAGGTGGCGGTTTCTGGGAAAACATCCCACGCGTGCTGCCCGAAGGCACCAAAGCCGTGATCGATGGCAACAGCTGGGAATGGCCTGTTATTTTTAACTGGCTGCAAGAAAACGGTAACGTGACCGAGCACGAAATGTACCGTACCTTCAACTGTGGCGTGGGTCTTGTGATTGCGCTGCCTGCAGAACAAGCTCAGAAAGCAATCGACATCCTGAATCAGGAAGGCGAAAGCGCATGGCTGCTGGGCACGATCGAGAACGCTGCGGCTGGCGAAGAACAGGTAGAGATCAAGGGGTAACCATGAAAAAGCTGGTTGTTCTGGTTTCTGGAAACGGCTCAAATCTTCAGGCGATCATCGATCGCTGTCATGGCAATAACGGTATTGAAATTTCGGCTGTTATTGCAAACAAAGAAGACGCATACGGCCTTACCCGTGCGAAAGAGGCCGGGATTGAGGCAGTTGTAGTTGCCAGCAAAGGGATTTCAGACCGAAGCCAATATGACAGTCAGCTCATGGCTACTATCGATGAATACTCGCCAGACCTCATTGTGTTGGCGGGTTTCATGCGTATCCTGACGCCAGAGTTTGTCCGTCACTATCAGGGCAAGATGCTGAACATTCACCCTTCCCTATTGCCGAAATACACTGGCCTCAACACCCACCAGCGTGCGATTGACGCAGGGGATGACGAGCACGGTACTTCAGTACATTTCGTAACAGAAGAGCTCGACGGTGGCCCCGTCATTCTTCAGGCCAGAGTGCCGATTTTTGAAGATGACGATGCGGAAAGTGTATTCGAACGTGTTCAGGAGCAAGAGCACCGTATCTACCCATTGGTGGTGGAATGGTTTTGTCAGGGCAGACTCAACATGGCGGATGAAAAAGCCGTGATGGATGGCGAAGTGCTGGGACAGTCTGGCTACGCAGCTGATTAATTCCGTTTTACCGGACACAAAAAACGCGCCTCTTACGGCGCGTTTTTTATCGTCTGAAGATGGCATTACGAATCGGATTCGCTAGCCGCCTCTTCTGCCTGTGCTGCAATATCAGCGCGGTTGCAGGTATTCACTTCACCTAAATGAAACACGCAATACTCACCCGGCTGCATCTTGTGCCAGGTTTCATTGTTGGTCAGAGGCTGTGTCGCAATCACGGTCACCACGTCATTCGGTGTCGTCTCCTCCTGAAAGTCGACCGTCACTTCTTCATCAATCAGGCTGGCTTTGCCAAACGGGGCTCGACGGGTAATCCAGTGAAGGTTATTGGTGCAATACGCCATCACATAGTCACCGTCACTGAACAACATGTTAAACACGCCTAGTTCACGAAGTTTATCGCAGCGGCTGGCGATAAAACGGAACACTTCTGTCATATCGTCCGGCTTGTCGGGGTAATGCTTTTCAATTTCGTGCAGCAAATAGCAGAAGGCTTTTTCACTGTCCGTTTCCCCAACAGGCTTGAAGTGTCCTGTCGGCAAATCTTCGTAATCTGATAATTGCCCATTGTGGGCATAGGTCCAGTAACGTCCCCAAATTTCGCGGGTAAACGGATGAGTATTTTCCAGATTGACTTCACCGCGGTTCGCCTGACGAATATGGCTTATCACGGCGCAGCTTTTTATCGGATAACTCTGAACAAGCTCAGCTATTTTAGAGTCGCAGCTCGGATTCGGATCTTTAAAAGTCCTAAACCCTTTGCCTTCATAAAAGACAATGCCCCAGCCATCACGGTGAGGGCCTGTATTCCCCCCACGCTGAATTAAGCCGGTAAAACTAAAACAAATGTCCGTTGGTACATTGGCACTCATGCCAAGCAGTTCACACATTCCTTTACGTTATCCTTATTTTTCCATTTCTTTTTCGACAAGCTGGATCAGGATGTGAATAATCTTGATGTGCACTTCCTGAATACGATCCGCGTAGCCGAAATGTGGGACACGGATTTCAATGTCTGCCAAGCCCGCCATTTTGCCGCCATCTTTACCGGTCAACATAATGCTCTTCATGCCCTTCTCTTTCGCGGCATCAATCGCTTTTAAAACGTTACCAGAATTGCCAGAAGTCGATAGACCAAACAGCACATCACCTTTTGCGCCTACCGCCTGAACATAACGAGAGAAAACGTATTCGTAACCAAAGTCATTCGATACACAAGAAAGGTGGCTTGGATCAGAGATTGCGATCGCCGGATAACCAGGGCGGTTTTCACGGTAACGACCCGTCAGCTCTTCAGCAAAGTGCATCGCGTCACAATGCGAACCGCCATTACCGCATGACAGCACTTTACCGCCCGCTTTAAAGGAATCAGCCAGCAGTTTCGCTGCCGCTTCGATGTCTGCAATGTTCTTGTCGTCACTTAGAAACGCGTTAAGCACCTGAGCTGCTTCGTTAAGCTCTGAGCGAATGAGATCTTGGTACATGGGCAATTCTCTATTTATTGGTTTATTCGTCCATTACCAGCCGCGCTATTGATAGCGACCAGAAGAATTTATTAGCAGGGCAAGCGCCCGAAGATATGAGAAGCAGTGTACCCGCAAAAAGATGAAGCTGTCGATAATCTGCCTCACCTTATGCTTCTCTCGTAAAAACAATCGTCTGAAAACTGAACACTGTTTCATTATGTTTCTCTGTGAAGTGAGGTGCACATTTTTACCGGTCACTGTTTTACATTCTCTTAAAAACCTGCTTACAATTAAGTGGTATGACCTCTTACCATTATAAGATTGGGTTGAAGGATAAGGAGAACCGAAAATGGCGACAACCCTGTACCTGATAACGTTTCTGGCACTGATGGCGATACTTGCGTATCACCGTGCAGGCTTGAAACTGTTCACCGCCGCGGCTGCGGGAATGTTAATTGTTGGCTCTGTGATGGGCATTGTTGGCCAAATCAGCTGGCTGGTGTTCATCGCAATCGCCATTCCTTTGAACGTCCGCTCATTCCGTGAGTCTTGGCTGAGTAAGCCAGCGTTGAAGATGTTTAAAGGCGTGATGCCTGAAATGTCTCAGACCGAAAAAGAAGCGATTGACGCAGGCACCGTCTGGTGGGAAGCCGATCTTTTCCGTGGAGCGCCAGATTGGAACAAGCTACATGACATTCCTGCACCTCGCCTGAGTGCTGAAGAGCGTGCATTCCTAGACGGTCCAGTCAACGAAGTGTGCCGCATGGTCAATGACTACCAAGTCACCCATGAACTGGCTGATCTACCACCGGAGGTTTGGCAATACCTTAAGGACAACAAGTTCTTCGCTATGATCATCAAAAAGGAATACGGTGGTCTGGAATTCTCCGCGTACGCACAATCACTGGTCCTGCAAAAACTGACCGGCGTTTCAGGCGTGCTATCTTCCACCGTTGGTGTGCCAAACAGTCTGGGACCTGGTGAGCTACTGCAACACTATGGCACTACAGACCAGAAAGATTACTACCTGCCACGCCTGGCCAATGGCCTTGAAATCCCATGTTTCGCACTGACAAGCCCTGAAGCTGGCTCTGATGCAGGTTCTATCCCGGATGAAGGTGTTGTCACTAAAGGCATGTGGCAAGGCAAAGAAGTGCTGGGTATGTCCATCACCTGGAACAAGCGTTACATCACGCTGGCGCCAGTCGCGACCGTTCTTGGTCTGGCATTTAAGCTGAAAGATCCGGAAGGTCTTCTGGGCGATCAGGAGGATATGGGTATCACCTGTGCGCTGATCCCTACGGATATTGAAGGCGTGGACATCGGCCGCCGTCATTTCCCGCTGAACCTGCCGTTCCAAAACGGTCCTACCCGTGGTGAGAATATTTTTGTACCACTTGATTTCATTATCGGTGGTCCAGAAATGGCAGGCCAGGGTTGGCGAATGCTGGTTGAATGTCTGTCCGTTGGCCGTGGTATTACCCTGCCTTCAAACTCGACAGGTGGCCTCAAAACGGCTGCGCTGGCGACTGGTGCTTATGCCCGCATTCGCCGTCAGTTCAAATTGCCTATCGGTAAAATGGAAGGTATTGAAGAACCATTGGCACGCATCGGTGGTAACGCCTATGTCATGGATGCAGCCAGTGCATTGACCGTGGCTGGTATCGACTTGGGTGAGAAGCCTTCGGTCATCTCTGCCATTGTGAAATACCACTGTACCCACCGCGGTCAACGTGGCGTGATTGACGCTATGGACGTCGTCGGCGGTAAAGGTATCTGTATCGGCCCGAAAAACTTCCTAGCCCGCGGTTATCAAGGTGCACCGATTGCCATTACGGTTGAAGGTGCGAACATTCTGACCCGCTCGATGATCATCTTCGGTCAAGGCGCTATCCGTTGTCATCCATTCGTTCTGGAAGAAATAAACGCCGCTTACAAAGAAGACGAGCGCGAAGCTTTGGCAGAATTTGACCAGGCATTGTTTGGCCATGTTGGCTTTGTGATCAGTAACCTGGTTCGTTCGGTCTGGCTGGGCCTGACTGATGGCCGCACTTCCAGCGTGCCACGTAAAGACGAAACGGCACGCTACTACCAACAGATGAACCGCTACGCATCTAACCTCGCCCTGTTATCTGACATCTCAATGGCAGTGCTGGGTGGCAACCTGAAGCGTAAAGAGCGTCTTTCAGCGCGTCTGGGTGATGTTCTGAGTCAATTGTATTTGGCTTCGGCAACCATGAAGCGCTATGCCGACGAAGGTTACCAAAAAGCGGATCTGCCTTTGGTTCACTGGGGCATGCAAGATGCTATGTACCAAACTGAAGAAGCACTGGATGATTTCCTTGCCAACTTCCCTGCCCGCTGGGTAGCTGCACCGCTGCGTGCTCTGCTATTCCCATTCGGCACCCGTCGCACCAAACCAAGCGATTTACTGGATGGTAAAGTGGCTGCGATTCTGCAAACCCCAGGTGAAACCCGCAGCCGTATTGGCCGTGGCCAATTCCTTGAAGCCTCTGAGCACAATGCGGTAGGTAAGATTGAAAAAGCCCTGCTGGATATCCTTGCCGCAGAGCCTGTCTACCAGAAAGTGTGCGATTCGACAGGTCAAAAACTGCCGTTTATGTTCCTGGACAAGGTGGCTGAAATTGGTCTTCGTGAAGGTGTAATTTCAGAGAAAGAAGCAGACACCCTGCGTATTGCAGAGGAAGGTCGCCTCGAAACTATCAATGTTGACGATTTTGACCCTGCAGAGCTCGCAGCAGCGAGCAAAGCGTTGGATAAAGTGGTACACGCTGCTTAACATCAAACCCGATAACGACAAAAGGAGAAGCTTAGCTTCTCCTTTTTCTTTGCACTGAATAAACGGATTAAGCCGCTTTGTCCGGCTCTTCCGGTGGCGGTGCTTCCAGCTCCTCTTCCGTTTCTGCAGCAAGCTTCTTACGCTTGATCATACGAACGACGAACCAGCCACCGACCGCCAAGATAAGCAGCAAGATGTTGCCACCAATAATGGTGATCATTGCCATCTTTCTGTCTGCTTCACGTTTCTCAGCCGCAATGCGCTCATCTTCTATACGCTTACGCTCCGCTTCGCGCTCTTCACGCTCGATCTTCGCCTGCTCGATCGCCTCATAATCTGCCACGGCAAACGTCTGCTCAGGAAGATGGAACATCAAAGGGCGTCCGGAAAGCTTATCCGTACCATATAGCCATGCATGCCATTTATGACGCCCCGGCTCTTCGAAGTTATCGATATCGACGGTGAGCGCCGTGTAATCTTCGCCCGCTACGCCCTGATAGACAGATAACTTGCCATTGGGATCCGTAAACTCCGAATGTGCAGCGATTGAACCTGGCTCTATGCTTGCGGTATCAGACTCCACCAGAAGATGGTGAGGCAGCGCTTTTTTGCGGCTTTGTTTAAAGGTCGCCATCAGTGGCGTTGGGTACACCAAGACTTCCTGCTCCAGAGTGCGGAAAAACACGCCGTTACCTGAAGTGACCCGTGCGCGATATTTTCCAGGATGAGCATTCACAGAAAGCTCGACGGTAAACACGCCGTCACCGGCGTATTCATCCAACCCCGCCCCATCATCTTTGAAGCGGCCCAGAGACATTTCCTGCGGGCGCTGATCCACCGGAATGTCATCCACACTTTCCAGATACTCTGTAAAGGTAACGGTCAATTCAACACGATCGAGAAAATCCCTGAGATTCAGTGGCACATCACCTTGCATTAAACGGGCGGTAAACTTCAGGGTTTCGCCTTGGTAGAGACGGCTTGGGAAGGTATCTACCTTCATACTGAGTTCGGAGAGAATACGGATTTTGTTTTCAGGAGTGACTTTACCAATTGCCTGCCACGGGCCTGGCATTGGGTTTTGAATCGAAATAATGTCCATGTCCGCCTCTTTATGCCATGAAACATTATCGGGATGACGGAATTCATATAGCTTGGAGCCATCCGGCTGCACAAGCACAACCGGCTGACTGGGTTTTTGGCGATAGATAACAAAGGCAACCTGAGTAATGGTGGAATCGATACGGAAACGATTATTCAGTAACCGTATGTCTCGATCCGATGTCTGCTCCGCTGCGACGTTGAACGCCATCAGCAGAGTGAGCAGCAACCCAGCCCACCTTGTTTTCATACACTCTCCTGTTGCCTCCACAAACAGCTGCCATTCTTTTCGATGATATCGAGCTGCTTTTCATGTTCACTTAGTTCATCGGCAGAGGCACTGATAATCTTTAGTTTTTTCGTACCGGCTTCGACACGTCGAATGGCTTCACTTTCATCGCCTTCTTCGTTTGAATCACTACCACTGAACTTGAGCGTTGTCTGGCCACCTGTCATCAACAGGTATACATCAGCCAGAATCTCGGCATCGAGCAATGCGCCGTGTAGGGTACGGTGCGAGTTGTCTATGCCGTAACGTTCACAGAGAATATCAAGGTTATTCCGCTTGCCCGGGAATATCTTCTTCGCCATGGCAAGGGTATCGGTCACCTTGCAGAAGTCGTCGGTTTTGCCAATCGACGGATCCAGCATCTGGAATTCATAGTCCATGAAGCCGGTATCAAAGGGCGCGTTGTGGGCAACAAGTTCCGCGCCTTTGATAAAATCTAGGAATTCGGCATGAATATCGCCGTATTCCGGCTTATCACGCAAAAACTGATCGGTAATACCGTGTACGGAAATCGCTTCCGGATCGATTTCTCGATCGGGTTTGATGTACACGTGGAAATGGCGACCGGTCAGCTTGCGGTTGATGATTTCCACCGCGCCGATTTCAATGATGCGGTGCCCTTCGTAATGGGGACCACCTTCACGGTTCATACCCGTGGTTTCGGTATCGAGAACGATAATTCTGTCGTAACTGGCTTTCATAGCGGCACTTGTGTCAGACTTGGCGATTAATTTCCACAGATACTAACAAATATGGTCAAGCAGGTAGAAATTTTCACGGACGGTTCTTGTCTCGGTAATCCAGGACCGGGTGGTTATGGCGTGGTCATGCGTTATAAACAACACGAGAAAGAGATGAGCGAAGGCTTTGCGCTCACCACCAATAACCGCATGGAACTGCTGGCGGCCATTGTGGGTCTGGCGAGCCTGAAAGAGTCTTGCAACGTCACGCTGACCACAGACAGTCAATACGTGCGTCAGGGGATCACCCAGTGGATACACAATTGGAAGAAACGTGGTTGGAAAACCGCAGATAAAAAGCCAGTAAAAAATGCTGACCTATGGCAGCGTCTGGATACCGAAACCCAGCGCCACACTGTGGATTGGCAATGGGTGAAAGGTCATGCAGGTCATCCAGAAAATGAGCGCTGTGATGAACTGGCAAGAACAGCGGCAGAAAACCCGACAGGGCCAGACGAAGGTTACATTCCTTCTGAATAAACCTCTTATCCGCCGGTGCGGTAGTTCACACTCACCGGCGACAGCGATTTTTTCAGCTTCCACTTCGGTTTAATAGGTTTCAGCGGATAAGTTCGCTTACGGGCAACAATGAAATAGAGCGAGCCAATAGCAGGCAGAAGCCCCGAACAGGCATTTTCAAACCATACGCCGCACGTACGGTGGCGTGTTGCCGGAATCAGTCCGAAACACGACATTTCAACGATTTCGTAGTTTAACACTCCCAACCAGTCCCTCACCCGCAATGGCGTAAACATTCGTCCATTCCAAGGCAGTCGATTCTTGCGCCAAGGTATCAATCGGCCGATCCCCATCAAACTACTGGGATTAACTCCTGAAAGGATCAGATAGCCATCGTCTATCATGACTCTGTCGATCTCACGCAGCAATCGGTGAGGGTCATCCGTGTAGTCAAGTTGGTTGGCGAGAATGCAAACGTCAAAGGCTTTGTCGAGAAAAGGCAGGTCGTAGTTCTCGGCCTCCATGTTCCGCAAAGGATTGAGCTTGTCGATACAGACCTGATGCTGAATGTTACAATGCCCGGTCACCATCTCACAGCTGAGGCCACCAAGTTTCAGCATGTGGTAACCAAACAAGCGTGGCAACCACTCGTCCAGCCGCGTTTGCACGTGCGTGCACGCCCATTCGCCGTGCGCGAATTGGTCCCAAGTGTACGGGTATTCCAGTGGACGTTGGCTGCGTGCTGGTTTCATAGTGTTTTAGAGTTATAGCTGGAGAGATTCAATGCTATCTGTAACAAGCATACCTGCATTCAATGACAATTACATCTGGCTGCTAAAAAATGATGACAATCATTGTGTTGTCGTCGATCCCGGTGATGCCACGCCTGTACTTGAAGCCCTTAATAATGAAGGGCTGGAGCTGGATGGGATACTGGTCACTCATCATCACAATGACCATATTGGCGGTATCCGCACCCTGCTGGAACACTTCCCAGCCCTCTCCATTTATGGCCCAGCGACCGACCGTTTCCCTATGGTCAACCATCCTCTCAAACACGGTCAGAGTTTTACACTGTTCAACACTGACTTTACAGTTTTCCACGTTCCGGGACATACACTCGACCACATTGCTTATTACGCTGAGGGAATGCTGTTTTGCGGGGATACGCTATTTTCTGCAGGTTGCGGTCGGCTGTTTGAAGGCCTCCCAAAACAAATGCACCAGTCCTTGACACATCTGGCGTCTTTACCGGATGACACACTGGTGTTTTGTGCGCATGAATACACGCTTTCAAACCTGAAATTTGCTCTCGCGGTCGAACCGAACAATACTGCGCTTAACGAATATGTTGTTGAAGCTAAGGCACTTCGGGAGAAAAACATCCCCACTTTGCCGAGTTCGATTGGGAAAGAAAAGTGTATCAACCCTTTCCTACGCGCCCACATCGACAGTGTCAAAGCAGCGGTAAGCCAAGGTGCGACTGACTCTACGGATACCGAAACTTTTGCGGCGCTCAGACGCTGGAAAGATGAATTTTGACACAAGTCACTTGTAAGCAGGAGTTCCGGCCGAGTATCATCATCGGCCATTTTTTGAAAGGTCAGAGATTAATGAAGTTCCGTTATGTGTTAGTGGGATCGATGTTCCTCGCAGGATGCCAGATTACCGGCCAAAGTGATGTCGCAACCACGACTAACACGCCAGAGCAACAGGAAGAAGCGCTCCTAAAGACTGACATCGTTCAGACGCCAGTTGAAACCGAAAAGGTCGAGGAGACCAAACCTGTCATCACGCCTCAAACGCAGGACGATGTCTGGGAACGGATTGCCATGCAACTTGAGATGCCCGTACCTGAAAACAAGCGAGTTAATTACTACCGCAACTGGTACTTAAAGCATCCGCAACACCTCAAAACAGTCTCTGAACGCGCTGAACCTTTCCTGTATCTCATCACTGAAAAAGTTGAAGAGCGCGGCATTCCACTCGAGATCGCGCTTCTGCCAGTCGTAGAAAGCTCATTTGATCAATTTGCGTACTCCCATGGCCGCGCAGCGGGTTTATGGCAATTTGTTCCAGACACAGGCCGCCGCTT
Source organism: Grimontia sedimenti (assembly GCF_011045095.1). Classification (GTDB taxonomy): domain Bacteria; phylum Pseudomonadota; class Gammaproteobacteria; order Enterobacterales; family Vibrionaceae; genus Enterovibrio; species Enterovibrio sedimenti. The sequence goes on from NZ_JAALDL010000009.1 coordinate 199,805, forward strand.
TGGCCTGGAACAAAACTGGTGGTATGACGGTCGCCGTGATGTCGTCGCTTCAACGGATGCTGCATTAGATTTGCTGGAATACCTTCACAAGAAATTTGATGGTGACTGGCTACATGCGCTGGCCGCTTATAACACCGGTGAAGGTCGCGTGTTCAGAGCAATCAAAAAGAACAAAGCCAAAGGGCTGCCAACTGACTTCTGGCATCTGTCCTTACCAAAGGAAACCAGCGGCTATGTACCCAAGCTGATCGCCGTTGCAGATGTGGTCAAGAACAAAGAACGTTATGGTTTGGATCTGCCAGCGATTGCCAATAAACCTGTGGTTGAACAAGTAGAGCCAGGTGTGCAGATGGACTTGGCGCTGGCAGCTAACTACGCTGGCCTGTCTCTGTCTGAGCTTCAAAGCCTGAACCCTGCTTATAACCACTGGGCGACAGCACCAGACGGTGCAAGCCACTTGCTGTTACCTAAAGATAATGTGGCTCGCTTTAATAGCAACCTAACGGAAAACAATAATCAGGGCGTGAAAGTGACCCGCTATAAAGTGAAAAGCGGTGACTCTCTGGGTCTGATTGCAAAACGCCACAATACAACGGTCAAAGTCATTCAACGTGCCAATAGCTTAAAAGGCACCAATATCCGTGTAGGCGAGCACCTACTGATTCCTGTGTCCCTAAAAGATGAAGGTCAGTACACGCTAAGTGCACCACAGCGTCTGGCCAAACTGACCAGTAAGAAACGTGGTGATATCAAACTTACTCATACCGTTCAAAAAGGTGATAGTTTCTGGACGATCGCACGCAAGCACGGCGTGTCACATACTTCGCTGGCACGCTGGAACGGTATGGCACCGAAAGATCCGCTGCGTATTGGTCAGGACTTGGTGATTTGGAAAAAAGCCGATGAAGGCGCACGTATTCGCACTATTTTCTACCAAATCCGTGAAGGTGATTCACTGAGCGGCATTGCAGCACGCTACAAGGTGTCCGTGTCCGATCTGGTGAAATGGAACTCGCTGAAGAAGAACGCATATATCCAGCCAGGACAAAAACTGAAACTGTATATCGATGTCACCAAAGTGAGCGCTTAGCTTCTAGTTTGTAAAAAAAGCGCGCAGCGTTTTCGCTGCGCGCTTTTTTGTATCAACAAAATTGATTACATCACCATAGGGTGTCGCTTCATCATCCTGATACCTTCCCGCTTAAAGCAATCCACCACCGGGTTTTCCGCCATATCGGCCCGCCATACAAAAGAAAGTGAACGTGAGATATCTAACTCTGGTACGTTCAGCGCCACCAACTTTCCGTCTTCAATATACTGCTCAACATCTAAGTAAGGTAAGCACGTAACATAAGGCCCATTGGCAACAAGACTTCGGATAACTGGAATATGTTCATACTCGCGCCAAACATCAAGGTCAGCGATATGGCGAGAAATTGCGCTCTCAAAAGCCATTCTTGTTCCCGAACCATGTTCACGCAAAATCCATTGCGCCTGCTCCAGCTGCGCCATACTTACGCGTTCACGTTTGGCAAAAGGATGATGAGCCGCTGCCACAATCGTTAGGTGATCCGTGCACCATGGCTCCTGATGCAGACGATTGTCATCTACACGACCTTCAATAATCCCCAGATCATAGCGGTAATCCAATACACCCTGAATAATAGAGCTGGTACTTCGCACGCCTAAGGAAATTCGAATTTCTGGAAAGTCATTATCAATAATACTGATAAGGTCCGGAACCAGGTGTTCTGCTGGGGTTTGACTTGCCCCAAGGCGGATTTCGCCGCTCAACAGGTGCTGGTCATAGAAGCCCATTTCAATCTGCTTGGCGTCTCTCAACAACCGCTTGGCCTTTGGTCGAAGCCATGCTCCCCAATGCGTCAGGATAAGACGTTTCCCTTTCCTTTCAAAAAGCGGCCTGCCCAACATTTTCTCGAGCTGAGACAGCGACATACTGGTCGCAGACTGGGTCAAAGCCAGTAAATCTGCCGCCTGACTGACGCTGCCGCAATCCGCAACGGCATCGAAAACTGCCAGTTGTTTAAGTGAATAGCGCATGACTTCCCTCCCCAGAAAAGCAGCGAACGTTAAACCTCTTTATTTTTATGGGTTTATTGTACTCACCCTAAAAAATTCATCAATAAAATTGAATACAAAGCAAAGGATTATCAATTGTACTTGACCACTCAATCACACTTACTCTGAAAGGGAAGTCAGGTATACCGCCCGACTCGAAGAAAAAGGAAAACACCATGAAACAACACAGGAGGGGAAGAAATGACAACTGCGTATTCTGATCACGACTTCGTCTCAGTGAAAGGCTTCTCTGCGGCTGAAATGATGTCCGAGGCAGAGCGCTATGCACTGAAGAAAATCAGCAAAAGAAGTGGAGCCACCATCAGTCTCGCTGTGCTAGCTGGCGCCTTTATCGGCCTCGCGTTTCTTTTCTACATCACAGTCACCACAGGTAATGACAGCGCAAGTTGGGGAATGACCAGGCTGATTGGCGGACTCGCATTCAGTATGGGCCTGATACTTATAGTGATCTTTGAAGGCGAGCTGTTTACCAGCACAGTACTTTCTAGTATCTCCTGGGCCAACAACCAGGTAGGCATCGGAAAGCTTTTCAGTACCTGGGGCAAGGTCTACCTAGGCAACTTTATCGGCGCGATGATTTTGCTAGCGCTGGTAACAGCAGCAGGGCTATACCAGTTGGATGGCGGTCAATGGGGGCTGAATGCACTCAATATAGCGCAGCATAAGCTCCATCACACTTGGCTTGAAGCTTTCACGCTCGGCGTGCTCTGTAACATTCTTGTCTGCACAGCGATTTGGCTAACCTTTTGCTCTGCAAATCCTGTCGTCAAAGCTGTGATGACTATGCTGCCGGTCGCCATGTTCGTGTCCAGCGGTTTCGAGCACAGTATCGCCAACATGTTTATGGTTCCGCTGGGTATCGTCATTTCTCACTTTTCACCGGACGCTTTCTGGACGCAATTAGGTGTATCAGCATCAAGTTACGCTGACTTAACTGTTTCCCACTTTATCGTTAATAACCTTATCCCAGTGACGCTTGGCAACGTTGTCGGTGGTGCTGTACTGGTTGGCCTTGCCAACTGGGGGATTTATACAAAGCAAATGCAACAACCTGAAATGCTGGCCGTCAACTCGCCAGTGACACTCAATAAAGCCAGTAAGGATTCTGCCATGATGAACAAAATGAAAGTTAAAGATCTGATGAATACCAGCCCTATCGTATTGAAAGCCACTGATCGCACTGCAGATGCTATTGATGTGCTGCTTTCAAACCAACTGACTGGTGCTCCGGTTTGCGACAATCAACTGCACGTGGTCGGCTTCTTCTCAGTGCACGATGTGATGGTCAACCTATGGTGTGAGGACTACCTACCAGATGCAGAACAATGCGTAGGCGACTTAATGAACGACGATGTGACAGCTCTTAGCGCCAACGAAAGCCTGATTGATGTCGCTGAATTTTTAGTCGTCGACAAAGAAAAAGCCTTTCCTGTTTCTGATATGGGTATTGCAACCAGCCTAAGCTATAAACCACTTAAAGACCGCGTTTGTGAAGCGAAAATGAGTAAACCTCATATCCTTCCAGTACTGGAAAACAATCGTCTGGTTGGCGTAATCTCTCGCTCAGATGTATTGAAAGCGATGCGCCCACTCTACAATGCGAATGAAACAATCAGTCAAATGTCGCAGGCAGTCTGAAAAAGAAAGGCAGCGTTAATCGCTGCCTTTTTCTTTTGCCTCATCAAACACAAAGCTCGCTTCGAGCCTCGCGTGATCGGAGGCGGGAGTATCGATAGATTTAGCGTGCTGTAACGTCACACCACGATAAAATACGTGGTCCAACGGATGGCTGAAAACCCGTAGCCTTTCATCTGGCTGAAAATTCGCTTCCTTTAGCCCAATTGAACTTAACTTATCTCTCACGACAGACAGTCGTTCATTACTCCAGGTGTTTAAGTCTCCTGCAATAATCAAAGGCCCCTTAAGTGGCTCTACCGCTTCTACCAACACATCCAGTTGCTCAGAGTACTCAGTCACGCCATAAGTAAAATTGATACTGTGAAGGTTAATCACAGACAACACTTCCCCATTGGAAAGCGGGAAAGCACTGTACAACGCACTCTTTGGTAATCGTAAGTAGGGTTCAACCTTGGTATAAGCACAGACTTTCTCTGGAATAGCTTCAGACAACGTCATCACGCCTGCTATTTCCCCATTAATCGCAAAAGCATAAGCCTGATTACTATGCCAGCCACTTTGTTCTAGATAGCTAAGCATTTGTGGTTTGGTTTGCGCTTCCTGAAGCAAAATGATGGTGTTGTCCGCCGCCAGCGACTTAAGTTCAGTATCCCAACCTTCCAACTGCTGTTTATAGATATTCCATACAGCGATGTTCAAAGGCTTCGATACATCAATCTCCGAAGAACTTTTATACTCGCGGCATTTCACAGCACCTTGCCCTGAAGCAAGCTGAGGTGAGTCAGGGACATCAACAAGAAAGTAGACGAGAGCAATACCTAGTAGAAGAAATGCGGTAGAGAGAATAACCCAAAGGCTTCGAAGTTGATTCATAGTGCCGATTAGTGTTTGAGAACTAAACCAGCCTGAAGGATACACATAAACAGTCACTCCCGCACAGGGATTTAAGAGCAAAGCCAAACACCAAAATGCAAAAAAGCCCCAGCATTACTGCTGAGGCTTAAAGGTGGCAGGGGTGGAGGGATTCGAACCCCCAACACGCGGATTTGGAATCCGCTGCTCTGCCAATTGGAGCTACACCCCTGTTGCTGTTTTTAAGAGTTAGCTTCTCTTTAAGAAGTGGCGGAGCGGACGGGACTCGAACCCGCGACCCCCGGCGTGACAGGCCGGTATTCTAACCAACTGAACTACCGCTCCACACTTAAATTGGATGCCTGGCGATGTCCTACTCTCACATGGGGAGACCCCACACTACCATCGGCGCTGTTACGTTTCACTACTGAGTTCGGCATGGAGTCAGGTGGGTCCATAACGCTATGGTCGCCAAGCAAATTCGTTAAAATCTTGGAAAGTGACTTTGTTTGTTCTCGTTCTTACACATTCAATGTTCTCTTCGAGTCCGTCAAAACCCCTTGGGTGTTGTATGGTTAAGCCTCACGGGCAATTAGTATCAGTTAGCTCAACGCCTCGCAG